>NZ_CP039889.1:0-1212500 GCF_005221325.1 Agrobacterium tumefaciens | reverse complement strand
GGCGAGCGAATCGTCCACTTCCTTCGTCTGTTCCGCCACATGAATATGGATCGGTCCACCTTTTGCCAGCGGCTCGATAGCTGTCAGCTCGTCGCCGGTCACGGCACGCAGGCTGTGGGGAGCGATACCGAGGACGGCGCCCGGCAGCCTGTCCACCACACCTTGCGCGCCCTGCATCAGCTTTCCATAACTGTCGAGCGAATGGATGAAGCGCTTCTGCCCGTCTATCGGCGCCTGACCGCCGAAACCGGAATGGGCGTAAAACACCGGCAGCAATGTGAGGCCGATCCCCGTCCGCGAGGCGGCCGCGCCGATACGCTCAGCCATTTCGGCGATATTGCCGTAATGCGAGCCATCCCTGTCATTATGCAGATAATGGAATTCACCGACCCGGCCGAAACCCGCCTCGAGCATTTCCATATAAAGCTGGGCGGCAACCGCCTCAACATGGTCAGGTGTCATGGAGAGCGCGAATCTATACATGACGGTGCGCCAGCTCCAGAAACTGTCGTCACCGGGACCGCGAATTTCGGCAAGTCCGGCCATGGCGCGCTGAAAGGCGTGGCTGTGGAGATTGGGCATGGCTGGAACGATGACGGCATGGCGCTCGTCCTGCGGCTGCGGGGAAACGCCGGTTTCGACGGATGAAATAACGCCGTCATCGCAGATGATCCGAACATCCTTTGCCCATCCACCTGCCAGAAGCGCTGCGCCCGCGTGAATTGCCGTCATGCCACCCTCTCCTTTGGTTCTTTCCGGCAAGGCCATTTCAAACCCGAAATTGCAGCTTGCCAAGCCGATTATTATGTATATACATTTAACCCACAAAGGAAAGGCGAAAAGCAAATGCTAGGGAACAATTCTACGAAGGGAACGGCGACGGGAAACGCCACGGCTTTGTGGCGCAACGCCCGGCTGGCGACTTTCAATCCTGCCATTGACGGCATCGGCACTGTCGAAAATGCCGTCATTGCCGTGGGTAACGGCCGCATTGCCTTTGCCGGCCCGGAAAGCGATCTGCCCGCCGATCTCTCGACAGCCGATGAGACGACCGATTGCGGCGGCCGCTGGATCACACCCGCCTTGATTGACTGCCACACCCATCTCGTCTTTGGCGGCAATCGCGCCATGGAATTCGAGATGCGGCTGAATGGCGCCACTTATGAAGAGATCGCCAAAGCGGGCGGCGGCATCGTTTCTTCGGTGCGTGACACGCGGGCACTTTCGGAAGAGGTATTGGTGGCGCAGGCTCTGCCGCGTCTCGATACGCTTCTTTCTGAAGGCGTTTCCACCATCGAAATCAAATCCGGTTACGGTCTCGACATCGAAACCGAGCTGAAAATGCTGCGCGTCGCCCGCAGGCTCGAGACGCTGCGGCCGGTGCGCATCGTCACCAGCTACCTCGCCGCACACGCGACACCCGCGGACTATAAGGGCCGCAACGCCGATTACATTGCTGAAGTCGTTCTGCCCGGGCTGGAAAAAGCCCATGTAGAAGGACTGGCGGATGCGGTGGACGGTTTTTGCGAAGGCATCGCCTTTTCCGTCGCGGAAATCGACCGGGTTTTCGCGGCAGCAAAGCAGCGGCGGCTCCCCGTCAAGCTGCATGCCGAGCAGCTTTCCAATCTCGGCGGTGCAGAGCTCGCCGCCTCCTACAACGCGCTTTCGGCCGATCATCTGGAATATCTCGACGAGGCCGGTGCGAAGGCGCTGGCAAAAGCGGGAACCGTGGCGGTGCTTCTGCCCGGCGCCTTCTATGCGCTCAGGGAAAAGCAGCTGCCGCCGGTTCAGGCGTTGCGTGATGCCGGAGCCGAGATCGCGCTCGCAACGGATTGTAATCCCGGCACGTCACCGCTCACCTCGCTGCTCCTGACCATGAATATGGGCGCCACGCTTTTCCGCATGACCGTGGAAGAGTGCCTGACGGCGACAACGCGCAATGCGGCAAAGGCGCTCGGACTGCTTGCGGAAACCGGCACGCTGGAGGCCGGAAAATCCGCCGATTTTGCCATCTGGGATATCGAGCGCCCGGCGGAGCTTGTCTATCGCATCGGCTTTAATCCGCTCCATACCCGTATTTTCAAGGGACAGAAGGTTTCCCCATGACCATGAAAACCATCACGCTTCATCCAGGCGCCGTGACGCTTGCCGATCTTGCCGCAATCTACTGGGAAAACGGCACGGCAAAGCTCGATCGCTCCTTCGATGCCGGCATTGAAAAAGCGGCGGCCCGCATTGCCGAAATCGCCGCCGGCAATGCGCCGGTCTATGGCATCAATACTGGTTTCGGAAAGCTTGCTTCCATCAAGATCGACGCCGCCGATGTGGCGACGCTGCAGCGCAATCTCATCCTGTCGCATTGCTGTGGGGTCGGCGCAGCGCTTCCTGAAAATATCGTACGGCTGATCATGGCGCTGAAGCTGGTTTCGCTCGGCCGCGGCGCATCCGGTGTGCGGCTGGAACTGGTTCGTCTGATCGAGGGCATGTTGGAAAAGGGCGTCATCCCCGTCATTCCCGAAAAGGGTTCAGTCGGCGCTTCCGGCGATCTCGCGCCGCTTGCCCATATGGCCGCCGTTATGATGGGCGAAGGCGAGGCCTTTTATGAGGCCGCGCTTCTTCCCGCCGGCGAGGCGCTGGCGAAAGCCGGGCTGACGCCGGTGGTTCTTGCGGCAAAAGAAGGGCTGGCGCTGATCAATGGCACGCAGACCTCGACAGCGCTGGCGCTGGCCGGGCTTTTCCGCGCCCATCGCGCAGCACAGGCAGCACTGATCACCGGTGCGCTTTCCACCGACGCCGCCATGGGCTCATCCGCGCCCTTCCACCCTGATATTCACAGCCTGCGCGGTCACAAAGGCCAGATCGATGCCGGTGCGGCGCTGCGCCGGCTGCTGGAGGGCTCGGAAATCCGCGTCAGCCATATCGAGGGCGACGAGCGGGTGCAGGATCCCTATTGCATTCGCTGCCAGCCGCAGGTCGACGGCGCCTGCCTCGATCTTCTGCGCCAGGTGGCCCGCACGCTGGAAATCGAAGCCAATGCGGTGACCGACAATCCGCTGGTACTATCGGACAATTCCGTCGTTTCCGGCGGTAACTTCCACGCCGAGCCGGTGGCCTTTGCCGCCGACCAGACGGCGCTTGCCATTTGTGAAATCGGCGCGATCGCCCAGCGCCGTGTGGCGCTGCTGGTCGATCCGGCGCTTTCTTATGGTCTGCCTGCCTTTCTTTCCAAGAAGCCGGGCCTGAATTCCGGCCTGATGATCGCCGAAGTCACCTCCGCTGCGCTGATGAGCGAGAACAAGCAGATGGCGCACCCGGCCTCAGTCGATTCGACGCCGACTTCGGCCAATCAGGAAGACCATGTCTCGATGGCCTGCCATGGTGCGCGTCGTCTATTGCCGATGACCGATAATCTCTTTGCCATCCTCGGAATCGAGGCGCTTTCGGCCGTTCAGGGTGTGGAGCTGCGCGGACCGCTGAAAACCAGCCCCGAATTGCAGAAGGTGATTGCTGTGCTGCGGGCAGAAATCCCGTCGCTGGAAGAAGACCGCTATATGGCGCCGGATTTGAAGGCGGCGGCGGAGCTGATTGCCTCTGGCGCGTTGGTTTCGACGATTTCGGGCGGCATTCTACCGAAGCTGGAGGTTTGAGGTGATGGACGTTTTATCCTCCTCCAATTCTGTCTGTGCACGGGGGTTACCCCCCTCTGCCCTGCCGGGCATCTCCCCCTTAAGGGGAAAGATCAGATGCCGTGCTCACTCGTTCTATTGGCAGGGTATTATCCTCTTGCCGATCTCCCCCCTTGAGGGGGAGATGCCCGGCAGGGCAGAGGGGGGTAACCCCACGATAGAAGGGGCTGGTCGATGAACACGCCGTTCTCTCTTCACCAGGGTAGCTCGCCCATCATCCTCGGCCTGCCCCACACCGGTACGGATGTGCCGGCGGAAATTTGGGACCGCCTCAACGACAACGGCAAAATTCTCGCCGATACCGATTGGCATATCCATGAGCTTTATGCCGGGCTTCTCGAAAACGCGACAAGCGTGCGGGCAACGTTCCATCGCTACGTGATCGATGCAAACCGCGATCCCTCCGGCGTGAGCCTTTATCCCGGCCAGAACACGACCGGCCTTATCCCGGAAACGGACTTCGACGGAAAGGCCATCTGGAAAACGGGAGCGGAGCCGAACGAAGCCGAGATCGCATATCTCCTTGAAAGCTTCCACGCGCCCTATCACGCAGCCCTTGCGGCGGAAATCGAACGGGTGAAATCCATCCATGGCGTCGCCATTCTCTATGATTGCCATTCGATCCGCTCACATATCCCCTTCCTGTTCGAGGGTAAGCTGCCGGATTTCAACATCGGCACGGATATGGGCAAGACCTGCGATCCGGCCATCGAGAAAATCGCCGTCGAAGTGACCGCGGCGGCTGACGGCTATAACAGCATTCTGAACGGCCGCTTCAAAGGTGGCTGGACGACGCGCCATTACGGAAAACCGGAAACCGGCGTGCATGCCATTCAGATGGAACTGTCGCAGTCCACCCATCTTCAAAGTGAGCATCCGCCTTTTGCCTATGACACTG
This sequence comes from Agrobacterium tumefaciens, assembly GCF_005221325.1. NCBI lineage: Bacteria > Pseudomonadati > Pseudomonadota > Alphaproteobacteria > Hyphomicrobiales > Rhizobiaceae > Agrobacterium > Agrobacterium tumefaciens. The sequence continues at coordinate 1,207,916 of NZ_CP039889.1, read as the reverse complement.
GCAAAGCCGAACGGCTTCGCACCCATCTCAAGACCATTCTCACGCGCATGGAAAAATTTGCGCTCGACACGAAATGATAAGGGGAAAGCACATGAACAATCCACGCCACAATATTCGCGACGTCCGTGCACCGCAGGGCACTGAACTCAATGCCAAAAGCTGGATGACGGAAGCGCCGCTGCGCATGCTGATGAACAATCTCGACCCTGACGTCGCAGAGCGCCCGCATGAGCTGGTGGTTTATGGCGGCATCGGCCGAGCCGCCCGCACCTGGGACGATTTCGACCGCATCGTCGCGACGCTGAAGGACCTGAACGAGGATGAAACCCTCATCGTGCAGTCCGGCAAGCCGGTCGGCGTGTTCCACACCCACAAGGATGCGCCGCGTGTCCTGATCGCCAACTCCAATCTGGTGCCGCATTGGGCGAACTGGGATCATTTCAACGAGCTGGATAAGAAGGGTCTTGCGATGTACGGCCAGATGACGGCTGGTTCGTGGATTTACATCGGCACGCAGGGCATCGTGCAGGGCACCTATGAAACCTTTGTCGAGGCCGGTCGCCAGCATTATGACGGCAACCTGAAGGGCAAATGGATCCTGACCGGCGGTCTCGGCGGCATGGGTGGCGCACAGCCGCTGGCCGCCGTCATGGCCGGAGCCTGCTGCCTCGCCGTCGAATGCGATGAAACCCGTGTCGATTTCCGCCTGCGGACCCGCTATGTCGATGCGAAGGCGCATACGCTGGATGAGGCACTGGCGCTGATCGACCAGTGGACAAAGGCGGGCGAGGCGAAATCCGTCGGCCTGATCGGCAATGCCGCGGAGATCTTCCCGGAACTTTTCCGTCGCGGCGTCCGCCCCGATATCGTCACCGACCAGACCTCGGCGCACGATCCCGTCCATGGTTATCTTCCCGCCGGCTGGACCGTTGCCGAATGGCGCGCCAAGCAGGAAAGCGACCCGAAGGCCGTTGCCGCTGCCGCCCGCGCCTCGATGAAGGTGCATGTTCAGGCCATGGTCGATTTCTGGAATGCCGGCGTTCCGACGCTCGATTACGGCAACAATATCCGCCAGGTCGCCAAGGATGAAGGGCTGGAAAACGCCTTCGCCTTCCCGGGCTTCGTGCCGGCCTATATCCGCCCGCTCTTTTGCCGCGGTATCGGCCCGTTCCGCTGGGCTGCCCTTTCCGGTGATCCGGAAGACATCTACAAGACCGACGCCAAGGTGAAGGAGCTGCTGCCCGATAACAAGCACCTGCACAATTGGCTGGATATGGCGCGCGAGCGCATCGCGTTCCAGGGTCTTCCGGCGCGAATCTGCTGGGTTGGGCTTGGTGACCGCCATCGTCTCGGGCTTGCCTTCAACGAAATGGTCAAGAACGGCGAACTGAAGGCGCCTGTTGTCATCGGCCGTGACCATCTCGACAGTGGCTCCGTCGCATCGCCCAACCGCGAGACCGAAGCCATGAAAGACGGCTCGGACGCCGTTTCCGACTGGCCGCTCCTCAACGCGCTGCTCAACACCGCCTCCGGCGCGACCTGGGTTTCGCTGCATCACGGCGGCGGCGTCGGCATGGGCTTCTCGCAACATTCCGGCATGGTCATCTGCGCCGATGGCACCGACGATGCCGCACGCCGGCTGGAACGGGTGCTGTGGAATGACCCGGCAACCGGCGTCATGCGGCACGCCGATGCCGGCTACGACATCGCCGTGGAATGCGCCAAAGAGCAGGGCCTGCGCCTGCCCGGTATCCTCGGCAATTGATCCTCTCGCGGCCGGAAAGAGAAACACCTCTTTCCGGCCGGCCCTCTCAAAGTGGAAACCATGACCCTGCTGCGCGCAAGCGACTACAAGCGAATGCCCTGGAAAAACGGCGGCGGCGAAACAGTGGAAATTGCCATTTTTCCGCCCGGCTCTTCCGTGGAGGATTTCGACTGGCGCATCAGCATGGCGACGGTTGCAAATGACGGGCCGTTTTCGATCTTTTCGGGCATAGACCGCACCCTCTCCATTCTTGAGGGAAACGGCATGGCGCTGGCAATCGCGGCCAGCGATCCGCTGCTGCTGACAAAAGAAAGCCCGCCCCTGCCCTTTCCGGCCGATGTTCCGGTGAACGCGACCTTATCGGATGGCCCAATTGTCGATCTGAACGTCATGACCCGGCGCTCAACCTTTCGTCATGCGGTGGAAAGGCATTCCGGACTATTTTCAGGCAAAGCAGCTGGAGACATCACTCTTATTCTAGCGCTACAACCTCTGACAGTCTCCACCGGCAGCGGTAAGAACCGTCTGGAGAAACTCGACGGCCTGCTGATCGAAGCCGGTTTACCGTTCGTCATCGAAGCGGATCAGAACGAAAACGCGTTTTTCCTGATCACGCTCGAGCGTATCTGAAGTCTTTCCAGACCATGCATCGCGGTTCCGCCCGAAGAAGGCGCAAACCGCGACCACCTCAATCCAGACCCAGCGGATCGGCCACGCGCGGCCAGAGTTCAAGGCTCGCCTTGCGATAGGGCGTTTTTGCCGGATCGGTCGGATAGGACGTCGGAGCCGCTATATAAACGATCTCGGAGGCGACAGGCGCAAAGCCGGCGTGGAAATGGTTGGTCGATTTAACCAGCAGCACATCCTTTTTCGCGAAATCGATGCCGAGATTGGAAAAGATATCCGGCTCATAAGTCTGCGTCCGGCTGGTGATGAGGATGATGTCGATGTCAGTGCCGAGCGGCCGGACGACAGCGGCGCGACCTAGCGTGACCCGGCTGTTGCGGAAACTCTGCCAGCCGGCCTCGGCGGTGCGCATGACCTTTATGCGGAAATCAAGCGGCTCCCCGCCCTCGGGGCTGGATTTGCCGCCGATGCGCAGATCGATCTCGGCCCCCTCGCCCGCGGCGTGACAGAAAGACACCGCAATCGGATCCCAGATCGTCGCGACGGCAAAATTATCCATGCCGCGCTCCACCATGCGCCGCAGAATATGAGTAGCGTCGCCGGCGACGCCGCCGCCGGGATTGTCCCATATGTCCGATACCACGGCCGGCTTTTCCGGATTGTCGTTGCGAATGGTGAGAACAAGGTCGAGACCCGATTCCGTATCCAGCATCGGCATCGCGGTCAGCTTGCGCATGGCATACAGCTCATGGCCGAGCTTTTCGGCCAGTGCATCACCCTTTGCCTTGTCATTGTCAGTAACGACAACGATCCGCGTTCCCATATCCGGCACGTCGCCTGCCATGAAACCGTGAATGACGGAAATCGACAGGATACCGTCCTTGCCTTCCATCGCCTTCAACCGGTCGACATAGGAACGCATCGGTTCGCGGCTGGTCGGGTAGATGGTGATCATGCGGCAATCGAAAGTGGAGATGACCGGGTTGATCTCTCCCCGAAGCGTGCGCAGCGCCATGTCCACGACATGCTCACCGCGCTCTTCGAAATCCGTATGCGGAAATTCCAGAAACGTCGCCATGATATCGAGATTTTTGACCCGAAGTGCCGTCAGATGACTGTGGGGATCAAATTCCGCCGCGACCAGCACATCCGGGCCGACCATCTCCCGGATGCGGGATAGAAAATCCCCTTCCGGGTCGGCATAACCCTGCGCCACCATGGCGCCGTGCAGGCCAAGCACCACGGCATCCACCGGCAGGGCAGCAGCAAGCTCGGCAAGAATGGTATCCCGCAGCGTTTCATAGGTCTGGCGCTGGACGAGGCCCGCCGGTTCCGCCCAGCAGGAGGTCCCTTCGATCACCGTAAACCCTTCCGTCTTGCCGCGGCGGCGCAGAATAGGCACGGGCGATGAGCAGAGCGTCGGCGTTTCCGGATGCTCCCCCGGACCGGCATAAAAAGCCGCGCGAAATGCGTCCATATCCGTCGGGACTGGCGAAAACGTATTGGTTTCAGTGGCGAGCGACGCCGTGAAGATGCGCATGTCTTTCGATTCTCGTTGCCGGTATCTGCGTTGGCGCAGCTTCCGCTTCATAATTTAATTAGCCGGGTAATTTTACCAGACTGTTCCCCGCGCCGCGACCTGCTCTACCCGCGTTACAACGCCGTTTCGATGGAACACCATCCGATCGAAAAGATTGCTGACGACACAGGTGTGATTCGGTACGACCTGGACCACATCACCGATTTCAGGCCGGCTCCCGGCGCAGCCTGACAGATCGACAACCGCATGTTCTTCCGAAAGCGAGATGATTTTTGCGCCCTCATGACCCTCGATCACCCCATAATCGTTGAAACCCAGAAGATCCGAGGTCAGGGCCTTGGAGCCGCAATCCAGCACGGCCCGATCGGCCGTGGGTTTTGATACGACAGTCGCGAGAACATGCATGGCGAGATCGCCAGCGCTGCAATGCCCGGCACGCAGCATCGAACGATCATTATAGACATAGGTGCCGGCCCGATGTTCGGTGGCGGAGGGAACAAGATGGGCGGAATAAAAATCCGGCGAGCCGCCGCTGGATCGAACCGGGCATTCAATGCGCTTTGCCGCGAGCAACGCCATGGTCTCACGAATGAAATTTTCCACCGCCCCGGCGCCGCCCGGTGCCGGATAGGTCAAAATGCCCTTGAATATAAGGCCAGGTGCCGCAACGATCTGTTCGGCTAGCGCCAATGCCGCCTCCGGCGTCTGCACACCGCAGCGCTTGCCGCCCGTATCGCATTCGACCAGAACGGCAAGAGGCCTTGCCGCATCAAATGTACCGGCAAGACCGGCAATCGTCACGGCGCTATCGGCCACGACACTCAGCCTGCCGATGCGCGCATTCAGCGCTTTTAGCCGCGAAAGCTTTGCCGCACCGAGGATATTGTAGGTAATGAGGATGTCTTCAAAACCGGTATCCGCGAAAACCTCCGCCTCGCTGACCTTCTGGCAGTTGATACCGATCGCACCCGCCTGAAGCTGCTGTTTGGCAATGGCGGGTATCTTGTGTGTTTTGATATGTGGCCGGAAGGCCTTGCCGTGATCGTCCAGATAGGATTGCGCTCTGAGGATATTGGCCGCGAGCCTGTCCTCATCAATGACAGGCATCGGCGTTGAGATCGCATTGAGAGGTGTGCCCGCATCAGGCCAGGGATAGCTCATCATCTACTCGCAGAATTGTATAATCGGGGCCTTAAGCCAGCGGCTTATAAGCGATAACGTCCATTTCCACCTTGGCATCCACCATCAACGGCGATTGTACGGTCGAACGCGCCGGAGGATGATCGATGAAGTACTTCTGAAAAACGGCGTTGAAGCTCGAGAAATCCCTGGCATCGTCCAGCCAGACATTGACCTTGACCACATCAGCCAGCGTACAATCGGCCAACGCCAGAACATCCCTGATATTAGCAACTACCTGCTCGGTCTGGGCGACGATCCCGCCGGTCACGACCTCGCCATCGACGGTTGGCACCTGGCCGGAAACGTAAACGAAATCGCCAGCGCGCACGGCCTTAGCAAAGGGCCGACGCTGTCCGCCAGCCTGATTGTCCGCCGTCTCGTACCTTACCAGTTTCTGATTTTTCACGCGCCCTCGCAAATTATTTTCACAATGATAGAATATTTCGAGCTTTATAGCCGATTTAACCACGCATTTCCATAAGTGATGTAAATAATTTAGCAAATAGGCCTTCGTCTACGCTGTCCTACCACCGACGCCCAGTTCTCATTTGCAGTCATAAGATAGGACGGTTCGCCTTCTGAAAGCGGGCTTTATCTTAAAGGAATGTTGCCTTTCACGGCAGCGAGAGTGTGCCCGATGTCTTCGCGCGCGCCGCTCTCCATCCGTGACCAGCATCTTACAAGTCTTCAGCACAGGCACGAAAAGTTTGCCGCGGCTAACATGGTGCGAGATACCACTCGGCCGCGACAAGAGACTATATGTTTAGACTGACCCTCAAGCCACTCAACCTCGAGCGGAAATCCGATCGATTGTTGAGGCGACCCTGTCGGTAACGATCTGCGCAATCTTCTGCGCTTGCACGCGAATATCCGGAACAGCCGTTATTTCCCAGAAACGGCCCGCCGTCAGCGCACCGGCGGCGAAAAGACCGGGCCAGCTTTCCCCATCCTTCCGCAAAAGACGGGATTGGTCATCCACCTCGACGCCCAACCCGAAGGGATCGAGCAAAAGAACCTCGTCATCCCGCATGGTTTCAAGAAGGCGCGAATGGCCGATGCCCGCCCGCTCCATGCCCGTGCAATTGACGACCCAATCGACCTGCAGCTCTCTCAATATTTGCGTATGCCTGCGGCGATAACATACCACAATCCCCTCCTCCTGTTCGTCGATGGAGCGAAGGTAACCCGCATGGATTTCAAGAATGCCGTCCGAGAGCAGTTTTGCGAAAGCACCGGAAACCTCAGGCGCGATGCGGTGCCGGTGAATATTCCACCACGGCAGGGCATGTCGAAGGAAGCGACTGCGCTGCGCTGGCGTAAGGCTGTGCCAAATCATTTGCGTTTTCGGCCGCAAACCATCCATCACGGCGCGCCAGGGCCTCCCGTCTCTCACCTGCCTACGCAGGGACTGCAATATCCCGCTGAGTTCCATTGTGCCTTCGGAGAAGTGCATTTCCGCAGGTGGCGATGGTGGGCTGACATGCGGATGCGGCACCAATCCGCGACGGGACAAGACATGGATCGGCCCCCGATGCCCCTTCCCGCGCAGCGTCAAAACCTGATCGATCATCGTCAGGCCTGAACCCAGGATACAAATGCGATCGCCCGCTTTCACTTTGGACAGCCATCCCGGTTGCCAGCAATGGCTGATGATACGGTGCGGCTCACCTTCATCTTTCGCAACAGTTTGCACCGGCAAACTGGCCGAGCCGACACCGAGGCATAAAATCACATTCTTCGCATGCAGCTTCTCGTCATTTTCCAGGACGAAGGAAAAGCCGCCAGCACCGTCCGGCCGACAGGCAGAAGCCTTGGCCCGGATGAAATCCACCCTTGCCCGTTGCTCCCTGCTTCTCAGCAAGTTAGCCAGCCTGTCGCGAAGATAGAGGCCATAGTCACCGCGCGAGGCAAAAGCCAAGGGGTCTGTGGTGATACCGTTCTCCGTCAACCAGTCCACAAAATCATTGGGCCGATCGGGAAAGACACTCATTCTTCCTGCCGGCACGTTTAGCCGATGATAGGGCAGCTCCGTGCGGTAGGCGGTGCCACGCCCGAAATCCGATTCATCACCGACAATGGCAATCGAGGCATCTGACGGCAGAGACGATAAAAGATGAGCGGCAGTACAGATGGCCGAGAAGCCCGACCCCACAAGAGCGACATCATAGGACATTCATTCCTCCAACAGCGACAGCCTAAGACAGCCGGGCGGCGGGCGCCCAACCGAACGATACCCTAGTCAATTAGTAGAGATTAAACACCCGCGAATGTCCACCCCGCACTTTCCTCCATTATGATTCTCGGGAGGTCGCAGGTCGACGTAAAAGTTAGCCGCGGCGAACTTTGAAAAGGACGCTTGAGTCCACGCCAGAATGACCTGGTTTTCGCCCGTCCTTATCCTCACAAAAGAGAAGTTAGCCGCGGCTAACCGGCTAACCGTCACAAAAAGCAAATGTGATTCTTCCACAATGCTTTAGCCGCAGTTTCGCACCTGAGAAAAAAGCCTATTGCGCCAAAAAGAGAATCGGCGCTTATATCTCAGTTGCGGAAAAAACCGCCTTTTTCGAAAAAAACCGCTACTGCAATTTCGAGCGAAAGAAGACCGATGACACAGAGTGCCGATTTAAGACGTGCCGCAGGAGCACCCGACCTGACGAGTCTTATACAACAGCATTCGGCTGCGTTGTCAGCCCAATTGCAGGCTCATAATGCAAATACATTTTCCCCGCACACCGAAAAGAGCATGCGCCATTTCTCGCCTGCGGAAACCGCACGGTTGATCGGCATTGGCGAGGCATATCTTCGCCAGATCGCCTCCGAGCGTCCGGAACTCGATGCCGCGCAGGCCACGGGCCGCCGTTCCTATTCGGTCGAGGATATGGACGAGATCAGAAAGTTCCTGGATCAGGGCGCCCGCGGCACCCGCCGTTATCTGCCGCATCGCCGGGACGGCGAAGAGTTGCAGGTCATCGCGGTCATGAATTTCAAGGGCGGTTCGGGAAAAACCACGACCTCGGCGCATCTGGCGCAATATCTGGCGCTGCGCGGGTACCGCGTGCTCGCCATCGATCTCGATCCGCAGGCCAGTCTCTCCGCCCTCTTCGGCCATCAGCCGGAAATCGACGTCGGACCGAATGAAACGCTTTATGGTGCGATCCGTTACGACGACGAGCGTCGGCCGATCGCCGAGATCGTTCGCGGCACCTACATTCCCAATCTCCATATCGTTCCCGGTAATCTGGAACTGATGGAATTCGAACATGATACGCCACGCGCGCTGATGCGCCGCGCTCCGGGCGATACGCTGTTTTTCGCCCGCATCGGTCAGGCCATCGCCCAGGCGCAGAACTTCTACGATGTAGTTGTCATCGATTGCCCACCGCAGCTGGGTTATCTGACGCTTTCGGCGCTGACGGCAGCCACGTCGGTTCTCGTCACCGTTCACCCGCAGATGCTGGACGTGATGTCGATGAACCAGTTTCTTGCCATGACCGGTGATCTTCTCGCCGAAATCGGCAGGGCCGGCGCGCGTTCGGATTATAACTGGATGCGTTACCTGATCACCCGCTTCGAACCGAGCGACGGGCCACAGAACCAGATGGTCGCCTTCCTGCGCTCCATCTTTGGCGAAAACGTCCTCATCCACCCCATGCTGAAAAGCACGGCGGTTTCGGATGCCGGGTTGACCAACCAGACACTTTTCGAAGTGGAAAGGACCCAGTTCACCCGGTCCACCTATGACCGTGCGCTGGAAGCCATGAACAACGTGAACGCTGAAATCGAAGGACTGATTAAAAAAGCGTGGGGTAGGGCAGCATGAGCAGAAAACAGATCTTCGCCAATCTTGGCACTCCGGCCGCCGACAACAATGAGACCGCATCTGAGCGATCGCGTCCGCGTATCAGGCCCATCCTCGGCTCTCCGGACCTTGTGACGGATGTGCTGAATTCCCCTGTTGGTATGATCGGCCAGTCGCTCAACGAAGTATCTGAACGCGCCAAGCGCGCGGAAGAAATCGAAAAGCAGCTCGCGGAAGGTCTGACGATCGTTTCCCTGAGCCCTGCCGATATCGATCCATCCTTCATACCGGATCGCATGCCAGCCTCCGAAGAAGCAGATGCGGGCCTGGTGGAGGCCATTCGTGAACAGGGCCAGCAGGTTCCCATTCTGGTGCGCCCGCATCCTGATTTTCAGGGCCGTTATCAGGTCGCTTTCGGTCATCGTCGTCTGCGTGCCGTGTCCAGTCTCGGTATTCCGGTCAAGGCCGTCGTTCGTGATCTCAGCGACGAGCAGTTGGTCGTCGCCCAGGGCCAGGAAAACAACGAGCGTCGCGACCTCACCTATATCGAGAAGGCGCGTTTTGCCCAGAAGCTGCAGATGCGGTTCCCGCGCGACACAATCATGGCCGCCATGTCTCTCCATAAGGGCGATCTCTCCAACATGCTGTCGGTTGTCGGCCGCATTCCGGAGGATCTCGTCGATCTCATCGGTCCGGCTCCAGGCGTTGGCCGTCGCAACTGGATGGATCTTGCCGATCAGCTTTCTTCCTCGCAGGTCAAGGAAGCCGCCCGCGCCTATGTAAAGGATGCGACCGTCGCCGCTTTGACATCGGAAGAACGGTTCAAATCGCTGCTGGATTTCCTGAAGCCCAAGGCGCAGGCCAAAAAAGCCGGCGTCTGGTCATCCGAAACCGGGGGGCGACTGGCAAAGGTGGTCGAAAGCGACCGCAAGCTGGATATCTCTATCGACAAGAACGAAGCGCCGGAATTTGCCGAATTCGTTCTCGAACATCTTCAAAAGCTGTTTGCCGAATACCGGTCCAAACAGTGAGTTTTAACGCGAACGACTAACAGGAGACACATCAACAAAAGAAAAAAGCCCCCGAACGTTGCCGCACGGAAGCCTTTCTTTGATCTAAGCAACCAAAGAATCTCATTTCCGCGAATCATAGTCAAGAGTCTTGGCATCGAATTTTTCGGTGAGCGATTTTCTTTTGCCTTGTGAAAGGTGAAAGACATGGACAGCACATGTGTAACGACGCCCTTTGGGCGGCGAGCGATGTCTTTTGGCGTCCTCGCAACCCAGTTTGCCGCGCAGAAGAACCGAAAGGTTGACGCGGTCGACAAATGGAAACTTTATCGTTCGGTCTGTGAAGCCCGGCCTTTGCTCGGAGTGACCGATCGCTCCCTTGCGGTTTTGAACGCGCTTTTGAGTTTTTATCCGAAGAATGAGCTTTCCAGCGAAGCCGGCCTGGTGGTGTTCCCATCAAACGCGCAATTGTCGCTGCGAGCGCATGGCATGGCCGAACAGACACTGCGCCGGCATCTTTCGGCGCTTGTCGAGGCCGGTCTCATCATCCGCAAGGATAGTCCGAACGGAAAACGCTACGCCCGCAAACACAGGGGAGGCGATATCAGCGAAGCCTATGGTTTTTCACTGGCGCCGCTTCTTGCCCGCAAAACTGAAATCGAGGAACTGGCCGAACGCATCATCAGCGAACGGCTCGATCTTCAGCGCCTTCGTGAGAGCATCAGCCTTTGCCGCCGCGACATCCAGAAACTTTGCGAAATGATATCCGCCCATGGTGACCTCGAAACCTTCGAAGGGTTTCAGAACCGTTACAATGCCATCGCAAACTCTCTTGGCCGCAATTCCAAGCCCGCGGAACTCAAGAAAATCGCCGGTTTTTTGGCCTCTTTGCGTGCAGAAGTGACCAACTATCTGGAAAATATTGAAAAACTGGAAAAAACGGGCGGCAATGACTGCCAAAATGAGCGCCTCATAAAGAATTCAGAATCCGAATCCATATCTGAACGGCAGGATTTGCGTGAGGCGGTTACTGTTGTACCTGCCAGCCCCACCATCGCCCAGCCGGCATATGTAGCCCCCGTCAGTACGAAACCATCGCCACCATCGCCAAAAACCGTTCTTCATAAGCAATTTTTTGTTCCTGATATTGTTTTGGTTTTGAAGGCTTGCCCTGATATCTCGTTCTATGCGCCCGGTGGAGCGATCACCGGCTGGCGTGATCTCGAAGTTGCAACCTCGGTGATCAAAACCATGTTCAACATCAGCCAGTCCGCCTATCAGGAGGCCCTCACCACCTTTGGCCGGCAAGCAACGGCAGCCATCCTCGCCTGCCTGCTGCAAAAGGCGGATCAGATAAGCTCGCTTGGGGGATATCTGCGCAATCTGACGCGCAAGGCCCAGGACGGTGGTTTCGATGTGCAGACCATGCTTCTGGCGCAGCTGCGTGGGCGTCCTGACAAGATGGAGGCGGGCATGATGGGGTGAAGTTCGTAGGGGCCGGAAAATGGTCGTAACTTGCGGAAAAACCAGTCCGAAGGTACATTAACGCCGTTTCCGAAATTACCAAGAGATTCGCTCAAGCTGCTGAAATCAAGCGTCAAGCAGGCTTCCTATGGTTAATGCAGAGTAATGAAAGTTAAGTGCGAATTAGCTTTCGTTTGCGCTTTTCCCTGATTGGTTTCAATCGCTTGAGTCTGCGTGATTTTTTCGAGCGATGGCATCGGTTGCGGCAGAAACAGCAGCGTCTCGGTATCAATCGCCATCTCGAACTCGCATATAACGCCGGTTAAAGCGCCGACGTGCCGCCGTTGGCACCACCATTTGGTCGTCGGAAAAATTAGCCTTCGATATAAAGGCAATCTGCTCCTCGCCCTGTGAGGCGTTGAACCTTCTTCAAGGTTCCGCGTTTGCGTTGATTGTTTCGAGGGATCGCTGAGCTGATGATTTTTCCCGATGACGTGGAACTGGCTATCGCGCTTTACATGGCAGATCATGCCTTGCCACGGCATGGGGCCATTGAAAAACTCGTGAGAGCAGAGCTTGAAAAGACTGGCCACCTACCGGGTGGTGAGGGTCGGCCACCTGAAATCATCGATGGGCAGTCAAGCGCGGACTATGTTCAGTACCGCTCCTATCTCGAGGGTGATGGCTGAAAGGCGGCGGAACCAAAGCAGCTCCAGGCTGTTTATGCGCAAATAATTGTGCCCGGATATTCGTCCCATGCGTCTCAGAGTATATCTTCTCGCACCTGTGTCTGCAGTCTTGATGTTCATGCCGGCAGCGGCCCAGCCCGTTGAGGTCAGCAAGCTCGAAGCTTCTAAAACTCCGAACAGCCAGATCGCTCCCCCACTCATTGCCCCAAACTACATCACCGATGTTTCGGGAAAAAAAGTCCGTCTGGTGGGCCCACGTTTTTATCCCGACAGTGCGCGGGCGCTCGAATTTCCGGGAAGAGGCGTGCAGCCTCCCGAACCAGCAAGCGAAGAAGCGCTGTCGCAACGATGAGGGATGGTGATGAGGAAACGGTTCTCACCGACCGGTATCAGATGGCAGGGCCGGAATGAACACGGGAAACAAGACGTCCAGAGGCAAACCGGATACAGAGAGCTGGATAAGACAGGAGGGTGAGGATGCCGGAAAGGCGAGCTTTCCCGAACTGTTCTTCGATCTGGTTTTCGTCTTTGCGCTTATCCAGCTCTCCCACGCGCTTGCCAAGGATTTCGGACCGACGGCGGCGCTTGAGGCGGGCATCCTGATCCTGTCGCTGTGGTGGTTATGGATACACACCACCTGGATCACCAATCTCCTGAATACGGAGAAGGAGCCTGTCCGGCTGCTTTTGTTCGTCCTGATGTTTGGCGGGGTTCTGCTGGCCATCGCTTTGCCGAAGGCCTTTGCGGAACAGGGTCTTGTCTTTGCGCTTATCTATAGCGCCATGCAGGTGGGGCGGAGCCTCTTTGCGCTTTACGCCTTCAAGGGCGAAGACCGGCAGTCCTTTCTGGTATTCGTGCGGGTGACGATCTGGCTCACCATATCAAGCCTGTTCTGGCTGGCAGGCGGTCTGGTCGATCTGGCGGACCGTATTCTGCTCTGGGGCATTGCCCTTGCCGTCGAATATGCCGGACCCGCGTGCCGTTACGTCGTGCCAGGTGTAGCCTCGAGCGATGAGGACAAGCTTCATCTTTCCGGCGAACATCTCGCAGAGCGTTGCGCGCTCTTTGTCATTATCTGCCTGGGGGAAACAATCCTCACCACAGGCCGTACGGCGACCGAATATATGAATTCGACTTTGACCTTTCTCGTCTTCTGCTCGGCCTTTGTCAGCACCGTGGTGATGTGGTGGATCTATTTTCACCATGGGCAGGAAGAGGCTTCCAGAAAGGCCGAAAATGCCGAAGAAAAGACGAAGATCGCGCAGAACCTTTTCAATTATGGGCATCTGCCCATCGTTGCCGGCATCATCCTGACGGCTGTAGGAGAGGATTTCAGCCTTTCCCATGCCCGCGACGGCGTAACGATGCGGGAGGCTATCGCCATTCTCGGGGGCCCGGTTCTGTTTCTGGCCGGCAATATCGGCGTCAAAATCGCCGCCGCCTATCAGCGACCCGTTTCGCATTTCGCCGGCGTTGCGGCGCTGTGCCTGCTTTTGCCGGTGCCGGGCATTCCGCTTTTCATGCTGCAACTGGCCAGCACGGGAATTCTGCTCGCCGTTGCCCTGTGGGAATATCTGGCGCTGAAAAGGCCGGTGGCGAATGCCTGATCCTGATCAGGTGTGGGCCAGACTACGCGCCCTGTCATTCCAGAGCTGCAGGCTGCGGGCATAAGCCTCCTCGAAGGGCAGGGCCATATCGTTGACCAGCATCAGCGCGATGGCAGCGGTGGAAATGATAATGGTTTCCGCCCGCTCGTCCCTGGCGGCACCTGTCCAGACCGCCCGCCAATATTCGAAGGTGGTGAACATGGTGGGCATTTCGGCGGGCGGAGTTTCGCGGGCGGGAATGAGCAATTCGACATCCCTGCCTTTTGAAAGGCCGAAAATCCGGGTGGTGCGGAACGGTGTGAATTGCGCAAAATCCCGGGTATTACCGAGAATGGTGAGGTTCTCCACCGAAAGCAGCCGCGCGGTATCGCGGTGGAGCTCCTGATAGGAGGGGCGGGCCACACCGATCATGGTGCTTCTGGCGCAAAGCGGATTGAGGAGATGGACGACGGTGTTAAGCGGCAGGCGCATTTCCAGAATGCCATGCAGGCCAAGCAGGCTCTGGAATTGCAAAGACAGGCCACCGATCGGCAGATAGGCAATGCGCTGCGAGGATGTAGCCTCCCTCGCCTCGGAAAGAGAATGGCAAAGGGGAATGCCGCAGGCCTGTGCGGCGAGTTCCAGCTTGCCGCCATTGTCTCCCTCACCGACATGGCCGTGCAACAGGACGCTATAGCCCGCCATGGAAACCAGACGGGCGGAATGCAGGAACCACGGCGCATCGCGATGTTTGGGCGACATATAGGCCGGCCAATCGAGATCGACGGCTGCCGGCTGCTGCCGGTCCCTGTCGATGTGCTGCCACATGGCTTCGATGAAGCCCGCAAGTTCCGCGGCAGTCACGCCGCGATAATGCATGGTGGCGAGCAGCGCGCCGACCTGTATGGGGTCGGCTTCGCCCTCGAGAATGATCGACAGCGCATCCATCGCCTCTTCCTGGGCGAGCGGGCGGCTGTTGCCGACGCCCATCGCCGAGGTCGCGATATATTTTGCGAGCCGGTGCCGTGGATCGGCATTGTGGCCGATACGTGCGAGCCGGTCGGCAATATGTTCCGGTGTCGGCTGGCCTTCCAGAAGAACACTGGGACGAAGCGAAAGCGGCGGCGCCTTCATCAGCACCGGCTGTTCCCACCCGCTTTTATCCGGGGCGGCCGGCCCTTCCGGTTTCTCCTGCGAATAATCGATCAGATTTTCCGCTTCCGCCGCCAGCGAGCGAATGCGCAACCGCATGTTTTCGGCAAAGGGGGTGGGGCGCAGGCCCTGGCCGGTGCGCACGAAAAGCTGGTCGCCATATTTTTCCCGGAGCTGCTGCAATATCCGGCTCATGGACGATGTCGGTAGCCCCATACCGACTGCCGCCCGGCTGACGCTGCCTTCCCGCAGCAGGGCATCGAAAGCGACAAGTAATTTCAGCTGTCCAAGCCTGTCAGGTTTTGCCGTGGAGGCTGGTTCTTGTCTTCTCTTGCCGGTTGTCATTTTGCGATTTTTTACTCCGCGGTTCATCCGGGGAGCCCTTTTTGCAATTTATGGAATTTAGAACTGTTCGAAAACAAACGCATTGCGCCCGCATCCCCTCCTAAATAAGTGGGGTCTAATTCTCAAGTTAAATGCGGGGGCATAACATGGAATTGAAGTACCGCGGCCAGAACAGGACTGCGATAATAATAAAGGCCGGTTTTTCGGCAGCAATGGCGGGAACGGCCTTGGGCTTTGCTCTGCCGGTTTTCGCGCAGCAGGCGCCCGAGGGAACCACGGTTCTTCAGCAAATCGTTATCACCGCATCCGGCTTCGAGCAGAATGTGAAGGACGCACCTGCCAGCATCACGGTGGTTACGCGGGAGGATCTGGAAAAGGGGTCTTATCGCGACCTGACCGATGCCCTGCGGGAAGTGCAGGGCGTGTCCGTCACCGGCATTGCCAATGAAAAGGATGTTTTCATTCGTGGTCTGCCCGGCGCTTACACGCTGATCCTCGTCGACGGTAAAAGGCAGAGCACGCGCGATGCCCGCACCAATGGCAATTCCGGCTTCGAACAGAGTTTCGTGCCGCCGGTCTCGGCAATCGAGCGCATCGAGGTGGTGCGGGGTCCAATGTCCTCGCTTTATGGTTCGGACGCCATGGGCGGTGTCATCAACATCATCACCCGCAAGGTCGGCGATGTCTGGTCCGGCTCCGTCACCACTGAAGGCACGGTTCAACAACATTCGAAATTCGGCAATAGCGGCCAGGTCTCCTGGTACGCCAACGGGCCGATCCTCAAGGATCAGCTTGGTCTGCAGGTCTGGGGCAGGGGTTTTACGCGCGGCGAAGACCGTATTCTGAACGGCACCACGGGCGCCAAGGAATATGATTTCAACGGCCGCCTGACATTCACGCCGAATGAAGATCACGACATCTATCTGGAAGGCGGCAAGACCCGCCTGCGCCGCGACGCTGAACCCGGCGATACGCTGGCCGCGACGGATGCCAACAGCACCTACAACACCAACACCCGGGATCACTGGTCGCTTTCGCATACGGGCCGCTGGGGGCCGACCACGTCCGAATTCTCGTTCCAGCAGGAATGGGCCGAGCGTACCAACTTCACCAGAAACATCCGTACTGGCAGGGTGACGGAAAATCCGCGCTCACCGGAGATCCGCAACACCGTTCTCGATGGCAAATTTGCCACGCCCTTTGAGCTTTTCGGTAGCCACACACTGGTGACTGGCGGGCAATATTTCGAGGCGCGGCTGACCGACCAGAACCCAGGCCGCCGCGCTGGCGGCGACGAAACCTTCTCCGCAACGCAATGGGCGCTTTTCCTCGAGGATGAATGGCGCATCGTTGATAATTTTGCGCTGACGGGCGGTCTCCGTCTCGATAATCACGAGAAATACGGCAATCATTTCAGCCCGCGGCTTTATGGCGTCTGGAGCGCCACTGAAGAGCTGACCATCAAGGGTGGCGTTTCCACCGGTTTCCGCGCCCCAGAAATCCGCCAGATCGCGCCGGGTTATGCCTATACCACGGGCGGTGGCGGTTGCAGCTATGGCCCGAGCGGCACCTGCGGCGTGATCATCGGCGATCCCAATCTCGAAGCGGAAAAGAGCACGAGTTACGAAATAGCGGCCCTTTGGGACAATGGCGACGTCGCCCTTGGCGCCACCTATTTCTACACGGATTTCAAAGACAAGATTTCCAACGCGCTGGTGCTCAATCCGAATGGAACGCCGGCCCGCTGGAGCGAGGACCGCAACTATCGTCTCTGGTATAATTACAATATTGACGATGCGATCATCCAGGGCGTGGAGCTGACGGCGACCTGGTATGCGACGCCGGAACTGACGTTGCGCGGTAATTACACCTATACGCATTCCGAACAGAAGACCGGCGATTATGAAGATTTCCCACTGGCTCGGACGCCTGAACATATGGCCAATCTGCGCGGTGACTGGGTAACCCCGATCGATGGGCTGGAAGCCTGGGCTTCGGTGAATTACCACGGATCGGAAATCAATGCCGGCCCGCGCATCGGCACCAACGGCACGCCGGTGACGATCAACGGCAAGTCAGGACGTAAATATGATGCCTACACCACGCTCGATATCGGCGCAAAATATGCGGTTGCTGAAAATGTCGATCTCAATGCCGCCATCTACAATGTCTTCGATAAGGATGTCGGCACCGACGACTTCAACACGGTCATGGAAGGCCGCCGTTTCTGGATCAGCATGACGGCGAAGTTCTGACTGAGCCATCGTCGCGGAATTTCAGGGGCGCCCGACGGGCGCCTCTTTTTTGTCCATTCGCTATTGACCTCAACTATAGTTGAGGAATTATACCGGCTGCTCTTTAACGCATTTCCGCATTTTCCGAGCGGGAATCGTTCCCGAAGCAGGAGCCAGAATGGAAAATACCATATTCAAACACAGCCTTTCGGTGGGGGATGTCGCGCGCCGCAGCGGTATTGCCGTTTCCACCATCCACTTTTATGAGGCGAAAGGGCTGATCGAAGGCTGGCGCACCGCCGGCAACCAGCGTCGTTATCATCGCGCCGTCCTGCGGCGCATCGCCATCATCCGCATCGCGCAACGGGCCGGCATCCAGCTCAGCATCATCAGGGACGCGATGGCAGATTTGCCGCAGGACCGGGTGGCGACGACGGCGGACTGGCGCAGGTTCTCACAGTCCTGGCGGGAAATGCTCCAGACTCGCATCAACAATCTGGTGATGCTGCGAGACCAGCTGACTGGCTGCATCGGCTGCGGTTGCCTGTCGTTGGATGATTGTCCCCTGCGCAATCCGAACGATGTTCTGGCCGATGACGGCGCTGGTCCGCGCCGCCTCGTATCCGCAGAATGAGCGGTTGTCCGGGTTGAAACGGCTACTTCCTATTCGGAATCGGCGGCAACCCAGACACTGACGCTGCCGCCATTTGTGGGGAAGGTGCCTTTGCCGCTCTCATCAAGCGTTATCTGTTCTTCCCGGTGGCCTAGAAAATCGCGCCATACCGATCCTGCCCGCTCGGGGCCGAGGTCGGCCTGTTTTTCGCCCGGCTCGCCATTTGACATCACCACCACGCAGCCCGGCGCATCGGCAGTGCCGTGGCGGATAAAGGCGATGCAGCCGGCATCGTCGAAAATATCCGTCTGGGGACCGTTGGCAAAGCGACTGCGGGCCTCGATGAGCTTCGGCAGGCATTCGATGGCGGGCATATCGATCTTATGCTCGTTACCGTCATTGCCGGTGTCGGTGTAACCAGTGCCGAACAGGTCGGGATAAAAGACGCAGGGAACGCCCTCTTCGCGCAGCAGGATGATCGCGTAGGCGAGAGGTTTGAACCAGGGCTCGACCGGCGCTTCCAGCGATTGCAGCGGCTGCGTGTCATGATTGTCGACCAGCGTGACGGCATGGTCCGGAACGGCCGACACAAGCGAGCCGTCGAAGATGCTGCGCATGTCGAAATCGCCGCCCTGTTTTGAGGCGTCGTGGAAACTGTGGTGGAGCGCGACGTCAAAGAGCATCAGCTGCTTATCGACCAGTTCAAGATAGCTTTTCAGTGCCTCCAGATCGGGGTGCCAATATTCCGCCACCACAAAAAGATCGGGATCGACCGTCTCGCGCATATGCCCGACCCAGTCGCGGAAGAACCAGGCCGGAATATGTTTGGCGGCATCCAGGCGGAAGCCATCGACCTGCACCTGCTCGGAAAGCCAGCGGCCCCAATATTTCAGTTCCTCGTAAACCGCCCGGTTTCTGAACTCGACGTCCGCGCCCATCAGATAGTCGAAATTGCCGTTTTCCTGATCGACTTCCTCATTCCATTCGCCATCGCCATATTCGTTGACGAGACGGAAAATGCCGTCTTCGGTCGGCTCCTCGATGTGGTCGACGCCGCTGAAGCATTTCAGGTCCCAGATGAATTTGGAATGTTTGCCGTTGCGGCCGGGAAAGGTGAAGCGCGTATAGGCGAGCGCAGCGAAATCCTCGTCGTCTATATCGGTTCGGTCTTCGGGATTGACGCGGCGAACCCGCACCTTTTCCTTCTCGTCGGCGCCCATCTTGTGATTGAGAACCACGTCGTGAATGACACGGATGCCATTCTCTTTCAGCGTCTTGCCCGCGTGTTCAAGAGCGCTGCGATCACCGTATTTGGTTGCGACCGTGCCCTTCTGGTCGAATTCGCCGAGGTCGAAGAGATCGTAGGTGTCGTAACCCACCGAATAACCGCCGGCGGCGCCCTTGTAGCCGGGCGGCAGCCAGACATCGGTGATGCCCATTTTGGCAAGGCTTTCGGCCTTTTCGGCCACCTCGCTCCATAATTTTCCTCCGTCCGGATAATACCAATGGAAGAATTGAAGCAAGGTGCGTCCGGCCATATTTTCCTCACGATGGTTAGCAGGTCGCGCCATAAACGGCCCGGCGGCGAAAGGGTTCCGCCGCCGGTGCCGTGTGATCTGCGATTGTGAGGCCGGCGCGCCGGCTATCTTTTAGCCGGCTATATCAATAAGGGCTGCGCCCGCCTGCAGATAATCGCCTTCCTTGACGATCAGGTGGACCTTGCCGGCCCTGGTGGCGACAATCTGCGTCTCCATCTTCATGGCTTCCATGACCGCCAGAAGCTCACCTTCGGACACCGTGTCACCATCCTTCACCTTGAAGGATTGCAGAGTGCCGGAAACGGGGGCGGTAATTTCGCCTTCCTTTTTCTCGACCGCAGCACCGGAAGCGGATGCATTGCCACCGCTGACGCTGCCGAGGCTGGAGAGCAGAATGCTGGGCAGGCCAACCGAAACACGCTTGCCGTCTATCTCGAGATAGGTGCGGGTGATAGAAGGGTCGTCGGCCGGTGCCGGTCGTTCCATCGCATCGGGCATGGCGGCGAAATCGGTTTCGATCCAGCGGGTGTGAACCTTGAACCCATCAGTGCCGATGAAATCATCCGTCTCGATCGCGGCGCGGTGGAACGGCAGAACGGTTGCGATGCCCTCGATGCGGAATTCCCTCAGCGCTCTGCGCGCACGGCGCAGAACCTGATCACGGTCAACACCTGTCACGATGAGTTTTGCCATCAACGAGTCGAAGACACCAGGCACGCTGGAACCGCTGACGACGCCGCTGTCCATGCGAATGCCTGGGCCGGAGGGCGCATCGAAAACCGAGATCGAACCGGGCGTCGGCAGGAAGCCGCGGCCCGGATCTTCGGCATTGATGCGGAATTCCATCGAATGGCCGCGCGGTTCCGGTGTTTCGAGGACCCGCAGCTTTTCGCCTTCGGCAATACGAAACTGCTCGATGACGAGATCGATGCCGGTGGTTTCCTCGGTAACTGGGTGCTCCACCTGCAGGCGCGTATTGACCTCAAGGAAGGAAATCGTGCCATCGACACCGAGCAGAAATTCAACCGTACCGGCACCGGAATAACCGGCTGCGGCGCAGATCGCCTTGGCGGCCGCGTGGATTTTCTGCCGCTGTTCATCCGACAGGAACGGGGCGGGCGCTTCTTCGATCAGCTTCTGGTTCCGGCGCTGCAGCGAGCAATCACGGGTGCCGAGTACCAGTACATTGCCGTGCTTGTCAGCGATAACCTGCGCTTCGATATGACGCGGTCGGTCGAGGAAACGTTCGAGAAAACACTCGCCGCGTCCGAAGGCAGCCGTCGCCTCGCGCACCGCGGATTCGTAGAGATCGGCGATCTCTTCCATCTTCCACGCGACCTTTAGACCGCGCCCGCCGCCGCCATGGGCTGCCTTGATGGCGACGGGCAAGCCATGCTGTTCGGCAAAGGCGGTAACTTCGGCAGCGGAAGAGACGGGGCCATCGCTGCCGGCAACCAGCGGTGCGCCGACGCCGGTAGCGATGCGCCGTGCTTGGACCTTGTCGCCCAGCGCCTCGATGACCTGAGGGTCGGGACCGATCCAGATCAGGCCGGCATCGATGACAGCCTGGGCAAACTCCGCACGTTCGGACAGGAAGCCATAACCGGGATGCACGGCGTCCGCGCCGGCGCGTTTGGCAATCGCGATCAGCTTGCTGATATCGAGATAGGTCTCGGCGGGACGCACGCCCTCCAGCGCATAAGCCTCATCCGCCAGCCGGACGAAAAGCGCGTCCTGATCGGGATCGGCATAAACGGCGACCGATTGCAGGCCGTAATCGCGACAGGCGCGGATGATGCGCACCGCGATCTCGCCGCGATTGGCAATCAGCATTTTTTTCATCGCTCTTCTCCTCCGAATTCTGTGTTTTTGGCCGCGATTTCGGCAAAGGGGCCGATCGGGCGGAATTTGATTTTGGCGTTGACCGGGATTTGCCCGGCAAGATCGAGATGATATTCCGCTACCGCGCCGATGACGGGATAACCGCCGGTCAGCGGGTGATCGGCAAGGAAAAGAACCGGCTGGCCGCTATGGGGAATCTGGATCGCCCCTGTCGCTGTGCCTTCGCTCGGCAATTCGGCGCTGTCCTTGCGCTCCACCGGCACTTCGCCGGCAAGGCGGATGCCAACGCGGTTCGATTGCGGGGTCACCTGCCAGAGCTGGCCGGTCAGCGTCTCGATACCCTTCTGCGTAAACCAGTCGGTTCGGGGGCCGAGAACGACATCCAGTGTCACGACCTCGCCGGTTGCCGGCGGTTCGAAGGCCGGAATCTCGCTGATCGATACGCTGGAAAGACCAGACTTCTCACCTTTAAGCGGCAGAATGGCGCCTGCACCCACCGGATCGGGGCCAACGACAGCCAGTGTATCCGTTGCAAAACTGCCGAGTACTGGCTCGACATCGAACCCGCCACGCACGGCAAGATAACAGCGCATGCCCTTCGGCGGCTGGCCGAAAGTGACCAAATCACCGGGCTCGAGGGAGACCGGCCCATGGGTCTTTGCCGCGAAGCTGCGATCTGCCGTCTTGATCGTGACGGGGCAGGGGGCGCCGGTTATGCCGATGACGGCGCGGCTGGCGCTTTTGAAGGAAAAGCCGCCGAGTGTCAGCTCGAGACAGGGCGTATTGACAGGATTGCCGACGATGCGGTTTGCGGCGTTGAACGCGCCGCGATCCAGCGCTCCGGAGGCGGAAACACCCTGACCGGTCTGGCCGAAACGGCCGAGGTCCTGAAAGATGGCTGGCATTGGCGCGGCAAGCACCTCGAAATGCGGGCCATCCTTTTGGGGTACTTTCCTGTCCGGTGCCGGTGCCGGGATATCAACCGTTCTGCCGGCCTTTTCCATATCGAAGAAACGCACCCGGTAACCCGGCTGGAACAGCGCGCCGGGGTCGCGGTCTATATCCCACATCTTCACCGGCGTAGTGCCGATGATCTGCCAGCCGCCGGGGCTGTTTTGCGGATATACACCGCTGAAGGCACCGGCCAGCGCCACGGAACCGGCGGGAATGCGGGTGCGCGGGCTTTGCCGACGCGGCACATGAAGGGCCGGATCGCCGCCTACCAGATAACCGAAGCCTGGGGCGAAACCGCAGAAGGCGACGGTGAATTCGCTTTCGGTATGGCGGCGGATGACCTCTTCGACGCTCATGCCGGTCAGTTCCGCGACGTCTGCGAGATCCTCGCCATCATAATGGACGGGTATTTCCACAAGATTGTCGGAAGGTGCAATCTTTGCCGAAAGATCGCGGCTTGCCAGCTGCGCAGCCAGCGTCTCCGCGCCGATTTTTTCGGGGCGGAAACGGATCATCAGGGTGCGGGCAGCCGGCACCGTTTCTTCGATGCCCTCGACGGGATCACTCTGAAGCGAGGCGAACAACGCCAGCGTTTCATCGAGATCGGCGAGTTCGACAAGAATGGTGGTGAGGCTGACGGGGAGAAAACGCATCATATCCTCACGCGTGATAGGCGGAATCGGGAATATCGGTGATGAACATGTGGCCCGGTGCGTGGGTGATGGCAAAGGGCACGCCCGATGCCATCACGGCGGCCTGTGGGGTCACGCCGCAGGCCCAGAATACCGGCACCTCGCCCGGTTCGATCCGCACCGCATCGCCGAAATCAGGCTTGGAAAGATCGGAAATGCCGATCTCTTCGGGAGCGCCGACATGCACGGGCGCACCGTGCACCGCCGGAAAACGGCCGGAAATCGTGGCCGCATCGGCGACGCGCGACGCCGGGATCGGCCGCATGGAAACGACCATATTGCCCTTCAGCCGTCCAGCCGGGCGGCAGGGCCGGTTGGTGAGGTACATCGGCACATTGCTCTTGTCGGTCATGTGACGGATTTCGATGCCCGCCTCCACCATCGGCGTCTCGAAGGTGAAGCTGCAGCCGATGAGGAAAGCGACGAGATCATCACGCTCCGCCCAGGCAGACGTCGCATCCGCGGTTTCCTCGGCAAGCTTGCCATCCCGCCAGATGCGGTAAAGCGGCAGGTCGGTTCTGAGATCGGCACCGGGCGCCAGAAGCGTGGTGGGAGAGCCGGGATCGGAGACGTCGAGCACCGGGCAGGGTTTTGGATTGCGTTGCGCATAAAGCAGGAAATCAAAGGCCCAGTCACGCGGCAGCACGATCATGTTCGCCTGGGTGAAGCCGGGTGCAATGCCTGACGTGGGGGCGACGAGGCCATTGCGATAGGTCGCACGGGCCTTTCGTGCGACCTCTGCATCGGTGTGGTTGAGATAGGATGTTGGTATCGTCATCGGCTACCCCTTTCAGCGATCGGATGCGAAGGAGCGGATTGCGATGCCTTCCGCCTCGAAACGGCGGCGGATTTCCTGGGCGATGGCGACCGCGCCGGGGCTGTCGCCATGCACGCAGATGGATTGCGCCTCGATTTTTATGATGCTGCCATCGATCGCCTCCAGCGTGCCTTCGCGGGCAAGCTGCACCATGCGGTCGGCGATTTTCGCCGCGTCGTGCAGCACGGCGCCGGCTTCGCGGCGGGAGACGAGCTGGCCTTGAGGCGTATAGGCGCGATCCGCGAAAGCTTCGGCGACGACGGCAAGACCTGCCTTGCGGGCAAGATCGAGGATAGGCGCATTGGCAAGACCCATCAGTACCAGTGAAGGATCAATGGCCTTGATGCCGTCGATGACGGCCTGCCCCTGTTTCGCGTCATTGGCGATGCGATTGTATAGCGCGCCATGCGGCTTGACGTAACGCACCGTGGTGCCGGCGGCTGCGGCAACGCCTTTCAGCGCGCCGATCTGGTAGATGACATCGGCGATCAGTTCTTCCGAGGTCGCGTCCAGATCGCGGCGGCCGAAGCCGACACGGTCCGGATAGGAGACATGGGCGCCGACGACCACGCCTTTTTCGGCGGCGGCCTTGACGGTGCGGTAGATACCGGCCGGGTCACCGGCGTGAAATCCGCAAGCGATGTTGGCGCTGGAAACGACGGCGAGCATCGCCTCGTCATCTCCCATGCGCCACGCGCCGTAACTTTCGCCAAGATCGCTGTTGAGATCGATAGCGGCCATGTTTGCCTCCCTTTATTGTCAGTAGCCGAGCAGGCCGAAGATCGCGCCGACCGATTTATAGGCCATATACCAGGTGAGCGCGCAGGTCAGTACGCCAAGGATCAGAAGCCAGCGCGGATAATGATAACCATGCATCAGATCGGCGCGTTTCCATGCGGCATACATGAAGATCGAAAGACCGATGGGCAGCACAAGACCGTTCAGGCCGCCGACGAAGACGAGCATGGCGGCAGGCGGTGTGGTGATGATGATATAGGCAATCAGCGAAATAGCGATAAAGCCGACGGTGGCGAAATTGCGCTGCCGTTCCGTGATGTCAGGCTTGAAGGCCGTCAGGAAGGAAACCGACGTATAGGCCGCGCCGATGATGCTGGTCATGGCCGAGGCGAGGAAAACCGCGCCAAACAGGCGGTAGCCGATATTGCCGGCGGCGGCATGGAAAGCCTGGCCCGCCGGATTTGCGGCCTTGCCGGAAAGATCGATGACCACGCCGCTTGCGACGACGCCGAGGATGGCGAGGAACAGGATGTAGCGCAGCACGCCTGTTATCGCGATGCCGCTCAGCGCCGCGCGATTGACCGCGCTGATATTTTCAACGCCCACCATGCCCTTGTCCAGCAGGCGATGCGCCCCGGCATAGGTGATGTAACCGCCGACCGTGCCGCCGACGATGGTGGTGATGGTGACGAAATCGATGGTATCGGGCAGGAAAGTCTGGCGGAAGGCTTCCGCCACCGGCGGGCCGGAAACATATGCTGCATAAAGGATGAGCGCGAGCTTGACGAAGGCCGCCACGAAAACGACCCGGTCCATGGCGATGCCTGCACGGCGCGACAGGAAGATGCCGATGGCCGCCAGCGCGCCAATGGCGCCACCGATCTTCGGGTCGAGATCGATCATGGCGTTGAAGCCGAGACCGGCGCCGCCGATGTTACCGACGTTGAAGAACAGGCCGCCGATGATGACGAGGATGGCGAGCAGATAACCCGAACCCGGAATGGCGGCATTGGCAATCGCTGGCGCCCGCATGCGGGTGATGGTGACGATGCGCCAGATATTGGCCTGCACGACGAAGTCGATCAGGATGGAAATGAGAATGGCGAATGCGAATGCGGCGCCCAGCTTCACCGTGAAATTCGCCGTCTGTGTAATGAAGCCCGGCCCTACGGCCGACATCGACATCAGGAACATTGCCGAAAGCAAGGCATAACGCCGGGTTTTCGCTTTATGTGCCGCCTCATTCGGGTCGGCGGGCGTGGGCATTTTCTGCTCCATGGATTTTCTCCGCTCCTCGCAATCCGCCCCTCGCGGATGCTTTATGCGGTCGAGTTTGTCCTGTTCCGTGAAATTGTCAATATTGTTCAACAATAAATAATAATCGTTCTCTCATTTTGTCCATTTGTTGGACGTTATGCGCACGAATTCAGCACGTTTTTTTCGTGCTTTGCTAATGCTTTGTGCTATGGGCAGAACATGCCGTGTCCGAACATGCATGTCACGGAATTCCCGATGCTGCATTGCTCTTCAGAAAGGAGCGCCATGACGGAAACGATAGAGGGTCTGCCGCTTGCGGATCGATTGGCCAAGGGCATCCGCACCCTGCTGATATCAGGTGAGCTGGCGCCGGGGCAGCGCCTTTCCGAGGCAGCCCTCAGCGAACGTTTCGACGTCTCCCGCAATTCGCTGCGCGAAGCCTTTCGGCTTCTGACGAAGGACGGGCTGCTGCGTCACGAGGCGAACCGCGGTGTGTTCGTTGCCGTTCCCACCATGTCTTCGGTCATCGATATCTACCGGGTGCGGCGCATGGTGGAATGCGGCGCACTGCGTCAGGCCTGGCACAAGCACCCTGCCATCAAGGCGATGCGGTTGGCGGTAGAGGATGCCAAGATCAGGCGTGAAGAGGCCGACTGGCTGGGCGTGGGCAGCGCCAACATGAAATTTCATGCAGCGGTTGTCGATCTTCAAGACAGTGCCCGGATCAGCGATTTTTATGAGCGTATCGCCGCGGAACTCAGGCTTTGTTTCGGGCTCTTGAAAGATCCCGAACAGCTTCATTCCCCCTTTGTCGACATGAACAGCAAAATCCTGTCGCTGATGGAGGAAGGCAAGGCGCAAGAGGCGGGCAATGAGATGGAAATCTATCTCAATCTTTCCGAGCGCACGGTCCTCAAGGCGCTCGAACGCGCCGTCGAACACGCATCCTGACATCACGGGCGGCAAATGGGAAAACATCCTCTGCCGCTTCGCACCACTTTTGCCGGGTCAGGCGATTGCCAAGTTTGCTGCGCTGCGTCATCAATGCTGACATGACGCTTCGCGACCTTACCATTCTTGTCATAGACGAAAACGCGATCCGCGCCTCCATCATCGAAGAGGGGCTGCGCGAGGCCGGCTATCAGCGCGTTACCGTCATCCATGAAGTGAACGGGGTGGCGCGCACCATCGAGACGCTGCAACCCGACGTCATCTTCATCGACCTTGAAAACCCTAACCGCGACATGATGGAGCATCTGTTCCAGCTGACCCGCACGGTCGGACGCCCCATCGCCATGTTTGTCGATCGCTCCGATACGGCCTCCATTGAGGCGGCCGTCGAGGCGGGGGTGTCGGCCTATGTGGTGGACGGGCTGAAGAAGGAGCGGGTGAAACCCATTCTCGACATGGCGGTCAGCCGCTTTAATGCCTTCAGCCGCCTGCAGCGAGAACTTGCCGATGCCAGATCGGCGCTGGAGGAGCGCAAGGTCATCGAGCGGGCCAAGGGCATTCTGATGAAGATGCGCGGTCTGTCCGAGGAGGAAGCCTTTGCGCTTCTGCGGCAGACGGCGATGAATGAGAAAAAGAAGATTTCCGAGATCGCGCAAAGCGTGGTCACCGCGGCCGGTCTGTTGATGTGATGAACCCGCCGGTCGGATAGTGTGGAGTGTAGGATATGGCGGCACCGGAAAAAACGGCAGGATCGGGGAGCGGAGCAGCGCAAATGCTCGGTGCACCCGCACTGGTGGGTAGCGACCGGCAGAAAATCCTGCGTGCGGGCTTTATTCCGCTTGTCGATGCATCCGTGCTGATTGCCGCCGCCGAATTCGGTTTTGCCGAACGCGAAGGGCTGGTGCTCGATCTCGTCAAGGACGTCTCCTGGGCCAATGTGCGTGACCGGCTGGCCTTCCGGCAATTCGATATCGCCCATATGCTATCGCCGATGCCGGTTGCCTCCATGCTCGGGCTGGGTTCCAATCCGTCGCCGACGATCACACCCTTTTCGCTCGGGCGCGGCGGCAATGCGATTACGCTTTCGACCCGCCTTTTTGCGCGGATGAAGGCGCTGACGGGGCTTTCGGAGACGGCTGGTGCGCTTGAAAATGCCACGGCCCTGAAGCTTGTGCTTGACGATATGAGGGCGCGCGGCGAAGCGCCGCCGACGCTTGGCATGACCTATCCGTTTTCCTCGCATAATTACGAATTCCGCTATTGGCTCGCCGCCGGCGGCATTCACCCCGACCATGACGTCAAGCTGGTGGTGGTGCCGCCGCCCATGACCTCGGATGCGCTGGCGGCAGGCGCCATTGATGGCTTCTGCGTCGGTGCGCCTTGGAACATCGTCGCCGCCGAGCGCGGTGTCGGCAGGATTGTCGCCGCCAAGCAGGATTTATGGCCCTCTGCCCCCGAAAAGGTCATCGGCATGCGGCCCGAATGGGCGGAAAGCCAGCAGGAAACGGTGGGACGACTGCTGACGGCGCTCGATGCCGCCGCAAGCTGGTGTGATCTCGCGGATAATCACGACGCGCTGAGTGGCGCGCTGGCCGATCCGCGTTATATCGATGCGCCACAAAGCATCATCCGCCGCGTACTATCAGGCGAATTCAGCATCGACAGCCAGGGCAACCGCCGGGTCATCGACAAATATTTCACCTTCCATGGCGACCACGCCAATTATCCGCGTCAGGGCCAGGCGTTGTGGATTTACAGCCAGATGATCCGCTGGGGGCAGGCGGAATTGTCTCAGACCGGCGTGAACGCCGCTCTTTCCGCCTATCGGCCGGATATTTATCGGGCGGCTTTGGGTGACGGGAAAGCGCCTGATGATGCCGATGTCCGCATCGAGGGGCAGGAAGAGGGGGACCGCTTCGTGGATGGTGTCGTGTTCGATCCTGCCGATATCGCCGGTTATGTGAACAGCTTTTCCGTACGCACATCCGCACCGGTTTCCCCCGCGTCGGGAGAGGCATGATTGGCCTCCCGTCTTGCAGGCTGCGCAAATTTCAAGCGCACATTCTTCCGATTTGCACAAAGGAAAGACAAAAAAGTCACTGATTAAAATTTAATCATGCGTTTGATTTCGATAAATTAACATACATTTTCAATTATTTAGATTCTAATTTGTAAACTGGCACGCCTCTTGCTTTCCATCTTTTGCACCGGTCAACGGCGATCGGAGCAAGCAGGGCGCGGCATAGGCGCTTTCAGAGACATAGACGTCGCAAGGTTTTGCTGCCCGGAACACCTCCCGTTCCGAAGGCGCAAACACCGAGCGGCGTTTTTTTATTTTCAGGTTTTTTCGCAAGCGAAGACGTCACCTAAAGCGGTGGCTCAATAAGGGGAACATGCGAATGAAGACGATATTTTCCGGCACCGTCAGCCGCCGCACGATACTGAAGACGACAGCCACCGCAGCCCTCGTCACCGCCGTTCGCACCGCGTTTCCGTCAGGCGCTTTCGCGGCCACAGCAGAACCGGAAGTGAAAGGTGCGAAACTCGGTTTCATCGCGCTCACCGACGCTGCGCCGCTCATCATTGCGGCTGAAAAGGGACTTTTCGCCAAGCACGGCATGCCTGAGGTCGAGGTTCTGAAACAGGCCTCATGGGGTGCGACGCGCGACAATCTCGTGCTCGGCGGCACCTCGAACGGCATCGACGGCGCGCATATTCTGACGCCGATGCCCTATCTCATGCATACCGGCAAGGTGACGCAGAACAATGTGCCGGTGCCGATGACAATCCTCGCGCGCCTCAATCTCGATAGCCAGGGCATTTCAGTCGCCAAGGAATATGCCGAAACAGGTGTTCAGCTTGACGCCTCCAAGCTGAAAGCGGCTTTCGAGAAGAAGAAGGCCGAAGGCAAGGAAATCAAGGCTGCCATGACCTTCCCCGGCGGTACACATGATCTGTGGATCCGCTATTGGCTCGCGGCCGGCGGTATCGACCCGGACAAGGACGTCTCCACCATCGTCGTTCCGCCGCCGCAAATGGTCGCCAACATGAAGGTCGGCAACATGGACGTCTTCTGTGTGGGCGAGCCGTGGAACGAGCAACTCGTCAATCAGGGCATTGGCTTCACGGCCTGTACCACCGGCGAACTCTGGAAGGGCCATCCGGAAAAGGCACTCGGCATGCGGGCCGACTGGGTGGAAAAGAACCCCAACGCCACCAAGGCCCTGCTGATGGCCGTGATGGAGGCGCAGCAATGGTGCGACGAGATGGCGAACAAGGAGGAGATGTCCACTATCCTCGGCAAACGCCAGTGGTTCAACGTCCCGCCGAAGGATGTTCTCGGGCGCCTCAAGGGTAATATCAATTACGGCAACGGCCGAGTGCTGGAAAATACCGGCCTGCAGATGAAGTTCTGGCAGGACCACGCTTCTTATCCCTTCCACAGCCATGACAGCTGGTTCATCACCGAAAACATCCGCTGGGGCAAGTTTGCGCCCGATACGGATGTGAAGGCGCTCGTTGCGAAGGTGAACCGTGAGGATATCTGGCGTGCAGCGGCCAAGGATCTCGGCGTTGCCGATCTTCCTGCCTCCACTTCGCGCGGCAAGGAAACCTTCTTCGACGGCAAGGTCTTCGACCCTGAAAACCCGTCGGCCTATCTCGAAAGCCTTTCCATCAAGGCGGCCTCCTGAGGAGGAGACCGGGTATCGCCCTTCATCCGCCAGCGCCCGCCTTTCGGCGGCCGAGACTGAAGACCGGATGAGGGGCGAGCCCAGACCGCAACCAAAATCAAGAGGAAATGCCCATGTCCGCATTGGCCCGAAAATTCAAGGAAGAGCCGCAGCAGCCGGCAGTGCAGAAGGCAAACGTCGTGGCACTTTCGCCCAAACATCCACCGCGGATCGATCTTCGCAAATGGGGTGCCGCGGCGGCCCGTAACACCATACCGCCGCTTGTCGTCCTCGCCGTCCTGCTCGGCGTCTGGCAGCTGCTCTGTTCCGCCCCCGGCTCATCGCTGCCGCCTCCGAGTCAGGTTTTCGAGGAGAGTTACGATCTCATCGTATCGCCGTTCTTCCATAATGGTTCGCAGGATATCGGTCTTGGCCTGCGTGTGCTGGTCTCGCTCGAACGTGTGGCTTACGGTTTCGGCCTCGCCGCCATTGCCGGCATCGTGCTCGGCGCGGTGATCGGCCAGTCAGTCTGGGCGATGCGTGGCCTCGACCCGATCTTTCAGGTGCTGCGCACCGTGCCGCCGTTGGCCTGGCTGCCGCTTTCGCTGGCCGCCTTTCAGGACAGCAACCCGTCGGCCATTTTCGTGATCTTCATCACCTCCATCTGGCCGGTCATCATCAACACCGCTGTGGGCGTGCGCAACATCCCACAGGATTACCGCAATGTGGCGAAGGTACTGCGGCTCAACCAGCTCGAATTCTTCTTCAAGATCATGTTGCCTTCGGCCGCGCCCTACATCTTCACCGGCCTGCGCATCGGTGTCGGCCTTTCGTGGCTCGCGATCGTCGCGGCTGAAATGCTGACCGGTGGCGTCGGCATCGGTTTCTTCATCTGGGATGCGTGGAACTCCTCTCGCCTGCCCGACATCATCGTGGCGCTCGCCTACATCGGCGTCGTCGGCTTCATGCTCGACAAGCTGGTGGCGGCGCTCGGCAAGGTCATCACCCGCGGCGCTGCGGCCAACTAGAAGGGCGACCACTATGAACGCTTATCTGAAGCTCGATCATATCGATAAATATTTCGACAAGGGCGGCTCCCGCGCCGAGGTGCTGAAAGGCATCAACCTTACCATCGAAAAAGGCGAATTCGTCTCCGTCATCGGCCATTCCGGCTGTGGCAAATCCACGATGCTTAACCTCATCGCCGGACTGACGAAGGTTTCAGCCGGTGCCGTGCTCCTCGAAAACCGGGAGGTCAACGAGCCCGGCCCGGAACGCGCCGTCGTGTTCCAGAACCACAGCCTGCTGCCCTGGCTTTCCGTCTATGAAAACGTCAACCTCGCCGTCGACAAGGTGTTTCGCAACACCAAGACTCGGGCCGAGCGGCATGACTGGGTTATGCGCAATCTCGATCTCGTGCAGATGGGACATGCGAAGGACAAGAAACCCTCGGAAATTTCCGGCGGCATGAAGCAGCGCGTCGGCATTGCCCGCGCGCTTGCCATGGAGCCGAAAATCCTGCTGCTCGACGAGCCTTTCGGCGCGCTGGACGCGCTGACCCGCGCCCACCTTCAGGACGCGGTGATGGAAATCCACGCCCGGCTTGGCAACACCATGGTCATGATCACCCATGATGTGGACGAGGCCGTGCTCTTGTCCGACCGCATCGTGATGATGACCAATGGTCCCGCTGCTCATATCGGCGAAGAGCTTGATGTGCCGCTGGCACGCCCGCGCAACCGCATCGAGCTTGCATCCGACAAGACCTACCTCAAATGCCGCGAAGCCGTGCTGAAGTTCCTCTACGAACGTCACCGCTTCGTCGAAGCCGCGGAGTAATCACCATGACGCAAAAACTCGTCATCATCGGCAATGGCATGGCGCCGGGGCGCATGCTGGAAAACCTGTTCGAAACCGCCCCCGGTCTCTACGACGTCACCATTTTCAACGCCGAGCCGCGCGTCAATTACGACCGCATCATGCTCTCGCCGGTACTCTCAGGCGAAAAAAGCTATGAAGACATCGTCATCCACAATGACGAATGGTATGCCGCCAACAATGTTACCCTGCACAAGGGCGCCAAGGTCACCGGCATCGATCGCGACAACAAGACCGTGACCAGCGAAAACGGCATCACGGTTTCCTATGACAGGCTGGTCATCGCCACCGGCTCCCTGCCGTTCATCATCCCCGTTCCCGGCCACCAGTTGCCCGGCGTGCTCGCCTATCGCGATCTCGACGATGTGACGAAGATGCTGGAAATTGCGAAGGGCAAGGGCCGCGCCATCGTCATCGGTGCGGGTTTGCTCGGTTTGGAGGCCGCCTATGGCCTGAAGCGTCAGGGCATGGATGTCACCGTCATCCACCTGATGCCAACGATCATGGAGCGGCAGCTCGATCCGGCAGCGGCTTATCTCTTGGAAAAGGCGCTGAACGAGCGCGGCATCGACATCATCACCAAGGCCAACACCAAATGCATTCTGGGTGAGGACAAGGTCGAGGGCATCGAGCTTGAAGACGGCCGTGTCATCAAGGGCGATATGGTGGTGATGGCGGTCGGCATCCGTCCAGCCTCCGGTCTTGCCAAGGAAGCCGGCATCGCCGTCAATCGTGGCATCGTCGTGGATGACGGCATGATGACGTCGGACGCCTCAATCTACGCGCTCGGCGAATGCGCCGAGCATCGCGGCATGTGCTACGGGCTGGTCGCACCGCTTTATGAATCGGCGCGGGTGCTGGCCGATCGGCTGTGCGGCGGTTCGGCCGAATATCATGGCTCCGTCACCAACACGAAACTGAAAGTTACCGGCATCAACCTGTTTTCCGCCGGCGATTTTGCAGAGGGCGACGACCGCGAGGAAATCGTGCTGCGCGACGCCACCGCTGGCGTCTACAAGCGCCTGATTCTCAAGGAAAACCGCATCATCGGCGCGGTTCTCTACGGCGAGACGGCTGACGGATCGTGGTTCTTCGACCTGATGAAGAAATCAACCGATATTTCCGCCATGCGTGAAACCCTGATCTTCGGTCAGGCCTATCAGGGAGGGTCGCCGCTGGACCCTATGGCGGCCGTTGCAGCCTTGCCGGATGATGCGGAAATCTGTGGCTGCAACGGCGTTTGCAAGGGAAAGATCACAACGGCCATCACCTCAAAGGGGCTGGCCTCGCTGGATGATGTGCGCGCCCACACCAAGGCCTCCGCCTCCTGCGGCAACTGTACCGGCCTTGTCGAACAGCTGATGACGTTGACGCTGGGCGATAGCTACAACCCCGCCGCCGTGCAGCCCATGTGCAAATGCACCGATCTCGGTCATGACGATGTGCGCCGTCTTATCAAGGCCAAGGGCTTGAAGACCATTCCCGCCGTGATGCAGGAACTGGAGTGGAAAACCTCCTGCGGCTGTGCCAAGTGCCGGCCGGCGCTCAATTATTATCTCGTCTGCGATTTTCCGGACGAATATGCCGATGACTACCAGTCGCGTTACATCAACGAGCGCGTCCACGCCAATATCCAGAAGGACGGCACCTACTCCGTCGTGCCGCGCATGTGGGGCGGCGTCACCTCCTCCTCCGAACTGAGGGCGATTGCCGATGTGGTCGACAAGTTCGAAATCCCGATGGTGAAGGTGACCGGCGGCCAGCGCATCGACCTTCTCGGCATCGAGAAGGAGGATTTGCCCGCCGTCTGGGCTGATCTCGGCAAGGCGGGCTTCATCTCCGGTCAGGCCTACGCCAAGGGGCTGCGCACCGTGAAAACCTGTGTGGGTGAACAATGGTGCCGCTTCGGCACGCAGGATTCCACCGGGCTTGGTATCCGCATCGAAAAATTCATGTGGGGCTCGTGGACGCCCGCCAAACTGAAGCTCGCCGTTTCCGGCTGTCCGCGCAACTGCGCCGAGGCCACCTGCAAGGATATCGGTGTCATCTGCGTCGATTCCGGTTTCGAAATCCATTTCGCCGGTGCCGCCGGTCTCGACATCAAGGGCACGGAAGTTCTGGGACTTGTCCATACCGAAGACGAGGCGCTGGAGCATATCGTGGCGCTGACCCAGATGTATCGCGAACAGGCGCGGTATCTCGAGCGCATCTACAAATGGGCGAAACGCATCGGTTACGACGAGGTTCGCCGCCAGATCATGGACGATACTGACAAGCGCAGGGCCTATTTCGACCGCTTCGTCTTCAGCCAGAAATTCGCACAGGTCGATCCCTGGTCCGAGCGCGTGTCCGGCCACGACAAGCACGAATTCAAACCCATGGCGGCAATCGGTTTCAATCAGGCGGCGGAGTGAGAACGATGGATAGCAACTGGATCGATATTGGCGATATCTCCGACATTCCGCTGCGCGGTGCGCGTTGCGTGAAAACGCCGATGGGCAAGATCGCGGTGTTCCGTACGGCGGAAAATCAGGTCTTTGCCATCGAAGATCACTGCCCGCATAAGGGTGGCCCGCTGAGCCAGGGCATCGTGCATGGCGCTTCGGTGACGTGTCCCTTGCATAATTGGGTGATTTCGCTGGAGACCGGCAAGGCGCTGGGGGCGGATGAGGGCGAGGTGCGGACGATCCCGGTGCGTAATCTGGATGGACGGCTGTCCATTGCGCTTGAAACTCTGATGATTGCGGCGGAGTGAATGGCGATGGCGGCGACGATACCCCCCTCTGTCCTGCCGGACATCTCCCCCTCAAGGAGGGAGATCGACAAGCGGATGGCTCCCCGCTTCATAGCCGCAGGCCGCATCGCAAGCTGTGAATCGGCATTCGCGCCACAATTGATCTCCCCCCTTGAGGGGGAGATGTCCGGCAGGACAGAGGGGGGTAAGCGCCACATACCGAGGCGGGGTAAACACCACGCACTGAAAGGGCAAACCCATGCCCGTTGAAACAAAAACCACCTGCCCCTATTGCGGCGTCGGCTGCGGCGTCCTCGCAGCCGTTGCTGATGACGGTGCCGTTTCCGTCAAAGGCGATCCGGACCACCCCGCCAATTTTGGACGGCTGTGTTCCAAGGGCTCGGCTCTCGCGGAAACCATCGACCTCGGCGGCCGCCTGCTTTACCCCGAAATCGCCGGCCGGCGAGTGGCATGGGACGAGGCGCTCGATCTCGTCGCTTCCCGTTTCTCCCAGACCATTGCCGAGCACGGCCCGGACTCGGTTGCCTTGTACGTCTCCGGCCAATTGCTGACGGAAGATTATTACCTGGCCAACAAGCTGATGAAGGGTTTCATCGGATCAGCCAATATCGATACCAATTCAAGGCTCTGCATGTCATCCTCCGTCGCCGGCCACCGCCGCGCCTTCGGAGCGGATACGGTGCCGGGCACCTACGAGGATCTGGAACTTGCCGATCTGGTGATACTCACCGGTTCCAACCTCGCCTGGTGCCATCCCGTTCTTTATCAACGCCTCGCCGCCGCGAAAGCGGCGCGGCCAGAGATGAAAGTCGTCGTCATCGATCCGCGTCGGACGATGAGCGCTGATATTGCCGATATGCACCTTGCCATCCGCCCGGATGGAGATGTGGCGCTGTTTACCGGCCTGCTGGCGCATCTTTCCGGCGGTAGCGCAATAGATCGCGGTTACGTTGAAAGCCACACGGCCGGTTTCGAGGCCGCCCTGCAGGCTGCAAGTGAGCATAGCCTGCCGGAAATTGCCGAGGCCACGGGCCTGACGACCGCCGAACTGATTTCCTTTTACGAATTGTTCGAGCGCGAGGAAAAAACCGTCACCTGTTACAGCCAGGGCGTCAACCAGTCTGAAAGCGGCACCGACAAGGTCAACGCCATCATCAATTGCCACCTTGCCACCGGCCGCATCGGCCGGCCGGGCATGGGGCCGTTTTCGCTGACAGGTCAGCCGAACGCCATGGGCGGACGCGAAGTCGGCGGTCTCGCCAACATGTTGGCCGCCCATATGGCCATCGAAAGTGCCGAGGATCGCGATCGCGTTCAGCGTTTCTGGGCCTCGCCTGCGATTGCGCAAAAACCTGGCCTCAAGGCGGTGGATATGTTCCGGGCGGTGGCTGACGGCCGCATCAAGGCGCTGTGGATCATGGCCACAAACCCTGTCGTTTCCATGCCGGATGCCGGTGCCGTCGAGGCGGCAATCAAGGACTGTCCTTTCGTCGTCGTCTCCGATGTGATGGCCGATACCGACACGGCCCGCCACGCCCATGTTCTCCTGCCGTCGCTCGGCTGGGGAGAAAAGAACGGCACGGTCACCAATTCCGAACGGCGCATTTCCCGCCAGCGCGGCTTTCTGCCTGCGCCCGGTGAAGCTAGGGCCGACTGGTGGCAGATGGCGGAAGTGGCCCGGCGTATGGGCTTCAGCGCCGCTTTCGCTCATCGTCAGCCATCGGAGATTTTTGCCGAACATGCCGCTCTTTCCGGTTTTGAGAATGCTGGCAGCCGTGATTTCGATATCGGCGGGATCGACCGGGATTCCTACGATGAGATGGCACCCTTCCAATGGCCGAAAGCCGGGGCCGGCGAGGCCGCTGTTACCCGCTTTTTCGCGAATGGTGGGTTTTATCACGCCGATGGCAAGGCACGGTTCATCGCCACCGCCTTGCCGGAGGCGGACAGAACATCGGCGGACTATCCGCTGACGCTGAATACCGGCCGCATTCGCGACCAATGGCACACCATGACCCGTACCGGCAAAAGCGCACGCCTCACCGCCCATATCGCCGAACCCTTCGCCGAGCTTCACCCGCGCGATGCGCAGGCGCTGGGAATCGAAAGCGCGGATCTGGTGGAATTGGAAAGCCCTTATGGCAAGGTTCTGCTGCGGGCGCTGATCAGCGAAAGGCAGGCGCGCGGATCGGTCTTCGCGCCGATGCACTGGAACGACCAGTTCGCCGCGCGGGCGCGGATCGACATGGTTGTGGCGCCGGTCACGGACCCGCATTCCGGTCAGCCCGCCTCGAAAAACACGGGCGTGAGGGCGACGCGTTTCGAAGCGAAAGCTTATGGTTTCGCCATTTCCCGCACCCGGCCCGACGCACCGGATTGTGCCTATTGGGCGATTGCCAAGGCGGATGGGGGCTATCGCATGGAGCTGGCTTTTGCGGAAGATCCGCAGGACTGGACGCTCTGGGCGCGTCAGGTTTTCGGCATCGACGCGCGGGTCGAGCCACTGGGATATAGCGACCGGCAGACCGGCGATCTGCGCCTCGCCTTCT
Source organism: Agrobacterium tumefaciens (assembly GCF_005221325.1). Lineage (NCBI taxonomy): Bacteria > Pseudomonadati > Pseudomonadota > Alphaproteobacteria > Hyphomicrobiales > Rhizobiaceae > Agrobacterium > Agrobacterium tumefaciens. The sequence goes on along the minus strand of NZ_CP039889.1, from coordinate 1,170,268 downwards.
TCGATCGCGATACCCTGATCACGGCGCTTTTTATCGCCAAGGAGCCGGTGGCCGTTGCCCGCAACTGGGCCATATCGCAACTGACCGAACGTCATGAGGATTTGCGCATGCGTTTTGCGCTGGTCGCCGGGCGTCCGGGGGCGGGACGAGCCGATCCGGGCGCAACTGTCTGCTCCTGTTTCAATGTCGGGGTGAATCAGATCACGGCCGCCATTCGTGACGGTTGCCACAGTGTTGAAGCCATCGGCAAGGTGCTGAATGCCGGAACCAATTGCGGCTCCTGCCGCGCCGAAATCAGGGGGATCATCGATGGATGCCTTAAAACCGCAGCGGAATGAACCGGCCCGCATGGAGAAGCTCGCCAAGTTGCCGGTCTTCTGGGGTCTCGAGGGCAAGCGCGTGGTGCTGGCGGGCGGATCGGATGGGGCCGCCTGGAAGGCGGAACTGCTGTTGGCCTGCGGGGCGGAACTTGATCTCTATTGTGAGGAAAGCGCGCTTTCGGAAAGCTTGGTGGCGCTCGTCGCCAAAAGCCCGATGCTGACATGGCATGACCGTTGCTGGAATCCAGATATTTTCAAAGGGGCGGAACTGGCGCTGGCAGATTGCGAGACCAACGAGGAAGCCGAAAGATTTTATCATGCCGCACGGGCGGCTGGAGTTCCCGTCAATGTCATCGACAAGCCGGAATTCTGCCAGTTCCAGTTCGGCTCCATCGTCAATCGCTCGCCGGTGGTGGTATCGATCTCCACCGATGGTGCCGCGCCCATTCTGGCGCAGGCCATCCGCCGGCGCATCGAGACATTGCTGCCGCTTTCGTTGAAGGATTGGGCAGCACTTGCCCAGACGCTCCGCGAGCGCGTTAATCTGCGGCTTGCCCCCGGCGCGGCGCGACGGTCTTTCTGGGAAAAATTCGTCGATCGAGCGTTTACCGAAAGGCTGGATGAGGGCAGTGAAGAACGGCTGCTGACAGACATAGGGATGCAGGCGGGGCGGGCAGGATCGGCGCGGGGCCTTGTGACGCTCGTGGGCGCGGGACCCGGTGATGCCGAGCTTTTGACGCTGAAAGCGGTGCGCGCCCTGCAGGCGGCCGATGTCATCCTGTTCGATGATCTCGTCTCGGCGGAGGTACTGGAACTGGCGCGCCGCGAAGCGAAGCGAATGCTGGTCGGCAAGCGCGGGGGACGGGAAAGCTGCAAACAGGAAGACATCAACGACATGATGATCCGCTTCGCCAAGGCTGGTAAACGGGTGGTGCGGCTGAAATCCGGAGATCCGATGATTTTCGGACGCGCCGGCGAGGAGATCGCGGCGCTGGAAGCGGAAAAGATCCCGGTCGAGGTCGTGCCCGGCATCACCGCCGCAAGCGCCATGGCCTCGCGCCTCGGCGTTTCCCTGACCCATCGCGACCATGCCCAGTCCGTTCGGTTCGTCACCGGGCATTCCCGGCAGGGAAGGCTGCCGGAAAATATCGACTGGCAGTCCCTGTCGAACCCTTCCGTGACCACCGTGTTTTACATGGGCGGGCGAACCGCTTCCGACATCCAGTCTTCCCTGCTCGCCCATGGCATGCCCACCTCGACACCCGTTGTGGTGATGATTTCCGTCAGCCGGGCAAATGAGCAACGCTGGTGCGGTTCGCTCGCGCAACTGGCTGCGGCAGTCGAAAGGCTGGGCGTGAACGAACCCGTGCTGATTGGTGTCGGTGATGCGTTCCTTTCCGCCTCCGTGGCATTTTCCGGCACCGGTGGAGAGCAAGTCGCCGCTGCGCCTTTCCAGAAAGCCGGCTAATAAGCTTTTTGCTCAGGCCCATGCATTCTTCAAGCGAATCTGCAAAGGGGTGGCCATCGCCGCCATAAACCCTCCCTTGACATTGGTTTTTCGTTCGCTCTTCAATGAAACGAAAAAATTGGAAGAGGAGGGAGGCTGAAATGCTGCTAACACCGCGTCAGGATGAAATCGTTGCGCTGGCGAAAACGAACGGCCGGGTGCTGGTCGATGAACTGGCGGCGCGGTTTTCGGTGACCCCCCAGACGATCCGCAAAGACCTCAATGATCTCTGCGATACGCGGGTGCTGACCCGCATTCACGGTGGCGCGCTTTTCCCGAGCGGCAATGAAAACGTCAAATACGAGGCGCGGCGGGCGATTGCTTCTGTCGAAAAACAGGCGATCGGGGCCGCTGCCGCCGCTCTCATCCCCAATAATTCCTCGCTTTTCATCAATATCGGCACGACGACCGAAGCGGTGGGCGAAGCCCTGGCGGACCATCACGAACTGATGGTGATCACCAATAATATAAACGTCGCCAACAGGTTACGGGTGTTCCCGGGCATCGAGGTGGTGATTGCCGGCGGCGTCGTGCGCGGTTCCGATGGCGGTATCGTCGGGGAGGCTGCGGTGGATTTCATCCGCCAGTTCAAGGTCGATTTCGCCGTGATCGGCGTTTCGGCGATCGATGAGGATGGGGCGCTGCTGGACTTCGACTTCCGGGAGGTCAAGGTGGCGCAGGCGATCATCTCCAATGCCCGCCATGTCATTCTGGTGTCGGATTCGCTGAAATTCGAACGCACGGCTCCGGTCCGCATCGGCCATCTTTCGCAGGTTCACACCTTCATTACCGATCATTGTCCGGTTGATTCCATCCGCAGCATCTGTGCCGATCACGATGTCCGGCTAATCGAAACCGAGGCCAGCGACGCCTGATTCAGGGGGCGTTGGAATTTCGTTTGACATTCGTTTTGTCTTCGAATTAGATGGCCGTGCTTTCAGTATATCGATGAGGAGAGCGTCGATGAAAGTGCGGGAGGGTGCATGTCTGACGAGGCAATTCACGATATTTTCGTGATCGGCGGCGGTATCAATGGCTGCGGCATTGCGCGCGACGCCATCGGCAGAGGCTATTCCGTTGCGCTTGCGGAAATGAACGATTTCGCCTCCGGCACGTCATCCGCCGCCACCAAGCTCATCCATGGCGGTTTGCGTTATCTCGAACATTATGAATTCCGCCTCGTGCGCGAAGCCCTGATGGAACGCGAGGTTCTGTGGGCCATGGCACCGCACATCATCTGGCCGATGCGCTTCGTCCTGCCGTTTCAGAAGGGTGGGGTGCGCCCGGCCTGGCTCGTCCGCCTCGGGCTTTTCCTTTACGATCATCTCGGCGGCCGCAAGCTTCTGCCGGCCACCCGCTCGCTCGACCTGCGCCGTGACCCCGCGGGAAAACCGTTGAAGCCGATTTTTGCCCGTGCCTTCGAATATTCGGATGGCTGGGTGGATGATGCCCGTCTGGTGGTGTTGAACGCACGCGATGCGGCCGATCGTGGCGCCCTGATCCTTAACCGCACGCAGGTGGTTTCCGCCCGGCGCGAAGGCGCCTTCTGGCGGGTCGAAACGAAAAATGCCGCCGGTGAAAGCAAGACCTACCGGGCGCGCATGCTGGTGAATGCCGCAGGCCCCTGGGTGGACAAGGTGCTGTCTTCCACATTCGGCAAGAACAATGTCCATAATGTCCGCCTTGTGCAGGGCAGCCACATCATCGTGCGCAAGAAGTTTGCCGATCCGCGCGCCTATTTTTTCCAGAATCCGGATGGCCGCATCATCTTCGCCATCCCCTATGAACAGGATTTTACCCTGATCGGCACGACGGATCGCGACTATACCGCCGATCCCCGGGCTGTTAAGATCAGCGATGAGGAAATCAGCTATCTCTGCAATGCCGCGAGTGAATATTTCGCTGAACCGGTGAAGCCCGCCGATATCGTCTGGACCTATTCCGGCGTGCGTCCGCTTTTCGATGACGGCGCATCGAAAGCACAGGAAGCGACCCGCGATTATGTGCTGAAAACCGAAGGAGCAGAAGGCGAAGCGCCGCTCCTCAATATCTTCGGCGGCAAGCTCACCACCTATCGGCGGCTTGCCGAACATGCTCTTGAAAAAATCGGCGATGCGCTGGGTGAAAAGGGTGCGCCATGGACGGCGGGTTCGCATTTGCCGGGCGGAAATTTCGGTGCCGAGGCCTATGCGGAAGAGGTCAGGACCCTGCGGTCGCGGTATCCCTTCCTCGATAAGCGTCATGCCGAGCGGCTCGTCCGTTGTTATGGGACGGATGCGATGGCCATAATCGGTTCCGCCACGGATACGGCTGCGTTGGGCCGGCATTTCGGCGGCACGCTTTACGAGGCTGAGGTTCGCTGGCTGATGGCGCGGGAATGGGCGCTGACGGCGGAGGACATTCTGTGGCGCCGCACCAAGCAGGGGCTTTTTCTGACCCCTGAAGAGGCGCGTGGGCTGGCGGATTATATCGAAGGCATTGCAGGTGGACGCTTGAGGGCAATCTGACGATCCGATCGAAAAGCGGAGGAGGCTTTGGATCACCATGCTTGAATTGCGAAACGTCTCGAAGATGGTGGGTGGTGAATATCATATTCACCCGACCGATCTGACGTTGCAGCGCGGAAGCCTGAACGTCCTGCTTGGACCGACGCTTTCGGGCAAGACGACGCTGATGCGGCTGATGGCCGGGCTGGACAAGCCGAGCGGCGGCTCGATCCTCTTTAACGGCGAGGATGTGACGGGCTGGCCGGTGCAGAAGCGCAACGTCGCCATGGTCTACCAGCAATTTATCAATTATCCGGCGCTCTCCGTTTACGAGAACATCGCTTCGCCGATGCGGGTTGCCGGCAAGGACCAGTCGACCATCGACCGGGAGGTGAGGAAGGCGGCCGAGCTTCTGAGGCTGACGCCCTATCTCGACCGCACGCCGCTCAATCTTTCCGGCGGCCAGCAGCAGCGCACGGCACTTGCCCGCGCCATCGTCAAGAACGCCAATCTGGTGCTGCTCGATGAGCCGCTCGCCAATCTCGATTATAAGCTGCGCGAGGAATTGCGCGAAGAACTGCCGCGTATCTTCGCCGAGTCAGGCGCGATCTTCGTTTATGCCACGACGGAGCCTTCAGAGGCGCTGCTTCTGGGCGGGAACACTGCGACGCTCAACGAAGGAAGGGTGACGCAGTTCAACCGTACGATCGAGGTCTACCGGCAGCCGGTGGATATCGTGACCGCGGAAATCTTTGCCGATCCGCCGCTCAACACCATCGAGGTCATCAAAGCGGGCAATGCCTTCACGCGCGCCGACCAGGCGGTAGTTTCGGTGCCGGCGCATCTTGCCGCCGTGCCGGATGGACCTTTGACCATTGCTTTCCAGCCGCATCATCTTTTCCCGTATGCGAAGGGTGAGGCGCGGCAATCCATCCGGGCGCGGACGCTGATTTCGGAAATCGCGGGATCGGAAAGTTTCGTGCATGTGGAATTTTTCGGCCGGCGCTGGGTGATGCTGGCGCATGGTATCCACGACATCGAACCGGACAGGGATATCGAGCTGTTTCTCGATACAAAACACCTGATGGCCTTTGACGCGAATGGTCGCGCCATCGGCGAAGCGGCCTGAGGGGAGATCGGTCATGGCACGCATCACGCTCGATCACATCCGCCACGCCTATAATGCCAAGGCGCAGGCTGCCGGCGATTATGCGCTGAAAGAAGTGCATCACGAATGGGAGGATGGCGGGGCCTATGCGCTTCTCGGACCCTCCGGCTGCGGCAAGACCACGCTGCTCAACATCATTTCCGGCCTGCTGCGCCCCTCCGAAGGCCGCATCGCCTTTGATGGAACTGACGTCACCGATTTTGCGACTGAAGATCGCAACATCGCTCAGGTGTTCCAGTTCCCGGTCGTCTATGACACGATGACGGTCTATGACAATCTGGCCTTTCCGCTGCGCAACCGGCATGTGCCGGAAGCCGAGGTTGACCGCCGCGTGCGGGACATCCTCGAAATGACCGATCTGTCCGGCATGGCCAAACGCCATGCCCGCGGTCTGACGGCGGATCAGAAGCAGAAGATTTCGCTGGCGCGTGGCCTTGTGCGCTCCGACGTCAACGCCATTCTTTTCGATGAGCCGCTGACGGTCATCGATCCGCATATGAAATGGGTACTGCGCTCGCAGCTGAAGCGCCTGCATCGCCAGTCCGGTTTCACCATGGTCTATGTCACCCATGACCAGACCGAAGCGTTGACCTTCGCCGACAAGGTGGTGGTCATGTATGACGGGCAGATCGTCCAGATCGGCACGCCCGCCGAGCTTTTCGAGCGGCCGGGACATACATTCGTCGGTTATTTCATCGGCTCGCCGGGCATGAATGTGCTGCCCGCCAGCATCGAAGGGGCGACGGCTGTGGTCGGCGGTCTTGGTGTACCGCTGGCAGGCGCGCCCAAAGTTGACGCGGCGCAGCGCGTCGAGATCGGCATCCGCCCGGAATTCGTCCGGCTGGAGCGCGGCGGCATGCCGATCAGCATCGACAAGGTCGAGGATATCGGCCGGCAGAAGATCGTCCGGGCCCGGTTTGCCGGCCAGAAGCTGGCAATCGTTGTCGCCGAAGACGAGGAAATTCCGGCGGAAGCGGGTGTGCGTTTCGACCCGGCCGCGATCGGCGTTTTCGCTGATTCCTGGCGTGTGAAGATGGGAGCCTGACCATGGAAAAGAGCTGGAACAATAAGGCGTGGTTCATGGTGCTGCCGGTGTTGGTGCTGGTCGCCTTTTCCGCCGTCATTCCGCTGATGACCGTCGTGAATTATTCGGTGCAGGACACCTTCGGCAACAATCAGTTCTTCTGGGCGGGAACCCAATGGTTTCAGGAAATCCTCAGCTCCGACCGTTTCTGGAACGCGCTCGGACGCAACCTGGTGTTTTCCGGCATCATATTGGCGATTGAAATTCCGCTCGGCATATTCATCGCGTTGAAGATGCCGAAATCCGGCATCGGTGTGCCGGTCTGCCTCGTCACGATGGCGTTGCCGCTCCTGGTGCCGTGGAATGTGGTCGGCACGATCTGGCAGGTCTTCGGCCGCAGCGATATCGGGCTGCTCGGTTATTATGCCAATCAGCTCGGGCTTGACTATAACTATGTCAATGATCCCGTCGATGCGTGGATTACGGTCGTCATCATGGATGTGTGGCACTGGACGAGCCTTGTGGTGCTCCTGTGCTACGCCAGCCTCGTTTCCATTCCGGATGCCTATTATCAGGCGGCACGGATCGACGGCGCGTCGCGTTTTGCAGTGTTCCGGTTCATTCAGCTGCCGAAGATGAAGCGGGTGTTGCTCATCGCCTTCCTGCTGCGCTTCATGGACAGTTTCATGATCTACACCGAGCCCTTCGTCGTCACCGGCGGCGGCCCGGGTAACTCCACCACTTTCCTGTCCATCGACCTCGTGAAGATGGCGCTCGGCCAGTTCGACCTCGGTCCGGCGGCGGCCATGTCGCTGATCTACTTCCTCATCATCCTGCTGCTGTCATGGGTGTTCTACACCGTGATGACCAGCCACGACGCGGAGACCTGAGACATGAGTGCTTCGAATGTCACGGCAAGCGTGGAACGGATAGGAAGTTCGCCTGTGAAAGCCGCCTCGGCGGGCGTATCAGGCATTGCCGCACGCTCGCGCCGCCGCCACGGACCATCACGTTTTTCCTGGCTGGTGCCGACGATCTACATCATCCTTCTGCTCGTGCCGATCTATTGGCTGGTCAATATGAGCTTCAAGACGAACGCGGAAATCGTCTCGTCCATGACGCTTTATCCGCACCAGCCGACGCTGCAGAACTACAGGACGATCTTCACCGATTCCTCCTGGTATTCGGGTTACATCAACTCGATCATCTACGTCGTCATGAACATGGTGATTTCTGTCGCGGCAGCCCTTCCGGCGGCCTATGCCTTCTCGCGTTACCGTTTTCTCGGCGACAAACATCTGTTCTTCTGGCTGCTGACCAACCGCATGGCGCCACCCGCCGTCTTTGCGCTGCCCTTCTTCCAGCTTTATTCGGCCTTCGGGCTGATCGACACGCATATCGCCGTGGCGCTGGCGCATTGCCTGTTCAACGTGCCGCTGGCGGTGTGGATCCTCGAAGGATTCATGTCGGGCGTGCCGAAGGAAATCGACGAAACCGCCTATATTGACGGCTATTCCTTCCCGAAATTCTTCGTGAAGATTTTCATGCCGCTCATTGCTTCCGGCATCGGTGTCGCCTGCTTCTTCAGCTTCATGTTCTCGTGGGTCGAACTTCTGATCGCCCGCACGCTGACGACGACGGACGCAAAGCCGATTGCCGCAACGATGACACGCACCGTCTCCGCTGCCGGCATGGACTGGGGCCTGCTTGCCGCTGCCGGTGTGCTGACGCTGATACCGGGGGCGCTGGTGATCTGGTTCGTGCGAAATTACATCGCCAAGGGCTTTGCGCTGGGGAGGGTTTGACCATGACGAAGATGCCCGATTTTACCTGGATGGCGTGGACTTGGCAGACGGCAGCCTTTTTCGGCACTATTGCCGTGCTGCTGGTCGGCATGTGGTTCTGGGAACGTCTCTCGCCCGGCGGCAATCCCCGCTTCGGCCTGTTGCGCTTCGAGACAACGCGCGGCGACAGGCTGTTCATCTCGCTGCTCGGCAGCGCCTTCATTCATCTCGCATGGCTCGGGCTGGTCGGCCCGAACCTGTGGTGGGCTCTCGCTCTATCCTTGGTCTACGCCATCGGCGTTTTCCGTTTTGTCTAGAGCAGGAAAAAGGTGCGGCGGAGGAAAACCGCACCCGCAGACTTCATGCAATCGCAACCCCTGGGAGGACTGATATGCGACGGCATCTGATGACGACGACGGCAGCCATGCTGCTGGCAATGACGGGTTCCGCTTTCGCCGGAATGGAGGAAGCAAAGCAGTTTCTGGACAAGGAAATCGGCGACATGTCGTCCCTTTCCCGTGCGGAGCAGGAAAAGGAACTGCAATGGTTTGTCGATGCGGCAAAACCCTTTTCGGGCATGGAAATCAAGGTGGTTTCCGAATCCCTGACCACGCATGAATATGAATCCAAGGTTCTGGCCCCGGCCTTTACCGCCATTACCGGCATCAAGGTCACGCACGACATCATCCAGGAAGGTGACGTCGTCGAAAAGATCCAGACCCAGATGCAGACCGGCCAGAACCTATATGACGGCTGGGTCAACGACAGCGATCTCATCGGCACACATTGGCGCTACCAGCAGGTGCGCAACCTGACGGACTTCATGGCCAATGAAGGCAAGGACGTCACCAATCCCGGTCTCGACCTCAAGGACTTCATTGGCAGCGCGTTTACAACGGCGCCGGACAAGAAGCTCTACCAGCTTCCCGATCAGCAATTCGCGAACCTCTATTGGTTCCGCTACGACTGGTTCAACGACGACAAGAACAAGGCTGATTTCAAGGCCAAATATGGCTACGACCTCGGTGTTCCCGTCAACTGGTCGGCCTATGAGGATATTGCCGAATTTTTCACCGGCCGCGATGTCGGCGGCAAGAAGGTCTTCGGCCATATGGACTACGGCAAGAAGGACCCGTCGCTCGGCTGGCGCTTCACCGATGCCTGGCTTTCCATGGCCGGTAATGGTGACAAAGGCCTGCCAAACGGCCTGCCGGTCGACGAATGGGGTATCAAGGTCAATGACAAGTCGCAGCCGGTCGGTTCCTGCGTGGCCCGCGGCGGCGATACCAATGGTCCGGCTTCGGTCTATTCCATCGAGAAATATCTTGAATGGCTGAAGAAATATGCGCCGCCGGAAGCACAGGGCATGACCTTCTCCGAGTCAGGTCCGGTGCCGGCGCAGGGCAATATCGCGCAGCAGATCTTCTGGTATACGGCCTTTACCGCCGATATGGCCAAGCCCGGCTTACCCGTCGTGAACGAGGACGGTTCGCCGAAATGGCGTGTCGCACCTTCGCCGCATGGCGTCTACTGGAAGGACGGCATGAAGCTTGGTTATCAGGATGTGGGTTCGTGGACACTGATGAAATCCACCCCCGATGACCGCGCCAAGGCCGCATGGCTCTACGCGCAGTTCGTGACTTCGAAGACCGTGGATGTGAAGAAGAGCCATGTGGGTCTCACCTTCATTCGTGACACCACCATCCATCACAAGAGCTTTACGGACCGTGCTTCCAAGCTCGGTGGTCTGATCGAGTTCTACCGTTCGCCGGCCCGGGTGCAGTGGTCGCCCACCGGCACCAACGTCCCTGACTATCCGAAGCTGGCGCAGCTCTGGTGGCAGGCAATCGGCGATGCGTCGTCGGGTGCCAAAACCGCTCAGGCGGCCATGGACTCGCTCTGCGCCGAGCAGGAAAAGGTCATGGCCCGTATCGAGCGCGCCGGTGTGCAGGGCGATATCGGCCCGAAACTGGCGGAAGAGCACGATATCGACTACTGGAACAAGGACGCCGTTTCGAAGGGCAATCTGGCACCGCAGCTGAAGATCGCCAACGAAAAGGAAAAGCCGGTCACCGTCAATTACGACGAACTGGTCAAAAGCTGGCAGAAGTAATTTCTGCATCAAATCTGAACAAACCGGGGCGGCTCTGCCGCCCCGTCATTGCGTTTGAAAGGGAGTAGCATAATGGGCGGGTATATTCTGGCGATCGATCAGGGAACGACATCGACACGGTCGATGGTCTTTGATCGCGACATGCGGGTCATCGGTGTCGGACAGCGAGAATTTCCGCAGCATTTCCCGGCCTCTGGCTGGGTCGAACACGATGCCGAGGATATCTGGAAAAGCGTGCTTGAAACGATCCGGCTGGCGCTTGCCGATGCCGGTATCGCCGCATTCGATATTGCGGCCATCGGCATCACCAACCAGCGCGAAACGACCGTGCTCTGGGACCGGAACACCGGCGAGACTGTGCATCGCGCCGTGGTCTGGCAGGATCGGCGTGCCGCACCCATCTGCGAAGATCTGAAACGCCGCGGACTGGAGCCGCTTTTTTCGAAAAAGACCGGGCTGCTGCTCGACCCCTATTTTTCCGGCACCAAGCTGAAATGGCTTCTTGATAGCGTCAGCGGCCTTCGCGAAAAAGCCGTGAAGGGAGAAATCTGCTTCGGCACCATCGACAGTTTTCTGATCTATCGCCTCACCGGCGGCCGCCGCCATGTGACCGACGCCACCAATGCCTCGCGCACGCTGATCTACAATATCGAGGACAACGCCTGGGATGACGAATTGCTGTCTATCCTCGACATTCCCCGCGCCATGCTGCCGGAGGTGCTGGACTGCGCCGCCGATTTCGGTGTGACGGACAAATCGCTTCTGGGCGCGGAAATCCCGATCCTCGGTGTGGCCGGCGATCAGCAGGCGGCCGTGATCGGCAATGCCTGCTTCGAGCCTGGCATGATGAAATCCACCTATGGAACCGGCTGCTTTGCGCTTCTCAATACCGGCACCGACCGGGTGGCATCCACCAACCGGTTGCTGACGACGATTGCTTACCGCCTCGATGGCGTGACCACCTACGCGCTTGAAGGCTCGATCTTTATTGCCGGTGCCGCCGTGCAATGGCTGCGTGACGAGCTTGGTTTCATCTCGGTTGCGTCAGAAGTCAGCGCGCTTGCCGAAAAGGCTGATCCAAAGCAGCGCGTTTATCTGGTGCCAGCCTTTACCGGTCTTGGCGCGCCCTATTGGGATGCCGAGGCGCGCGGGGCGATTTTCGGCCTGACGCGTGGTACGGGACCTGCGGAATTTGCTCGCGCGGCGCTCGAAAGTGTTGCTTACCAAACCTTCGATCTTCTGGATGCCATGCGCAAGGACTGGGCGGGTGACAATGGCAAGACGGTGCTGCGGGTCGATGGCGGCATGGTCGCTTCCGACTGGACCATGCAGCGGCTTGCGGATATTCTCGCGGCACCGGTCGATCGCCCGGTCTTTCTGGAAACGACCATTCTGGGTGCGGCCTGGCTTGCGGCCTCCCGCGCCGGCATCTGGCCGGATCGCAAGGCCTTTGCCGACCATTGGCGGCGTGACCGCCGCTTCAGTCCGGAAATGGAAGAGAGCGAGCGGAAGAACGCCATCGCCGGCTGGCACGACAGCGTCGGCCGCTGCCTTTCGCAACGGGAAAACTAGGGCATTTCCAGCTAGAGTGTGAAGCGGTTTTGCGTTCGGAAATGCGCCAGGGAATCTATACGAAGCTGCCGGGTGCAATGCTCTTGCTCGATACGAGATCGGAAAGCGCACGCACCAGCTTCGTATCCGTACCTTTGCTCGGCTGAAGCACGAATTCCACATCCTCGAGTGCCGGCAGCACGTCGGCGGTAATTTCCTTCAGGCCGGCCGGCGCCATGCTGCGGGGCTGCACCAGAATGCCCATGCCCGCTCTTGCCGCAGCGGTTAATCCACTCAGGCTGCCGCAGGTGCAGACGATCCGCCAGGAGAGGCCGGCCCGGTCCAATGCTTCCTGCGCCGCCTTTCTGGTAATGCTCGGCGGCGGAAAGGCGATCAGCGGCAGGGCATCCGGCTGGTTCAGCATGCGTTCCGGGTCGCGCGCCAGCCAGACGAGCGGTTCGCGGTAGAGGAAATGGCCGAGCTTGTCGCCGAGACGGCGTTTGGCCAGCACCACATCCAGCTCGCCATTATCCTGCATCTGGTAAAGCACACCGCTCAGCGAAACCGTCAGCTCCAGATCCACCAGCGGATAAAGGCGGATGAACTCCTCCAGAATGGCCGTCAGCCGGCTGGCGACGAAATCTTCCGACACGCCGAGCCGCAGCCGTCCGCGCAGGCGGTTTTCGCTGAACAGCGATGAAACCTTGCTGTCAATATCAAGCATGTTGCGGGCGTAACCGAGGAGCGCCTCACCCTCGCCGGTCAGTTTCACCTGATGCGTGCTGCGCGCGATCAGCCGGCGGCCGAGCGCGGCCTCAAGCCGTTGAATATGCTGGCTGACGGTGGATTGGCCGATGCCGAGCCGCTCGGCAGCAAATGTGAAACTGCCGGTTTGCTGAAGCATGACGAAGCTGGCGAGATGTTGAAGGTTCAGCATTATCTCAAATCATGATAACTGTTAATCTTTGCATCGGAAATCATGATGAGCGATAGTAACGCGCGTTTCAAGCAAAACCGATGCCGGAAAGACATCCCATGACCCGCTTTTTGCCCGACCGTTTCACCATGATGCTGGTGGCCACCGTGATTTTGGCTTCCATCCTGCCGATCAGCGGCGAGCCGGCGGTGTATTTCGGACTTGCGACAAAACTCGCGATCGCTTTGCTGTTCTTCCTGCACGGCGCGCGGCTTTCGCGGGATGTGGTGATTGCAGGCATCCTGCACTGGCGGCTGCATCTGGCGATCCTTCTGGTCACCTTCGGCCTTTTCCCGCTTCTCGGCGTGGCGTTGGGCTTCATTCCCGAAAGCATCCTGCCGGCCCCGCTTTATATGGGCGTGCTGTTTCTCTGCGTGCTGCCATCCACCGTGCAATCCTCCATCGCTTTTACGTCCATGGCGGGCGGGAATGTGCCGGCGGCTATCTGTTCGGCCTCGGCTTCCAATATTTTCGGCATGTTCCTGACCCCATTGCTGGTTGGCCTGCTGTTTACTGTGGGCGGCCATGGCGGCGGATTTTCGATGGACGCGTTCCTGCAGATTTTCCTGCAGCTGCTTTTGCCCTTCATCGTTGGCCAGTTGCTGCAGCCGTGGATCGGTGAGTGGATTCGGGCGCGCAAGAAGCTGCTGTCCCCAGTCGATCGTGGTTCGATCCTGATGGTTGTCTATTTGGCGTTCTCCGATGCGGTTATCGAGGGTATCTGGCACACGTTTTCTCTCCGCGATATCGGCGTGGTCATCCTCATCAACATCGTGCTTCTGGCGCTGGTTCTGTGCGTGACGATGTTTGGCAGCCGTCTGCTTGGTTTCGAAAAGGCGGATGAAATCACCATCACTTTCTGCGGTTCGAAGAAGAGCCTTGCCAGCGGTGTGCCCATGGCGGGCGCGATCTTTGCCGGCCAGAGCATTGGCGCGATCGTCCTGCCGATCATGCTCTTCCACCAGATTCAGCTGATGGTCTGCGCGGTGCTGGCCCAGCGTTATGCCCGCAAGGCGCACGAAAAAGCGGCGATCGCGGAAACGGCGGCTGCTGAAGGTGCGGCGGCATCCGCCCGCTGACGGGATCTCCGAAAACAAAAACGGCCCCGTGGAGGGGCCGTTCGTTTTGCATGTCAGAAAAGCTTAGTTGACCTGAGCCGGGGAAATCTGGGCTTCGATCGTCTTCGGCGCATCGGCGCTGTCGGACGAGATCGCGATGCGGCGCGGCTTCATCGCTTCCGGAATATTGCGGACGAGGTCGATGTGAAGCAGGCCGTTCTTCAGGGAAGCGGTCTGGACTTCGACGTGGTCGGCAAGCTGGAAGCGGCGTTCGAAAGCGCGTGTGGCGATGCCGCGATACAGGAATTCGCCTTCGGTCGTTTTCTCGTCCGTGGCCTTCTCGGCCTTCACCGTCAGTGCGTTGGCGCGGGATTCGATGCTGAGTTCGGTTTCATCAAAACCGGCAACGGCCATGGTGATGCGATAGGTGTTTTCACCTGTTCGTTCGATATTATAGGGCGGATAGGACTGGGCCTGTTCCGGCTGGCCGAGGCCATCGAGCATCGAAAAAAGACGGTCGAAGCCGACGGTGGAACGATAGAGGGGGGAAAAATCAACGTGGCGCATGGTGTCCTCCTTAAGAAGCGACTGTTTGCGGTTAAGTCCGGCATCCCATTCTGGCGATGGCAGGACATATGGCGCGGTCCCGTTCTGGCGACCGCATGAAGGAAATGGGAATGGTCATGCGCGGCGTCAAGGGGGGCACGAAAAGACGAGGGCAACATGAACCATGGCTGAACATCCGGTTCCGGCATCGTTCAGTTTGAGAGCCATAAAACTGCGGTCATCGGAGGCATTCTCCGTGGACAGAAGCAATAACGTCCCTTCTTCTTCTGTCTTATTCGCCGGAACCGCGACTGCTTTAACCGACGGTTCCGGCAATTTTTTCTTTGACCTTCCCGCGCCGCCGACCTATCCCGAAATGGCAGAAAAGCCGGAAAAGACCATGATCGAAGCCACATTGCGCGCCAGCGAAGATAACCCGGTTCCCGGCAACCACACCGTCGGATATTTTACCGGCCATGGCGGCAAACAGCTTCGATATGCGATCTTTCGCGCCAGCCGCCAGATTGCCCGCGGAACGGTGGTTCTGCTGCATGGCAGGAACGAATGTATCGAGAAATATTTCGAGACCGTCACCGATCTGACGGCCATGGGCTTCTGGGTCGCAACCTTCGACATGCGCGGGCAGGGCGGTTCCGAAAGGCTCCTGAAAAAGCCGGGCGTGGGGCATGTGCGGCGCTTTTCCGATTATCAGCGCGATATCAGCCTGTTTCTCGAGCAGGTGGTTCTGCCGGATACGCGGCTGCCCTTCTTCATGATCGCCCATTCCACCGGCGCGCTTGCGGCACTTGCGGCAGCTCCCGGCCTGTCGAACCGGATTGACCGTCTGGCGCTGTGTTCGCCCTTCATCGAACTGGACAGTCAGCAATCGGTTCCCCCGTCCGTTATCCGGCTGGTTGCGACGGCCTTGAGTCTTGTCGGTCTCGGCAGGGTTCAGCTCGGCAGGGACCAGCGCGAGCGGGATTTCGACGGCAATCCGCTGACCTCCGACGCCAGGCGTTTTGCCAGGAATCTCGCTTTACACAGGCAGTTTCCGGAACTGTTCATCGGCGCGCCGACGGCACGCTGGGTCTATGAAGCGCTGAAGACCATGGGGCGGGTGACCCGACAGGATCACCTGACGAACATTACCGTTCCAACCCTCATTCTGGCGCCGATGCTGGATACGATCACGCCCTATAAGGCGCAGGAAGAACTCTCACGCAATTTCCGGGCGGCGCAGCTTCTTCCGATAACCGGCGCACGCCACGAATTGCTGCATGAGCGTGACGTTTTCCGCAAACAGGCGCTGGCGGCCATCGACGCGTTTTTCGCGCCGGAGTGATGGCCGCTTGAGCCAAGCTGCCTAGAGTTTTGAGAGAATGGCGAGCGCCTCTTCATGCACGGCCTTGGAGCCGGCTGCCAGAATGCGGCCGCCATTTTCCGGGCGCCCACCATCCCAGGTGGTCATGATGCCGCCGGCCTGTTCGATCACCGGGATCAACGCACCGACATCATAGGGCTTCAGTCCGGATTCGATCACCAGATCGACATGGCCGGCCGCGAGCAGGCAATAGGCGTAACAATCCACGCCGTAGCGGAAAAGGCGGACCTGATCCTGCACTTTTTCATAAAAGGGCTTTTCTTGCGCAGTGAAGATATGCGGGGTCGTGGTGAACAGCACCGCATCCGATAGAGACGCGCAATCACGCGTGCGGATTTTCTTTTCGCCGTCGGGTCCGAAATACCACGCCGCCTCGCCATCGGCGAAATAACGCTCCTTCGTGAAGGGCTGGTCCATGATGCCCATCGTGGCGCGGCCGGCCGACTGGAAGCCGATCAGCGTGCCCCAGACCGGTACGCCGGAAATAAAGGCGCGGGTGCCGTCGATCGGGTCGATGACCCAGATATGCTCGCGGTCGAGACCGACATTGCCGTGTTCTTCGCCAAGAATGCCGTGCTGCGGAAAACGTGCTTCGATAAGCGCGCGGATGGCGGTTTCCGCTGCCTGATCGCCTTCTGTCACCGGATCATAGCCGCCATCCTGCTTGTTGGTGACGGCAATACCCGTACGGAAGCGGGGAAGCGTCTCGGCGCTGGCGGCATCGGCAAGTTTGAAGAAGAAATCCCGGTCGGGCAGCATGCGAAACCTCATCGCCTGGAATGGTGCTCTGAATTCTGTGGACCATGCATAGACTGGAATCACATCCGTCGTCCACTCATACGGATGCTGGAGCCGGCGTTTCCATATTTTCGGCATACGCACAAAAAATATGCAAAAAATAAAATGATTGACAATTGTGCAATTAGTGCGTAGCGTGATCCTGCAGTCTTTGACTGTAAATACCCTCCTTGGGTGTTTCCTCCCTAGAATTGACCGCGCTCAGGCGCGGTTTTTTTTGCCCGGCGCGCTGCCAGACGATCCAGGGTAAATATCGAAATAGCGGATTATTGTTATTCGGCGGCGAGCGAGGTTTCGATCGCGTATTCCGAAACGAAGGCGCCGAGCTGGCGCATGAAGATTTCGAGCGATGCCTGAATGGCGGGAAAATCGACTTTTTTCAAAAGCGTCTTTTCATCCACGTAAAGCGCGCGGTTGACCTCGATCTGCAGCGCATGCAGCGAACGGATCGGCCGACCATAATGTTCGGTGATGAAGCCGCCGGCATAGGGTTTGTTGCAGACCGCGACGAAACCCAGCTCTTCGAGAAAATGCAGGGCGGCGCGGGATACTTCCTGGGAGGCGCTGGTCCCGTAGCGATCGCCGATGATCACGTCCGGTTTGAGGTTCGAGCCGGCGACGCGGATATTGCCGGGCATGGAATGGCAATCGATCAGGACGGCCATGCCGAATTGAGCGTGAGTGCGTGAAAGCAGCCGGCGCAGGCAGGCGTGATAGGGCTTGTAGATCGTCTCGATCCGCGATAGCGCCTCGTCTACCGGCAGGCGGTGGGCATAGATATCCATATTCTCTGCAACGATGCGGGGCACGGTTCCAAGACCGCCCGCGACCCGCATGGAGCCGATATTGGCATAAGGCGGCAACGTGCCCTCGAACATGCGCGGATCGAGCTCATAAGGCTCGCGATTGACGTCGAGATAGGCTCGCGGAAAATTCGCTTTCAGGAGCGGCGCGCCGATCTCGGGGGCGGCGGCGAACAGCTCATCGACGAAATGATCTTCGGAGCGGCGGATCTCATGCGAATCGAGTCGCGCCGATTCCAGGAAGGAGATGGGATAACAGCGGCCGCTATGGGGGGAGTTGTAGACAAATGGGAGGGTTTGAACGGCAGGTTCCGTTACTTCGAACAGCTCGTATTCACCCGTGACCCAGTCCATTCAGTACCATTTACCATGTCGCAAACTATCAGGGCATTCATGTTGCCAGTTACGGTGCGGCAAGTCCATACTATCGCCCAAACAGCGCTATACCGATTCACGCGTTCACAGGATATTTACCGTGAAAATCCTATAATCGGGCTAGGATATTCCAAACATTGAGCAGTTACGGTCACTTATGATGAATCAGAAAATTCTTCTCGCTGAAGACGACAACGATATGCGCCGCTTTCTCGTGAAAGCGCTGGAAAAAGCCGGTTACAAGGTTTCTTCCTTCGACAATGGCGCAAGCGCCTACGACCGGCTTCGCGAAGAGCCCTTTTCGTTGCTGCTGACCGATATTGTCATGCCTGAAATGGATGGCATAGAGCTTGCGCGGCGCGCCACCGAACTCGACCCCGACCTGAAGGTGATGTTCATCACCGGCTTCGCAGCCGTCGCGCTCAACGCCGATTCGAAGGCTCCGAAGGACGCCAAGGTGCTTTCCAAGCCGTTCCATCTGCGCGATCTCGTGGATGAGGTGAACAAACTCCTTGTGGCGTAAGGCCTCTCAAAAAACCTTCATAAAACCGAAAAAAAGCAGTTGACGTATCAACCGGTTTTGTGGTCTATCCGCCGCCACGGAGGGCGTGTAGCTCAGCGGGAGAGCACTACGTTGACATCGTAGGGGTCACAGGTTCAATCCCTGTCACGCCCACCATCCGAATTCATGAAAAGGGTTTCTGATCAATCAGAAACCCTTTTTTCGTTTCTGGTTTAGCCATAGCGCAGACTTTCATATCCCGAGCTATTTAAGTCACCGATTGCGTATGTCGCCATTCCCGTCGGCCAGTTTCGGTAGCGGGCGGCTCATTGCGCTTCGTGTTGTGGCGCAATAAATTTCATCGATGAAAATAAAATTCAAAGCTGTTGACGCGGCCAGTTTTTCCGGCTACCTCAAGTGACATGCAATAAATTACGCACATCAAAATTTATTGCGATTAAGTCATTGTCCTTGGGAGGGGAATATGTTGGCTTTTCTGAAATCGACCGCTGCTGCGGGTGTCCTGTCCGTGGCGATGAGTGCCGGTGCAACATCACCGGCCGCCGCTGCAAGCAAATTCGCCTGCGAGCCGGGTGAGACCTACGTTATGAACGTCATGGTTTCCAGCCACCCCTATTGGGTGCCGGTCTTCGAGGGGTTCAAGCAGGCTGCCAAGGCGCTTGGCTGCGAGGCCGTCTTCACCGGTACGCCGGAATATGACATCACCAAGCAGATCGCGTCCTTCGAGCAGGAACTGGTGAAGAAGCCGAAAGGCATTCTGCTGCACCCGATGCAGGCCGATCCCTTCATCGAGCCCATAAACAAGGCAATTGCATCAGGTGTTTCCGTGACGACTTTCGCGGCGGATTCTCCGAAGTCGAAGCGCACCGCCTATATCACTTCGGACAACGTTGCCGAGGCGAAATTTGCGGCCGACGAAATCGTCAAGAAGCTCGGCGAAAAGGGTGAATATGCCGTTCTGGAAAATCCGGGCCAGAGCAATCACGATCTGCGCGTCACCGCTCTCATCGACTATATGGGGCGCACCTATCCTCAGATGAAGCTGGTTGGCCGGCAGGCCACAAACCAGGACGCCAATGTCGCCTATCAGGCGGTTGGCGCTCTCCTGCAGGCAAACCCTAATCTGGGCGCGCTCTGGATTCCCGAGGCCGGCTCCGCCGAAGGCGCGACGACCGCGGTTCTGGAAGCGAAAAAGAAGGTCCTGATCCTGCACGCGGATATCACGCCGGCGACGCTGGAACACATCAAGCAGGGCAATATCTATATGTCCATCAATCCTAACCAGGGGGTTCAGGGGTTCATGGGTTTCATGAACACGTTTCTGGGCGCCCATTCGGACCTGATCGACCCGTTCAACGACTATAAGGTCTCCGGCTTCAACCCGATGCAGGTGCCGTCGATGGACAATGGTTTTGCTGTCATCACCAAGGCGAACGCCGCTTCCTTCGATCTCAATGAGTATATGAAAGGACGCTGACGCGTCGCTCTTAAAAAAACCGGCGGGGTTTCTGGCCTCGCCGGTTACGAGGGAAGCAGGTTCGGGAGGGCGTTATGGGTGAGGTCATCCTCAGCATGACGAATATTCACAAGGCGTTCGGGCCCGTGCGGGCATTGCGGAGTGCCGCACTTGAACTGCGGCGCGGAGAAATCCACGCGCTCGCTGGTGAAAACGGTGCGGGCAAGTCGACGCTGATGCATATTATCGACGGCATTCTGCAGCCGGATGGCGGGGAAATCCTGCTGGATGGCAAACCGGTCCGCATATCTTCGCCGAATGCGGCGAACCGGCTCGGCATCGGTTTTGTGCATCAGGAGATAGCACTCTGCCCGGAGATTTCAGTCGCCGAAAACATGTACATGTCGGAGACCGGCCAAAGTCGCTCTTGGTTCATGAATTATCGCGATCTGGAAGAACGGGCGGCAACGGTGCTGCGGGAGATCGGCGATATCGATCCTGCGCGCCGGGCCGGCGACCTGTCGATTTCGCAGCAGCAGATCGTCGAGATCGCCAAGGCGCTGACGCTGGATTGCCGTATCCTGATCCTCGATGAGCCGACGGCGGCGCTCACCGAGACCGAGGCACAGACGCTTTTCAAGATCATGCACCGGCTGGCGGCGCGCGGCATTGCCATCATCTATATCTCCCACCGCATGGCGGAGATTTTCGAACATTGCGACCGTATCACGGTCATGCGCGACGGCTGCCATATCAGGACGGAGAATATTGCCGAGATTTCCCCGGAAGAGGTGGTCAACAGCATGGTGGGGCGCGTGCTCGACAAGCTCTACCCACCGAAACTGGCGGATGATGAAAAATCCGATGAGGTCATTCTTTCGGTTCGGGGACTGAACGAAGGAAAGCGTGTTTTCGACGTCGATTTCGACCTGCACCGCGGCGAAATCTTAGGATTTGCCGGGCTGATCGGTGCGGGCCGCAGCGAGATTGCGCGGGCTGTCTGTCGGCTGGAAGGAAAACCGAAAGGCGAGGTCGCTCTGCGCGGCAGGCGGCTGAAGCTTAGGGATTATCGCGACAGCATCCGCGAGGGGATCGTTTATCTCTCCGAGGATCGCAAGGGGGACGGGCTGTTCCTCAACATGTCCATTGCCACCAATGTCTCGGCGCTCGATATCGGCAGGATATCGAACGGCATGGGTTTTATCGAGCGGCGCAAGGAAATGAAGCGTGCCAATGAGCTGGGACGCCGGCTGAAACTGCGGGCGAACAGCGTCGGTGATGCGGTATCGACCTTGAGCGGCGGCAACCAGCAGAAGGTGGCGCTGGCCAAGATGCTGTCGGTGGAACCCGAGGTCGTCTTTCTGGATGAGCCGACCCGCGGGGTGGATGTGGGCGCCAAGGCCGAAATCCACCGCCAGATTCGGGAACTGGCGCGCGAAGGGGTTGGCGTGGTCGTCATCTCCTCGGAACTGCCGGAACTCATCGGCGTCAGCGATCGTGTGCTTGTCGTGCGTGAGGGGCGCATCACCGGTGAGGTCGTGGGAGACGACATGACGGAGGAAAAGATCATGCAACTCGCATCGATCAATATCATGCAGAATGCGGCGGAAGCCTGAGGGAGCGGGAAAATGGCAACATCGGAAACACCTTCAAGCCTTGCCGAGACGGCGGTTCGCCGCACGGCCTGGTGGGAGCCGGCGATCAAGGCGCGAGAAACCGGGCTGATCGTCATCATTCTCGCCCTTTTTGCCGTGATGTCCTTCATATCGCCCTACTTCCTGACGGTGGACAATCTGCGGGCCATGGCTATGGTCTTCGCCATCGAAAGCATCGTGGTGGTGGGCATGACGATCCTGCTGATCTCGGGTGGTATCGATCTTTCCGTGGGTTCCGTTACAGCACTTGCGATGGTGGCGGCCGGCTGGCTGTTCCTCAATGGTGTCGATCCCTGGGTCGCGGCGGGTCTCGCAATCTGCCTCACGACATTGGTAGGCATGGTCATGGGATTTCTGACCACCGTCGTCGGCCTGCATCATTTCATTGTATCGCTCGGCGTCATGGTGATTGCGCGCGGGGTCTGCTTGCTGGCAACGGGCGGGCGGCCACTTGGGCTCTATTCCCTGCCGCCGGAATTCAAGTTCATCGGCCAGGGCGCGCTGGGCGGCATTCCGCTGGTGCTCATCATCTTCTTGGTTGTGGTCGTTGTCTTCGACCTGCTGCTGCGGCGCACGACCGCCTTCCGCAAGGTGTTCTATACCGGCAGCAATCCCAAGGCAGCGGCCTATTCCGGCATTCGCGTCGGCCGGGTGGTGTTTGCCACGACCACGCTTTGCTCGATGTTGTGCGGCGTTGCCGGCGTCATCTACATGGCCCGTTTCGGGTCCGCCCAGCCGAGCTTCGGCGTCGGCATGGAACTCAATGTCATTGCGGCGGCGGTCATCGGCGGCGCGAGCCTTTCCGGCGGCTCGGGCACCATTCTGGGTGCAATCCTCGGCGCGATCCTTTTGTCTGTCGTTTCCAGCTCGCTTGCCTTGCTCAACGTGTCTGTCTACTGGCAGGACATCATCAGGGGAAGCATATTGCTGGCTGCGGTCCTGTTCGACCACTATCTGGTCAGGCGCCGCCGATGAGCGCCCTTCGCGCGCCCGAGGGTAACTGGAGAAAGACGATCATGCTGGATATCAAGGACGATTTCGATCAACAGAGGCAGATGTATTCCGTCCTGGTGCTGCATTTCATCGAGGGGGTGAAACAGTCGGAGATCGCCGAGCGGCTCAATCTTTCCCATACAAAGGTGAACCGCATGATCGCGGCGGGCCGCAAGGCGGGCATGGTAAAGATCACCATCGCCAGTCCCTATCAGCGGCTGGTGGACCTCGAAAACGAGATCAGCCGCCGGTTCGGCCTCACGCAGTCGGTGGTGACGCCGACGGTCTCCGACAATCCGGAAACCGCCTTGCAGATGGTCGGCCGGGTGGCCGCCAACCATTTGCTGGAGACAATCCGGGATGGTGACGTGATCGCGATTACCGGCGGCAAGGCGGTGAGTGCCGTCGTCGATAATCTGGAGGCGGAGCGGCGTTTCGATGTGCGGGTGGTGCCGCTGACCGGCGGCGTGCAGGGCAAGCATTATACTGACGTCAATCATCTTGCCACGCAGCTTGCGGAAAAGCTCGGTGGCAGCGCCTCGCTCCTGCATGCGCCGCTCTTTGCCGAGGATGAGGAACAGCGCGATCTGCTGATGAATGTCGCGTCGATCCGCGAAGTGTTCGACTTAGCGCGGCAGGCACAGGTGGCACTGGTCGGCATTGGTTCCGTGGAGGCTCCGGGCTCCGGTTATTACGATCTTCTGCCGGATGCGGCCCGTGGTGGGCAGGCGCTGGTGGATGTGGGTGTTGCCGGTGAATTTCTCGCCCATCTCACCATGGCGGACGGGCAACTGGCACGGATCGATCTCAACTCGCGTGTGGTGGCGCTGGACCCCAGGCAGCTTGCCCGGTGCCCGAACATCATCGGCGTCGCGGCAGGCGCCATCAAAGCCGGACCGGTGGCGGCCACGCTTGCCGGTCGTTATCTGACCTCGCTCGTCGTGGACGAGGCGATTGCCGGTTATTTATTGAATCAAGGGGAAGGGGAAACGTCGTGACGGAGAACGCAATATTGACCCGGACGATCGGCGGCAGCGACATCAGCGCATCCGCCGTGGGGCTGGGCACCTGGGCGATCGGTGGCTGGATGTGGGGCGGCACCGATGAGCGGCAATCCATCGCCGCCATCCAGGCTTCCATCGATGCCGGCATTTCCCTGATCGATACCGCCCCGGCCTATGGCATGGGGCTTGCGGAAACCATCGTTGGCAAGGCGATTTCCGGCAGGCGCGACAAGGTGGTGCTGGTCACCAAATGTGGTCTCGTCTGGCATGTCAACGAGGGCGCCTATTTCTTCCATCAGGATGGCAAGCCCGTTCACCGTTATCTTGGCGCTGCCTCGATCCGTTATGAGGTTGAAGAAAGCCTGAAGCGGCTTGGAACCGATTATATCGACCACTACGTCACCCATTGGCAGGACGCCACGACGCCGATTGCCGAGACGGTCGAGGCTTTGGTGCGGCTGAAGGAGGAGGGGAAGATCCGCTCCATCGGCGCAAGCAATGTCTCGCCTGATGATCTCGAGGCCTACATCGCTACCGGCGCGCTGGATGCCGTTCAGGAAGAATATTCCATGGTGAAGCGTGATATCGAGACGACGCTTCTGCCGCTTTGCCGGAAGAATTCTGTCTCCGTCCTCAGTTATTCGTCGCTGGCACTCGGCCTTCTGTCGGGCAAGGTCGGGCCAGAGCGGGTGTTTGCAGAGGACGATCAGCGCCATGGCAATCCTCGTTTCAGCCAGGCGAACCGTCAGAAGATCGCGCGGTTGATGGCGGTGCTGGAGCCGGTGGCGGCCACGCATGGGGCTTCTGTCGCGCAGGTGGTGATTGCCTGGACGATTGCTCAGCCGGGCATAACATTCTCGTTGTGCGGCGCGCGCGATCCGGCGCAGGCGGTGGAAAACGCCGCTGCCGCCCGCCTGCGGCTTACAGGGAGTGAGCTGGCCTTCATCAGTGCTGGTGTTACCGAGCATCTTGTCGGGCTCGATAGCTGAAACATGTAGGTGAGGCGGGACCTCCGGCGAACAGCACGTAGTTTTCGCCGCCCGTCTTTCCCGTCGCTTTAAACGATCAACACCATTGGGACGCTGGTCATTAGCCAGCGAACGGTATTCCTATGCCCAGTTTTCGCGAGGACGCTCTTAGCCGCATCCGGCACAACGGTGATTTCGACGCCGTCGTCATCGGCGGCGGCATCAACGGCATCGCGGCCTATCGCGATCTCGCCCTCCAAGGGCTGCGGGTGCTCCTGGTCGAGCGCAATGATTTTTCCTCCGGCTGCAGCGCAGCACCCTCGCGCATGATCCATGGTGGCCTGCGTTATCTCGAGAATGGCGAATTCGGCCTCGTGGCGGAATCCTTGTGTGAGCGCGATGCTCTTCTGACGCTTGCGCCGCATATGGTGCAGCCGCTGCCGACGACGATCCCGATTTTTTCGATGTTCAGCGGCCTGTTCAACGCGGCGGCGACATTTTTCGGCTCGGGCGGCAAGCCCGCAAGCCGGGGAGCGCTCGCCATCAAGGCGGGCCTTACCCTCTATGACTTCGTCAGCCGCAAGAACCGCATTCTGCCCCGCCATGAGTTTCGCGGCGCCGGCAAGACGCTGAAGCACTGGCCCGGCCTGACGCCTGACATCAGATATTCGGCCACCTATTACGATGCATGGATAAGCCAGCCGGAGCGGCTTGCCCTGGAACTGCTGATCGATACCTCGGCCGATGCGCCGCAAAGCATCGCGCTCAACTATGCGGAGCTTATTCGCAACGGCGATGGATACCGCCTCCGGGCAGGGGAAACGGACGAAACAATGTCCATCCGGCCGCGCATCATCGTTAATGCCACCGGGGCATGGATCGACGAAACGATCGGCACGCTTTCCGCCGCCCCGTCCGCAGAAAGGCAAAAACCGACCGTTTCCGGCACCAAGGGGTCGCATCTCATCATCGCCAATGATGCACTCCTCAAAGCGCTGAACGGTCACATGATTTTCTTTGAGAACGCGGATAATCGCGTCTGCATCCTCTTTCCCTATCTCGGCCGGGTTCTCGCGGGGTCAACCGATATCAAGGTGGATCGTCCCGAGCGGGTGCGATGCGAGCCCGAAGAGCGGGATTATATTCTCGAAGCGGTCGCCCAGGTGTTTCCGGACATTACCGTCGATCCCTCAGACATTGTCTTCAGTTTCAGCGGCATACGCCCACTGCCGCGCAGCGATGCCGCTTTTACCGGGAGAATTTCCCGCAGCCATTTCATTCACCGTGTCGCCGGCGATCCACCGCAGCTTTGCATGATCGGCGGCAAGTGGACGACCTTCAGGGCCTTCGGCGAACAGGTAAGCGATGAGGTTTTGGCCTTTCTAGGGCGTAAACGGCTGACCGGCACGATGAACCGCCCGATCGGCGGCGGCAGGAATTTCCCCACCGGTGCCGGACGCCTCTCCGTTTTACTGTCGGAACAGTTTTCAATCGACCGGCGCCGGGCGGAACATCTGGCCCTGGCCTATGGCTCCCGTGCCTTCGAATTGATGGGTTTTTGCCGGGGACGGGCGGATGACGCGCCGCTTTCGGAAAAATCGCCGATAACGGCCGCGGAAGTCCTCTGGCTGATCCGTTGCGAACATGTGCGGCACCTGACGGACCTCATTCTGCGGCGCACGACGCTCGCCATCACCGGCCTCATTGATGTGGATCTGATCGACGCCATCCTCGGCGTCGCCTCGCGCGAACTGGGCTGGTCATCCAGCCGGGCGGTGGAGGAGCGGCAGCGGCTCATCCAGGAGCTGGAAACTTTTTACGGGGTCACCCCGGTAATGCTTCAAAACAGATGCAAGGAGAATGCATGATGATGCGGATTTCGAAAAAGGCGCGCATGAACCGGCTGTTCCGCGATGGCGGTTGCCTTGACGTGGCCATCGATCACGGTGTTTGCAACGAACCGAGCTTTCTCGTCGGGCTGGAGGATATGGCGCAGACGGTCGAGAAGCTGGTGGAAGCGCGTCCCGATGCCATCCAGATGACCTATGGGCAGGCGGATCTGCTACAACAGAGACCGGAGCGCGACAAGCCGGCCCTCGTCATGCGCATCGATATGGGCAATCCCTATAATTCCACCCGCCACAGAACCATGTGGTCGCAGCTGCAGAATTATCATGATCCGATCATCGGTGCGTTGGAGATGGATGCGGCCTGTGTCGTCGTCAATCTGTTCATGCTGCCGGATGAGCCGGAGCTGTTTCGCCAATGCGTCGAGAATATCAGCCGGGTGCGGGCCGATTGCCATCGTTTCGGCATGCCGCTGATGATCGAGCCACTGGTGATGCTGCCCAACGACGTGCGCGGCGGATATCAGGTTGATGGCGACGCCGAGAAGATCGTCACGCTCGTACGTCTTGCCTCGGAAATGGGAGCCGATATCATCAAGGCCGATCCCACCAGCAACCCGGAGGATTTCCACAGGGTGATCGAGGCGGCGCGCTGCCCGGTGCTGGTGCGGGGCGGGGGGCGTGAGGACCTGCGCAATGTGCTGACAAAATCGGCGGCCTTGATGGCGGAGGGCGCGAACGGGATGGTCTATGGCCGCAACATCTATCAGCATGACAACCCCAAGGCCGTGGTGGCGGCCTTGATGGCCATCATCCATCAGGGTGCGAGCGGTGAGGAAGCATGGGACATCTATAATCGTGGCTGAGAAAAATCATATATTGGGTCTCGATGTCGGCAATACGGTCATCAAGGCCGTGCTGTTCGACACGGCGGGCCGGCAGATCGCCCAGCACGCCATCGACGGACATTCGACATTTCCGCAGCCCGGTTATGTCGAGCGCGATCTCGAGGAATTGTGGCGGAACGGCTGTGAGGCGATCCGCCAGCTTCTGGTTAAATCGGCGGTTGATCCCCGCAGCATCGCGGGCGTGGGCTGTGCCGGCCATGGCAATGGTCTCTACCTCTTGGATAAACAACAGCAACCGCTCCTCGGCATCCAGTCGCTCGACAGCCGCGCCGCCGATATGGCGGCCGAGCTTGACCGGAAAAGCGGAGGCTTGTTGCAGGCGCGCTGCCTGCAACGGCCGTGGCCCGCGCAGACGCCCACACTTCTCGCCTGGGTGAAACGGCATGCGCCCGATCTCTATGCGCAGACCGGCACGGTGCTGTTCTGCAAGGACTTCGTCAATTTCCGCCTGACCGGCTGCCTTGCCAATGATATTTCCGACCTCAGCGGTGCGGGACTGCTTGCCCTGCCGGAAGCGCTACTCGACCGCGAGCTTCTGTCACTCTACGACCTTGAAGATGCCTTTGCGTTATTCCCCCGTCTCGTGGAATCGGCTGACATTGTCGGCCAGGTGACGCGGGAGGCTGCCGGCCTGACCGGGCTTTCGGAAGGCACGCCCGTCATTGGCGGTTTCTTCGATGTCGTTTCCAGCGCCATGGGTTCGGGCGTCATCAATGCGGGCGAAGCCTCCGTCATTGCCGGCACCTGGAGTATCAACCAGGTATTTGCAGACAAACCGGTCATCAGCCCTGACGTCTTCATGGTCACGACATTTGGCCGTGACCGTTATGTCAATATTGAATCCAGCGCCACCTCCGCCGCCAACCTCGAATGGTACGTGCATCGTGTCCGCGCCGACCATGGCGACCATGCCTTCGAGCGCTGCAACGAGCTGGTCGGTTCCGTGACGCCACGGGCGGACGATCCGTTCTTTCACCCCTTCATCTTTGGCTCGCGGCTCGGAGCGGAGTTTCGTGGTGGGTTTTATGGTCTCGCCGGCTGGCACGGCGAAGGCCACATGGTGCGCGCCCTGTTCGAGGGAGTGTGTTTCGAGCACCGCCGCCACATCGGCGTCCTGCGAGAGGCGGGGCTGCCGGTCGAAAGCGCGGTCATGTCCGGCGGCGGTTCCCGCAGCCAGCACTGGCCGCAGATCATGGCGGATGTTCTGGAGATTCCCCTTCGCGTCGCCGAGGCCCGGGAAACGGGAGCGCTCGGAGCGGCGATCGGTGCCGCCGTGGCGACGGGGCTCTATCCGAACTACGAGGAGGCCGTTGCTGCGATGACGCGGGTTCAGAGTGCCTATCAGCCGAATGCTTCGCAGGTCTCGCACTACAGGCGGCGCTACGGTCTCTATCAGGAATTGACCGGACAGTTACGGAGCTTCTGGAGCGCTTTGCGGTTACCGCAATAATGCGTGTTGCGGCAGGCGGCAATCGCGTCCACCGCATCTGGCAGAGACCGGCACGGAGAGGAATATCTGTGCCGGTAGCGGCCGCAGTATCCCCGATATCATGTATATACTTTTAATATTACGTCTTCATAAAGTATTGATTTCACGGATTGCACCTAAATATAAAATAGAAAGTAATTTTTAAACATAACTTTATAGTCTTTCTTTCCAGCCCGGTCATCGACGGTTACGCGTGCGCACCCGTAACTCTCGCTACCGTTGCAGCATAGTTTTGGGGGGTGGGAGATGCTTTTTAAATCGACAACGGGTCGGAATATTTTTGCGGTCGCCGCGTGTGGTGTCTTTGCCACGATCGCGGCCTCGGCCGTGCTGTTATATCGGTCTATCGAGGATACGAGGGACAATAGTCTTGAGCGCATGCGGCAGATCGCCCGTGCGGAAGCCCTGGCAACCGAAAAGAATATCGGCGGCACCATCCATATCGCCAACAGCCTCGCCTCGGTTCTGGAAGCGATGAAGCAGTCAGGCAACGCAGACCGGAGCCTGGCCGATCAGATTATTCAACACACGCTAGCCGATAATCCTGACATACTCGGACTATGGACCGGGTGGGAGCCAAACGCCTTTGACGGCAAGGATGCGGATTTCGTCAACAGCCAGGGACATGATGCGACCGGCCGGTATATCCCCTATTGGGTGCGAAGCGGCGGCAAGATAAGCAATACCGCTTTGGTCGATTACGCCACCGCAGGTCCGGGCGATTATTATCAACTGCCCTTCACCCTGAAGAAAACGGTTGTCATCGAACCTTACTCATATGCGATCGACGGCAAGGAGGTTCTTATCACCTCCGTGGCGAAGCCCGTCATGATCGATGGTAAACCTGCGGGGGTTGCCGGCCTCGATCTCTCGCTCGAGGAAACAGGCAAGGCGCTTTCGACGGTGCGGCCCATGGGAACGGGTTTCGTCAGTCTGGTCAGCGGTGGCGGCAAGATCATCAGCCATCCGGATTCGTCGATCATGGGGAAAAGCCTTACGGATGGTGGCGTGCAGACCGCCGGCTGGGACCAGCTCATTGCAAAACCCGGCGTGGAGCAGGAAATGACGGCGCAGGATGGAACGGCTTCCTTCGCCGTCGCGCTACCCGTGACGCTCACGCCTGACATGAAGTGGTACGCGATCGTCTCGGTGCCTGTAGAAACGGTATTTGCCCAGCTCCATGCGTTGATGCGGAACGCCGCCATGACGATCGCAACAGCCGCCGTGCTGCTGGCGCTTGCAGGGTGGTTCATTGCGCGGCGGTTCATCGGGCGCATCGCGAATATCATCGATGAAACAGCCCGTATCGCAAAGGGTGATCTCCAGTTGACACTGAAGGACGTCGAGACGAGAGACGAAATCGGCGACCTTGCCCGTTCGCTTGACGTTCTGCGCGAAAGCAATCGGCAGAAAGCCTCATTGGAGCGGGAAGCGGAGACCAACCGCGCCCTTGGCGAAGAAGAGCGTATGGACCGGGAGCGCAAGGCTGCCGATGAAGCAGGCAACATCCGCTTTGCCGTGGACAGCCTGGCTTATGCTTTGGCGAGGCTTGCTGACGGTGATGTGTCGTGCCGTATCGGTGATGCTTTTGTCGAACAGCTCGACGCGGTGCGTAACGATTTCAATGGCTCGGCCGGCAAATTGCAGAACGCGCTTCTGCGGGTATTGGAAAACGCTTCCGGCATCGATGCCGGCGCCCATGAAATCAAGGCGGCGTCCGATGATCTGGCACGGCGAACGGAGCAGCAGGCGGCCGCCGTTGAGGAAACCGCAGCTGCCCTTGAGGAGATCACGATCACGGTAAAAGACGCTTCAAACCGGGCGAATGAGGCGGGCCGGCTCGTTTCCCGCACTCGTGTCGGTGCCGAACGTTCGGGCGAGGTCGTGCGCCAGGCTGTGATGGCGATGGAGCGGATAGAGAAATCGTCAAACGAGATTTCCAGCATCATCGGCGTGATCGACGAAATCGCCTTCCAGACGAATTTGCTGGCGCTCAACGCCGGGGTGGAGGCCGCGCGTGCAGGTGAGGCGGGCAAGGGGTTTGCCGTGGTAGCGCAGGAGGTGCGCGAACTTGCACAACGTTCCGCCGCGGCGGCAAAGGAAATCAAGTCGCTGATCACCAAGTCGAACCAGCAGGTTGAAGAGGGCGTGCATCTTGTCGGCGATACCGGCAAGGCCCTCGATGTCATCGTCGCGGAAGTGCAGGAGATCAACCAGCATGTCGCCGCGATCGTGGAATCCGCGCAGGAACAGTCGTCCGGCCTCCAGCAGATCAACGTTGCCGTGAACCAGATGGATCAGGACACCCAGAAAAATGCCGCGATGGTCGAGGAGATGACCGCCGCCAGCCATACGCTGGCAACGGAAGTCGATGCGCTGAACCGGTTGCTTGGCCAGTTCGAGCTTGGCCAGGGAGTGAACGCCAGCAGGGGGGCGCTCAGGGCGGCTTGATCGGACAGCACCCGAGGATGAGCAACTGTGGATGCATATCAGGCACTTGAGGGAGAAATCTCGCGAGCGCCTGATATGCTGCATGCCGTTCGGCCGCATCGAGCCAATGACCAGACCATTTGGGCAGCCGACACCTCTGGAAGATCAATCCGGGCATGGCCGGACAAAGCGCTGTTCCAGCACCTCGCTTCCCCATTGGCTGCCCGGATATTCCTCGGTGCATGTGAAACCATGGGCCTCGTAAAGATGCCGTGCGGCCAAAAGGCCGTTGAATGTCCAGAGATGGGTTTCGGCAAAGCCCGCCTCGTCGGCAAAGGCGAGGGCGGTTGCGAGTAGCCTGCGTCCGACACCGCCGCCGCGTATGCCATCATCAACGATGAACCAGCGCAGATGCGCAATACCAGCTCCAAGATCTTCCCCGTCGATGGCGACCGAACCGATGATTTCCTGTCCGCGCATTGCGACCCAGATCGCATTTCTCGGGTTTTCAAGCCGGTTGCAGAAAGCGGCGAGGCCTTCGGCCACGACAGATTCGAAACGCTGGCCGAAGCCGGATGTCCGGGCATAATAAAGCGCATGCATCTGCGTGATACGGGCGATGATGCCAGGTCTGTATCCCTGTTTGATATCGATGGTCGGAGCCGACGTGCCGGCCCTTGCTCCCAGCGCGGTTGCATAAAGACGAAGCCCTTCGAGAATGGTGTGAGCATCCGTCGACGTCAGTTGCGCCAAAGCGCCAGACACCTGCCGGTTCGCGAAGCCATTGATGGCGCTGACTTTCTCCTGACCCTGTCCCGTGAGATGCAGCCGCTTGATGCGGCTATCCGTGTCGTCAGTTTGTTCGAGAATATCGCCCGACAGGATGAGCTTGCGCAGCATGCGGCTGACACTCGATTTCTCAAGCCGCAACAGTTTTCCAAGATCCTTTGCCGTGATGCCGGGACATGCTTCGATCTCGATCAGTGCATGCACCGCCGAGGGTGGCAAATCGGTGCCGGCAAAATCTCCGCCCATGAAACCAAGCTCGCGGACAAGCTGGCGTGAAGTGGAGCGGATGTCGTGTATGGGGGGGAATTGTTTGGGCACGTTCGCTCCATTATGGTTGCATCTTGCAACTATAATCATATTCCACCCGCATTGCCAAGATTGCGACCGGCGTAAAAAGTTGGCTTTCTCCGCAAAAGCGGACGATCTGCTGCTCAGGACACCGACAACGGCAGCGAAGCTGCCTTGTTAGTACGGTGAGTATTCTCCAAGGTCGTGCCGTGAAACTCTCCAGCGCTCGATTATGAACGAACGCCGCCCTCTGCCATGCGGTGTGCTCAGCGGAAACGAAGATTTCGCCGTGTGAGCTGATCGACGGTGGTGCAGCCCATCAGTTTCATACCGCGCTCGATTTCGATCCGCATCGTTTCCAGCGCACGTTCCACACCTGGCTGCCCGGCGGCGGCAAGCGGGAAAAGGTAATAGCGACCAAGGCCCACGGCTTTTGCGCCGAGGGATAACGCCTTCAGAACGTGGGTGCCGCGCTGCACGCCGCCATCCATCATCACGTCGATCCTGTCGCCGACCGCATCGACGATCTCGGCCAGCTGGTCGAAGGCGCTGCGGGAGCCATCGAGCTGACGGCCGCCGTGATTGGAAAGCACAATGCCGCTGCAGCCGATCTCAACCGCGCGGCGGGCGTCGTCCACGGACATGATCCCCTTCAGGCAGAACGGCCCGTCCCATTCGCGCACCATCTGCGCCACATCGTCCCAATTCATCGAAGGGTCGAGCATTTCGGTGAAATATCGGCTGATGGAAAGGGCGCCGCCGTCCATTTTGATATGGTCGTCGAGCTGCGGCAGGCTGAAGCGCTCATGCGTCAGGTAATTGATGCCCCAGGCGGGCTTCATGGCAAATTGCGCGATGCCGGAAAGATTGAGTTTGAAGGGAATGGCGAAGCCGGTGCGCTTGTCACGTTCGCGGTTCCCGCCGGTGATGCTATCAACCGTCAGCATCATCGTCTCGACGCCGGCGCTTTTCGCCCGGGCCATCATATCGCGGTTGAGGCCACGATCCCTATGGAAATAGAATTGATAGACCTGCGGGCCGCCGCTGATCCGGCGTGCTTCCTCAAGGCTGGTGGTGCCGAGCGAGGAGACGCCGAACATGGTGCCGAATTTTCCGGCGGCAGCCGCGACAGCCTTCTCACCCTGATGGTGAAACAGGCGTTGCAGCGCTGTCGGGGAGCAATAGACCGGCATCGCCAGTTTCTGTCCCATGACCGTGACCGACATATCCACATCGGCTACACCCTGCAGCACATCGGGAACGAGATCGCAATTTTCGAAGGCGGCCGTGTTTCGACGATAGGTCACCTCGTCATCGGCCGCGCCGTCTATGTAATTGAAGATCGGTCCGGGAAGGCGCTGTTTGGCCATGCGACGGAAATCGTGGAAATTATAGCAGTCTTTGAGTTGCATCTGTCGCTCGGCCGGTCCGGTTTGAAAGCTCGAAAGAGATGGACT
The DNA here is from genome assembly GCF_005221325.1 of Agrobacterium tumefaciens. Lineage (NCBI taxonomy): Bacteria > Pseudomonadati > Pseudomonadota > Alphaproteobacteria > Hyphomicrobiales > Rhizobiaceae > Agrobacterium > Agrobacterium tumefaciens. The sequence goes on along the minus strand of NZ_CP039889.1, from coordinate 1,136,571 downwards.
GAAACCTATACCGGGGATTGGGGCCGGGCAATTCTATCACCGGCGATTTTTACCCTTCTCAGCTACGAAACTGTGCCGGCAAGGTGCTTCGTGGAGACGGCGTGCAGGGCTTTGCCGGTTTCGACAAAACTCTCGATATTTCCGATCGTCGTGTCCGCGATATTCTTGAGCGCTTCCTGTGTGAAGAAACCCTGATGGCCGGTGACAAGAACATTGGGGAAAGTCAGCAGTCGCGCGAAGACATCGTCGCGCAGCACGTCATTGGAAAGATCTTCGAAAAAGAGATCAGCTTCCTCTTCATAGACATCGATGCCGAGAGAGCCGATCGTGCCGTCCTTCAGTCCTGTAATTGCGGCCGGGGTGTCGATGATGGCGCCGCGGCTGGTATTGATGAGCATCACGCCCTTTTTCAAAAGGGGTAAAGTCTCCCTGCGAATGAGGTGCCGGGTTTCCGGCGTGAGCGGGCACATCAGCGCGACGATATCCGATGTCCGGAACAGTTCCTCCCGCGTCCCATAGGTCATGCCCAGCGCCTCGCAATCGGGATTGGGACGAAGATCGTGGCCGATGAGACGGCAGCCGAAGCCGGCCGCAATGCGTGCGAAAATCGCGCCGATCTTGCCCGTGCCGACAATGCCCACCGTCTTGCCGTGTAGATCGAAGCCGAGCAGGCCATCAAGGGCGAAGTTTCCCTCGCGGACACGGTTGTACGCGCGATGAATCTTGCGGTTGAGCGACAGAATGAGCGCCATTGTATGTTCGGCGACCGCATAAGGTGAATAGGCCGGCACGCGGGCAATGGTGAGACCAAGCTTTTCGGCAGCGGCGAGATCGACCTGATTGAACCCGGCACAGCGAAGAGCAACGAGCCGCACGCCCATGCCCGCCAGTTTCTCGAGCACCGGCCGCGATAGATCGTCATTCACGAAGGCGCAGATCGCCGTCGCTCCATCTGCCAAAGCGGCCGTTTCAGGTGACAGGCGGGCTTCGCAATATTGCATCCGCATGCCCGGCCTGGCGGCGTCGTCAAGAAACTGCCTGTCATAGGGTTTGGCGCTATAGACCACGATCCGCATCTGTCTCTCCAGTTTCAAAACGAAAGCTGCCGCTACAGGGCGATGTGTCCGGCAAGCACCTTAGCTGCGTAGGCCCGGCGCTTCCTGCCCGGTGCTTTCGACATATTCGGTATATCCGCCGCCAAACTGATGGATACCATCAGGCGTCAGTTCCAGCACCCGGTTCGAAAGCGCCGCCAGGAAATGGCGGTCGTGCGAAACGAACAGCATGGTGCCTTCATAATCCGACAAGGCCTTGATCAGCATTTCCTTGGTATCGAGATCGAGATGGTTCGTCGGCTCGTCCAGCACCAGGAAATTCGGCGGATCGAACAACATCGCGGCCATGACGAGGCGGGCTTTTTCACCACCGGAAAGAACGCGGCAGCGTTTTTCCACGTCGTCGCCCGAGAAACCGAAACAGCCGGAAAGGGCGCGTAGCGGTGCCTGGCCCGCTTTCGGAAAACGCTCCTCCAGCCATTCCAGAATAGTGCTGTCACCGTCAAGAACATCCATGGCGTGCTGGGCGAAATAACCGAGCTTGACGCTGGCTCCGAGGGTGACATTGCCGGAATCCGGCTCGGTCGTGCCGGTCACCAGTTTCAGCAATGTCGATTTTCCGGCGCCGTTGACGCCCATGATGCACCAGCGCTCCTTGCGGCGTACCATGAAGTCCAGTTCGCCATAGATCGTGCGGCTGCCATAGGTCTTGTTGACTTTTTTCAGCGCAACGACGTCTTCCCCCGATCGGGGTGCCGGGGCAAACTCGAAAGCCACCGTCTGACGCCGTTTTGGCGGCTCGACTCGGTCGATCTTTTCAAGTTTCTTGACGCGGCTCTGTACCTGCGAGGCATGGGAGGCGCGCGCCTTGAAGCGTTCGATGAACTTGATTTCCTTGGCGAGCATGGCTTGCTGGCGCTCGAACTGCGCCTGCTGCTGCTTTTCGTTCTGTGCCCGTTGTTGTTCGTAAAAGCCATAATCGCCCGAATAGGTGGTGAGGCTGCCAGCATCGATCTCGATGATCTTGGTGACGATGCGGTTCATGAATTCGCGGTCATGCGATGTCATGAGCAACGCGCCGTCATAATTCTTCAGGAAGTCTTCGAGCCAGATCAGGCTTTCGAGATCGAGATGGTTCGACGGTTCGTCGAGCAGCATCACATCCGGTCGCATCAACAGGATGCGGCCGAGCGCCACGCGCATCTTCCAGCCGCCGGACAGTTTCGAAACATCGCCGTCCATCATTTCCTGGCTGAAGCTCAGCCCATCAAGCACCTCACGGGCGCGGCCTTCCAGCGCGTAGCCATCAAGCTCTTCGTACCGTGCCTGCACCTCGCCGTAACGTTCGATGATGGCATCCATCTCGTCCATTCGGTCGGGATCGGACATGGCGGCTTCCAGTTCGCGGAGTTCGGCTGCCACTTCGCTGACCGGGCCTGCGCCCTCCATGACCTCGGCCACTGCGGAGTGGCCGGACATCTCACCGACATCCTGATCGAAATAACCGACCGTCATGCCTTTTTCGACGACGACCTGTCCCTCATCGGGCTGGTCTTCACCTGTTATCATTCGGAAAAGCGTGGTCTTGCCGGCGCCGTTCGGACCGACAAGGCCGATCTTCTCACCACGATTGAGCGCGGCGGAGGCCTCGATATAGAGAATACGGTGACTGTTCGACTTGCTGATATTTTCGATGCGGATCATGACAGGGCCTGTGAATGGGAGCGGCCCTCCTATGCCACGGGCCGCCGCCGCTGTCACCTGCCGTGCATGTCCTGCCAGCCATGCAGGAAGGACAAGCTTCGCTCCGAAGCCGGACCGGAGAAAAGACGGTTTCGGCGTTTGCCATCAGTTGGTGAGCGTGGCTATGCTACCAGCCGCTTTGCGGGCGATTTCACCAAAGGCGGTAACGATTTGCTCCATGTTCTCAGGCGCGTAATAATTATCGGCGCTGGAGGCGCAATATTGCAGCAGTGACTTGCCTTTGTCCGGCGCCATGAAGGCAACGCTGAAAATCTTGATGCCGTCTTTCTTGGCAGTCTCGCAGGTGGTGCGCACGGATTGGTCGATGCTGGAGTTCCACGCGGCGCTATTTCCCGTCATTTCGCCATCGGTCATGAGAACGATATAACGCTCGAAGGATTCATTTCCCTTCGTCTTGTGTGCTTTTGCTTCGTCGGAATTGGATTTTTTGAGAGCATTATAGGCGGCGGTGAGGCTGCTGCGGGCATCGGTGCCGCCGGTAGGGAATTCCGGGATCTGTTTATCGACATAGCTCACGACACTACTCGTCCCCCAACTGATGGGCTGAGCGGCATAGGTCTCATGTGTGTAAACGGAGGCGCCTGTGCGAACGAGTTCTGAGCCGCCGCTGGCTGTATAGGTTGGATCAGCCTTGTTCAATGTGGCGACAAGAAACGCGACGGCCGTTTTAAGCGAGGCGGCCTTGTTGATGTAGCAAGGGCTGGATGTGGCCTTCGCTTCGCTTTCACCCCAATTGGCGGCGGTGTATACCGGGCAGGATTTTTTTGCCGTATTGATTGTGTCTGTCTTGAAGGACATCGAACCCGAGCGGTCGAGCGCAAGATACATGGAGATCGGCGCGCCCTTGTTGACGGTGCTCTGCGCGGTGCCGGTTACCGAAAGGTCGAGCGTTTTTACGCCGATAAAACCGAGCATCGGATTGAGTTGCATCCGGTGTTTGATCGTGGTTTCAACGGAGTAGGTCTTGCCGCGTGCATTTTCCGTGGCCGTGACACGGGTTGGAGAATTCTTCTCCAGTTCGATTTTCTCTTCCGCGGTCAGATTCTTTTCCATCTGCGCCGCAATGAAGGCTCTGGCGATTTCCTTGAGCTGTTCGTCGCTCAATTCGCCCTTTTTCAGACGGGCCTCGGTGGCTGCTGCAAGAGCCGCGGAATCGGCCGTATTCTGCATATCCGCTTTCACCTGCATGACATTCGCAAGCTCCATGCCGGCACCGGCGACACCCAGCAACACCGGCAGCAATATGGCCGTCATCATGCCGAAATTACCGCTTGTATCGGCAAGGAAACGGCGCTTGGATTTGTGAGGTGCAGACACGGTCATTGAAGGCTCACCGATTAGAATATTCTACTGAGCGCAGGAAACCCGCAAACGATGTAAAATCCGCTAACGCGATCGGTTCAATTTTACGTAGCGTTCAAATTGGCGCAGTTTTCGAAGTATTTTCAAGAATTGTTCTGCGCGAGGACCGCAATAATACACATCGTGTCATTATTGGACGGGAATGACGTCAACGGCCTGCTTTATCTGCTGGTTGCCGTAACTCTTCAAGACGCCGATAACAGGGGCGACATCGGAATAATCGCGGCCATAACCGACGACGATGTGATCGCTTCCGGCGATAATATCGTTTGTCGGGTCTAGTTCGAGATAACCGGTCGCCTCGCCGCACCAGATGCGGACCCAGGCATGCATGGCATCGGCACCTTCCAGCCGCTCCTTGCCCGGCGGGGGAATGGTGCGCAGGAAGCCGCTGACATAACCGGCGGGAATGCCGAGGCTGCGCAGCGCCATGATCATGATATGCGAAAAATCCTGGCACACGCCGCGCTTCAGCTTGAAGGCTTCCGATGGTGTCGTATCCACTGTCGTCGCTTCGCCGTCATAGGTGAAATCCCCATGGATGCGTTTGCACGTCGCCAGTGCGATTTCGCGAATGGTCATTCCCGGTTTCAACGATTCGCGGGCATAGGCCGCAATTGCCGCGTCGGTGCCTATTCTTGGGCTGGTGCCGATGAAATGGTGCGGCGACTGGAAATCGAGCGACCAGACCTCGGCAAGTTCCTGCGGCAGGCGGGAAAGCTCGGGCGAAAAATCGGCCGTCAGCGCCGGCGCTTCCACCATCACGCGGGCCTGCATGCGGATGTCGAGCTTCTCATGCGGGGCGCGCAAATGCACCGAGGTGGCCGATTGGTGAAAGAAATCCTCGAAGCCGACCCGTTCTTCCGGCGCGGGCGAAACATCGATGGAACCGGCAACAAGCCGCTGCCGGCCGGGAATGGAAAGCGGCAGAACGCGGATGATGTGGCGCGCGCCGTGGGCCGGCGTGTCGTAGGTGTAACCCATATGCAGGGAAAGATCATAAAGCATAGGATTATCCGAGATAGGTTCGGGCCAGAACATCGGAGAGATGTTCCATGTCGGTTTCCAGCTGGCGATAGATCGTACCGTTCATGTTTTCCGGTGTCATCACGGCGAGCCCGGAATGCAGACGCATCGCCTCGCGATAGAAAGGCGACATCTGGCCGTTGACGAAAGCATTCGGAAGCTGCTCCACCTCGGTGCGGATTTCGTTCAGCTGAAACAGGATCGAGCGAGGGTTGAGCGGATCGAGCGCCAGAAGATCGGTCACGGTCAGGCCGGCCGTATTGACGTTGTAGCGGCGGCGATGGGTCATGACGCTGTCGCCGATTTCGAGCAACATGTCATAGGAACCATCAGGCGCATCCGGCCCGGTCATATGGCCGAGAAGCCGAGTCATATGCAGGCCGCGTTCGAGATAACGGCCGATCGACAGGAAACGCCAGCCGGTGAAGCGATACATGTTTTCGTGCACAAGACCGGCAAAGCCCGCAAGCTTGCGCAAGAGGATCGTCATGGCATGGGTGGCGTCGTCGCCCGGGGCCACCTTGGCGTGGAAACGGCGGGCGGTCTTGGCAAGATCGTTCAGCGCCAGCCATCCGTCAGGCGAGAAGCGGTCGCGAATGTTGCTGGCGGAATAGAGCGCGCTGTTGATGTTGGTCAGCAGGCTCTCCGGCACGGCATCGTTCATCTCCACATCGAGCGCTTCGAGATAGCCCGTCACATGGGCGAGCAGCGGCTGGCGCGGATCGGCAGATTCCGCATAACGTCCGTGCCAGGCGCGCAGGATGCGCAATGCGCCTTCCGAACGTTCGATATAACGCCCAAGCCAGAAGAGATTGTCGGCAGCCCTGCTCGGCAGGCTGCCCGGCATATTGCGGGTAAAGCTTTCTTCGGCCGGCAGAAGCGTGGTGCGTTCCACGGGTTTGTCGCTGACGATCCAGACATCCGCCGCGCTGCCGCCCGATTGCATGGCGATGGCGGACACATCGTCACCGCTGCCGATCCGTGCGAAACCGCCGGGCATGATCTGCCAGCCATCCTGGGTACGGGCGGCAAATACACGAAGGCTCATCGGACGCGGCACGAGCTTGTTGTCGATATAGGCCGGGGTGGTTGAAAGCTTTACCACTTCCTGGCCCACCAGCCTGTGGCCGTCGGAGGCAAGCCAGTCGCTTATCGATTCCTTCGCCGTTTCACGCAGCGAAGAGCCGAGTACCGATTGGCCATTGTCGTCAAAGAACGGCAGCCGCGAATAGGCCGGGCCGATGACCATCCCCTCGATATTGCCGGCAACGTGACGGCGTTCGGATTCCTGTCCGCACCACCAGGTGGCGATCGAGGGCAGTTTCAGTTCCTCACCCAGAATGTGGCGGCAGATGCGTGGCATGAAGGCGAGCAGCGCCCGCGTTTCGAGAATGCCGCTGCCGAGCGCGTTGACGATGGTGAGCGCCTCATTGCGCAGCGCCTGTACCATGCCGGGCGTGCCGATATGGGAGTGCTGGTTGAGTTCCAGCGGATCGGAATAGGAGGCGTCGAGACGTCGCCACAGCACGCCGATCGGTTTCAGTCCCGCCACGGTCCTGACCATGACGCGACCGTTGACCACGGTCAGGTCCTCGCCTTCCAGCAGCATGAAGCCGAGATAGCGGGCGATATAGGCGTGTTCGAAATAGGTCTCGTTGGCGGGGCCGGGCGTCAACACGGCGATCCGGTCGTCGGGATGTTTCCTGTGCGCCTGCAGCGCGTCGCGGAAAGCGCCGAAAAACGAGGCGAGACGGTGGACGTGGGTTTCCGCATAGATATCCGACAGCGCACGGGTGGTCGCCACCCGGTTTTCAAGCGCGAAACCCGCGCCGGAAGGCGCCTGTGTGCGGTCGGCCAGCACCCACCAGTTGCCGTCAGGTCCGCGGCCGATTTCAAACGAACAGAAATGTAGATAGTGGCCACTTGCCGGCTTCACGCCGACCATCGGCCTGAGATATTCCGGATTGGAGGCGAGCAGTGCCGGCGGCACGTAACCTTCCTTCACCAGCCGGTTCTCGCCGTAAAAATCGGCGGCCATGGCTTCCAGAAGATTGGCGCGCTGCTTCAGCCCTTCGGAAAGAACCGCCCATTCCCGGTCGTCGATCAGGACAGGAATATGGGAGATCGGCCAGTTTCGTTCACTGCTGCCCTTGCCGTAGTCGCGGTAGAACACACCCGCATCGCGCAGATAACGGTCGGTGCGGGCAAAACGCTCGTGCAGTTCCCGCTCCGACATGCGCGACAGGGCGCCGAGCAGGGTCTTCCAGACCGGCCTTACCTTGCCGTTGGTATCGAGCATTTCGTCGGCAATGCCCGGCAGGGGGGAATATTCAAGCCCGCGCGGTTGCGGGCTCGTTTCCGTCTTGCGATCCGTTGCCGGGGCTTTGGACAATTTACACTCCGTAAGGCCGGCGCAGATCGAGCGTCAGCGGAAATTCTGGCGACACGGTTTCCGCGTGAAGCGGATATTGCCCTGCCCTATGCCCCCATGGTTCGAAACGGGCGAGGCGGCGTGCCTCGGCCTCATTTCCGTTGACGGGAAACGTCTCGTAGTTGCGCCCGCCCGGATGAGCAACATGATAGATGCATCCGCCGATCGATCGCCTCGACCATGTATCATAAATGTCAAAGGTCAAGGGTGAATTGACGGGCAATACGGGATGCAGGCCGGAAGAGGGCTGCCACGCCTTGAAGCGCACGCCGGCCACCGCGACACTGCGGTTTTCCGTCGGCGTCAGCGGAACGGCGCGGCCGTTGCAGGCGACTGTGTAACGAGAAGGATTGGAGGTTTCCAGCCGCACCTGCAGACGTTCCACGGAGGAATCGACAAAACGCACGGTGCCGCCGATGGCGCCCTGTTCACCCATCACATGCCAGGGCTCCAGCGCCTGGCGCAGTTCCAGCTTCGCGCCCTCATATTCCACCTCGCCGAAGAAGGGGAAACGGAACTCCTGCTGGGCGGTGAACCATTCCGGTTTCACGTCGAAGCCGTTTTCCCGGAGGTCGGCGAGCACATCCTGGAAATCCGTCCAGATATAATGCGGCAGCATGAAACGGTCCGCGAGCGCGGTGCCCCAGCGCACGAATTTGCCGGCGGCCGGATTTTTCCAGAAGCGGGCGATCAGCGCGCGCACCAGCAATTGCTGAGCGAGCGACATGCGGGCATTCGGCGGCATTTCAAAACCACGGAATTCCACCAGACCGAGGCGGCCGGTCGGCCCATCGGGCGAAAACAGCTTGTCGATGCAGATTTCGGCGCGGTGAGTGTTACCCGTCACATCCGTCAGCAGATTGCGGAACAGCCGGTCGACCAGCCATGGCAAAGGCGGAGCGCCGTCGCCGGGCGCGGGCACCTGCGCCAGCGCAATTTCCAGCTCGTAGAGGCTGTCGTGGCGGGCTTCGTCGATGCGCGGCGCCTGGCTTGTCGGGCCGATGAACAGGCCGGAGAAAAGATAGGAGAGTGACGGATGCCGCTGCCAGTGCAAAACAAGGCTTTTCAGAAGATCAGGCCGGCGCAGGAAGGGGCTGTCATTGGGGTTCGCTCCACCCACTACCACATGGTTGCCGCCGCCGGTGCCGGTGTGACGGCCGTCGATCATGAATTTGTCGGCGCCGAGACGCGACTGGCGCGCCTCCTCATAGACTGCCGTGGTGATATCGACGCAATCCTTCCAACTCGAGGCGGGGTGGATGTTGACTTCGATGACACCGGGATCGGGCGCGACGCGGATGACATTGATGCGCTCGTCATGCGGCGGCGCATAACCTTCGATATGGACCGGCAACCCAAGCTCGGCGGCAGCCGCTTCCGCCGCCGCGATCAGTTCGAGATAATCCTCGATGCGCTCGACCGGCGGCATGAAGACGCAGAGCCGGCCATCGCGTGGCTCGACGGAGAGTGCGGTGCGCACCGCGCCGCCGATTTCCCCGAGCGTCTGTTCGACGCGCTCCTGCCCGGCCCCTTCGCTTGCATGGAACGAGGCTTCAGGCATGGCGCGGCCGGAGGGCGTGAAGACGTCGGGAAGCGGTCCTCTCGGGATAGAAGGGTCTGCCTCGTGAATATAGGGATAGGCCGATGGCGGCACATAGGGCAGGGTGCCGAGCGGCAGGCGATAACCGACCGGGCTGTCGCCCGGAACGAGAAAAATCTTGCCGCGCCGCGTCTTCCATTTCTCGCTGATCCAGCGGTTGTCGGCCGCGCGGGCATTCCATGCCTGTACCGGCAGGATGTAACCGGTAGGCGTCGTCAAACCGCGTTCGAAGACGCGGGCGATGCGGTTGCGCTCTTCCGGGTCCTTCAGCTTCGAATTTGATGGATCGACATTATCGGGCAGGCTGCCTTCCTTGATGATCCATTCGGCCGGATCCTCATAGGCCGGCAGCACCATATCCGGCTCAATGCCGAGCTGGGCGGCGATACCGCCTAGCAGGTTCTGTGCATCCTCGGCCTTGACGCCGGTATTTGCACCTTCCTCGGCGATCAGCGCGGGATTTTGCCAGATCGGCAGGCCGTCCTTCCGCCAGTAGAGTGAGAAGGTCCAGCGCGGCAGGCTTTCGCCCGGATACCATTTGCCCTGCCCGTAATGCAGAAAACCGCCGGGGGCGAAACGTTCGCGCAGGCGACGGATCAATATATCCGCCTTTTCGCGTTTCGTCGGCCCGACCGCGCCGGTATTCCATTCATCGGATTCGAAATCATCGATGGAAACGAAAGTCGGTTCGCCGCCCATGGTCAGGCGGACGTCCTGGGCGTTTAGAACCCCGTCGACCGCTTCACCGAGCGCGTTGAGGTCTTCCCAGCTTTCATCCGAAAAGGGTTTGGTGATGCGCGGTGTCTCGGCAACACGCCGGACCTGCATGTCGAAAGCGAATTCCGTATTGGCATGGCCGAAGTAACCGCCGGAAATCGGTGCGGCATTGCGATAATGCGGCGTTGCCGCCAGCGGAATATGGCTTTCTCCGGTCAGGAGCCCGGAGGTCGGGTCAAGACCGATCCAGCCGGCACCGGGCATGTAAAACTCGGCCCAGGCGTGCAGATCGGTAAAATCCACCTCGGTGCCCGAGGGGCCATCGAGCGCCTTGAGGTCGGGCGTCAGCTGAATGAGGTATCCCGACACGAAACGGGCGGCAAGGCCGAGATGCCGCAGTACCTGCACCAGCAGCCAGCTGGTGTCGCGGCACGATCCCTTGCCGGAAGCGAGCGTCTCCTCCGGCGTCTGGACGCCCGGCTCCATACGGATGACGTAACCGATTTCCTGCTGCAGACGGGCGTTGAGGCCAACGACCATGTCCACCGTCGGCTGCTCCGGGGTCCGGTCGACAGTGGCCATGAAGGCGGCAAGCAGAGGGCCGGTCGGCTCCGGTTTCATGTAGATGGAGAGATCATCGCGCAATTCCTGCGGATAATCGAAGGGCCATTTTGTTGCCTCTTCCTCCACGAAGAAGTCGAATGGATTGTAAACGGTCATATCGGCGACAAGATCGACCTCGATCTTGAACTCCGTTGCCGGCTCGGGAAAAACGAAGCGGGCAAGGTAATTGCCGTAGGGGTCTTGCTGAAGGTTCACGAAATGGTTGGAAGGTGAAACCTTGAGCGAATGGCTGATGACGCGGGTTCTGGAGTGCGAGGCGGGCTTTAATCTGATGATTTGTGGTCCAAGGCGAACCGGATTGTCATATTTATAATGCGTCAGATGATAGATGCTCGCTTTGATCGCCATTAATCTGCCTTGCCCGGTTTTTCCGGATTATGCGGTTGTCCGCCCCTCTGAAATTATCGGGATTTTGTGCAATGCAGGAAAAGAAAGCAAGGATCATTTCCGGGGGTAATGCATTGTTGGTTGAGGCCGCGATGTCTACCGCAGGAAGAATGGCCCGGGCTTATCGATCATCGCCGCTGAGATTTCGCCGGGATTGTGGACAAGGTCGAACGGCGTGTTATTGCTTGGCATCGCAAGGCGCAGAATCGCGACCCGCTTTCTTTGCCGATTGACGTTTCGGAATGGAATGAATGGCAACAACGGTGACCGACGACCAGCGCAAGAGCGCGGCGAACCTTTCGGGTTTCGATCTCGACTTTCCGGCGCAGCTGCGGATGATGGGGCGTGCCTTCTGGACATCGCCGGTGCGCACCCGGCTGATTTTGCTGTCGATTGCGCTGCTCACCGTGATATTGCTCACCGCCTACGGGCAAATCAGGCTCAATGAATGGAATGCGCCGTTTTACAACGCGCTCGAGCGGCGCGACCTCGATGCCTTCATTCATCAGCTGGAAGTTTTCGCGATCATCGCCGGGCTGCTGCTTCTCCTTAACGTCATCCAGACATGGCTCAACCAGATGACGGCGCTGAACATGCGCGAGGGTCTTGCCAAGGATATGGTGGATCAATGGCTGAAACCGGGCCGCGCCGCGCGTCTCGCCGGTTTCGGCACGATTGCGATCAATCCGGATCAGCGCCTGCATGACGATGTTCGCAATCTCGCGGAAAGCAGCACGGCGCTTTCGATCGGTCTCGTGAATGCGACTATTATTCTCGTCAGCTTTATCGGCGTCCTCTGGTCGCTCTCGGCCGGTTTTGCCATCACCATCAGTGGCGATACCTATGCGATCCCCGGCTACATGGTCTGGGCGGCGATCCTATACGCCGGGTCGGCCTCGCTGCTCAGCAATCTCGTTGGTTACCGGCTGGTGGGGCTGAATGCCGAGCGTTATTCCAAAGAGGCGGAACTGCGCTTTTCCCTGATGCGGGCCAGCGAAAATCTCGCCGCCATTGCACTTGCGCGAGGCGAAAAGAATGAAAGGCGGCGGATCGGCATCGATATCGATGCGGTGCTCGGCGTTATCCGCGGGCTCGCCATGGCGCTGACGCATCTCACATGGGTATCGGCGGGTTATGGCTGGCTGGCGGTGGTGGCGCCGATCCTCATTGCCGCGCCGGTCTATTTTTCCGGCAACCTCACCTTCGGCGGGCTGATGATGGCTGTCGGTGCTTTCAACCAGGTCAATACGGCGCTGCGCTGGTATATCGACAATTTCGGCCCCATCGCGAGCTGGAAGGCGACATTGCAGCGCGTTTCAGTGTTTCGCAACGCGCTTATCCAGATGGACAGCGTGGAACAGCACGGCCTCACAATCGACCTGCAGCGCAGCGCGGAGAATGAAAAAATCCACCTGCAATCGGTCATCATCTGCCGTGAGGCGGGCGGGCAGGATATGGAGCGCGGCTTCCGGCTGCGCGAGAGTGAGGTAGGGATCGGGCCGGGCGAACGGCTGATGATCAATGGTGAACAGGGCGTGAACCGGCGGCTGCTGTTTGCCGCCATGGCAGGCCTGTGGCCCTGGGGGCAGGGCAAGATCGAGATGCCCGAACAATCCGACACGCTTTTCATTGCCCAGCACGGCTATCTGCCGGCCGGTTCGCTGCGTGAAATATTGGCCTATCCGCGTGCGCCACAGCGTTTCACCGAGACGGATTATCTCGCGGCGCTCACCGCATGCGGGCTCGGAGAAATGACCGTCCGTCTCGACGAAAACATCCGCTGGGACAAGAAACTGGATTCGGATGAGCAGGCCAGCATCCGCATTGCCAATGCCCTGCTTTTGAAGCCGAAATTCGTCGTGATTGACGATTTGCTGGAAGGTCTGGAAAAACAGACGCAGGATATGTTGGCGGAGGTTCTGAACGGGATGGAGGGTGCGGCGATCATTTATATCGGCCGGTCGGAGACTTTTCTTTCAGTCCTTACCCCGGCCGTGGCCCATCTTGACCACGCCTTGCAGAAGGAAACCAGCCCGAAGCAAGACGGCATGTCGCAATAGGTCGCGAGGCCTGGGGCTCTCAGTTCCGCTCATGGCCGCGGATCAGAGCCGCAGATGCCATTTTTCAGAGTTCAAGCGTGGCTGTTTGGCGAGGCTTATCGTGGTTGTCGGGTCCATCTGCGGTCGTAGCGCCAGGGTGCCGGTCGCCAGGCTGATGGCGACGATGCCGGCGACCACAAGGACAATCCGATCGTAGCGCTGCTGTATCGCGTTATTTCCACTCCAGTCATAAGCCATTTGCACGCCCCCGCGTTTTTTGGAATCGTGCCGCATCATGGTTAACCGAAGCTTACGATGGCTCTGTTATTCCTTGCTGTAAGGGCTGCCGCGACAAATCGGCTATTGGCTGACAGGACGGGGTTGTTTAAGTCCGGCAGCGGGAGGTTTGTGAAAGGAATTCGAGACATGGACCAGCAACCGCCCGCCGATATGGAACTCACGCTCAGAACGCTTGCCATGCCCGCCGATGCCAATCCGGCCGGCGATATTTTCGGCGGCTGGGTCATGTCGCAGATGGACCTTGCGGCTTTCGTGCGCGCCAATGATGTGGCCGGTGGTCGCACCGTCACCGTGGCGGTCCATGAAATCGTCTTCAAGAAGCCGGTCAAGATCGGCGATACGCTCTGTGTCTACACACGGATCGAAAAGATCGGACGCACGTCCGTCACGCTCAAGATCGAGGCCTGGACCCGCAGGCATTATCAGGATTCGCGCGACAAGGTGACGGAGGCCGTCTTCATCATGGTGGCCGTGGATGAGAATGGCGAGCCACGCGCGGTGCGCAAGGAGGCGTGAGGCCGGAGCCCGTTTCTTTTCAAAGCAAATTCCGAAGCGCCGGCTGAAAGATCAACTAGTACGGCGCTTTGGCCTTCTCATCATTCGATAATCGTCTGCCCAATACTTTAGAAATATCCAATTTATTTATCAATTTTTGCGATCAAGATGTGGAAGAGGACGGGGATCAGGCTTTGACCATTCCAGGTGTTGTTATTATCGGCGGCGCTCACGGCACGCTTGCCCTTGCCCGCAGCCTCGGCGTCCTGAATGTGCCCGTCTATTACCTCACCCATGATTCACCGCTGCCGGGCTGGTCGCGCTTCGTGCGCGAAACAATCCGCTGGGCCGGTCCGCATGATGACGGGGCGATGGCGTTTTTGCGTCAAATGGCTGAAAAACCGGGCCTGGAGGGCTGCCTGCTGGTGCCATCGGGCGATGGTGAGGTTCAGCTTGTTTCGCAGCATCGCGAGGAGCTTTCGGCGCTCTACAAGATCATTTTGCCGGAGTGGACGAACCTGCAATGGCTGTGTGAAAAACCGCTGCTCTATAAGCGCGCGGCGGAACTCGGCGTCAGCATTCCCCGAACCTATGCGCTGACATCGGCTACCGATATCGACGGGCTGGATGTGATGTTTCCCGTCATTCTCAAACCGAATATGGGGGGCGGCAACACCTCGATCGCCCGGGCGAAAGTTATCCGCGCCGATGACCGGGAGGGGCTGAAAACCGCTTTCGCCGATGCCAGTGGAGAGATCGGCGCCGACAATGTCGTCGTGCAGGAACTCATTCCGGGCGGGGGAGAAAGTCAGTTTTCCTATGCGGCGCTGTGGCTGAACGGTGAACCTATCGCCGAATTCACCGCACGGCGCGCAAGGCAATATCCCGTCGATTTCGGTTATACCAGCACCCGTGTCGAGGTTGTCGATAACCGGCAAGCGACCGAAGCGGCCCGGAAAATATTGAAATCGGCCGGCCACAGCGGGCTGGTCGAAGTGGAATTCAAACTTGACGGCAGAGATGGGGCGCTGAAACTTCTCGATGTCAATCCACGCCCATGGTCGTGGTTCGGCCTCTGTTCGGCCGCCGGCATCGATCTTGGCGGGCTGCTGTGGCGGGTGGCCAATGACATGCCTACCGGGCAGGCAGGCACTGCGCGGCAGGGTACGTCCTGGTCCTACCTCGTTCGCGATACCGTTGCCGCTTTCACGTTGGCACGAAGAGGGCAGGCGAGACTTGGCGATTATCTCGCCTCTCTCGGCAAAATCCGCAGCTGGGCCGCTTTTGCGCCGAACGATCCCCTGCCGGGCCTGATCGATCTGCCGCTGACGGCCTTGCGGGTGTTGAACAAACGTGTTCTTCCCGGTCTGGCGTCGGGACAATCGGCAAGGGCCATGTTGCCGCCGGTCAAACGCTTCGTGAAATACGGGGCCATCAGGGTGGGGCTGGAGGTGAGTTCTCTTTCGGCTATCCGCTCTGCATTTCCATCCCTTGCCGGGCGGGGCGTGATTTTCACGCTTCACCATGTGCGTCCGGGGCATGCGGTCTCGGCTTTTGCACCCAATGTGCAATTATCCGTCACGCCGCAATTTCTGGAAGAGGCCATTGAGGCCGCGCTCGAATCCGGTCTCGTGCCCGTTCATCTGCATGATCTGCCGGCTCTGCTTGCCGACGGCAGCGAAGGTAGGTCGTTTTGCGCCTTCACGCTTGATGACGGCTATCGCAACAATGCCGAACATGCTGCGCCGATCTTCCGCAAATACGCCGTTCCCTACACGATTTTTATCACGCCAGGTTTTGTCGAGCGGAGCCGCAGCCTGTGGTGGGAAACCGCGGCGGCTCTAACGCAGAAAGCCGCATCGTTCGAATTCGATTTCGGCGCAGGGCCGGAGCAGGTGGAATGTGCTACGCCTTCGCAGAAGGTGGAGGCATTCGCCCGGCTCGAAAACTTCGTTCAGGAATCCGTGGAAGATGAGGCGGTGGACAGGATCGATCTTGTTGCGAGGCGGCATGGCATCGACCCCATCGCGATCGTGGACGAACTGGTCATGGATGCGACCGAACTCAGAACGCTGTCGGACGATCCGCTCGTGCATTTTGGTGCGCATACCATGACGCATGTGAATATGCGCAAGATCGATGCGGCGCGTCTCGTCCATGAGATTGAGGAATCGACGCGGTTGGTAGAGGCCTGTGTCGGCCAGCGGCCGCAATCCTTCTCCTATCCCTATGGCTGGGTGAGGGCCGTGGGAGAGCGCGAAGCGAAAGCGGTGTCGGATGCGGGTTTTTCCGTGGCGGTCACCACGCAGGCCGGTGTTCTCGGTCCTCACAGCCTCGAAAAGCCGGCGCAGCTGCCGCGCGTTTCGTTGAACGGGCGCTTTCAGAAAAAGCGCTTCGTCAAGGCGCTCATCTCGGGCCTGCCTTTCCGGTTCATCTAGCGGCCACATCTGCATCTCGTCTTTCGCTGGCCCACGACAATGCGAGGTGCGGTCGCTCTTTGCCATGCTTATGATAATTTTTGTTATTCACATCCTTTTATCTATTGATTATAAATAAATTTATCGATGTAAAACATTACAACTTTTTTGAAGGCTCTGCCCGTGCTGTTGATTTTCGCCGATGATCTGACCGGTGCGCTCGATGCCGCTGCCCCCTTCGCCGGGCGCGGGCTGGCGACCGAGGTTGCGATCGGGCTCGACGGTGTTTGTGAAGCACTTGTGGATGCGCCCGCGGTCCTTAGCGTCAATCTCGGCTGCCGCGATGGTGAAGCGGAGGAAGCTCGCCGCCGCACGCGGGACCTGATGGCACTGGTTCCGGTCGGTACGACATTTTTCAAGAAGATCGATTCCCGGATGAAGGGACATATTGCGGCGGAAATGGACGCGATTTCCTATCGGCGCGCGCTGGTCGCTCCCGCCATTCCCGATTTCGGGCGTATCGTCACCGGCGGGGCCGTGTCCGGTTTCGGTGTCGAGTCCGCCATTTCGGTTGCTGCGAAACTCGGTGGGCATGTTGCGCGCTGCACGATACCGGATACGCGCTCGCAAGGTGATATACACGAGGCTCTCATCGCCGCGCAGACCGAGGGGATCGATCTTCTGGTGGGCGCGCGCGGGCTTGCCGAAGCGCTGGCGGAGACGATGGCGGCCGGGCGCGCTCCGCAGGCGGCGACCATTCCACCCGGCAAGGGTGTTTTTGTCATCGGTTCGCGCGATCCGATCACGGTCGCGCAGATCGACGTTCTCAGGAGCGTCGGGAATGTTTCGCTCATCGAGGCGCCCAATGGCACCGTGCCCCATCAAGTCAGCGATTATTGTGATCTGATCCTGGTTCAGGCAACGCAGGGGTCGGACGATCTCTCGCCGCTTGCGGTTTCCGATCATCTGGCGGAAGGCGTCGTGCCGCATTTCACCGCCGGGGCGAAGCGACTGCTTCTGTCGGGCGGGGCGACTGCCGAAGCCGTGCTGCGAGTGATGGGCATCTCGCGTCTGCGTCTTGCCGGCGAATGCCTGCCGGGTCTTGGCGTTGGCTGGGCCGGAGACCAATGCATCATTGCGAAGTCCGGTGGTTTTGGGCAAGCTGACACGTTGAAACGGATTGCGAAAATGATGCTTGGCGAAAACGACGCTGGAGAGAGCTGACCAGATGGGGCTGATGAAAGAAACGGCGCGCAAGGCACTTCCGGACATTATTTTCGAGAGAATGCACCGGGCGATCAAATCCGGAGCCTATAAGCCGGATGAGCGGCTGCCGACCGAACATGAACTCGCCATGGAATTCGAAGTCTCGCGCCCGGTCGTGCGCGAGGCGCTGCGGCGCTTGCGCGAGCAGGGGTTCATCTATTCCCGCAGGGGTTCCGGCAGCTATGTCAGGGCGTTTGGCCTGCGCGAACCACTTGGTTTCGGCCAGCTGGAAAATGTCGCGGACCTTCTGAACTGTTATGAATTCAGGTTGACGCTGGAGCCGGCCGCGGCCGCTGCAGCGGCCTTGCGGCACGATGCCGAAAGGCTGGCGGCGATCCGCAAGGCGCTCGAACTGATGCGGGACGCCACCAATCGCCAATCCCACCGCGAGGACGCCGATTACCAGTTTCACCTCGCGATCGCGCGGGCGGCCAGGAACAGTTATTTCTCCACCGCCATGGAAGCGCTCAAGGACCATATCGCGGTCGGAATGAAGTTCCACGGAATGTCGGTAAAGCGGGAGGCGTCCGGCTTGACGCGTGTTTTCGCCGAACATGAGGCCATTGCAAAGGCGATTGCCGACGGCGATGCGGAAGCGGCCCGTCAGCTGATGCTCCAGCATCTGACGGGATCACGAGACCGCCTCTTCGAGTCTTCCCACACGGATTAAGGGCCGATGCGTATATCCGCGCACCGGATCTCCCTTCAGAAGGCGTGGCGGTAGATGCCGAGCACGTCCTCAAGGCTCATATCCACCGGGTTGTTATCCATTAGCCGGCGGATGGCATGGGCGTTCTCGGCATAACGGGGCAGATCACCCTCCGTTGCCCCATGCCGTGCGAGTGACATTTCAATGCCGAGCCCGGCGCAGAAATCCGTCGCCGCCTTGCGGAGATCGTCCTGCGAGAGATGACCGCGAAGGCCGAGCGCGCCTGCCACTTCCGCCGTCTTCTCCGAAACAGCGGGCTGGTTGAAGGCCAGAACATGCGGAAAGACGACGGCATTGGCCAGCCCGTGCGGCAGGTTGAGAAGCGTGCCGAGCGGGTAGGCGATGGCGTGGCCGGCGGCGGTATTGACTGGGCCGAGGCAGATGCCGCCGTAATAGGAGGCGAGCATCATGCCCTCCCGCGCTTCAGTATCGGCGCCATCGCGAACGGCGCGCGCCAGATATTTGCCGACCAGCGCAAAGCCCATGCGGGCAAAACCGTCGATCATCGGATGGGCCTTGCGGTTGGTGAAAGCCTCTACGCAATGGGCCATGGCATCCACCCCCGTCGCCGCGGTCACGGCCGGTGGTACGGAATAGGTGAGTTCCGGATCGAGAACGGCAAAATCCGCGATCAGATAAGGGCTTTCGACCGCGATCTTGCTGCCCTTGACAGGATCGGTGATGAGCGAACGGATACCGGCTTCCGAACCGGTGCCGGCGGTGGTGGCGATCTGCACGAGCCGCGTATCGCGCCCGGCAACCCTGTTTGGCCCGGCGACGTCTTCAAGCATCTGGCTGGAGTTCCACAGCGCCGCGACGAGCTTTGCCACATCCATGACAGAACCGCCGCCGAGGCCGATGACGAGATCGGGTTTGGCCGCGCGCGCCGCAGCAAGTGCTGCATCGAGTGTGGCGGTATCCGGCTCACCGGGAATGGCGTCGAAAACGGTAAAGGGGCCCTGCAATTGCAGCCGGTCGACAAATTTAGCCGTCAGCGGCGTGGCGATCACCAGGGTCGAGGTGGTTTTGCCGGCGAAGGCGCCGACCTGCGCAATCGTGCCAGCGCCGACGGCGAGCTTGCGCGGCTGGTGGATGAGAATCGGAGCTGTGGACATGGTGCTCATCCCTTCCTGGCCTTGCCCGCCACGAGCTTTCGCGCATAGGCGATGGCCTCATTCATGTTGCCGTGATTGGCAATGCCCTTGCCGGCAATATCGAAGGCGGTGCCGTGATCGACGGAGGTGCGGTCTATCGGCAGATCGACGGAGACATTGACGGCTGTATCGAAGGCGACGAGCTTGATCGGGATGTGGCCCTGATCATGATATTGCGCGACGACGAGATCGAAAGCGCCGGAATAGGCCCTGTGAAACACGGTATCAGCGGAAATCGGCCCCTGCACCTCGATGCCTTCGGCGCGGGCGGCTGCGATCGCCGGCGCGATCTGATCGTCATCTTCCGTGCCGAACAGGCCGTTTTCACCGCAATGCGGATTGATGCCGGCAACGGCAATACGCGGACGCTCGTAACCGATGCGCTTCAGATGCGCATTGCCGGCACGAATGGTCGCCAGCACCCGTTCCGTCGTCGCCCGGCGAATGGCGTCCTGCAGGGAAACATGGGTCGATACGTGGATCACCTTCAGCCGCTCGGAGGCGAGCAGCATATAGGCGGCGGATGAGCCGGTCAGGCTGCGCAACATGCCGGTATGGCCGTCATAATGGTGGCCTGCCAGATTAAGCGCTTCCTTGTTAATCGGCGCGGTGACAATGCAGCCGATTGTGCCGGCTTCGGCATCGCGCACGGCCTTTTCGATGAAACGAAAGGCGGCGTCGCCAGCCACCGGCGACAGCGTGCCCCAGGCAAGCGGTGCGCCCTCCACCGGCAGGTCGACCACATGGGAGGCGAGATTGATATCAACACCGAGCGCTTCCCGCGCCGCTTCCAGCGTGGGGAGGTTTCCGTAAATCCGGGTTGCATCGCGGTCCGCAGCGGACATGTCCGCCAGTGCCCGAACGGTGATCTCGGGGCCGACGCCGCACGGGTCGCCCATGGTGATGCCAATGATGTTGCTCATCTTTTTCTCCCGTCCTTGGCGTCGGCCCAGCCGGGCGCCAGCCGAACATATTTGATTGCGCGGCGATGATAGGTGTAGCTTGCGTGCAGCGTACCGTCCGGCGCTTCCAGAAGCCATGGATAGGACATTTCGAGATTGCGGCCATCCGTGGAATCGTTTGACAGGCAGGTGCCCGGCCCATCCTCGATCAGAATCCGCGTGGGGAAGGTGCGCCCGTCGTCATCGGACAGGCAGATGGAGACCGGAGCCCGCGGCACGCCCCAGATTGGCACGCATCCGCCGCTCGGATCGGCATCCGGCCTGTCGTCCTCCTCGCCCAGCTCGTCATAGAGCGAGGCGCGCCGGTCACTGGATTCTTGCGCATTGATCGGATTGCAGATCATTGCCAGCCGGCCGTCAGCGAGCCTGATGACGGCAATGGACGAATTGTTGTTGGGCACGTCCGTCGGCTGCGGTTTCGACCAGGAGCGGCCGCCATCAGCACTTTCCGTGCGATAGACGAAATCCGCCTGGCGACGGCGGAAGAAGGCGGCGTAGCGCTCCTCTTCTGCCGCAACCGGGCTCATATGCACGCAGCCGATCGAGTCAGGCAATTCCTGCAATGTCCATGTCGCGCCATTGTCCGGGGATATGCCGAGCGCCGCTGTGTCGTGGCTGCCGTTCCATTTCTGGCCGGGACGCTGGACGCAGCGGAAGATCGGCAGGAGCCAGGCGCCGTCGTCGCGAATGCGAAGCGGCGCGCGGATGAAGCAGCCCTTGGGAAGATCGAGGAAGCGCCCCTCCTCGGATGTGAGTTTTTCCGCTTCCGCCGCGTCGCGGTGAATGCGTGCCATGCGGATGCGGCATTCATCCTGATTGCCTGAAGGCTGAGCGGTGTGAAACAGCCAGAGGGTGCCATCCGGCGCGGTGAAGAGAACCGGATTCTGTTCGGAATGGGCGGAGTCGTGGCTGAGTCGCTGCGGGGCTCCCCAGCTGGTCGCATCGGGCGTCAGTACGGATGCGAAGATCGAAATATCCGACTTGCCTTCCAATGTGCCGCCGAACCAGGCGCAGAGCAGGGTGCCATCATCGAGAAGGTGCAGGAAGCTCGCATGGTTCTGGATCATCGGCGACGGCAGGAAGGCTTCCTGCCGGTTTTCCGACACGGCGTGCATGGCTCCGGTCATGGCGTGAGCGATGTCATCAGGGGTCATCGTGGTCTCCTCTTGTCCTGATGAAAATGACATATTCAAAAAGTTGTCAAGTTTATTTGATGTAAAAACGAGGTCGTATTTTTTTGATTTATGAAATTAAATATCTGTTTTTAAATGATAAAAATAAGATATTTTGCGTGAATAAAAAATCGATCTGAAAAATAAATTGACAAAAAACGCGATAACGCCGATGCTCTGCTCACGGGTGGAGGAGACAGTCATCCGCACGCCATGCTCCTCAATGCAGGAGACGGGGCTTTTCAGAATTCCCCTTGCGGTGCGCCGCCATGTTGCTGAATTTCTGATCTGGGAGGAGAACGGAATGAAGAAGTCATTGATTGCGGGCGCCCTTGTTCTGGGTTCCCTCAGCGCCGCGGTTTCGCCGGTGCTTGCGGCATCGGGGCCGATCAAGATCGTGCTGGCGGAAGAGGCGGACCTGCTGGAGCCTTGCATGGCCACGCGTTCCAACATTGGCCGCATCATCATGGAAAACGTCAGCGAGACGCTGACCGAGCTTGATGTGCGCGGCAAGAACGGCGTGCAGCCGCGCCTTGCCGAAAAATGGGAACAGAACTCGGATGGCAGCTGGCGTTTCCACCTGCGTCAGGGCGTGAAGTTTTCCGACGGTACGGGTTTTGATGCCAAGGATGTGAAGCACAGCTTCGAACGCATCATGAGCGACAAGAACGCCTGCGAATCCCGCCGCTATTTCGGCGGCATGACGGTGACGCCAACGGTTGTCGATGACTACACGATCGATTTCAAGACGGATCCGGCCCAGCCTATCCTGCCGCTCCTGATGTCGCTGGTCACGATCGTTCCGGAAGAAACCAAGATGGAATTCATCCGCGAGCCTGTCGGCACCGGCCCTTACAAGCTGACCAACTGGACGCCCGGCCAGCAGATCGTTCTGACCGCGCGTGATGATTATTGGGGCAAGAAGCCTGAGGTAACGGAAGCGACCTATCTTTTCCGTGCCGATCCTTCCGTTCGCGCCGCCATGGTACAGACCGGCGAGGCCGATCTTTCGCCTTCCATTTCCCAGCTCGACGCCACGAATGCGAAGACCGATTTTTCCTATCTCGACAGTGAAACGGTCTATATGCGCCTCGACCACAATATCGCGCCGCTGAACGATGTGCGGGTGCGCCGCGCGCTCAACCTCGCCATCGACCGGCAGGCCTTCCTCGGCACGCTGGTTCCTGAAGGTGCCGTGCTGGCAACCGCGCTCGTTCCGCCGACCACGCTTGGCTGGAACCCCGACGTCAAGGTTTTCCCCTATGACCCCGATGGCGCAAAGAAGCTGCTCGAGGAAGCCAAGGCTGCCGGCGTGAAAGTGGATACGCCGATCACCATCATCGCGCGCACGGCGAATTTCCCCAATGTCACCGAAATCATGGAGGCTATCCAGCAGCAGCTGCAGGAAGTCGGCTTCAAGATCGACCTGAAATTCGTGGAAGTGGCCGAACACGAGAGCTATTATTCCAAGCCTTTCAAGGAAGGCCGCGGCCCGCAGATCGTCGCCGCCATGCACGACAATTCCAAGGGCGACCCGTCCTTCACCATGTTCTTCAAATACGCCACCAAGGGCACGCAGTCCGGCTTCTCGGACCCCAAGGTGGATGACCTGATCGAACGGGCCTCCGCAGCCGTCGGTGACGAGCGCGCCAAGCTGTGGTCCGAACTCATCGCCTACCTGCACGACGACGTGGTGGCGGATGTGCTTCTGTTCCACATGGTCGGCTTCTCCCGCGTCTCCGAACGACTGGATTTCAAGCCC
Organism: Agrobacterium tumefaciens; assembly: GCF_005221325.1. NCBI lineage: Bacteria > Pseudomonadati > Pseudomonadota > Alphaproteobacteria > Hyphomicrobiales > Rhizobiaceae > Agrobacterium > Agrobacterium tumefaciens. The sequence goes on along the minus strand of NZ_CP039889.1, from coordinate 1,113,329 downwards.
ACCATCGCCACCAACTCGATGCTGCAGCTTTCGGAAATCGGCATCAAGTAAAGCCGGTATCTTATACGCCAAAGAGCGGCGGCAGGGCGAAAGCCTTGCCGCCGTGTTGAAAAACCGGAGGCAACCATGCTGAGCTTCATCCGAAAACGTTCCGTTGCGAGCCTGATTTCCCTGATCGGCCTCATCGTGATGGTTTTCTTCCTTTCCCGCCTGACGGGGGACCCGGCCGCGCTGTTTCTGCCAGTTGAGGCTTCGGAGGAATTGAAGCAGCAGTTTCGTGCGCTGCACGGGCTGAATGATCCGCTGATGGTGCAGTTCCTGCGTTATGCGGGCGATGTGATGACGGGAGATCTCGGGGAATCGCTCAGAAAAGCCCGTCCGGCGCTGGATGTGGTGTTGGAAGCTTTTGTCTGGACGCTCTGGCTCGCGGTTATCACCATGTCGCTCGTCACCACGGCGGCCATCGTTGTCGGCTCGCTTGCGGCTTTCCGGTCTGGCGGCTTTTTCGACCGCATGGCCTCGACCATTTCGCTGATCGGTGCCTCGGTTCCGGATTTCTGGCTGGCCATCGTGGCGATCGTGGTTTTTTCCGTCAATCTCGCCTGGCTGCCTACATCAGGCACCGGCTCGGTGCTGCACTGGATTCTGCCAATTTCGGTGCTGTTCGTGCGCCCCTTCGGTATCATCGTGCAGGTGGTGCGCGGCTCGATGATCGGCGCTTTGTCGTCAGCTTACGTGAAAACGGCGCGCGCCAAGGGTGTGAAATCCGGGCCGATCATCTTCATCCATGCCCTGCGCAACGCCATGCTGCCGGTCATCACCGTCATCGGCGATCAGGCGGCAAGCCTGCTTAACGGCGCTGTCATCGTCGAAACCATCTTCGGTTTCCCAGGCGTCGGCAAGCTGATGATCGATTCCATTCTTCAGCGGGATTTCAACGTCGTTCTGGCCGCCATTCTCGTGACCGCGCTCGTCATCTTCCTGATGAACCTTCTGATCGATATCGCCTATGCGTTGCTCGATCCGCGTATCCGGCACTGAGGGGACCGTTCAGCCATGAGCCTTTTGAACGCCGACACCCAGATCATCGACGAGCCCTCATTCGCAACACGCATGCTGCGCATGTTGTGGGCGGATAAATTCGCGCTCTGTGCCGCGATCTTCCTCGTTATTGTCGTCGTCCTCGCCTTTGTCGGCCCGGCTTGGCTTGGTGATCTCGCGACGAAACAGAACCTGCGCGGGCGCAACCTCGCTCCGTTCGACTGGCAGCGCGAATGGTATTTCTGGCTGGGGGCGGATGCGCTCGGCCGTTCGCTTTTTGCACGCATCGTCGCCGCCACGCAAAACACGCTGATGATTGCTGCGGGCGCCGTGCTTCTCTCCGCTGTCACCGGCACCGTGCTTGGCCTGATCGCCGGCTTTTCTTCGAACCGCACCGGCCAGATCATCATGCGGTTGGCCGATGTGATCATGTCCTTTCCGTCGCTGCTGATAGCGGTCATCGTACTTTATCTGCTCGGCTCCTCCATCCTCAACCTGATGCTGGTTCTGGCGATCACCCGCATCCCCGTCTATATCCGCACCACGAGGGCGGAGGTGCTGGAGGTGCGCGAACGCATGTTCGTGCAGGCTGCGCGCGTCATGGGCGCATCCGGCAAACGCATCCTGTTCCGCCATATCCTGCCGGTAGTGCTGCCGACGCTGACGACATTGGCGACGCTCGATTTCGCCTACGTGATGCTGGCGGAAAGCGCTCTCTCTTTCCTCGGCATCGGCATTCAGCCGCCGGAAATCACCTGGGGCCTGATGATTTCCCAGGGGCGGCAATATCTCACCAATGCCTGGTGGCTCTCCTTCTGGCCGGGGCTTGCCATCATCCTCACCACCCTGTCGCTTAACCTGCTGTCCAACTGGCTGCGCATCGCGCTTGACCCCGTGCAGCGCTGGCGGCTGGAAATGAAGGGCCGCAAGCATGGCTGACCATCTTCTCGACGTGCGCAACCTTTCCGTGGAGTTTCACACCGCAAGCGGTGTCGTGAACGCGGTGAAGGATGTTTCCTACCATATCGACCGTGGCGAAACGCTGGCGATCCTCGGCGAAAGCGGTTCCGGAAAATCGGTATCGTCCTCGGCCATCATGAACCTCATTGACATGCCGCCCGGGCGCATTGGTGGCGGCCAGATATTGCTCGACGGCAAAGACCTGCTGACCATGCCGGACGAGGCGCGCCGCGAGATCAATGGCCGGCGTATCGCCATGATCTTTCAGGATCCGCTCAGCCATCTCAATCCCGTCTATACCGTCGGCTGGCAGATCCGCGAAGCGATGACCACCCACGGCATGGGCAAGGCGGAAGCTGAAGCGGAGGCGAGACGACTTATCGCCCGTGTCGGCATTCCCGATCCCGACAGGGCGCTCTCAAAATATCCGCATGAATTTTCCGGTGGCCAACGTCAGCGTGTCATGATCGCCATGGCGCTTGCGCTGCGGCCCGATCTGTTGATCGCCGACGAGCCGACCACCGCGCTTGACGTGACGGTGCAGGCCGAAGTGCTTGCGCTGCTCAAGGAGTTGCAGCGGGAGACCGGCATGGCCGTGCTCATCATCACCCACGATCTCGGCGTTGTCGCCGAAATCGCCGACCGGGTGGTGGTGATGGAAAAGGGCGTGCTGGTGGAAGCGGGCACGGTCCGCGAGGTTTACCGCAATCCGCAGCATCCCTATACCCGCAAGCTCATCAATGCCGCCCCCGGCAAGGGCGAAATGCATCAGCCGGAAGCAAAGGGTGAACCGCTGCTCAGCGTGCGCGATGTGCGAAAGCGTTACGGCGCATTCGAAGCGCTGAAGGGCGTCTCTTTCGACCTGATGGCCGGCGAGACCATTGCCGTCGTCGGCGAAAGCGGTTCCGGCAAATCGACGCTTGCGCGCATTCTACTGCGGCTCGACGAACCGGATGCGGGCAGCGCCCTATGGAAGGGGCGGGACCTGTTCAAGCTGTCGCCAGCGGAATTGTTTGCGCTGAGGCGCGATCTGCAGATGGTGTTCCAGGACCCCACACAGTCGCTTAACCCCCGCATGACGGTGTTCCAGCTGATCTCCGAAGCCTGGGTCATCCATCCCGACATATTGCCGAAAGCGAATTGGCGCGAACGGGTCGGCGAGTTGCTGCAGCAGGTGGGCCTCTCGCCGGAACATATGCGTCGTTATCCGCACCAGTTTTCCGGCGGCCAGCGGCAGAGGATCGCCATTGCCCGCGCGCTGGCGCTGGAGCCGAAGCTCATCATCTGCGACGAGGCGGTCTCGGCGCTCGATGTTTCTGTTCAGGCGCAGGTCATCGCGCTTCTGGACAAGCTGCGCCGCGACATGGGTCTCTCCTTCATCTTCATCGCCCATGACCTTCCTGTCGTGCGGGATTTTGCCGATCACGTCATGGTTATGCAGCGGGGAGAGGTAGTGGAGTTCGGCACGGTGCGGCAGGTGTTCGAAGCGCCGCGTGAGGCCTATACCCGCGCGCTGCTTGCTGCCAGCCTCGATCCGGATCCCGATATGCAATCCCGGCATCAAGAGGCGGCCGGCCATGCTATTGAAAATTCAAGCGGAGTTCTCCCATGAGCAAACAAGCTTTCGTCGCACTCGTCACCTGTTTCAACGAGGACGAAACCATCAATTACGAGGCGACCCGCGCGCAGGTGCGCCGCCAGGTGGCGGCGGGCAACAACATCATGTGCGCCGGCACCAACGGCGATTTCACCGCGCTGACGCATGAGGAAAAAATCCGCCTGACGGAAGAGGTGGTGGACGAGGTGGCCGGCCGAGCCAGGGTGATCGTCAATGCCGGCATGCCGGCCACGTTCGAAACCCTGCAACTTGCCAAAGCCTTTGACCGTATCGGCATCGACGGCATTGCCGTCATCACGCCCTTCTTCATTGCCTGCACGCAGGATGGCTTGATCCGCCATTTCTCGACGGTGGCCGATGCCGTGGAAACGCCGGTCTATCTCTATGATATTCCTGCCCGCACCCAGAACCACATCGAGCCGGAAACAGCGCGCAAACTCGCGTCTCATGGCAATATCGCCGGCATCAAGGATTCCGGCGGGGCGCAGCAGACGCTCGAGGCCTATCTTCAGGTGGCGAAGGACATGCCGGGTTTCGAGGTCTATTCCGGTCCGGACCACCTCGTTCTCTGGTCGCTGCAGAACGGTGCCGCCGGCTGCATCTCCGGCCTCGGTAACGCCCTGCCGGATGTGCTTGCAGGCATTCTCAACGCATTCAACGCTGGCGATATCGCCGAGGCTGAGCGCCAGCAGGCGATCTATGCCAATTTCCGCACCGATCTCTACGCCCTCGGTTTCGCACCCGCCATGGTCAAGCGCTCACTCTACCTGCAAGATCCCTCCGTCGGTGCCAGTCGCCAGCCGGCCCTTCTGCCGGATCAAGAGCAGGACGACCGGATCCTTGAAATCCTGAAGCGTTATCAACGACTGTAACGCCACCACGGGATGTGGAGGCGTACGGCTGAAGGCCGAGGTGGGTCCTTGGAAATCCGTGAAAGTGGCCACGAGCCGAAGCAATTCGCCCGGCTTCTCCTTGAGGAATAATTTGTGACACAAACACGAAATCCCCCTTGTCAGCCCGATCATTGATGTTTAAGAGGAGCGCGCAACGCAAGCGTTCGCGCATGCGGAGAGGTGGCAGAGTGGTCGAATGCACCGCACTCGAAATGCGGCATACCTGCAAGGGTATCGTGGGTTCGAATCCCACCCTCTCCGCCATTAAGGTTAAGCTGCATATTTTTATCCATCCCGTCACGGCTATTTCACCTGAGTCAGCTAAGACAACCAAATTGGCGATCGGTGATCATTGAATTGTGGGTCCAAGCCGTTCACTCGTGCGCCTCGATAAATCACTGCTAAGAGCAGCACGAAAGGCCCGGAAGAGGCCCCCTCGTCACAGATTTTTGATGTAGAATCGCTTTCACGGGCGAGGGCAGGCGACCGTGCAAAAACCCAGGTGGTCAGCGAATGGAGTACTCGCGCCTGTACACTGCAGAAGTTGGTCCTAAGGAGACTAAATGGGCTACCCGAATGGGCGGGCGCTTGCGGTCCACTGGGTTATTACTTCTTCTTTGCTTGATCGTGATGCCACTTGATGGCGTAGAACATGCCTATGCCCAACACGAGAAGCTTGAATGGTAAGAACACTATAGGGAAAAAATCCCACATTTCGGATATTTCCAGGCTAGGACTCGACACTATCTGTCGTTAGGGAGCAGTACCTTAGAACCGCTGTATATAACATCAGCCATTTTGACGCAGATAAGATCGTAACATTCTCCATCGCCACATGGGTGGGCTTGTCCCATGTTTCGGGACAGGTTGTTTAAACTAACCGTCTACACGAATCCGGCCACCGCCGCAGCTTGGTGGCGGTGGAGGATGAGCCGGAGGTTCGTTCCCGCTCAAGATTGCAGATTCCACAAGGCACCATGTCACCGACTGCGTTTCACGGTGAGCCGGTTTGAGCTTTCGGGAGGCGCGGTGAGGAGATGGTGAGAGGCAGCGCCGTTACGACCACCGGCACGATCAGCGCCGACCAAGCTGCCCCATAGCCAAAACGGTCGACCAGGAGCCCGAACAGGTAAGGACCAATTGCCATGACAGCCAAACAGATCGTGGATGCGAAGGCGATTGTCGATGCTATCGAGCCTTTTGGTGCGCTCTCCGCGATCTGCAGAAGGTAAAGCGGAAACCAGCCGATCCCGAATATCCCCAATATGACAAGCACGAGGAGGATCACCGGCGGTGAAGTGCCGATGGGGAGGAGCGCGAGTAGCGCGGCCGCACCGGCAGCAAGGACGGATACCAGGCCAAACGATTGACCGCGAAGACCGGGCCGAAAGCGATCGCTGAGCCAGGGCAGGAAAATGCGGCCGGGAATGCCCGCAAGCTGTGTTGCTGCAAACATCGAAGAGGCGACAAAAAGGCCAAGCCCCAATCCATCAGCCATGAAGCCGATGACGTGAGCGCTCAGGGTGAATTGAAATGCTGACATGGCAATACCAAGCCGCAATACTGGCCAGAAGCTGCGATCCTGCCCGACGATGCGGACGAGTTTTGCCAGGGGGAGCGGACGCTCGGTTTTCGCCGCCACTTCGCCTCCCTCGCGATACAGCCCCCAGAAAAGTGCTGCGCCGGCGACGGAAACGCCGGCACAGAGCCATGCCGCGGCATGCCACCCGTAACGAACCGCCATGAACGGCAGGAGAGCGGCTGCGATCATCGTTCCGAAGGGAACCGCGGCCTGCCTGAACCCTGTGGCTATTCCACGTTTGGCGGGCGGGAACCAGCGCATGATCGCCCGCGTGCCGCCGGGTTGGACAGCTGCATAGGTGCCACCCAGAAAAGCGATGCAAACGAGCAGCGCGGGCAGACTGTTTGCAAATGTTGCCGCGCAGGCCATGGCGATCGCCATGCCGAGCATGGCAATGCCGACGATACGACGCTCACCGTGAATGTCGATGGCACGGCCGAGCGTGAACATCGTCGCGATCTGGACACCGTTCATGACGGTGACGGCAAGCGACGCCGATGCGAGGGAAACGCCGAATGCTTCCCGCCAGAAGGGCACCAGAATGTAAATGCCCTGCGACACGAATGAGCCTGCGGTCTGCGTTCCGACTGCCACGGCAAGCACTGCCCATATGTGGGGATCGACGGCAGGCGTTGGGGTGGGCGAGGACGAAGAAATCTGCAACGACACGAAAAACTCCTATCTAGAGTTTCACGCAATAGCCGTCTTGAGGAGATGACAGAATTAGGGGCTTGCAAGTTTCAGCGATAACAGCTTGTTATGAAAGCCATGCGCTCATTGGATCCCGAGGCCGTCGAGGCTTTTCTTCTTGTTGCCGAACTGCAGTCGTTCACGCGGGTTGCAGGCGTGATGAATACGACGCAGGCGGCCATATCCCTGCGTTTGCGCCGGCTCGAAGACATGCTGGGACATCGTCTGGTCGAACGGACGCCGCGCCGCGTGCGGTTGACCGCTGCGGGCGAGCGCTTTCTGGAACCAGCGCGCGCCTATGTCGCCGCCGGCCGTCGTGCGCTTGACGTCTTTGGTCAGGAGCCGACGCGGCTGGCGATCGGTGTCACGCATCATCTGATCGGCGCCGACCTTCCTCGAATACTTCGGGTGGTCAGCGAGCGTGAAACGAGCGTTACGCTTCATCTTCGTACGGCCGGCACGAGAACCCTGCTTGATCTCTATGATGCCGGAGAACTCGATGCGATCATTGTGTTGCGGCACGATGATATCCGCCGGGATGGAGAAGCTCTGTTTCAGGAAAGTTTTGGCTGGTACTGCAGCGCGGATTTCGATCTGGCTTCGGACGTCCCAGTGCCGCTGGTGCTGCAACCGGAACCCTGCAATTTGCGAGCCATGGCGCTTCGGGCGCTGGAGACCGCAGAGATCGCCTGGCGCGAGGTGTTTGTCGGCACCGGCGCAACAGCGGTGGGAGCCGCTGCGGAAGCCGGAATCGGCGTCGCGCTTCTGGCGCAAAGTGCTGCTCCTGCGGGTGTGCGGCATGTCAAAAGCCGCACGCTCCCGGAACTTCCGAAACTGGATGTCGTGATGATTTCCACGGTCACCGGCGACCATGCCAACGCGGTGCTTCGACGGATCACGGGGGCATTTCGGTCATCCTGAAGCGCGGGACGTTTACGGCCGAGGTGAAACGGCTTCGACTAAAACACAAAGACATCTTGTGTTTTATTGAACATCCTCATGCAGAGACTTCTCAAAGTCCACACTCCTATCCGTTCCTCTTGGTGACGGATAGGAAAAACGGTCGAACTCGCTGTAACCCTGGCTCCTCCAGAAGCTGAGTGTGTCAGCTGTTTCTGCATCGGCATGAAGGTAGGACGTGATGTAGCCCAGCGCGCGTGCCCTGGTCTCCAGAGCTGCCACGACCGACGACCCCAGTCCTTTCCGCCGAGCGTCTGGTTCCAGATAGACCCGGGCGATCTGACACACCCTGTCCGCGTCGGGGTAGCGATCTCGCAAGCGCTCTCTCGTGGATGGCTTTGTTGCCAAGCCGTAGAGACCTCCAGTGGCGATGATGTGTCCTCCGTCACCCCGGACAAGGAGAAAGCCTCCGCGCTTCCCATTCGAAAACCAGTTTTCGGGGGCGCTTTTCAACAGTGAATCCAGATCGGAGTGCCAGGCTGGTGTGTAACCGATCCCGTAGAATTCATTGATCATCCGCAGACAGAAGGCTCGCGCTTCTGCTTTTACCTCACTTGCGGCATCATCTGCCAGCCATGCCGACGATGAGTTCTCAATATGCATACAGATGCCTCCTCCTGCCAGGGCTGCGAACCGATCGAAATCGACTCGTCACGCGAATGTTTGACGCGACGTTTCGAGAAACCCGGCGATGAAATCGACGGTATCGTCGCCCTCTCTTAAGCCGAGATGGATGCTTTTCTGGATGCCGCTCTGACCGATGCGGACAGCGCGGACACCGAGTGCTGCCGCTTCCCGTCGCACCAGCCAATCGGGAATGGCGCTGACCCCGCGGCCTGCGGCCACGAGCTGAAGCATCATTTCCGTTGTCTCGATATTCCGGTGATGGCGCGGGCGGCAATTGGCGGGCACCAGGAATTGCGTGAACACATCCAGCCGCTCCGGCGGCACCGGATAGGTGAACAGCGTCTCATTCAGCAGATCCGCAGGTTCGGCATGGCGTTTCAGCGTCAGGGGGTGATCGACTGGCACCGCCAGCACCAGTTCGTAGTCGAACACCGGCAAATAGTGAATTCCGGGCATCTCGATCGGATCCGGTGTGATCAGGATATCAATCTCATATCCAGCCAGCGCCGTGACGCCGCCGAAAGCGAACGAGGTCGTGAGTTCCAAACCCACATCCGGCCATTCCATGAGATAGGGTTTTGTGACACTCATCAGCCACTGGTGGCACGGGTGGCATTCCATGCCGATCTTGAGCGAGCCTCGCTGTCCGTGGCGATAATCCGACAGAACATTCTCAGCCCTCTCGATCTGGGGCAGAACGCGCTGTGCCAGTGTCAGGATGTAGCGGCCGGCGTCGGTGAGACGAAGGTTGCGGCCATCCTTTTCCCACATCGCCACGCCGTATCGATCTTCCAGCTTGCGGATTGTGTGGCTGAGAGCCGACTGGGAGACATTCAGCCGCTCGGCAGCCGCCGTGAGGCTGCCCATGCGGTCGACTTCGCGCAGGATCGAAAGATGTTGCCTGTCGAGCATGGCTATTCTCCCCCCTTGTCAAGGGAAACGACTTCGGCGGGGTCGAGAATGGGAGCCGGCCGGTGGTCCTTGTCGATCGCCACCATGGTGAAGTGTCCGGTGGCCGTAATGTGCCTCTCGCCTGTCAGAAGATTTTCGGACCAGAGTTTTGTCTGGATCGACATGGAGCTGCGGCCCACGCGTTCGATACGTGCCTCAGCCTCGACAATCTCGCCGATCTCGATTGCTCTTGAAAAATCGATGCGCTCGGATGAGGCCAGCACCACCAGCTTGCCGCAGTACCGCGACGCTGCAACGAAAGCGGCTTTGGTCATATAGGCGATTGCTTCGCCCCCGAACATCCGGCCAGCGCTGTTTGCCTGATCCGGAAAGACGATTTCGACCATGGTAACGGCATCGCTTGGATCAGGGGTCTCTTCAGGGAGGAGTTCGGGCAGGACATAACGCGCGGCGTCCTCACCTTCCGGTATGGCTACCATATGGAAGATGCCCCGCGTACAGATGTGTCGCTGGCGGCCGACAATGGTTTCCGCCGCCATTTCGACCTCGACTGTCAGGGAACGACGTCCAGCCTTCACTGGTCTCGCGCTGAATTCGACGATGTGCCCAATGCGTGCGGGTTGTCTGAAATCGATACGTTCGCAGGAGGCGGTGACGAAGGGCGCGCGTCCGAAGCGGGTCGCCGCAATGAAGGCGACGCGATCCATAAGGGCTAGGCCGGTTCCCCCGAAGAGGGTACCGTGATGGTTGGTATCTCCGGGAAAGACGATATCGATGAGACGGGTTATCGAGCCGCGCTTGGCAGGCTTTCCTATCGTTGCGGTCTTTGTCATCGGCGCTGCCATCAGGTTGCGGCAGGGCGGGACATGACGCAGAGGCAGAGGCACGGAAATGCCTGTCGCGAAAGCGGCACTCCGGGACACCCCGCCCGTGGACGTTATCTATCGCGGCAGGTCTCCTGGCTTGCGGGTCATCGCTTTGGTCCGTCTTCCCGAGGCACGCCTCAGTGACATGATGGACTTTCACTCGTCGCTTACAGTTGCGGGGGCAGCTGCGGCTTCAGGCTATGATCAAAGCCCTCACCGAATTCCCTCTTAGCTCCGGACCTTCGTCCGCAGAACCACGATGACCAACCAATGTCGCATGTCGTTGAACTGGTCAAGGCATCTGTCACTGGAATGTAATGGAAGCGCTGAGAGGTTCGGAGCAGACGACGTCCAGTCAGCGCGACGCCAAATCATGAACATGGCTCATGCATCAATGAGATAAAACCATTGTTACTCGATCAACGTCTCAGGCATATATCACGCACAGTCTCAAGTATGGATAGCAGGAATGTTGCTGACCGGAGATAATGGAAAATAATAAATCCGTATATCCTGAAATATAATTCAAAAAATGCAGGGCTATATCGGGAATTTGGACGTCGGATCGCGATGAGCAGAGATTTTGATTTTGATATCAAGAGAATATCTTTTAATGAGGATTATCATCCTTCAGAAAATACGCGTGTTACGACCAACTTCGCCAATCTGGCTAGAGGGGCGAACCGACAGGAGAATTTGCGCAACGCCCTGAGGATGATCGACAATCGCTTCAACACGCTGGCGCATTGGGATAACCCTGAAGGCGATCGCTATTCTGTCGAGCTCGAAATCATATCCGTCGAAATGAATATGGGTGCCGAAGGCAAGAATGATGCCTTCCCACTGATTGAAATCCTGAAAACGAACATCGTTGATCGAAAAACCAACGAGCGCATCGATGGCATTGTCGGCAATAATTTTTCCTCCTATGTCCGGGATTACGACTTCAGCGTATTGCTGCCGGAGCACAACAGGGATCGGCCGCAATTCAGCACGCCAGACAAATTTGGTGAGCTGCACGGAAACCTGTTCAAATGTTTCCTGAACTCGGCTGCTTACAAAGAGAATTTCAGCAAGCCGCCAGTCATATGCCTGAGTGCATCAAGCAGCAAAACCTATCATCGGACTGACAATCAGCATCCCGTACTGGGTGTCGAATACCAGCAGAATGAGTTCTCTTCGACCGACCAGTATTTCAAAAAAATGGGGTTGGAGGTCCGCTATTTCATGCCTTTGAATAGCGTTGCGCCATTGGCTTTTTACTATACCGGCGACCTGCTTGGTGACTACACCAATCTCGAGCTTATCAGCACTGTCAGCACGATGGAGACTTTTCAAAAGATTTATCGGCCCGAGATTTATAACGCCAATTCTGCGGCGGGCGCTCGCTATCAGCCAGACCTGAAGCACCAGGATTATTCACTCACTCGAATTGTCTACGATCGGGAAGAACGTAGCCGGCTAGCTATCGAGCAGGGCAGGTTTGCCGAGCAGCATTTCATCAATCCATACAAGACCATTCTTGAGAGATGGTCCGCCGATTGCGTTCGTTGACGAACAAAACACAAGGTAATCTATCATGAAAACACTGTTGCCCACGTCAACCGCCGGCAGTTTGCCAAAACCCTCTTGGCTTGCACAACCTGAAAAACTCTGGTCACCCTGGAAATTGCAGGATGAGGAATTGATTGAGGGCAAACGAGATGCCCTGCGATTGTCCCTGAACGATCAACAACAGGCAGGCATCGATATCGTCAGTGACGGCGAGCAGACGCGCCAACATTTTGTTACGACGTTTATCGAGCACCTCAGCGGCGTCGATTTTGAGAAACGCGAGACCGTCAGAATCCGCAATCGCTACGATGCCAGTGTGCCGACGGTCGTTGGTGCAGTGTCTCGCGAAAAGCCGGTTTTTGTTGAAGATGCCAAATTCTTGCGTCAGCAAACCAGTCAGCCTATCAAATGGGCCCTGCCAGGTCCCATGACCATGATCGATACGCTCTATGACAGCCACTATAAAAGTCGCGAAAAACTGGCCTGGGAATTCGCCAAAATCCTCAATCAGGAAGCCAGAGAACTGGAGGCTGCCGGTATCGACATCATCCAGTTCGACGAGCCCGCATTCAATGTCTTTTTCGACGAGGTGAATGACTGGGGCGTTGCCACGCTCGAGAAGGCAATCGAAGGGCTCAAGTGCGAAACCGCCGTGCATATTTGTTATGGTTACGGCATCAAGGCCAATACGGATTGGAAAAAGACCCTGGGGTCGGAGTGGCGGCAATATGAGGAAGCATTTCCCAAACTGCAGAAGTCCAATATCGATCTGATCTCGCTGGAATGCCACAACTCTCGTGTTCCGATGGATCTTATCGAGCTCATTCGCGGTAAAAAGGTGATGGTTGGCGCCATTGACGTGGCAACCAGTGCCATCGAAACCCCCGAGGAAGTCGCGGATACCCTGCGAAAAGCGCTTCAGTTTGTAGATGCCGACAAGCTCTATCCCTGCACCAATTGCGGCATGGCGCCCCTCTCGCGTCAGGTCGCAAGAGGCAAGCTGAATGCTTTGGGTGCAGGAGCGGAAATCATCCGAAGGGAGCTTTCGGCGTAGTGCGGGGTGATGCATGGCGGTTCACCCCTTAGGGGCGAAGACTAAATTGGAAGACTGGGGGAATGCCGGCAAGTGAGGGGTTACATCCGCCATTGCCTCTCGCGGCAGAGGCGTTATCATGGTCGTGCTGTAAGATGGTAAGCTTTGGGAGGAGCGATACGTGAGACGGATGTGGCCAGACGAATTTGCCTTTCTGCTTGATGATGCGGAAGAGGTTGACCTTCATATTCCACCGGTAGCACACGACGATGGTTCGCCCGGAAAAGCGATATCCAGAAGGGCCTTGAAAGCCCGTATCAACCAGCAGGATTTTGAGAAAATCTGGCCTCTTGCGGAGGTTCGCTATCGGTTGAACGGCAGGTTTTCGGGCAAGGCGATTACGCTGATCGCCAACAACCCCCACTACCAGAAATGGCACCCTTCCGATGGTGGCAGCGTCGAGAGCGTGTCCGATAGCGGCCAGAAACACACGACGCCCTATGTGATCGTGCACTTTCTTCTGGATGACGTTCGCGAAACTGCCGAAGCCTGAAGTCCGCAGAGTCGGTTCTTGCCGATGACGATGGAAAATGCCGCGCAACCCGGATGGTTGCGCGGCCTATTTCTACATGAGGTGCCCGCTTATGTCCGATGCCGCATCGTTCAGAAGGCGGGTTTTTCCTTCTCCACATTCGCCTTCGTCACAACCGTCAGCGGAATGGGCAGACGGGCATCGATCGTCTTGCCGCTCAGGACATCCGCCATCGCGTTGATTGCCAGGAGGCCGTCCTCGATCGGGGATTGCACGATGGTGGCGTACATTTCACCGTTCCTGATCGATTCGAAAGCATCCTTCTGGCCGTTGATGCCGACGATCGGAGGCGTTGCCTTGCCGGATTTCGCTTCTTTCCAGGCGTCGATGAAGCCGCGCGCCATGGTGTCGTCATTGGCGTAGACGCCCGCAATCTTGTCGCCGAAACGGGTGATCAGGTCGCGGCTGGCAACGAGCGCCTTCTGCTGGTCGAAATCCGCATTGACCGTATCGAGAACCTCGATCTTGCTGCCGAGCGCCTTCAGCTTGGCGTTGAAGCCATCGACGCGGCCGATGGTGGTGCCATTGCCGGCCTGGCCGGCGATGATGACGATGGAACCCTTGCCGTCCAGCGCCTTCTGAAGCGCCTCGGCCGCCATTTCACCTTCGGAATAGACATCCGGGCCGGTGAAGGAGGTGATGAAGGGCTTGGCCGCGTCATTCATGGGCGAATTGATGAGGTTGACGGGAATGCCGGCCGCCTTTGCCTTTGCGAGACCGGGAATATAGGCCTGCGGATCGAGCGGCCATAAAATGATACCAGCCGCCTTGCGGGCGATGCAGGTGTTGATCTGCTGCACGCCGGTCTGGACATCGAAATTCTGGCTGAGGCTGAGAACCTCAACCCCGAGTTCCTTGGCCCGCGCATCGATGGCCTTGTTGGCCGGCGTGACATAGGCATGGGAATCGGCGGCCGTGACGTAGCACACCGTCTTGGCCTCGGCGAAACCGGCCGAGGCGATAAGCGCCGCCACACCGGCAAACAGGGTCTTTTTATTCATGATCACAAACTCCTCCTCAAGTGACATGTCTGGTTAAAGGGATTTCAGTATCGGCATTGCCGGGCGCGGACTTGCGCGCACGGTGCGGTCGAGCACGACCAGCAGGATCAGGATCAGGCCGTTGACGATCTGCTGGACGTAGGCCGGCACGGACTGGAACTCCATCGCCGTGGTCAGTGCAGCAATCGTCAGGACGCCGCCGAGCGTGCCGAGCGCCGAACCGCGGCCGCCTTCCAGCCGGGTGCCTCCCACCACCACGGCGGCGATGATGACGACGGTGATTTCCGCACCGAAGACCGGCGAGCCGGTATTGGTCGTCAGGCTTTCGAAAACCCCGGCGAGCCCGGCCAGTGCACCTGCGAAAGCGAAGCTCAGGAACAGCGTCCTGCCGGATGATATGCCGCTTGCCTCGGCGGCAGCGGGGTTCGATCCAACTGCGAACAGGTTGCGGCCCGAAACGGTGCGCCGCAGCCAGAAATCGAGCAGCACGATACCGGCCAGAAACAGAGCGCTGCGAGCCGTGAAGAATTCCGCATAGACCTGCGAGAGCGTGACGGCGAAGATGATATCGGTGCCCGATACCGGCTGGCTGCCGGTGACCCAATGCGCCAGGGAGCGGAAGATCAGCATGCTGGCGAGCGTCGCCACCAGGGCATTGATCTTCAGGCCAACGGTGAGAACGCCGTTGAAGACACCTGCGGCGATACCGGTCAGCACCCCGAGCGCGGCCGCCGGCCATATGCCGAGCTGAGCCTGCAGCGAAATCGCTACGATACCGGAGAGCGCAAAGACCGCACCGACGGAAAGATCGATCTGGCCGGCGATGAGCAGCACCGTCAGGCCGATGGCGACGATGCCGATCGACGCGCCGCGATCAAGACCAAGGCTTGCGGTGGTGAGGCTGACGAAGCCGGGCACGGTGAGCGCGGCAATGACCAGCGTCGCGCCCAATATGATCGTTACGCGATAACGGGAGAGCGCAGACAACACTTCGTTCATGCCACGGCCCTCCGGCGAAGCGCGACGTCGAGCGCCACCGCAAATGCGATCAGGAGCCCGAGGACAAAACCCTGGATCGGGGTTGGAACGCCTTGCAGCACCATGACATTGGTCAAGAGCTGGACGAGGACGAGGCCGGCGATGGCGCGCGGCACGGAGCCGAAACCGCCCATGATCGAGATGCCGCCGACCACGACGGCGGTAATGGCGCTGAATTCATAACCCGTTCCGACAAGGGGGCGCGCGCTTTGCAAGGTAAGGCCGAGCAGGCCGCCACTGAGGCCGGACGCCAGCCCGGTGATGACGAAAGCCCCGGCCTTGACCGCCCTGACCGGCACGGTGCTGGCCCGCGCCGCCCGGTAATTGCCGCCGGTGGCGAGGCTCCATCGGCCCCAGACGGTGCTGGACAGGACGAAATGACCGGCGACGGCGACGGCCAGAAACACCAGCACGACGAACGGAACGCCTAGGACGCGGCTTTTGACGAAGGCGGCGATGGCCGGATTCGTTCCATAAACGATGACGCCGCCGACCGCCGCCTGCACGATGCCGAGAATGATGGTGCCGAGACCGAGGGTGGCGATGATCGGATTGACGCCGATATAGCCGATCAGCAATCCGTTGATGAGACCGCAGGCGCCGGCGAGCGCGACCGCGACCAGGAAGGCCGGAACGGCGCCGATCTCCGGCTGTAGCGCCAGAGACAGGATCGCGCCGCAGGCAATGGTCGCCGGCACCGACAGGTCGGCGAGCCCGCCTGTGATGAGGACGAAGGTCATGCCGACGACCACGATGCCGACGATGGCCATGGATGTCAGGATATTGATGAAATTGCCTGTCGTGAAGAAGACGGGGCTCGAAAACGAGCCATATAAGGTCACGAGAAGAATGGCCAGCAGGAGGCCGCCTTTGGCGAACAGGCCGGTGAGCCGCCCGCCGCGATGAAAGCGCGGTGCGACGTTCCGTTTTTCGGTGATCGCGGTAATGTCGTTCACGCTGGTTCTTCCCCTGTTGCAAGCGCCATGATGCGCTCTTCCGTCAAGTCTCCGCGCGCGATGGGGGCGCAGGCGCGTCCATCGCGCATGACCACCACCCGGTCGCAGACCCCCATCACCTCAGGCAGTTCCGACGAGATCATCACGACCGCCATGCCACTGGCCACGAGTTCCCCGATGATGCGGTGGATTTCCGCCTTCGCTCCGACATCGGCGCCGCGTGTCGGTTCATCGAGGATCAACACCTTCGGCCCGGCCGCCAGCCAGCGCGAAATGATCGCCTTCTGCTGGTTGCCGCCCGAAAGCAGGTTGATGCGCCGCTCCGGATCGGGCGGAACGATGGAGAAATCGCGCGTATATTTCGCCGCCAGCCCGCGATCCCCGCTCATGCCGATGCGGCCAAGACGGCTTAAGCGTCGCAGCACCGGCAGGCTGATGTTTTCGCGCACGCTCATGGACGGCACGATGCCGTCGGCTTTTCGATCTTCGGGAACATAGGCTATGCCTGCTTTGACGGCTGCCGCCGGCGAACCGACCGTAACGGCCTTGCCGTTTATCTCGATCCGGCCCGCCGCCAGCGGCGCAAGGCCGAAAATCGCCTGGGCGACCTCCGTGCGGCCGGCGCCCACCAGGCCGGTCAGCCCAAGGATTTCACCTGACCGGACATCGAAACCGACATCGTGGAATTTTTCGCCGTCGCTCAGCCCCGTGACCTTGAAAGCCACCGGGCCGATCTTCGACGGCGTTTTGGGAAAGACATTGGCAACTTCGCGGCCGACCATGAGGCGGATCATTTCGGCGGCGGTGATGCCGGCTGCCGGTCGGGTGTCGATCATGCTGCCATCGCGCAGGATGGTCACGTCATCAGCGATATCAAGCACTTCCTTCAGCCGATGGCTGATATAGATGATGGCGATGCCCTGGCTTTTCATCTTGCGCAGGATGGAAAACAGCGCTGCGGTCTCATGTTCGCTCAGGCTGGATGTCGGTTCGTCGAGGACGATGATGCGCGGATCGGCGGAATAGGATTTGGCGATCTCGACGAGCTGCTGCTGGCTGATCGTCAGGTCGCCGAGCCGCGCCTTCGGGTCAATTGCCGCTTCCAGTTCCTTCAGAACTGCGGCGGCCTTGCGCAGCATGGCCTGCCTGTCGACCAGAAAACGGCGGCGCGGCATGCGGCCGAGATAGATATTCTCCGCAACGGTGAGGTCTGGAACGAGGTTCAACTCCTGATGCACCATGCGAATGCCGAGTTTCTGTGCATCGGCCGGCCGGCGCATATGCACTTCCACCCCGGCGATTTCCGTCGTGCCGGTTGTTGGGGCATAGCTGCCGCTCAGGATTTTCATCAGCGTCGATTTGCCTGCGCCGTTCTCACCGACGACGGCGTGAATACGGCCATATTCGACCGTGAAATTGACGTTGGACAGCGCTTTTACGCCGGGAAAGATCTTGCTGATCCCCCGCATCCGCAGCGCATTCGCCGTTTCCGCCATGTTCTCCTCCCATAGCTTTCTCAATTTTGTTACATTAATATAATAGTCGCGGCAAGCAAATGCCCCTTGCGTCTTTCCTTGTAGACCGGCCTTGGCTCAGGCGTTTCCTGAAGCCTCCGAGCCGCTCGCTTACATCGTCGCGCCAATAGACCATGGGACGAATTCGCTGTCGCCATAGCCCAGAAGCTCGGATTTCGTGCGCTCGCCGGAGGCGACGGCCAATATTCTGGCGAAGATTTCCTCGCCCTTCTGCTGCAGCGTTGTGCCGTCAAGCACATCGCCGCAATTGATGTCCATATCTTCCGCCATCTTCTCGAAGATGTAGGAATTGGAGGCGAGCTTGATAGAGGGCGTGGGCTTGCAGCCGAAAGCGGAGCCCCGTCCGGTGGTGAAGCACAGGATATTGGCGCCACCCGCCACCTGGCCCGTGGCTGAAACGGGGTCGTAACCGGGCGTATCCATGAAGACCAGTCCCTTGGCGTCCACCTGCTCAGCGTAGTTGAACACCGCCGTCAGATTGGTCGAGCCGCCCTTCATCGCCGCTCCCAGCGATTTTTCGAGAATGGTCGTCAGGCCGCCCGCCTTGTTGCCGGGAGAGGGATTGTTATTCATCTCCATGTCGTGCCGCCAGGTATAGTTCTCCCACCAGCGGATGCGTTCGGCCAGTTTCTCGCCGATCTCCGGCCGCTCAGCCCTGCGGATCAGGAGATGCTCCGCGCCATATATCTCCGGGGTTTCCGAGAGGATCGCAGTTCCGCCTTCGGCAATCAGGATATCGGCGGCAATGCCGAGCGCCGGATTGGCGGTGATGCCGGAATAACCGTCCGAGCCGCCGCATTGCAGCGCCAGCATCAGTTCCGAAGCGGGGGCGGGAACGCGGCCGGCAAGATTGACCACCGGCAGCATCTCGCGGATGGCCGCCACTCCGGCCTTCACCGTCTTGCGCGTGCCGCCGACTTCCTGAATGGTAAGTGTGCGGAAGGTCTCGTTTTCCTTAACGCCGTAAGCATCCATCCAGCGCGGAATCTGAAACGCCTCGCAGCCCAGCCCCACCATCAGTACGCCGCCGATATTCGGGTTTTGCGCCACGCCCCATTGAGTGCGCTTGAGCAATTCGTAGGCTTCCCCATGAATATCCAGCCCGCATCCGGTGCCGTGGACGAGCGATATGACGCCGTCCACATTCGGGAACTGGCCGAGAATGCCCGAGCGGTTGATCTCGTCAGCGATGAAGCGCGAGGCGGTGGCGGAACAGTTCACCGAGGTGAGAACGGCGACATAATTGCGGGTGCCGAAGCGTCCGTTGGCGCGCCGGAAGCCATTGAAGCTGTGCCGCTTCTCCGGCTCTATATAGCGCGTGGGCCTTGCTTCCTCGCCGCTTGCATAGCCGCGTTCGAAACTCTGCATCGTCACGTTATGTTCGTGAACCCATTGCCCCGGCTCGATGTCCTGCGTGGCGAAGCCGATGATCTGGCCATATTTGATGATGGGCGTCCGGCTTGCGATCGCCTGCACGGCCATTTTGTGACCCCGCGGGATGCGCTCACGCGCAGCAACCTCTGCCACGGTCTCACCCGATGCGATCGGTTCGACGGCGACGATGATGTTATCGGTTTCAGTCAGTTTGATATAGCGAGCCATGATTTCTCTGCGTGAAACAGGCGGAAGCCGGAAATTCGTTCTTTGCTGTATATTGGAATACTAGTATAATGCACCGTGGTCAAGGGACTTGAAGTGGGTTGTGACGCGAGCATCTCCGGCAAATGGAAGCCGGGCTCTGCTTAATGTGTGAAAACCAAGAGAGGGAATATTTGCGCCTGAAGGAGGAGCAATTCGCCTGAGCCTAGGGCGGGCTGGTTCTCGATGAAAGGTTCCCCAGGAATCTTGATCGATCATTATATTAGTGTAATTGTTGATAAGCGCACGGGAGATTGCGATGCGGGCAGGGGATAAACGACGTCTGGGAACCACGAGCCTCTCAGTAACGACGCTCAGCATGGGCTGCGCGTCGCTTGGCGGGCTTTATGCGCCGGTGAGCGCCACTGACGCGCTGGCGACGCTTCAGGCGGCATGGGATAGCGGTATCCGTTATTTCGACGTGGCGCCGATGTACGGGCTTACCCGGGCGGAGCATCTGCTCGGGCAGTTTCTGCGCGAAGAGCCGCAGCGCGATGAGGCGGTCGTCAGCACCAAGGTCGGCAGGCTTTTCGCCAACGACCGTCCGGGTCACCGCCTGCCACCGGAGCTGCCGAAAAATCCCTTGGATCCGGGCTGGCAGAATGGTCTGCCATTTCGCGAAACCTTTGATTACAGCTATGACGGCATCATGCGCAGCTTCGACGACAGCCAGCAGCGCATGGGCACCAACAGGCTGGATATTCTCTTCATTCACGATATCGGCGTTCTCACCCATGGTGAAAGAAATGCCGCGCTCTGGCGGCAATTGACGTCGGGCGGTTTCAGGGCACTCTCGGAGTTGCGTGAGGCCGGTCTGATCGCCGGTTTCGGGCTGGGCGTCAACGAGGCTGACGCGATCGCCGCCGCCATGGATGAGGTTCATCTCGATTGCTGCCTGCTGGCCGGCCGGCACAGCCTGCTGGAACAGGATGCGGTGCCGTTGCTTGATCGCGCCCGGCGGCAGGGCACGGCCATCGTCATTGGCGGGGTCTTCAATTCCGGCATTCTCGCCACCGGCACGGCGGCTAACGCCAAATTCAACTACAAGGATGCGTCTGCCGAGATCGTCCTGCGCACGGAGAAGCTGGCGCGGGTCTGCGGCGCTTTCAACGTGCCGCTGGGCGCTGCGGCGGTGCAGTTCCCGCTGTTTCATCCCGCAGTCGTTTCGGTCCTGGTGGGGGCCAAACATCCCGACAAGCTGCTGCAATCGGTCGGATGGTTCGAGACGGACATACCGGACGAATTGTGGCAGGCCTTGCAGGAAAAGGGCCTGCTGGCGCCGATGCCGGTTTTGATGGAAACATGAGGATCATTAAAGCGAGCGGTAACCGAACCGCGCAGCTCCGGACGATGGGCTGCGGCGAATATCGGCAGCCGCCGATTGATTGCTTCTTTCATGAACGGCTTGTCTCGAAATCATGGGGGAGGTTGGTTGCGGACAAGAAACCGGCTAAAGAAATTTCTGCCGGTGAGTCCGGTTTTTGATGGGAGAATACGGACGTGTCAAAAGAAGAGGCGAATACCGGCCGTTCCTTGCAGGACAAATCCGATTTGACCGGGTTCCTCAATGGCGTGACGATCACGCGGAATATGCCGCTTCGCGACCAGATCTACCAGCTCGTTCGCCGCGCCATCGTGACCGGCAGGCTCGCGCCCGGTTCGCCGGTCAATGAAATAGAGATTGCCGAGCGTCTCGGCACCTCTCGCACGCCGGTGCGCGAGGCCGTCAAACGTGTTGAAGATGAGGGGCTGATCGATGTCCGCGCCCAGGCCGGAACCTTCGTCACACCCATCAGCCGCAGGCAGGTGCAGGAAGCCTATATCATCCGCATAGCGCTGGAGCGGGAAAGCGTTCGCCATGCGGCGGAAACGATCAGCGCGGATGGAGTGCAGCGCCTGCGCGACATTATCGATCTTCACGCCCTTTCGGTCAAAAGAAGCCGCTTCGAGGATGCGATCGATCACGATGACGCCTTTCACAGGGTCATTGCCGAGGTCAATGGTTATTCCATGCTATGGCGTGTGGTGGACATTACCAAGGCGCAGATGGATCGCTGCCGCCTTCTGTCGCTGCCTTCGCCGGGAGCCGGTGAAACGACGATCGAGCAGCACAGCGCCATCGTTGATGCTTTGGAGGCGCATGACCCGGAAGCGGCCGAAAGGGCGATCAAGGAGCATCTGGAGACGTCGCTCAGCAATACGCTGAAACTGCTCGGCAGTATTGAAGCCAGCGGGTTTGCCGGCGTTTGAAGCGGGCCTGAGAGGACGATCGGCGCAGTCACTCCATGTGGAAGACCTCGGTCATCTGCGCCCACCACTCGTCCGGTCGGCGCGTCGGGAAGGGCAATTGCAGAGGTTGGCAGATCGCCCACCATTCCCGCATGCGTTCGCCCTTGGCCATCTCCGCCATATCGGCGGAGAAATCATCGCCGGTATATTCCCAATAGCCAAAGAGCAGGTTTTCCGGTTCTTTCAGAAAAATCGAATAGTTGGTGATATTGGCGCGGGCGATGGCTTTGAGCACCTCCGGCCACACGTCAGCGTGCAGCCTTTTATATTCGCTGACCGTGCCGGGCCTGAGGTTAAGGCAAAATCCCATGCGCCTCATCGACTGCTCCTCAATAGGTCGTCCGTCCGCCGGAAAGGTCGAAAACCGAGGCGGTGGTGAAGCTGTTTTCGCGGCTCACCAGCCATGCGACCATGGCCGCAGCCTCTTCGACTTCCAGAAAGCGGCCACGCGGAATACGTGTCAGCATGTAATCGATGAATTCCGGCGTCAGGGTTTCGAGAATCCGGGTGCGTGCCGTCGCCGGCGTGATCGCGTTGACGGCAATATCGTGTGCCGCGAGTTCCTTGCCGAGCGATTTGGTCAAGCCGATCACGCCCGCCTTGGCTGCGGAATAGGCTGACAGTTTGGGATTGCCCTCCTTGCCGGCAACCGAGGAAATATTGACGATCCTGCCATAATTCCTGGCCTTCATGGACGGGATCACGGTCTTATTGGCATAAAAGGTGCCGTTCAGATTAACCTCCACGACGCGCCGCCATTCCTCGATGTCATAATCCTCAAGGGTCGCATTGCCGCCCGCAATTCCGGCGGAATTGACGAGGATCGATACGGGGCCGGTCTCCGCCTCGACCTCGGCGTGAACGCGGGCGAGGCCGTCAAAATCGGTGACGTCAACAACCTTGCCGCTGGCGCCCTCGCCAAGCACACCGCATGCCTCTCCAATCGCCGTCTCGCTCATATCCCAAAGGCTGACTTTCGCCCCGGATTCGATAAGCCGCCTTGCGATGGCAAGGCCAATTCCCTGCGCGCCGCCGGTCACCACCGCCGCCTGTCCGTCGAGATCAATCCTGTTCATGTCATTCCTCCACCTGACTTTCGGATAAACTATTATACTAGTATTTTGATTCCACAAAGAGGAAATCGCAATCACGCTCTGACGGGCGATCAGGGGCGGTGTTGCCCGGCATGATCTGGAAATGACCGCGGTAGCGGCCTCGCGCAACGTGGGGTTTCCGACGCAGTACAGCCCGCGCTCCGGAACCATCATTCTCTTTGTTTGTTAGTGCCTTAGAGCCCTAACAGGCGTTTGATTGGTATCTGAGCTGAGGGAATACGGCGTGTCATGAACAAGGTCTTCACCCGCTTCGCAACCCGCATAGCGTCCTTCTCCGGCTCTCCGGCCGCTTTCGTCGTGGCGCTTGGCACTGTCCTCGTCTGGGGGATCAGCGGACCGTTATTCGGGTTTTCGGAGGTCTGGCAACTGGTCATCAATACCGGAACGACCATCGTCACCTTTCTCATGATTTTTCTCGTGCAGAACTCACAGAACCGGGATTCCGCGGCGATGGAAGCAAAGCTGGACGAATTGTTGCGGGCGGTGGAGGAGGCGCGGAGTGATTTCATCGGGATCGAGCATCTCACTGAACAGGAAATCGAGGACATCCGCGCACGTCTGGAAAGAGATAGCGGACCGGAAAGTAGCAAGCCTTCCCCGCATCACGCGATGGCTCGATTGCTTTCCCGGCGTTAAGTCGCGATTACTGCCCATCTGACTTCGAACCGGGGATGCTCATTGCCTGTCCGGAACGATGACGACGCGTCCGAGGATGGAATTGCCCTGGGCATAGGTGTGGGCCTCAGCCGCCGCCGTGAGCGGAAACGTCCTGTCCACGATTACCTTGAGAGCACCGGCCGCCGCCCAATCCAGCATCCGGGAAACCGTGCCATAGACGTCCGGCTTTTCCAATTGCGTTCCCATGAAGACGCCGAAAAGCGATTGGTTCGCCTGCAGTGCCGGCCAAAGATCGATACCGAGCTGTGAACCGCCGGCGTTGCCGACGAACACCAGACGACCCTCGGGGCGGAGCGCCGCCAGGGAAACCTGCAGGGTAGTTCCGACTGGGTCTACGACGAGATCCACACCGCGGCCTTCCGTCAGGCCCATGACCGCGTCAGTGACGTCGGTCGAGCGATGGTCGATCGCATGATCGAGACCGAGCCCGACGAGACGTTCGGCCCTCTCGACGCCGGAGACGGTTGCAAGCACCGTCGCACCTGCCCGATGCGCGAGCTGAATGGCGGCGAGCCCGACGCCGCCGGCGCCTGCCTGGATGAGGACGGTTTCGCCCCGCTTCAGGCCACCCCGTGCGAAGAGGCAGTGATGGGCGGTGCCGAATGCGATCGGCAGTGCTGCGGCTGCGGCCATGTCTAACCCTTCCGGCACCGGCCAGGTCCGGTTGGCGGCAACGGCGCGCAATTCCGCATGCGATCCGGCGAGATCGAAGCTCGTCACCTTCTGGCCGAGCTGACGATGTTTCACGTTCTCTCCGACCGCTATGATTTCTCCGGCGGCTGCATAACCGACGACGAAAGCTGGATGGGGTGGAGGCGTGGACGCGCGATTGATCAGGTCGCCTCCCTCGATGGCGGCGGCTTCCATGCGGATCAGGACACTGTCGCTTGGGCAGACCGGATCGGCCACGTCCGTGTAGTAAAGCACATCCGGCGGACCGGGTTGATCATAGACTGCTGCTTTCATGGTTCTCTTGCTCCATTATCACTCGCATGGGGGCAAGCGGCATGAAGGTGGCGAGGGCCGATAAATGGTCGTTTCGGCCCTCACCGAAATGCGCGCCACGCTGGCTGGGATCAGCCAGCGACTGGTGTGTTGAGAAGCTGCTGCTCCCAAAGATAGGCGATGCCACTGCCGCCGAAGTGCTGAATGAGAATCTCTGTCAGCGCCTCGACATGCTCGGTGCGCGCCCAATCCCGTTGCCATTCGCCGGCGAGTGCCATGACGGTCATCACATTCGCGCCAGCCGCGATCATTCGCTGGATGGCCACTTCATGGGACTCCTTCGAAATCCCGCCCGACGCGTCGGTGATTACGGTCACGTCCCAGCCTTCGCCGGCGGCCTGGATCACAGGCATCGCGACGCAAACCTCGGTCCACAGGCCGGCGATGATCAGCTGCTTGCGACCAGTCGCCTTGACGGCGTTCACCACATTCTCGTCCTGCCAGGTGTTCACCCAGGTGCGATCGATGACGTCCTGATCCGGAAATACGTCGGTGATATGCTTGAAGAGAAGTCCACCGCGCGCCGAGATCACGCTGGTGAGAATGGTCGGAACATCGAAGGCTTTTGCCAGCTTCGCCAGCGCGGTCGTGTTGTTGACCACCGTGTGCGGATCGTGGCTGTTGAGATTTGCGAGCTGGTAGGGCTGATGGTCGATCAGAACGAGGACCGAATCTTCGGGACGAAGAAGAGAATCGAGGCCGTTACGAAGGGTCATCAAGACTTCCTTTCTCTGCCGCCATGGACGGCGATGGGTTCGAGAGAGACACGCGCCAGCGGGCAACGTTGCCTGGAAGCATTTTGCTGTTCCTTTCAACGGTGAGATAGTGCCATAACCTGGCAAGCTGTGTCGCGAAACGAGGAACGCGGAATGGACATCGAAGATCTACGGACATTTGTCGCAGTCGCCGATGCCGGCGGCGTCTCGGCCGCAGCGCGCCGGCTTGGCGTCTCCAAGTCAATCGTCAGCCGTCGGCTCTTTCGGATCGAGGCGGAGCTTGGCGTCCAGCTTCTTGCGCGGACAACGCGCGGTGCCGCGCTCACGGAGGCGGGTATCACTTTCAGGTACCATGCCGCTCGGGCCAGCGCCGAGATCGATACGGCCCGGGAAACGATCCTCCCCGCCGGCGAGCTGCACGGCCGTTTGAGGGTCGCAATGCCACTTACTTTCGGCCCCACCCACTTCGCTCCCGTGCTTGCGGAAATGGCGCGTCAGAACCCGCAGCTTCACATCCATACCTCCTACAGCGACCGTTTCGTCGATCTCATCGCAGAGGGTTTCGATTGCGCGATTCGGGGTGCCTACCTTCAGGACTCGAACCTGATCGCGAAGCGCGTCGGGCCGATTCATGGAAAGCTTGTCGCCAGCCCGACTTACATCAAAGCGCACGGTTCCCCTGAGGCGGTTGAACAGCTCGTCAACCATCAGGCTCTCATGCAGGGAACGGAAGCCTGGCAGTTCATGGACGGTGACAGGATCGTCACGGTTCAGCCGCAGGGCAAGTTCAAGGCCGACAGCGCCACGGCGCTTGCCGCAGCGGCGGCTGCAGGTCTCGGCATCGCCTGGCTCCCAGATTGCATAACACATGCATATCTGGCCTCCGGCGCGTTGGTTCCGATCATGACGCGCTATCCGGTCCCTGCGGGCGCCGTCTATGTGGTACGCCCACCGAGCCAGCATCCCGCGCGCAAAGTGCGGGTGCTCACCGAAATGCTGACTGAGTATTTTAAACGGACGCCGGAACTTGGGGTGTAGACGGCTAAAACGCGACCGGAGTCGGCTTGAGGGCCAACTCCGGTCGCAGTGTCAGATGCTCTTTTCCCGAAACTGTGGAGATTTCATCCGCCGATCGCCGCAAGAGCGGTCATGGCACTGTCCGGAAGATCAAGAGATGCGGCTGCAAGGTTCTGGCGCAGATGTGCGCGCGAAGACGTTCCGGGAATAACCAGAATATTGTTTGATCGCTTCAAGAGCCAGGCGAGAGCCACCTGCAGCGGCGAGGCGTCCAGTTGCGTAGCGACGTCTGAGAGCACTGTCGATTGCAGCGGAGAAAAGCCACCGAGGGGAAAGAATGGAACGTAAGCGATGCCCTGTGCTGCGAGCGTGTCTATCAGGGCATCGTCTTGTCGATGCGCCAGATTATATTGGTTCTGCACGCAGACGATCTCCACCATTTTACCGGCTTCCGTGATCTGCCGCGGCGTTACGTTCGATACGCCGATATGCCGGATCAATCCCTGCCGTTGCAAATCTGCCAGAACTTCAAGCGGTGCCGCGAGCGATCCCTCGGCGGGGCCGTGAACATCGAACATGGCCCGGAGATTGACGACATCAAGTACCTCCTTACCCAGATTGCGAAGATTGTCGTGAACTGCCCGGGTCAGCTCTTCCTTCGAGAAAGCCGCATTCCAGGAGGCGTCATCACCGCGAGTCGCACCGACCTTTGTGACGATAACGAGGTCGTCCTGATAGGGATGCAGGGCCTCACGAATAATCTGATTGGTAATGTGGGGTCCGTAGAAATCGCTGGTATCGATATGATTGACGCCGCTCTCCACGGCTTCTCGCAGTACCGCGATCGCTTCCTCGCGATCTTTCGGAGGGCCGAAGACGCCTTTACCGGCTAACTGCATCGCTCCATAGCCAAGCCGCCTGATATTGCGGCCTGCAAGACGAAAAGTTCCAGACTGGTCGAGTGTCGACATTTGAGGTTTCTCCGCTGTGTCTTTCCCCACTATAGAGGTGATGGCATTGGAGTCACAATTCGCTATAGTCAGGACAGCCTGTCCGCCATGACGGACAATATAGATACCTCGGAGGGGTATAGTCATGCTGGACTTCAACGATATCGGCGCATTCCTGCTGGTCGCCCGTGCCCGTGGTTTCCGCCAGGCTGCCCGTGCGAGTGGTATGAGTTCGTCGGCGCTGAGCGATGCAATTAAGCGTCTTGAAAACGAACTCGGGGTACGCCTCCTCAACCGCACGACCCGCAGCGTTCTGCCAACTGAAGCCGGCGCGGAACTGCTTCGCCGGGTCGATCCCGCCTTTGCCGAAATCCGCTCGGCGCTTGACCAGATAAGTAGCGACCGGGACCAGGTGTCAGGCTCGCTGAAGCTCAATGTTCCCGTCAGTGCGGCCCGGCTGGTTTTGCCTGACATCGTCCCGCCTTTTCTGGCAGCCTATCCGGATATTCGCCTGGAAATCGTCACCGACGAAAATTTTGTCGACATCATTTCCGCCGGCTGCGACGCAGGTATCCGCTATGATGAGCGGCTTGAGCAGGACATGATTGCCGTGCCGATCGGTCCGCGCACGCAGCGCTTCGCGCTTGCCGCAGCACCGGGCTATATCGCGGCGCGAGGGTGCCCCACTCATCCGCGGGAACTCCTTGAACATGCGTGCATCCGGGGGCGCTTCGCCGGCCGGGCCATTCCTCCCTGGGAATTCGAGTGCAACGGCGAGACGATGATTATCGATCCGCCGGGCCAGCTTCTCGTGCAATCGGGCGGAGGCACGGATCTCGGCGTCAGCGCCGCCATTGCCGGCCTGGGTGTCATCTATCTCTTCGAGGATTGGCTGGAACCGCATCTCGCGAGCGGCGCACTTGAGCCATTGCTGGAGCCGTGGTGGCTGAACTTTCCGGGTCCCTATCTCTATTACCCCGGTCGCCGCCTGGTGCCCGCACCTCTTCGCGCCTTCATTGATTTCGTCAAGAGCGCAAGAAAGGTAGAGTAAGGTTCGGTTCGACAGTTCCGATTTCCACGTTTCCCGTTGGCCGAGCCGGAATGCCGGGGCCAAAGTCAGATGCGACGCGCCTTGATGGTGTTCATCACGAAGCTGGTCTCAATGGTATCGACGCATTTCAGCTTTGCGATCTTTTCCTTGATGAAACGCTCGTAATCATCCAGCCCGCCGCACATGATCTTGAGCATGTAGTCCCTCGAACCTGTGACCAGATGACATTCGAGAACCTCCGCCCAGTCAAGAACGGCCGCCTCAAACATCCGGATTTCGTCATCGTGCTGGCGGCTGAGGCGGACGGACGCAAGGGCCGTCATGGTCCATCCCTCGAACGCCGGATCGATGATGGCGGAATAACCCTTGATAATCCCCAGTTCCTCCAGTCGCCGAAGCCGCCGCAAACATGCCGATGCTGACAGCCCGACCCGCTCGGCGAGTTCGTTGTTCGTGATTCTCGCGTCAGCTGACAATTCCGTGAGTATCCTCCTGTCGATCGGATCTGCAATTTTCTGCGACATAAACGTTTATTCTCCGCAATATCTTGCTTCAAGAGACATTTCCACGCTCCAGAATGCAAGATATTTTGGTTCTATCGCGTGTAACCTGCAAACAGTTCAACGCCAGCTGAGGGATCATCGGAAATGACCGCGCCGCATCCGTCCAAAACCCATATCGGCAACCACGCCCTCCATCCTGAAACCCAGATGCTCAATTACGGTTATGATCCGGAACTATCGGAGGGTGCCGTGAAGCCCCCGGTATTCCTGACATCGACCTTCGTCTTCAAATCGGCGGAGGACGGCCGTGACTTCTTCGACTACGTTTCCGGCCGCAAGGAGCCGCCGGCGGGCAAGGGTGCAGGTCTCGTCTACTCGCGTTTCAACCATCCCAATAGCGAGATCGTTGAGGATCGCCTTGCCGTTTACGAACGCACGGAGAGTTGTGCGCTTTTTTCATCCGGCATGTCCGCCATTTCCACGACGCTTTTCGCCTTCGTCCGGCCCGGCGACACCGTGCTCCATTCCCAGCCGCTGTATGGTGGCACTGAGACGCTGCTGGCAAAGACCTTCCATAATTTTGGTGTCTCGGCGGTGGGTTTTGCTGACGGTGTCAGCGAGACATCGGTGATGGCTGCCGCAGAGACCGCGATGGCGAAAGGCAGGGTATCGGTCATCCTGATCGAGACTCCGGCCAACCCGACAAACAGCATTGTCGATGTTGCGATGATGAGCCGTGTCGCTGACGTGATCGGCGAAAAGCAAGGGCACAGGCCAATCATCGCCTGCGACAACACCCTTCTCGGCCCGGTTTTCCAGCAGCCCATCGAGCACGGCGCCGATATTTCGCTCTATTCGCTCACGAAATACGTCGGCGGTCATTCCGACCTTATCGCCGGGGCGGCGCTTGGGCGGAAGGAAATCATGAAGCAGGTGAAGGCGCTGCGCGGAGCGATCGGCACGCAGCTCGATCCGCACTCCTGCTGGATGCTCGGGCGTTCCCTCGAGACGCTGCAAATCCGGATGGAACGGGCAAACAGCAACGCGAAAGTCGTGGCGGAATTCCTGAACGCGCATCCAAAGGTCGAGAAAATTCATTATCTGCCGTTCAGTGATCCGGCATCCGCGGTCGGCAAGGTGTTTGCCGCTCAATGCTCGGGTGCGGGATCGACCTTCTCGTTCGACATCGTCGGCGGGCAGCCGGCGTCTTTCAAATTCCTCAACGCGCTGAACATATTCAAACTTGCCGTAAGCTTGGGCGGTACGGAATCTCTTGCCTCTCACCCCGCAACGATGACGCATTCGGGCGTTCCCGCCGATGTTCGCCAGCGCATTGGTGTGCTCGATTCCACGATCCGGCTGTCAATCGGCATCGAACATCCCGACGATCTTATCGCCGACCTGACCCTCGCTTTGGACATGTCCTGACTGCGGCCTTGAGCGCGCCGGCCATTACGGTCTGGAAAGGGTTGCCATCCGCCTGAAAAAATCGGACGGCAACCGTTTAGCTTGTGCAATTTGTTATTGCTTTGCCGCTGTCGTCTGCTGGGAGGCGATAGCCTCTTTCAGCGCCAGTTCCGCCATGGCTAAAATCGCCTCACGGGTTTTGGCGGCGGCGATAAAGCGACCGTTGTGGCAGAAGCTCGCGCCTTCGACGCCACAAACCGCTTCCAGCTCTTTGCCCGTGAGGCCAGCCCAGGCCGCTGGCAGGTCGGCGCGCAGTTCAAAACCTTCATCCGCGCGGCGGATGCCGGTAAGGCACCAGTCGTTGTCCCGTGGATGGACGACAAAGAGCAGGTGGTCGGCGCCGGCTTTTACGATGGCGGACCGAAATGGCATGCCCATCGGCAGTTCAAGGATATGCCCTTCGCCAGTATCGGCGATGGCCTTTTGCACCAGCGCTTCGGCGCGCAGTTTGGCAGCCCCTGTGGCCAGTTTTGCTTCGACAAAGCTGCGGGCAACGGCCAGCGCTGCCATAAAACTGCGATCATCCGCTTCGGGATCGGTGTCGTCAAAGACAGGCTTCAAAGTCTCCAGCAGGACAGGCAGCGTGAGCCCGGCAAGGGGTCCGGCAATGGCGGGACTAAGAGCGCCGTTGTCGACCAGATCCACCGGCAATACAAACCCGGCATCAAAAGACGCGTGCAGAGTTTCGACATGGTCTTCAGGAACGCCTGATGCGGCAAGGTAGTCCCGTCCGAAATGCTTCCAGATCAGACCGAACGAACTATAGGGCTGACCGTCTTCGCGCAGTGGCGCACCACGCTGATGGTGATCGAAAATGCCCTTTGACGCGTCATAAGCGCCGCCCACGTCATAGATGATGCGGTCTGCACCGGGTGTTACCCATTCAGCTGCTCTGCTGCGGACGAGCCGGGCCTGCGGAAAAAGCCGTGTCAACACGACGCTGGACAGCAGTTCGTCGGCGTGGAAGCCGCCAGAATGGGTGACGAGGAAGTCGGGGGTCATGTCAGGATGTACCTTGTTGTTTGCCGAAGGTCCGGCGAGGACCCGGAGCACCTGATACCCTCTGCTGTACACCATCTCAAGCCGGCAGTGCCGCCCCGGCATGCTTGCGGGAGAAAAAAGCATCGGCTGGGCGATGGAATGTCGAACGCCTGCCGTGATGCCGCGAGAATATATTGAACTCTCACGGCATCACGGGCAGGCGTTCGACGCCGTTCATTGCATTGGCGATCATCGCCGGGAGATCAGCGACGCGGCTGCACCAATGCCAGAGCAAGCGTTGCTGCAGCCAGAACCGCGGTCAGGGACAACGGGGCGGTGGCGCCGTAATAATCAACAATGTAACCACCAAAAACTGCACCGATACTGATAGCTACCTGAAAAGACACCACCATCAGGCTGCCTGCCGCTTCAAGAGCATCGGGCGCACCGCGGGACAGGTTCGTCGGCAGGACCACCGGCGCCATGCCGAAGGCAAAACCCCAGAGTGCGACGAGCGCAAAAGCAGCACTGGTATGCGCGCCCCAGAAAACTAGGAAGAGCGCCGCAAATCCCATCAGAGCGGCAGTGACCGCGAGTGCCAGGCGAATGCTGTTATCGGCCATCCGGCCGCCGGCGACATTGCCGAGCACGGAGGCCACGCCGAAGCCGAGCAGGGCGAGTGCGATCGGCTTGGTATCGAGATGTGTGACCTGTTCAAGGAAAGGACGAACATAGACAGAGCAGGCGAAATGGCCCGTCATCAACAGCAGGATGGCAAGCATCCCAAGCTGAACGCTCGGCCGCCGCGTCAGCCGGAAAACATCGGCAAGACTGTTGCTGGTGCTTGCCGGCAGCGTCGGCAGGCTCAGGATCTGCAAGAGCATGGCAATGGCGGCAAGTCCCGCCGTCATCGACATGGCGACACGCCATCCCACCCAGTCGCTGATCAACGCTCCCATGGAAGGCGCCGCTATCGTGGCGAGCGAGACGCCGAGGGTGACGATGGCCATGCCGCGCCCGGTCGCATTCGCGCCGACGAGCCTTGCCACAACGGCAACCGAGAGCGCCCAGAAACCGCTCAGCGCGATTCCAAGCCCTGCCCGGCCGACCAGCAATAGCCAGAAATCGGTGGCGAATGATGCAAGGACATTGGAGGCAATTGCCAGCGCGCTAAGACCGACAAGCACGGTTTTGCGGTTCAGTTTGCCGATGAGAACGTTGCTGAACAGGGCCGTAACGGCGCCCACCGAGGCCGTGGCCGTGACGACCTGCCCCGCTGTACCCTCGGTAATTCCGAGATCGCGTGCCATGGGCGTCAGAAGGCCCGCCGGCAGGAATTCCGCCGATACGAGTGCAAAGCTGGTGGCCGCCATCGAGAGGACCGCGAACCATGTCGCTGCGGTCCATGCCGGCTGCTCGGCGGCCTCCAGCGCGATCTCTGTCCCGTCGAACTGTGATGTTGTGTCCGTCATGGTGTCTCTCCTTGAGTTGGGAGAGTTTTAGACGAATTTATCTGGATGATATGTATCTAAAAGTCCGAATTTCATGCCTATTCCTCCGAAATTTGTGCGGTGCACATTTTTCGCTAGGCGCATAAGGTGCCTTTCGCGGCGTGAAGACTGTTTTGGAAAGCGACCGTTACACTGCCATGGCACGCCCGTTGTCGGGAAGCCTCGAGAGGAATTCGGGGTGTGCCGGTGCTGTATTCAGCGAAAGATTGAGGATGCGGTGGTCGCCTTCAGGGAAAGCTTTCAATAGCATCCGCTCTTTGAAGCATTTCCTGCACTGCTGCCACCATATCGTTGAGTGGGCGATCGTCGCGGTAAAACGGTGCCGTCGTCCGTACATGCTGGTAGAGCGTATCGGTGCCGGGCGCACGGCCGCTCTGGTCAGGCTGCATGTCGTAAGCCTGTGCCGCACACATGATCTCGATTGCCAGAATGGTTTCGAGATTGCCGATAATCGAAAGTGCCTTGTCGGCAGCCGCGGTGGCATGTGTCAGTATGTCCTCCTGCAATGCGGAGGTGATGCCGCCATCGAGGCTGGCGGGGGCGGCGAGGCGGCGGTTTTCGGCCGCAAGCGCTGCGGCCGTGTATTGAATGATCATGAAACCGGAGCAGACGCCGTCACCATCCGCGAGAAAAGCGGGCAGTTTGCTGACAAGCGGATTGACGAGGCGGTCGATGCGACGCTCGGAAATCGCGGCTAGTTCGGCGGCCGCCGTTGCCAACCCATCCATGGCGAGCCCAAGTGCTGCGCCGACGGCATGGGCCTGGGAATGGACCTCGGGTGAATGCGGTGTCCCGGCGACGACCGGGTTGTCGGTGACGCTTGCGAGCTCGCGGTTCACGACATCAGCACTCTGCGCCACGCTATCGCGCACGGCGCCATGCACTTGCGGCACGGCGCGCAGGCTGAGCGGGTCCTGTGTGCGGGACCCGGCCGACCGGGCGAGAAGCGGGCTTGCCGCCAAAAGGCGACGCAGGTTTTCGCCGACGGTCTGGATACCGGGCGAGACGCGCAGCGCCAGCGGTCCTGCGGCGAAGGGGTCTGCCTGTGCGCCAAGATTTTCATAGCTCATGGCCGCTGCCGCATCGGCCCAGTCAAGCAGGCGGGTCGTTCGGGCAAGCGCGAGGCTGGCAAGGCCGGTGGCGCAGGGTGTGCCGTTAACGAGGCTCAGCCCTTCTTTCGCCTGCAGAACCATGGGTTCAAGGCCGAGTGCTTGGAGCCCCTGCCGCCCGCTGATCAATTCGCCGCGGTGGCGAACCCGGCCTTCGCCGATCAGCACAAGGCCTATAGCCGCGGCATGGGTGAGATAACCCACCGAACCCTTCGAGGGAATGACGGGAAGAATATCGCCATTCAGCAGGGCCAGCAGCGTTTTCACCGTCTCCACCTGCACGCCGGAATAACCATGTGCGAAGTTGTTGATCTGGGCGGCCATGATGGCGCGTGTTTCTTCGCGTCCCAGCGGTTCGCCGACGCCGCAGGAATGGCTGAGCAGAATGTTGCGGGAGAGGGCCTGCTGCTGGGGAATATCCACGATCACATCGCAGAGCGCACCCACACCGGTATTGATGCCATAACCGCGCACGCGCTTTTCGACGAGCGCATCGACGATGGCGCGCGCGCGGGCAATGCGTTGCCAGGCATCATCCGACAGGCAAAGCGTCGCACCCTTTGCGACAGCGGCGATCTGCTGCCAGCTGAAGGGGCGATCAATGGTGACCGTATCAGCCATGCTGGCTTTCTCCCGCCGCACCCGCACGGCGTTCCACGAAACGGGCGACATAATCGTTTGCGGGGCTGTTAAGGATCTGGTCCGGGGTCCCGACCTGAACCAGCTTGCCATCCTTCAGGATCGCGATCTGCGCACCGATGCGAAGCGCCTCGTCGAGATCGTGGGTAATGAAGACGATGGTCTTGTGCAGGTTCTTTTCAAGCTGCAGCAACTGGTCCTGCATGTCGGCGCGGATCAACGGGTCGAGTGCCGAAAAGGCCTCGTCCATCAGAATGACGTCGGTATCGGCCGCGAGCGCCCGGGCGAGACCGACACGCTGTTTCATGCCGCCTGAAAGCTGGTGTGGAAACTTGTCCTCATAGCCGGAAAGTCCAACGGTCTCTATCCATTTCATGCCGATCGGTCGCGCGTCCGCCTTGGTCAGTCCGCGCACGCGCTGGCCATAAACCACGTTCTGCAACACGGTGCGGTGCGGCATCAGGCCGAAATTCTGGAACACCATGCTGACGCGACGGTTGCGGAAATCCCGCAGCTCCTTCGCTTTGAGGGCGAGAACATTGTCTCCGCCGACGAGAATCTCGCCGCTTGTCGGTTCGATCAGGCGATTGATGTGACGAACCAGCGTCGACTTGCCGGAGCCGGAAAGACCCATGATAACGAAAATGCGGCCGGCTTCGATGTCGAGGCTGACATTGTCGAGGCCGACACTGCATCCCGTCTTTGCCAGGATCGCGCTTTTCTCAGCGCCCTGCTGGGCCATGCTCAGCGCAGCCTTCCAGTTGCCGCCGAATATCTTGGACACGTTGCGGATATGGATATCAGTCATTGCCCATTTCCTTCCGGCTGGATCGGCCAAAACCCTGGGTGATGCGATCGAGCACGATTGCGAGAATAACGATGCCGAGGCCGGCTTCGAGGCCCTTGCCGACATCAAGCGTCTGGATGCCGTTCAGCACCTGCTCGCCAAGGCCGCGCGCACCGATCATCGAGGCGACGACGACCATGGAAAGCGCCATCATGATCGTCTGGTTGAGACCGGCCATGATGGTTGGTGTGGCAAGCGGCAATTCGACGCCGAAGAGGATTTGTCTCGGGCTGCCGCCAAAGGCGGTCGCCGCCTCCACCACTTCCCGGTCCACCTGCCGGATGCCGAGATCGGTCAGGCGGATCAGCGGCGGCACGGCATAAATGATGGTGGCAAGCACGGCCGGAACCTTGCCGAGGCCGAACAGCATGATGGCGGGGATGAGATAAACGAAGCTCGGCATGGTCTGCATGACATCGAGGATCGGCAGCGTGATGCGCCGCGCCCATTCGCTTTTCGCAAGCAGGATGCCCATGGGCACGCCGATGACGATGGAGATGAGGCTGGCAATCAGCATCAGCGCCAGTGTCTGCATCGTCAGGTCCCAGAGACCGAGCGCGCCGACGATGAACAGCATGACGGCGACCATGATGACCAGCGAAATCTTTTTCGCCGCGAACCAGGCGAGCACCAGAAAGACCAGAAAAATGGCCCACCACGGCAGTCCGCGCAGGGCCCATTCCACGAAGAGGATCGCCTGCAGGATCGTCTGCGAGATCGCCTTGAAAACGTAGCCGTAGTTCACCACCAGCGAGCGCACGATTTCATTGATCGGGCCGCGGATGGAAATATGGAAAACTTCAGGAAACATCGGTGTAGTCCTCGCGCATGCCGGTCCCTGCTCCGGGAGCTGGCCCCTGTCCTGACGGGAAAATGCGCGCCGGAAGCCCGGCGCGCCTGCCATCCTTACTTGACGGCGGCTTCGATACGCGCCTTGGCGTCGGCCGAAACCCAGTTGCCCCAGATATCGGCCTTGGTCTGGAGGAAGGTCTTGGCGGCGGCTGTCGCATCGACCTGCTTGTCCGTCATATAGGCGAGGCTGGCGTTGATTTCCGCCAGCGGGAAGGTCGCCTTTTCAAGGATTGCCATGATTTCCGGGGCGTCCTTCGCAAAGGTGCTGTTCACGCCATAGGCCACCTCGACGGAAGGGAAGGCGCAGCCGGCATCACGCTTTCCATCCGCGCTTGTCAGCTCCTTCCAGCAGGCCTCGCTATAGGCGGGCTCCTGCAGCTGAATGAGCTTGTATTTGCCCATGATCGCCGTCGGGCTCCAGTAATAGAACAGCATCGGCTCGCCCTGGAGGTAACCGGCGGCGATTGCGGCATCGAGCGCGGTGCCGGTGCCGGGGCGGAAGTTCACATAATTGCCATCGA
This sequence comes from Agrobacterium tumefaciens, assembly GCF_005221325.1. NCBI lineage: Bacteria > Pseudomonadati > Pseudomonadota > Alphaproteobacteria > Hyphomicrobiales > Rhizobiaceae > Agrobacterium > Agrobacterium tumefaciens. The sequence goes on along the minus strand of NZ_CP039889.1, from coordinate 1,076,582 downwards.
GCTTGTAGGCCTGAAGCTTGGCGGTGTTGACGCCTTCGCAGGTCCAGCCCGACGGGCAATTGAGGAAGCGGCCCTTGGTCGGCTCTTCCGGGTCCTTGAATAATTCGACGATCTTCGGATCGGAAAGCTGGTCGACGCTCTTCAGATCAGGGGCCTTCGCTTCGATACCTTTGGTGGGGTCGCCCTTGACCAGATATTCCGGCACGAACCAGCCTTCGGCGGCGCCGACGAAGGTCTTGCCGACCGATTTCACCTGACCGGCTTCGGCGGCCTTGTTCCAGACATCGGAGCGGCCGATCCACTCTTCGGCGAAGATCTGCACGTCGTTATTGGCGGTCGCCTGTTCAAGCGTCACGGAATTGCCGGGAATGGAATCGACCTTGCAATCATAGCCCTTGGACAGGATTTCCTTCATGACCTCGGTTATGAAGGCGCCGCTTTCCCAGTCGATGCCGGCGAAGGTGACGGTCTTTCCGGCGCTGCAATAGCCTTCCGCCCTGGCGGCGCCGGCATATGCTCCCATGACAAGCGAGGTCGTGGCCAGCGCGATTCTCAGTTTTGAATTCAGCATTGCATTCCCCTTTTGGTTTGATGATTGGCAAATTGCTGGCATGCGTCTTTGAGGTTTAACCGGGCGCTCCGATTAGACGATTGTCGCGGAGGCCGGTCGTCATCGAATCAATGTGGAATTCGATGCTTGCGTTGATGCGGTTTGTTGAAAGTTCACTATACAACTTTGCGGTATTCGCTTGGCGCCGGCGTTTTGGAAAAGTTGTATCTGCGGCGCATGCGGTGGGACGGCTTGGGAGAGAACGATCTTTTGGCGAGCGTGGACCCTGCTCCCCTTCCTGCATTGCGCCGGCCTTGCCAGGAAAGCGCCTGCCACCGCGCTGGACGGGAGCGCGGCTATCGCCCCGACCGTCGGCGACTGACTTGCGGCTGCTAGAGATCGAGGCCTCGCTCGCCATTATTTTCCCCTCAAGTTGTATATGTAACTTCACACATTTGCGAAAGACAAGCAAGATAGGATGTGATAATTTTGTGCTTGTGCGGATTCTGACTGCGTTTTGTGCAGTCGCCCGATTTTTAGGAGTTTCAATGCTGCCCGTCATCGAAAGCGAGTTTCCTGTCTCGGGCGATCGCTCCTCCCTGCCGCTGTACGAGCGCGTGAAAGAACAGATCAAGGAAAAGATCGCCAGCGGAGAGTGGTTGACGAACCACAGGATACCCTCGGAAAACGAGATGGTCGACATGCTGGGTGTCAGCCGCATGACGGCAAACCGCGCTTTGCGGGAGCTGGCGACCGAGGGGGTGATCGTCCGCGTGCAGGGGCGCGGGTCCTTCGTCGCCCCCAAAAAGCGAAGCGCCGGGATGATGGGCGTGCGCAACATTGCCGACGAGATCAAGGAGCGCGGTTCGGCGCACCGGCCGAGCCTTATACTCGCGCAGACGGAGGTCTGCGGTCCGGATCTCGCAACGGCGCTGGAGATCGCAGTAGGGGCGAAGGTCTTTCACTCCATCATCGTCCACCACGAGGACGACGTGCCGATCCAGTTGGAGGACCGCTTCGTTAATGCCGAGATTGCCCCGGATTATCTGCTGCAGGATTTCACGACGCTCACGCCTAATGCTTATCTGACGGCGGCGGCACCCATTTCCCGGGCGGAGCAATTCATCGAGGCGGCATCACCCCAGCCCTGGGAGTGCAAATTGATGGCCATCAGCCGAAACGAACCTTGCCTTCTCGTGCGCCGCCGAACCTGGTCGTCGAGCCGCGCGGTGACGTCGGTCAGGTTACTGTATCCCGGCTCGCGATACCGGCTCGAAAGCCAGGAATAGCCCTCGGTTACTAAATGCCGCGGCGACTTTGATGATCAGGCCAGCAGCCCGCGCATGATCAGATCGAGGTGAATCGACAGGACGGCCTGCCTGTCCAGACTGCGCCGGTCATCGAAGATCAGCCGGAACACCAATGTTCCCACCATGGGTGACATAACCACCTTGGCGAGTTCGGGCGGATTGGCCCTGAATCTCTTTTTCGCCACGCCTTCCTCAAGGATCGTATTGATGCGCGCAAAGACCGGCGTCATCATCGTATCATGGTGCTGATCGATGAGATCGGGGAATTTTGCGCCCTCCGCGACGATCAAGCGGAAGAGTTCGCGCATTTTTCGGTTGTCGACCAAGGCGTCGAACAGGAATTCGAGCAGCAAGCGAAGCTCCTCGACGGGGTCGTCGGATTTATACGTATAGGCCTTGAAGGCCTCCTGAAACGGCTGGGAGGCATGTCTGACCATCGCCTCGAACAGTGCCTCCTTGGTCTCGAAATAGACGTAGACCGTGCCCTTCGTAACACCCACCCGTTCCGCAATGTCCTCCACCCGCGTCGCGGTGAAACCTCTTTTGGTAAATTCCTCGAATGCGGCGTCGAGAATTTGCAGCGGACGTTGTATCTTCTGTTCAGCGCGTGTCAGTTTTGTTTTCGCCATGGCCCCAGATCCTTCTTTATTTTTGGCGCGTGCCCTTCTGTCCGTCGCAATTGGCGGAAATGAGTTTTGGTTGCCTATAGCACCGGCGCAAAAACCGGAATGGATTTTTGTGAAGGCGCACGCATGCTTCAATATGCCGGAACATCGCCGATGCGCCCGCAAAGATGTGCCGGACGAAGAGGGGAATGATCATTCGGGGAGCTGGCCCGATACCCTGGACAGATCCCCGATCAGCGGCATGAAAATTTCATTGACTATTCGGTTAGTCAAATATTATAGGATGAGGCGAAGATCAAGAGGTCACCATGAAAACCATGCTTATAGCGGCGGCGCTTGGCGGCATTTTCGCCCTGTCGTCCTGCAGTAATGAAGAACCACCTGCCGAAAAGCCGTTGCGCACCGTCGATGTGGTGGCGGCTGAGAAAAAGCCCGTCGATCGCGGCAGCGTCATAACCGGCGAAGTGCGCGCAAGGGTCCAGACGGATCTGTCGTTCCGGGTCAGCGGCAAGATCATCGAACGGCTGGTGGATGTGGGTGCGCGGGTAAAGACAGGACAATTGCTCGCCCGTATCGACCCCGAAGAGCAGAAGGCCGACATTGATGTCGCCTTGGCCAACCTGCAATCCGCTGAAGCACAGCAGACGCAGGCGCAGCTGACGTTCGACCGTCAGCAGAGCCTGTTCAAGACGCAGGTGACTTCGCGTTCGGCGGTCGACAAGGCGCAGGAAACCCTGCTTACCACGCAAGGGGCAGTGAGATCGGCGCAGGCCCAACTCGATACGGCGCGCGATGCGTTGTCCTATACCGAGCTCAGGGCCGATGCGGATGGCGTTATCACGGCGCGCAATGTCGAGGTCGGCCAGGTGGCGCAGGCCGCCCAGCTTGTCTTCACGCTGGCGCATGACGGGCCGCGCGATGCGGTCTTCGATGTCTACGAATCCCTCTTCCTCGAGCGCGATATCGACAATCTCGTCAATGTCAGCCTCCTGTCGGATACTGCCCAAACCGTCGCGGCGCCCGTGCGTGAGATTTCGCCGACGATCGATCCTGACAATGGAACGATCCGGGTCAAAGTCGGTCTGAACGGCAATATGACCATGCCGCTCGGCGCGCCCGTATCCGGCCATTTCCGCTTCAGGCAGGTGGATGCGATCGAGCTTCCGTGGTCGGCGATGACTTCGCAGGACGGCGTCCCCGCTGTCTGGCTGGTCGATCCGCGATCGTCGGAAGTCGCCATGCGCCCGGTTCAGGTTGCAGATTACGAGACTGGTCAATTTGTCGTCACGGAAGGGCTCAATCCGGGTGATCTCGTTGTCACCGTTGGAACCAAATTTCTCCGCACCGGTGAAAAGGTCGCCTATGAAAAGGGGCAGGCACAATAATGTTCAGGATAAACAGAAGCTTGTTTTTGTTCCTCCCCGCAATTGCGCTCTCGTCCTGCCAGGAAAAGCAGGAGGCGACCGCTGAAGCGCCACGTCCGGTGCTCTCCGTTGTCGTGGAAGAAAAGTCGGCCGATGCATTGCGGCTGACGGGCACGGTCGAATCGCGCATTCAGACCGATCTTGGTTTTCGCGTCCTCGGCCGCATCATCGCCCGCAATGTCGATGTGGCCGATTTGGTCAAGAAAGGCGACGTGGTGGCCTCGATCGATCCGCTGGCGCTGGAACTGTCGGTGAAAAGTGCACAGTCCGATCTTTCCAATGCCGAGGCGCAACTCGCCAACGCGGTGACGACCGAACAGCGCCAGCGTGTGCTGGCCGAAGCCCGCAGCGGCACGGAAGCGGCACTGGAAGAGGCGGAACAAGCCACGCGCACGGCCAATGCTTCCGTCGCCAAGGCCCGCGCCAATCTTGACAAGGCCGAGGAGCAGCTGGGTTATGCGCAGCTGCGTGCGGAATTTGACGGTGTGGTGACTGCCACGTCAGGCGAAATCGGCCAGGTCGTTTCCGCCGGTCAGACGGTGGTGACCATCGCCCGCCCGGAAGTGCGCGACGTGGTGGTGGATGTTCCGCAATTTGCGGCGCAGCGGCTGGAAATCGGCTCGACCTTCGAGATTGCCCTGCAACTCGATCCGAAAATCCATACGACCGGCGTGGTGCGCGAAATTGCCCCGGAAGCCGAAACGGCGACGCGAACACGCCGCACGAAGATCAGCCTGCAGGATGCGCCGCAGGCATTCCGGCTCGGCTCCGTCGTCACGGCTCTGGCGCTTGCCGCCTCCGAACCGCGGATCACGCTTCCCGCATCGGCGCTGTTGAAAACCGATACTGGCTGGGGCGTCTGGATCGTTAATGTCGATACGGCAACGGTGACCTACCGCCCGGTCACGATAGAAGGCGAGCCCGCCGACGGCGGCAGCGTGCGCATTATCGGCGGCGTCAAGCCCGGCGAGCGCGTTGCCAGCGCCGGTGTGCACAAGCTCAAGGATGGACAAGCCATCAGGATCGATCAGGAGGTCCGTCAGTGAAGAAATTCAATCTTTCCGATTGGGCGCTCGAACACCGTTCGCTCGTCTGGTACTTCATGCTGGTCTTCGTTCTCGCCGGCGTTTTCTCCTATCTCAATCTCGGCCGCGAGGAAGATCCGAATTTCACCATCAAGACCATGGTGATCAATGCGCAATGGCCGGGTGCTTCCGCCGAGGAAGTGGCCCGCCAGGTGACCGACAGGATCGAGAAGAAACTCGAGGAACTCGATAATCTCGATCATCTGCGCAGCCAGACGGTGGCCGGCCGCACGACGATCTTCGTGGAACTGGTGCCGGAAACCAAGGCGCGCAACGTCGAACCCACCTGGGTGCGGGTGCGCAACATGATCGGCGATATCAAGGGAGAGTTTCCCTCTGGTGTCGTCGGTCCGTTCTTCAACGACCGCTTTGGCGATGTCTATGGCAATATCTATGCCTTCACCAGCGACGGTCTCAGCCAGCGGCAATTGCGCGATCTGGTGGAAGACGCACGCGCGAAGGTGCTGACCGTCGACAATATCGGCAAGGTCGATATCATCGGCGCGCAGGATGAGACAATCTATCTGGAATTTTCCACGCGCCAGATCGCGGCGCTCGGCATCGACCAGCAGTCGATCATCAAGACGCTGCAGTCCCAGAACGCCGTCACCCAGTCCGGTTTCGTCAATGCAGGGCCGGAGCGCGTGGCCCTGCGTGTCAGCGGCCAGTTCACCTCGGAAGAGAGCCTGCGGTCCATCAATCTGCGCGTCAACAATCGGTTCTTCCCGCTGACGGAAGTGGCGACGATCCGGCGCGGTTATGTCGATCCGCCATCCTCGCTGTTCCGTTTCAACGGCCAGCCGGCCATCGGCCTTGCGATCGGCATGAAAACCGGTGCGAACCTCCTGCATTTCGGTGAGGCGCTGGATGCGCAGATGAAGCGCGTCGTTGCGGATCTACCTGTTGGCGTCGATGTGCATCGGGTGTCCGACCAGCCGGCCGTGGTCGATGAGGCGGTCTCGGGCTTTACCTCGGCGCTTTTCGAGGCCATCGCCATCGTTCTCGTCATCAGCTTCATCAGCCTTGGCCTCAGGGCCGGCATGGTGGTTGCCGTCTCCATTCCGCTCGTGCTGGCAATCACTTTCGTCTACATGGAATACACAGGCATCTCGCTGCAACGCATCTCGCTGGGTGCGCTCATCATCGCGCTCGGGCTTCTCGTCGACGATGCGATGATCGCAGTCGAGATGATGGTGGCGCGCCTCGAGATCGGAGACGATCTCAGAAAAGCGGCGACCTATGTTTATACGTCCACCGCCTTTCCGATGTTGACCGGCACACTGGTCACGGTTGCTGGCTTCATTCCCGTTGGCCTCAACAACAGTGCGGCGGGCGAATTCACCTTCACGCTGTTTGTGGTGATCGCCGTTTCGTTGATCGTGTCATGGATCGTTGCTGTGCTGTTCACGCCATTGCTCGGGGTGACGATCCTGCCGAAGACGATGAAGTCTCATCATGAAAAGAAGGGGCGATTTGCCTCCGCCTTTTCCTGGCTTCTCGGCCGGGCGCTACGTTGGCGCTGGGTGACGATCATCGCCACGGTCGCGTTGTTTGCCCTGTCCATCGGCGGCATGAGCCTGGTGCAGCAGCAGTTCTTCCCGTCATCCGACCGCGTGGAGCTTATCGTCGACTGGAACCTGCAGCAAAACAGCTCGATTGCCGAAACCAACCGGCAGATGGCCAAGTTCGAGCAGGATATGCTGGCCGAGAATCCGGATATCGATCACTGGACAACCTATGTCGGTGAAGGCGCGCCGCGGTTCGTCCTGTCCTTCGACGTGCAGACGCCTGATGTCACCTTCGGCCAGACGATCATCGTCACCAAGGGGCTGGATGTGCGTGACAAGGTGCGTGCCGAGTTGCAGGATTACCTGGACCGCACATTCATCGGCACCGACGCCTTCGTGAAATTGCTCGATATCGGCCCGCCGGTCGGAAAACCGGTGCAATATCGCCTGAGCGGCCCCGATGTCCAGAAAGTCCGTGAACTCGGGCAGCAATTGTCGGGCATTGTCGGCGAACACCGGCTTCTGTCCAACCTGGTCATGGACTGGAACGAGCCGACGCGTGTGGTCAAGGTCGACGTTCTCCAGGACAAGGCCCGACAGCTCGGCGTTTCCTCGGAAGATATCGCCAATGCCATGAACAGCATTGTCGAGGGCTCCACCGTTACCCAGGTTCGGGATGACATCTATCTCGTCAATGTGGTGGCGCGGGCGCAGTTGGCGGAGCGCGGTTCCATCGAGACCTTGCAGAACCTGCAATTGCCGGCGACGAACGGCAAGGCCGTGCCGCTCTCGGCGATTGCCAATTTCCGCTATGAGCTGGAACAACCGACCATCTGGCGTCGCGATCGAATCCCGACGGTCACCGTCAAGGCTGCCATTATCGGCCCGACGCAGCCTGCGACGATTGTGGAGCAGTTGAAGCCGAAACTCGAGGCTTTTGAGAAGATGCTTCCAGTGGGTTACAAGCTGGAGACGGGTGGCTCGGTTGAATCCAGCGCGGATTCGCAAGCGCCGATCGTTGCGGTGGTGCCTTTGATGCTGTTTGCGATGGCGACGATCCTTATGGTTCAGCTGCAAAGCTTCAGCCGGCTGTTCCTGGTCTTCGCCGTGGCGCCGACAGCCCTGATCGGCGTGGTGGTGGCGCTGCTCTTCTCCAATGCACCGATGGGGTTCGTCGCCATTCTCGGCGTGTTGGCGTTGATCGGCATCCTGATCCGCAACTCGGTCATCCTCGTGGTGCAGATCGAGCATCTGAGAAGTGAAGGCGTCTCGGCCTGGCGCGCCGTCATCGAAGCGACCGAGCACCGCATGCGGCCGATCATGCTGACGGCGGCGGCAGCCACACTTGCTCTCATCCCCATCTCCCGGGAGATTTTCTGGGGGCCGATGGCCTATGCGATGATGGGCGGTATTGTGGTGGGCACGGCGCTGACGCTGCTTTTCCTGCCGGCGCTTTATGTTGCGTGGTTCCGCATCCCCCGTGAGGATAACGAGCCGAAAGAACACGACGCCACGGCCTGATATTGGAAGGAAGTGATCGCCGCTTCCTTCCTCCGATAAAAATATCCGCCGTCGTTGTTCCCATGGCCAGGATAATGTTAGGAAGGTCGGCTTAGCTGCGAGAGCGGCGGCCGTCCTTTCGTTTCTGGACGGTCGCATGATCTCGCGTAACGAATCCGCATATCGCCGATATTGCGGATCATATTGGGGTGCCGGAGGGTTTGAAGATGGGCGGGTTGTCGGATTGGCTTGCGGAGGCACAGCCGATCAATCGCAAGAATGCCGCGGAAGCGGTGTTCGATGATATCCGTTCCGCCATCACCTCGGGTCAGCTTGCGGTCGGTACCCGGCTGCCTGCCGAGTCCAACCTGGCGGTGCGATATGGCGTCAGCCGGCCGATCATCCGCGAGGCGCTACGGTCGCTTCAGACTCTTGGCCTGACGCAGACCCGTACCGGCAGCGGCACCTATGTGATGACGCCGACACCGCCTTCCGAATTGAGTTATGGCGCCTACTCCGCCCGCGATCTGATCGAGGCCCGGCCCTTCATCGAGGTGCCGGCCGCCGGCTGGGCGGCAGTGAGGCGCACGGATGCACAACTGGCCGCCCTGCTAGACCTCTGCGACCGGATGGACGCCGAAGAGAGGCCGCATCCCTGGGTGTTGCTCGACGGGCAATTTCACTGCGCCATCGCGGAAGCTTCGGCCAACGGACTATTCGCCAAGGTGGTGGCCGATGCCCGCGAAGCGCTTTCCCAGCAGTCCGAGATGGTCAATCTGATGGCGGGCCGCCGTGTCGCCTCGAATTTTGAGCACCGCCGGATCGTCGAAGCGATCCGGCGGAATTCAGCACCCGAGGCGCGTGAGGCGATGGAGCTTCACCTCGGCCAGGTGAAGCAGGTAGTGACGACGATCATCGGCGAAGATCGGCTTCGCCAGCCGTAACTGTAAGGGCGGGCAGGTTGGCAAGATGACGCGGGCTAAGCGCCTGCTGCAATTGCGCTTCCGTCAGATAACCCCGTTCCAGAACCACCTGCGGCACGGTGCGGCCGCTGGCAAGCGCCTCTTTCGCCACTTCCGTCGCCGCGTAATAGCCGATCAGCGGATTGAGCGCGGTGGCGAGACCGATCGATTCTTCCACGCGCTGCGCCATGATGGCGGGATTTGCGACGATGCCCTCGACGCAACGTTCCGCCAGTGTGCGGCAGGCGGCGCTGAGCTGGCTGATGCTCTGCGACAATGCCCGCACGATGATCGGTTCAAAAGCGTTCAACTGCAGCTGTCCGGCTTCGGCCGCCATGGTGATGGTGATGTCGTTGCCGATGACAGCATAGGCGACTTGATTGACCACTTCGGGAATGACCGGGTTGATCTTGCCCGGCATGATGCTGGAACCTGCCTGAACCGACGGCAGGGTGATTTCGCCGATGCCGGCGCGCGGGCCGGAGGAGAGCAGGCGAAGATCGTTGCAGGTCTTCGACAGCTTGACGGCCACACGTTTCAGCACGCCGGAAAGGTGCACGAAGGCGCCGGGGTCCTGTGTGGCTTCGATCAGGTCTGCTGCCGTGACGAGCGGCCGGCCGGTCAGCTCAGCCAGATGCTGGCAGGCAAGCTCGGCATAACCGCGCGGCGCATTGAGCCCGGTCCCGATGGCGGTGGCGCCGAGATTGATTTCGTGCAGCAGGGCGGCGGATTCGATCAGGCGGGCCTGGTCTTCGCCGAGCATCACCACGAAAGTACGGAATTCCTGGCCGAGCGTCATCGGCACGGCGTCCTGCAATTGCGTGCGGCCGATCTTGATAAAGCCGGCAAATTCCTGCGCCTTGCGGTCGAAGGCGTCTTTCAGCACGCCCATGGAGGCCGCCAGATCGTCGATTGCCTCGATCAGCCCGACATTGATCGCCGTCGGATAGGCGTCGTTGGTCGACTGGCTGAGATTGACATGATCATTCGGGTGAAGACGGGCATAATCGCCTTTTTCGTGACCGAGCAGTTCAAGCGCACGGTTGGCGATGACCTCATTGGCATTCATGTTGGTGGAGGTGCCGGCTCCGCCCTGGATTTCATCCACCACGAATTGCTCGTGCAGCGCGCCGGCGCGGATTTCGCGGCAGGCTTCCGCGATCGCTTCCATGCGCTCCTTGTCGATGAGGCCGAGTTCGTGATTTGCGCGTGCGGCCGCCTCCTTCACGTAGGCCAGTCCCCTGACGAGATAAGGGTTGTGGCCGATGGTCACCCCCGTGATCTTGAAGTTTTCCACCGCGCGCGCGGTGTGCACGCCCCAATAGACATCAGCCGGAATTTCCTTGGTCCCGAGCAAATCATGCTCCCTGCGCGTCACACTCACTTTTTCCTCCACTGGCTTTTAAGTGTTGTAATATCTGTAAAGCTGTCTTACAGATTTTTCGACCTTAATCGCGGTGGAGGAGAAGGTCAATCATATCGAATACCCTTGACGAACGGCATTATCTGCCATTATGAGGGCGAAAATCTGTCATGCAGCTTTACAGCGCGCATGCATTCGCTGGCCATATTTCGAGCCTTGGGGACGACGCCAGTTCCACTTTGATTTCCGGCTTATTGCCGATTACAAGCGTTTTATCGGGAGGATAAATCCATGCATTCTGGAAAAACGGCACCCGCCGAACGTGAGGTCTTCGTTGAAGAGGATCTCGGTTACCATAAAGCCCTGAAGCCGCGCCAAATTCAGATGATTGCCATCGGTGGCGCCATCGGAACGGGTCTCTTTCTGGGTGCCGGCGGGCGTCTCGCGCAGGCTGGTCCGGCGCTGGTTTTCGTTTATGCGCTCTGCGGTTTCTTCGCGTTTCTGGTACTGCGCGCGCTCGGTGAGCTGATCATGCATCGCCCGAGCTCCGGCTCCTTCGTCTCCTATGCCCGCGAATTCTACGGCGAGAAGATGGCCTTTGCGGCCGGCTGGATGTATTGGCTAAACTGGGCCATGACCTCGGTGGCGGATGTAACCGCCGTCGCGCTCTACATGAATTTCTTCAAGCAATATGTTCCGTGGCTCGCCGGCATCGACCAGTGGGTATTCGCGATGACGGCGCTTCTGGTCGTGCTGGCGATGAACATGCTGTCGGTCAAGGTGTTCGGCGAACTTGAATTCTGGTTCAGCCTGATCAAGGTTCTGGCGCTCGCCATTTTCCTCGTCGTTGGCGTCTACTTCGTTATTTTCGGCACGCCCATCGAGGGTCACGTCACCGGCTTCAGCCTGATTACGGACAATGGCGGCTTTTTCCCGAATGGCATTCTTCCCGCCTTCGTCATTATTCAGGGCGTGGTATTTGCCTATGCCTCAATCGAGCTGATCGGCACGGCGGCGGGCGAAACCGAAGACCCGCGCAAGGTCATGCCGCGCGCCATCCGCGCCGTCGTCCTGCGCCTCGTGGTGTTTTACGTCGGCTCCGTGCTGCTGTTTACGCTGCTTTTGCCCTACACCGCCTACAAGGCCGGCGAGAGCCCGTTCGTGACCTTCTTCGGCTCCATCGGTGTAGAGGGCGCTGACGTGATCATGAACCTCGTCGTTCTGACCGCCGTGTTGTCCTCGCTTAATGCCGGCCTTTATTCCACCGGCCGCATTCTCCACTCCATGGCGGTTTCCGGTTCGGCTCCGGCGGCGCTCGCGAAGATGAACAAGAACGGCGTGCCCTATGGCGGCATCGCGGTCACCGCCGTCGTCACGGTTCTCGGTGTGGCTTTGAACGCAGTCGTTCCCTCTTCCGCCTTCGAGATCGCGCTCAACCTTTCGGCGCTCGGCATCATCTGCGCATGGGCCGTCATCGTGCTCTGCCAGTTGAGGCTCTGGCAGCTTTCGCAGCGCGGTGAGATTGTGCGTCCGGATTTCCGCATGTTCGGCGCGCCCTATACCGGCATCCTCACGCTCATCTTCCTGTTCGGTGTGCTGGTGCTGATGGCCTTTGACTATCCCGTTGGTTCGTGGACGATCGCCTCGCTGATCGTCATCATCCCGGCGCTGGTCATCGGCTGGTATCTGCTGCGCGACCGCATCTATCGACTGGCCGCTGAACGGGCAGGATCGGGAGTGTCGCATTGAGCGGGCAGGGCGCATCTCCACTGGTGGCGGTCATCGCCACCGGTGGCACCATCGCCAGCCGGCGTGGTGCCGATGGCGCCAGCACCCCCTGCCTTTCCGGCGAGGACCTGCTGGCGCTGGTTCCGCAGGTCAATGCGCGGCTGAAGCCCGTCGATCTGATGGCGAAGGATTCTTCCAGCCTGACCTTGGCCGACATGCAACGCATCAGCGATGCTGTTGGCATCGAACTCAGCGATCCCGCCGTGACGGGTATCGTCGTTTTGCATGGAACTGACGCGATGGAAGAGTCGTCGCTGCTCGTCCATGTGCAGCACGCCCTTGCCAAACCGGTGGTCTTCACCGGCGCGCAGTTTACGGCAGACCACAGGCAAGCGGACGGACCGGCCAATCTGGCGCGGGCCATAGAAACGGCACTCGATCAGCGGAATGCTGAAAAGGGTGTGCTCCTTTCTTTTGGTGGTCGTTGTCTGCCGGCCTGGGGGCTTTACAAGCTGAGTGCGGATGCGGCGGATGCCTTCCGTTCGGCGCGCCCGTTGATCCAGGCCGTAGCGCCGAAGCTTGCTGCTTCCGTCACGGATACCAGGGTCGATATCGTCGCCATCCATCCCGGCTGTGACGCGACCCATATCGATGCGAGCCTTGAAGCTGGTGCGAAAGGCATCGTGCTTGCAGCACTCGGTTCCGGCAATGCCAATCCGCTAATCGCTGAAGCGGTGAAGCGCTGCGCCGAACGTGGCGTACCCGTCGTGGTTTCCAGCCGTGTGCCGGAAGGACAGCTGGTTGCAAGTTATGGCGGCGGCGGCGGCGGGCATGATCTCGTAGCTGTGGGTGCCGTGCATTCATCCACGCTCCGGCCGGGGCAGGCCCGCATTCTGCTGGCGGCGCTGCTTGCCGGCAACAGTTCGGCGGAAACCATCGTATCCGCCTTTAGTGAGCCGCTCTCTCATTAAGAGGCAGATTAACACATGGATAGGGTGCCTGTCTCCGCGGGCATCGAAATTCCTATAGGATTCCTATTTTATTCCATCTGTGGCCGTCTCGAACCTTTATGCGGTTCGGGTGCATTCTTCTCTGCGGAAAGGGATGGTGTTCCCTGTCCAGCCAGAAAGATTGAAAAGCGACGTCCCACATGACGGCGCTTTTCTTCCTGTCCGGCTCCTCGAATGAAAAGGAGTCCCATCAATGATGGATCTTGTTCTTATCGGCGCAGCGACGGTGTTTTTTGCCCTCTGCTTTGCCTATACGCGCGCCTGCGACCGGCTTTAGGCGGAGGCTGCGATGACCTTCGATTACATCCTGAGCGGTGCCGTCACGATCTTTATCGCCGCCTATCTCACCTATGCTCTCATTCGCCCCGAACGCTTTTGACCGAAGCGACGGCTATTGAAAGTTAAAGTACCATGACCCTCAATGGATGGTTTCAGGTCCTGCTTTTCTGCGGGATCGTTTTTGCGCTGGTGAAGCCGCTTGGCTTTTACATGGCGCGTGTCTTCAATGGCGAACGCACCCTGCTGTCGCCGGTTCTAGCACCCGTCGAGCGCGGTCTCTACGCCCTTGCCGGCACCAGCGAGCGCGAGGAGCAGCACTGGACGACCTATGCGTTTTCCATGCTTCTCTTCAACCTTCTCGGTTTCGTCCTGCTTTATGCGCTGATGCGCTTTCAGGCCGTGCTGCCCTATAATCCGCAGGCGATGCCGGCCGTCGGGCCTGAATTGTCCTTCAACACGGCGGTCAGCTTCGTCACCAATACCAACTGGCAGAATTACGGCGGGGAAAGCACCCTGTCCTATCTGACCCAGATGGCGGGTCTCACCGTGCAGAATTTCGTTTCGGCCGCCACGGGCATGGCGATCGCCATCGGCCTCATCCGCGCTTTTTCGCGCGCTTCCGGCAAGGCGATCGGTAATTTCTGGGTGGATATGGTCCGCTCCACGCTCTACGTGCTCCTGCCGCTCTGCATCGTGCTGACGCTCGTTTATGTGTGGCTCGGCGTGCCGCAGACGTTCGGCGCCTATGTCACGGCGCGGACACTGGAAGGCGCGCAGCAGACGATTGCGGTCGGCCCGGTGGCATCGCAACTCGCCATCAAGATGCTCGGAACCAATGGCGGCGGTTTCTTCAATGCCAATTCCGCGCATCCGTTTGAAAACCCTGATGCCTTTTCCAACATGATCCAGATGGTGTCGATCTTTGCGATCGGTGCTGCCTTCACCAATGTCTTCGGCCGCATGGTCGGCAACCAGCGCCAGGGCTGGGCGATCCTCGCCGCCATGGGTGTGCTGTTCATCGCGGGCGTCGCCGTCACCTATTGGGCGGAAGCGGCCGGAAACCCGCTGATGCACAGCTTTGGTCTCGCTGGTGGTAACATGGAGGGTAAGGAAGTCCGCTTCGGCGTGGTGCTCTCGTCGCTCTTTGCGGTGATCACCACGGCTGCATCCTGCGGCGCGGTCAATGCCATGCATGGCAGCTTCACGGCGCTCGGTGGTCTCGTTCCGCTCATCAACATGCAGCTGGGTGAGGTTATCGTTGGCGGTGTCGGCGCGGGTTTCTACGGCATTCTTCTGTTCATCGTCATCGCCATCTTCGTGGCGGGGCTGATGGTCGGCCGCACGCCGGAATATCTCGGAAAGAAGATCGAGGCCAAGGAAATGAAGATGGCGGTTCTGGCCATCCTCTGCCTGCCGCTCGCCATGCTGGCGTTTACGGCAACGGCCACGGTTCTACCCTCGGCGGTGGCGTCGATCGGAACGGCCGGGCCGCATGGCTTCTCCGAAATCCTCTATGCCTATACCTCGGCAGCCGCCAATAACGGCTCGGCTTTCGGCGGTCTGACCGGCAATACCACCTGGTACAACATCACGCTTGGTCTCGGCATGCTGATGGGGCGTTTTCTGGTCATCATTCCGGCACTCGCCATTGCCGGCTCGCTGGTCACCAAAAAGACTGTTCCAGCATCGGCAGGCACCTTCCCGACCGATGGCCCGCTCTTCGTCGGCCTGCTTGTCGGCACGATCCTGATTGTCGGCGGCCTTACCTTCCTGCCAGCGCTCGCGCTCGGCCCCGTTGCCGAACATCTTGTCATGGCGGCAGGCCAGCTCTTCTGAGGTGATGCCATGAATGACGACATGTCCCGACCTAACCGCATTGTTCCCGTCCGCAAAGGCGCTCCCGTCAAAGGGAGCGCCACGCCCGGCGGCTGGTGCGCCTCCAATCTCATTCTTGCGATGATGGCGGCTCTGTTCGCCGCCGTTGTCGCTCTCGAAGTTATCACGGGCTGATCGATCCTCATCGGTCGCCCTGTTTCAAACGCTGGAGCCTCTTCATGAGCCAGTCCAAACAAGCGAGCATCCTCGATTCTCGCATTCTCGTGCCGGCCATCGCCGACGCATTCAAAAAGCTCAACCCACGCACACTTGCGCGTAACCCGGTCATGTTCGTCGTGGCGACGGTGTCGGTGCTGACAACGGTGCTATTCATCCGCGACCTCATAACCGGCGGCGCCAATCTCGCCTTTTCCTTCCAGATCAATCTCTGGCTCTGGTTCACCGTGCTGTTTGCCAATTTCGCCGAAGCCGTCGCCGAAGGGCGCGGCAAGGCGCAGGCGGATTCCCTGCGCAAGACCCGCACGGAAACCCAGGCGAAACTTCTGACCGGCGATGATCGCAGCCAGTATAAAATGGTTGCGGGCGACAGTCTGAAGGTGAACGATGTCGTTCTCGTCGAGGCGGGCGACATCATCCCTTCCGACGGTGAAGTCATCGAAGGTGTCGCCTCCGTCAACGAGGCGGCGATCACAGGCGAATCCGCCCCCGTCATCCGCGAATCCGGCGGCGACCGCTCGGCGGTTACCGGCGGCACGCAGGTTCTATCGGACTGGATAAGGGTGCGCATCACCGCTGCTGCCGGCTCCACCTTCCTCGACCGGATGATTTCGCTGGTCGAAGGTGCCGAGCGCCAGAAGACGCCGAACGAGATCGCGCTCAACATCCTGCTGGCCGGCATGACGTTGATCTTCGTTCTCGCCACCGCGACCATTCCAAGTTTCGCGGCCTATGCGGGCGGTTCCATTCCGATCATCGTGCTGGTGGCGCTGTTCGTCACGCTTATCCCCACCACCATCGGCGCGCTTCTGTCCGCTATCGGCATTGCCGGCATGGACAGGCTGGTGCGTTTCAACGTGCTCGCTATGTCCGGCCGCGCCGTCGAGGCGGCGGGGGATGTCGACACGCTGCTGCTCGACAAGACCGGCACCATCACGCTTGGCAACCGGCAGGCGACGGAATTCCGCCCCATCCCCGGCGTCTCCGAGCAGGAACTTGCCGATGCCGCGCAGCTCGCCTCGCTTGCCGACGAAACGCCGGAAGGCCGCTCGATCGTGGTGCTGGCCAAGGAAAAATACGGCATCCGTGCCCGCGACATGCAGAAGCTGCACGCCAGCTTCGTGCCCTTCACCGCCCAGACCCGCATGAGCGGCGTCGATTTCGAAGGTGCCTCCATCCGCAAGGGCGCGGTTGATGCGGTTCTTGCCTATGTCGATGGCGGCGCTCTGCAACATGGCAATGCGGCGCTTGCCCTCAAAACCGAAACGGATGCCACGCGGGCTATCCGCGCAATAGCGGAAGACATCGCAAAGGCCGGCGGCACGCCGCTTGCGGTGGTGCGTGATGGCAAGCTGCTCGGCGTCGTGCAACTGAAGGATATCGTCAAGGGCGGTATTCGCGAACGTTTCGCCGAGCTTCGCCGCATGGGCATCCGCACCGTCATGATCACCGGCGATAATCCGATGACGGCCGCGGCAATAGCGGCGGAAGCGGGCGTCGATGATTTCCTCGCCCAGGCAACGCCGGAAAACAAGCTGGAGCTTATCCGCGAGGAACAGGCCAAGGGCAAGCTCGTCGCCATGTGCGGCGATGGCACCAATGACGCGCCGGCGCTGGCGCAGGCGGATGTCGGCGTGGCCATGAACACCGGCACGGTGGCGGCGCGCGAGGCCGGCAACATGGTCGATCTCGACAGCGATCCCACCAAGCTCATCGAGATCGTCGAAATCGGCAAGCAATTGCTGATGACGCGCGGTGCGCTGACGACGTTCTCCATCGCCAACGATATCGCCAAATATTTCGCCATCATCCCGGCGATGTTCCTGGCGCTCTATCCACAGCTTGGCGTTCTGAACGTGATGGGGCTTTCGACGCCGCAGAGCGCGATTTTGTCGGCCATCATCTTCAACGCGCTCATCATCATCGCGCTCATCCCCTTGTCGCTGAAGGGCGTGAAATATCGCCCGATCGGCGCGGGCGCGCTGCTGTCGCGCAATCTGGTCATCTATGGCCTCGGTGGCATCATCGTTCCCTTCATCGGCATCAAGGCCATCGACCTCGCCATTACCGCGCTCGGTCTCGCCTGAGGAGTAAAGACAATGTTTAGACAGCTTCGTCCCGCACTGGTGCTGATCCTCGCCACCACGGCCATTACCGGCCTTGCCTATCCGCTGGGCATGACGGGTCTTGCGCAGGCGCTCTTTCCCGTTCAGGCCAATGGCAGCCTGATCGAGAAGGATGGCAAGGTGGTCGGCTCGCAATTGATCGGTCAGGCCTTCACCGGCGAGACCTATTTTCACGGTCGCCCCTCGGCCGCCGGCGACGGATATAATGCGGCCTCATCGTCCGGTTCCAATCTCGGCCCGACGAGCGCCAAGCTCATCGACCGGGTGAAGAAGGATTATGAAACCGCAAAGGCCGAAAACCCCATGGCCGAAGTTCCCGCTGATCTGGTGACGGCATCGGGCAGCGGCCTTGATCCGCATGTCTCGCCTGAGGCCGCCTATTTCCAGGTTCCGCGCGTTGCGAAGGCAAGGGGCATGGATGAAGCCGCGCTGCGCGCCCTTGTCGAGCGTCATGTCGAAGCGCCGGAACTCGGCTTCATGGGTGAGCCCGTTGTAAATGTGTTGGCACTCAATATGGCACTTGACGCAGCCGGCTCATAAACTGAAATGGCTATGGCTTCTCCGGAAGCCATAGCCTCGACCACTGGTGGTTAAATGCCTGACGATATCAGCAATATGCCGAGCCGACCGTCGCCCGATGCGCTGCTGGAAAATGCCCAGCGTGAGGCAAGAGGCCGGCTGAAGATTTTTCTGGGGGCCGCACCCGGCGTCGGCAAGACCTATGAGATGCTGATGTCCGGCCGGGCCAAGCTTGCGGATGGTGTCGATACCATTATCGGTGTCGTGGAAACCCATGGCCGCAAGGAAACCGAGGCGCTGGTCGAGGGGCTGGATGTGATCCTCCGCAAGCGCATCGATTATCGCGGTCAGGTGCTGGAGGAGATGGATATCGACGCCATTCTCGCCCGTCGCCCCGGTCTGGTTCTGGTCGATGAACTTGCCCACACCAATGCCGCCGGCAGCCGCCACCCCAAGCGATACATGGATGTTCAGGAAATCCTCGCGCAGGGCATCGATGTCTATACGACGCTCAATATCCAGCATGTGGAAAGCCTGAATGATGTGGTGGCGCAGATCACCCGCATCCGCGTGCGCGAAACGGTGCCTGACAGCATCATTGACAGGGCTGACGATGTCGAAATCATCGATATTACCCCCGATGATCTGATCAAGCGGTTGCAGGACGGCAAGGTCTACCTGCCGCGCACCGCACGGCGCGCCATCGAGAATTATTTTTCGCGCGGTAACCTGACGGCGTTGCGCGAGCTTGCCCTTCGCCGCACGGCGCAGCGGGTGGACGAGCAATTGCTCAACCACATGCAGTCCCATGCTATTTCCGGTCCCTGGGCGGCGGGGGACCGGGTTCTGGTCTGCCTCGACCACGGTAGCAACGGTCCGGGTCTCGTGCGTTATGCCCGAAGGCAGGCAGACCGGCTGCGCGCGCCTTGGACCGCGCTGCATCTCGACACACCGCGTTCGCAGCAATTGTCGGAGACGGAGAAGGACCGGCTGGCGGGCACCATGCGCCTTGCGCAGCAGCTTGGCGGCGAAACGGTGACCCTGCCGGCGCTTGACCTCACGCGCGAGATCATCGCCTACGCCAATGCCAATAATTTCACCCACATCATCATCGGTCGCCCGCGAAAATCCTGGTGGCAGCGGATTTTTCAGCGCTCGCTGACGCATGATCTGATCGACCACGCCGGCGATATCAGCGTGCACGTCATTTCCGGCGACAAGAACGAGGAAAAGCCAGGCCAGGCCGTGAAGCTCGCACCGGCGCGATCGCGCCAGTCCTTCCGGGCCTATCTCAACAGCACCCTGTTCGTCGGGTTGGCGATCGTCGTCGGCATCGTGCTCGATCAGACGCTCGATGTTCAAAATCTCGCGCTTGTCTTCCTGATGGCCGTTCTGGCGGCCGCCGTGCGCGGTGGCCTGGGGCCGGCGCTTTATGCCTCGCTGCTCGGTGCGGTCGCGTTCAATTTTTTCTTTCTGGAGCCGCGTTATACGCTGACGGTCAGTTCCCCGGACAGCCTCGTCGCCCTGTTGTTTTATTTCGGCGTGGCGCTGGTCGCTTCCAATCTCACCGTCGCGGTGCAGCGGCAGGCGGCCTCCGCACGCTCAAGAGCACGCACGACCGAAGATCTCTATCTGTTTTCGAAAAAGCTGGCCGGCACGGGAACGCTCGATGATGTGTTGTGGGCAGCTGCATACCAGATGGCATCGATGCTGAAGGTGAGGGTCGTGCTGCTCATGCCGGAAAACGGCGCTATTGCCGTCAAGGCGGGGTATCCGCCTGACGATACGTTGGTGGATGCCGATATCGCCGCCGCGCAATGGGCCTGGGAACACAATAAGGCGGCAGGTCGTGGAGCGGATACTTTGCCGGGTGCCAAAAGGCTTTACCTCCCGCTTCGCACCGGCAGCGGTGCCGTGGGCGTCGTGGGCCTGGATGACGACCGAAGCGGACCGCTGCTGACGCCGGAACAGCAGCGGCTTTTTGATGCGCTGGCGGACCAGGCCGCGCTCGCGGTCGAACGTATCCAGCTCGCCTCGGACGTCGATCGGGCAAGGCTGGCGGCTGAGACCGACCGGCTGCGCACAGCACTTCTGACCTCCATTTCCCACGATCTCAAAACTCCACTTGCCGCCATTCTGGGTTCTGCCGGAACGCTCAAGGATTTTGCCGATGACATTCCGCCCGATGCGCGCGCCGAACTGCTATCGACGATCGTGGAGGAATCCGAACGGCTGAACCGTTTCATCTCCAATCTTCTCGATATGACGAGGATCGGGTCGGGTGCGATGGAGCCGAATTACGGGCTGCATTTCCTCGGCGATATGGTCGGAACCGCGCTGTCGCGCGCCGCGAAGATCGTCGTCCGGCATGAGGTCGTTCTCGATATCCCCTCCGACTTGCCGATGCTGAAGGTCGATCCCGTGCTTTTCGAACAGGTGCTGTTCAACCTCATCGACAATGCGGCCAAATATGCCCCCGAACAGACGACCATTGCGATACGCGGCTGGCGGCAGGGAAAAAATATCTTCCTCTCGGTCGCCGATGAGGGGCCGGGCATTCCGCCCGATGATCTCGAGCGGGTTTTCGACAGTTTTTACCGGGTGCGCAAGGTTGACCATGTGCAGGCGGGAACGGGGCTGGGTCTCTCCATCTGCAAGGGGTTCATCGAGGCGATGGGCGGCTCGATCCGGGCGGAAAACAGATCGGATCGCGGCGGAGCGCAATTTACCATAGGCCTGCCCGTCGCGGTCGATACGCCGGTGCTGGATCATGATTAAGGCGCTATTGCCAGCGAGAGAGGGTTACGCATCGCGCCATGCCGCTGAGGGAGATCGGGAATGACCAATTCCGCCGTTCGTATTCTGATCGTCGATGACGAGCCGCCGATCCGCAAGCTGCTGCGTGTGGGTCTGTCGACCCAGGGATATGCGGTGAGCGAGGCGATGAATGCGAAGGTGGCGATGGAATTGGTTCGGGAAGACAAGCCGGATCTCGTCGTCCTCGATCTCGGGCTGCCGGATTTGTCGGGCCATGATCTTCTGGAGAGGTGGCGCAGCGAAGGTCTGGCGCTCCCGGTCATCATCCTCTCCAGCCGCACGGATGAGGCAGGCATTGTCAGGGCGCTGGAACTGGGGGCGGATGATTACATCAGCAAGCCCTTCGGCATGAACGAGCTTGTCGCCCGCATCCGTGTGGCGCTCCGCCATCGCCTGCAGAGCCAGGGCGAAAGGCCGGTCTTCCAGACCGGTGACCTCTCGGTCGATCTTGTCCGGCGCATCGTCAGGGTAGAGGATCGCGAGGTGAAGCTCTCGCCCAAGGAATATGATATTCTGCGGGTTCTGGTGCAGCATGCCGGCAAGGTGCTGACGCACCGTTTCCTGCTGGAACATGTCTGGGACGAACTGACCGATGTGCAATATCTGCGGGTCTATGTGCGCCAGCTGCGCCAGAAGATCGAAAAAATCCCGGATCAGCCGCGTTATATCCTGACGGAAACCGGGGTCGGTTACCGGTTGCAGGAGTTTTGAGGGCGTCGCAAGGCGACGCCCTCCGATCATTGTCAGACGGCAGCGCAGATCGACAGGAATTCGTCCACATCGGCCTCGGTCGTCGCAAAGCTGGTGACCATGCGGATCAGCACTTCGTCCTTGCCGACATTTTCCGGCATGTCGCGCGGTTCCAGCCAGTCATAGAACTTCGCGCCTTTTTCCGTCGCCGCTTCGGCGGCCGCCTTCGGCAGAATGGCGAAAACCTCGTTGGCTTGTGTCGGCCATGCCAGGCGGGCGCTGTTCAGTGAGCCGAAACCGGCGCGCAGCCGGTTGGCCATGGCATTGGCGTGGCCTGCGAGACCGAGCCACAGATCGTCCTGCAGATAGGCTTCGAATTGTGCGGCGATGAAACGCGATTTCGAAAAAAGCTGGGCGGTGCGCTTGCGCAGGAAAGAGAAGTCCCGGGCGAGCGAAGGATCGAAAAACACGATCGCTTCCGCGCACCAGCAGCCGTTTTTCGTGCCGCCGAAAGACAGAACGTCAACGCCGCGTTTCCATGTCATTTCAGCCGGCGTGGTGCCGAGTGCGGCAAGCGCATTGGCAAATCGCGCGCCATCCATATGCAGCGGCAGGCCGTTTTCCTTGGCGATCTTCGATATCGCGTCGATTTCGTCGAGCGTGTAGACGGTGCCGGCTTCAGTCGCCTGCGTCATGGTGATGGCCGCGGCGCGCCCATGGTGCACGGCATCCTGGGGATAACGCGCAATGCGTTCGATCAGGTTTTCCGGTAGCATCTTACCATCAGGCCCCTCGACGGCGACCATGCGCATGCCGGAAAAGAAATCCGGTGCGCCGCATTCGTCTTCAATCACATGCGCCTCGGAATGACAGAAGGTCAGGCCGCCGGGGCGGGCGATGCTGGCCAGCGAAAGCGAATTGGCCGCCGTGCCGGTGGCGACGAAAAATACCGCGACCTCGCGTTCGAAGATTTCGTTGAAGCGTTTTTCGATGGAGAGATCGAGTTCGCTGGTGCCGTAGGCGGCGGCAAAGCGCGTGGATTCCCGCGACAGCCGTTCATTGACGGCCGGATGGGCGCCAGCCCAATTGTCTGAAGCAAAAAACATCTCTGAAGGCTTTCCGATAGCTGAGGGTCTGTGTTGGGCTGCATGAAGCTATGATGGACAAAGTTCTAGGACCTAAGATTGCGATTGGCAAATCGGGCAATGAAAGCAATGGCTCAGCGTCTCTTTCGACAAGAAAGTTTCGCACAATAGGTCAGTATCGAAACTTCGCTGCAAACTGGGGTATTCACTAATTGGATTCGGACCCTTGCTAAATTCAGCCGTTTCTGCCAAAATTGGCAAGAATTGAGACAGTCTTGCTGTCCTAAATTTGATCCAGCCGGCCTGAATGCGGATTTTGCGGGAAGCAGAAATCGGTATCGAGCCAGATCTTCGCATGAAACCGTGCAAGTAGTTTTGCAGGAGGGACAAAAATGACGAACAAGCCGCAGGCGGATATCGCCGCCGCAACCCTGACCACAGACTGTCCCACCGCGGCTGCGGCCGCACCCGTTTCTGCGAAAGCGCGTTTCGCGGGCGGCTTGCCGGAAAAGCAGGGTCTTTACGATCCCGCCAATGAACATGACGCCTGCGGTGTTGGCTTCGTCGCCCATATGAAGGGCGTCAAGTCGCACCAGATCGTCAGTGACGGCCTGTTCATCCTCGAAAACCTCACGCATCGCGGTGCTGTAGGTGCTGATCCGCTGATGGGTGATGGCGCGGGCATTCTCGTGCAGATTCCCGATCGTTTCTTCCGCGAGGAAATGGCGACGCAGGGCGTGACGTTGCCAAAGGCCGGTGAATACGCGGTCGGCCACATCTTCATGCCGCGCGATCCTTCCCGCATCGAGCATTACAAGAAGGTCATCGTCGACGTCATCGGCGAAGAGGGGCAGCAGTTCCTCGGCTTCCGCGACGTGCCCGTCGATAATTCCTCGCTGTCGAAGGCACCGGATATCGCCGCCACCGAACCGCACCATGTCCAGGTCTTCATCGGCGCCGGCCGCGATGCGGCGACCAATCATGATTTCGAGCGCAAGCTGTTCCTGATCCGCAAGGTTCTCTCCAACCGCATCTATGATGAGGGCGGCGGCAAGGAAACGCAGGATTTTTACCCGGTTTCGCTGTCATCTTCGACCATCGTCTACAAGGGCATGTTCCTCGCCTATCAGGTTGGCGCTTATTACAAGGATCTGGCGGACCCGCGTTTCGAGAGCGCCGTTGCCCTCGTGCATCAGCGTTTCTCGACCAACACCTTCCCGTCCTGGAAGTTGGCGCATCCCTATCGCATGGTTGCCCATAACGGTGAAATCAACACGCTGCGCGGCAACGTCAACTGGATGGCGGCGCGTCAGGCTTCGGTTTCGTCGGCGCTGTTCGGCGACGATATCTCCAAGCTCTGGCCGATTTCCTATGAAGGCCAGTCGGATACCGCCTGCTTCGACAACGCGCTCGAATTCCTCGTGCGCGGCGGTTATTCCATGGCGCATGCCGTGATGATGCTGATCCCGGAAGCGTGGTCGGGTAACCTGTCCATGTCGGCGGAACGCAAGGCGTTCTACGAATATCATGCCGCGCTGATGGAGCCGTGGGACGGCCCGGCCGCCGTTGCCTTCACCGATGGCAAGCAGATCGGCGCAACCCTCGACCGTAACGGCCTGCGCCCGGCGCGCTATCTCGTCACCGATGACGACCGCGTCATCATGGCGTCCGAAGCCGGCACGTTGCCGGTGCCGGAAGAGCGCATCATCAAGAAGTGGCGCTTGCAGCCGGGCAAGATGCTGCTGATCGACATGGAAAAGGGCGCGATCATTTCCGATGAGGACGTGAAGCACGAGCTTGCCGCCAAGCACCCTTACCGCACCTGGCTCGACCGCACCCAGCTCATTCTCGAGGATCTGAAGCCGGTGGAGCCCCGCGCGCTGCGCCGCGACGTGTCCCTGCTCGACCGTCAGCAGGCCTTCGGTTACACCAGCGAAGACACCAAGCTCCTGATGTCGCCGATGGCGACGACGGGCCAGGAAGCCATCGGCTCGATGGGCACCGATACGCCGATTTCGGCCATGTCGGATAAGTCGAAGCTGCTTTATACCTATTTCAAGCAGAACTTCGCGCAGGTCACCAACCCGCCGATCGACCCGATCCGCGAAGAACTTGTCATGAGCCTCGTCTCGTTCATCGGCCCGCGCCCGAACCTTCTCGATCACGAAGGTGCAGCCCGCGCCAAGCGTCTGGAAGTGCGCCAGCCGATCCTGACCAATGGCGATCTGGAAAAGATCCGCTCCATTGGCCACACGGAAGATCGTTTCGACACCAAGACGCTCGACTTCACCTATGATGTTGAGCGCGGTGCGGAAGGCATGCCCGAGATGCTCGATCGCCTGTGCGAGCGGGCTGAATCGGCCGTTCGCGGCGGTTACAACATTATCGTTCTTTCCGACCGCCAGCTTGGCCCTGATCGTATCGCGATCCCGGCGCTTCTGGCGACGGCCGCCGTGCACCATCACCTGATCCGCAAAGGTCTGCGCACCTCGGTCGGTCTCGTCGTGGAAACCGGTGAGCCGCGCGAAGTCCACCATTTCTGCCTGCTCGCCGGTTATGGTGCGGAGGCGATCAACCCCTATCTCGCCTTCGATACGCTGCTCGACATGCACAAGCACGGCGCCTTCCCGAAGGAAGTCTCCGACGATGAAGTCGTCTATCGCTATATCAAGGCGGTCGGTAAGGGCATCCTCAAGGTCATGTCCAAGATGGGCATTTCCACCTACCAGTCCTATTGCGGCGCGCAGATTTTCGACGCTATCGGCCTGTCTTCACAGTTCGTCGAGCAATATTTCTTCGGCACCGCCACCTCCATCGAAGGTGTGGGCCTGACCGAGATCGCCGAAGAAACCGTAACGCGCCATACCGCGGCTTTTGGCAAGGATCCGATCCTTGCCAACACGCTCGATATTGGCGGCGAATATGCCTATCGCATGCGCGGCGAAAGCCACGCCTGGACGCCGGATGCTGTTGCCTCGCTACAGCATGCGGTGCGCGGCAATAGCCAGGACCGCTACCGCGAATTCGCCGGCATGGTGAATGAGACGGCGCTGCGCATGAACACCATTCGCGGCCTGTTCAACATCAAGTCTGCGGAAGCACTCGGCCGCAAGCCTGTTTCCATCGACGAAGTCGAGCCTGCGGCTGAGATCGTCAAGCGCTTCTCGACGGGCGCCATGTCCTTCGGCTCGATCAGCCGCGAGGCGCATACGACACTCGCCATCGCCATGAACCAGATCGGCGGCAAGTCCAACACGGGCGAGGGCGGCGAAGAATCCGACCGTTATCTGCCGTTGCTCAATGGCAAGCCGAACCCGGAACGCTCGGCGATCAAGCAGATTGCCTCCGGCCGCTTCGGTGTGACGACGGAATATCTCGTCAATGCTGATATGCTGCAAATCAAGGTAGCGCAGGGCGCCAAGCCCGGCGAAGGCGGCCAGCTGCCCGGCCACAAGGTGGATGCGACGGTTGCCAAGACCCGTCACTCCACGCCGGGCGTCGGCCTCATTTCGCCACCGCCGCATCACGATATCTATTCCATCGAAGATCTGGCGCAGCTGATCTACGACCTGAAGAACGTCAACCCGGAAGCCGATGTTTCGGTGAAGCTGGTGTCGGAAGTCGGCGTCGGCACGGTCGCGGCTGGTGTCGCCAAGGCGCGTGCCGACCACATCACCGTTTCCGGTTTTGATGGCGGTACGGGTGCTTCGCCGCTCACCTCGCTCAAGCACGCCGGTTCTCCTTGGGAAATCGGCCTTGCCGAAACCCAGCAGACACTGGTGCTGAACGGTCTTCGTTCACGCGTGGCACTACAGGTGGATGGCGGTCTGAAGACCGGCCGCGATGTCATCATCGGCGCGCTTCTGGGTGCGGATGAATTCGGCTTTGCCACCGCGCCGCTGATTGCGGCCGGCTGCATCATGATGCGCAAGTGCCACCTCAACACCTGCCCGGTGGGCGTTGCCACGCAGGACCCGGTTCTGCGCAAGCGCTTCAAGGGTACGCCGGAACACGTCATCAACTACTTCTTCTTCGTTGCCGAAGAAGTGCGCGAAATCCTTGCCTCGCTGGGCGTTACCCGGCTGGACGAGATCATCGGGGCTTCCGAACTGCTCGAGAAGGATGAGATGCTGGCGCACTGGAAGGCCAAGGGGCTGGATTTCAGCCGCATCTTCCACAAGGTTGAGGCCCCGAAGGAAGCTACATTCTGGACTGAACGCCAGAAGCATCCGATCGATGACATTCTCGACCGCAAGCTGATCGAGAAGTCTCTGCCGTCGCTGGAAAGCCGCGAGCCTGTCGTGTTCGAAGTGCCGATCAAGAACGTCGACCGTTCCGCCGGCGCGATGCTGTCAGGCGCGCTTGCCAAGCGCTGGGGCCACAAGGGCCTGAAGGACGATACGATCCATGTGACGCTGCGCGGCACGGCGGGTCAGTCCTTCGGCGCGTTCCTCGCCCGCGGCATCACCTTCGATCTGGTGGGTGACGGCAACGACTATGTCGGCAAGGGTCTGTCGGGTGGCCGCATCATCGTGCGCCCGCCGGAAAACACCCGGATTATTGCGGAAAACTCCATCATCGTCGGCAATACCGTGCTTTACGGGGCGATCACCGGCGAGTGCTATTTCCGCGGTGTGGCTGGCGAGCGTTTTGCGGTGCGTAACTCCGGCGCGGTCGCGGTTGTCGAAGGCGTGGGTGACCACGGTTGCGAATATATGACCGGCGGTATCGTCGTGGTTCTCGGTGAAACGGGCCGTAACTTCGCGGCCGGCATGTCCGGCGGCGTCGCTTATGTTCTCGACGAGAAGGGCGACTTCGCCACCCGCTGCAACATGGCCATGGTTGAGCTGGAGCCGGTGCCGGAAGAAGACGACATGCTGGAAAAGCTCCACCATCACGGCGGCGACCTCATGCACAAGGGACGTGTGGACGTTTCCGAGGACATGACGCGTCACGACGAAGAGCGCCTTTACCAGCTGATCTCGAACCACTTCCACTACACGAATTCGTCGCGTGCCAAGGATATACTCGACCGTTGGAGCGAGTTCCGTCCGAAGTTCCGCAAGGTCATGCCGGTGGAATACCGTCGTGCGCTTGAGGAAATGGAGCGCATGCGCATGGGCGTGGCGGCGGAGTAATCCGCCGCGTGAGGACACTACACCAACTGGTCTCGCTGATGATCGGCCGCCGTTCCCACGGCGGTCTATTGGACAAGCGGCGAGACCGGATTTGAGTTCATCGTGCTGGGGGCGGCTTTTGGTTTCGCTTACTGGTACTGGGGCCCGACAGGCGCTCCGCTTTGATGTGAGGACATAAACGTGGGCAAGGTTACAGGTTTTCTGGAGATCGACCGGCAGGTGGGCAAGTATCAGCCCGCATCGGATCGTATCCGCCATTTCCGCGAATTCACCATTCCGATGTCGGATGCCGAAGTGCAGAAGCAGGCGGCGCGCTGCATGGATTGCGGCATTCCCTATTGTCATGGGGACACGGGCTGTCCCGTGCACAACCAGATCCCCGACTGGAACGATCTGGTTTATAACAACAACTGGGAAGAGGCGATCCGCAACCTCCATTCCACCAACAACTTCCCGGAATTTACCGGCCGCGTCTGTCCCGCGCCTTGTGAGGAGGCGTGCACGCTGAACCTCGAGGATGCGCCGGTCGCCATCAAGACCGTCGAGCAGGCGATAGCCGACAAGGCATACGAACTGGGCTTCATCGTGCCGAAGCCGGCGACGATCCATACCGGCAAGAAGGTTGCGATCATCGGTTCCGGTCCGTCCGGCATGGCGGCGGCGCAGCAGCTTGGCCGCGCCGGCCACGAGGTTCACGTCTATGAGCGCGAAACGAAGCCCGGCGGGCTGCTGCGTTACGGTATCCCCGACTTCAAGATGGAGAAGAACTTCATCGATCGCCGTGTCGAGCAGATCAAGGGCGAAGGCGTTACCTTCCATTGCGGCGTCAATGTCGGTGTGGATGTGACGGTCGAAGCGCTTCTGGCCGATCACGACGCCGTTCTTTATTGCGGCGGTTCGGAAACGCCGCGCCCGGCCGGTATCGGCGGTGCCGATTTTAATGGCGTTTACGATGCCATGCCCTACCTCGTGCAGCAGAACCGCCGCGTCGGTCGAGAGAACATCGACAGCGTCGGCTGGCCGGCCGATCCGATCCTCGCGGGCGGCAAGCATGTCGTCGTTGTTGGCGGCGGCGATACCGCCTCTGACTGCGTCGGCACGGCGTTCCGTCAGGGTGCGGTGAAGGTCACCCAGCTTGACATCCGTCCGATGCCGCCTGAAAAGGAAGACAAGCTTGCGGTCTGGCCCTTCTGGGCAACCAAGATGCGCACCTCGTCCTCACAGGCCGAAGGCGCCATTCGCGAGTTTCAGGTGGCGACGCTTGAATTCGTCGGCGAAGACGGCGTGTTGACGGGTGTGAAATGCTGTCAGGTGGATGATCGCCGCAAGCCGATCGCCGGCACGGAATTCATCATCAAGGCCGATCTCGCCTTCATCGCCATCGGCTTTTCCGGTCCCTTCACCGATAGCGTGCTGAAGGAAATGGAAGGCAAGCTGACGCTCAACACCGATCGCCGCGGCTCCACCAATGTTGTCGCCAACGAAACCGACTACAGGACCTCGGTCGACAAGCTGTGGACGGCGGGCGACGTTCGCCGTGGTCAGTCGCTGGTGGTCTGGGCGATCCGCGAAGGCCGCCAGGCGGCACGGGCGATCGATGAGGCGCTGATGGGGACGACCGTGCTTCCGCGCTAAACGGGCGGAATCGATACTAGGTGGAAAGGCCTGTTGCAGACGCGACAGGCCTTTTTGTTTGACTGTTGTTTCCTCAACAATAGGGAAGCGCGATGCGGAAGCAGGCACCGCCGGTGGAGGAATCGCTGATGCTGATCTCGCCGCCATGACAACGGACAATCTCCTGCACGAGATTGAGCCCAAGGCCGGTGCCGCGATCCTTTGGTCTCAGCCGGTGAAACGCATCGAAGACGAGTTCCCGTTCCGTCTCGGGAATGCCGTTGCCTTCATCGGCTATCTCGATCACCCGGTTTGAGGCCACCCTTATGGTGATGGTTCCGCGATTGCCGCCATGTTCGATGGCGTTTTGCACGATGTTCATCAGCGCGCGCTGCAGCGAGGCGTCATCGGCAAGGGCGAGGATCGGCTCTTCTTCCGGCTCGAACGACAGATTATACCCTTGTGAGATCGCAAGCGGCGCCATATCCGCGACGACGGACCTGCACAGGCCGACGATATCAAGCGGAACAAGCGGTGCTTTCTGCCCGTCAAGGCGTTGCAGATCGAGCAATTGTTCGGCCAGTACGGCAATGCGGCTGGCATCCGCCAATATCCTGTTGCGGGCCGGGCCTTCCAGTAAGGTTTCAACGCGGGTTTGGAGAATGGCAACAGGGGTTCGCAATTCATGGGCGGCATCGAGAATAAAACGCTTGTGCCTCTCATAGCCATCGTCCAGCCGTTGCAATGCGCCGTTGACCGCATGCACGAGCGGCTGCACCTCCCTTGGAATATTGCCATCCGGCAATCGATATCCTCGTTTGTCGATATCGATGGTCT
Source organism: Agrobacterium tumefaciens (assembly GCF_005221325.1). Taxonomy (NCBI): domain Bacteria; kingdom Pseudomonadati; phylum Pseudomonadota; class Alphaproteobacteria; order Hyphomicrobiales; family Rhizobiaceae; genus Agrobacterium; species Agrobacterium tumefaciens. The sequence goes on along the minus strand of NZ_CP039889.1, from coordinate 1,046,359 downwards.
CTGCCGTTCGGGCAATGGCGGACAGAGCGAAAAACTCTTTGCGGATGATCCATGGGATGGTCACGATCGTCACGGCAGACATGAGAATAAGGAACGGCATGATCAGGATGTTGGAGAACAGGAGGACCGGGAAGGTCATGCTGAACGGCCCGCCTTGGCCGATCATGGCGAATTCACCCTCCGGCCCCGAAACGCGGCGAACAATAGCGATGCGCATGACGGCGAGATAGGAGTAGGACAACGCCGCATCACGTATATCGGAGAGTTTGAAGTTGGTGTCACTGAGCTGCTGATCCATGTTGCTGAAGGCTTCGGGGACCTGACCGCCTTGCACGATTTCCCCCGTTTCGCCGACGGCGACGAACCAGAAATCTGGCATATTTCTGCGCAACTCCGCGAATTCATTCGTTTCCCTCAGGACCAGCCGGCCATTGTTGTCCCGCGCCAGCGCATTGGCGGTGATTTGGGCCGCCTGCGGGCTGAGGAGCGCGCTGCCTACGCCGCCGCTCGATAGATAGGCGACAAAGGCGGCGCTGAATATGAAAAGGCTGCCGATCTGGAATAGCAGCAGTTGAATGGTCAGGCGGCGCTTGAGCGATTTCCTTTTGGCCGGCTTCATGCGGTCGCCCTCATGAGGTAACCAACACCGCGAATGCCATGGACCTCCACGCCCGCATCCGCGGCCGCCAGTTTGCGGCGCAGACGGGAGATATGGGAATCGAGTGCATTGGACTGGATTTCATCATCGAAATTATAGACGGCTTCCTCGAGCATTGAACGAAGCACCGTTCTGCCCTGTCGCCGCAACAGGGCCTCGAGGATCAGCAATTCCCGTCTCGTCAGCGGAAGAAATTCACCCTTGATGCGTACTTCGCGGGTTTCGAAGCAGAATTCCAGCCCGCCCAGTTTCGCCGTCATTGTCACGGTGCCGGCCGGTCGGCGCATCAGGGCGCGGATGCGGGCAAGCAGCTCCTCAACGGCGAAGGGCTTGGCCAGATAATCATCCGCGCCGAGGTTCAGGCCATTGATCCGGTCCGCAAGAGCGCCCTGCGCCGTCAGCACGATGACGGGTGGGGTGACGGGCAGGAGACGCAGATATTCGATAAGCTGGATGCCGTCGCCATCGGGTAATTGCCGGTCAAGCACAACAAGGTCGTGAACACTGTCCATGATGGCATGACGGGCAAGATCGAGCGTGCCGACCGCATCCACGATGATATCGAACCGGTGGAGCGCGGCGGACAGGGCTGCTGCCATTTCGCGTTCGTCTTCAACAAGCAGCAGGCGCATGAAATTGTCTCGGCAAAATCCGGCGTCGTCTCCCGGGGAGGAAGACACGCGTGAAGTCAAAAAAAGACGGCGCCGTTGACGCTCAAGGCCAGCGACGCGTCGCCGTCAAATCAATGTCGCCTTGCGGACGAGGGATCGGAGATGGCTGATGGGGCCATCCTCGCATTCCTGCAAAGCGGTCCTCAACCTGTCATGACGGGATTGCATAAACATTACGCCCGCAGCGGGGCGCCTGAGATGCGGCGATAGCGCCTATTGTTTTGCCTGCGCGGTATCCGGCACCAGGCGATAGTCATCGATACGCCCTGCTGGCGCGTCAGACATTTCTCCCCGCTTGGTCAGCCTCTCGCGGGGCGATTCCACCACGGATACGCGTGTCGGCCCGGCCGCAAGGGGAGCATCGCCCAGCAGCTTGTCGCCGCCATCGAGATTGGGATCGGTCAGGCTGATCGGCTGGGTACGAACCTGACCCGCATCAATGCCGAGCGCCGGCAGCGAGGTGAGCGCCGGAAGATTGCTGCCGTCCAGCTTCACGAGATCCGGCCCCGCACTATCGAGGTGTCTGCGCACGAATTTCTCGACATAAAAGGCGAGCTTGCGTTTGCCGGCCTGCGTCATGCCGATGCCATCGGCCTCACGCAGACGGGCCTGCTGGCCGTTCATGTCGTAGCCGGTGATGACGAATTTTCCGGCCTCATCGACGAAGCCGTCCCACACATCCACGAATTCACCGCCATATTTTTCGACATGGTTGCGGTAAAGCCGGTTGAAGCCGACGAGATCGGCCGAAAGTGAGGGCGACTGGAAGGCGGGCACGCCAACCCAAAGCACCGGCACCTTCGGGCGGCCGGCAAGGGTCAAAAGCTCGTCGATCCGCCGTTCATATTCCTTGAACCAGACATCCGTGCCGAATTTTTCCCTGACATCACCGATCTGCATCTGCTGGCGATCGTTCGACCCCATCATGATGACGATGGTAGCCGGATTGGTCTCGCTTATGAATTGCGGCAGATTGGCGAACCAGTCGTAATAATCCTTGCGGACGAGGCCGGAAGAGCCGTTGGCGCGCACATCGACGGCGATTGCCGGCGAGCTGGCAAAGGCATTGACCAACTCTTCCCCCATGCCGCCGGCCAGGAAATCGCCGATGACCAGAACGCGTCTCGCGTTTTCAAGCTTGGCGGCAGGTTCCGGTTTTGCGGTTCGCATCTGAACCACCGAGGGGGCTTTTCGTGCTGGCTGTGGGCGGGTGACCGATCTTTCACGCGGAGCAGCCGGAAAATCCCGGCGGCTGCGGGGCTGATATTCGCGTCCGGAGCCACCATCGCGGCCCACCGGCTTGCCGAACAGCATTTCGAATAGGGTGCGCCGCTGCTCCTGTGCGAAGGTCTCGGAAGGAACGAGCGGCACGCAGAGGACAGCGGAAAGAATGATAGCGCAGAAACGCCAACCCGTCTTTTCGTTTCTCGCCGCAGGTTTCCTACTCATGACATCAACCTTTCCGGATGCATCGGCGGCGTCCATGACGTCACCGAATGCGCCGGCACATTATCAATTGCGCAGGGCTCTCAGCAGTCGCTGCGACGGCTCGCCGTCATTCTGCATGCCCATGCGGGACTGGATGGCGCTGATCGCGGCTTTCGAACCGGAGCCGAAATTACCGTCGATCTCGCCATCGTAATAACCGAGTTCCTTCATGCGGGTCTGGAGTTCGAATTTTTCCCTGATGTCCAGCGTGCCGTCCGGGCGCGGCCATTTCTGCTGCATGCCGCCATACCCGGCGATTTCATCCGCGAGCAGGCCCACGGCCAGCGCATAGCTGTCGGAGGCGTTGTATTTCTTGATAGTGAAGAAGTTCTTCATCATCAGGAAACCGGGGCCGTTTGCGCCGCCCTGCAATTTCAGCATGGCGCGATCGGAACCACGCGTGAAAGTCTTGCCGTTCGGGCGGGTGAAGCCGAGCTTCGACCATTCCGCAATGGACTTCGTCTGCCCTTCATAGCGCGCGCCGCCACGCGGCATGGCGGTTTCGTAACCCCAGGTCCGACCAGGTTCCCAGCCGTTCTTCGCCAGAAGATTGGCGGCTGTCGCCAGTGCGTCCGGAACGGAATGCCAGATGTCGCGCTTGCCGTTGCCATCAGCATCGACCGCATAGAGCAGGTAGCTCGTGGGAATGAACTGGGTGTGGCCCATCGCGCCGGCCCAGGAGCCCGTCAGCTGTTTGGGGGTGACATCGCCGGACTGCAGAATCTTAAGCGCGGCTATCAGCTGCGTACGCGCGAATTTGGCGCGTTTGGGATCGGAATAGGCGAGCGTCGCCAGCGCCTGCGGAATGTTGTGCAGCCGCTCCGGCTTTTCGAGAACCGCGCCGTAATTGGATTCCATCGACCAGATGGCAAGAATGATGTGTTTATCGACGTTGAAGTTACGCTCGATCCAGTTGAGCGTCGTCGCATGTTTCATCTTCATTTCGCGGCCGATCCGCACCGTATACGGATTGACGCGGGAATCGACATAATCCCAGATCTGGGTGGTGAATTCCGGCTGGAAGGTCGCCTTGCGCAGCGCGTCCGGATCCGGCTCGCTGACACCGGCAAAGGCCTTCTGGTAGGTCGCCTTGCTAATGCCTTCTTTGGCGGCTGTTGCGTAGAACTGGTTGATCCACTGCTTGAACCCCTGATCGGCCCGGGCCGAGACGGGAGCCAGCGAGATCGCCAGGCCTGCAACCATCATGCAACCGAATTTGCGGACATTTGAAAGGGTCTTTGTCATCGTCAGTCTTTCGTTCTTTCGAATATCATTTCGATTGCGAAAACGCATCGGGCGTCGTCATGGATAACAAAAGAATGTCAACAAATTCTTTACCATTAATAGATGGTAGCGTCACCCTTTACAAAACGTTGTTATTTTTGAAATAACAACAGTGTGCGGGGATTGTGATTAAGTTTTATCTCTCAGGAGGGATATGTGGTAGAACAGAAGAAAATTCGGAAGGCCGTATTTCCGGTCGCAGGTCTCGGTACACGTTTCCTGCCCGCCACCAAGGCAGTTCCGAAAGAAATGCTCACCGTCGTCGACAAGCCCGTCATTCAATACGTCGTCGATGAGGCGGCGGAAGCGGGCATCGAGCATTTTGTATTTGTAACTGGTCGCGGCAAGGCGGTGATCGAAGATTATTTTGATATTCAATTTGAACTTGAACAGATGCTGCGCGAGCGCAACAAGAATGCCGAGCTGACATTGCTGGCCGGCCTTCTGCCCAAGGCGGGCACCGCAAGCTTCACGCGCCAGCAGGTGCCGCTCGGTCTCGGCCATGCGGTCTGGTGCGCGCGTGATATCGTCGGCGACGAGCCTTTTGCCGTGCTTTTGCCCGACATGATCATGCATTCGCAGAAAAGCTGCCTGAAGGGCATGGTCGAACTTTACGACCAGACCCAGGGCAACGTCATCGCGGTGCAGGAATGCGCTCCCGACCAGACGCATAAATATGGCATTGTCGGCGTGGGTGAGACCGTGGGCGAAGGTTTCAAGATCACTGAAATGGTCGAGAAGCCGGCCAAGGGAACGGCACCGTCGAATTTCTATATTAACGGTCGCTATATTCTCCAGCCCGAGATTTTCGATATTCTCGAAAATCAGGAACGCGGCGCCGGCAATGAAATCCAGTTGACGGACGGCATGCTGACGCTTGCCAAGTCGCAGGAGTTTGCAGGTTATCATTTCCGCGGCCAGACCTTCGATTGCGGCGCCAAGGATGGTTTCATCCTGGCAAACGTCGCTTTCGCACTGGAACGCGGCGATATCCGTCCGGCGATCGAGGAGCCAATCAAGGCCCTGATCGAGGGTCTGAAATAATCGACCGGAATACACAAGGAAATCCCGGCCTTCGCGCCGGGATTTTTGTTTTGGGGCTCATTATCGTTTCAGGACAAGTCCCGCGCCGACACGAAATTCATTGCTGTCGTAAACCGGGGTCCACTGGTAGCTGACGTCTGCGGTCAGGTCGAGATAGCGGTTCAGCCCCCAGGTCAGGCCGGCACCCGCCGTATATTCCACGGCATTCTCGGTGTTGGAGGAGGGGAATGTGCGATGCACGATCTGCCCCGTCAGACGCGCGACCAGGTTGTTGCGCAATTCATGGGTCAGGCCGGCATCCAGCCGATAGGAAATCCAGCCGCCCTGCGGACCGCCGGCAAAGTCCTCTATCGTCGTGCGCAATCCGAGATTGACATTCGTGCCGCGCTGGGGAGACCAGTTGAGTTTGCCATCCAGCGTCAGAGCGCCGATTGCAGCCAGACGATCATCGTCATATTCCTTGCGCAGATAGCCGATGGCGGCCTCGCCGCGCGTCTTTTCGCCGAGATCGACTTCCGCGCCGACCTTCGCCCCATAGGCATTGGAGGAACGGGCATAACCCGAATTGTCGAGGCGGCTGTCATATTTGGTCGCCCCCACATTCAGTTCGAGGAAGGGGATTAAAGCCGGCGACAGTTCATAGCCAATGCGTCCGCGCAGGTTCGCGCCCTTCTGGTCGCGATCGCTGAGGCTGATCGGCCTGCCATCGAGCCCCTTTGCATCCGTATAGACGGTGCGTGAGAGATCGAGCGCTGCCAGCCCGCGCAGCTTGCCGAAATCCCGCTCTATCGATGCGCCGGCGGTGAAGCGATGCTCGCCACCCTGCACGGCAGCGCCGGTCAGAGCATTCGGGTCCGTGGTGTCTTCACGGCTGAATTCGTAACCCGCCTTGAGATTGGCGGTCGTTTCCGCACTGAGGTCAAGGCGCAGATTGGCCTCGATATTTGCCCGCGGTTCTTCGCCATCCTTGTCGCCGCCGAAGTTTCTTTCCCAGGCGCCATCGCCCGTCACCGTCAGCGCGTGCCGGGACCAGTCGCTGGTGAGCGTGCCGCGTATGCCCGTCGTCAAATAATTGCGTCTGGAGGGGCCGCCCGTATTCGTCTGTTTTTCCGTATTCACCGTCTGGCTGATCGAAGGCCTGAGCACGAATGTGCCGAGCCGGATGCCGGGCGTCTGGCCGGGTTCGGTTGCTACCCGCGGATTTTCCCCCCCGTCCATTGTCGGCTCGTAGGGGTTTTCGGCCTCGGCAGAGGGTTGGCTGGCTTCGTCGGGCTGTTCGTAGATCGGGTCGCCGGGATTGCTTGATGGACGCCAGAGTTGCGGAGCAGGCGCGGGTGTGGCCTGAGCTGTGCCTGTGCCTGTGCCTGTGGTGCCGTTCGTCGCCGGGGCGGTTGAAAGCGATCCGTCAGCAGCGGAAGCGGCGCCCGGCACCATTGGTGTGGCTGTCGCTGCAGTCTGTGCGAAGGCGTTTCCGGACGGATAAAAAATCGTGCAGGCAAGCAGCAGGGTTGCTGCTTTCCGCGACGTCGGCAGACGTGTGGCGGTGCCCTTCACGCTCATTCCTTTTCACCCGGCGAGTTTGGCCGATGCCGGATCGAAAGCCCACCAAGGCATCTCTTCAGGCCCGATGATTGGCAGGCCTATGAAATGACGTGAAGAAACCAGGGACCAGACAGGCGACGCAAGTTTTAACATCGCTTTAACAATAGGTTTTTTATGGTTAACAGTTGATAAAGATCGGTAGGGATTTCGGCGTCGGGCGTGGATGAATAATCAGCGGCGCCTGCCGAGCGAACCGGCACCCCGAATGCGCCGATCCGGCTTGCCGTGCGGAGCCGCCGCAATAGCGAAATATTTCTAATATACGAAGATTAAAACGTTTCAATTTGGCACGGAATTGTCCTATGCTTACACAGGGCGATCGTAAATCGTTCAACAAATCCTATTGAATTTTATTGTATGTGACAGCATCGTTTCATGAATCGCGTTTTGAACATCCGGCAAGTCGGTTTTTATTGTTGGGATATTACCAATGACCGCTTCTATCTCGATGAAATATGCGCCGAACTCTTCGGGATTTCGCTGAAGCAGGCGATGCAGGGCATCAGCATTTTTCAGATGCTTGAAAAAGTGGATCTGGATCACCGAAACCGGGTGATCGAGACGGCGCTGCTCACCCTGAAGGCCGCGAGCTTTTACGATCAGGAATATGCCGTGCGCCGTAGCGACGGTTCCGTCTTGTGGGTAAGGACGCTCGGGCGATATCTCGTCGACGAGGAAAACATACCTTTCAAGCGGCTTGGAACGATGGAAGAGATTTCCCCGCCCGATCTGCGTCACTAAAAAACAGAGCTGACCGGCGGGAGAGTGGACTTATTCCGGCTGAAAGAGTAACAGTCGGCCATGATTACGCGCGCCGTCAAACTGGTCGAAGACAATGCCATCGAATCCGCCGTGCGGACGATTTCGATGGAGCGGGCTGGCCTCGCCGCCCTTGAGGATGCCCTGAGAAACGGCCTTTCCGGGCCCTTCTGCAAGGCGATCGAGACCATCGGCCAGTCGAATGGCCGTCTCATTATTACCGGGGTTGGAAAAAGCGGCCACATAGGCGCAAAGCTTGCCGCTACCTTCGCCTCCACCGGAACGCCTGCCTTTTTTGTGCATGCGGCGGAGGCAAACCACGGCGATCTGGGCATGATCGGCGGCGATGACGTGGTGCTGGCGATTTCCAAGGGTGGTGAAAGTGCTGAATTGCGCAGCATCATCAATTATTCCCGCCGTTTCTCCATTCCGCTGATCGCGCTCACCTGTTCGGAAAAGTCATCGCTGGCGCAGGCCTCAGATATCGTGCTTCTGGTGCCCAATGAGCAGGAAGCCTGCCCGCTCGGCCTGGCCCCTACCACCTCCACATTGATGCAGCTGGCGCTGGGCGATGCCCTTGCGGTCGCGCTTCTGGAGGCGCGCAATTTCACTGCGGGTGACTTCAAGGTGTTCCATCCCGGCGGCAAGCTGGGGGCGAGCCTGACGCTGGTCGCCGATATCATGCATACGGGCGATCGTGTGCCACTGGTCAACAAGGCAACAGCCATGCCCGAAGCGGTGGGCGTTCTCTCGCGCAAGCATTTCGGCTGCGTCGGCATTCTGGACGAGGATGGCCGTCTGTGCGGCATCATCACCGAGGGTGACATGGCCCGCAACCTGTCGCGCAACCTTGCCGAACTGGTGGTCGATGACATCATGACCCGCAGCCCGAAAACCGTCAAAAAGTCGGTGCTGGCGACCAGTGCGCTGGCGACGCTGGAGAAATTCCACATTGGTGCGCTGATCGTCGTTGATGACGATAACCGGCCGATCGGGCTGGTGCATTTCCACGATCTCCTGAGGATCGGCGTCGCTTAGGCCATTCCACGGAAGATGGACGTCGATCTTCTGTCTGGCAATGCGGCTCCAATGCCGCCGACCAGCCCCCGAACTTATCGGTCTATCGGCTCGATTGTCAGCGTACGCCCGCGTGCCGAAGCAATCCTGACACGGGTGCCGGCCGGCAAATCTTCGCCATTCACGGGCCACCAGGTATCATCAAGCCTTATCCGTCCGCGTCCCTCGACGATTGGTTCCTGCAGGGTTGCGGTGCGGCCGACAAGGCTTGCTTCGCGCTGGTTCAGGAAGGGCTCATCGCTTGCCGCGCGGTTTCGGCCGAAATATCTCCGGCCGAGCAGGGCGAACACCACGGAAAGTGCTGCAAACAGCACCAACTGCAATTGCCACGCCCAGAATGCCGCTTCCCAGAAAAACAGCGAAAACGCACCGATGACCAGCGCGGCAAGGCCGATCCAGATCAGGAAGACGCCGGGCGCGAGGAGTTCGGCGGCGAGCAGTACGAAGCCGACGATCCACCAGCTCCAGGGTCCCAGCTCAGTGGCAAGCCGTTGCAGCATCGTCACTTCTCCGATGAAGAGCCGAAGGGATTACCCGGGATGGTAACATTGATGCTCTGGCCGGAAGACCGGGCCGGCGGCACGGAGCGGGATGAGGTAGAGGGGGCGGGCGCACTGGGGGCATCGCCCTTATCGCCGAACACTTCCCTCGCAATCGTGCCGATGCCGCCAAGGGAGCCGATCAGTGCCGAGGCTTCCATAGGCATCAGCACGATCTTGGAATTTTTGGCCGTGCCGATTTCGGCAAGCGCTTCGGTGTATTTCTGGGCGACGAAATAGTTGATGGCGTGGACGTTACCGGCAGCAATGGCTTCCGAGACCATGCGGGTGGCGTTGGCTTCGGCCTCGGCCAGACGTTCGCGTGCTTCGGCATCGCGGAACGCTGCTTCGCGCTGGCCTTCCGCTTCCAGAATGGCGGATTGTTTTGCACCTTCCGCGCGCAGAATCTGCGCGTTACGGGCACCCTCTGCCTCCAGCACCTGCGCGCGTTTTTCGCGCTCGGCCTTCATTTGCCGCGCCATGGAATCGACGAGATCCTTCGGCGGCGCGATATCCTTGATCTCGATGCGGGTGACCTTGATGCCCCATGGTCCCACGGCTTCATCGACCACGCGCAGAAGGCGATCGTTGATGGCATCGCGGTTCGACAGCAGCTCATCGAGGTCCATCGAGCCCATCACCGAACGAATGTTGGTCATGGTGAGGTTTTCGATCGCCATCTGCAGATTGGATATCTGGTAAGCGGCCTGTGCGGCGTTCAATACCTGATAGAAGGTGACGGCATCGGCCGAGACACTGGCATTGTCGCGGGTAATGACTTCCTGCGTCGGGATGTGGAGCACCTGCTCCATCACATTCATTTTCGAGCCGATGCTTTCGAAGAACGGTATGATGAGGTTCAGGCCGGGTTCCAGCGTGCGGGTGTAGCGCCCGAACCGTTCGACCGTGTAACGATGCCCCTGCGGCACGGTCTTGATGCCAGCAAACAGCACCAGAATAACCAGAACAACCGCCGCTATGACGACGATGTCGAAACCGCCCAATGCAATCATCACTTTCCTCCTAGGATCAGAACGTCCGGGATTTATCCCAACAACGTTATGGCAAGATTACACCCAGCCTTGCAACTCCCGTCTTACAACCTTTTCGAGAACGGTCATGCCCTCAGTGCTATCGTTCAGACAGGGAATATGGGTGAATTTCTCTCCGCCATTATGCAGGAAAATCTCCCCGGCTTCACCGGCGATTTCCTCCAGCGTCTCAAGACAATCCGATACGAAGCCGGGGTTCATGACGGCAATACGCTTGATGCCCTCCGAGGCCAGCTTCTCTACGGTCTTGTCGGTATAGGGCTGCAGCCATTCTTCCGGCCCGAAGCGCGACTGGAAGGTGATCATGAAATTCTTCTCTGTCCGCCCCAGCGCCTCCCGCAGCAGGCGGGCGGTTTTCTGGCAATGACAATAATAGGGATCACCCTTTTTAAAGTAGGATTGCGGAATGCCGTGGAATGAGGTGATCAGCATCTCCGGCTCCCAGTCCAGGGTTGCCAGATGGTTTCTGACGGAAGCTGCGAGCCCCTCGATATAGGCCGGATCGTCATGATAGGGCGGCACGGTGCGGATGGCGGGCTGCCAGCGCAGCTTCATCAGATGCTCGAAAGCCTTGTCGTTGACGGTTGCCGTGGTCGAGGCGGCATATTGCGGGTAAAGCGGGAAGAGCAGGATTTTTTCGCAACCCTGTTCCTTCAGCGCATCGATCTTGGATGCGATGGAAGGCTGCCCGTAACGCATCGCCCAGTCGACCACGACATTGGGCAAATCCTTCAGCGCCTGGGCCATCAACTCACCCTGGCTACGGGTATAGGTGCGCAGATAGCTTTCGTTGCGCTCATGGTTCCAGATTTCCTCATAGGCTTTGCCGACCTTCTGCGGGCGCTTGTTGAGGACGATGCCATAAAGGATAGGATACCAGTAGAGACGAGACCATTCGATCACGCGCTTGTCGCTCAGAAACTCCGCCAGATAACGGCGCATCGGCCAATAATCCGTGCCGTCAGGCGTGCCGAGATTGACGAGCAGGACGCCGACCTTGCCAAAACTTACACGGGGATGGTTTGCGGGGAGTGGGGATAGTTCTGTCGCCATGAATGACACCCTGAAACTCGGACTGGTTATGTGAGGAGCGGTTTCGCCTCGGAGAGGCCTGAACACTCCATCTTCTGTTTAGCGCCCGAACACAGACCGTGACGCGGTTTGGCCGGAAATGCCCGAGCTATACGCTCGGGCCGTCAATTTGTTCATGTGTTCTAGACGAAAATTTTCAGGATTAAACCACCGGCGAAAGCTATTTCCGGGGCCGGCGGAGCCGCAGGCTGTCTTTTGGCAAAATTGGCTCAGTAACGATTTGTTTTCAAAAGGAAAATAAGAAGCCGGCCCCGTTATCCGGAGCCGGCGTCGTGTGTGCGGCAAATTGCCCTGTCCGTCCCGTCCGGCTTATTGGGCCGGCAGTTCCAGCTCTTCGCCGATCTCGATGTGGTTCGGCTGCTTCAGCGTGTTTGCCTTGGCAATTTTGTGCCAGAGAGCGCCGTCGCCATATTTCTCGGCAGCGATCTTCCAGAGCGAGTCACCCTTTTCGACGACATATTTGCTGAGGGCTGCAGCGGCCGCAGCAGGTGCGGGCGATGCCGGTGTGGTCGTAGCGGGTGCAGTGGCAGCGGGTGCCGCAGGGGCCGGGGCGGCCGCTGGGGCAGGTGCAGCTGCGGCGGGTGCCGCAGGCTTTGCCGGAGCGACGTACCCGGCAGGCGTCACTTCGCTGATGCGGCCGTCGGTATAGGGCTTATAGGGGCTGTTGGCGGTGATATAGGCCGCGACTGCCTCTTCGAGGTTGGGACCGAAGTCATAGGCGTTGATTGCCTTGGTCGCAAAGACCTTGAAGCCATCACCTCCAGTGCGCACGTAATTATTGGCCGCAACGATATAGGTCTTGGCGGGATCAAGAGGCACGAAGGCGTCGCCTTCCTTGACGTCGACAGAAACGATACGGCTGCCGGCCGGCTTGGAACGGTCGAACGAATATTTCATGCCGGAAACCTGCATGAAGCGGCCCGCACCATCATCGATCTGGCTGACGCCGTTTTCGAGGGCGGCGCGAATATCCTCGCCCTTGAGCTGGAAGGTTGCAACGGTGTTCTGGAACGGCAGTACCGTCAGCACTTCACCCATCGAGACATCGCCGCCATCGATGGAGGAGCGCAGGCCGCCGCTGTTTGCAAAAGCGATGGTGATGCCCTGATCCTTGACGCGCGCCAGCGTCGCATCGGCCACCAGATTGCCCATAGAGCATTCCTTCACGCGGCAAACCTTGCGGTCGCCCTCGATCGGGCCTTCAGAGGTGCCGACGACCTTGGATTTCATCGCCTCGATCGGCGCCTTCAGCTCATCGATGCGCTTCAGCGTGGCTTCGTCGGGTTTGAAGGTGGAGTCGATCAGGATGGGATCACCCTTGCTTTCCTTGACCACGCCATTGTCATCGAAGACCACGTTGAGGTCGCCGAGATATTTGCTGTACTGACCGGCCTGAACCACTGGAACCTTGTAACCGCCGGGGTTGTCGACGAGGGTCGGGTAGGGACCTTCGGCCTTCTGGTCGGTGTTCGACAGCAGCGTATGGCTGTGGCCGCCGACAACGACGTCGACATCAGGGATTTTGGCGATGAATTCGAGGTCTCGCGGATAACCGACATGGGTCAGCGCGATGATCTTGTTGACGCCGTCCTGCTTCAGCTTCTGCACCTGTTCGCTGATCTTGGCGACATCTTCGGCGATGGTGATATTGGGACCCGGTGTTGCCAGTTCCGCCGTGTCGTTGGCGACAGCGCCGACGATGCCGATTTTCTGGCCGCCGACTTCAAGCACGATGGAGGGTTTGACGCGGTCGCCGATTTTCGAGGCGGCGGTGGCCACCACATTGGCGGTCACGACGGGAAACTGCACCTTGTCGAGGAAGCCGGCAAGGCCGTCTTCGCTATCGTCGAACTCATGGTTGCCGACAGTCATGGCGTCGAACTTCATGGCGTTCAGTACTTCCGCTTCCACCGTACCTTTGTAGGTAGTGTAGAACAGCGAGCCCTGGAAATTGTCGCCGGCATTGAGCAGGAGAACATTTTTCCCGCCAGCCTTCAGCGCGTCACGCGTCTGGTTGATGGCTGTCAGCAGGCGCGCGGCGCCGCCGAAGCACTCGTTTTTGCCTTCCTCTTCCGCCGAGCAGGTCGAGTCGAATTTGTTGATCGATTCGATACGGGAGTGAAAATCATTGATGTGAAGAATGTTGAGCTCGTAATCGGCCAGAGCCGCACCAGCCGAAAGCGTTATCGCCGAAACGCTCAGCATGCCCAGTCCCAATATTTTCTTCATGGTCCCTCTCTCCTGTTCAAAGCGGAAGCCCGGGCCGGTTGATCACCCGCCGACCGTGCTCATTCTCTAATCCAAAATCATGTCAGTCTTTCAAAATGGGATGTTTCCATTTAGCGGCAGTCGCCGCAAGCGAAATATGACAGTTGCGCAATAAAGCAAAACGCACGCCGAAGGCGTGCGTTTCAGAAGGATATCTCATTGAAAAGGCGAAGTTATCAGCCTTGACGCGTCAGCGAGAACTGGCTGTTCGTGTCCGTCGTGCAGTTCAATTGTGACGGGGAGACGAGCGCGCAGTTGACGCGCGACTGCGTGTTGCGCACCAGCGAGGTCATGTTGATTTCGTAAAGCGTCGGCGAAATCGTGACATAGGTGCCGGAGGCCAGAAGTGTATTGGTATCGGTCGAACGGGTGGAGAAGGCGCCGTTCTGGAAGGTCGATACGATGCCGTTGCGGTCGATCCAGCGACCATCGACGGCCGGTCCGCGGGAAAGCGAAGGCGCCATCGAGGTCTGCTGCGAGGGTCCCGGTGCGACGCATGAAGACACCGCGATGGCGGCACTAAGCAATGCAGCGCTTGTCTTGAAGTTCATGAGCCTGTTCTCCTGCGATTCGATGAAACTTTCTATGCTTCGACCATGCCGCGAAGCGTTGCTTATTTCAAGGCAACGTTGTTCGCTCTCCCCGGTTCCTGTCGTCGTTTAAGGAAAGCCCCGGCGTGACAAATATGAGACGCCGATCCCTCAGCGCACCAGTATGTTGCGGAACTGCCAGGGATCGGACATGTCGATATTGTCGGGGAACAGGCCCGGCCGGCCGTCAAGCGGCGTCCAGTCGGTGTAATGCCCCTCGACAGGGCCGAGATAGGGGCGCTGCACCTCAAGGCAACGGCGATAATCCATCTCATCCGCCTCGACGATGCCGGCCTCAGGGTTTTCGATCGCCCAGGCCATGCCGGCCAGAACCGCCGAACTGACCTGCAATCCAGTGGCATTCTGGTTGGGGGCAAGCGAACGTGCCTCCTTGAGGCTCAGCCGCGAACCATACCAATAGGCGTTCCTGTCGTGGCCATAAAGAAGGACGCCCAATTCGTCCGCACCGTCAACGAGTTCGTCTTCGCCTAGCACATGCTGGATCGGCTGCGGGTTGCCGCCATTGCCGAAAAGTTCGTGCAGGGACAGAATGGCGTCGTTGCAGGGGTGGTAGGCATAGTGGCAGGTGGGCCGATAGGTCACGTCGCCATCATCATTGCGGACGGTGAAGTAATCCGAGATCGAGATAGCCTCATTGTGGGTGACGAGAAACCCATATTGTGCTCCGAGCCCCGGGCACCAGGTGCGCACCCGCGTATTGGCGCCGGGCTGGTCGAGATAGATCGCCGCCTTGTTTCCCTTTTTCTGCTTTTTGGCGTTTTTCGGCATCCAGTTTTCATGCGTACCCCAGCCGAGTTCGGCCGGCTGAAAACCTTCAGCGATAAAACCTTCCACGGACCAGGTGTTCCAGAACGCGCCGAAAGGCTTCGGCTCCTTTGCCCGCTGGGTGTCGCGCTCGGCCACATGCACGCCCTTGACGCCAAGCTGCTTCATCAGCTTTGCCCAGCCTTCCCGGTCGTGCGACTGCGGTTCCTCGATGTCGAGGCCGGTATCCTTGGCAAGATTGACGAGTGCCTGCTTCACGAACCAGGACACCATGCCGGGATTGGCGCCACAGGTGGAAACCGCGGTCGTGCCACCGGGCTTGCGCGCCCTTTCCTTCAGCATGGTCTCGCGCAGCGAATAATTGGTTCTGGCGCGATTGTCGGCATCGGCGTCGAAATAGAAGCCGGGCCATGGTTCCACGACGGTGTCGATATAGAGCATGCCATGTTTGCGGCAGATCCGCATCAGATCGACCGAGGCGGCATCGACCGAAAGATTGACGCAGAAGCCCTGACCCTGCACGCCTTTGAGAAGCGGCTTGAGAACGTCCTTATAATTCGCCTTGGTCAGATGTGTCTGGACGTGACGGATATTTCTCTCCGCCAGAAACGCTGCGATGTCCTCGCGCGGATCGATGACGACGAGCCGGGTTCTGTCGAAATTGAAATGACGCTCGATCAACGGAAGAGTGCCGCGCCCGATGGAGCCAAAGCCGATCATGATGATGGGGCCGTCAATATCACCGTAGATCGGGTAGTTTGCGTCCGTCATTCGTCAATTTTCCTTTTTCAGCCAATAAGTAAGCTAGATCATAAAAGCATGCCACAATAAAGGGCAGGTGGATGACGGAGATATGACGACGGTGGCGCCGCGGTGGGCCTGTGCATTCTTTTCGCCATATTCTGCCCGCCCATTTTGCGCGCCGATCAGGCTCTTTGTGCGGCCAAGGAGAAAGGCCGCGACCGGCTTCTGGCGGTCACGGTTTAAATCAGTTCCGCTGCAATCAATCCATGCAGCGAATTGCCGACGAAGAGTTTTCGGCCGGCAATATCCTCCGGCTTCAGCGTCTGTCCGCGTGCCCGGCGTTCGCGGATAAGGTCGGCGCGCAATACACCCGGAAGAATGCCGCTGTCGAGCGGCGGCGTCAGCAACGGCCCTTCAGGCATTTCGACGAAAATGCTGGTCGATGACCCCTCGCACAATTCGCCGCGCTCGTTGAGCAGCAGCACCTCGTCCGCCTCCTCGGCCGAAAATTCGGCGCGGGCGGCGTCATAGGGCTCCCGGCGAGAGGACTTGTGACGATAGAAGGTATCGGCGGAATCGAGTGTGGTCTGTCTGGCAATGCGGACGCGCCAGACGGCATTTTCCTGCAACGGACGGAATTCGGCCGTCTCGACATCCAGCACGCCCTTGTAGTTCATGACCAGCCTGACGCAGAGCGGCTTTTCGCCACCCACCTGTTTTTCCAGCACCTGAACCGCATTGACGGGCGCACGAAAACCCAGCGCATCGGCGGAGCGCAATAGCCGGCGCATATGCTGGTCGATGCGCTGAAAGCCCGTTTGCGGCTCCCAGCGCAGGGTTTCCCTCAAGGTCAGATCGGCGGGTTTGCGTTTCATGGCCTGTGCTCGTCGCCTGGATGATTTGCCGGTATCTCTGCCGGCAATATCTACCGACAAAGCTTGTCCGAAAGATAGCTTTGCCGGTGGAAAAGATTAAGCCTGTTTCCCGTCCAGTTCTTCCAACTCGTCGATCAGCCCTTCGATCATCGAAAGCCCCTTGTCCCAGAAGGAAGGATCGGTCGCATCGAGGCCGAAGGGTTTCAGAAGCTCGGAATGGTGTTTGGTGCCGCCGGCTTTCAGAAGCTCGAAATATTTCTCCTGAAAACCCGCCTCGGCCTTCTGGTAAACCGCGTAGAGCGAGTTCACCAGGCAATCGCCGAAGGCATAGGCGTAAACATAAAAGGGCGAGTGGATGAAATGGGGGATGTAGGTCCACCATGTCTCGTAACCTTCGGAAATCCGGATGGCCGGGCCGAGACTTTCGGCCTGAACGGACAGCCACAATTCGCCGATCTGTTCCGAGGTCAGCTCGCCTTCTTTGCGGGCGGTGTGCAGCTTGCGCTCGAATTCGTAAAAGGCGATCTGGCGCACCACCGTATTGATCATGTCCTCGACCTTGCGGGCGAGCATGGCCTTGCGTTCCCGGATATCTTTCGTGTCGTCGAGCAGCTTGCGGAATGTCAGCATTTCGCCAAAGACGGACGCTGTTTCTGCAAGCGTCAGCGGCGTTGCGCACATCAGCGCGCCCTGCTGGCCGGCCAGCACCTGGTGCACGCCATGGCCAAGCTCATGGGCGAGCGTCATCACGTCGCGCGGTTTGCCGAGATAATTGACAAGCACGTAAGGATGGGCTGAGGGCACGGTTGGATGGGCGAATGCGCCGGGCGCCTTGCCGGGACGGGCGGGGGCGTCGATCCACTCTTCATCGAAGAATCGGCGGGCGATATCGGCCATTTCAGGGGCGAAATTTCCATAGGCGGAAAGCACGGTATCCTTCGCCTCATCCCAGGGGATGATCGTATTCGACGTATCGGGAAGCGGCGCATTGCGGTCCCAATAATTCATCTGCTCCATGCCGAGCCACTTCGCCTTCATGGCGTAATAACGGTGCGAAAGGCGCGGATAAGCCTTTTTGACGGCGGCAGCCAAGGCATCGACCACCTCCCGCTCGACACGGTTGGCGAGATGACGGCTGTCGGCAATATCCTCGAACTTGCGCCAGCGGTCGGAAATATCCTTGTCCTTGGCAAGCGTATTGGTGATGAGGGTGAAGACCCGCAGATTGTCCTTGAAGGTGGCGCTCAAGGCCTCCGCCGCTTTCTTTCGGGTTTCCGGTTCCGGCTCCTGCAGCATGTTGAGCGTCACTTCCAGCGAAAGGCTTGCGCCATCAATGTCGAACCGCAGATCGGCCATCGTTTCGTCGAACAGGCGGTTGAAGGCTGCCGCGCTGGTCATCGATTTTTCAAGGAAAAGCTGCTCCAGCTGATCGTCCAGCTGGTGCGGCTTGTCCTTGCGCAGATCCACCAGCCAGGGACGGTAGTGGCCGGCCGCGGCATCGTTTGCCATGCAGGCATCCATCACGACATCGTCGATGCGGTTGAGTTCCAGCGTGAAGAACAGGAGATGCGCGGAAATATCCGTCAGTTTCGCCTGGGCATCGCCGTAAAGCTTGCCGTTTGCCGGATTCGACGTATCGGAAAAATAGGTAAGGCCGGCAAAGGAGCCGATGCGGCCGATAAGATCGTCCAGCGCTTCATAGTCCTTCAGCGCCGCGCCGATGCCGTTTGCGCCGGTCGCCTTTGCGGCGGATTCGAGCTTGCCCTTCCATTTTGTCTCGAAAGCCGCTGCCATCGAAGCCGCCTTCTCAAGATCGCCCTTATATTCCGGCGAATCCCCCGACGGATAAAGATCCGACAGCTTCCAGCCGGGCAGATCGCCGAGCGCCGGGCCGGAGGTTTCGGCAAGCGAGAATACGGGTTGCGGAGCGGGGTGGTGGAGGGTCATCGGACGTATCCTTCTGGTTATGCTGTCAAAGCATATGGGGACCCTGTTTCCCGCGGCAATGGATAAAATGCAAGCAATTCTCAAAACTGGATGTTCAAGTCTCCCGTGGCAGAGTGCGGCATAAGGGACCGCATGAAGCAGGTCCATAAACCGGAAACCGGAGCTAAAAATGACCGCGCATGCTCTCGTGATAGACGATGATCCCGTCCAGCGCCGCCTGCTCAAAAATGCGGTGGAACGTTATGGGCATCTGGCCTTGCTTGCCGAAAACGGCAGGGCGGGGCTGGAACTGCTCAAGCAATATAGCGGCGAGATCAACGTCATTGTCCTCGATCTGATGATGCCGGAAATGGACGGGCTTGCCTTTCTGAAGGCCGTTGGCGAACTCGGCACGGATGTTCCCGTCATCGTCCAGACCGGGCAGGGCGGCATCGACACCGTCGTGCAGGCCATGCGCGCCGGCGCCTTCGATTTCGTCGTGAAGCCGGTTTCGCCGGAAAGGATCGGCGCCGCCATCTCCAATGCGCTCAAGCTCGACAGGAGAGAGGCAAAGGCCCGCACGGGCAGGCGCGGACGGAGCAATGCAGTGAATTTTACCGATATCGTTTCCGCGAGCCCCGCAATGCTGAGGGTCATCGAACTTGCGCAGCGCGCTGCCCAGTCCAGCATTCCCGTGGTGCTGGAAGGCGAATCCGGCGTGGGCAAGGAAATGGTCGCCCGCGCCATCCAGTCGGCCGGCGACCGCGCGAACAAGCCGTTCATAACGGTCAATTGTGGTGCCATCCCCCATAATCTCGTGGAAAGCATCCTTTTCGGCCACGAGAAGGGCGCCTTCACCGGTGCGACAGAAAAACACGTCGGCAAGTTCATGGAGGCGGATGGCGGCACGCTGTTCCTCGATGAAATCGGCGATCTGCCGCTCGACGTGCAGGTGAAGCTGCTCCGCGCCGTCCAGCAGGGCGAAATCGAAACGGTCGGCTCCGCGCGGGTTCAGAAGGTCAATGTGCGGCTGATTTCCGCCACCAACAAGAACCTCATCGAAGAGGTGAAGGAAGGCCGCTTCCGCGAGGACCTCTATTATCGCCTCAACGTCTTTCCGATCACCATTCCGGCGCTGCGCCGCCGCAAGGAAGATATTCCCCATCTGGCGCGGGTTTTCGCCGAACGCTTTTCGGCGGAACAGAAACTGCCCAATCCCGTCGGTCTCGATGCCAGTGCGCTGGCGCTGCTGACGGCCTACGACTGGCCGGGCAATATCCGCCAGCTGGAAAACGCCGTTTTCCGCGCCGTGGTTCTCTCTCAGGGTGAGGAGCTGTCGGATTCCGATTTTCCGCAGATCGCGCTGCAGCTGCCGGAGTTTTCGAATGGCGATGATGGGGAGGATATCATCCGCTCGCCATCCGGCTCGTCGTTGAAGCTTGCGGCCTATTCGCCGCCGCCGGCTCCTGAAAGCCATGCCGTCATCGAGGAGCCTTCGGATATTTCCACCACCATTTATCGGGGCGGAAACCTGATCTCCAGCATGGACGATTCGGGTAATATTCGGAAACTGGCCGAGATCGAAGAGGAACTCATCCGTTTCGCCCTTCGTTTCTATCGCGGTCAGATGAGTCAGGTCGCGAGAAAGCTCGGCATCGGCCGCTCGACGCTTTATCGTAAGCTGAAGGATTATGGGATCGATCCGGATGATCCGCTTCGAGATGCCGCCTGAGGGCCCAAACCGCTTATTCCGAGGCAGATCGTGAAATTCGTTAACTTCTGAGCAAGGATATCCGCTTACCGTCTATAAACCTCTTGTTAGTCACTGATTCACTATGTAGAGGAAGGTTGCATGTGTGTGGCAATTTTGCCATCGTGTCACCGTATTTGACGTTCATTTGAGGCAATGTGACAGAAATTGTCTTCCAGGCGGGGATCGAATTGCCATATCTGCATCGGAATAACGCGCTTTCGACCAAGATTGCGCGCGGCTTGATCAAGGATATATGCACGAAGCTGTCGGCGCGCGCTGTCACCTTTGCCTGCCTGATGCTCGCCGCAATGCCCTTCGTAGGTGTTTCGGCGACGGAAGCCGCCGCCGAGACGCGCAGCCTCAAACTGTATTATATCCATACACGCGAGAAGGCGGTCATCACCTTCAAGCGCAATGGAAAATACGACCAGAAAGGTCTGCAGGAGCTGAACCGTTTCTTGCGTGACTGGCGCCGCAATCAGCCGACGCGCATGGATCCGCGCCTTTTCGATCTCGTCTGGGAAGTTTATCGTCGCAGTGGCGCGACCGATTACATCAATGTCGTTTCGGCCTTCCGTTCGCCCGAGACCAATGGCCTGTTGCGCACGCGCACCAAGGGCGTTGCGGAAAAAAGCCAGCATATGCTCGGCAAGGCCATGGACTTTTACATTCCCGGCGTGAAGCTTGCCACGCTGCGTGAAATCGGCATGCAGATGCAGATCGGCGGCGTCGGCTTTTATCCTACCTCCGGTTCTCCCTTCGTGCACATGGATGTCGGTGGCGTTCGCGCCTGGCCGCGCATGAGCCGTCAGGAACTCGTGCGCATTTTCCCGAAGGGCAATACGCTGCATCTTCCGTCCGATGGCAAGCCGCTTCCCGGTTATGAGCAGGCGATCGCCGATTACAAGAAGCGCGTCAGCTCCTCCTCCATTCAGGTCGCTTCCAGCGCCGGTTCCGGCCCTGATTCCTCCGGTGGCGGCGGCAAGCGCAAGACCCTGTTGCAGGCACTCTTTGGCGGCGGTGACGAGGATGAAGATCCCGATAGCATCGCAGCGCCGGAGCCCGCAGAACGCCCGGCGGTCGCTCGCCCGGCGGCTCCGCAGCAGGCGGCTCCCGAGCCTGAACCCACCATTGCTGTTGCTTCAGCACGGGCCCTTCCCGGCGTGACCGATGCGCCGCTGCCGACGGCTCGTCCTGCATTCGGCAACCAGCCGCCTGCCAATGCCGGCCTTGCGACTGCGCTTTATTCTCCGGCCCGCAATGCCGCGCAGGATGCCCTGCAGGCGGCAACCACGCCGACGCCGACGTCAGCGCCGGCCGAGCGCCAGCAATTTGCCGATCTGGCTGAGGTTTCCGTGCCCGTGCCCACCCTTCTCGGCCCGCGTGGCATGAAGGGTGATGCGGAAGGGTCGATCCTGACGGCTTCTGCCGATGGTGCGACACCGGCCGCGACCGGCGAACTCGCCTCTATTCCGGTTCCGGCCAATCGTCCGGCCGTGGCGGAAGCCCTGCTGGCGGCGGCGAATGCTGATCCGGAAGGCGAAGATGATCTCGCCGAGGCACAGCAGGATACGCTTTCGCCGACCGTGGTTGCGGCTCTTGAACAGAGCGGTCAGGCTGCCCGTTCGCAGGTCCAGTCCGCCGCCATGCCGACAGCTGCGCCGTTCCCGGCCGCCGTCAACCACAAGGTTACCGTCGCGCCCGCTGAAACGGCCAAGGC
Organism: Agrobacterium tumefaciens; assembly: GCF_005221325.1. Taxonomy (NCBI): domain Bacteria; kingdom Pseudomonadati; phylum Pseudomonadota; class Alphaproteobacteria; order Hyphomicrobiales; family Rhizobiaceae; genus Agrobacterium; species Agrobacterium tumefaciens. Next base: position 1,024,431 of record NZ_CP039889.1, on the reverse strand, counting down.
CGCTCCGCAGCCTGGTTTTGGTGATGCTTTCGATCTGAAGCCCGCCATCAGTGGTGGCCTCAGCGCCGGCCTTCCGACCAAGGGTTCGCGCCCGAGCAAGCAGGATGCAGCCGTTTCCGAGCAGGCCATGGTGGGCGGTGGACGCCTGACGCAGGATCTTATTTCGGATTGGGCGCTCAACCAGAACAAGGGTACGACCGGACGCTCGGTAAAGGCGCCGCGCGTTGTCGCCAACCGCATGCTCAGCAAAGAGATGTCGGCCTCCGCCTCCTCGGCGAGCTTCAAGCCGGGTGCCGTGGCCATCGAATCCAGCCGCTTCAGCACGCCGGTGAAGATGCACTGAGCCTGTTTTATCAGACGGTCGAAAGGCCAACAAAAAACCCGCCGTCGCCGGCGGGTTTTTTGTTGCTTGGTATTTGTCTATCAGACGCCGCTCTGGCCGTCCGAGCCGATATAGGCGATGCGCACCATGTTGGTTGCGCCGGGGGTGCCGAGCGGAACGCCGGCGGAGATGATGATGCGATCACCTGGCTTGCCGAAACCTTCGGAAACGACGATGCGACAAGCGCGGTTCACCATGTCGTCCAGATCGCTGGCATCACCGGTGACGACGCAGTGAAGGCCCCAGACGACCGACAGGCGGCGCGCGGTCTGGATGATCGGCGACAGCGCAATGATCGGCACCTGCGGTCGCTCACGCGCGGCGCGCAGGCCGGTCGTGCCCGATGAGGTGTAGGTGACGATCGCCGCAAGGTTCAGCGTTTCGGCAATCTGGCGGGCGGCAAGCGAAATGGCGTCGGCGCCGGTTGCTTCCGGCTGCGGACGCTGCGCGTAGATGATGTTGGAATAATAGGGGTCCTGTTCCACCGTGCTGGCGATGGACGCCATGGTCGATACGGCTTCGATCGGATAATCGCCGGAAGCGGACTCAGCCGAAAGCATGATGGCGTCGGCGCCTTCGAACACTGCAGTTGCAACGTCCGACACTTCCGCGCGGGTCGGAACCGGGGCGGTGATCATCGATTCCAGCATCTGGGTGGCAACAACGACAGGCTTGCCGGCGCGCCGGCAGGCACGGGTCAGCTGCTTCTGAATGCCCGGAACAGCTTCCAACGGCATTTCCACGCCAAGATCGCCGCGCGCAACCATCAATGCGTCGGAAAGCTCGATGATTTCTTCGATGCGTTCGACAGCCTGCGGCTTTTCGATCTTGGACATCAGGCCAACGCGACCGCGCGAAATCTTGCGCACCTCCGCCAGGTCTTCCGGGCGCTGAACGAAGGAAAGAGCAACCCAGTCTACTTCGTTGGTCTCGAGAACGGCTTCGAGATCGACGCGGTCCTTGTCTGTCAGAACGCCGACGCCAAGCAGGGTGTCGGGCAGGCTGATGCCCTTGCGGTCGGAAATGCGAGTGCCGGAAACGACCGTGGTGACGATGCTCTTGCCGTCGCTTTTTTCAGCGCGCAGGTGCAGCTTGCCGTCATCGATCAGCAGGCGGTGACCGGGCTTGACCGCCTCGAGAATTTCAGGATGCGGCAGGAAAACGCGGGTGTTGTCGCCGGGGGTATCGTTGTTATCAAGCGTGAAGGTTTGGCCCGGAACCAGATCGACCTTGGTCTCGGCAAATTTTCCGACGCGCAGCTTGGGACCCTGCAGGTCGGCCAGAATGCCGATGGGACGGCCGTTGCGGCTTTCGACAGAGCGGATGCGCTGAATGAGCGTCCGCATCACGTCGTGGCTCGCATGGCTCATGTTGATCCGGAAAAGATCGGCGCCAGCAAGATGCAGCTTTTCGATCATGGCCTCGTCGGAAGAGGCCGGGCCGAGAGTTGCAAGAATTTTGACTTTGCGGTTACGCTTCATCAGTTTTGATTTCCCTGTGTGCCTGGCGTATCGGAAAGCTGGACCATCCAGCTGCCCTGTCTGCCCGTGTCATATTCCTTGAAACCCATTCTCTGGAAGCTGCGGGCATAACAATCGTCTACGCCGGCGATCTTGAACTCGTTTTCCGCCACGCACATGTTGACGTCACCGGTCCAGCGGCCGCCGTGAGCGGCGTCCTCGGCATAAAGATAATAATAACGCGACTGCAACTCACCCTCTATCAGCGTTGCGCAGGTGGAGGAGGGGACCTGCCACCAACCTTCACTGACCCAGCCATCCTGCCCCCGGTAGCCGATTGCGACCCCAACGAGGTTTTGCGTGCTGTTGCAGACGCGGAAATCCGCATGCGCGGTCTCCACGAAGACAAACGGGGTCAGAAACAATGCCGCTGTGGAGAAAAGACGGGCAAGATGCCGAAAGTGGCGAGGAAGAGCGAGAGATGACTGAGTCACGGCTTCCATCCGGATTCCATGGTTATAATGAACACACTTCTTGGCGTGGCCGCCAAAGAAAGTCAACGCGAGTTTAATCGATTATATTGTTCGTGGGATCGTGAGTGCGGTAAGGTAGATGGCTGTTCTTCCGCCTGAACTTGCGCCCGGCCTCAAGCCATGCCATCAAGTTTCTCTCCTCAATCCTGCCCCAGAAAATCATCGATGAACGACTTCATACCCTATGAAATCATAGAAGGCGATTATGACAAAGGCATGGTTCTTCTGGCGGACCATGCCATGAACCTCCTGCCGGCACACTACGGCAATCTTGGCCTTCCGCAAACCGCTTTTCATCGTCACATCGCATTTGATATCGGCATAGAAGGGCTGACACGATCGCTTGCCGCGCGGCTTGGCGTGCCGGCTGTGCTCGGGCGGTTCTCACGGCTGCTGATCGATCCGAATCGCGGCGAGGACGATCCGACCCTCATCATGAAGATTTCGGACGGTGCGATCATCCCCGGTAATCATCCGATTGCGGATGAGGAATGGCAAAGGAGGATCGAGGTTTTTCATCGGCCCTATCACAATGCCGTGGACCGCGTGCTGACCGGCGTTGCGGAGGCGTCCGAAGAAGCGCCGCTCGTCCTGTCGCTGCATTCCTATACGCCGTTCTGGAAAGAAACGCCGCGGCCATGGCATGCGGCGGTTCTGTGGGACACGGACCACCGTGCGGTCGATCCGCTTCTGGCGCATCTGCGCGCCACCGGCGACATTCTCGTTGGCGACAACGAGCCCTATGACGGCGCGCTCAAGGGCGACACCATGTATCGGCATTGCATGATGAAGGGCATACCGCATGCGCTTCTGGAGGTTCGGCAGGATCTGATCACGGATGAGAAGGGGATCGCGGAATGGTCGGATCGGCTCGCTCCCATTTTCGCCGCAATGAATGACGATCCCGTCCTGCATGAATATCAGCTGTTCGCCTCTCGCACCGGCCCCTATTGAGCCTGGAGTTTTGCCATGACGAATGAGAACGACAACAGGCAGATCGAGTTCGAGGCCGCCGCCTTCCGCCGCCTCGTCAAGCACCTTCGTGAACGCCACGATGTGCAGAATATCGACCTGATGAATCTCGCGGGCTTCTGCCGCAATTGCCTTTCCAACTGGTATCGGGAGGCGGCCGAGGAAGCTGGTGTTCCGCTCAGCAAGGATCAATCCCGGGAAATCGTCTACGGCATGCCGTATGAGGATTGGAAAGAGAGATATCAGGGCGAAGCGAGTGGCGACCAGAAAGCCGCTTTCGAGCAGAACCGGCCCAAGGAATAAGTCCTCATCGACGGAATCAACTTGACGGAACGCCTTTCAGTGGGCAGTTCACAGGCCTGAATTTTGCTGTCCGCTGGCAGCGACCGGCGACGACTTCGCCCGGATATAATGAACAAGGCTCACATGCGGGCCGCCAATAAAGGATGATATGATGGACGAAACAAGCACCACCGAAACCGTCGCCGCCGCAGAACTGCGTCAGTTCATCGAGCGCGTCGAGCGCCTCGAAGAGGAAAAGGCCGCCATTCAGGGCGATATCAAGGATGTCATGGGCGAGGCGAAGGGCCGTGGTTACGACACCAAGGCGATTCGCACCATCATTCGTCTGCGCAAGAAGGATGCCAACGAGCGTATTGAGGAAGAAACGATTCTCCAGACCTATATGGCCGCGCTCGGCATGGAATGATCGGCTGAGAAAGCCTCAATGAAAAATCGCCGCTTTTGCGGCGATTTTTGTTTGTGCTTTTGTCAAATTCAGCCGCGTGTGCCCGCCAGCTTTTCCGAGAGATCGGCGGCTTCCTTGCGGGCGTCCTTGTCTGCGGGGTAAACTGCCAGATATTGTTCCCAGGCCTTCAGTGCCAGCTCGTGGCGGCCGGAGGCTTCGAGGATGTTGGCAAGGCTTGCCAGCGCCGGGAAATAACGCGGCTCTTTTTCGAGGGTCAGGTTGATGTCGGCCATTGCCTTGCGGGTATCACCATCGGCAAAATGCACCATGGCGCGGCGATAAGGCGCCTGCACATAGTTCGGGTCGAGCAAAATGACCTGGTCGAGAAAATCATAAGCCGCCGCGTTCCGCTTTTCGTCCGCGGCTTCGCCGGCCCATTGCATCAGGAGATTGACCGTCGCGCTGCCGGAATCGTTCCATTCGGAGGCGATCTGGTTGGCGATGCTGCGCGCCTTGACTGTGTTGCGCTCTTTTTTCAGCGATGCGAAAAGAGTGTCGATCGTCTTGGCAGGGGAAGGCGCGGCTTCTGCCGCAGCAGGCTGCTGTCCATCCGCCGCATGGCTAATGGCGGCCATTCCCGGAATCAGGAGGCCGGCAAACAGGAAACCCTGAGCGAGGAGGATAGCCGTGCAAAAACGATTTGGGCGCATGGGTTAAAGCTTAACCCGACTGCGCCCAATATCAAATGCAAACTTCTGCACTGTCAACAAAGTGATCCGCGCGTTCAATCGCGAACCGCAGTCGCAATCTATCAGCCCTGACGAGCCTTGAAACGCGGGTTCTGCTTGTTGATGATGTAGACGCGGCCCTTGCGGCGAACCAGGCGGTTATCGCGATGACGGGCCTTAAGCGCTTTAAGCGAATTCTTGATCTTCATTTTACTGGTCCGCAGTTTTGCACGGGTTCTGCCGTGCTATTCTAACAATCAAAAGCGCGCAACGGGGCGCGCTCTTTTCGGTTGGCAGGCAGATACCCGTTTGAGCCCTGCCTGTCAACACTTGGCCGTGCCTTTGCCTTAAAAGACTAGGCTTTTCCTGTGTGCAGAAGCTCGGTCACATGGCCCATCTTGCGGCTTGGCCGGGCTTCTGTCTTGCCATAGAGATGCACGAGACAGTCTTTTTTCGACAGCCATGCCGGCACGTCGTTGATGTCGTCGCCGATCAGGTTGGTCATGACACAATCGGAATGGCGATCCGTACTGCCGGGGGCAAGGCCCGACACGGCCCGGATATGCTGCTCGAACTGCGAGATAACGCAGGCTGCTTCCGTCCAGTGGCCGGTATTGTGGACACGCGGCGCCATTTCATTGGCAACCAGCGAACCATCCGGCAGGACGAAGAATTCGATGCCGATGACTCCGACATAATCGAGTGCGGCGAGAAGCTTTTCTGCTGACCGCACGGCGACAGCCTTCGCGGCATCCGAAAGTGCCGCCGGCACCGTCGATGTGTGCAGAATGCCGTTCAGATGGACGTTCTCGGCCGGATCGTAACACTTGACGGTGCCGTCCTTGAAGCGGGCGGCGATGATCGAGATTTCCCGCTCGAAGGCAACGAAGCTTTCGAGGATCAGCGGCACGCCGCCGAGTGCCGCAAAAGCGCCCGCGAGGTCTTCGCCACCACGGAAGAGGCGCTGGCCCTTGCCGTCATAACCCATGCGGCGGGTTTTCAGCACGCCCTTGCCACCGAAGGCGGTCAAGGCGGCTTCCAGCTCGCCCTGGCTGTCCACGGCGCGAAAATCGGCGGTTGGAATGCCGCAACCATTGAGGAAGCGTTTTTCCGTCAACCGGTCCTGCGATGCGCTGAGCGCCTGCGCCGGCGGATAGACCGGCACGGAGGCGCTGAGTTTTTCCGCGGCTGCGACAGGCACGTTTTCGAATTCGTAGGTGACGACATCGCAGCGGCTTGCGAGTTCCGCAAGCGCCTTTTCGTCGTCATATTCCGCGACGATCTGGTCGTTGCAAACCTGCGCAGCCGGACAATCGGCCTGCGGCTCCAGCACGATGGTGCGGTGGTTGAGACGGGCAGCGGCCATGGCCAGCATACGCCCGAGCTGCCCGCCACCGATGATGCCGATGGTAAGGTTGGTCGTCTTTGCCATCACTTTTTTCGTCACTGGGCGCTGTCCATCGGATATTCTGCGACGGCTGCCGACTGGCGGGCACGCCAGGCATCGAGCCGGTCGGCCAGGTCTTCGTCGCTGAGTGCCAGGACCGCAGCGGCCAGAAGGGCGGCATTGATGGCGCCGGCCTTGCCGATGGCGAGCGTGCCGACGGGGATGCCGGCAGGCATCTGCACGATGGAATAGAGACTGTCCTGTCCGGACATGGTCTTGGACTGTACCGGAACGCCGAAGACGGGCAGGGGCGTCATGGCGGCTGTCATGCCCGGCAGGTGGGCGGCACCGCCCGCACCGGCGATAATGACCTTGAAGCCTTCGTCCTTTGCGCCGTTGGCAAAGTCATAAAGCCGGTCCGGCGTGCGGTGGGCGGAAATGATGCGGGCTTCATATTCCACGTCGAGCGCATCCAGCGTATCGGCGGCGTTCTTCATGGTCTCCCAGTCGGACTGGCTGCCCATGATGATGGCGACGGGGGGCGTTTCTGCTGTCACGTAATCTCTCCGGCTCAGGCGATGATATCGGGAATGACCTGGTCTTCCAGCTGGGTCATCTTGTCCTTGACGGCCAGCTTCTTCTTTTTCATCCGCTGTATTCTCAGTGCATCGCAGCTGGTCTGGATCATCGCGTTGATCGCCGCGTCATAATCCTCATGCTCCTGGCGCAGCCGCGCCAGCGTGAGCCTGATGTCCGCCTGGTCCTGATCGGGCATCTCGTCATCCCCATTTTATGCCGCCGGATCGGCTCCGGCGCGTATGTGATCGTTCACGAGCCTCTATCATCAAATCGCGGTAACGGGAAGTTATCCCTTGCGACCAAATTGCCCACTTATTGCCTTCATTTCGCCTTCGACAAGCGGCGCGATCCGTGTCACATTGCCGTCGCAAACCTGAAACTCCAGCGATGGAGAGCTGGAGGTAGGTTCAAAAAGGAAGGACGTGCCGCATGACCATTCAGGCTCATATTGCATCGCTCGAAAAGAAACACGGTGCTCTGGAGGAGGAGCTCGAAAGTATTCTTGCTTCCCCGTCGTCTGACGATAGAGAGATCGCGGACCTTAAACGTCGAAAACTGCGCCTGAAGGATGAACTGCAGAGGCTCAAGGCCTCGACAAGACATTGATTTATGCCAGACCGCTCCCTCGACAATTGAGGGGCCGGCGGTCTGAGCCTTTTGAGCTCTGGCGGTGAAAACCTGCTGCCAGAGCTTTTTATTGCCGGATCTAGAACGGCAGCCCGTCCCACAGGAGCTTCAGCGCCGCAATCAACGCCATGGAATACATGAGCGGGTAAAACACTGATGGTTTCAGATATTTCACTACCCTTGCGCCGGCGAGCGTCGCGAGCATTGCTACCGGCAGCAGGCTGGCCGAGGTCTTGAGGTTGGTGGCGTCGAGAGCCCCCAGCGCGAAATAGGGGATGAGCTTGATCGCGTTCATGATGGCGAAGAAACGCACGCTCATGCCGGTATAGGTCTTTGGATCGAGCTTCAGCGGCAGAACATAGATCTGGAAAGGCGGACCGCCCGCATGGGCAACGAAGCTTGCATAACCCGAGAGGCTCGACCAGAGCGTTGCGGCCGCGGGTCTTTGCGGTTTGGCCGGAATCTCCTGACCCCTCCGGCTTTTGAAGCTCTCGTAGAAATAACGCAGCACGAACAGGATTGTGACCGAGGCGACGACAAGGCGCATGGCGTTTGCGGAAATGAGGCTGGACGTTGCCCAGCCGAGCGCGATGCCGGCGATTGCGCCGGGCAGCATGATGAGCAGCGTTTCCCGGTGATTGTGCCCCCGCCAGGCGAAGAGCGCCACGATATCCATGACGATCAGGATCGGCAGGAAGATCGCCGCCGCCTGCACTGGCGAAACGGCAAGCGCCATCAGCGGCACGCCCATCAGCGCCAGTGCGCCGCCAAGCCCCCCCTTGGAAAGGCCGACAAGCACGACTGCGGGAATGGCGACGAGATAAAAATGAAAATCGGTCAGCATGGATGTATGGTTGATCCTTTCGCCGGTCCGGTTTATCGGATTTGTCATATGAAAACGAGTGCAGATCGCGCGATAAGCGTCCTCTGCCTGAAATGGACGAAACGATGAGCATTGTTGAAGACCGTTGCCGCCTTGTCCTGATCGTTCCGCAAGCGGACGATGCGCAAAAGCAGGTGACAGAGGTGGAAGACGCATTGCGAGGCGGCGATGTCGCTTCGGTCATCATTCCGCAATACGGTCTGGATGACGCCGCTTTCCAGAAATGGGCGGAATTGATTGTCCCGATCGTCCAGGCGGCGGGTGCGGCCGCCCTCATCGCTGGCGACAGCCGCACGGCTAGCCGGGCGAAGGCGGATGGCCTGCATGTGGGAGGCAATGCCGAGGCGCTTGCCGAGGCGGTGGAAAACTTCACGCCGAAGCTGATTGTCGGCGGCGGCAATGCCGATGACCGCCACAAGGCGCTGGAAATGGGTGAGTCCAATCCGGACTACGTCTTTTTTGGAAAGCTGGAAGGCGACATCAAGCCGGAGGCGCATCCCAAAAATCTGGCGCTTGGCGAGTGGTGGGCGTCGATGATCGAAATCCCGGCCATCGTCATGGGCGGCACGGATTTGTCGTCGGTGGTTGCCGTTTCTGAAACCGGCGTGGAGTTCGTGGCGATGCGCAGCGGTGTTTTCGACAACGCGTCCGGCGCTGCCCAGGCCGTTTCCGAAATCAACGCTTTGCTTGACGAAAAAGCGCCACGGTTTGGCGGTTGATACAGGCGATGTTCATGCGCTCGGTTCCTCTCTGTTTTTCCGTTTCGCTGCTGGCGCTCGCTTTTGGCGCGCCTGCGGGTGTCGCCTTTGCCCAATCGGGACCGCAGAACGAAAGCAATGCGCTGTCCCGCCAGTTGGAGAATGAGGCCCAGCCTACCCGTCAGGGCAGGGTGCAATCGGAAGAACAGAAGGATCTCGAGCCGTCTTCCGGCGTCAACGTCTATCAGCGCATGGGCGCGGATCTGCCGGCCCTGCCGCCGGAAAAGGAATTCAAGGGCCGGGTGGACGAAGCCTATGGCCATTTCCAGCGCGGCGAATATGTGCAGGCGCTCGACAAGGCGCTAACCCGCGCGCAGAACGGCGATGCATCCGCGCAGACGCTGGTGGCGGAAATGATGTCGCGTGGCCTCGGCATCGCCCGCGACGAAAAGACTGCCGCTTTCTGGTATCAGCAGGCGGCTGAGGGTGGCGATCCCGTCGCCATGTTCAAATTCGCGCTGATCCTGATGGAAGGCAAATTCGTCACCCGCGACAAAGCGAAGGCTGACGATTTCATGCGGCGCGCGGCGGAAGCAGGCAATGCCTCTGCCCAGTTCAACTGGGGCCAGATTCTGGTTTCAGAAAATCCCGGCGCCAAGGGGCTCTTGATGGCCCTGCCGTTCTATGAAAAATCCGCCGAGCAGGGCATTGCCGACGCGCAATATGCGGTGTCGCAGATCTACTGGTCGGTCAAGGATGTGCCGACCGAGAAAAAGGCCAAGGCGCGGGACTGGCTGATGCGGGCGGCAAAGGCGGGTTATGATACGGCGCAGGTCGATCTCGGCGTCTGGCTCGTCAATGGTTTCGGCGGTGAGCGCAATCTGGATGAGGGGTTCCGCTGGCTTTACGGTGCGGCGCAGCGCGGCAATGTTGTGGCGCAGAACAAGGTGGCGCATCTTTACGTTCAGGCGCTCGGCACCCGGCCGGATCCTGTGGAGGCGGCCAAATGGTATGTGCTTTCCCGCCGCGCCGGTTTGAAGGATCCGAGGCTGGAGGACTTCTATCTCGGCATCACCGACGAGCAGCAGAAAAAGGCGATCGAAGCGGCAAATCGTTTCCGCCCGACGTGATGCAACCGCCTTTCCTTCGCCGCCGACATTCTCATGCAGGCTTTTTGCCTTGAATTTCCGCGCGTTTTGTGGTCTTGAACCGCAAACTTTCAATTCAAGAAAATAATGACGTGCCTGCCCGTTGCGCTTCGGGCGGTTCGCAAGCTTTCCAGGAAACAACATCGATGGCCCGTTCAGCCCTTCTCAATGTCATGGTTCAGGCCGCCATCAAGGCGGGTAAGTCTTTGTCGCGTGACTTCGGTGAAGTGCAGAACCTTCAGGTTTCGGTCAAGGGACCGAGCGACTTCGTCTCTCAGGCAGACCTCAAGGCCGAGAAGATCGTGCGCGAGGAGCTGATGAAGGCCCGCCCGACCTACGACTTCCTGGGCGAGGAAGGCGGCGAGGAAAAGGGCACTGATGGCGCGCATCGCTGGATCGTCGATCCGCTTGATGGCACCACCAACTTCCTGCACGGTATTCCGCATTTCGCGGTTTCCATTGCGCTGGAGCGGAACGGCGAAGTTGTTGCCGGCGTGATCTTCAACCCGGCCACCGACGAACTCTACACCGCCGAGCGCGGCGGCGGCGCGTTCCTCAACGATCGCCGCATCCGTGTTGCCGCACGCAAGGCGCTGACCGATTGCGTCATCGGCTGCGGTGTGCCGCATCTTGGTCGTGGCAATCATGGGAAGTTCCTGGTCGAGCTTCGCCACGTCATGGGCGAGGCCGCAGGCATTCGTCGCATGGGCGCGGCAGCGCTTGACCTCGCTTATGTTGCCGCGGGCCGTCTCGACGGTTTCTGGGAAGCCGACCTTTCGCCCTGGGACATGGCGGCGGGTCTGGTGCTGATTCGTGAAGCCGGTGGCTTCGCTTCCGATGCCAAGGGCGGCGCGGATATCTTCGGCACCGGCAGCGTTGCTGCCGGTAACGAATATATCCACAAGGCACTTGTTGAGGTCGCCAACCGCCCGGTGCCGGGTCGCTGATGCGTATTCGGCAGATAACCTGCCATTTTCAGCAAGTTTCAGACGCCCGGCGAATTTTCGCCGGGCGTTTTCGTTTTCCGTTGCCGGCTGTTCATCCAGTTTCCTGAAATGCCTGTGACGAAAGACCGGCTTTTCGCTTCAAATCGTCGCAATTTTCAAATAGCTTCCGCTTGTTACGTGACCAGAGGGAATGCGAACGTTATGGCGGATTCGGAGCTGCTCGATCTTGGTGTTGAGAAACCGGTGACCACGCGGCAATACAGCCACAAGCTGTCCAGCCCCACACCCTTTCTCTGGACGATGGTTCTGTTTCTGATCCTCGTCGGCTTTCTGGCGGCCATTCTCTATCGGCAGGCGCACACCGCCTTCATGACCAATCCGGGGCTCAACGGCTTCATTCTCGGTGTGCTCGCCATCGGCATCATTCTGGTGTTTACGCAGACCATGAGCCTGCGTTCGGAAGTCCGCTGGTTCAATGCTTTCCGCGCCGCCGGCAGCGTCGAAAAGGTCGGCCGCGCGCCAAAATTGCTGGCGCCGATGAGCACGCTGATCGGCAAGAGCGGCGAAGTCCGGCTGTCCACCGTCACGCAGCGGACTATCCTCGATTCCATCGCCACACGCCTTGATGAATCCCGTGACACATCGCGCTATCTCGTTGGCCTGCTGGTGTTTCTGGGCCTGCTCGGCACATTCTGGGGTCTGATCGGCACCATCGGCGCCATCAGCAATGTCATCCAGTCGCTCGATCCGAGTGCAGGCGACAGCAATGATATTCTGAGTTCGCTCAAGGCCGGTCTCACCGCGCCGCTTGCGGGCATGGGAACGGCGTTTTCCTCGTCCCTGCTCGGTCTTTCGGGTTCGCTGATTCTCGGTTTCCTCGATCTTCAGGCCGGCCGCGCCCAGAACCGTTTTTATACTCAGCTCGAAAACTGGCTGTCCTCGGTAACGGATACTTCAGTGGAGGGACCGAGGGAGTTCAAAGCCGCTGAGCCGGGCGCCATGGTCAGCACCGAACGTTCGCTGGCGGCCATGACCAGCCTTGCCGAAGGCATTCAGGGCCTCGTCAAGAACATGCGCAGCGAACAGCAGATGCTGCGTGACTGGATTGAGGCGCAGCAGGAGGAATCGAAATCGCTCCGCCGCACCCTTGACCGGCTGTCGATGCGGATCGACGCGGACACAAAATCCCCCGGACGCACCCGGCACGATAACGGGAGCGAGTAGCCATGGCGCTTGCGCGCAACCGCCGCCGCGACAGGGGTGTGGATTATTGGCCGGGTTTCGTCGATGCGCTGTCGACGCTGCTCATGGCCATCATGTTTCTGCTGACGGTTTTCGTGCTGGCGCAATTCGTGCTGTCGCGGGAAATTACCGGCAAGGACGAGGTGCTGACCCGCCTCAACAGCCAGATTGCCGAATTGACCGAGCTTCTGGCCCTGGAAAAAGGTAACAAGCAGGATATCGAGGACGCGCTGGCGAGCCTGCAATCCACACTTGCGGCATCGGAAAACGAGCGTTCGCGCCTGCAGTCGCTTCTCGATGCGGGTTCGGGCAACAATGCCAGCGCCAATGCCCGGATCGGCAGTCTGACCGGTGAACTGGATGAGCAGCGGCAGGCCAATTCGCGCGCCTCCGCGCAGATCGAATTGCTGAACCAGCAGATCGCGGCGCTGAGGGCGCAGATCGCTTCCGTCGAAGCCGCCCTGCAGGCATCGGAGGCCAAGGATACCTCGTCCCAGGTCAAGATCGCCGATCTAGGCCGTCGCCTCAATGTCGCGCTGGCGCAGCGCGTGCAGGAGCTGAACCGTTATCGCTCGGACTTCTTTGGGCGGCTGCGTGAAATCCTCTCCGACCGCGAAAACATCCGTATCGTCGGTGACCGTTTTGTCTTCCAGTCGGAGGTGCTGTTTCCCTCCGGCGGCAACGACCTCAACCCGGAAGGGCAGGCGGAAATGGCGAAGCTGGCGACCGCGTTGCTCGATCTCGCCAAGGAAATTCCGGCGGAGATCAACTGGGTGCTGCGCGTGGATGGCCATACGGATAATGTCCAGCTTACCGGTTCCGGCCGCTACCGCGACAATTGGGAGCTTTCCTCCGCCCGCGCGACATCGGTGGTGAAATTCCTGATTTCCAAGGGCGTACCGGCAAACCGGCTGGTTGCTGCCGGTTTCGGCGAATATCAACCGATTGCCGAAGGTGACTCACCGGAAGCGCGCCAGCAGAACCGCCGCATCGAACTCAAGCTCACCGAGCGCTGAATCGCGGCCCTCATCATGGGCCGTTGCCTTCTGGCGAAAGTAAATTTACGTTCGCGTAAAAGTAATTCCGTCATATCTGGGAGGGGCTGATGGAAGGCTATGATGTGATTGTCGTCGGCGCGGGGCTTGCCGGGCTGGTGGCGGCGACCGAGGCGGCTGAGCGTGGTTTCAGCGTCTGTGTTGTGGATCAGGAGGGAGAGCAAAATCTCGGAGGCCAGGCCTTCTGGTCGCTGGGTGGGCTGTTTTTCGTCGATAGTCCCGAGCAGCGCCGGATGCGGGTGCGCGATAGTCTCGATCTTGCCAGGCAGGACTGGTTTGGGTCGGCCGGTTTCGATCGCCCCGAGGATCATTGGCCGCGCCGCTGGGCGGAGGCCTATCTCGATTTCGCCGCCGGCGAGAAACGCGAATGGCTGCACCGCATGGGCATGCGCTGGTTTCCCGTAGTCGGCTGGGCTGAGCGCGGCGGTGGTCTCGCCCATGGGCATGGCAATTCCGTTCCGCGCTTTCATGTCACATGGGGCACCGGTCCTGGAGTGCTGGCGCCGTTCGTCAGGAAAGCGCAGGAGATGGCGGCAAGCGGTCGATTGAGCTTCCGCTTCCGCCATCAGGTCGATCGTCTGGAAACGACCGACGGCCGGATCACTGGCATTTCCGGCGTCGTGCTCGCCGCTGATCCGGTTCTTCGTGGTCAAAAAAGCAGCCGTAATGCTGAGGGCGACTTCCATTTTTCCGCCTCCGCGGTCATCGTCAGTTCCGGCGGCATCGGTGGCAATCAGGAACTGGTGCGGCGCAACTGGCCAGTGGAGCGATTGGGTAAACCTCCTGAAGAGATGGTCTGCGGGGTGCCTGCCCATGTGGATGGCCGCATGATCGGCATTACCGAGACGGCAGGCGGAGCCGTCATCAATCGCGACCGCATGTGGCACTATACCGAGGGCGTGAAAAACCACGATCCGATCTGGCCGAACCACGGTATCCGTATTCTGCCCGGTCCCTCATCCTTCTGGTGCGATGCGGATGGCAACCGGCTCGATGCGCCCGCGATGCCGGGTTTCGATACGCTCGGCACGCTGAAGATGCTGGGCGAGCGCGGCAGCGGCCATAGCTGGTTCATTCTGACCAAGGCGATCATCAAGAAGGAATTCGCGCTCTCAGGCTCTGAGCAAAATCCTGATCTGACGGGCAAGGATGTGCGGCTGCTGCTGAAGCGGCTGGGCAAGGAGCCGCCGGGGCCGGTGCGGGCTTTCATGGAGCGGGGCGAGGATTTCGTCGTTCGCGACACGCTGGAGGAACTGGTGGCGGGAATGAATGCTGTCAGTGGCAATCGGCTCAACATCAATCACATACGCCGGCAGATAGAAGCGCGTGACCGCGAAATCGAAAACGGCTTCAGCAAGGATGCGCAGGTAACGGCAATCCATGGCGCGCGCCGTTATCTCGGTGACCGGCTGATGCGGACGGCAAAACCGCACCGGCTGCTTGATCCGACAAAGGGACCGTTGATTGCCGTGCGCCTGCATGTGCTGACGCGCAAGACGCTTGGCGGCCTGCATGCCGACCTTGAGGCGCGGGTGCTGGATGCGGCTGGTCAGCCGGTGCCGGGCCTTTATGCCGCCGGTGAGGTGGCCGGTTTCGGTGGCGGCGGCATGCATGGTTATAATGCGCTGGAGGGCACCTTCCTTGGCGGCTGCCTGTTTTCGGGCCGCGTTGCGGGACGCAAGGTGCTGGCGTAGATCAGGCGTGGGCGCGCAATTCGTCCGGTCCAGTCTGAAATTGTAGTCGGGCGAGCCTTGCATAAAGGCCATTCTGGCGAATGAGGCTCTGATGCGTGCCCTCCTCGATGATACGGCCTTCATCCATCACCAGAATGCGATCGGCCTTCAGCACGGTGGCAAGGCGGTGGGCGATGACGATGGTGGTGCGGGTTTTCATCAGCTCATCGAGCGCCTTTTGCACCAGCGTTTCGCTCTCGGCATCGAGCGCTGATGTCGCCTCGTCCAGAAGCAGGATCGGGGCGTTGCGCAGGATGGCGCGGGCAATGGCAATACGCTGGCGCTGGCCGCCGGAAAGCGTGACGCCGCGTTCTCCCACCTGCGTGTCATACCCATCGTTCAGTCTGGCGATGAAGCTGTCGGCCTGTGCGGCGATGGCAGCAGCGCGGACTTCCTCGCGTGTTGCCTCCGGCCGGCCAAAGGCGATGTTATCGTGGATGGAGGAGGCGAATATCGCCACATCCTGTGGAACGATGGACAGGCGCGCGCGCAGATCGGCAAGGCCGACACCGCGGATATCGGTGCCATCGACCGTGATGCGGCCCTGTTGCGGATCGTAAAACCGCATCAGCAGCGAAAAGACCGTACTTTTGCCTGCACCGGAAGGGCCGACGATAGCAACGGTTTCGCCGGCACTAACCTTGAAGGTGAGGCCGGAGATAACCGGGCCACCGGTTGCGAGCGGATAAATGAAGCCGACATTCTCGAATTCTGCCTCGCCGCGCGGCGGTTGAACCATCGAAACGGGTGTCGTCGGTTCGGCGACGGGCGAGCGCTCGTTCAGCAGCTCGGAAAGCCGTTCTGCCGCGCCGCCCGCCTGTGCAAGTTCACCCCAGACTTCCGAGAGCTGGCCGAGGCCGCTTGCTGCGATGACCGAATAAAGGACGAACTGCCCGAGCGTACCCGCCGTCATGCCGCCGGACAAAACGCTCTGCGCGCCATACCAGAGAATGCCGACAACGCTGCCGAAAACGAGCGCGATGGCGACGGCGGTGAGAATGGACCGAGCGCCTATCGCTGCACGCGCACCCTGATAGGCGGCCTCCACGGAGGCGCCGTAACGGGCATTCGCCAGTGCCTCGGCGTTGAAGGACTGCACGGTGCGGCTCGCCCCGATCGTTTCCGAAGCATAGGCGGCGGAATTGGCCAATGTGTCCTGGGTGTTGCGGGAGCGGGCACGAACAGACCGCCCGAAAGCGATCAGCGGAAAAACGATGAAGGGAATGGCAAGCAGGGCAAGGCCGGAAAGGCCGGGGCTGGTATAGATCATCATCACAACAGCACCGCAGCACATGATGATGTTGCGCAGCGCCACGGAAGCAGAGGAGCCGAAGGCGGAACGGATCTGCACCGTATCGGCGGTCAGCCGCGAGGTCAGTTCGCCCGAACGGTTGGCATCGAAAAACTGCTGCGACAGGGTGGTGAGATGGGCAAAGACATCACGGCGCAGATCGGCAACGACCCTTTCACCGATGGTCATCACGTAATAATAGCGCATGGCGCTGGCGAGCGCGAGAAGGACGGCAATCGCCAGAAGCACGGCGAAATAGCTGTTGATCATGCCGCCATCCGGCGTCTGAAAACCGTGATCGATGATGCGGCGAACGGCAAGCGGCAGGGCGAGAGTCGTGGCGGAGGAAAGCACAAGCGCAAAAAGGGCTGCCGCCATCAGGCCGCGATAGCGCCTGAGATAGGGAAACAGGCCAAGAAGCGGCTTCAGGTTTCTCTGTTTCGCAGCTTTCTGCTCGTCAATGTCTGCCACGTCGTCTATACTCCTCGTTCAGTGCCGTTTTCGGCCTTTTGCGGGTGAATTTCCGGCGCGCGGTAAAATTCCTGCCCCTGTGGCCATCTCCTTTCACAAGGGGATAGCAGGCTCTTGTTATCTGGGCGACCTTCATGTATAGGCTCCGCATCGAATTGGGAAGCCATAGCCCATCTGGTCTATGGCTTCATTTATTGAAATGGCTCAGTTGACGCAATTGCGGCAAATGGACCGCACGTCACTTAACCAGGAAGATTGTCATGAAGGCTGATATCCATCCCGCTTATCACACGATCAAGGTCGTCATGACCGATGGCACCGAATACGAAACCCGCTCTACCTGGGGTTCGGAAGGCGCAGTCATGAACCTTGAAATCGACCCCAAGTCCCATCCGGCATGGACGGGCGGCAACCAGCAGCTTATGGACCGCGGTGGTCGCGTTTCCAAGTTCAACAAGCGTTTCGGCGGCCTCGGCCTCTGATCCACTTGCGGACGGATCGTTTAAAAAAGCCCGGTTTTACCGGGCTTTTTTGTTGCCTGGTTTTCGTGGCCGTACACATCACTTTACGGCCAAAACAAAAAAGCAGGCCGGTGAGCCTGCTTTTCAAATTGTCCGGATAGAGTCGTCTTTTCTCAGTTGATCGAGAAAGCCGTGCGTAGCAGGTTGAGCTGCGCTTGTACGCTGTTTTCGTTGTCCGGCACCTTGGCTGCTTCGGCCGGGCGATAGATTTCGCGGTCGAGCAGGGCAACGCGGTTCTGGAGGCGCAGCGACCGCTCGATGAGGTCGCGGAAGGATTCCGGCAGATCGTTCCAGCCCGGCGCGTTGCGGTCAACGTTGAAGCTGTCGAGCCGCACCTTGTTTTTTTCGCTGAGGACCTGGTCACGGGTCATTTCGCCATTGTTGACGGCGCGCTGCAAAAGCAGCCAGGATGCCATCTGCATCAGGCGGGTGGTGAGGCGCATCGATTCCGCTGCGTAAAGCACGGAGGCCATGCGCGGCAGAACCTTGGAAGCCGTACGACCGGCACCATCGAGATAGCTCGCCGTTTCCTCGACCAAGGTCATGCCTTCGGTATAGAGGGACTTGAACTGGTTGGAAGCAGCCGCGCGACCCGCAAAGCTTATGGTATTTAAAACCTGTTCCGACATTTTCTTTAAATCCCTGCTCACGCACCACACTGTCAGGCAACGACGACCCGGATATTTTGTTCCGGCCTTTAGTGTTTTCAGGATGGTATCTTTACCTGAAATGCGCAAGGCAATTATTAAAGAAGGGTTAATACCCACAGTTTTACGAATTCCGGCGACCGGCAAAAAAAGAGCCGCGAAAGCGGCTCTCAAGGTAAAACAGGGAGAAAAATCAGACCAATTCGCCGTATGGAGAAGATGCCTGAGGTCCAGAAGAACTGGACATGTATAGTAATCTCTCAGAAAGCTTAATTTTTGGTTAATGGTAAACGAAAGACTGCGCCAGAATCTTTAATCCGGTTAGCTTTTGTGCGCGCAATCTGTCGCTTGAGGGTATTGCTATAGCTTTTAAAGCCTGCCCGTCAGGAGCGAAACAGGTTCTCCGCCGCCTGCCTGCCGGCGGACTTCCTGTTTTTCTCTTCTTCAAGCCGGGTGATTTCCGCCTGCAGGAGTTCGATGCGG
Source organism: Agrobacterium tumefaciens (assembly GCF_005221325.1). NCBI lineage: Bacteria > Pseudomonadati > Pseudomonadota > Alphaproteobacteria > Hyphomicrobiales > Rhizobiaceae > Agrobacterium > Agrobacterium tumefaciens. The sequence goes on along the minus strand of NZ_CP039889.1, from coordinate 1,005,956 downwards.
TTACTCAACTCGTCCACCGAAAGAAGGCTGAGATCACTGCCGATCTCATGTGCCAGGGGTTTTTGCGGACGATCATCATCAAAGAGGCTCATATGCCTGCTCCTTTTTCCACATAGTCGCCGTCGTCGCCTGGATATTGCGGCGCGCGCGGATCAAGCGCAATGCTTTCCGGCGTGACGAGCGGCGAGGGCGTCGTTGGCATCATCGTCGAGAAATTGTCCTTTTCGTCGGTCGAAAGGGCGGCGCGCTGACGGCTTCTGATGATGGCATAGGCCGTTATCAGCACATGGGCCACGGCCGTCACGAAGAATAACGCGTAAGGCCCGGAATAGGTCATGACAGCACCGCCGAGAGTCGGGCCGATGATGGTGCCGATGCCGTAAAGCAGCAACAACCCGCCCGACACCTTGACGAAGTCTTCCGATGCCGCGAAGTCGTTGGCATGGGCCACGGCAATGGGATAGAGCGCATTGGCCGCCGCGCCGTAAACCGCGATCATGGGAATGAGCACGTAGACATTATGCGGCTGCACGGCAGCGACGGCGAGACCGGCGATCGCGCCAAGCCCCGCCAGTCCGGCCAGCACGTAACGGCGGTCTATCCGGTCCGAAAGGCGGCCTGCGGGAAATTGCGCGAGTGCGCCAACGAAGATCGTGACGGAAACCATGATGGCGATCATGGTCGGGTCGAGCCCGGCCCTTGCGCCGAAGACGGCGCCGAGCGTGCCGTAAGCACCGTTGGCGATGCCGATCATCAGGATGCCGACGAAGGAGACCGGTGAGTTGCGGTAGAGCGCCGGTAAATCCAGGCTGACCTTCTGCAACGGTTGAGGGCTGGCAGCCTTGGAAAGCGTCGCCGGCAGAATAGCGATGCAATAGATGATGCCGCAGATCATGAACAGCGACGTATTGCTGACATCGCCCATCGGCACGATCATCTGCCCCGCCACGACGCCAAGCAGCGTAATGGCGATGTAAAGCGAAAAGATCATGCCGCGGCTCTCATTGGTCGCGCGTTCGTTCAGCCAGCTTTCAATAATCATGGAGGTGCCGGCCGTGCAGAAGCCGGTGAGGGCGCGCAGCGTGATCCACCAGACGTCATCGACGACGAGGCCGGTCATCAGCACCGTCAGGCAGATCAGTGCTACGAACGAGCCAAATGCCCGCACATGCCCCGCACGGCGCACGATGGCGGGGGCGACGAAGCAGCCGATGACAAAGCCTGCCGCCCAGGAGGTGCCGAGGAAGCCCAGAATCTCGTTGGAGTAACCTTCCGCGGAGCCGCGCACCGGCAGGATGAGGCCCTGAAGGCCGTTGCCGAGAAAAAGAAACAGAGTGCTGGATAAAAGAGCGAATACAGGTAGAAGATTTCTGCTCATGAAGACACTCTCATGCTTTCGGACGGACGATCGGACAGGCTATTGAACGGGTTTACCCGAATGAGTTGCACTCTTCTGGTGAACGGTAAAAATGTCCAGCCTGTGACGATGCAGAAATAAAGAAAAGGCTCAATAAATGACGAAGGCGATCGGCCTTTTTTTACTGCTGGCAATGGTGATCCAGATCATCCGGCCTTTGGGCCTGCCGGGTCTCAAGAAAAGAGGCGATTGCTGGAAGATTGCGGTTGCCGCCTTTGTCATCTGGTCGGTGACGCTGCTTCTGCGGCCGTAAAGAAAAAGCCGCCCATCGGGGGCGGCTTTGATTGTTTTGACTGCCTGTCGAAGGGCCTTATGCGGCCTTTTCGAGTTCCAGCTTCCAGTTGCCCTTGGCCGCAAGGCTGTTCATTGCGGCGCGGTGCGTGAAGGCGCGCTGGCCGGCGGCGACATTCTCGGGTTTGCCGCCCCAGGTCTTGAGGGCGGTATCCTGAAGGGCGCGACCGTAGGAATAGGTCAGCGACCAGGGCAGGTCGTAACCGGCATTCATGGCGGAGAGATGCGCCGTCGCCTCTTCGGAGGACTGGCCGCCGGAAAGGAAGGCGATGCCCGGCACGGCAGTCGGTACGGTCGCCTTCAGAACCTTGACGGTCTTTTCCGCCACTTCCTCAACGGACGCCTTGCGAGCGTTCTTGCCGTCGATGATCATGTTCGGCTTGAGGATCATGCCTTCCAGGTTCACGCGGGCATCGAACAGATCCGCGAACACGGTCTGCAGAACCCATTGCGTGACTTCGGCACAGCGGTCGATGTCATGCGTGCCCGGCTCGCCGTCCATCAGAACCTCAGGCTCAACGATCGGCACGATATCCGCCTGCTGGCAGAGAGCTGCGTAACGGGCCAGCGACTGGGAGTTAGCCTTGATGGAGCCCCAGCTCGGACGCTGCTCACCGATGGTGATGACACCGCGCCACTTTGCAAAGCGGGCGCCGGCCTCATGGTACTTGCGAAGGCGCTCGTAAAGGCCGTCGAGGCCTTCGGTGATGAATTCACTCGGATGGAAGGCCATCGGCTTGGCGCCGATATCCACCTTGATGCCCGGCAGGCTGCCGGCCGCCTTGATGATGTCAACGAAAGGCGTGCCATCGGCAGCCTTCTGGAACAGGGTCTCTTCGTAAAGTATGACGCCGGAGATGTACTTCTTCATGGCGTCGTCGGAGCGGAACAGCATTTCGCGATAATCGCGGCGGGCAGTCTCGGTGGATTCCAGATTGATGCTGTCGAAACGCTTCTTGATCGTTCCTGTGGATTCGTCGGCGGCGAGCAGGCCTTTGCCGTCGGCAACCATTTTGATGGCAATGTCTTCGAGACGTTCGGTCATTTGCTATTCTCCCAAGGCACAATAAATTCCCGATAACAGAAGTTCCAGGGCAGGGAAATGGCACGCTAACTCATTGAAACGATTGAAATGATTTCAATCGTTTGAAACTTTTCCTCCCGGTGCCACTTACCAAAAAGCAAGGCCGGACAAGCAGGGCTTGTCCGGCCTCGTGTCAGGCAAGTGAAATGAGTTTACTTGGCAGCGGTCAGGATGGCAACGCCCGGCAATTCCTTGCCTTCCATCCATTCGAGGAAGGCGCCGCCCGCTGTCGAGATATAGGTGAAATCGTCGGAAACGCCGGCATGGTTCAGTGCTGCGACAGTATCGCCGCCACCGGCAACGGAGATGAGCTTGCCGGCCTTGGTGCATTCGGCGGCGTGTTTTGCCGCAGCCACGGTTGCCGCATCGAAGGGTTCGATTTCAAAGGCGCCGAGCGGGCCGTTCCAGACCAGTGTTTCCGCCCGCGAAATCCAGGCCTTGATGCTTTCAACCGATTTGGGGCCGACATCGAGAACCATGGCATCGGCGGGAATGGCGTTGATATCGACAATTTCATTGGCCGCACCGGCCTTGAATTCGCGGGCGACGACGCCGTCTTCCGGCAGGACGATGGCGCAGCCGGATGTCGCCGCCTCGATCATGATCTGCTTTGCGGTTTCTGCCAGATCGTGCTCGCAGAGCGACTTGCCGACATTGGTGCCGCGGGCGGCGAGGAAGGTGTTGGCCATGCCGCCGCCGATGACGAGGGCATCGACCTTCTTGACGAGGTTCATCAAGAGATCGATCTTGCTCGAAACCTTGGCGCCGCCAACGATGGCGACGACCGGGCGAACGGGCTGGCCGAGGCCCTTTTCCAGCGCCTCAAGCTCGGCCTGCATGGTGCGGCCGGCATAGGCGGGCAGATGCCGCGCCAGGCCTTCAGTGGAGGCGTGGGCGCGGTGGGCGGCGGAGAAGGCGTCGTTCACATAGATATCGCCATTCGCGGCCAGTGCCTCGACGAAGGCGGGATCGTTCTTTTCTTCGCCCTTGTGGAAGCGGGTGTTTTCCAGCAGCAGAATATCGCCGTCGTTCATTTTCGCGACCGCATCCGCCGCTGGGGCACCGATGCAGTCGGTTGCGAAGGATATGGCATGATCCAGCACGTCCTCGACGGCGGGGACGATCTGGGAGAGCGACATGTCAGCGACAGGTTCGCCTTTCGGGCGGCCGAAATGGGCGAGCAGAATGACTTTTGCGCCTTTTGCGGAGAGTTCCAAAATGGTCGGCGCAACGCGTTCGATACGGGTTGCGTCCGTCACCTTGCCATCCGCGACCGGCACGTTGAGATCAACGCGGATGAGAACGCGCTTTCCGGCAATGTCGTTAAGGTCGTCGATGGTCTTGAAAGCGGGCATGGGTCGATCCTGATTTGTTGCGAGTTCGGCACGGACCATACTATGCCTGATTGACGACGCAAGCCGGTCAGGCCTCATTTTCTGTCACCGTCTTCGGAGGTGCGGAAACGCTCTCGCTGGCATCGGCGGAACGCAACTGACGCCGTTGTGCCAGATGCGTGCGCGCACGGCGGAGAATTTCCGAAAAGCTGATGAATATCGGCAGGCCGATGGCCGGTTCGACAGGCTCAAGCGAGATGCCGACGCCTGTGATTGCCTCATGTTCGTCCAGCGCCCGAACGATCAGAACGATGGAGCCGAGACGCACCCGATCGGCATAATCCGCCTTGCCCGAAAGGCGTGCCTCGATGAGTTCTGCGATGCTCATGGCGTGTTCAGCCGGCGAAATGATGCCGGGACCGTAGGCAGCATCGAGTTCCGTTGCCGGACGGGCGGGCGAGATCGCGAAGGTGCCGAAGAAATCGGCGTCGTCATCCGCGACCGGCAGCGCGCTTGCAAACAGCCGGTCGAGCAGCCTGATATAGCCGGGTGCGATAAACAGATAGACGAGATCGTTTTCACGCAGGCGTCCGGCATATTGATAACGGATCGACTTGCCGTCGCGCACCACCAGCGAGGGCATCGCCCAGCGGGGAATGCGCTCGCCCTGCATGATGGCGCTGCCTTTGGCGACCCGGTAGGAAATCAACTCGTGATTGGCAGTGCCGGGAAGATCGACCTCCAGCTTGTCGACCTCGCCCATACGCGGCGGCACGATCAGCCCGAGCCTTGTCGCCACCGGCTTGATGGTCCAACCCTGAACGAGGAGCGATACAAGAACGATGATGAAGGCGGCGTTGAAATAGATCTGCGCATCGTCCAGCCCGCCGAGGATGGGCATGATGGCGAGCAGGATGGAAACCGCGCCGCGCAGGCCGACCCATGCCACGAAGGAGGTTTCCTGCTGGGTATAGTTGAACGGCATGAGGCTCAGCCACACTGCGAGCGGGCGGGCGACGAAGATCAGGAAAAGTGCCAGCAGCACGGCCGGAATGGCGATCGCCGGAAATTGCGACGGTGTGGCGAGCAGGCCGAGCATCAGGAACATGATGATCTGGGCAAGCCAGGTCAGCCCCTCGTGGAAACGGCGGATGGTCTCCTTGGCGAAGATCCTGCGGTTGCCGGCAACGATACCCGCTACATAGACCGCCAACCGCTGCCGCCGATCGCGCCGGTGAAGGAGAAAACGAGCAGCGCCAGTGCCAGCACGAAGATCGGCGCCAGCCCGCGGTCGGCGGCGAAGCGATTGACGACGGTGGCGATCATGACGCCGCCGAGCAGGCCGAAGATCAGGCCAAGCCCCATTTCCTCGACGAAGAGCAGCAGGAAACCGCTGTCGATGCCGGCCAGACCCTGACCCTTGGCGATGATCTCGACCAGCGCAACGGTGAGAAAGATGGCCATCGGATCGTTGGTGCCGGACTCCACCTCCAGCGTCGAGCGCACCTGATCGCGGATATGGATGCCGCCGATGCGCAGCAGGAAGAACACGGCCGCCGCATCCGTGGAGGCGACGATGGCGCCGAGCAGCAGGCCCTCCAGCCAGGAAAGCCCGAGCAGCAGGGCGGCTGCGCCTGCGAAGAACACGGATGTGAGGATGACGCCGACGGTGGCGAGCGCGACGGCGGGTGCCGCAGAAAGCCGAAAGGATTGCAGGGAGGTGCCGAAGCCGGAATCGAAGAGGATGACGGCAAGTATGAGCGAGCCGAGCATATAGGCGAGCGGATTGTTGGTGAATTCGATGCCGAGGCCATCCACGCCCGCCGCAAGCCCGATGACAAGGAAGAGCAACAGCAGCGGCGCGCCGAAGCGGAAGGCGATGAGGCTGGAAAAGGCCGCGACGAGAACCAGAACAGTTGCGACCAGCAACAGAAGATAAAATGATTCCACGTCCACCGCCTCTTTCACACCGCATTGGCCGCCGCAATGAATGCTCTGCACGTTCGCAGTCAATGCGCCACGGGTTGCGGTCTGTCAGCGCTGGCTTGGTGGCGTTGAAAGGCGACGCAAGGCGGGGTGTATCGAAAGATACGGCAGGGCCGAAGTGCATTGCGCACGACCGTTATCCCTGTCGCTGTTGTCAGTCTCAAAATGGACCAGACAAAGGCAGGAAATTGAAAACTTGGCGGCATAGAGGAGGAAAATCGAGAATAAAAAATCCGGCGGGATTGCTCCCGCCGGACCTGCATCGATCGATGCGTTTTCGTTAGATGGTCTTCGCGAATGCGACGGCCGTGTCCGACATGCGGTTGGAGAAGCCCCACTCGTTGTCGTACCAGGACAGAACGCGGACGAACTTGCCTTCCATGACCTTGGTCTGGTCGATCGCGAAGATCGAGGAATGGCTGTCGTGGTTGAAGTCGCGGGAGACCAGCGGCTCTTCGGTGTAGCCGAGGATGCCCTTCAGCTTGCCGTTGGAAGCAGCCTTGATCGCTTCGTTGACTTCTTCAACAGTCGTGTCGCGCTTGGCGATGAACTTGAAGTCGACGACCGAAACGTTCGGGGTCGGAACGCGGATCGACGTGCCGTCCAGCTTGCCCTTGAGATGCGGCAGAACGAGGCCAACGGCCTTGGCTGCACCGGTGGACGTCGGGATCATGGACAGGGCTGCGGCGCGGGCGCGGTACAGATCCTTGTGCATGGTGTCCAGCGTCGGCTGGTCGCCGGTGTAGGAGTGGATCGTGGTCATGAAGCCATGGTCGATGCCAATGACGTCGTCGAGAACCTTCACGACCGGTACAAGGCAGTTGGTGGTGCAGGAGGCGTTGGAAATGACCAGATGGTCCTTCGTCAGCTGGTCGTCGTTGACGCCGAAGACGACCGTGAGGTCAGCGCCGTCAGCGGGAGCGGATACGATGACGCGCTTTGCGCCGGCTGTCAGGTGAGCGGCGGCCTTGTCGCGGGCGGTGAAGATGCCGGTGCACTCAAGAGCGATATCGACGCCGAGTTCCTTGTGCGGCAGGGTTGCCGGATCGCGAACGGCCGTGACCTTAATCGGCTTGCCGCCGCCAACGATGATCGTGTCGCCTTCGACCTTTACTTCGGCAGGGAACTTGCCGTGGATCGAATCGTAGCGCAGCAGGTGGGCGTTGGTTTCAACCGGACCGAGGTCGTTGATGGCAACGACTTCGATATCGGCACGGCCGGATTCGACGATGGCGCGCAGAACATTGCGGCCGATGCGGCCGAAGCCGTTAATGGCAACTTTTACAGTCATTTACAGTCTCCCGAACAAGATATGTGCTTGGTCTATGCGGAATGTGAGGGCCTTGGGAGCCCTCATGCAAGTTTTGCCTCGACTGCGGCGACGACGGCTTCCGCCGTGATACCGAAGTGCTTGAAGAGATCCTTCGCCGGCGCAGAGGCTCCAAAGGAGTGCATGCCGACGAAAGCGCCGTCATTACCGATGAAGTAATCCCAACCCTGGCGGATGGCGGCTTCCACCGCGATCTTGACCGGAGCCTTGCCGATGATGGCGTTACGATAGGTTTCCGGCTGTTCCTTGAAGAGTTCGAAGCAGGGAACGGAAACGACGCGGGCGGAAACGCCCTTATCCTTCAGCGTTGCGGCAGCCTTGAGCGCCACTTCCACTTCCGAACCGGAAGCGAAGATCGAAACCTTGGCGTCGCTGGCGGATACGAGTTCGTATGCGCCGTAAGCGGACAGGTTCTTCTCTTCATATTCCTTGCGCGAAGGCGCCAGATTCTGGCGGGTAAGCGCCAGCGCCGAGGGACGGTGCTTCTGTTCCAGTGCCAGCTGCCAGCATTCCGCCGTCTCGGTTTCATCCGCCGGGCGGAAGACGAGCAGGTTCGGAATGGCGCGCAGCGCTGCGATCTGTTCGACCGGCTGGTGGGTCGGGCCGTCTTCGCCGACACCGATGGAATCATGGGTCAGAACGTGGACGACGCGGATGCCCATCAGCGCGGCAAGGCGGATCGACGGACGGCAATAGTCCGAGAAGATCAGGAAGCCGCCGGCATAGGGGATGAGACCGCCATGCAGCGCGATGCCGTTCATGGCCGCAGCCATGCCGTGCTCGCGGATGCCGTAATGCAGGTAACGGCCGGAGAAGTCCGTCGGCGTGATGGACTTCATCTGGCTGGTCTTGGTGTTATTGGACGGCGTCAGGTCGGCCGAACCGCCGATCATTTCCGGCAGGATGCCGTTGATTACTTCGAGCGAGTCTTCCGAGGCCTTGCGGGTGGCAACGGTCGGGTTGTTCTCGATGATCTTCTTCTTGAAGGCATCGATGGAGCTGTCGAAGTTGCCGGTCAGTTCGCCGGAGAAGCGGCGCTTGAATTCGGCCTTCTTGGCCGTCTCAGCGGCTTCGAGGCGGGCTTCCCAGTCCTGGCGGGTCTTGGTGGAGCGCAGGCCGGCAAGGCGCCATGCATCGAGCACGTCTTCCGGAATGACGAAGGCTTCTGCTTCCCAGTTCAGGCTCTTGCGGGCAGCGGCGATTTCTTCGGCGCCGAGCGGATTGCCGTGCACCTTATGGGTGCCCTGCTTGTTGGGCGCGCCGAAACCGATGACGGTCTTGCAGGCGATGAAGGTCGGGCGGTCGGATTTCTGCGCAGCTTCGATGGCGGCGGCAATCGCGTCCGGATCATGGCCGTCGACACGGATCGTGTTCCAGTGGACCGCGTTGAAGCGTGCGATCTGGTCGGTGCTGTCGGAAAGACCCACTTCACCGTCGATGGTGATGTTGTTGTCGTCCCAGAAAAGAACGAGCTTGTTGAGCTTCAGGTGGCCGGCAAGCGCGATGGCTTCGTGGCTGATGCCTTCCATGAGGCAGCCATCGCCGCACAACACATAGGTGAAGTGGCTCTGCAGGTCGGAACCGAATTCCTCTTCCAGCTTGCGTTCGGCGATTGCCATGCCGACGGCGTTGGCGATGCCCTGGCCGAGCGGGCCGGTGGTCGTTTCAATGCCGGTGGCATGACCATATTCCGGGTGACCGGCGGTCTTGGACCCGAACTGACGGAAGCGCTTGATCTCGTCGATCGTCATGTCCTCGTAGCCCGTCAGATAGAGCAGCGAGTAAAGAAGCATCGAGCCATGGCCTGCCGACAGCACGAAGCGATCACGGTCTGCCCACAGCGGTGCCTTGGGATCGAATTTCAGGTAGCGGGTGAAAAGAACGGTGGCGACATCGGCTGCGCCCATCGGCAGTCCGGGATGGCCGGAATTGGCCTTCTCCACTGCATCCATGGCAAGAAAGCGGATCGCATTTGCCATCCGGTTGTGTTTGTCGCGAGAAATCATGGCTTTTCCGTCTGTTCCGGGTGAAAGGAGATAGTTTTACGCAACTATCCAAAAAGCGGGTTGATCCATAGCAGGTGAGGCAGGCAAGTCAATAAATCCGCGGGCAATTGCGGTTCGCCCAAGGATAAAAATCGTTTAGAAAATCGGCTGTCTCGACAAAAATCGTGCGATGGGGGCCGGCGCTTCTTCGTTCATCCACAGAGCAAAACGCCTCAATGCACTGGTTTGATTGACGGGATGGTAAATCGGGTAATAACCTCGTGACTGTGGAAAAGGCCTGAAACCGGACGATTCGGCCGGTGGCGTGCGAGTTGGAAAAAACGATGTCGGCTGAGAAGACCGTACAATCTGCGCTGACGGAGCTGAATGCTGCCATCACAAATCTCGAAAATGCCATCGATATGCGTATCGAGCGGCAAAGGGAGACGGGCGAGATCGATAATGAGGTCAAGCGGGTCCATGTCGACCGCGCCAGGCTTGCACACGAGCTTGATCAGGCCGAGTTTCGCGCCAACCGTCTTGAAGAAGTCAATCGCGAGGTTTCCCGTCGGCTGGTAACGGCCATGGAGACGATCCGCGCGGTGCTGGATCGATAGGAGCGGTTTCATGGCGCAAGTCACTGTTATGATCGATGGCAAGGCCTATCGCATGGCCTGCGAGGCGGGGCAGGAAGACCACCTGACCGATCTCGCCACCCGTTTTGATCGGTATGTCGGGCATCTCAAGAGCCAGTTCGGCGAAATCGGCGATCTGAGGCTCACTGTGATGGCCGGTATCATGGTGATGGATGAACTTTCCGAACTCAACCGCAAGATCGAGAGGCTGGAGGGGGAGGTCGCATCCCTTTCCCGCAACCGCGACGGCATGGCCGAGCACAAGGCGAAATCGGATGAAATAGTGGCTGTTGCCATTGGCGATCTGGCTGACCGGCTGAACGGTATTACCGAAAAACTGCTCGAACGTCCAAAACCCGCGGCCCATTAATCGGGCGAACTTTCCGTGCCGGCAAAATTCGTTATCGGCCCTCTGGCGGTTTCCTTCAATCCGTCCTATATCTTGGATGCGTTCTGCGCTTCCCGACAGGAACCACAATCCCTGGGGCCATACTCGATCCAAAGGGAGCTGTCCCTGGCCAGTCCCGTGGGGCTGGACACACGGTACCCACCTACTTTTGTAGGCACCCAGGATCGTAAATCTCCATCGGTCGCCGTGGATCGCGCTTGAAGTTTCGGGTCAACCCCCGTTCTTCACCTGATTATTTTATCGTCGACAGTTATTTTTCATTACTGCCGGGCAAGGCTTTTTTATATCGCTGTCATTGCAATGGCGGAACAATTGCCTATTATTCGGATTGGTATGTCTGTTATGCCCTTTTATATCAAAGGGTCCTGCGGTCAAAACCGCGACCTGCCGTTCAACAGCCCAAAGAGCTAAACTTGTTTACTGAAATTATGATCGTGGTCCTGCTCACCGTATTGAACGGTGTGCTTGCCATGTCCGAGCTTGCCGTTGTCTCCTCCAGACCGGCGAGGCTCAAGGTGCTTGCCGCGCAAGGCAGCAGGGGCGCCACCATGGCGCTTGGCCTTTCTGAAAATCCCGGACGGTTCCTTTCCACGGTTCAGATCGGCATTACGTTGGTCGGCGTTCTGTCCGGTGCGTTTTCCGGCGCCACGCTTGGCGCCCGGTTCACCGGATGGCTTCTGGAGCAGGGCGTTCCCGATCGTGCCGCCGATGCTATCGGTGTAGGCTCGGTTGTCGTTGCCATCACCTATCTGTCGCTGATCGTCGGCGAGCTGGTGCCGAAGCAGATCGCTCTGCGCGATCCCGAAAAAATCGCCGCCCGTGTCGCGCCTACCATGGTGATGCTGTCACGCGTCGGCGCGCCGCTGGTGTGGCTGCTGGATAAATCCGGCAAGGTCGTTCTGGCAATTCTCGGCCATAGCGGTGAGTCCAACGCTTCGGTGACGGACGATGAAATTCGCACGGTTCTGGCCGAAGCCCATAGTGCCGGTGTGATCGAGACCGAGGAATCGGCGATGATCACCAGCGTCATGCGCCTTGCCGACCGTAATGCGCGTGGCCTCATGACGCCACGCCGCGATGTCGAAGTGGTCGATATCGAAGACAGTGCACAGGAAATCCGGGAGCAGCTTCGCCAGACGCAGCGTTCACGCCTTCCGGTGCGCAACGGCGCTTCCGATGAAATTCTGGGCGTACTTTTCGCCAAGGACGCCTTCGATGCGCTTGCCTCGGGCAAGGAGCTGGATGTGCGCGAACTTCTGCGCGAGGTTCCCGTTGTCTCTGACCTGACGAGCGCGGTGGATGTCATCCAGTCGCTGCGTCGCTCCACGGTGCATATGGTGCTAGTCTATGACGAATACGGCCATTTCGAAGGTATCGTCAGTTCCGGCGACGTTCTGGAGGCCATTACCGGCGCCTTTCAGGAAGATAATGACGAAGAACCGGCCATGGTCGAGCGCGAGGATGGCTCGTTCCTCGTCGCCGGCTGGATGCCGGCCGATGAGTTCGCTTATCGCATGGGATTCCAGATCGATGAGGATGCCGAGTTCGAGACCGTTGCCGGTCTTGTGCTTGATGAATTCCGCCGCCTGCCGGAACTGGGTGAACATGTCACCCGCAACGGCTGGCGTTTCGAAGTCATCGACCTCGACGGCCACCGTATCGACAAGGTCCTTGTGAGCCGGGCCGCCTGATGCAGGGCGATGCAGCGGAAAAAGCAAGGTTGCGTGGCGAAAGGCTTGCCTCGCGCGATGCGTTGCCTTCAGCCGAGCGGCAGCAGAAGAGCCTGTCAATAACGGCCTATGGTGCCTTCGGCATTCCCTTTGCGCCCGGCACCGTCATTTCCGGGTTTATGCCCATTCGCTCCGAGGCCGATACCCGGCCGCTGATGGAGGCGTTGCGTGAACGGGGCGGGCGTCTCGTCCTTCCCGTGGTGCTTGACCGGGAAACCATCGTCTTTCGCGCCTTCGAGGCGGATACGCCACTGGTGAAGACCGGTTTCGGCACGAGCGGCCCGGGCGAGGATGCGGAAGTTCTTGATCCGGACATTCTGCTTGTGCCTCTTTCCGTCTTCGATGGGCAGGGGCAGCGTGTCGGTTATGGTGCGGGGCACTATGACCGCGCCATTGCGAGATTGCACGCCAAGGGTCGTCAGCCCATCCTCATCGGCATCGCCTTTGATTGTCAGGAAGTACCATCCGTACCGGCGGAGGCGCATGATGTGCCGCTCCACGCCATTCTGACGGAAAGCGGGCTGCACTGGTTTTCCACCCCGCTATCGATGGCCGATCCGGGACAAAAGGCGCTTTAGCACTTTTTAAAAGATGGATTACCCGCTAGAGGGACGCAAATCCAAAGAACATACGCAAAACGAGGCGGTGAATGAGACTTCTTTTTCTTGGAGATATGGTTGGCAAGACCGGACGCACGGCTGTCTGGGAGCGATTGCCGGGGCTGATTTCCGATCTGAAGCTCGATTTCGTCATCGTCAACGGTGAAAATGCCGCCGGCGGTTTCGGCATTACCGAGGATATCTACCTTGAAACAATCAATGCCGGTGCCGACGTCGTGACCACCGGCAACCATGTCTGGGATCAGAAAGAAGCGGTTTCCTTCTGCGAGCGCCACGACCAGTTCCTGCGGCCCGCCAATTATCCCGATGGTACGCCTGGTAAGGGCTCGGGCATGTTTTATGCCCGCAACGGCGCACGTATCCTTGTCGCCAACATCATGGGCCGGGTGTTCATGCATCCGGAGCTGGACGATCCTTTCAAGTCGGCGGAAACCATTCTTGCCGCCTGCCCGCTGAAGGAACAGGCCGACGCCATCATCTTCGATTTCCATGCCGAGGCGACCAGCGAAAAGCAGTGTTTCGGCCATTTCGTTGATGGCCGCGCGAGCTTCGTCGTCGGCACCCACACCCATGTTCCGACGGCTGACGCGCAAATACTGAATGGCGGCACGGCCTATATGTCTGATGCCGGCATGTGCGGCGATTATGACAGTTCGCTTGGCATGGAGAAGGAAGAGCCGATCAACCGATTCATTTCCAAAATGCCGAAGGGCCGTTTCGAGGCCGCAAGCGGGCCGGCGACGATCTGTGGCGTCGGCGTTGAAATCTCCGACCGCACCGGGCTTGCCGAAAAGATCGCGCCGCTGCGCATCGGCCCGCGGCTTTCGGAAACAGTGCCCTCCTTCTGGGCCTGAACGTTTGCCGGAAGCGTTCACAATGACGAGAGTCTAAGCCTCTCGCGTTCTTGTAACTGGACGCACCGCAAAACCTGCCGCATCCTCTCAACCTTCGCAAGTTCATGGGAGTGGGCATGATGCTACGCGTGCTAATGCTTGCAATGACAGGCCTGATTGCCTGTGCGGGAGCCGCCTTTTCACAGACGGCAAGCCGGCCTCCCGTCAGCCAGTGTCAGGCGATTGCCCAAAATATCCCCGGAGTGATGTTCGCCAGCTTCAATACGCCCGGTGTCCAGTTGGCTCAGGCGGCGGCGAAGGAAGAGGTGAAGATCAGCTTCATCGGCCATTCCACCTATCTCATCGAAAGTCCCGATGGCGTGACGATCGCCACCGATTATAACGGCGTATACCGTCCGCCCGTCACGCCGACTGTCGTGACGATGAACCGGGCGCATTCCACCCACTTCACCCTCAGCCCGGACCCGGCTATTCAATATGTGCTGCATGGCTGGAGCGATACGCCCGGGGAAAAGGCCGAGCACAAGGTGCTGGTGGGTGACGTCTATATCCGCAATGTCGCGACCGATATCCGCAACCGCTGGGGTGATTACGAGTCATTTCAGGAAAACGGCAATTCCATCTTCATCTTCGAGGTTGCCGGGCTGTGCATCGGCCATCTTGGGCATCTGCATCATGAACTGACGGATACGCATTATGCCGAAATCGGCCGGTTGGACGTGCTGATGGTGCCGGTGGATGGCGGTCTGACCATGGGGGCCGATAGCATGAGCCGGGTGGTGAAGCGGCTGCGCTCCGCGCTGATCCTGCCAATGCATCGCACCGGCCCGCCGCTTGAGCAGTTCCTGACGATGTTCGGGGAGAGTTTCCGGATTGCCTATGCCACAGATCCGGTGATCCGGGTCTCGATGAGAAACCTTCCCCGCCAGCCGCAGATACTGGTGCCGAAAGGCATGTAGCTGGAAGCGGGCGAGGAAGGGCGGGGGAGCTGTCAATCAGGCAAATGTGAGGTGCTGGCGCACGCCGACATCAGGCGTCTTGTCGTCGGACATGTTGGCCTTGGCGATTTCCCAGCCGAATTTCAGCGTGCTGTCCGTCGAGGCCCAGATATCGGCGTCATCGACATGAAGCGCCAGCATCGTCAGCTGCGGGTCGGCCTTGCCATGTTCGAACCAGGCGGCGGTGACGGAATTCCAGTATTCATCGATCTTCGCCCTGTCGTCGCGCGCCTCCAGGATGCCGGAGAGGCAGGCGTGGTAATCATGGTCCTTGCCAACGAGGCAGAAATGCGCGCGCGAGCCCGACTTCAGCGATTTTACGAGATCGGTGTCCTTTTTGGAGAAAAACCAGATGGTATTGGTCTTCGGATCAGCATGAGGCGCCATGGGCTGCATGTGATTGTGCAGGCCTTCGAGACCAAGCATGCCGGCATGGACCGAGTTGATCTCGTCCCAGAGCTGGCGGGCCGGGGCTTCTCTTGCTTCAGTCAGGCTGACCATATGTTTTCTCCTTCCGGTCTGATGCTGCGACGGAGAGAAAACATGTGTTCTCCCGCCGGTTCATGATCAGAACGAGAAGCGATTAAATCAGTTCCTTCTATTGTTCGCGGAAGAGAAAGTGCTTCCGGGCTTGAACGATGGGCCTATCGCACTTATAAGGCCCGCAATCTCCAAATTAAGACAATCGGGTTTTCCATGGCTGGTCATTCACAGTTCAAGAACATCATGCACCGCAAGGGCAAGCAGGACTCCGTGCGGTCCAAGATGTTTTCCAAGCTTGCACGCGAAATCACCGTTGCGGCAAAGACGGGCATGCCCGACCCCAACATGAACGCGCGTCTGCGTCTGGCAATCCAGAACGCCAAGGCACAGTCCATGCCGAAGGACAATATCGAGCGGGCGATCAAGAAGGCTTCCGGCGCAGACAGCGAGAACTACGATGAAGTCCGTTACGAAGGTTACGGTCCGGGGGGTGTCGCCGTCGTCGTCGAGGCCCTGACCGACAACCGCAACCGCACCGCCTCCAACGTCCGCTCCATCTTCACCAAGGCCGGCGGCGCACTCGGCGAAACCGGCTCGGTATCCTTCTCCTTCGACCGCGTTGGCGAGATCGCTTACAAGGCTGAAGTCGGCGATGCCGACAAGGTTATGGAAGCGGCTATTGAAGCGGGCGCTGACGATGTCGAATCCTCCGAAGATGGCCACACCATCATCTGCGGTTTCGAAGCCATGAACGAGGTTTCCAAGGCGCTGGAAAGCGTGCTGGGCGAAGCCGAAAGCGTCAAGGCCATCTGGAAGCCGCAAAATACGGTGCCGGTGGATGAAGAAAAGGCGCAGTCGCTGATGAAGCTCATCGACAATCTCGAAGATGATGACGACGTGCAGAACGTTTATTCCAACTTCGAAGTCTCAGAAGAAATTCTCGCCAAGCTTTCGGCCTGACATTTCAGATTAACGAAGAGCCCCGGTAGCGACATCGCTCCGGGGCTTTTCGTTGAATGCATTTCCAGGAAAAGTGGATTCCGGTTTCCGTCGGGAAATGCGAAAAATTCTAGGCTGCTTTTCGGATGGCGGTCCGCACATCGGCGAAAATTTCCACGGAACGCAGCCGTTTTTGGATATCGTGGATCGGCATCGAGACGATCAGCTCGTCCGCCTGCGTTTCGGCCAGGAAACCGTCAAGATGGCGCTCGATCGTTTCGGGTGAACCAACAGCGGCAAAACGCAGCGTGTGTTCGACCGAGAAACGTTCCATCTCGTTCCAGTAATCGTCCATGCTGTGCACCGGTTTCGGAAACGGCGTGCGCACATTGCGCCGCAGATTGACGAATTGCTGCTGGGACGAGGTGAAGAGATGCTGCGCCTCCTCGTCCGTATCTGCACCGACACCCATCACACCCACCATCACATAGGGCTTGTCCAGCACCTCTGAGGGCTGGAAGCGCTCGCGATAGATATGGATGGCCTCCATCAGCATATCGGGGGCAAAATGCGAGGCGAAGGAATAGGGCAGACCGAGCGCTGCGGCGAGATGCGCGCTGTAGGTACTGGAGCCAAGCAGCCAGAGCGGCACGTTGGAATTCATGCCGGGCACGGCAAGGATCGCCTGATCCGGCTGCGGTGCGCCGAGGTAACGCTGGAGTTCGACGATATCGTGCGGGAAATTTTCCGCGCCGGCATCGAGGTTGCGGCGCAGGGCTCGCGCTGTGCGCATATCGGTTCCCGGCGCGCGGCCGAGACCGAGATCGACACGACCCGGCAAAAGTGCTGCCAGCGTTCCGAACTGTTCGGCAATGACGAGCGGGGAGTGGTTGGGCAGCATGATGCCGCCGGAACCGACACGAATATGTTTGGTGGCGGCACCCACATGGGCTATCACGAGCGAGGTCGCAGCACTGGCAATGCCCGGCATGCCGTGGTGCTCCGCCAGCCAGATGCGGTTATAACCGTGTTCTTCGGCCTTGATGGCCATGCGACGGGAATTTTCGAGCGCCGCGCTGACGCTCTCGCCTTCGCCGATCGGCGAAAGGTCGAGAATGGAGAAGGGGATCATCGGACGCTCCTGCAGAAATTCAAATCTTTGCTGCGGATGTAAGGCGCGTGTCTCGATTTACCAGAGAAGTCGCATAGAATTGATGGATGGTTCAAAAAAATTGGGGCCTCCGGAGAGGCCCCTGCCTTTCGTCAGCCGGCCGTCTCAGCCCGCCCGCCGGAATTGCCTGTTCTCGCGATGCCGCGCCGTTTCCTGCTCTGAGGCCAGCACGAACTCGCCGAGCCTGCCATCCATTTCACTCGCTTCCGACGCGAGATTGTGAATGGCTGCCGTCGTCTCTTCCACCATGGCGGCGTTCTGCTGGGTCATGGTGTCGAGGCTGGTGACGGTGCTGTTGATTTCGAAGAGCGTATGCGCTTCCTCACGGGTGGATTCCATGATCTCCTCGATGCGCGCGCTAATTGTCTGCACATGTTTACCGATGCCGGTGAGTGAAGCGCCGGCCTTTTCCACCAGGACCACGCCGGCGGAAACCTCGTCTGTGGAGCGTTTCAAAAGGCTGGTGATTTCCTTTGCGGCGGCGGCTGAACGCTGCGCCAGTTCGCGTACCTCCTGCGCCACGACGGCAAAACCCTTGCCCGCGTCGCCAGCGCGTGCGGCCTCGACACCCGCATTCAAGGCGAGAAGGTTGGTCTGGAAGGCGATTTCATCGATGACACCGATAATCTGGTTGATCTGGCGCGACGAGGTCTGGATCGCCTCCATGGCGGCGATTGTCTGCTCCATCACATGGCTGGATGCGGTCGCCTCCGTGCTGGCGTCGCGCGCAATCCGGGTTGCCTGTTCGGCGCGTTCGATCTGGTCGCGGACGGCCTCGGTAATCGCCTTGATGGCGCTTGCCGTTTCGGTAATGGAAGCCGCCTGCCGCTCGGTACGTTCGGCGAGCTGGTCGGCCCCCACCCGCATTTCCTCGGAGCCGCCACGAACGGCGGCGGAGTTGCCGCCAATCGCTTCCATGGTCTCGCTGAGACGGGCAAGCGCCGTGTTGAAGTTCTGGCGCAGGCTTTCGAGATCATCGGGGAAAACGGTCTCTATGCGATAGGCGAGGTTGCCGTTCGCCAGCCGGTCGAGCCCCTCATCCAGAGACTTCACGACCATCTGCAGCGTGCCTGCCTCGGCCTCGCGCTCGGCAAGATGGGAGCGCCGCGCCGTTTCGGCTTCCTCCCGCGTGCGCGCTGCGGTCTCTTCCATTTCCCGCTGCAGGATGAGTTTTTCACGGAAACTGCCGAGCGCACGCGCCATCCGGCCGATCTCGTCGTTCCGGTCCTGATTGGCGATTTCGGCATCAAGACGGCCTGCGGCGACTTCGCCCGTTAGCCCGGCAAGTTTTTCCAGCGGGGCGAACAGGCGTCGTGCGAAAAAGGCTGTCGCCGCACACATAGCGGCCAGCACGCAAAGGCCGATCACGGCAAGCGTGCCGGCGATTGAGACGGAACCCGCATTCAACTCGCTGCGCAGCATGCTTTCCACCGCGAGATATTTTTCGCCGGCAAAGGAAAAGGGACGGGCATAGGCATTGGCTTCGCCGTCCGTGCGGTCAATCCTGGCAATGGTCATGCCCGTCGCATTCAGGGCTTCACCATGGAAACCGTAAATGGCCGGGTCGAGGCTGACCAGCTTTTCGCCGTCCACGCCGAGAACCTTGCCATCGGCAGCGATGATGGCCGATTGCTCCGAGCTGCCGGCCGCAATGCCTTTGGTCAGTATCTGGCCGAAAACATCTTCCTTGACGCGGAAGAGAACGATGCCCTTGAACGCGCCGAATTTCACGACCGGAACACCGAAATAAATACCGGCCTCTTTCGTCGCAGTATCGATCCGCAGCCCGGAGAAACTGGTCTGCGCCACATCGTTGACCGCTCTTTCGGCGTTCGCCGCACCGCGTGCGAAAGTTGCGCCAAGGCCGCTTTCCGTCCAGGCGCCAGAGGTTACGGTTTCTCCGAAAGCCGGTCCTTTGAGATAGGAATAATAGATCGCACCGGCGGGATCGATGAAAAGGACGTCGCTGAACGGCGTTCCCTTGATATAACCGGCTATATCCGTCTGGGTCTTTTCATGGGTGGAATAATAAAAGCCGCTGGGGCTTTCCGGCTTGATCAGCTTTTCCCTGTCACTGAACGGGTTTTCCTTGACGAAAACGCGCTGTAATTCCGCCTTCGCGTCACCGGAATTCTTCTGCACCGTGGCCCAGCCGCTGCGCATGGAAACGACCGCCATCTGCAGGGATTCGATCTTGGCGATGGAATCCGCCTGCGTCTTCAGCTGTTCAAGGCGCTCCTGGAGCATGTCGCCGCGGAAGACGAGAATGCTCTCCATGGATTTCGATGCCTGTTCTTCGAGAACGCCGCTGCTGCTCTGATAACCGAGAAGCGTGAGAGCCCCGGTCGAGATCGCCATCAGCGCCAGGAAAATGACGAGCACCTTGGTGGATATGGAATGAAAACGGTTCAGCATGGCCGATGCAGCCCCCAATGCCGGATCAGTTCCCACGCCATGCATGGATGGCGCCATCGGACGGCTGATATGGCGAAACTATTGTGCTGCGGATCATCATGTCCGCAGCTCCCCTTTTTGATTTTGTGGAGAACAATGCGGTACGCGGTTTAAGCAGAGGTAAATGCTGCACTGCAAATTTGATGAATGTTGTCGTTTTGTTCACTTATCGCTGGCAGGGTCGCAGCCGGAAAGATAAGGTAGATCATGCAAAAGACGATTCGAATCATCGGCATTGACCCCGGGTTGCGGCGCACTGGCTGGGGTGTCATCGACACCCTCGGTAACAGCCTCAGGTTTGTCGCCTCCGGCACGGTGACGTCGGATGGCGATATGGACCTCGCCTCCCGGCTGTGCCAGTTGCATGACGGGCTGGCTGAGATCGTGCATAGCCATCAGCCCGATGAGGCAGCCGTGGAGCAAACCTTCGTGAACAAGGATGCGGTCGCCACGCTGAAACTCGGCCAGGCGCGCGGCATTGCCATGCTGGTTCCGGCACGGGCGGGATTGCCGGTCTTCGAATATGCGCCGAATGCGGTGAAGAAGGCCGTCATCGGCGTCGGGCACGGTGAAAAGCAGCAAATTCACATGATGCTGAAAATCCTGATGCCGAAGGCCGAATTCAAGGGTAACGATGCGGCGGACGCGCTCGCCATCGCCATCTGCCACGCCCATAATCGCGGCGGTGACAGGATGCGGCGGCTCTTGGCGGCCGGTTAATTTCATTTTTATTGAGCGGGCGGCATCATGATCGGAAAACTCAAAGGCAGCATCGAGGAAATCGGCGCGGATTACGTGCTGGTGGATGTGCACGGCGTTTGTTACGTCGCCTATTGTTCAGCGCGCACCTTGTCGAAAATCGGCTCCGTCGGGGAGGCGGTGGTACTGTTCATCGAAACCTATGTGCGTGAAGACCAGCTGAAGCTGTTCGGCTTTCTGTCGGCGCTGGAGCGGGAATGGTTCAACCTGTTGCAGAGCGTGCAGGGGGTTGGCTCGAAAGTGGCGCTCGCCGTTCTTTCCACGCTGTCGCCTTCCGAGCTTGCCAATGCAATAGCGCTGCAAGACAAGACCATGATTTCACGCGCGCCGGGTGTTGGGCCCAAGGTGGCTGTGCGCCTTGTGACCGAGCTTCGCAACAAGGCGCCCGCCTTTGCCGGAGAGGCCTCCGCCTCCATCGGCCTCAAGCAGGAGCTTGGAGAGGGTGTTGCCTCCGCGCCGGTTGCAGACGCCGTCTCAGCGCTCACCAATCTCGGCTATTCTCGCGACCAGGCCGCCAATGCGGTTGCCGCTGCGCTGAAAAATGGCGGGGAGGGCGGCGACAGCGCCAAGCTCATCCGGCTCGGCTTGAAGGAGCTTTCCCGGTAAAGGCGGCCTGCCAATCGGACGTGGAGCCCATAGATATGCTGAATTTCGTGAGGCGCGTTGTCGCGATAGTCATGTTATAGCGGCTGCGGTCACCTGATGAATTCGACTAGAACGATGGAATGCCCTGAATGAGCGATGCGGACAGATTGATTACTCCGGAAAAGCGCGGTGAGGATATCGACACCACGCTGCGCCCGCAGTCGCTGGATGACTTTACCGGCCAGGCGGAGGCGCGCGCCAATCTCAAGGTGTTTATCGAGGCGGCAAAGAACCGCGGCGAGGCGCTGGATCATGTGCTGTTCGTCGGCCCGCCCGGCCTTGGCAAGACGACACTGGCGCAGATCATGGCCAAGGAACTTGGCGTGAACTTCAAGTCCACCTCCGGGCCAGTGATTGCCAAAGCGGGCGATCTCGCAGCCCTCCTTACCAATCTCGAGGAGCGCGATGTGCTCTTCATCGACGAAATCCACCGGCTCAATCCGGCGGTGGAGGAAATCCTCTATCCCGCCATGGAGGATTTCCAGCTCGATCTGATCATCGGTGAGGGGCCGGCGGCGCGTTCGGTGAAGATCGATCTCTCCAAATTCACCCTCGTTGCGGCCACCACCCGTCTTGGCCTGCTGACGACGCCGCTGCGCGACCGCTTCGGCATCCCCGTCCGCCTTTCTTTCTACACCGTCGATGAACTTGAACTGATCGTCCGGCGCGGTGCGCGGCTGATGGGGCTCAACATGACGGACGAAGGCGCTCGAGAGGTAGCAAGGCGCGCACGCGGCACGCCACGTATTGCCGGGCGGCTTTTGCGCCGGGTGCGGGATTTCGCCGAAGTGGCGCGGGCGCAAGCCGTCACCCGCGAGATCGCCGACGAGGCTTTGACGCGGCTTCTTGTCGACAATATGGGCCTCGACCAACTGGACATGCGGTATCTCACCATGATCGCCGTCAATTTCGGCGGCGGTCCCGTTGGCATCGAAACCATCGCCGCCGGCCTTTCCGAGCCGCGTGATGCCATCGAGGATATTATCGAACCCTACATGATCCAGCAGGGCTTCATCCAGCGCACGCCACGCGGGCGTATCCTGACCGCGACAGCCTGGAAACATCTCGGCATGCAGCCGC
The DNA here is from genome assembly GCF_005221325.1 of Agrobacterium tumefaciens. Classification (NCBI taxonomy): domain Bacteria; kingdom Pseudomonadati; phylum Pseudomonadota; class Alphaproteobacteria; order Hyphomicrobiales; family Rhizobiaceae; genus Agrobacterium; species Agrobacterium tumefaciens. The sequence goes on along the minus strand of NZ_CP039889.1, from coordinate 983,752 downwards.
CGAAGGATCTCGAGGCGGCGCAGTTCCGACTGACGCTGGAGGATGATTGAGGGGAACAAACCCGGCGGGCTGGCATTTGATTGTCTTTCGTCAGGAGATGATGATGTCCGGATATCGCAAGGGTACAAAGGTTCGCTGGAAATGGGGCAACGGAACCGCCGAAGGAAAAATCGTCGAGACGTTTACCGACGATGTCGAAAAAACAATTTCCGGCTCCAGGATAAAGCGTAAGGCCAGCAAAGACGAACCCGCCTACCTCATTAAGCAGGATGATGGCGGGAAGGTTCTGAAAAGCAAATCCGAGCTTGAACACGCCGATTGAAAAGCGCCGTTATCAGGCGCCATGAGAGGGGACGCCGATGCCTTACGATCCGCTGCGGGTCTTCCGCAAACTCGCGCGCAACAACCGGCTGGCCAATCTGCGGCTGCATGAGGCCTGTCTTCAGCTTTCGCAGGAGGCGTTCATCGCTCCGCGTGTCAGTTTTTTCCCCACTCTCAGGGCAACGCTGAACCACATCTACATCGTAGACCGGTTTTATATCGATGCCCTGCAGGGTGGCACGCTCGGTCTGGCCGCCTTTGCGAAGGAGGAACCTTTCACGGCCATGGGGAATATTCGCCTAGCCCAAGCGGAGCTTGACGAAACGTTGATCGCATTTGTCGACGGCCTGGATGAAGGCCACCTCGCGGCCACCGTCAATATACATCGTGGTGCGCGTATCCAGCAGGATCGTTGCGACGATGTCCTCTCCCATCTTTTCCAGCATCAGACGCATCATCGCGGGCAGGTGCATGCCATGCTATCAGGCACGACGATAAAGCCGCCGCAACTGGATGAATTCATCGTGGGAGATGATGCAAAAGCGAGAAAAGAAGAGATGGATGCGTTAGGGTGGGCGGAAAATGATTTGATGTTTCCAGCGCGCAGGCCAGCATGATGACGCATGATAACAAAAGCCAGGACACTCGCATCCGCATGAAATTCAAGCCGAAGCGCATCTTCCAGATGCGTGTTGCCGGGCTTGCGTTCCGTGATGGCCATGTGCTGGTGCACCGGGCGTCGCATGAAAAATTCTGGACATTTCCGGGCGGCCGCGCCGAAATGGGCGAGCGCTCCGAGGAAACGCTGGCGCGTGAAATGGTTGAGGAACTTGGCGTCGAGGCCAAGGTCGGGCGGCTCCTGTGGGCGGTGGAGAATTTCTTCCACTATGAAGGCAAGGACTGGCACGAACTCGGTTTTTATTACCTGATGGATCTGCCCCAAACGCTGGCCTTTCATCCCAGCGATATTATTCACCGTGTTCAGGACGGCGATAACGAGCTTGAGTTCCGCTGGGTCGCGGCAACGCGGCAGGCATTGACGGAGCTTGATATTCCGCCCTATTTCATCGCCGACGAAATAGAACACCTGCCGCAGACCACAAGACATCTCGTCTGGCATGACGGCGATCTGGACGATAAATGACTTCAGCGCCCGAACGCCACATGATCCGGCTGGACCCGAAACCGCGGCTTTTCAGCGTGCGGGTCGCGATGCCGGCTCAGCAGCGCCGCCTTTTCGATGCGGCCGACATTTCCAAGGAGACATTATGAGCGAGCTTGTGGTTCCGCTTTCAGGCGAACTCATCGAACATGGGCATCGCCTGACGCAACGGGTTTATTATGAGGACACGGATTTCTCCGGCCTCGTTTATCACGCCCGTTATCTGCATTTTCTTGAGCGCGGACGTACCGATTACCTGCGTTGCCTCGGCTGTGAACAGAGCGCGCTTCTGACCGCCGACGAGGAGGGTCTGGTCTTCGTTGTTCACCGCATGGAGATCGATTTCAAGACGCCGGCGCGGATGGATGACGTGTTGACCATCACCACCGTGACCGAGAAGGCGGGCGGAGCGAAAATGGTGCTCAATCAGGAAATTCGGCGCGGCGAAACGCTGCTTGTTGCCGCCAAGGTCATCATCGCCGTTATCAACGCCAACGGCCGGCCAAGACGGCTTCCGGAGACGGTTGCGGAAAAATTCCTGAAGTAATTGGCGGGCCGATCCAGTAAATCCACCCGGCGTGGCCCGGCTGTAACACTCCTTTAACCATAATGGTGTCTTACTTTAGCAACTGGCATTTGTGCGGCGCACGCCTTCCTTTCACCAAATTTATTGGCAAGTAAGGCTTACTGGCAAGTATCGGGGTATGGCAAAGGGGTTAACGGCTGCGGCCGTACGACTTCGAGCGTTAACACGCGTTTGAATCGCCCGGTCCCGTACCGGGCGTTTGGATTCGGGGATTGGATATTTATGGAACAGGCAGGTTTGGCAGCGGCGACGCACGATGTAAGTCTCTGGGCGCTGTTTATGCAGGCGGGCTTCATCGTGAAGTTCGTGATGATCGGACTTATCGCCGCCTCGGTCTGGACGTGGGCGATCGTCTTCGACAAATACGTAAGCTTCGGCAAGGCAAAGCGCCAGTTCGACCAGTTCGAACAGGTGTTCTGGTCGGGTCAGTCGCTCGAGGAGCTTTATCGCACGCTGGCGGAACGCCAGAACGTCGGTCTTGCGGCAATTTTCGTTTCCGCCATGCGGGAATGGAAGAAATCATTCGAACGCGGCGCGCGTTCGCCCATCGGTCTGCAGATGCGTATCGACCGGGCAATGGATGTGACCATCGCCCGTGAAGGCGAACAATTCGAGGCCCGCCTCGGTTCGCTCGCCACCATCGGTTCGGCGGGTCCCTTCATCGGTCTTTTCGGTACGGTCGTTGGTATCATGACCTCATTCCAGGCAATCGCCGGTTCGAAGTCCACCAACCTTGCGGTCGTGGCGCCGGGTATCGCCGAAGCACTTCTGGCAACGGCTATTGGCCTTGTCGCGGCTATTCCGGCGGTTATCGCCTATAACAAGTTCACGGCCGACGCGCACAAGCTTTCCGCCCGCATGGAAGGTTTTGCCGACGAGTTCTCCGCGATCCTGTCGCGCCAGATCGATGAAAAACTTCAGACGCGGCAGGCCGCCCAATAAGCGGCCCCCAATTTACATGCCGCGCAGTAATTTGCCGCAAGGCAAAATGGAGTAGATGATATGGGTATGTCAGCAGGTGGCAGCGGCGGTTCCGGTGGACGCCGGGGTGGGCGCGGCGGACGGCGCAGAGGCGGCGCGATCAGCGAGATCAACGTGACGCCGCTCGTCGACGTCATGCTCGTGCTGCTTATCATCTTCATGGTGGCCGCGCCGATGATGACGGTCGGCGTGCCGATCGACCTGCCGCAGACCTCCGCCAATGCTCTGAACTCGGACACGCAGCCGATCACGATTTCCGTCAATGCCAATGGCCAGATTCATTTGCAGGAAACGGAAATCCAGGCGGCCGAAGTGGCAGACAAGCTGCAGGCGATCGCCACGACGGGTTATAACGAACGCATCTTCGTGCGGGCGGATTCCGTTGCCGCATATGGCGTCGTTGCCGACGTGATGGCGCGTATCCAGGCGGCAGGCTTCAAGAATATCGGCCTCGTGACCCAGCAGAAACAGGACAATTGACGTAAAAAGATGAAGGGCAGCATCACCACATCCGCGATCGTGCACGCGTCGCTTCTGGCTTTCGCCCTCATCTCCCTGGGCTCGCCGGAACCGCTCGACGTGTCGCAGGCCGAGGCGCTGCCGGTCGAGCTGGTGCCGATCGAGGAACTGACCCAGATTCAGCAGGGCGACAAGAACGCGCCGAAAGCCGAGAAGTCTGCCCCTGTTCCGACCACGCGTCCCGATATCATCGAGAATGCCCAGAATATCGGCAACAACACCGCCGATATCGAAGCGCCTCCGACCCCGACCGCCAAGCCCAATGACAATATCGCCGCAGCCGCCCCGCCCAAGCAGGAGAAGCCGCAGCCGGTCGTCGATACCAAGGCGAACGAGGTGAAGGAAATCGTCAAGGAAGAAACCTCGGCCCCCAAGCCGCAGGAAATGGCCGCCTTGCCGCAGACCAAGCCCGAAATAGCGCCGCAGCCGAAGACGGAACCGCCGCCGCAGGAAACCAAGGCGGAGGAGCCGCCGCCGGCAACGCAGGAGCCGGCCGAAATTCCCGTGCCGCAGAACGTTCCACGCCCGAATTCTAGGCCTGAGCCACCGAAGCCGGAGGAGCCGAAACAGGCCGAGACCAAGCCCGCCGAACAGAAACCGGCCGAAAAACCGGCTGAAAAGAAGCCGGACCAGGCAAAGTCGACGGATAAGCCTTCCGACAAGAAGCCCGGCGAAAAGAAGCAGGAAACGGCGAAATCCGCTTCCTCGAAGGAAAGCGATTTCAACGCTGACGACGTTGCTGCCCTGTTGAACAAGCAGGCGCCCTCCGGGGGCGGCGCCAAGCGCTCCACCCAGCAGGCAGCCCTTGGCGGCAAAAAATCGACCGGCGGCTCGACGCTCAGCCAGACAGAAATGGATGCGCTTCGAGGCGCGATCCAGAAGAACTGGCAGATCATTCCCGGCATGGTGGATGCTTCGGACGTTCGCGTTCGGGTCACCATGAAGCTTGACCGTGATGGGACCATCATCGGCAGGCCCGAGATCGAGGCAACGGGTGGTTCCGAGGGAACGCGCCGTGCTCTTTCCGGCGGAGCTTATCGCGCCATCATGCGTTCTGCTCCGTTCACGAACCTTCCTGCCGACAAATATGATGCATGGAACGAAGTCGTTGTGAACTTCGATCCCAGTGAATTGCTATGAATGCTGAAAGGCCTGGCAACATGAAGATATTTTCGCCGATCCGGCTGGTGCTCGCTGTCGCGGCCCTCATGTCGGTTTTCTCCGCACCGGCTTTTGCGCGGGTGGAAATCAACATCAACAAGGGTAACGTCGAGCCCTTGCCCATCGCCATCACCGACTTTATGTCGAGCGATGGCATCGGTGCGCAGGTTTCGGCCGTCATCGCTGCCGACCTGCAGCGTTCCGGTCTTTTTGCGCCGGTGAACAAGAATGCCTTCATCGAAAAGATCAGCAATCCGGATCAGCAGCCGCGTTTTGAGGACTGGAAGGTCATCAACGCACAGGCGCTCGTTACGGGCCGCGTGACGCGTGAGAGCGACGGTCGTCTGCGTGCCGAATTCCGTCTGTGGGATACTTTCGCCGGTCAGCAGTTGTCTGGACAGCAATTCTTCACCCAGCCAGAAAACTGGCGTCGTGTTGCCCATATCATCGCCGATGCCATCTACGAGCGCGTCACCGGTGAAAAGGGCTATTTCGACACCCGCGTCGTTTTTGTCTCCGAAAGCGGCCCGAAGACGGCCCGCAAGCGCCAGCTGTCGATCATGGACCAGGACGGTTTCAACGTCCGCAACCTCACCAATTCGAACGACATTGTTCTGACGCCGCGTTTCTCTCCTAACCGCCAGGAAGTGACCTACATGTCCTTCGAAGGCCAGCAGCCGCGCGTTTACCTGCTGCAGCTGGAAACCGGACAGCGTGAAGTTGTCGGCAACTTCCCCGGCATGACGTTCTCGCCACGCTTCTCGCCTGACGGACAGAAGGTCATCATGAGCCTTCAGCAGGACGGCAACGCCAATATCTACACCATGGACCTGCGCTCGCGCACCACGACGCGCCTGACGAATACGGCGGCGATCGATACCGCGCCTTCCTATTCGCCTGACGGTCAGCGTGTCGCCTTTGAAAGCGACCGCGGCGGGCGCCAGCAGATTTACGTCATGAATGCCGACGGCTCCGGCCAGCAGCGTGTTTCCTTCGGTGATGGTTCCTATTCCACGCCGGTATGGTCTCCGCGCGGCGATCTGATCGCCTTTACCAAGCAGTCGGGCGGCAAGTTCTCGATTGGCGTGATGAAGACCGACGGTTCGGGCGAACGCATCCTGACCAGCGGCTTCCACAATGAAGGTCCCACCTGGGCGCCCAACGGCCGCGTACTGATGTTCTTCCGCCAGAACGCCGGTGCGGGTGGTCCGCAGCTCTATTCGATCGACCTGACGGGCTACAACGAACAGCTCATCAAGACACCGACCTTCGCTTCGGATCCGGCATGGTCGCCGCTTCTGGATTGATATGACTGCCGTGACGGCGCCGGCATGAACCGGCGCCGTCACGTTTTACTTGATACCACAGGGACGTGCGCCTCTTTCTTGCCGCAAAGTGTTGTGAGGGAGCAAAAAAGCGGGACATTTCCTTTTTGTTAACCATAAGCGTTTGTCGGCTATTAACCGCGATCAGTTAGTGTCCAGCAACGTTATTGAAATCCTAAGGAGAGACCGGCGATGAGCCGTACACACATTTCGGCACTCAGCCCCATGCAGAAACTGGCCCGTAACCCGGCTGTCATCGCCATGACGCTCGCGCTTGCTCTTGCAGGCTGCGCGAACAAGAAGAACATGCCGAACAGCGCCGGTGAACTTGGCCTTGGTGGCGCGGGCTCCGCAACGCCGGGCTCCCAGCAGGACTTCACGGTCAATGTCGGCGACCGCATCTTCTTCGACACCGACTCCACCTCGATCCGCGCCGACGCCCAGCAGACCCTGCAGCGTCAGGCCCAGTGGCTGGCCCGTTACCCGAACTACGCCATCACCGTCGAAGGCCATGCCGACGAACGCGGTACGCGTGAATACAACCTGGCGCTCGGCGCCCGTCGTGCCGCTGCAACCCGTGACTTCCTGGCTTCCCAGGGCGTTCCGGCAAGCCGCATGAAGACCATCTCCTACGGTAAGGAAAAGCCGGTCGCGGTTTGCGACGACATTTCCTGCTGGTCCCAGAACCGGCGCGCTGTGACGGTTCTCGGTGGCGCGGGCATGTAATTGCCTGACGTGATTGTGAACGTGAATGAAAGGCGGTCTTCGGGCCGCCTTTTGTTTTTTTCATAGTTTGGCCGAAGTTAAGTTGCTTTTTCGGTTGATATGGAAAAAATCCGGCTTGCGCCATTCCGGTGCAAATCAGTTAAGGCAGGACGAATGAGATGAAGAAACTTGTCGTGGCGGGAATGCTGGGGCTTGCAGCCTGCACCGGCTTGAGCGGCACAGCCGTTTCGGGTCCGCTGTTCGGTGCGGGGGGTAGCTTCGGCACGATCAACTCTCAGCAGCCCCCGATTGTGCGGGTTCAGGCCAATGAAGCCTATAAGGTTCAGCAGCTTGAAGAACAGATCCGGCAGCTCAATGGCCGCATCGAAGAAATGAGCTTCCAGCTTCTGCAGATGCAGGAAACGATCCGTAAGGCGCAGGAAGACAACGAGTTCCGCTTCCAGGAACTGGAAGGCGGCAATGCCGGCGGCAAGGGTGCAAGCCCGACCGCTGCACCGAAAAAGAAGGCGGAAGCCAGTCCGGTCAATCCGGCCACGCCGCCGACCGACGACGTTGCAACGATCATCGAAACGCCACCTGAGGGTGGCGCTTCCGTTTCTCCGCCTGCTTCCTCCAGCGCTTCGACAGCTGCGCCGGGAGAAACAACGCTTGGCTCCATCGAGCTTGATTCCAAGGGAATGCCTGTCGGCGGCACGCTGAATCAGGGCGCCAACAACTCCTCCGGCAGCCTTCCCGGCGTGACAAGCGGTAATGGCACCCGCAAGACCGATCCGGTCAACACGGCGGCGCTGACCAGCGAGGGCGATATCTATCAGGCCGCTTATGGCCATGTGCTTTCCGGAGACTACAAGCTGGCGGAGCAGGGCTTCCAGCAGTATCTGCAGGGTTATCCCAAGGGCACGAAGGCCGCGGATGCGAGTTTCTGGCTCGGTGAGGCGCAATATTCGCAGGGCAAGTTCAATGAGGCGGCGAAGACCTTCCTCAACGGTCATCAGGCCTATGGCAAATCTCCGAAGGCGCCGGAAATGCTGATGAAGCTCGGCATGTCGCTTGCCGCTCTCGACAATACCGAAACCGCCTGCGCCACGCTGCGCGAGGTGCCGAAGCGTTATCCCAATGCCTCGAAGACCGTGCTGAGCAAGGTTGCCAGCGAACAGAAACGGCTGAGCTGCTGATTTTTCCTGCGTCGCGGGTGTTCCATGCCGATTGATGCCCGCATTCCCGATGAAAAGACAATTGCGCCGCTTGCCGCGGCGAGGTCTTTTGTCGAAAATCTCCGCAAACCCACCCATATTCTCGTTGCAATCTCAGGCGGCAGCGACTCCACCGGTCTGTTGCTGGCATTACAAGAAGTAAAAGCGGTTAATGACGACGGTTTGCGACTTTCCGCCGTCACGGTCGATCATGCGCTGAGACCGGAATCCGCCGATGAGGCGCGCAAGGTTGCCATGCTTTGCGCCGAACTCGGAATTCCCCACACCACACGCCGATGGGATGGCGCCAAACCGACTTCCGGCCTTTCTGAAGCGTCCCGGCTTGCGCGTTATCGCCTGATTGCCGATGTTGCCCGGGAGGTGCGCGCCGATCTTGTCGTGACCGGGCATACGATCGGCGACCAGCGCGAAACCGTGGCGATGCGCGCCGCCCGCAGCGGCGGCAGTGACAATCTCGGCCTCTCCGGCATGGCGGATGCGGTTTTATACGATGCACGTCTCTGGATCATGCGGCCATTCCTCGCCTGTGAAAGACAGGCGATCCGCGACTACGTGTCGTCACGCTCGCGGCATTGGCTGGATGATCCGAGCAATGAAAATATCAGATATGAGCGGGTCCGTGTGCGCCAGACGCTGCCTCACGCTCCGATCGCGCTCAATGAGAGCGTTGCCGTCAGAAGGCGGGCCCTTTCCGAAAGAACAGCCGTTTTCCTGCGCGAACGTGCGCAGGTTTTTCATGCCGCCCTTGCCAGATTGGCTGGTGATAGCATCAACCCCGATCTTCCCGAGTTTCGGCATGGACTGGCGGCGTTGATCGCCACGCTTGGTGGCAGATCTTATTTCCCGGCTGCAAGCAGCATGGAGCGCGTTCTTCGCTTTCTCAAGACAGGTGAAAACGGGCGGATGACGGTTGGCCGGGTTCTGCTCGACCGCCGGCGGGACGGGCTTTATATTTTCCGTGAGCAGCGAAACCTGCCGGAGCTTCAGATCGAGCGTTCCGGCCAGGCCCTTTGGGATGATCGTTTCCTGGTAAGAAACGGATCGGACTTTTCAATTGATGTTGCGGCGGGCAGGGCGAGTACCGCTGCGCAGGCCGCGGCGCTCTTTCCATCGGCGCCCGCCGGGGTGGCGAAGCCGGCAATGGCGGGTCTGCCGCAAATTGTCGCAGCGAGTGAAGAGCGGGCTTCCGTACCGGAGGTTACCATCGTCACGCCAAGGCTCGCCCCTTTCGATCTTTTCCTGCCGCGTTTCGACCTTGAGTTGGCGGATGCAATCGCCAATTTATTCGGACGACCGGCCTATCCACAGCCACCGGTTTAAATCCGGCCTCTTTTTCGTGAATTGCCTTGGAATAGTTTTTACACCAAAACGCATCAGATAATGCGCTTTGCCTTGGCAACGGCATATGTCGTCCTTATGTTAGGGGCACATAATGGCGGGCAGCAGATATGTCCGTGTGAGTTCGGGGAGTTCGATGAACCCAAATTTCAGAAATTTCGCCTTGTGGGCCGTGATCGCCCTCTTGCTGATCGCGCTGTTCAGCATGTTCCAGACGTCGCCGACGCAAACGGGTTCGCGGGAGATTCCGTATTCCCAGTTTCTTCGTGACGTGGATTCCGGGCGAGTTCGCGACGTGACTGTCACTGGTAACCGGGTTCTCGGAACCTATACCGAAAACGGCACGGCCTTTCAGACCTATTCCCCCGTCATTGACGACAGCCTGATGGAGCGCTTGCAGAGCAAGAACGTCACCATCGTGGCGCGTCCGGAAAGCGACGGTTCCTCGGGTTTCCTGAGCTATCTCGGCACGCTTCTGCCGATGTTCCTCATTCTTGGCGTCTGGCTGTTCTTCATGCGGCAGATGCAGGGCGGTTCTCGTGGTGCGATGGGCTTTGGCAAGTCCAAGGCCAAGCTCCTGACGGAAGCCCATGGCCGCGTGACGTTTGACGACGTCGCAGGTGTGGACGAAGCCAAGCAGGATCTCGAGGAAATCGTGGAATTCCTGCGTGATCCGCAGAAGTTCCAGCGTCTCGGCGGTAAAATCCCGCGCGGCGTGCTGCTGGTCGGCCCTCCGGGTACTGGTAAGACGCTTCTTGCGCGCTCCGTCGCCGGTGAAGCCAATGTGCCGTTCTTCACCATTTCCGGTTCGGACTTCGTTGAAATGTTCGTCGGCGTCGGCGCAAGCCGCGTGCGTGACATGTTCGAGCAAGCCAAGAAGAATGCGCCCTGCATCATCTTCATCGACGAAATCGACGCCGTCGGCCGCCATCGTGGCGCCGGTCTTGGCGGCGGTAACGATGAGCGCGAACAGACGCTGAACCAGCTGCTGGTCGAAATGGACGGCTTCGAGGCCAATGAGGGTATCATCCTCATCGCCGCCACCAACCGTCCCGACGTTCTTGACCCCGCATTGCTGCGTCCCGGCCGTTTCGACCGTCAGGTCGTTGTGCCGAACCCGGATATTGTCGGCCGCGAGCGTATCCTTAAGGTGCATATCCGCAACGTGCCGCTGGCGCCGAATGTCGATCTCAAGGTTCTGGCCCGCGGTACGCCCGGCTTCTCCGGTGCTGACCTGATGAACCTCGTCAACGAAGCCGCCCTCATGGCCGCCCGCCGCAACAAGCGTGTGGTCACCATGCAGGAGTTCGAAGACGCCAAGGACAAGATCATGATGGGTGCGGAACGCCGCTCCTCCGCCATGACCGAAGCAGAAAAGAAGCTGACTGCCTATCATGAGGCCGGCCATGCGATTACCGCGCTGAAGGTTGCCGTGGCCGATCCGCTGCACAAGGCGACGATTATTCCGCGCGGCCGTGCACTCGGCATGGTGATGCAGCTGCCCGAAGGCGACCGCTATTCCATGAGCTACAAGTGGATGGTGTCGCGCCTTGTGATCATGATGGGTGGACGTGTTGCCGAAGAACTGACTTTCGGCAAGGAGAACATCACTTCAGGCGCGTCTTCGGATATCGAGCAGGCCACCAAGCTTGCCCGCGCCATGGTCACGCAATGGGGTTTCTCGGATGCTCTCGGTCAGGTGGCCTATGGTGAAAACCAGCAGGAAGTGTTCCTCGGCCATTCCGTCTCGCAGTCGAAGAACGTCTCCGAGGCAACGGCCCAGACGATCGACACCGAAGTCCGCCGTCTGATTGACGAGGCCTACACTGAGGCACGGCGTATCCTCACGGACAACCACGATGGCTTCGTCGCAATTGCTGAGGGTCTTCTCGAATATGAGACCCTGACGGGTGACGAGATCAAGGCGTTGCTGAGAGGCGAAAAGCCTGCCCGCGATCTGGGTGACGATTCTCCCGGCAGCCGTGGTTCGGCAGTGCCGAAAGCCGGCGCCAAGAAGGACGGCCCCAGTGAAGTAAAGGGCGAGGGCGAGGCCAAGGGCGACGGCGAAGCCGAAGGCGGCATGGAACCGCAGCCGCACTGATCGCCTGCGCGAATGAATGATTGTAAAAGGCCATCCGGGCTTCCGGGTGGCCTTTTCATTTTGGTAACAAGATATAAGCCATTTTTGCGGTAATTTACGTGCTGTTTATCGTGGTTTGTGGCATCTAGCCAAAAACGCTTCCGGCTATTTTTATCTTTCGCCGGAATGCCCGAGAGATTTGGAGTTCAAATGGCACGCCGTTATTTCGGAACCGATGGTATCCGCGGACAATCGAACGTCTTTCCCATGACACCTGACCTGGCGATGCGCGTGGGTATTGCCGTCGGGACGATTTTCCGTCGCGGCCATCATCGCCACCGTGTCGTGATCGGCAAGGATACGCGCCTTTCCGGCTACATGCTGGAAAATGCGCTGGTTGCGGGTTTCACCGCAGCCGGTCTCGATGTTTTCCTGCTCGGCCCTATCCCAACGCCGGCCGTTGCCATGCTGACCCGCTCGCTTCGCGCGGATATCGGTGTGATGATCTCCGCCTCGCACAACCCTTTCTCCGATAACGGCATCAAGCTTTTTGGTCCCGATGGCTACAAGCTCTCCGACGAGCTGGAGCTGGAGATTGAGGATCTTCTCGACAAGGATATCTATGCCCAGCTGGCCAAGCCGGCCGAAATCGGCCGTGCCAAGCGCGTGGATGGTGATATCTATCGCTACATCGAATTCGTCAAACGCACCCTGCCGCGTGATGTGACGCTGAGCGGGCTCAGGATCGCCATCGACTGCGCCAATGGTGCTGCCTACAAGGTGGCGCCCGCAGCGCTCTGGGAACTCGGCGCGGAAGTCGTCACCATCGGCAATGAGCCGAACGGCATCAACATCAATCTCGAATGCGGTTCGACCCACCCGGAAGCACTGCAGAAGAAGGTGCATGAGGTACGGGCCGATATCGGCATCGCGCTCGATGGCGATGCGGACCGGGTCATCATCGTCGATGAGCGCGGCGAGATCGTTGATGGCGACCAGCTGATGGCCGTTATCGCCGATAGCTGGGCCGCCGATAACACGCTGCGCGGCGGTGGTATCGTCGCGACCGTCATGTCCAATCTCGGCCTGGAACGTTTCCTGGGAGACAAGGGGCTTACCCTTGCCCGCACCAAGGTTGGTGACCGTTATGTCGTCGAGCATATGCGCAACCACAATTTCAACGTCGGCGGTGAACAGTCCGGCCATATCGTGCTCTCGGATTATGGCACGACCGGCGACGGTCTTGTCGCGGCCTTGCAGGTTCTCGCCAAGGTCAAGCGCTCCGGCCTCACCGTTAGCGAAGTGTGCCGCAAATTTGAGCCTGTGCCGCAGCTCTTGAAGAATGTGCGCATTTCCGGCGGCAAGCCGCTGGAAAATCCCGTCGTGCTGCAGGCGATTGCCGATGCGGAAAGTGCGCTGGCCAATAATGGCCGCCTCGTCATCCGTCCTTCCGGCACGGAGCCGCTGATCCGCGTCATGGCGGAGGGCGACGACAGTGCGAAGGTGGAAAAGATCGTCAACGATCTCGTCGGCGTCATCTCCAGCGCCCGCTCGGCCGCGTGAGTTGCCGCAACAGTGACGAAAGAAAGAAGCCGGCCCCGAGGTCGGCTTTTTCTTTTAGTATTCGCTAATAAATATAGTGAATGATCGTGGTTAATCGGGACTTAACCATTTTACGTCAATCTCCATGACTGAACAGTTCACTGGCATCTGCTGCCGAAAACGCACGTGCCTCTTCTGGAGTGGAAGTCATGAAAAACGCCCTGGCCGGATTTCTGGCCGTCCTGCTGACCGGCACCAGTGCTATTGCTGCCGATCTTTATCAAGCCGAGCCAGCACCTGCCTATGTCGAGGCACCCGAGGTTGCGATCACCCAGGCAAGCGGCTGGTATCTGCGCGGCGATGTTGGTTATTCCTTCAACAAGCTGCGCGGCGCCCATTATTATCAGGGTGGACCGAGTGGTGATCTGAGGGATTTTGACACCGCGACGATGAAGGATAGTTATATCATCGGTGCCGGTGTCGGTTATCAGTTCAACAACTATTTTCGCAGTGACGTGACGTTTGACTATATGGGTAAGTCGGATTTCCGTGGTTCAACGAGCGGTGAATGCGGCTCCGTTACCGGTCCCTGTGTCTCGGCGGACCTCAGTGCGCTGCGGGCTTATACGCTCATGGCGAATGCCTATGTCGATCTCGGAACTTACGGTCGCATCACGCCTTATGTCGGCGGCGGCATCGGCGGCTCCTATGTCAAATGGGACAAGCTGCGCAACACCTCGTGCAGCACAAGCGGCCTCGGCTGCGATCCGACCACCGAGCATGGCGGCAAGGGCAAGTGGCGCTTCGCCTACGCCCTGATGGCCGGCGCCTCCATTGACGTTACCTGTAACCTGAAGGCGGATGTCGGCTATCGTTTCCGCCACATCAACAAGGGTGACATGTTCGGTTACGAGAATAATGGCGGTCCGGGCCGTGACAAGGGCCTTTATTCGCACGAAGTGCGTGTCGGTGGCCGTTATGTCTTCAATGGCTGCGATACCGCGCAGTACATGCCGCCTGCCGATATTCCGCTGCAGCCTGCCGTTTACAAATAAACGTCACGCCCTGCTGGTAGTTTCAAACCGTCCGCATCCTCCGGGTGCGGGCGGTTTTGTTTTTTGCGGCATCTGGCGCGGCGCATGACGCATATGGACCAAAATTCTTCTGCGCAGCGACATATTCCGCTTGACTGAGGTCGGCGACAGGAATAGCAACGGCGTCAGGACACCTCTCCCTAACGAGAGGCGCCTATCTGAAAGGGTAGTCAAATGACAGATATAGTGAAGCCGGGCGTTCGTCCGGGCAATACGCATTTTTCTTCTGGTCCCTGCTCGAAGCGCCCCGGTTGGTCGCTAGATGCTCTCTCCGATGCACCGCTCGGTCGCTCGCATCGCGCCAAGGTTGGCAAAGCCAAGCTGAAGCAGGCCATCGATCTCACCCGTGAAATTCTTGATGTTCCCGCCGATTATCGTATCGGCATCGTTCCCGCATCCGACACCGGCGCTGTTGAAATGGCGCTCTGGTCGCTGCTTGGTGAACGTGGCGTCGATATGCTCGCCTGGGAAAGCTTCGGTGCCGGTTGGGTCACCGACGTCGTCAAGCAGCTCAAGCTGAAGGACGTCCGCAAGTTCGAGGCCGATTACGGCCTGCTGCCGAACCTCGCCGAGGTCGATTTCGACCGTGACGTGGTCTTCACCTGGAACGGCACGACTTCTGGCGTCCGCGTTCCCAATGCCGATTTCATTCCTGCCGACCGGAAAGGCCTGACCATCTGCGACGCCACCTCGGCGGCCTTTGCGCAGGAGATGGACTTTACGAAACTCGACGTCGTCACCTTCTCCTGGCAGAAGGTTCTGGGCGGTGAGGGCGGCCATGGCGTCATCATCCTTTCGCCCCGTGCTGTTGATCGCCTGCTGAGCTATTCGCCGGCATGGCCGCTGCCGAAAATCTTCCGCATGGTTTCCGGCGGCAAGCTGATCGAAGGCATCTTCACCGGCGAAACCATCAACACGCCGTCCATGCTCTGCGTTGAGGACTATATCGACGCGCTGCTGTGGGCGAAGAATCTCGGTGGTCTGAAGGCACTCATCGGCCGTGCCGATGCCAACGCCAAGGTCATCTACGAGTTCATCGAGAAGAACAACTGGATCGCCAACCTGGCCGTCAAGCCGGAAACCCGCTCCAACACGTCCGTCTGCCTGAAGATCGTTGATCCCGACGTACAGGCGCTGGATGCCGCCGCACAGGCCGATTTCGCCAAGGGCGTTGTCGCCCTCCTCGAAAAGGAAAATGTCGCCCTCGATATCGGCGCTTACCGCGACGCACCGTCCGGTCTGCGCGTCTGGGCCGGCGCCACCATCGAGACGGCCGATATGGAAGCCGTCATGCCCTGGCTCGCCTGGGCCTACCAGACGCAGAAGGCAGCACTTTCCAGGGCTGCCGCCTGATTTTGATACCGGCCCTGCGCTGATGCAGGGCCGCACATTCCCCGCTTTCAAAACTGCACCGCTTTTCAAGGAGCCCGTGAACCATGGCACCTCGCGTACTCGTATCCGACGAACTGTCGGAAACCGCCGTCCAGATTTTCCGTGATCGTGGCGTCGAAGTCGATTTCCAGCCGAAGCTCGGCAAGGACAAGGACAAGCTTGCCGAAATCATCGGCAATTATGATGGTCTGGCTATCCGTTCCGCCACCAAGGCGACCGAAAAGCTGATCGAAGCTGCGACCAACCTCAAGGTCATCGGTCGCGCCGGCATCGGCGTCGACAATGTCGATATTCCGGCTGCTTCTCGCCGCGGTATCATCGTCATGAACACGCCTTTCGGCAACTCCATCACCACTGCCGAACATGCAATTGCGCTGATGTTTGCCGTCGCGCGCCAGCTTCCGGCCGCCGATAGCTCCACGCAGGCCGGCAAGTGGGAAAAGTCGAAGTTCATGGGTGTCGAAATCACCGGCAAGACGCTTGGCGTCATCGGTGCGGGTAATATCGGCGGCATCGTCTGCTCGCGCGCACTTGGCCTCAAGATGCATGTTCTTGCCTACGATCCCTTCCTGTCGCCGGAGCGCGCGCAGGAAATGGGCGTGACCAAGGTTGAGCTGGACGAGCTTCTGGCACAGGCCGATTTCATCACCCTGCATGTTCCGATGACCGACAAGACGCGCGGCATCCTCAATGCCGAAAACCTCGCCAAGACCAAGAAGGGCGTGCGTATCGTCAATTGCGCCCGTGGCGGTCTGGTGGATGAGGCTGCTCTTGCCGAAGCCATCAAGTCCGGCCATGTCGCTGGCGCTGGTTTTGACGTATTCGAAGTCGAGCCTGCTACCGAAAGCCCGCTTTTCGGCCTGCCGAACGTCGTCTGCACGCCGCATCTTGGCGCTTCGACCACGGAAGCACAGGAAAATGTTGCCCTGCAGGTTGCCGAGCAGATGTCGGATTACCTCGTCAAGGGTGCCGTTTCCAACGCCATCAACATGCCGTCGATCACGGCGGAAGAAGCACCGCGCCTGAAGCCCTTCATTCGTCTCGCGGATGTTCTCGGCTCTTTCGTCGGTCAGGTGCAGGAAAGCGCCACCAAGGAAATCGAAATTCTTTACGACGGCGCAACCGCCAACATGAATACGAAGGCATTGACCAGTGCATTGCTGGCCGGCCTCATCCGCAGCCAGGTTGCCGATGTGAACATGGTTTCCGCACCAGTCATGATCAAGGAAAAGGGTATCATCCTCTCCGAAGTCAAGCGCGACAAGACCGGCGTTTACGATGGTTACATCAAGCTGACGGTCAAAACAGAAAACCAGATCCGCTCGGTTGCCGGCACGGTGTTTTCGGATGGCAAGCCACGCTTCATCCAGATCAAGAACATCAACATGGATGCCGATGTCGGATCACACATGATCTACATCACCAACACCGACGTTCCCGGCATGATCGGTTTCATGGGCACCACGCTCGGTGAGGCTGGCGTCAACATCGCCAACTTCCAACTCGGCCGTGAAAAGGAAGCCGGGGACGCCATCGCGCTGCTTTATGTCGATGGTCCGGTTTCCGAAGAGGTGCTCGACAAGTTGCGCGCCAACTCGGCGATCCGCCAGGTCAAGCCGCTGACTTTCAACGTCGATTAATAAAGCTATCGTTCCTCCCAAGGGGACAATAAGGCTCGGTACAGGGGAGACCCTGTGCCGGGTTTTTCGCTTTTCTGGCCGCCAGCTTTCGTAATGGTACAAGCCGGTATCGCGCTTTGGTTGCATATCACAAAAAATTTAAGCCGAGTGGTCTAAAAATGATGATCATGAGTTGCTATATCGCCTGCTGAGATGCTGCTCATGGGAGGGCGGCCAACAGGAGATAGTGATGTTTGCTGCCTTTCGGCGCTTCAAGGGTTTGTTCGCAGTCGCCGCGCTCGGTATCGCGGTGTCTTTCGTTGCCGTAGACATGGCGGAAGCACGCCGTGCGAGCGGCGGTTTCGGTAGCCGTGGCACAAGGACGTTTTCAACGCCGCCTTCGACCAGCACAGCCCCCGGACAGACGGCGCCGATCAACCGCAGCATGACGCCGAATACCAACCAGGCAACACCGGGTGCAGCCCAGCCGGCACGGCCGGGCGCGCAGGCGCCGCAGCAGAGCCGCGGCCTGTTCGGCGGCATGATGGGTGGTCTGATGGGCGGCCTGTTGATGGGCGGTCTGTTCGGCATGCTGATGGGCGGCGGTTTTGGCGGCATGGCCGGTTTCTTCGGCATGCTGTTGCAGGTACTGCTTATCGGCGGTCTGGTCATGCTCGCCATGCGTTTCTTCGCCTCGCGCCGTCAGGGCCAACCGGCCTATGGTTCTGCTGCCGGATCGCAGCGCACGGATCATTCCGGTTCCTCGTTTAACGGTGGTTCGCAGGCAGGTCCTTCCGCATCCTCGTTCAAGATCCCGAAGATTGGCGCGCTTGCCGGTGCTGCGGGCGGTGCAGCGGCTGCGACTGCCGCCACCGCCAAACCGGTGCCGCATGCCAATGCCGTGTCGGAAGGCGATGAGATCGGCATTACCCAGAGTGACCTCGAAACCTTCCAGAAGATGCTGCAAGATGTTCAGTCTGCTTATGGTGCGGAGGATTACGGCACGTTGCGCAAGCTGACGACGCCGGAAGCCATGTCCTATCTCGCCGAGGAACTGAGCGACAATGCCACCAGCGGCGTGAAAAACGACGTCCGCGACGTGACGCTGCTGCAGGGCGACGTTGCCGAAGCCTGGCACGAAGAGGGACAGGATTACGCAACGGTTGCCATGCGCTACTCTGCCATCGACGTGATGCGCGACCGCACCTCCGGCAAGGTGATCGAGGGTGACGAGCAGCATCCGTCCGAAGCGGTGGAAATGTGGACCTTCGTGCGCCGCCCAGGTAACGACAACTGGCAGGTTGCCGCCATTCAGGCCGCCGCCTGAGGCGACAGGTGCAGTCTAGTGAATGAAAGGCCCGGAGGTTCGCCAACCTCCGGGCCTTTGTTTGTTGGGGCCATGACCACGGCTTGCCTTGGCAAAAAAGTGACTGATAAATCTAACGGGTGATATCTCCGCCGGTTCTCGGCGGCAATGTCGGCTTCGCCTTGCCATGCAAGGCTTTGGGCCCTGTTCGTCGCGGCATGTTACCGGCGCATGGCTCGATCGCTTCACGGAATTGCCTTTTTTTATTCATCCATCATTCAGTCCCGACGTCCTAACCACGGGGCACACACGTCAATGTGACTTTTCGCGCCTGACCTAAACCGCTTTGGAAAGGGAACCTCAGGCGCAAAACAGCGTTGACAATCCAATTCCAGGCCTCCCACAAGCCGGGCTGGGTGGCCGGGCAATGCAGGCCCTGTGAGAACGGAGAGCTATCGAGATGAAACGCTTTGACCTGATCGACGGGATGCGCGGTTACTTCCTCGTTTTCATGCTGATCAACCATCTGGTGTTTGCCGGCGGCTTCTGGCTGGTGGAAATCAATCACCGACAGTTTGCCTTTGTCGAGGATGCGCAGGGCTTCGTGTTCCTGTCCGGCCTCCTGATCGGCATGGTCTATGCGCGCAAGATGATGAAATACGGCTATGACGCCGGCAAGCAGATGATCTGGAACCGGGCAATGGAGCTTTATCGTTATGCGATGGGCCTCGTTATTGCCGTGCTGTTCTTCCGCATGGTCATCCCGCATGCGCCCTACATCTGGTACAACTGGCTTGGTATGACGACGTTCGATGATCCGCTGCGTCTGGCGGCCATTGCGACATTCCTCTTCCAGCCGACCTTCATGGATATTCTGCCGCAATATATCGTCTACATGCTGTTTGCGCCTGTTCTCGTTAAGCTCTGCCTCGACGGCAAGTGGGCCTATGTCATGGCGGGCTCCATGCTGGTCTGGATGGCTGGTCAGCTTGGCCTGCAGCAGATCGTGACCACCCCGCTCAACGAACTCGTCAAGGGTGCGGATGAGCAGGGCATCCGGGTCAGCTTCAACTTGCTCGGCTGGCAGCTGGTGTTCTATTCGGCGCTGGTGATGGGCGCGATGACGGCGCAGAACCGTATCCCGTGGAAGAAGATTTTCTCGCCTGAGCACACCTGGCTGCCGAAAGCGGCGCTTCTCATCTGCCTGTTCTTCATGCCGCTGCGCATCGCCACCGCCTGGGGCATGATGCCGGAATTCATGATGGGCAAATTTTCTACCATGGAAATCCGCGCCGATTTTGGCCCGGTCTACCTCATCAACTTCCTCGCGGTCGGCGTGGGCCTCACCTGGCTGGTGATTGCGGGCCCATATCACCACCGTCCACTCGTGCGCTCTATCGCCGAAGGCGTGATCTGGGTGCTGTCGCTGAAGTTCCTGCAATTGCTGGGCCGCCATTCCCTTCAGGTCTATGTCTGGCATGTGGCGATCGTTTACGGCGTCTATTATCTGGATGGCCGCACGGCGGAGCTTTCGCAGCTCAACAAGACGCTCATCGCCTTCACGGCTATCGGGCTGCTGGCCTTGCCTGCCCTTTGGCGGGAACGCGACAAGTGGATTGGCAATAGCGGCCAGAAGACGGCCGGCGCTTAAAGGCTTGCCATGATCCGAATCTGGCGGCTTTACGGGGCGGTTTTCCGCCTCGTACTTGCGTGCGCGGCCATTCCTTTCTATATGCAGCCCTTAAATCCGCAGGATGGCGAGGCAAGACGGCCCGATTGATGGCCAGTTTCCCTTAGCGGATGACCGACAGGCGGCGGGGCCTTTACCCCCGTTATGACTGACGATGGGAAAAAACGTGAATACGCTCGATTTTGACAAGAGGCCGGAAGATACCCGGATCGTTGTCGCCATGTCCGGTGGCGTCGATTCTTCAGTGGTGGCCGGTATTCTCAAGCGCGAGGGCTATGATGTCCTCGGCATTACGCTCCAGCTTTACGACCATGGCGCTGCCGTGCACCGCGCCGGCTCCTGCTGCGCGGGGCAGGATATCGACGATGCGCGCAGGGTCTGCGAAACGCTCGGCATTCCCCATTATGTGCTGGATTACGAAGCGCGGTTCCGCGAAACCGTGATCAATCCCTTTGCCGAAGCTTACGCGATGGGCGAAACGCCGATCCCCTGTGTCGCCTGCAACCAGACGGTAAAATTTGCCGATCTGCTGGCGACCGCGCAGGAACTGGGCGCCGATGCGCTGGCGACCGGCCATTATATCCGCTCGCGCCCCAATCCTGTCTCTGGCCAGGAGGGCCGTCGCGCGCTCTATCGCCCGATCGACAGCGACCGTGACCAGAGCTGGTTCCTGTTTGCGACGACGCAGGAGCAGATCGATTATCTGCGTTTTCCGCTGGGTGGCCTCTCCAAGGCCGAAACACGGGCGCTGGCGGAAGAGATGGGGCTTGTGGTGGCCAAGAAGGCCGATAGCCAGGACATCTGTTTCGTGCCGCAGGGCAAATATACCGATATCATCAACAAGCTGAAGCCGAATGCGGCTCTGGCGGGCGATATCGTGCATCTGGATGGCCGCGTGCTCGGCCGCCACGATGGCATCGTGCACTATACGATCGGCCAGCGCCGTGGCATCGGCGTTGCGACGGGCGAGCCGCTTTACGTGGTACATCTCGATGCACGGGGCCGCCGGGTCATCGTTGGCCCGCGTGAGGCGTTGGAAACCCGCCGCGTCTATCTGCGTGACATGAACTGGCTGGGTGACGGTGAACTGGCTGACGATGCCGGGCAGGGTTTTGCCTGCTTCGCCAAGGTGCGCTCCACCCGCCCGCCGACGGAAGCGGTTCTGCATGCGGATGAAAACGGCATCTATGTCGATCTGATGACCGGTGAGGCGGGTGTCGCCCCCGGCCAGGCGTGCGTGCTCTATTCCGCGCCGGGTGCTGATGCCCGCGTTTACGGCGGCGGCTTCATCGACCGTTCGGAACGCTCGGCGGATGCCGAGGCGTCGCTGAAGGCGCTTCTGGAAAAGCCGGTTGCCGCCTGAAACCATTCGCTTTTTGCAGCGATGCGGAAAGCGAATTTTTTGCGCATCTTGCGCTTGACACTTTGGGGAGCGGCACCTTATAAGCCGCTCATCCTGATGGAACGGCCAGTCACATGACTGTCACGTTTCCCCTGTGGCGGGGTAGCTCAGGTGGTTAGAGCAGCGGAATCATAATCCGCGTGTCGGGGGTTCAAGTCCCTCTCCCGCTACCATTCCTCACATAAATATATATCAAATCTACGGACTGCGTACACCTGTGTACCCTGTAGCGCGTTTTCGGAATTTTGACACGAGAAATCGGAATTTCTGAAATTTCCAGATTTGCGTGTCAAAACTTGAAAAGGGATTTCTCTACCCATCCTCTTTACCCACCAACACTGTCATCGGTATGGTCCGATCCATAAAAATGGCTAGGGGGGTATTTCATGCCGAAGTGTAAGAGTTGCGGGACGGAATATTGGATCAGCGGCACGGAGTTTTGCGTCGACTGTGAGTCTCGCGAGAAGTCCAAACAGCTTCAAGTCCTAACGGACCGAATGATCCTTACGACGTCTATCGATGTACCAAATCGCGCAATCGAGAAGGTGATCTCAATCGTCGCATCGGAGACGGCGATCGGCATGAATGTGTTCAAAGACATTGCCAACAACTGGCGCGATTTCGTTGGCGGGAGATCGGAAACATCTCAAAACTCTCTTAGAGAGACGCGGGAAGCCTGCATCGAAGGCCTAAAAAAAGAAGCGGTGAAGGTTGGGGCAGATGCCGTGATCGCTGTCGATTTTACTTACAATCAACTCAACACCAGCGGTCCTGGTGGGATACTGTTTGTCGCAGCTACTGGCACAGCCGTCTCACTGAAACCACTAGACTAGCCTAGGCGTCATCACTTCCGAACATGTGCCTGAGGTGGATCGCATCGCTGGGTTTGTAGGTCCACCACCACTTGTCGGCTAGAGCTTTTGCCAACCGCGCCGCGATCTCATTGCGGGCCGACTCTGAATAGAGTGTGAGCTTGTCCGCAAAGGTCTTGCGAGATCGTCTGGCACAGCGGTCAGCGCTTCAGCTAGGAAGCTTTCCACGTCGCGTTTCTCGACCGCACTGGCATCCTCGTAGAAGGTGTAGGTGTGCCCGAGATATCGAGTGACAACGATCGCGACTTCCTTGGTGGCAGTCGGTTCCCGCCGGTGCCGGACACCCTTTCCACCCAACCCGTTTCGGAAGGTCCTCGGCACGACCGCCATAGCAACTGCGATAGACTTCTCGATGTCGTCGTCCGCTGCGGGTCCATTGGTCTCTCCTTAAAGTCTCAACGCGGTTTTGAGGCCGCGTTGAGGATGTTTTGAGGGCTTCTTAATGACCGTTTAAATGGGCATTTTGAGGATGCGCCACGCACATGTCGCAGCCAGCCGGCCATTCAGTTTTTACCGTTAGGTTCTCCAAGTATGGGCGAAACAAAAAGCGGCTCACGGTGGGTGCCATTCCGGTCAAGCTCACTTGCCCACAACACCCAATGTTCAGTCGCTGTCCCAACGTGCTGAACTGCTCGCTCCGGTTCCCCCGATCTTAAATTAAAGAAGGTCAGATCATTGTGCTGCCGATGATCATAGACTGATAGAACCGGCTCACCCGTTTCACTGAACGTCAGAAGTCCTTGTTGCTTCACCGCCTCAGTGCCGTCGACAAACCTATAGGCAATGTTGGCCGGTTCGAGGAGCCAATTGCTACCGAGATCTAGGGCGTCGCGGTCGAAAGATAGTTCTCCATGGCGAAAAGATTTTTTGTGCAGGTCAATTGTGACCAGCCTCGACGTTTGGCTAGCATGCTCACAAACAATAGCGAGATAGGAACTATTGTCGTGGTCGAACCGAATAAGCGATCCTATCTTGGCTTTCCTAATGGTCGTCGATTTGATGTTTAATGTCATGCTTTGATACCCCCAAATAGCTGGAATTAACGGGGATATCCTAACGGCGAAGCGACAGCCTGCAAGCTGTAAGGCTGCTCGGTAGCAAACGGGCCACCCGGTCAGTACCGGATGGCCATTCGCATATTTTGGGGCCTTACCAGCCCGAGACGCGGTACAAGGCCTTCGATGATGATGCAGCGCTGGAGCCAGTTGACAGCAGCTGCGGGCGGGGCTGCTCCGCCAAAGGCCGGAGAGAATCCGTATGAAGAATTGGCGTCGTCATTGACGGCATCACAGGGAATGCCGCCGTAAACGATCGGCATCCAGCCGCCTGCGCCTGACGTGCTCCATCCAGCTGACAGTCGAGAACGCCGCCTCATTCTCACTTGCCTTACCCCGAAGGCTAGGTAATAAGACCATCTCAGAGAAATCAACCGGGCGTTGATGCGACCGGCGCATGTGTTTGGGGGGGAGCCATGCCAAGCTTGAAACAATTGAAACGCGCGATCCGAAATATGTCTACGATCGACGTGGACAGTATTTCCAAAATCAGCGGAATGTCGACTTCAGTGCGCTCAATCGAACACGGGCAAGTCGCGCTGAACGACGGCATGACGACTCTAATTGATAACGTCACCAACTTGGCCGACGTTTTGAAAGCGCCAAAGTCATCCGTACTGGATGGTCATGTTGTGTTCGACTACACCTACAAACCCGAACGCCGTGAGCTGCATAAAGGCAGTGCCGGCAAGAAGCTAATAGATATTCTTGATCAGGGTCGTAGCTTGTATCAGTCTCACCTAGCTGGAATAAATGATCTCTCAGAATGGCTAAAGAAGATCCCGACCCACGGCTCGCCAGAGGATATCACACCGTATTGGACAAACGGCTGGTTTGAGGGGCTGGATGGTGCGTCCCTTTATTACCTGATCGTCAAAAATAATCCGTCGATCTACATGGAAGTTGGATCCGGCAATTCTACTAAATTTGTCCGCAAGGCCATAGAAGATCACGGGCTGAGGACAAAAATAGTTTCGATAGACCCTCAACCTCGCGCAGATATCGACAAGCTGTGCGACGAAGTTATTCGTCAGAAATGCGAGGACGTTGATCCTTCGATTTTCTCCAGATTACGGCCTGATGATATTCTTTTCATAGACAATAGCCATCGGAGTTTTCAGGGATCCGATGTGACTGTCTTTTTTACAGAGATACTTCCAGCGCTCCCACGGGGGATATTGTTCGGGATTCATGACATTTTCATTCCGTACGATTATCCGCCCAACTGGTCTGATCGCTTTTATAACGAGCAGTACCTGCTGCTGGCGTATATCTTCGGCGGCATGGGCGGCGGCTCGATCGAGTTCCCTGTATGTCATGTCAGCGTTTCAGGTGAAGCATCAACCATTCTTGCTGACTCACTTGTGTCCCATACCGGTATTGATGGCGGAGCGTTCTGGATGCGGCGCTAATTGGCTTATGAGGTCAGCATCAGCGGGCTTCACCGCCCCTGCCTCCATCGTGGGGCCGTTACCAAGACGGCGCTAACACTGCGCCACCCTTCAAGCGACTGCCGGCATCATGCCAGGTCCCGAATTAGCTCAACTCAAACATATTGTCCGCCTGTGGCGACAGTTCCCGCGATAGTGCCGGGGAAGTAATTTGCCCCGGCACCTTCGACAATTACGCATCCGTTCCTGTGAACGAGATACGTTGCTCCAGCTACATTTGCCTTGTTTGTGAACGTACAGCCAGTAGAAGTCAGAAGGCCGGTCGCCACTCCGCACCATCTCGTGACGCCAATTGGCGCAGAAATAGTAATCGTTACATTTTGGCAGATGATCTGCCCAAACCCGTAGGCGTGCCAGTGGTTCACGCAGCCGCCGGCGACCGTATAATTTGCGGTTATAGAAATCGTGCCACCATTGATGGCGATAAAATGATCACCACCAAGTGCACCAGCAAACAGACTATTAGCGCCAAGCTGGATATCCCCGCCGTTTGCAAACAAGCAGCTCCCAACGTTGAGCGCCGAAAATCTCACTCCGCCTACGTTCACGGTAAAGCCGGGACAAGAATTTACGATGCAATTGTTGTTTGTCACCTCAAGAAAACAGTTGGCTGGATTAGCCACATTTCCGCGTATGAAGACACGGTTGTTTCCAAGCAGTCTCTTGGCGACTGTTAATGGCGCCGCGTGATAACCGTCCGCCATGTTGATAGTTACATCAAACCCGTTCAGGTCGAGCTTGTTAGCGATAAAATCGTACGCGTATTGCAGCGTAGCCCAAGCCCCAGCATCAGTGTTTTCAGTGCCTGCATTTGCATTATTACCTCCTGCTCGGACATAGTAGTTCCGGTTTTCAGTCAGTATGTCGCGGATGCCGATGGCGGCTCGAACTTGAGCCACCGTCAACCGCTCAACCGGGCCTACCCCGGCGGAAACTCGACCAACAAGAGCGGGCGAGCCCATTTGTGCCGTACCGATTTCTTTACCGGTAGTGCCAGAAAACTGAACGAAATCGCCAGCGATGGCATTTTCTGGGCCGACCACATCACCTACACCAGTTCCGTCGACGCCGGCGCGCGCGAACAATTCCCAATCGTCATTCGCTTCCGTCGGGAGCACTGGAGGGGCAACATTCGTGTTTGCCCGCAGGGCAATCCATGCAGACTTGTTATTGCGGACAACGTCATTTTTTGCGTAGGCATCGACGTTGTTCCAGACGCCAGCCCATCGGATGCCAGTCGGGCCGATATTGCCCTGGTCGCCTTTTTCACCTGTCAGGAAAGCCGGATCGGACCAGTCGCCGGCTGTGGCGCTTACCTTGAAATAAAGCGCCGCCCGCTGATCGCCCGCGTTCGACACCAGAACGATGAAGCCGGCCGCTTCGCTTTCATAGGTGGCGAGCCCTGCCGGCGTCTCGACGGTCGCGTCCGCTTCAATGCCCTGTATGAGCGCAGTGCGCGGAATGATCGTCGCCGTGCTGGCGCCGGTCAGAAGGATAAGATGATCCTGCTGCCCCTGCACGCCCGCGATGGCCGCAATTGTCGGATGGTTCAGCCGCTGCAGCAGCTCGGCAATCTTCACCGAGTTGGCGGCTTGCGCTTCGGTGTAGGTGTTTTCGCGGACAAGCGCATATTTGTAGGTGCCGGTCAGGCCCTGCCATTTGATCGCGGCCGTCATCTCAGTGTCGGTAATCGGGTGCTCGGATGCGCCGGCGCTGTCGTCGGGCAGGATCGGGAGCGGATTGCCCTCTGCTTCGACATGGACAGTGCCGCCGACGATGAGGGCGGTTTTCCACGCGGTGTCAATGCCGGTGATGACGGCAGAGCCGTTGACGAGAGAAATCGTGCCGCTGGTGTAAAGGGCGGTCATGGTCAGTCCTTCTTCGGGATGCCAAAGATGTAATAGCGAATGCCGATCACCGGCGATGAGGGGTAGTTGTAAGCGACCGTGTAGGAGCCACCGCCATTATCGATGAGGCGGGCATAGGCCGGATTGCCGGAGAAGGTGGTAAACACCGCTGCGTTCGGCTGGATCGTCACGAACGAGCTGTCGCCGGAATCTCTCCAGGTGAAGCCGAGGCTCGGATGGTTGAGGCGGTATCTGGCGGTGATCGGCGGGCGGATCATCTTGGAGTAAGACTCATCGCCGCCGTTCTGTCCGCCGTAGCCGGAATGCACCGTCATATACCGGACGATCGGATAGAAATTCGTCGTATCGATCGGAATAGCCGTGTTTTGCGTACCGCCACCCACGCCGAAGTATCCCTGGGCGAGCAGCGAGATGGCGGGCCAACGGCTGTCGACGATGATGTCCGCAAAGGCGGGAGGATCGCCGGCGCCTGGTCGCAAGAACTGGATGACGTCCTCGCCATTTGCCGTGAACATGCGGAAGACATCGTTATTGCCGGCTGTCGGTGGCGTCTGGTCATAGGCAACGACCATGAACCGCGCCCGGCATGCGCCGTTCGGATTGCTGAAGTAAAGCCGGTCGCCAGCGATGCGCCAGTCCGCGCCGCTCGGGGCGTCATGCGGGTTGGCGGGGTAAATGACCGTGCTGCCTGTGTAGAAGTTGACGATGCACATGGTGCCATCCGGCACAGCCATCGGCAGCGCATATTCCGACCCGCCCGAGGGGACAACGATGTCATCGGCCGCTACGATCTTGGTCGGCCGGTTGCTGCTGTCGAAAGCCAGCTGCGTTCCAAAAGCCGTATCGACGTTATAGCCAGGCTTTGCGACCTTGAGGCCGGTGCTGTCGAGATTGACGGCGAAGTGTTCCGGATTGGGAGGCAATGGCTGCGCATCGACGATGCCCGCCTCGTCACCCGGCAGGTTCCACACGAGGAGCTCGTTGGTCAGGTAGTTATAGTTACCCGTGTTGACTGCGGCGAAGATATTGGAAAGCTGAAGGAGGTCACCGAAGGTCCGGTAATTATTATCAACGATGGTCCGGTTGTTGAGCTTCCAGCCAAAGTCAGACTGGTCGTTGAGCGGCATGACCGTGGCGATGCGCTCCCCCCGGCTTTCGTGGCCGTAGCTGCTGAGGATCGACCGGGCATTGACATAATAATTGTCCGTGATCCTGCGGACGAGAACTTCGAACAGCGGCAGGGTGTAGTTCAGGCCGGGAAAATAGGCCGCCCGGTAGAAGACGCGGTTTTGAACAACAGTGCTCGGGTAACGCCAGCTGCGCATCGTGAAATTGTCATTGCTGGCGCCTGGCGGATAATTGTAATCCCCGTCGCGGTAGGGCTGGGTGTCGCGGCCGGCGATTTTCGCCTGGATGGCGAATTTCGAATTGTAGAGGAAGGCGCCCAGCGTGTTGTCATGGGTCATGCCAGGGTCATAGGCGCCCTTGGTGATCTTGACGCTGCCGACGCCCTCGTAATCCAAGCCGATGTGAAGCTGTGTCATGCTGATCGAACCCTCATACGGCCATTGTTGAGGTCGAGCATCATCTTGCCGTTGTAGCCTTCCATGTAGGCAGCGCGCACCGTACCGATGTTGGCGACAGCGAGTTTCGCGCCGTTTTCGTCGAAGGTGAACACGCCCTGACCGCCAGAGCCGTCAGGGGCAACGATGATAAATCGGTCAGAATAATGGATTTCCTGCGCCTTCAGCACGCCGCCCTGATTGACGATTTCGAGGATGAATGCGCCGAGCGCCGTCTGGTCGCCCTTCTGGGCACGCACCGCAAATTCGACGTTTGCAAGAGTGTCGCCAATGGTGGTGGCTTTCATTGAAAGGTAGCCTTCAGCCACCACGTCATTCATCTCGGCGCGAACAGCGGAAAGACGGCGGGCCATGGCGCCTTCAGCTGTCACGCGGGTTTCTCGCTCATCGATGACGCTGGCGACTGCGCCGCCCAGCTCCGATCGCATCACGTCACGGTCAAGCTTGGCGTCCATGTCGCTGGTGGCGACGGACATCGACAGGCTTTCAACGATGCCCGCCAGTTGGTCCATCTGGTGCTGCAGCTCCTTCATGCGGTTTTTGACATCGTCACGAACCTGCCCGAGACCAACGGTAATATCGGAGCCGTCAATGTTCGGCGTCCGGACAGGCAGCCAGCCGCCCCACTCGGTGGACCGGTTCGATGCCGGCACGAATTTTCCACGCGCCTGATAATCCGCATTGCCGGCCAGAACGGCATTGAGAACCCATGCATAAGGCGGCTCGTAAATGACGGTGCTGTCGCCGCTGTCGAAGACAAGCTCGTCTGTGGCGGTCAGTTTCACCTGGACGCGGACATAGCTGACATCGTCCTGGTTGGGCGCGCAGCGCACCTCGATCGTCGGATAACGCGGGTTGCCTTCAGCATCCGGAAGCGTGGCCGGAAACACCTGCCAGCCATACATGGGCTGCGGCGGAACGGGCACGGGGCCCATCCAGCCGATGACGGGCGGCACGATGATCGACGGCGGGTCATAGTCGGACGGATCGATTTCCTTGATGACGACGCGCTGCAGGCGGCCGGGCATCGGGATTGCCCGCACGACAAGGAATTTCTTGTTCGAATAGCCGTTTTCGTCGCTCGACCATGCAACCGGGTCGTTCGGCTCCAGTGCGGCCGCATTGGGCGGCAGGGTCAGTTCGTGGGTGCGCCAGCGCTGTTCGTCGAGGATCATCGTCGAGGTGAGCGACTGCACCTGGGCGGATATGAACACGGCGTCGAAACGGAAGGAGACTGCCAGGCGTTCTCCATCGTCACGCGCGAGCAGCTCGGGCGACGACTGTTCCGCCGCATCCTTGTCGGCCCAGCGCTGGGCCGGTTCCGGATAAACGCCGGTAATGGTGTTGTGGGTGGCGGCAACCGTCGGGAACGGCTCATAGTCCTGATCGGCCGTGACGACGATTTCCCTGTCGGTAAAGCTGTAGACGGCAGCGCCAGGCGCGCCGATCAGGGCCTTGATCCGGCCGCCGACTTCCGCCAGCCTGCCGCTGCAGCCGAGACGCAAATCTTCGATGACATCGAGGCTGTCACGATCAACCGACACTTCCAGCCCGCCCTGGAACTGGCGCCGGCCGCCGCCCATGTCGCGATCGGCTTCATTGATCGCCGCGATCCACGAGGAGACCGGGAAACGGTAGGCCGAAAAGTTGCGGCCGCCATGAACCCACCGGCCATTGTAATAAATGCCGCGTGCGATGTTGTAGATCATCATCGGCAGGTTATTGCTCGATTCCCAAGTCGAGGGATCGTTCCAGCGATGCGGGCCATTGCCGCCAACGCTGCTGTCCTTGCGGATGTCATAGAGGCGCATCGGCCGCGGCTGATAAAGACCCTGCGGAAAGCCGTTGCGGAACAGCTCCTCGTGGCGACGGGCGGTAACAATGACGATCTGGCAACCACGGCCGATCATCGTATCCCTGTAGGGCCGCTCGGCCCGGCCGGCGAAGCGGGACAGCAAGAAACTGTCGGCCGTGGTCTGCGAGCCGTCGAGATATTTGAACCAGAGATAGTCAACGCCGTTCCGGCGATATTGCGCGATGGGAAAGCCCCTGCCGTCCGGATGCGGCTCATTCCAGAGGATCGTACCAGCCGTGTCGCCGAACCAGACGGCGTCCATTCCCTGCGGGCCGGCATAGGACGGCAGGCAGGAAATCTCCACGACTTCGGTAATGTAAGCGTTCGGGGTGTTTTCCTCCTCGCCCCAATTGTTGATATAGGCGCGGCGGCCGGCCGTCGCCCTTGTGCCGATCAGGTAGGAGCGCGGGTTGCTTTCACCCATCTGGATCGAGAGCTTGACGCCGCCGGTGCTCTGCTGGTTCTTGCGGGCCTCACGCCGCGCCTTCGCCTGCTGGTAAAGCGACAGACCGACGTTGATGGCAAGGCCGATGGCGAGCTTGACGAAAGTGCCGGCAGACAGGATCGAACCGGCAAGACCGGCGATCAGACCGCCGACCGGCGCGGCCTTAACGGCCGTCGCGGCAAAAAGCAGAAATGCGAGTGTCCATAAAAGGCGCTTCAAAGCCATTCTAACCCACCTTGAAGCACATGGCAGCGTCGAGCAGATCGACCGTGCCGATTCCGGTTTCGCCGAGAACGAAGATGCGTTCGCCGTTGACGACGCCGAGCGCATGGCCGATCGGGCCGCCGACATCGATGGCGGCGATATCGCCCACACGGGCCTCACTCGGATGGATGATCGGCAGCATCGAGGCGACCAGTGCGCCGAGCGTCTCGAAACCGAGTTCGCGGACAAGACGGGCAGCGCTGGCGGCGTCATGATAGCGGCCGACGGCAAAGCCGGTCATGTCAACGCCGGTCTGTGCTTTCACGAGGCGGCCGGCAAGGCCGGGGCCGCAATCGTGATCGTACCAGGCAAACGGCTTTGCCTTGATGTCGTCGATCGCGGTTTCGAATTGCCGTCTCCAGTCTGGCAGACGCTTGAGTTCGGTCATTTCGTCCCCCACGCAATTTCCCAGGTGTCGATCTGGCCGGCGTACAGATAGAACTCATCGCCGTCGCGAAGGCGCTGCGCCTCATAGGAGGACTTTTCCGGATTGCTGCGGCCAAGCATGCGCATGACTTCCGAAACGATCTTCAGCGTGGCTTTGCCCTGTCCGCCGATGCGTGGCGTCTTGATTGGCGCGCCATCGACAATGCCCATGAAAATCGGTTCTTCAGGTGCGGCGGGATTGCCCGTGTCCGGACGCAGGGTGATGTCGTGGATTTCGACATGGGCCCGGTGCACGTCATATTCGCGGGTGATCTTGCGGGCGATGTCGGCAATCTTCGACATGTCGATCGTCACCGTCTGGATGGTGAAGTCGGAAACGCGGGGAATATCACTGATCTGAAGCAAGTTTCCGCCGCCATAATAGGGGCGCGTCACGGTCGTGCCGTTCTCGCCCTCGATGACAGTCAGGCCAACATCCTCATCGCCATTCCAGACGCCAAGGCCTTCCTTCACGCCGGTCTGGCGGTTCTTGGCGACAATCCAGACGGCCTTCCGGTCGATCAGGCTGTCGTCTTTGACGTTGTTGAGGATTTCGGTGATTTCGAAAGGTTGGTTTCTCATGTCAGCCTCTCTTCTTCTGGAGTGCGGTAAAGCCGGCGCCATCGGTGACCGATCGGCGCGCCGTGCCGGGCTTGTGGGTGGTTGGCTGGATGATCATCGCGCAGGCCGGACGGGCGAGCGTGACGGCTGCACCAATCACAAGCGACATGGGCAGGCGCGGAAACACGCTGATGTCGGCAATACCGCCCAGCGTGCCGATCACGTCCTGGGAGACTTCGACAAAGGCATATCGCGGTGCTTCCTCGGTGCCATAAACGATCTGCAGCTTGTCGCCTTCGGTCAAAACGTAGTTCGCCGGCAGGCCGGAGACCTGGGCGACGTAACGGTTGGTGGTGCCCCGGATCGTGACATTTGCACCGGCGACGATCGCGCCGTCCGGATCAGCCGCAGGAAACGGAGAAAGCGGGTCGACCAGAAGGAAGGACTGTTTTGCGCCTTCCAGTGCCCGGATGCGGGCGGCAACGCGCTTCAGCTCCGCATGCAGGCCACGGCCAAGCGTGACATTCGCCCGCCAGAACGGGTCCGCCAGTTCGGCCTGCCAGAGATCGCCATTGCCGTCGCCCGACAGTTCGTCGTTGCGCTGGATGTCCCATTCGACCGATGCGATCGGCAAAATGTCGTTGATACGGGCAAGGGGAAGCGGTGCGGCCATCAACGCAACCTCGGATCGGCGTCGATCTGCGCGATGCGGTTCGGCAGGTCCCGGTCATAGCTTTCCACAACGGTCATTGCGATTTCCGGCGCGTCCTCGGCGACGATCTGTTTGACGATCGGGATGATGTTGCCGCTTTCGTCGACCGACAGGCCGAGTTTGATGGCAAGCTCAATGCGCTGCGCAGTGGCGCTGGCTGCTGCCGCCTGCTTTGGCGACATCAGCGGCGAAACATCGGCAGAAACGCCGAGGCGGCCGGACGCATCACGGGTCAGCGGCATGATCGCCTCGGGGCCGGCTTCGCCCATCAGGCCGGTGCCCTTGGCGAATGCGAACATCGTGGGTTTGTTCACTACTCGGTTGGAATAGCCGCTGATGCCGTCAAGGAAGGTGCCACCCTTGGCATAGAGGCCGCCCGGCGCTGAAGGGAAAGCGCCCGTACCGCCACCGAACAGACTGCCCAACCCGCCCAGCAAGCCGCTGAAAAGACCACCGCCCGAACCGCCCGATGCGCTGGACACGCTGAACATGCTGTTCAGAACGTCGTTCATCAGTGTATCGGCAATGCGCTGAAGCGCTTTAACGCCGGCGTTTCCGAAAGCATCCCAGACGCTTTCGCCCTGGCGGAGACCGTCAAAGAAGGTGGACGTAAATTCGCCGGCGAGATCTCGCGCATATTGCAGCTGGTAGTTCGTCCGGATCAGGCCGGCCTCGTAGCTGTCGAAATCGACCGGCAGACCGGACGAGCGCAATGCGCCGGCAATCTGCTGGTCCATCGAGGAGCGGCCGAGCTGCTCGCGCTCAAACAGCAAATCGGCCTTCAGTTTGGCGGATGCTGCGGCCTCGGCATATTTCTTGAAGGCCTCGACGCGGCTGTTGATCGCCTCGACCTGTTTGGACGAAAGCGAACGGCCCTTTTCCTCGGACTGCTGAAGGAGATCGAGCTTGAAGCGCAGCGCGTCGGCCGCAACGCCGGTCTGGCCCGCAAGCTCGGCCTCCAGCTTCATCTGGGCAACACGGTCATCGGCCGTCTTGATCAGGTCTCGGTAGGCGTTGGCGGTGGATGTGGCGGAACGGGCCGCTGACTTCAGTTCCTTTTCCTCTCCCGGCAGATACGACAACTCTACGAGCGGTCGTTTTTCGGGAACCGGCGCATTAATGGGCGTGAAATCCTTGCCAGAGACAAACTTGCCGTTTTCCGTAAACAGGGGCGACAGCTGGTTGAGGTCCGGACCATTCTGACCGGTCAACAGCGCCTGCAAAGCCTGCTCACGGAAAATATTCGCTTGGCGGGCTGCGCCTGCGATTGTGGTCGATAGGTCGCTAAAGGCTTTAGAAAAATTCCCGATCGCAGGAACGCCGGTGGTCTGAAGAGCCGACGCCAGACCCTGCTGAACACTGTTCATAGCTTCAGTGTCGGTTTTGCCCTTTCTGATGCTTTCGGTGACGCCATCCCAAGACCGCTGAAGGCCTTTTATCGATTCGGCCTCTAGGCCGGCTGATTGCATCATCGTCATCAAGTCCGCGAACTCGATATTCAGATCGGCAACCTGTTTTCGCGCAACTTCCCACTGTTGACCGGCGGTCTGGTCTGTCGCTTTCAGAAGTTCCTGGGCATCCTTCGCCGACTGAAGCGCGTCAGAATACGCCTTGAGCGCCGGCACCGCATCGCCCCATTGCCGGACAACGTTGCGTACGAGTTCGGCCTGCTCTTCTAGTAGTGAGTTGGATTTCTCGCCTTCTGAGCCGATCGTAGAAAAATACTGAATAGCGTAGGCCGTGGCACCGACAGCCGCGACTGAAATCAAAGACCATGGGGAAATCAGCCCCATCAGCGCGCCGCGCAAAGCTTGGGCTTTATTTTCAACGTTGGTCATGACACCTGCGACCTGGGGTCCCTGCTGCATGGCAACGGTCCACCAAGGCATAGTCGTCGATGTCGCAAAGATATCTTGCGCTTGGTAGGTCAGGTTAGTGGTCTGAAAACGCAGGTTGTTATTGTTGTTTGCGGGGGGAGCGTCCGTTATCGCCTTGTTTCGCCCCTTGATCGCATCAATGCTTGCGAGAGTGGAACGACGATTGCGGTCAAGGGCGGCCGTCATTTCATCAGTGGAAAGCGCGCCAGCGGCGTGGGCACTGCGAATTTCGAGCTGGGCCTCTTTGTATCGCATGATAACCGCGTACAGCGGATTATACTTAGCTCGCAGCCGGTCGAGTTCCGCACCGGTTCCACCGAGTGGCGTCCGGAGACCTTCGCCAGCCGCCTGATTCAGTTTTTCCAGCTGCTCGGCGGTCTGATCGGCCGCAGCGCCGATCGACGATACGGCCTTGCTGGCCTCGGCCGCACCCTGCTGCGCCTTACTCGGGTCGATCTCGATGCGGGCGGAAATTCTCAACGGATCAGCCATCAGCCATCCACCTCGTTGAGAACGCGCAGCGCGACACCTTCCATGTAACGGAGATCGGCAAAGATATGCGCCGGCGCGCCGATATCATCGAGGACGAGCTTGCAGGCGGGGTAATCGAGACCGAGCCAGATCAGGCCGGAGAGGCCAATAACCATGCGCCACTGCGTTTCGCAGGCACGGAAGGCAATGTAGCTGTCCCAGGCACTGGCCATGATCTGGATATCGTCCTCAACTTTCGGTGCGGCTGCAAAACGGACGCCCATCTGTTCGAATTGCTTTCGGGCGTCGGCATCGATGGCTGTTGGTTTGCTCTTGTCGGCTCGGCCGAGGCGGGCATGCGCCCAGGCCGTAGCGACTAATTCGAGTTTCCCAGGCGGGCCTTGTCTTCGGAGATGGATTCTCGATAAGCCCGGAGGAGCGCATTTTTGACGCGGGTGTGAGCAAGGACGATTTCCACCGTCTCGGGATTGAACGGGATGGCGTTGTCGTCGTCGTCGAGGATGCCATCCCAGCCACGCAACACGTCCGTCAGGGCTTGAAGATCATGAGCATGAAGAGCTTCGTTGATCTTGCGCAGCTCCTCACCCTCGGTTTCGGGCGTGACCTGCTCAAGAATGGCAAGCCGCTCGGCATCGCGAGCTTTGGCGCGTTCGGGCGCGATCAGTGCGAATTGCGCGATGAACTCCTGTTCGAGCAGCTCACCGGGAATGTGCGGATTGGGCTCGATCACTTTGACCGGCCATGGAAAGGTGAGTTCCTGAGAGAGTTTGAAGGCCATTTGAGTTTCCCTTAAACGCGCCTCAAAAGCGCAATGTCAGTCGCGGATGATGATGCCGCCCTCGACAGGACGGCTTCGGATTTTCGGGCAGGCCTCGTAATTGTGCCTGTTGGAGCCGCAATAGGCGCAGCGCAGATGAAGCCGCG
Source organism: Agrobacterium tumefaciens (assembly GCF_005221325.1). Lineage (NCBI taxonomy): Bacteria > Pseudomonadati > Pseudomonadota > Alphaproteobacteria > Hyphomicrobiales > Rhizobiaceae > Agrobacterium > Agrobacterium tumefaciens. Next base: position 947,909 of record NZ_CP039889.1, on the reverse strand, counting down.
TTGCGCTGCCGTTCCATGTTTTCGGGCAGGCTTCGAAGGTGTGGAGCTGGGAGCCGCAATAGGTGCAATAGATGCGCATCGGCTCCCCATCCTCACTCGAAGGTGATCAGAATTTCGTCGTTGCCGGCAGTCGTCGGCGTGAACATCAGCGGAAGGGTGTTGTTCATGATGCGCTGCGTTTCGCCATAGGTCGGGCGGCCGATCTGGACGGCCGGCGCGTCAAACTTGACGATGTTGCCGGCAACCGTGCCATGCTGGGCGGCAAGAATGCCCTTGGTGTGAGAGCGGGCGATCTGGAACCAGTTCTTGTCGGCAAGATGGGTCGCTTCCATGATGGCGCTGCCGGTCATCTGGCGGTCGGTCTGCTCGATCGATTCCGAATTGATGAGCATGCGCGGCTCGATTTGGTTCGCCAGGTCGAAGGTGATGCCCTCGCAGGCGCCGGCGTAACCGAACAGGGAAACCGAGGTGTTGGCGTCGTTGACGGGAACCGGGGCCAGAAAATCGGTCACATCGACGACAGGCAGGGCAACGTCTGCGATGGTGCCGATCAGGCCGGTCATGGTGAAGACGAAACGCGGAATCTGGCGCGGCGTCAGCCCGAAGGTCATGGTGCCGCGTGTACCGACCAGGACATGGTTCACGCCGTCGATATTGAAATAATGCGTGGTGCTTTCGAACAGCTTGGAAACCGGCTTGTATTCGACCTTGGTGGCGGCGGTGACGATTTCCTGAAAGCCGCTGGCGCGAAGGCACGGACCCACGGCCGGCGCAGTGCCGGCAGCGCCAGAGCCGGCAATCTCGACCTCATAGGAAAGGCGGGCATAGTTGCCATCGAGAATGATGCCCTGATGGCCCATGTTGGGCAGTACCAGGTCACGGGTCAAATCTTCGCCGAGCAGCGGTTCCAGGCTCACGTTGGTCGCAAGCATGGCATTGGCCGCGCCGGTCGGCACGGCGTCGACGCCATAGGTTACCTCGGGTTTCACCAGGAGGGCGCGGTTACGCCAGTAGCGTTTAGCCATTGTTGCTTTCCTTCGGTTTCCGGCCGGAACCGGTGATGTTCTTGCGGATGGCCTCGGCGGTGGCTTCGCTCACGCCTGGCGCGGACTGTTTCTGTTCGGTACGGCTCACCAGTTTGAGAGAACCGTCCTGATTGCGGATGTATGTGCCGCCCTGGCCGTCCATCATCGTTTCTCCTGGTAGTAGGCGCTGGTGAACACGTCTTCGAACCAGACGACACCGTTAAGCGCCTGTTGAATTTCGCCCTCGACATGCTCAAGCGGATCGGATGCGCCTGCCGGCAGAAAGCCTAGAAGCTGGCCGCGCACGAAAGCCTTCAGCGCCTCGATGTCGGCGCGGGCCGCGCCGTTATCGCCTCGGGACAGGTTTTCCGTGACGATCACGACGGCGACATCGAAGGCGGTCCTCTGGCGCAGAATGTTGACATGCTCATTCGGCGCGGACTTCTCATGCGAGATGTACACGTAGACGGCTGGCAGGTTGACCGGCCGGTCTTTCACGTCCGCCAGCTCGGCCGCATCGCCTGCGATCGCGAAGGGTGTGTCGTTCTCCAAAAGTCGGGCGATAATTGACTCGATCATCGTGCCTTGCCTTCCAGATAGTCCTGACCGATCTCGACAAGCCGCGTGCGGTCCTCGGCCGAAAAGCCGAGATAGGGGCGTGCCGGCACGGTAATGGTGTGTTCGCCGATTGTGATCTTTCTTTCTTCGGAGCCTTTCTTGCCGCGTGGCACGAACCGGGTTCTTCCGCGTATCTTCCCAAGCGATGCCCGCTGGCTGCGGGCGTACATCCGGATTTCACCGCCCTCCTGGTGGACACGGGCATAGACAAGGTTCGAACCGACAGACGCGGAGCGCTCATCGGAATGGCCAACGATGCTGCGGTAAAGTGCGGTGGTGACACGCAGGATGTTGTTTGCGCCGCGTTGCCGGCCACGAATTTTCTTCAGCTGCGTGCGGCGGGCGAGCGCCTTCCACTTTATGCCGTCCGGGCCGGTTTCCAGCTCGAAGCGGCGCTGTGTCGAAAAGACGAGGTAGGAGGCAAAGGCCGATGTCAGTTCGCCGGGATGCGCAACGGCAAGGCCGATCCGCGAAATAACCGGCGTCAGTTCGTCATCGAGATAGATGGCCGAGCCAGTCATCAGTAATCCTTCAGGCTGTCACGGGTGAAGACACGACCAGGCGCAGACGCCCGAACCGAACCGCCGCCTGCCGGCGCCGGCGTTTCTCCGCCGTCCGTCAGTTCGACCAGGCCGCGCGAAACGTCACGCAGGAAGCCGACCGCCTCGTTATAGGCGCGGGTGACCGGGCTATCCTTGTCGGCTGCCTTGCCATGAAGGTAATAGCGGGCGATATCGGCCGCGTTCTTCGTGAGGATCGGTGGAACGACGCTCAAAGGCAGCTTGAGGACCTTTTTAAGATAGCCGTCGATCAGGGCGGATGCGTCGGAAATGGCGCGCTCGACGACAACAGGATTGATCGTCGAAACCGGCTTGTTAACGCGGTCCGTCAGTTCGATCAGTTCTTTTTCGCCGAAACGGTCGATCAGGTCCTGTTGCGTGACGTAGGTCAATCGATGACCTCAACCGTTAGGAGCGGTTCTGCGATGATCGCTTCCAGCTGCTCGGGCGAGAGATCGCCGGGGCGATAGTCAACCGGCCTGGACGAATGGGCTATGCCGGCGCGTCGGAAGCCATCACGATTGGAGGTGACGCGCACCAGCGGCGGGTGTTCCGCCAAGAGGGTTTCCGTGAAAGGAGACAGCAGCGCGAACGACAGCGGGAAATCGCGCTCGAATTCCTCAGGTGTCATAGATGCATAACGGTTGGCGTGTTCGCCAGCTCCGTTCAAAACGTCGCTGATTGTCAACGTGCCAATACCCTCGGCAACGCCGATTCTCAGTCCTCCCGATTTCATCGAGAATGACACCGGCTCTGAAGCGAGACGGATGTCCTTCAGGACGGCGATTTCCTCGACGAGTTCACGCACGATGCCGGCCGGATCGTCGCTTCCAATCCATTCCTGAAGCTCGGGATAATCCCGTGCGACATCGACAATGATCTCAAGCAGCGATTTGCCGATCGCAGCCAGCGTCAGGGTCTCGGTAAGATGGCCGATATCGTCGACCTTCAGCACACCGGACGTTTCGCCGCTGACGGAACCGGCATTCGCGCCGGCTCCGTTCGCATCGCCCTGGGAGGGTTCGGTGGAAAGGTTGACCGATGCGGTGGCCGCATCCACATCGGTCTGGTCATGCCCTTCGTCGGTGAGGTTCTGGTCAGCAACAGAACCATCGGCGTCGGCCGGGCCGGTATTATTCCCGTCAGGTGCTCTCAAACCTGACGGGTCAGATGCAACCGATGTGGTAACGGCTGCATCATCCTGCGTGCCATCCGTCTTGACGGTCTCAAGATCGACGGCGGGCGCGGTGGAACGGGATTTCTTCGGGGATGTCGTAGGCTTCGACATAAAAACTATCCTTTCGAGGGCTTTGCGAAAGCGGCTGGTGAGCGGTTTTCAAAAAGCCCTCCCGAATGAACGGGAGGGAGGTGCAGGCTGGGGCAGGTCAAGCCAGCCAGGGAACAACCAGGACTTCGGCAGTGCCGAACCATTCGTTGGTGCCGCCGCCGTCTTTCAGGCTGTTGCCGACGATGCGGCGGGCGGCGCCTTCGAGAGACGGCGGGACGACAAGAAGTTTCGGCTGGATCGCAAGCGGACGGCCATAGTCGCCCTTCATGTTTGCAAGCCCGGTGCGCGCAGCCTCGTAGTGGGCCGTGTCGAGCACCTGCTTCGAACCCCAGGCCATCTGCCAGAAACCGAAGCCGACGGCGCAACGACCATCGAGGCCGTAGCGGAATTCCTTCTTGGTGAAGACGTTTTCGTCGTCATCCTTGTCCATGCGCACGAGGTTGGTGAATTTCTTGCGCTCCTGGTAGATGAGCGGCTTCAACGCGCGGCTGGTGTCGAGCAGGAACCACGGCGTACCATTGCCACCGTCTGTGTTGGCGACGGAGATGGTATTGCCGTTTGCATCGAGGACCGGATGGTCAGTGTCGAAGAAGAACTGCTTGTCGTAGCACAAGGTGGCCCAGCCAGCCTTCAGTAGAGGCCAGATCAGCGTGTCCGGGAATGTCACGGCGGTCTGCCCGAAGTCACGGAACATCGGCGCATAGATGCCGAGATTGTCATCGTTGAAGTCGTTGCGATCGACGCCGATGGTGTTTTCGTAGTCCTTGTTCTTCAGCGAGTAGCCGTGCTTGGCCAGCCCGTTGACGACGCGGTCACCGATCCATTCGCGGAAGCCCGGGAAATTGCCGAGCCAGCCATATTCCTGCGTGGCGGTCGTGGAGGGCACGGTTGTTGCGATGCGACCGAACATGCTGGTCGCTTCGCCAATGCCCTGCTGGAAGGCTGCATTGAAGCCGACATAGGCGGAGCGGAGTGTCTGGGTGTTGATTTCCATGTCTCACCTTCAGGAGAACGTTACCCACACGCCCTGGTCGTCGACATCGAAAATCTTGCCGGCGACAGAGCGGGTGTTGGTGGCGGAGGTTTTGGCGACGGTCTGGTCATCGACGCCGTAGCAGTCGTTGCCGATATCCGCCTTGGTGATGAGGTCCGCAGCCGCCGAGTTGGCGAAACGGTAGGTGCCAGCGCCGACCTCGACAGTCAGGGCATCGTTTGCACCGGCTGCATTATCGACGCGACGTTCAACGCGACCGACGCCGCGAAGGCCGAGCGCGGTGGACATGGGAACGACGCGGCCCGCCGCATTCACCGCCGCCATGGCGCCGGCGAAATAAACAGTGGCAGCGGCGGCGGAAAAGACCCTGCGGGTATTGGACGCACGCTCGGGGGTATTGCGATCAGCAGCAAGTGCCGTCATGCGTCACCGCCTTTCTTGGCGTTCAACATCTGCTCTTCGGTCAGACCCATCTGACGCATGACTGCGATCTCTGCGTCGTTGAGGCTGGGCTTGCCGTTCTCGGGAGGGTTGGCGCTGGCCGTGCGCTGCGCAGAGGTGAGCACGGGGGCTTTGCCAACGAACTCCGAGAACTTCTTCGGATCGGCCCTGTGCATCGCGAGGCCCCAATCCTTCAGCGCCGGAGCAAGCTTGCCGTCGCGGATGGCGTCGCCGACTGCGGCTTCTGCATCCTTGCTGGCGTCCTTCTCCTTCAGGAGATTGAGATCAGCCTGCATCGCGCTGACCTGTTCGATCGGAACGAATTTCGTCGGATCGGGCGTGACAGCGGAATGGGCGGAAGACAGAACGCTGACGATGTCGTCGACGCTGGCGTCTTCCTTTTTGCCGGCAGCAAGCGCGATCTTCTTGCGATCAGCGAAGGCGGACTGGACGGCCGTGGCGATCGCCTCGGACTTGGCGTCCTTCGTAAGACCGGCCGCAACGGCAATTGCCGTCGAGCTGGTCAGCAGCGAATTGATGGCGACAAGCACATCGTCTTCGCTGCCGCCTTCGGCCAGGCCGAGGGCAGCAAGCACCTTTTTCATGGATACCTCTGGTTCAGTGTTGCGGGTGGAAAAAATCGAATGGGCCGAGACCTCGAACAGATCGAGGTTCGGAACGTTGGTCAGGGCCACCGTCTGAAGGGCCAGCACTTCGCCTGCCTTGGTGTGGAAATAGACCGGGGAAATGTAGCGATACTCTTTCGCCTTGATGGCCGCGGCGGCATTGGCCGTCCACTCGACACGGCCATAAAGCCCGTCCGGACGCGCCTCGACTTCCTTGATCCAGCCGGCTGCGGGAGCAGGCTTGCCGTTCTCCAGCGTGTTGCGGCTCTGGTGCTCGTAGTCGATCAGGATGTCTGTCTTGCCGGCATAGCGGCGGGTCGTATCGGCGATGCGCTGGAGCGACACCAAGTCGCCGGAATTATAGGGGCCGCGACCGTCGCGACCGGAGAATGTGCCGGCCGGGATCAGAAGCATCCACGTTTCGTCTGCGGCGGATGCCGTCAGCTCGGCGGAATGCGCCGTGAGCAATGCGGAAGCAAGGAGGGTTGCGAGAGCGTTTTTCATGCTCCCATCTAAAGGAGAGCACCGGAAACTTTCGCCCGGCCGAAATCAACCTCCCGGCCGCCATCTCCACGTCATCATGGATAACGCGACAGATCGAACCGGGCAAGGGAAGCAAGGCCCAAAATTGAGGCCGATTAAAAGCCCGTAGAAGCGTTTTTGCCGTCCGGATGATGGATGGCGCGGCTCAACCGTCTCAAACGCTGCCTGAGGGCTTTTGTTTCAATCGTGGCTATGGCGGATTTTGGGGCGAGCCGAGGCCATTTGCCATCTTCTGGGCGAGCAGCTGCGCCACCCGCGCTTCGTACCCGGCCTTGCCCGGATTATAGCCCCAGCCCGGATCGATGCCATCGGGAACACGGGTGACTTCGCCGGTGCGTTTGTTGACGAAATTGCGCCAGGTGTTTTCCGGTGGCTCGAATATCAGCTTTTCGCCCTGGGCAAGCAACATGTCGATGTCACGTTGCGAAAGGCTTTGCAGCGTGCAACGGCATCCCCAGCCGCAAGGCGGTGCCCATTCGTTCCAATAGGGATGGTCGATCGGCAACACGAGATTGTGCCGGCGAGCATGTTCCGGACGGACATGATCGTCGCGCATCGTGACATAGCGCAGATATGGCCGGGTGCGGCGGTTCTGCTCGAAGCTCGTCCAGTGACCGGCCGCATAGGACACCCGCATGTTGGTGTCGAAGATGGTGCGCAGACGGCGCGCGCTGCCGAGCTGCGCCGGCACGGTCTCGCCCGTCACGGGATCTGCGATGATTTTTTTTCCCCACCAGCCCTTCGCCTGAAGGATCGGCTGCAGCTGGCGGGATGCCTGCTCGATCGTCTGGCCTTCACTCAAGAGGCGCTCAATGGCCGCTAGAATATCGTTCAAGATATCGAATCCGGCAGACCTGGCGACGGTGAAACTGGTGGCATGCTCTGCCTGCCACATGTCGAGATAGGAGAGCGTCTCGACGGGCGAGCCGATGCGGGCGGCAAAGGCGGCGATGGCATCGCGGGGCGGCAGGGGCTGAAGGATCGCTGCCACGCGTCAGACCTCGTCAGACAGGGTTTCGTCGCCGAGACCTGCCAGTCGTGCCGAGAAGGCGGCGCGGGCAAGAATCTCCGTCAGGGCGTTCACGTCCATGGACACGAGGCGTTCCTGAAGGATGGCGCGGACTTCGGCAATGTCCTTCGCCTGGGCAATCTGCGCCTCAAGCCCCTCGACGATCGGAGCCACCATCGGCTCCCAACCGTCGTCCGACAGGATTTTCGCAATGCTGTCGTCGATCGCATCGCCCGGCGCCGGCAGGTCCTGAGCGCGATGCATGGAAACCTGCGGTTTCGCCGGCGTCGTGGTTTCCGTTTTCGCTGGTGGCTCGGCGGCCTGGGGATTGGAACGGCTGACGGGACGTAGCAGCTCCTCGTCCTTGTCCGGGTCCTCGATGCCGAGCTTGTCGCGCACCTTCGCCATGCCGACCTTGCCGCCCAGGTTCACAAAGGCGGTGACGTTTTTCATGTATTTTTCAAGATCGACTTCCTGCGGCCGGCCGATGCGGATTTTCGGATAGGCCTTTTGCCGTCCCTTGTTGAGGGAGATATATGCCACCACGAAATCGCGGTTGAGCGTTGCCGCCAGCTGCTTGGCGTCGGACCGCTCGATATCGGCTTTCACGCCATCATGGACCTTGCCGACAGCATAACCGCCGGCGATGGCATCCGTGGTGCCGGTCTGCCCGAGAACGACTTTCGATGTCTGCTGGTCGAGGAAGTTGCACCGCTTCTCGTAAAGCTCGTGCGAACCTGAAATGTCCGCCTTGATGAACTCGACCGACATCGAGGCCGGGATGATGGCGGAATAATCGACACCGATATTGGCAACGGCGCGCAGCAGAACGTCCTTGTCCTCGTCCGTCGCGCCTTCGCCCCATTTTCCCAGGCGAAGCGGCTGGCCATAAGCTTCGCAGAAGATTGCCCAGTCCTTCATGGTGAAGGACTTGAACAGGAACGTCCAGCAGACGGCGCGGGCAATGCCACCACGGATCGGCAGGCCGGATTTCACCTTCGCCTGGTGAACGATCCACTTGAATGGCGCGAGCGCCACATCGCCACCGATATCGCGCAGCAGAAGCGTTTCGCCATCGGCCTCATCGAATCGGAACCAGCGCGGATCGCGCCATTTCAGCGCCACCGGGTTCCACTGGCTTGACGAGGTTTCCCAGATGATTTCCGTCGCGGAAAAGCCCTTGCCGATTGCATCGAGCATATCGACAAGTTCGCTCTCGAAGGCGTCACGCTCGATGAAGGAGCGGACCATGTCGGCATTCTCGACATCGCTGGCGTCCTCGCTGGCGGCCTCGACCGTGATCTCCAGGCCGGCCACTTGCAGCTTGCGGGCGGCAAGCACGCCGGCGTAATGCAGGTCGCGCTCCTCCATGTCCTCGGCAAGTTCAAGATAGGCCTCCGGCTCGCCATTCATGGATGTTCTCAGAAGACGGCCGAGCTTGGCGGGCGTCAGACCGCTAGCCTGGTGCTCCGTGTTCGGCCGGCGCACGCCCATCATGGTCGGGGCGGCCTGTTCCTTCTTCAGCATGGCGGAGCTGACGGGATTACCCCATTGGTCGATGATTTTGGCCATCAGTAGATTCCTTTCGATCGACGCATCGAGGCAAGGCGCGTCGGTGCGCCGTCGTCACGATCGGTGTTGGGGGTATCGAACTTGGAGGCGGCACGCGGGGCCGCCTTGTAGGCATATTGCCCGACTGGCGTATTGGCTGCCTCGATCGCCAGCGCCAAAGCCCAGAAACGGTCGGCATGGCCGTCGGGCGTGCGTTCTGCCGTAAACCGGACATTGCCGGCCGCCGTGACCTGTTTCGTCACCGAGCGCAGATCGGAGCGAATATGCTTGTCGAAAGGAATGCGCAGCCGCCGATCTTCCATCTTCGAACGAACCGGATAGGCCAGTGCTTCCTTGACGCGGGGCGTGAAGGTGACAGCCTCGACACGATCAGTGCCGAACTTCTTCTGCGCGTCGTCGGCCCAGCCGATACCGAGGCCGGTGGCGTCGATCGTGGTCCTTACGCAGCGCTCGATCCATGGCCAGATAACCTTCTCCTGGTCACCCTTGGTCATGTTCTGAAGCGTTTCGATATGGCGGGTGTAAAGCACGTCGCCGAGCTTCTCGACAACCCACAACACCGTCAGGTCATGTTTACGGCCGATATCGATGCCGGCATAAAGAATGCCGCCCTCGATGCTGCGCCAGTTCACATCGGAAGCGTACTCGGCCGAGCCTATCAGGTCATATTCCAGAAACGCCGTGTCGTCGTCGGCGGGCTGGCACATGTATTCCTGAAGGAAGCTCTCTTCGTCTGCGCAGCCCGATCTGACAAAGTCGAAATAGGCGGCCTCATCCATCTCCTGGCGTTCGTCGTCGGCGGGCAGCGATTTCTGCAGCTTGTAAAGAAAACCGTCATCGAGGGCGTTCTGCAGCGTGACAGTATGCAGGCTGATTTTCTTGGGGTTGCCACCTTCCTTGATTTCGCGGACGAGCTGGTTGAAGAAATTGTGCGAGCCGCGATGCGTGGAAATGACTTCCAGCTGGCCGCCCCAGGTGATGCCGGGATAAGCGATTGACCAGAGTTTTCGCGGATCGGGATGCAGGGCGAACTCATCGAGGACGCGACCGCCGCGCTTGCCGGCCTGGGCGTCTGCATTCGACGACATGGAATAGATCGCGCGGCTGGAAGCAAACTTTAGAACCTGGGCGGTCTGTCTGGTCTCAGGGTCGATGACCTGCTCACCCATGTCCTTGGCAGCAATATCGAGGATACCCGCAAACAGTTTGCAGTCCTCGACAAAGAGCCGTGCCTGCAATTCATCGCGTGAGGTAACCCACTGGTCACGTATGGCCGTGTTGACTGCGGTGCGTGATACCGTGGCGTAAGCAGTCGACCATGACAAACCGATCTGCCGGCCTTTCTCCATTTGCTTCAGCCGGGATTTGTCGCTGATCCACCGCGCCTGGTAGGGGAGAAAAATGGCCGCGGGATCGGCAGGAATAATGCGGGCGGCTCCCATCAGCCAGCCCCCAGCCTGCGATTGATTTCGTCAAGGGTTTCCTGAGAAATGCCGGCTTTCTCGCCGACGGTCTTAAGAGTGGCTTTGACGTTCTCCTTAAATTCGGCCTCGACCTTCTGGCGCCGTGCTGTCGAAACGCCCTGCGCCCTGGATGCGGAAAAGAGCGCATCGGCCAACGCCTTCGCACCCTTCGGATCAAACCCGGCCTCACCACCGGCCGTCACCAGCTCGAACACGAGCGTCTTGATTGCCTCGGACGCGATCAGGGTCAGATCGTCCGACGCGGCCGCATCGAACTTGCTGGCAAGTGTAGAGGCGATTTCGCGGGTCTGGTGCAGGCGCTGCGTCAGTGTCGCGAGGCGGATAGAATACCGGTTGAAGGCCGAGAACGAGGGAATTGAGAATTCCAGTTCGCCACGATACTCGCGATCCACGGCTTCGAGCTTGCCGACGAACTCCTCATAGATTTCCGTCTGCGTGCGGTCACGCTTCTGAAGCTCCTCGGCGGCCCATGCAACAGCATCGGCGCACGCCTCGGGCAAAAGTTCGATACCGGAAAGCCGGCCGCGCCCCGTGCTCATTCACCAGGCTCCGAAGGACGACGAACGCCCTCGATGGCGATTTCCCGGTTGAGATGGCGACGGCCGCGCTTGTTCAGCGTGGCGATCTTGACGGTGCCGGCGCTGGTGAGCGTCACCGCATCCCGCTCCGCCAGATATTCCATCTGCTCGTGAATCCACAAACGGGTTTCCCGCACACCGAAAACAGGCATGATTTCTTCAAGCATGCTGCTTTCGAGCGTCCCGTCGATCTGTTCGGCAAGCGCCTTCAAAATGATGAGCCTTGCACGCTCGCGGCGCATCCGCGCCCAATCCACACCGATATCAGACATTGGCCTGTTTCGCCCTTTCCAACAGCAGATCGTTCAAAGCCTCGCCGTTCGCCTTGATCGGCTTGAGGGTTTCGTTGAGGGTGTCGAGACGCCCGTTGACCTTTTCGAGCGCCAGTTCCAGCCGGTGCTGGCTTTCCCGGTCGGGCAAATATTTCATGTCGCTTTCGACCGACTGGATGCGGCGATCGTGCTCGATCAGCTTTTTTTCGTGCACCTCGGCCTCGACTTTGAGGGCGGTGACATCCTTGGCGAGTTCCTTTTCACCGCTGTTCATCCAGCCCTTGATATGGCCGAGGAGCGCGATGACGCCGAGTGCGAGGCTGACATAGGGGATCATGTCACTGGGGATCATGGACCGGGCTCCGGCGCGTTGTCGATCGCCGCAACGGCCGCTGCGCGGCGGGCATCGCAGGAAAGGATTTCGGTGCGGTCAGCGCCCCATCGCGCGGTGACCTCACGCTCCGGCATGTCACGGTCGGGCAGATCGCCAACAACGCAAGGAACCCGCGAGGCGGGCGGTACGGTAGCTTTGATTGTTCTGACGATAATCGCCGGCGCCGGCTTCGGGTCAGCGGGGGAGCAGGCGGACGCGATCACGGCCAAGGCCGCAAGCATCGCCATTCGGCAAAGCCGCATTCTCTTTCTCCAATTTTTCCTTGTTGACGTTCAGTGTGGCGAGCCGGACGGATGTGTCCCGTTCAAGCTCGATGGCGAAGCGGACCTGTGCCGCCTCGGCATTGGCGGCCTTTTTGTTGGCAGTCTCGATCTCGCCTTTCCAGTGGGCATCGCGCTCGGTTGCTTTCAGATCGACCGCCCGTTCCACCATCCCGTTAACGGTGGCGATCGTGAGCCAGCCGAGAAAGGCTGCGGCTGCAAGAAATGCAGCCACAATGATCAGGGGCGTGACCGCCTTCGAGAGCCACGCCCCGATCATCGGAAACCCTCCGGAAACTCCGCCGGCACGTCGCGGGGATTGTAGGGCGGTGGCGAAGGCAAAACGGAATCGGCGCGCTGTGCGTTGGCGAAGTCCATGGCGCCGGCAAAACGGTGGATGCCGAGCATGGCGGCGATCAGCAGGATCATCGATGGAATGACGATGTTGGCGAGCGCAACGGCGTTCTCACTGCCACCGAGGCCCGCCCATACGATGCCCACGATGACCGACCAGGCGAACCAGAACGAAACCCACAGCTGGGCTTTGGAGGTGCGGTAGGAAGGCTTTTTCATCGCCGCTCACGCCTCACTTTTCGAGAGGGGCGCACCGGAAGCGGTAAGCCAGACTGCGCCGCCGATCGGAGCTTCGCCCGTTTTGGGCCAGCGCTTGCCACCGGAAACAAGGCGGCTTTTCTCGATGCGGGTGATATTAACGGCGTTGTTTTGGTTCGCACCCAGGACATGATAGTGCGTCCGATCCTCACCGACATAAATACCCACATGCCCGCCACCTTTCCGCTCGAATACAAGGATCGTTCCGACTGCAATGTCGGTCATCTCGACGCCGAATTTGCGCCAGTTGAGCGCGCCGAGCGGATTGGCGGGCATGGGTTCGGTGGGAAGCGTGGTGGCGATAACGTGGCCGATGAACAGGCCACACCAGGGAATGTCGTCGTCGGTGTAGAAGCTGGCAATCCAGCCGCCGAACCGCTTTGCCCAGGACATGATGACGGGATTGGATTTGGGGCCGGGGATTTCCGTCACGCCGATGTAACGGCGGGCGTCCCGCATCCAGATCGGCTCACGCGGCTTGGGCGGAACCTTGGAGATTACATGGCTCGCTTCAGCGCCTTCAGTGCGCAGAGGACGAACCAGGCGCAGCCGTGCGACGGTGTCTTCATCGGCCTTGCCGGTGACCTTCAGGCCTTCGGCGGCCTGATAGCGCTTCAGCGCCTCAAAATATTCGCGCCCCTCGGCACCATCGTAAGCACCGCCATAAGCGCCGGCGGCTCGCAATCGCGTAATCGCCCATTCACCAAATGTTTGAGTGGTCATTATAGCCCCTTCAAGAGGGGCTCAAATCGCCCCCGTCGAGAGGACTATTGGCATGGCTGAATTTGTTTGTCGGGAGGCCGAAACAGACCTGCCAAAGGCGATTAGTTAGAACAATGAGCCCTGGCGGTCATCGCGTGGGCGTCTTTTGAGATGTTCTTTAACCGTCGAGCGGGAAACACCCGTCAGGCGAACAATAGTGTTGATGGAATACCCTTTATCGATCATCTGGGCAATAGTGGCCGCGCGGCGCTTCTTATCCCCGCCGAGCGCCGGGGGAATATCAATTTTCTGATTTGCGAATTTTCTCGACATCGCTGTCGCGGCGTCAAAACCGATCAACTCGGCAAGCCAGTGATCTTCCTTCATCCGCTTTGGAACATAAATCTGCTGGCCTGCCCGTTCGTTGCCAAGAATGATCGCCGCCCGCTCGCCGGCAACATCGGCGATACGGTTGAGCAGCGGTGTCATGTAGGCGCGATCGGGCAGGTCAGACATTAGACGCCCTCATTGTTGCGAACGGGCTTTTTCTTGCGAACGTGCGGGCCGAGATAATTCATGACGAAAATCCATTCCGCGTCCGTCACCTCGCGGTATGTCGCGGGCTGCTTCAGCAGTTCGGTGACGAAAGGCCAGAAATCGTCACGGCTGTTCCCCGGTGCAAGGATCGTCCACTGTGCGCGGGCGATCTTATAGCCGGACGACTTTTCGAAGGCTGCACAAGGATGATAGTCAGCCCACTGGACGCCGGCGCGCGCCAGCATTGCCTTCAGCGCCTCGATGACGCAGGCGGCATCACCGGGCTTATGCACGAAACGAATATCGGATAGCTCGGGCAGCTGCCGACCCATGGCGAACTTTTCCAAGGCGCTGTCCCGGCGCTGCTCGACAATGCCCAAGTTCCAGCAAGCGATCCACAAGGCCCGCATTTTCGGAAGGTACTTGCCGGAAAGCTTGTGCTTGCCGTTGCGGCCGTCCTGGCGAACGGTGGCGGGCTTGGCTGCGCCGTCACCCCGGAAGACCTTCAGCACCTTTTTGCGTTCCTGCTCGGTCATGAGGAGCGTCGACGTTTTGCCGGTGATGTTCTTCAGCTTCGCCCGATAGGTATCATCGTCGAGGCCGAGCTGCTTCTGTGCGATCTTGATCGCTGCAATAGAACCGCCGCTCATTTCGACATCCTCTCTGCAGCATGCGCTGCGATGTCGGAAAGGCAGAACTCGGAAGACTGGCTTTCGTCGCCTTCCTCGGTCACGACCAGGACGAACATCTTGCCGGCCCTGGCGTGAACGAAATGACCGTCCTTCAGAAATGCGTCGATCAGCGCCGTCAGCAACTGATCGGGTTCATACGTCCTGCTCATCGCATGCCTCGCTGTTGTTGGAATAAGTGGATTTGAAAACCGGGAGAAAGACGCGGACATAGACGAACTGGACGGACCAGCCCTTGCCCTGCGCCTTTTCCCAGGTGGTTGCCTTGCGGAACTTAACGGCAATCGCTTCCGCCGCCGTGTCTCGCCATGTTCTTGGCTGAAGCCGGCCGGTTGGGGAGCAAAGGGCGTAACCCTTGGCGAATGCCGGTGGAATGTGCTGTTCGCCCGTCATAGCAGCTTGCGCCCCTTCGTCCTGCGATGAGGTCCTTTCGCCAGGCGTTCCCGTAGCATCTGCTCAAAACCTTTGACGGCCTTGATCGCCTGAAGGTCGCTGTCTGCTTCAGGCAGACCGGGAACGAGCAATGTCTTGCCGTCATAGGCATGGCGGGCGCAGACGCTCAGAATGCGCTTCAGACGACGGCCATGACCGGTGACGATCTTCATCGTGCCTTTCGGCACGCGGCGGCTGACAAAGGCTTCGCCCGATCGGTAACAAACGATGTGGGCCATCAGTTCACCCCGTCATCCATGACCGCATCGGCAAGGCGATCCTCGGCGATCTTCTCGATCAGATCGGTGATGAGCGTTTCGACCGCCATGCCGCGTTTGGCCGCGAAGGGCCGGAGCATCTGCCGGATTTCGTAGTTCAAGCCGATCCTGGCGACATTCTGCTCGCCGAGACGGTAGCTCGTATCGCGATCAATCGGCACAGGGGCAGGCTTGGGCTTCTTCGGGACCAAGGCACCGACGTTGTTGAGGGGAATGCCCGTCTTTTCCGCAATCTGCCGGTTCGTCAGGCCGTCAGCGCGGAGGCCCCGGATAGCGGCAGAACGGGAAGGATAGCCAAGGCAGGGTTTGGGAGCGCCACCGTTTGCGGTCATGCTGCACCGCCTTTCGAGGCATAATAGGAGAGTCTTTCCTCAATGCCCGGCACCAACCCATTATTGAGCATGCCGGCAGCCAGGCGCGCATCACCCATGACCGCAACCAGGACGGCCGCGATGGCATGTTCTGCCGTCACAAGTATTTGGGCCTGCTTCGCGATCGGGTCGCGTCCGTCGATTATCGTTTTGGCGGCCGCGATGGCGCGGAGGGTATCATTGACGTTCTCGCTCATGCTTCACCGCCCTTCGCCGGCATCAGGTGCCGCGACACCATGGCCTCGATTTCGGTGAGCGACACGCGAGCGCTGGCTACGCCGGTGAGCTCGGCGACGAACCACATGCGGGTATTGTCATCGAGCGCCGCCAGCAGGGCTTTTTCCGGATTGGCAGTTACGAGACGTTTCAGATGCTCTTCAAGCGGGTCGACCGCGTAGGCCGCGGGGCCGATACGCTCGCCGCGCGCAATGAGAAATGCGCAGAAATTGGCGACGTCGACGGGGTCACCCTTTTCGACGTGCTCTCGCAACATGCGGGAAAGGTCCGCATTCGTGCACTGCGAGGGATCATTCCAGCCGCTCCGGCCCTTCGCGCGCGCGGAGCAGAGTTTTTCCTTCATGCGGCCAGCAAGCAGGTCCACAGCCTCGTTGTCGCGATGTGGCATGAGGTGATCTGCAAGTTCCGGAACCTCCAATACGCCTTCGTAAAGAAACTCCAGCACTTCAAAGGCTCTGTTGTTGCAGGTCGCCTTCAGACGATTGACGTAGTCAAGGCGGCCACTCTCTTCGTTCCAATAAAGGCAATAGGAAAGCTCCGACAGCACGTCCGCCAATACGGCAGGATCATCGGCCAGAGCATTGCCAACAGATGAACTGATCGTCTCAACATTGAATACGCCATCACCTGCAGGAGAGACAGAAGCGGCAATGAGCTTGATGGAGAGGAGACCGTTCATGCTGCACCACCTTTCCGGAGCTCGATTAGAACTTCCTCGGCATTGATGCAGATGGTGTCCGCTAACAGCGCCATAAGCTCCGGCTCTTCGCCGTCCTGAGTGAGAATGAGAGTGCGTTTGCCAGCGCCGGCCATCCAGCCAAGCTCAAGGTGGGCGCTGCGACCGCAGGGCAACACCAGAAGGCAGGTATCAGCCCAACGCATCGCTGCGAAGTCCGACATGAAGCCCTGTGCCGCACGTGGATGCGTCAAAAGGGCGTTGCGGTAATCCTCAGCCGAGCAAGGCAGAGCAAGGCCGATCTGATGCCAGCCGAAGCCCGTGTTGTTGGGCGGGTTACGGAAATCATAGACCTCGTGCCCGTTGTCGCGGAGAAGAGCGACGATCATCGGCTGATGAGGATTGCGCCAGGAGGACGCAACGTAAATTCGTGCCATGGTGCTGACCTCACGCCTTTGCCAGATTGATGACGATGGACTTGAACTCGTCCTGCTGAGATTTCCGGTGCTTAAAATGCAGGTATTCCCGCACCATCACCGTGCGATCGGCATCTGAAATCGCCTGCATGGCGCGCTGCCAGCGCTCGTCCGTGATCGCGTATTTCTTCAGGTCGAGGATTTTCTGGCGGTCAAGCTTGCCCTTCTTGTCCACCTCGAAAGCGCCGAGGACGAGCATCTTCAGCTCGGGAATGGCATCGGAAGTCAGATCCCGCAGATATTCGTCGATCAGCTTCTTGGCGACGTGGATCTCGGGACCGAACTCCATGAACTTGCCGACCTTGACCTCTACGCGCTGAAGATCGTCAAAGGTGCGCAGCGTGAAATTCCCACCGGGACCGCCGATGGTGACACCGTATTCCTGCTGCAGAACGTCCATGATGCCGGTGATGTCGGTCTCGGTATGGCGACGGAAACGGGTGATCTGCGCGGAAAGGTCAAGGGCGTAGGCTATGATCACGCGGACAATCTCGTCCTGCAGCTGATCCTTGGCCTTCACCAGTCGCCAGTCGATCCAGCGGCCCTCGGCGTCCTGAACGTGCGGATGACCGTTGATTTCGATCTTGCCGGCTTCGACCTGGACTTCCTGATAATCCTCGATCGGGATCAACCGGCCGCGAATATCTTCCACGTAGGTTTTGCCGGCCACCTCGAAGGTGGGGCGGTTCGGTTTCTGGTCTGCGATAATGACGGACTGCATGGGTACAACCTCATAAATTAATGTGAAAGGGGATCAGGCCGCGTCGCCACCGGACGGCGCGGAAGGTGCGGGGGAATTGGAGGGCTTGGGGCGGAACTGGACGACGTTGCCGCCATCCTCGATGTCAGGCCTCATCAACTGAAGCACCTCGGCCGTCACGGCGGTCATGTCGGAAATCAGCTTCAGCCGATCCTCGAAGGCGCGGCGGTTCCATTCCGCGCACGACCAGGCGTTTTCAAGATTACGGGCGTAGTCGGCAATCTTGCCGACATTCATCACCAACCTCGACGACATAGCGCGGTCGAGGTGGATGTGACCCTTCTCGGCCAGTTCCGCGTTGAGGCCGCGATAAAGCTCACGCAGGAGATCGGAAACGCAGTCAGGCTTCGCCGTCATTCTTCTTTCCTCCAAAGTTCGGGCGGATGATGTTGCCTTCGGCCTTTTTCAGAAGGCCGGTGAGTTCGCCGGTTGCGAGCTGCTCGGCGGTCTTGGCGAGCAGCTTCCCGGCCTCGCTGTCGCGCAGAATGGAAAGCTCCAGCTCAAGATGGCCAGCCTGCTGTGACAGGGCGCGAAGGGTTTTCAGGACGGTCTGGGCGGATTGCGCATCCAGTTCCAGTTTTTCGTCCGGCTTCATCTTTTTGGCTTCCCCGAAGATGCCCGCGAGATAATCCAGGTGAGATTTGAGGGAAGGGTTTTCCGGCGTCATAGGCTGTCTCCCATGTCGCGGTTCTTCCAGGCGGCCTGAAGGTGCTCCAGGCGAACGCCTTCCTCGCCGTCACCGATGGCGAGCATGGAAGCGGCCTTCATGGTGCGGTCGATCTGGCGAAGCGCCCCGGGCTTCTGGGAGAGACCTTTTAGAAAGGTTGCGCAATCGCTGCCTTCCTCTACGCCCCATGCCTTGATCAGCATTTCCGCGTCCGCAATCGGATTACGAACCGTGCGGACCTGCCGATCAAAGCGGGAAAGCACCTGCGCACGGCTGGCAACTGAACGACCCTGATCCTTAACAAAGGCGGTCGCGGTGTCCTCATTGCCGATCAGAGCGACGCCGCAATGATCATTGTCCACGAAGTGACGCAGCTGGTTGATCGCGTCCGGAACCGCGTTCTGTGCCTCATCAATGATGAGTAGCGAGCCTTCGCCAACGCGCTTCAGCTTCGCACCGAGGGCGCGGGCGAATTTTGCGGGATTATGCTCGTGCACCTCCAAAGCGGCACACAACTCGACGAGCATGCCGTGAACCGTCTTGGTGCTCGGGCTAAGCGTCGCCTTAAAGACATGTGGCCGAGTGGCGGCAAAGTGCTCCACAGCGGCGGTTTTGCCAGAGCCTGCGGGCAGGGTGACGCGGACGAAACCGGACGTTACCTGGGCAAACAGAAGAGCGTTGTAAACGTCCATGCCGACCGTCGTGCGCTGGAAAGGCGGTGACACGGGCATGATAGCGGCCATGTTCTGGCTGGCATCGATAGCATCGAGCCAGTTGGCCAACTGCTGATTTACGTTCGCCAGGACGCCGAGGTACTTTCCGCTAAACCAAGGGGAAAACGTGCCGTCCGGAACGCCCGAGCGGCGGGACACTTCGGCTTTCGTCCAACCGTAAGTCACGGCGACATCAACGGTGCGCGCCGTTAGCTTGCGCCATTCGGCAACGTCGGAAGCCGGATGCTTGGCGGTAAACTCGATCGTCGGTTGAGACTGTTCCCAGACGGTATTTGTGCTGGTCGTCTTTTTCATATAAAGGTTCCTTTGTTCAATTGTGGGGCGGCCTTTGGGTCGCTCATTTTTTTTCGCCCTGTTGGACTGGAACCGTACTCAGTACTTTTCGGCTCTTCTCTTGCGGGCAGGCTTGCCGCCTGCCTCGGTATTCCCCGTGGGGAATTGGATGATTGCGCTTTCCCCGCCCGCCACTCGGGCGAGGCCACGCGCAAAACTGTCTTCGAAATGATCGACGCTGACCGCCTCGACCGGGGCATGTGCAAGGTTGCCGGTGACAAGGCGCGTGACGACCGGACGAACCGGCGTCTGCGGACGCTTCGCAGCCTCGGCCTTGCGGCCCTTTTCCATGATCTCGCCAAGCTGCATCGGTGAGAGCGCCGCATTGCTCTTGGCCACCGCCTGAAGGTTCTTGACGTGCGTTTTGCGTGCCTTCTCCTGGCGACGGGCAGCGCCCGTATCGGCAAAGCCGGTTTTAGCCAGGCAGTC
The DNA here is from genome assembly GCF_005221325.1 of Agrobacterium tumefaciens. Taxonomy (NCBI): domain Bacteria; kingdom Pseudomonadati; phylum Pseudomonadota; class Alphaproteobacteria; order Hyphomicrobiales; family Rhizobiaceae; genus Agrobacterium; species Agrobacterium tumefaciens. Next base: position 928,312 of record NZ_CP039889.1, on the reverse strand, counting down.
GGCGTCACAAAGGAAGCGGCCTTCCGGGTCGTAGACCTTGACCGGCTTGTGCAGGTCGGCTGGATCGAACCGAACCGTCAGCTTCTTGCTGATCCACTCGTTAAGCACGGGGTGCCAGTAGCGGTTACCGTGCATGTGGATCGCGCCGTCCGGCTTTCGGGCCGTTATGGCGACGGCCGAGAGCATCCAGAGCGAACGCTGGGCCATGCTGGCATAACGGACGATCGTGGACGGCTCGGCGATCGACGCGTCAAACGTCTGCGCAAAACTGCGGCCGTGGGCGGTTTCCGTTGTACGGTTCAGCCGGTGATTATGCTCGTCAACGCACTGCGCAACGTGGCGCTGGAGCGTTTCGAGCGGCACGGCGCTATTGCCGTAGTTTTCCGGCTTCGCGTCCGGCCGGTTGCCCGTATAGCAACCGGACATAGACGGATGCTTGGAAATTTCCTCGGCGAGATCGCGCCAGGCGCGTTCGATCGGCTTGGACTGACCGGAACGCGGCTTAACGAAATGCGGTTCGATGTCGAGCGTCTTCAAAAGGCCGGCAACATCGTCCTCATTGACCTTGAAGCGGTGACGGGTCTTTGCGCCGCCCGAGATCATCTTGCCCGCGAAGGCACGGCCGTTATCCATATAGATGTGCTCGGGGAGGATGCCGTCATGGTTCTCGATCATCGAACCGATGCAGATGCGGACGGCCTCCCACGTTTCGGCTTCGGAGAGCGTCCACGAAAGAACCTTGCGCGAATAGACATCCTGAATACCGATCAGGATCACCCGCACTGGCGTCTCCGACCACGGTGCCCGCACAAACAGGTCGAGCTGGTGACCGTCGGTGTTGACGATCTTCATCGCGTGCAGATGTGCCACGGTGCGCTTCTGAGCAGGGAAAAGCTGTTTCGCTTTATCCTTGCCTTCGCGCGCGATGATCTGCGCTGCCTTCGGCACTTCCGCATCCAGGCGGCGGCGCAAGGAACGCTCCGAAGGGATCGGCGACAGGTTCTGGTCACGGGCAACCATCATCATGCGACGGTAGCAGGCGCTAAAGGATGGACGTTCCGGCCGCAGGAAGTCGGATTTCAGGATTTTCCACGCCTCGGGGTGGCATGGCGTGACCTCGGCGGCCTCTCCGCTGGCGCTGCCCGAGAATGACGGGGCAAGCGCGGCGAGCCAGTCCTGGCGGGAATGGCCTTCGACCATCTTGCGCCACTCGTAATAGGTGGCGGGCACGATGTCAGCCCGTCGAGTAACGTGGGCGACGGCATGTTTCATGCTGATGCCCGAGGCCCGCAGTTCCTCAACTTCCGTCAGGACGGCGAAGCGGGTCTTGCAGATCGCTTTATGGGCGTCTGAAAGGGCCTCAAAACGGTCCCAAAGCATCTTCGAGAGTTTCGACGGGCGCGGATCGGTCGGCTCCGCATTGAGAAATGCGAGCTTCGCCTGCGCAACCGAAGGCAGGAAGGAATAATGGTACTCAAACCCGCCGCCTTGCCCGGCCTTCGGGCGGGCTTTCGCGGTGGATCGCACTCCAGAGCGAGCGATAAACAGCTCAAGCCCTTGGCGCGTGCTCGGAATACCCGGCAAAGCTGCCTGGGCCAATTCGGCGGATGTGAACCATTCTTTCTTCATTTGCGCACCCGACGAATGTGCACCGGCGTCGCCTGAAGAACTTTCAGTTCCTGGGCGAGCTTCTTTTGCTCCTGGCGAATGCGGGACATTTCCGCGAGGCGGGCTTCGTCGCCTTCGAGCAGCAACAGGCCGTCATCGGAAACAACGACGTCCCAGAGCCAGAAGGCGTTGGTGGCGCGAACGAACGCCTTGAAGCGCGGCATGCTGATGTCGTGGGCGGTCTTGCTCTCGGCGGTGTAGCTGTCGAGAGCCGACTTCGAGACCTTGTCGAGGCCGAGGTAATAGGCCATGCGCGCCGCGATCGTGTCGCGGTCATACTGGCATTCACGGATGGCACGGGCCATCTCGCGTTTCAGGGTCGAGCGGAAGCGGTCGATATCGAGACGTTCCGATGCAGAGCGCACCGGGAAAACGGTCTCTTTGAAAAAGTCCATCTGGTTGGGGTCGCGTTTCGTGCTCATGCTGCCTCCTCGCGGATCGCAGCCATGAGGGCATCTGGCGCGTCAGACATGCCGATGTGCTCAAGGAAGCTATCGCGGGTTTCCTCGCTCGCCTCGTCCCAGGCGGCGATCAGTTTGGTGAGGATGATTGATTGAGAAGGAGCGGGCGGCGGGGTGACCAGAGCGGGGGGCTTGGTGAAGGCGAGAACCTTCTTCACGTCCGGCTCGTGCTTCAGCGCTGCTGCGACCTTCACCTGATCTTCACGGGGAAGTTTCGCCAGCGTCAAAAGCTGTGACTGATCGTTTTCCGCCGAGGTGCCACGCACGGCCTGTCTCAGCACCGGATCGAGATTTTTCCCGATGCTGGTCACCTTCTCATAGGTGCTTTGACCGAAGCCGAAGCGCTCTTTTACGCGTTCGGAAAGCTCCCGCCCGCCGGAGAAGATAATTCCGTAATCGTTACGGTTTTTCTCCGAAGGACGGCCGGGCTTGATCTCGCCATGCTTCTCTTCCCAAAGTTCGCGGTACTTCATAACGAAGATGGCGCGATCAAGCGGGTTCAACTCATTGCGATAGAGGTTCTCGGAGATTTCGAGCAGCTGTGCCTCAACGGCGTCAGCCTTGACGACGATGGCGTCAATCTCCTTCCAGCCGAGCAGCGTTGCGGCGGTGGTGCGATAGCCACCCGCCACCAGCGTGTAAGGAGTGCCCTTTTTCGCTGGCGTCTTGCGGATCATGATCGGGCTGATCTGCCCGTGTTCAGACATCGAGGCGGCAATAGCCTCGGCATAATCCATATCGATCGGGCGAAGCCGCTCGCCGACAAAGATGCTTGATAGGGTGGCGCGGATGAACTCAGCCATAGGAGGCTTCCTGTCCGGCCGACGCCTCGTAGAGCATTTCCATAAAGGTGTCTTTGGCGCGGGCGGCGATACGCTCGTAAGCCTTGTCAAAAAGCGGTTCGTAGCGCCGCGCCTCGACGACGCGGACAGCCTGCATGACAGTCCAGCGGGCAACGCCCAGGAGCACGACCAGGCGGCGGCGCGGAACATCGAAATCGACGTGAAGCACGTAGATCGCCATCTGCCGTGCGAGCTTCGCATCGAACATTTCAGCAGGCGGGTTGATGATGTGGCGGAGTGGAAGGTGGTTGAAATGCGAACGGCTGGCGCGGTAGCTGGCCGCCACCATCGCCTGCAAACGTTCTTCATCGGAATAAGGATTTACCATCGAAACCTCGGAGTTCGTCGCTCGGCGACGGCATTGCGGCAGTTCGATGCCGGGGCGGTGGGGCTGGGTGTTGAGGCCGCCCCGGCATCTGGCGTCGCTCCCTGGGGGTAACAGAGCGACGATTCGGGAAATCAGCGGGATTTGGGCGTGTCTGAGCGCACAAGAAGGCGGCAAAGCTCGGGCTGCATGTCCATCGTAAGGCAACCGACAAGCTTGTCGTCGATGTCCGCATCGTCTTCGCCTAGAAGGAGATCGACCAGCTTGTTTCCAACTGTCATATGAACGTTAGCGTCCAGAACGGTGGCGTCCGCCTCTGTGGTCAAAAGGTCAGTCAAAGCCTGCTGCACGATCGTGTCATCCAGCGTAATTGAGGCAGGGCTATAACCGGCTGCAAGCTTCGCCTCGTTGAGCGCATGGGCAGCTTTGACAATTGCGCGTGCCTGCTCCAGCCGAACTTCCTCTTCGGAAAGCTGCGCAACGTTGAGTGCCATGGCCCGTTCGGCGCGCCGCACAATTTTGGTGATCGTCCGGCCTTCAAGAGGGTGGACGCGCAGCTGGTTCGCCGCCTCATCACTGATATTAGATGCGGCCGTCAGCAGCTCCGCTCGGGTGATAGCGACGGGTTGAACCTCGGATGGATGAGGGCGCTCGATCAGACCGTTTTTGACGCGCTCGTGCCAGTCCGCGAATTCATCGAAGGTCGGGCCTTCAAACTGACGCTGTTTCACGCCGGTTGCGAAGAAATAATAGGCCTCGCGTTTGTTCTGCGCGCGCTCGACGATGTTGTCGAAAGTGGTGATGACGAGGTCCATGACCCGTGGCGGGACGCGGTCAAAGAAAGGCACTGCGACGTAGTTGCGGACTGCTGCGCTCATTGAGCTGCTCCATAGTTTTTGAGGATGGTGAAAAGGACGGCCGAAACGCCTGCGAACGCAGGACTAAAAATCAGCAGGGTTTCGGCCCACCGGCACACGCGAGAGTGTGACGGAATGAAAATCGGGCTGTCGAAATTGGCATGCGGTTTCGTCATTGTGGGGTGTCTGCTGATCGGCGATTGTCGGGGTGTGGAGCGGTCGAGAGATTGGGTCTGACAGCCGGGGCGAACAAACGCCTTGCGCACGATGTGCGGCAGGCTAGAGCAGCAATCCCGAACCGTTCCACGCTTCATGCTGCGGCTTGCTCCGCTTCGGCGGCGCGGCGGCCGTTCCGGTAGTTCTCCGAAGGCTGCGGGCTAAGCCTGCGACCATCGGGCATGTAACGGGAGAACCAGAGAAGGTGCGGCCGGGTTTTCAGGGCCGCAGCGATGGCACGTTCACCCGCCGTGTGCGGCTCATGAACGGCATTGCCGGCAGTACCGGTGGGCAGGCAATATTTCTTGTCGATCTCGGCAAGCGTAATTTTGGCTACGATGAGCTTGCCTTTAATCCGGGCAATTTCTTCCAGCCGAAGGCGTTCGGCACGGCTCATCTTGCCGCCGTCAGAGACACGGTGCATAAAGGATTCCTTCCAGAAGGGAGGCCCTGACCGGCCTCCTTTTTTGGGGTTATTAATTCTGCGAACACAGAAAGGAATAAATCAGAATTCTGATTTTGTAAATCGGAAATCGGATTTATGCGGTGATTTATTGGCTAGACCTGAGATTCCGTCAAAAACGGCGCTCGGCACGCGACTTCGTGAGTTGCGAAGAAAGCTCGGCGATCCTGAAAGAGACGTGTTTGCGGCCCAGCTCGGCGTCAGCAAAACGACGCTAGGAAATTACGAAAAGGGAGACTCGGAGCCGACCGCTTCGGTGCTGGATTCATATCGCCATAATTTCGGGGCTAATGTCCTCTGGATACTGACGGGCGAAGGCAACATGTTTTCCGAATCTGCAACTGTAACCGAAGGTGTCGATATGGTGGAAATTCCGCTGTACGACGTTCAAGCGGCTGCTGGTTCTGGCCTTATTCCCAAAGACGACGGCCTGCATAATTCCGTAGCTTTTAGCCGCGCTTTCCTTCGAAGCATCGGCGCGAAGCCTGAAAATTGCATCATGTTGGAAGCCAAAGGCGAAAGCATGCTGCCGACCATCCCGGACGGCGCGTTTATGATCGTCGATCAAAGCAAGACCGACATCGTCGATGACCAAGTTTTCGTGTTCCGCGTCGGACCTGGTATCAAGGTGAAGCGGGCAAACTGGCGGATGGACGGCTCGTTGGAATTGCGTTCCGATAACGAACAGAATGGCTATCCCAAAGAAGTCATCGACGAGGACGTAGCAGATGATCTTTCCGTCATCGGCCAGGTGCTCTCCCTTCTTCGTCGAGCATAATTTAGGAATCACTCAGAAGTGGCATTGACTCATTTTGCAATGAGAACAAAATAGGAACATTAGTAACGCCAAATGTGAGGTAAGAGGGTATGGCGCCGGCTGATAAGTTCATTGTTGTTCCATTCGCAGAGCGGAGAAATGAGATGGTGAATGTCGATTGGAAGGTCGCGCCGAAGAATGCCCGTTGGTGGGCTGTCGATGCCAATGGTGAAGCGCACTGGTTTTGCGAACCGGACATCGCGGCATTTACTGACTTCTGGTTTTCCGAGCCGATCGGCGCACCTTCGTTCGGCTTCGACGGCGACTGGAGATCGAGCTTAACAGAGCGTCCGTCACGGTTTGGCCTGGTCCGATAACGCAAAAAGCCGCGTTGCATCTTCTCGCAACGCGGCTTTCTCTTATTGTCTTTGATTTCATTGTAAAAAATCATGATTTTTCGAACTTGCAAGACAGTTGCATGTTCAATTTAGCTTCGGGGCCGTCATTCGTGCTTGTTTGTGAGATATCTGCGCGAGGCCGCCGATTTCTAAAGGCCGGTTTTCTGGGCTTTAAGGGGTCTTAAAAGACCGATCGGGTGGTTTTTGAAGAGTTGTTGAGGGCCGTTCGAATTTTTCCCGTTTCTGCCACGACGCATCGCAGATCGCGCCGCCAGTCTGTCAAATTCGGTTTCTATCGCTTCTCGCCTGCACGCTTGAAAGCCCCTGATTTATAAGGCTTTGTCACCAGTTCCCGGATATTATCGGATATTCCCAGAGATTCCGGTAAGTGGTGACAAAGTACAACCTGTGCGTTCCCATCACAGCGATGGCCGACGCATATCCTGAGTGCGGCCCAAAAAAAGGGAAACCCGCTCACTGTTAAACACAGCCAGCGGGTCTCAACCTTTACCCCCTCCCACAAGGGCGGCTGCACAAAAGCACATGAAATGAAATATGGCAAGATCATGGCGAACATATTCTTGCGATGCATTGCCGCCTTTGGCTGATTTTTGTTCAGGAATTGAATTGCGCCGGGTCAGTTCTTTGGTGCCGCTGTGAATACTGCCAATTGGGCGTCGTAGGCCCGCTGGAACGCCGGACGGGCCTTGCCTCGATCAAGATAGGCCAAGAGGTTCCGGTAGTCTTTCAATATGCGAGACGATTCCAGCCGACGTAATACGCAGATCATCAGAATATCTGCGGCACTGAAAGAACCCTCAAGCCATTCGCGATCGCCAAACCACGCGGATAACTCGTCGAGGCGCTTCAGGAGCTGTTCCTTCACTCGGGCAAGGCGGGCTTCGTGCCAGGGCTCATCGCGTTCGAAGAGCCAGACCGTGGAGAAATTGAGGACGGGCGGTTCGATCGTGTTCAACGCAGCGAACATCCGGGCAATGGTCCGGGCTCGTCGCAGCGGGTCCTCCGGCAGCAGGCCTCTATGATGCTGCGCGATATGGAGCACGATCGCGCCCGACTCGAACAGAACGAGGTCACCCTGCTCATAGGAGGGTATCTGGCCGAACGGCTGGTAAGCGAGGTGCGAAGTTTCCTTCATCGCTGCGAACGACAGGCGCCGGACGTGATAGGGCTGCCCCACTTCCTCGAGCGCCCACCGCACCGGCATATCGCGCGCGAGACCACGGCCGCCATCGGGAGAGCGCTCGAAAACGGTTATCGTGGGGTTCGCCGTCATCTCCGTAGAACCAGGGACTGTTTCGATATTTGACATCCTATGTCTCCCATACGAGGTCCGTATTTCCCAAAGGAACAACCTCCGCCTCGCGGGACGTTCAGTCAACCGTGCCGCGCGGTGCACAGGCCGTCGATGTAGATATGGAGATGAGGACGTTCTTCGGCAGCATGGAATGAGAACGCCGATCGCAAGCCGAAACAGCGAGAAAAATCGTCGCATCTGGACGGGCGACTGTCTAAATATCGATTTTCCTGGGAAAATTTGGAGCGGGCGAAGGGATTTGAACCCTCGACCCCAACCTTGGCAAGGTTGTGCTCTACCCCTGAGCTACACCCGCTCAAATCCACCGGTCCGGGGTAGTTCGCTGAACCGTGGGCCACCAAGCGGCGACGGGCGCTATATCGCTCAATCGATTTTGGAATGCAACAGGGAAATGACAAAAACGCGAAAATTTCTTTGGGAAATGCGACAAGCGGCGGAAATGATTGATAATTTTTCAATTTGCCGGTTTTTCCTGCGTTGCCAAGCGTCGGCCGCCCGCTTAATCAGGAAAGAACGACAGTGGAATCGGCGGAAGCAGGCGGCAGGATATGACGGAAAATTCCCAGAAGACGGCAACGGAGCTGTTCGAGTTTCTCGACGGCCTCGGCATTTCTCACATCACGAAGCAGCACGAGCCGGTGTTCACCGTCGCAGAATCCCAGTCACTGCGTGATCTCATTCCCGGCGGTCATACAAAGAACCTCTTTGTGAAGGACAAGAAGGATCAGTATTTTGTTCTGACCGTCGAGGAAAATGCCGCCGTGGACCTGAAAAGCGTCCACAAGACCATCGGTGCAGCAAGTCGCGTCTCTTTCGGCAGGCCGGAAAAAATGCGCGAATATCTGGGCGTCGTGCCGGGCTCGGTCACGGTGTTCGGGGCCATCAACGACACGGCCAGACAGGTCACTTTCGTACTCGATAGCGATCTCCTGGAAAACGAGCTGGTCAACGGCCATCCGCTTTCCAACGACCAGACGACAACGATCGCGTCCAAGGATCTCATTCGTTTTCTCGAGGCAACCGGACATGCACCGCTTGTCTTGAAAGTCAGCGAGTGAGATACGATCTTTGCTTCAACTGAGACATGCGACAGAGATTACGGGAGACCGGCATGAGCGACACGAATAATCCCTACGGCGGTTCCTATGGCGGGCAGATGACCGCAAGCGCGCATCATAATGGCGAGCTGAACGGTGCGGCCTCCGGCCACATCAAGGACACCACGACGGCGGGGTTTTCCAAGGACGTTCTCGAAGAGTCGCGCCGCCAGCCGGTTCTGGTGGACTTCTGGGCGCCCTGGTGCGGACCGTGCAAGCAGCTGACGCCGGTGCTCGAAAAGGTCATCAACGAGGCGAATGGCCGCGTGAAGCTCGTGAAGCTGAATATTGACGATCATCCGTCCATTCCCGGCCAGCTCGGCATCCAGTCCATTCCCGCCATCGTCGCTTTTGCCGATGGCCGGCCGGTGGATGGTTTCATGGGTGCCGTGCCGGAAAGCCAGATCAGGCAGTTCATCGACAAGATCGCCGGACCTGACGCGGGTGATCCCAAAGCCGAGATCGAAGCGGTTCTGACCGAGGCGAAGCAGCTTCTGGCGGATGGCGATTTTAATGGTGCGGCACAGCTCTTCGGCGCCGTCATGCAGGCCGATCCGGAAAATCCCGCGGCGATTGCCGGTATTGCCGAATGCATGATTGCCGTCGGTCAATATGAGCGGGCCAGTGAATTGCTTTCCTCCCTTCCTGCCGAACTCAATGACGATGTGGGCATTCAGCTCGTTGCGAAAAAGATCGCGCAATATGAAGAAGCCCGCAAAATCGGTGACCCGGTCGCACTTGAGCAAGACCTCGCGCAAAATCCCGATCATCACGAGGCGCGGGTGAAACTCGCCAAGGTGCTGAACGCACAGGGACGGCGCGATGAGGCGGCGGACCATCTGCTTTACGTCATGCGCAAGGACCGGACCTTCGATGATGACGGCGCGCGCCGCCAGCTTCTGGAGTTTTTCGAGGCCTGGGGCTTCAAGGATCCGGCAAGTATTGCGGGTCGCAGGAAGCTTTCGGCGATACTGTTTTCGTAATGCGGGCATATCCCGGCCGTGGCGGCTGAGCCGCCGACCGGGCAGCAGTGAACAGGGGGCTTGATCCCAATGCATGTCGGAAATGCGAGATACGTGAAGAACGACGACCTGCCGGAAACCGTGCCGGTCTTTCCATTGCCGGGCGCGCTGCTTCTGCCGGAAGGCCATCTTCCGCTCAACATTTTCGAGCCGCGATATCTTGCCATGATCGACACGGCACTGGCGAGCCACCGAATTATCGGCATGGTGCAGCCGGCCCTTCACCTCATCGAGGCGGGGATTGAAAGCGGGCCTTTGAGCGCGGTCGGATGTCTCGGCCGCATTACCTCCTTTTCCGAAACGGGGGATGGCCGTTATGTCATCTCTCTCACCGGTGTCTGCCGTTTCCGCTTGCTGGAAGAGGTGGAGGCCGGCAAGCCCTATCGCAGCTTCCGTCACGCCCCCTTCATTGCCGATCTTTCCGGCGAATATGATGAGGAGGCGGTTGATCGCGAAAATCTGCTCCGGGTATTCCGCGCGTTTCTGGACGCAAACCAGCTGGAGGCTGATTGGGAAAGCGTGGAAAGGGCGGGCAATCGTGTCCTCGTCAATTCCCTTTCCATGATGTCTCCCTTCGGTCCGGCTGAAAAACAGGCGCTGCTCGAGGCGCCTGATCTGAAGACGCGGGCCGAAACATTGATTGCCATCACCGAGATCGTTCTTGCCCAGGGGTCGGGCGAGGGCGGCACCGTGCTGCAATAGGATCGCCGCCATGGACGACAGGATGAGCAATGTCGATCCGAAGCTGCTGGAGCTTTTGGTCTGCCCTTTGACGAAGGGCCGACTTTCCTATGATCGCTCCCGCAACGAACTCATCTCCGAAAGCGCGAGGCTTGCTTACCCGATCCGTGACGGCGTGCCGATCATGCTGATTTCCGAAGCGCGCAAAATAGAAGACTAGTCTCCCCTTCTTCCGCTCTCCACAGATTGTCATGTCGCGAATTGACGAAGATGCGTTGACAACCATGCGTGGATTTGACCAGAGTCCCGCCCGACATGTCTGTTGCGGGGAGAATACTGATGTCGTTGCGCGCTCTTGTCCGGGTCTCGTTGGCTGCGGTCTCTACCGCCTTCATTTTTCTTCCAGCCACGGCAGCAGAACCTTCGCGGAAGGTGGTAACCACCCAGAACGGCGATTATTTCGGCTTTGATCTTCGCACGGAGCAGAATGTCTCGCTGGAGCAATGCGGCGAGATTTGCGTCGGCGACGCCGCCTGCAAGGCCTTCACCTACAATCCCAAGGTGAAATGGTGCTTCCTCAAATCCGATTTCAATCAGCTGAACGCCTTCCCCGGCGCTGTTGCCGGCAAGATCGTGGACGTGGCGGCGGAGGCCGATATCGGTGCGCCGCAGCGCCTGCCCTTCGTCACTGACAGCCTGCAGCAGGAAGCGCGCCGGCTGAAATCCGGCCTTGCGGCAAATGACGGTGAGACCGGACAGGGTGTTGACGCGCTGGTCGAAACGGCGCGGCAGCAGGTGGCTTCGGGTAATATCCCCGATGCGGTCACGACCTACAAGGCGGCTCTTGCCATCACGCCTGAGGATGGCGCGCTCTGGGCGGAATTTTCGGAAAAGGCAGCGCTGGTCACCGATAATTATTCCATTGCCGGGCAGGCGGCGTCGGCCGCCATCAACGCCTATCAGCTGAGCCGCACGGTCAGCGCCCGAACGGAGGCTCTGAACCGGCTGGCGAAGGCTTTCGAGAGAACCCAGAATTATCGCGCGGCACTCAATGCCTATAAGGAGAGCCTTGCGCTCACCGACGATGCACAGACAAAAGCGGCCTATGCCGACCTGCGCACCCGCCAGGGTTTCCGCGTCATCAACAATACGGTGGATACGGACAGCGTCAGCCCGCGCGCCTGCGTGCAGTTTTCCGAACCGCTGGTGAAGAATGGCGTCGATTATTCCTCCTTCATTACGCTGGATGGGGCGGCCCCCAAGGCCATCGAAGCGAAGGGCAGCGAGATATGTGTCGAAGGCCTGACCCATGGCCAGCGTTACAAGATCGCGTTTCGCGCCGGCCTGCCGTCCTCCGTGGAGGAACCGCTGGAAAAGCAGGTCAATCTGGATATTTACGTGCGCGACCGCGCCGCGACCGTGCGCTTTACGGGTGAGAATTTCGTGCTGCCGGGCACCGCGCGCCGCGGCATCCCGATCGTCTCTGTCAATGCCGACAAAGCCGACCTGAAGCTTTATCGCGTCGGCGACCGCAACATCACCTCGCTTCTTTCCAATTCGCAGTTCCTGACGCAGATGGACGGTTACAATGCCGACCGTATCGAAAACGAGATCGGCGAACTCGTCTGGCAGGGCTCGATCGAGATCAAGCCCGATCTCAACAAGGATGTGGTGACGAGTTTCCCGGTGGATGAGGCCCTGCCGGAGCGCAAACCCGGCATCTATGTGCTGACCGCCGTGCCGCCTGGCGTAGCACCGGAAACATGGGATTCCCGCGCCACGCAATGGTTCCTGGTCTCCGATACCGGCATCACCACCTATGCCGGCACCGACGGCCTGAATGTCTTCGTCCGCGCGCTTGGCAGCGCCAAGCCGCTTGCGGATGTGGATTTGCAACTGCTTGCCAAGAATAACGACGTACTGGGCACGGCAAAGACCGATGCAGACGGCCGTGCGGTGTTCTCGGCCGGCCTGATGCGCGGTACTGCGGCGCAAGCGCCGGCAATCCTGACCGCGCGCAATGGCGACAAGGATTACGTCTTCCTCGACATGACCCGCGCCGGCTTCGATCTCTCCGACCGTGGCGTGACGGGACGTGCCGCACCCGGTGCGATCGACGTGTTTAGCTGGACGGAACGCGGCATCTATCGCGCTGGCGAGACCGTGCATGCGGCAGCGCTTGCCCGTGATGTCGATGGCAAGGCAATCGAGGATCTGCCACTCACCTTCATCTTCTCACGCCCCGATGGCGTTGAGGACCGGCGCTTCGTCAGCGACGGCAAGGCGCTCGGCGGCCATGCGGTCGATCTGCCGTTGCAGGCAAATGCCATGCGCGGCACCTGGACAATGCGCATCCATACCGATCCGAAGACGGCTGCCATCAGCGAAAAGAGCTTCCTCGTTGACGATTTCGTGCCTGACCGCACCGAGTTTGACCTTTCGAGCAAGGCAAAACAGATCGACCCGGGTGCGGAAACGGCAATCGACGTCGATGGCCGTTATCTCTATGGCGCCCCGGCCGCCGGCCTGACGCTGGAAGGCGAGATCGCAGTTAAGCCGACGCGCACGAGCACGGATTTCGAAGGTTATTTCTTTGGTCTGGCCGATGAGGAAAGCGAAGAGGAAAACCGCACCACGCTTGCCGATCTGCCGGTTCTGGACGAAGAGGGCAAGGCGAGCTTTAACGTCGATCTCACCGACCTGCCCTCCACCACCCAGCTTCTTTCCGCCAACATCACCGTGCGTATGCAAGAGGCGGGTGGACGTGCCGTGGAGCGCTCGCTGACGCTGCCCATCAAGGCGGAAGCGCCTGTGATCGGCATCAAGCCGCAATTTTCCGGCGATCTTGCGCAGAATTCCGTTGGCCGTTTCCAAATCATTGGCGTTGATGCCGATGGCGCCAAACAGGCGATGAGCGGCCTCAGCTGGAAGCTCATCAAGGTCGAGCGGAACTATCAATGGTATCGTCAGGGCAACTCCTGGCGTTACGAGCCGGTGGAATATACCAAGCAGCAGGAAACCGGCACGCTTTCGGTCGATGCCAATGGCGGCGAGATTTCCGTTCCCGTCACCTGGGGCCGTTACCGGCTGGAAGTGGAGGGCGCCGGCAATGGCGCGCCGGTTTCCAGCGTCGAATTCGATGCCGGTTTCTACGTCGAGGCAAGCTCGACGGAAACGCCGGATGCGCTGGAAATCGCGCTGGACAAACAGAGCTATAAGATCGGGGATACGGCCAAACTCAAGGTGTCCTCGCGTTTTGCCGGTGAGCTGATGGTGACATCAGGTTCCGAGAAGCTGATTTCCGTTCAGAATGCCGAGATCGGCGCGGATGGCGGCGAGATCGATATTCCCGTCACCGAGGAATGGGGCGCGGGCGCTTACGTCACGGCGACGCTGTTCCGTCCGGGCGATGCGCAGGAAAGCCGCATGCCGATGCGCGCCATCGGCATCAAGTGGCTTGCCGTCGATCCGGCCGAGCGCAAGCTTGCCGTAACGCTTGGCGCGCCGCAGAAGACACTGCCGCGCCAGCCGCTTGAAATTCCGATCACCGTTGCCGGTGCTGGCGTCGGCGAAAAGGCCTATGCCATCGTTGCGGCGGTGGATGTCGGCATTCTGAACCTCACCCGCTACGAGCCGCCGAAGCCGGATGAATGGTATTTCGGCCAGCGCCGGCTGGGGCTTGAAATCCGCGACCTCTATGGCCGCCTGATCGACGGTTCGCTTGGCGCCACCGGCCGGCTTCGCACCGGCGGCGATGGCGCAGGGGCAGCCCTTCAGGGCAGCCCGCCCACCGAAAAGCTGGTGGCCTTCTTTGCCGGTCCGGTCGAACTCGACGCCGACGGCAAGGCGACAATCAGCTTTGATATTCCGCAGTTTAACGGCACGGCTCGCATCATGGCTGTGGCCTGGACGAAGACGGGTGTTGGCCATGCGGTCTCCGATGCCATCATCCGTGATCCCGTTGTGGTCATCGCCAGCGCGCCGAAATTCCTCGCACCCGGCGATGTCTCGCAATTGCGGCTCGATATCGCCAATACCGACGGCGAAGCCGGCGATTACCGGCTGGATGTGACCAGTAACACGGCGCTGACGGTGGATCAGGGCGAGATGTCTCAGACATTGGCGCTTCAAAAGGGCGGCAAGTCGTCGCTGACCGTTCCGCTGACGGGCGAACAACCCGGGAATGGTGCGATCACCATCAAGGTCTCCAATGCATCAGGCATTTCGCTGGAGCAGGTTCTGAATGTTCCGGTGCGCCCGGCCGTTCTGCCGGTCACGACGCGGCGCGAAATCAAGATTGCGCCCAATAGCAGCCTGACGATCAACGGCGATCTGTTGGCCGATAGCATGCTGCTGGGGTCTTCCGTCGCGGTCAACGTCACGCGCTCGCCGGCCTTCGATATCCCGGCGCTGGTGATGATGCTGGATAAATATCCTTACGGCTGCGCCGAACAGACGACGAGCCGCGCTTTGCCGTTGCTTTATCTCTCGGAACTGACGAAGGACAGCGGCATGGCTGAGGACCCCGATACCCGCAAGCGGGTGCAGGAGGCGATCTACCGCGTGCTGTCCTTCCAGTCGAGTTCCGGCAGTTTCGGCCTCTGGTCTCCGGGTTACGGCGATCTGTGGCTCGACGCCTATATCACCGATTTCCTGACCCGCGCCCGCGAGCAGAGTTACGACGTGCCCGAAGCGGCCATGGTGCAGGCGCTGAACAACCTGCAGAACGGCCTCTCCTATGACAGCAATGTCAAGGATCGTGGCAACGAGATCGCTTATTCGCTCTATGTTCTGGCGCGCAACCGCAAGGCGGCGATCAACGATCTGCGTTATTACGCGGATACGGCGCTCGCCGATTTCCCGACGCCGCTCGCCAAGGCGCAGGTTGCCGCCGCCCTTTCGCTTTATGGCGATCAGGCCCGGTCTAAGAGCGTGTTCGGCGCTTCGCTCGACATGGCAAGCCGTGCCACCAATGTCAGTCTCGCGCGTGCAGATTATGGCTCTGCGCTGCGCGATGGTGCGGCGACGCTGGCGCTTGCGGCCGAAAGCCGTCCGGTTCCGGCCGTCGTGCCGCAGCTTGCTGGTGCCGTGGCGAAGGAATGGGAAAAGAAGCCCTATACCAGCACCCAGGAACAGGCCTGGATGCTGCTCGCCGCCCGCGCCGTCAAAGGCGAGGACAAGGATATCCGCCTCGATGTGAATGGCGATTTGCAGACCGGCGGCTTCGGCAAGCGGATGAGCGGCGATGAATTGCTGGCCGCGCCGCTGAAGATCGCCAACGCCTCGGCCGATCCGGTCACGGCTGTCGTCACCACGGTGGCGCCGCCGGCGCAGCCGCTCGCCGCCGGCGGTGAGGGCTTCACCATCACCCGCACCTATTATTCCATGGATGGCGAGGAGGTGAACCCGAGCGAGGTCACGCAAAACGAGCGTTATGTGGTGGTGCTGAACGTGGTGCCGCAGAATAACTGGCAGTCGCGCATTCTGGTGACCGATCTTTTGCCCTCCGGTTTCGAGATCGACAATCCAAGCCTCGTCAATTCTGCGCAACTGTCGAATTTCGACTGGTTGCCGGAAACGGAAGCGGCGCATACCGAATTCCGCTATGACCGTTTCGTCGCGGCCTTCGACCGCTCCGCCGGCGACAGTTCGGAGATTGCGCTCGCTTATGTGGTCCGCGCCGTCACCCCCGGCACCTATGATCATCCGGCAGCCTCGGTCGAGGATATGTACCGGCCGCAATTTGCCGCCCGCACGGCAACCGGCCGCATGGAGGTGCGTTCGGCAACCCCATGACGCGGAAAAAGGCTGTTATCATCGGCATCGTAATGGCCGCATTGCTTCTTGGCGGTGCGGCCTTCGGTCTTGATGCGCTCGACAAGGCCTATCCGCCACCGCTCCACGCGGCGCAGCAGCGGTCCTTCGAGGTGCTGGATCGCGATGGGAAGTTGCTCCGTGCCTTCGCGACATCGGATGGCCGCTGGCGGCTGAAGACCACGGCCGCCGAGGTTGATCCGCAATTCCTGCGCATGCTGGTTGCTTATGAGGACCAGCGTTTTTACGATCATCACGGCGTCGACCCCTGGGCGCTTGTGCGCTCTGCTTGGCAACTGCTGAGCAACGGCCGGATCGTCTCCGGCGCTTCCACACTTTCCATGCAGGTGGCGCGGCTGATCGAGCCGCGCGCTGATCGGTCATTCTCGGCCAAGTTCCTGCAGGCTGCGCGTGCGCTCCAGATAGAAAGAAGGCTCGACAAGGCTGAGATCCTCGATCTTTATCTGAATATCGCCCCCTATGGCGGCAATCTCGAAGGCATTCGCGCGGCAAGCCTTGCCTGGTTCGGCAAGGAACCGGGCCGGCTTGATACCGCGGAGGCCGCCCTTCTGGTGGCGTTGCCGCAATTGCCGGAAAAGCGCCGTCCGGATCGTTTCCCGGAGGCGGCGAGCGAGGCGCGCGAGCGGGTGCTGCAACGACTTGCCGTGGAGCGCGTGGTAGGTGAAGGAGAGGCGGAGCGGGCCGCATCGGCGGCGGTGCCGGTCAACCGGCAAGACCTGCCGTCCTATGCGCCACACATGGCGGTTGCAGCACGCGCAAAATTCCAGAATGCCACTCAGGTGCATTCGACACTGAGATTGCCGATCCAGCGGGAGCTGGAAGGCGTTGCCCGCCATGCGGCGGACAAGCTTGGCGACAAGGTCTCCGTCGCCATCGTCATGGCCGATGCGCTGACCGGCGATATTCTGGCGGAGGTCGGTTCGGCGGATTATCTCGATACGGCAAGGCGCGGTTTCGTTGAGATGAGCCGGGCGGTGCGCTCACCGGGCTCCACCCTCAAGCCGTTCATCTATGGTCTTGCCTTCGAAGATGGTCTTGTCGGGCAGGAAACCATCATCGAGGATCGCCCGGCGGATTTTTCCGGTTATCGACCGCGCAATTTCGACATGCATTATCAGGGCGATGTCAGCATTCGGCAGGCGCTGCAACTGTCGCTCAACGTGCCGGCGGTCAAGCTGCTTGATGCGGTCAGTCCATCGGCGCTGATGGTGCGGTTCCGGCGGGCGGGTGTCAAACTGGTGCTTCCGGCCAATGAAGCGCCTGGGCTTGCCATTGCGCTCGGCGGTGCCGGCATTTCCCTCGTCGATCTGGTGCAGCTTTATGCCGGGCTTGCCGGCAGCGGTGATCCCGTGCGGCTCGGAGACGGCGTCCGCGCCGCCCCGGAACGGCGGGAGGGTGACCGGCTGTTTTCCGATGCCGCGATCTGGAACGTCACCGACATACTCTCCGGCGTGCTGCCGCCGCTTGGCATGAAACAGCGCGGTATCGCTTACAAGACCGGCACCAGCTATGGTTATCGCGACGCGTGGTCGGTGGGTTATGACGGGCGGCACGTCATCGGCGTCTGGGTTGGCCGCGCTGATAATGGCGCGGTGCCGGGTATTGCCGGTTATGCGACGGCGGCCCCGATCCTGTTCGAGGCTTTCGCAAAATCCGGCGTGGCGGTGACGCCGATGCTTGGCCCACCCTCCGGCATTGCGCGCGTCGCCGTAACCGACCTTCCCGCCAACCAGCGGCGCTTTACCACGACCGCAAACGGCCTGCTTTCGGCGTCCAGACGGGAAAGCGCCCCGCGCATCGTCTACCCGCCGGAGGGCGCGCGTGTGGAACTCTCCAGCCAGTCCGGCATTTCGCCGCTGGTGCTGAAGCTGCAGGGCGGACGGGCACCTTTCCGCTGGCTCGCCAACGGCTTGCCTTTGCCGGATGCCTCTCATCGCCGCAACAGCGAATGGCGACCGGAGGGGCAGGGTTATTCGACGCTGACAGTGATCGACGCCGATGGCCGCGCCTCGAGTGTGCGGGTTTTTGTCGAGTAAGGTCTGGGACGGAAAGCCAAATGCTTGGTCGACGGTGGGAGCTTTCAGTGAAATACGCTGGAAAACAGGGACAAGTTCGGCACCGCGTCTATTGAGGAAAACGGCGAGGCCCAGCTAGCCCAATCTCCTGCCCTCGCGGCGTCAGGACGTTACGACGATGATGGGACCAATCTTGTATGTCTGGATGTTGAGGGCAGTACGCAGGAAATTCAGCGCGCTCTCTGTATCGGTCACGAAGAGCGTGCCGCTGACGACCCGCTGTGCGGTCGCTTCGTTTCCTATGACAATGCGCCCGTGAAAATGCCGCTGTATTTCTTCGACCACGTAGGACAGGGGCACGTTGTCCACGGTGAGCTGGCCCCGACGCCAGGCCAGCGCCGTGTTGGCATCCGTTTTTCGGATCGTGCTTTTCCCTGTCTCGTTCAAGTGAAGCACTTCTTCGCCTTCCTCGACTTTCACCGGAATGGCTCCCTGCGCCTTGAATTCGACCCGCACGGAATGTTCCGTAACGGCGATGCGAGTGTCTGTGGCGCTTTGACGAACATCGAAGGCCGTGCCGAGAGCTGTGACCAGGGTATCGTCGGTGCTGACGGAGAAAGGTCGCTTCGCATCCGGACTTACCTGAAAGAATGCCTGTCCTCGCAGGAGCCGGACGGTCCGTCGCTCGCTGGTGAAATCGAGCGCGATTGCAGATGACGCATTCAATTGAACCCGGGAGCCATCCTCCAGTGTCACTTCAGGCATTTCATCGGAGCCGGACATGATATCCGCACTCATGCGCATCGGGCCATCCAGAGCGACGAACAATGTTCCGGCGGCGATGATCGCGACGACCGAGGAGATGATCGTGTTGCGGCCGCGCGATGAGGATGCAACCGGCGCTTCACGCAGCCCGGCGTCAGACCGTATCGCAGTTCTCGCTTCACCGAGAATGCGCTTCGCCGCCGTGTAGGCCCGACAGTTCTCCGGATCCAGCTCCATCCAGCGACGAAACTCCGCCCGTTCCGTTTCGGGCTGGTCCGGGTCGCGGTTGCGAAACACCCAGTCGGCTGCCTCTCTGTTTCGTTTGCGCTGCTCACGCGTCAGACGTCTACGTTGCACGGAACGCTCCAATTATGCTCTTCCATGTGTAGACGAATGAGCTGTGTTGATTGGGATGTTTACTCCATTTCAAAAAGCCGGTCGAGGCAATGGCTGAGCGCGCGCCTGAGATGTCGGTCGACCATATTGCGTGAAATTTTCAGCTTTGAGGCGATCTGGTCGGGCGAAAGATGATGCAGCCTGTGCAGTATGAAGGCCGTGCGCCGTTTTTCGGGCAGGTCGGCGATGGCCTGTTTCAGAACCGTCAGCCGTGCCTCGACAGCCAACCCCTGATCGGGCGCGCTATCTGTCGTGACCACGGTCCTGGCATCTTCATCCGAGCCGGAAAAAAGCCTGGATTCGAACTGCTCGCGCCTGATCCGGTCGATCCGCATATTGGAAGCGGCGCGGCACAGGAACGCCTTTATGGATCGCTTGCCGGACAGGGCATCCGGCTGCAAGGCGAGTTTGACGTAGAGATCGTGTACGATTTCCCGCGCGGCCCCGTCTGAGCGACTGCGTCCCCCCACGGCCTTGATGATGTCGCCGTAATGTTCGACGATCGCCCTGTTCAACAGGTCGGTTCCGTCATTTTCATTGAGGCTGGCCGTCGACGTCCGCATTGCTTTCCTGAACCTCCGCAATCTGCAAGGTGCGACAACTGAAGGCGGACACGGAGCGCAAACCGGGTGCTCTCCTTAGGGGTTGTCCGAACCTGGTCATCATCCGGCACCGAAGTTTTGGCTCCTCGTTGCCGGTGAGGAATTTCTAGTCACGGGTAAAAAGCGATGCAAGCGCAATGATTTAAGGCCGGAGCCGTGAAAAATCCTCTTGACGCTTAAAAGAGGACAATTTTTATCATGTTTATGTCTGGATTCATTACATCTTTTGGCTTGCGGGCGAATGCGCGCAAAGGCGGGACACAGAAGCGTCTTTTACGAAAAACCCAGGGAATGTTGCGTGGTAGCCACAGGTCACGCGCCTCGGGCCTGTGATGGAACGGGCACGCACATCGGAGTTCCCGAAATCGGATCCGGCATGATGACGGCATTGACGCCAAAGACGTCAAGGACATTTCTCGCCGTGATGACCGTGCTTGGGGCGCCCGCGTCGAATATCCTGCCGTCCCTGATAAGAACGATTTCGTCGGCGTAACGGGCCGCCTGATTAAGATCGTGGAGGACCGCGACGATGGTGCGGCCCCGATCATGAACAAGCTGCCTGATCAGATCCAGTATTTCGATCTGGTGGGCGAGATCGAGGAACGTCGTCGGTTCGTCCAGAAGAAGAATGTCCGTTTCCTGGGCAAGCGTCATCGCGATCCAGGCGCGCTGCCGCTGACCGCCGGAGAGGGCTTCCACCTGGCGCCCGGAAAGCGATGTCATGTCGGTCAGGTCGAGAGCATGGGCGCATGCGTCCTCATCACGGCTGGACCAGCGCTCGAACAGCCTGCGATGGGGATAACGCCCTTGCCGGACCAGTTCGGCGACCGACAGCCCTTCCGGAGCCTGCGGCCCCTGCGTGAGGACGCCGATGTGTTTCGCACGTTCCCGCGATGGAATTTTCCGGGTCGATGTACCGTCCAGAAATATCTCGCCTTTCATGGGACTGAGAAGTCCGGCGAGCGCACGCAATATCGTGGATTTGCCGCATCCGTTTTTCCCGACGAGAACGGTGAAATGCCCGGACGGAATTTTCAGGTTCAAGTCTTCGACGATGACGGAGCCATTATATCCAAGGGACAGATTGCGTGTCGCGAGGCGATAATCTTCATGCATGCCGGCGGCCCTTCAGAAGATAGGCAAAAAACGGAGCCCCCAGCAGGGCTGTGACGATACCGGCCGGCAGCTGCGCCGGTGCGATGACCGTGCGGCCGATAATATCGGCGACCAACAGTAGAAGACTGCCTGTCAGAGCCGCAACCGGAATGAGGGCCCGATGAGCAGGGCCAACGATCCGCCTCGCAACATGCGGGGCGATCAGGCCAATAAACCCCACCAACCCCACCATGGCGACGGTGGCGCCCGATATCAGCGTGCAGAGCAATATCAGGAATGCGCGCACGAGATTGACCTTCTGTCCAAGCCCGGTTGCCACATCGTCGCCGAAACGGATGAGGTCCAGCTGCCGGCAGGAGAACCAGGTCAGAGCAAGTGGAACGGAGAGCCAGAGCAGAAGGCTTTGGACCTTGGTCCAGTCAGCGCCATAGACGCTGCCCGAAAGCCAGATCATTGCCCGCTGCACATCCATGACATTGCCGAATGCGGTCAGAAAGCTGGTTCCCGCGCCGGCCATGGCACTGAGGCCTATGCCGACAAGGATGATCCGCAGAGAGGAGGTGCCACCTTTCCAGGAGAGCGCATAGACGGCCGCTGCCATTGTGACGGCCCCTGCAAAGCCCGCCCAGGGCAGAACGGTTGGTGAAACGCCAGCAAAAAGGATGATAACCACGCTTGCGACGAGCGCAGCGCCCGCATTGATACCCAGAACGCCGGGCTCCGCCAGGGGATTGCGCATGACGGTCTGTGAGATCGTGCCCGCAACGGCAAGGCCTGTGCCGGCAAGCAGGGCCAGTATTGCTCTTGAAAGCCGGAATTCAACGACGATCATCTGCAGATCGGCCGGCGCACTGCCGATGAGCGCATTGGCGACATCATGCCAGGCAATTGATTGGTCACCCCAGATCATGGCAGCAATGACGGCCAGAAGGTTGAGAATGATCAGAACAGCTATTGCTCGTGTCACGACCTGCCTGCCCCCGTGCGATAACGCGCCAGCCAGAGGAAAAATGGCGCTCCGATCAGCGCCATCGTGACGCCGACAGGGAAACTCTGGTTGGCGAGGATGATCCGTCCGGCGAGATCGGCGATAACAACCATGATCGCACCGATGACGGCGCTGAAGGGAATGACCCACCGGTAATCCACGCTGATGGCGAGGCGAACGATGTGCGGCACGACGAGGCCGACGAAGCCGACGGGCCCGACAAGGGCGACGGCGCTGCCGGATAGGAGAATGACGATCACGACCGAGAGGCTGCGCCAAAGGGCCGGGTTCTGGCCGAGCGCCGTGGCGACATCGGTGCCAAGGCTGAGTGTCGTCAGATGACGGGCGAGCAGCAATGATCCGAACAGTCCTGCAAGCCAATATGGCACGACGGTGAAGACCTGCTCCATCGTCCGACCGCTTAGGGAACCAACGGTCCACAAGCGCACGGCATCGAGGGTCGTCTGGTCGAAGATCAGAATGGCCGTGGTCAGTGAAGTGAGGAATGTCGCGACCACCGCTCCGGCCAGCACCATGATCAGCGGGGTCGCGCCAACGCGGCCGACAGAGCCGATGAAGAAAACGCAGAGCGCGGCAAAAGCTGCACCGCCAAAGGCATACCAGACCAGCGCGTCGCCCGAAACTCCCATGATCGACAGGCCGGCGACCACTGCAAAAGCCGCGCCGGCATTGATGCCGAGGAGCCCCGGCGAAGCCAGAGGGTTTTTTGTCACCGCCTGCATGATCGCGCCTGAAACGGCCAGGCCCGCTCCTGCGATCATGGCCGCCGCGACGCGTGGCAAGCGCAGCAACGTCACGACGAGATGATCACGCGAGCCGTCAAAGCGGAAGATTGCAGAGAGCACCGTCGATGGTGAAAGGGGCGCTGGGCCAGCTATTATTGCCAGCGTGGCGGAAACCAGCAGGCCAGCGATGGCGAGCAGAAGCAGGACCGAGCAGAAAAATTCCGCCCTGCGAGCATGTATCGGTCTTTCCGCCTTCGATAATCCGCGAAACGATGTCACGGCTTGTCCAGCAGATATTGCTCGATATCATCGAGAACTTTGTTCGCGGAGCCAATGCCGTTGAAGCTCATCCATGTTTCGCGCTTGACCCGGTGGGCGTTTCTGGATGCGACTGCCGGCAACATTTGCCAGAAGGGGTTGCTGGTCGTGCGGTCGGCAAGCGCATCGTCCATGGTCGTGTCATATCTGCCGGCAACGACGTAAAGCAGAATGTCTCCGTCCAGAAGGACGAGGTCTTCCCATTCGGGCCGTTTGAATACCGTGTTGTCGTCAGTCGTTTCGTAAGTGCTGCGTTTTACGCCAGCATCACGAAGAACCGCATAGGGCGCATAGGCGGCCGGACCGTCGAGATAGACATGAAAACCGCTTGGTGTCACCCGCAAGACCGACACCTTATGGGAAGCAGTTTTATCCCTGATGGCGGCGACACGTTTTTCGTAAGTCGCCAGCATCCCTGCCGCCTCGTCACTTTTCCCTGAAAGGAGCGCCAATGTGCGGAAATGGTCTTTCCAGTTCTTTGCATCGATGAGCGCAGTCGGCGCAATCTTGGCGAAGTTCTGGTAGGATTGGCCGTGCAGGGCTGCGTCCCCGACAATCAAGTCCGGCTTCAGGGCCACGATACGCTCGAGACTGGGCTGGCGGGCTTCGCCAATATCGGAGACCGTTGCCTTGCCGGCTTTTTCCTTCAGTTCATGGTCCTGAACGGACATAAGCGGTGCGCCGACCAAAGGCAGGCCGAGTTCAAGCGCCATCCCCAGATTATAGAAGGGATCGAGTACAATGATCCTGCGAGGCGTGTCTGACACGCAGATCGGTGTACCATACACGCCGGATGTTAAGGTCCGGCCCGAACATTGCGCCGAGGCGCCGGAGGCAAAAAGTCCCATCAGCAAGATGAGAAACGACCGCAGGATCATTCATTACTCCAGAAATGGAAGCCTGCGCGGCATTGAGCCGCGCAGGAAATGGATCAGAATTTGACCTTCAGGTTCAGACCGACGCTGCGGCGTTCGCCGAGCGTGGCGGCAATATCATTGTCGTTGTAGACAAAATATTCCTCGTCCAGCAGGTTCTGCGCGAAGGCGTTGATTTCCCACCGCTCCGTTTTGTAGCCGGCCTGCAGGTTCACGATCCAACGGCTGTCGAGATAATCGTGTGGCAGGCTGCCCAGACGTGCCAGGTAGCTCGAGGTATATTTGGCGTCTGCGCCGACATAGACGCCGTTATCGAAGGTGTAGCGAGCGCCAAGGCCCAGCGACCACTCCGGCGCTTCCGGGAATGGCAGGCCGGACAGATTGCCGTAGGTCAGATCGTTGAAATTCTTGAACTCGGTATGAACGTAGCCGAGCGATGCGAAGGTTTCGAGGTTGTCAGTGACCTTGAACGACGGCTCGAACTCGAAGCCCCAGGCTTCCGACGACGCGGCGTTGATGATGCGCCGGCTCAGCAGATCCGTTGGATCGAGCTGCATCAGAACCTGCTGGTCCGAATATTTGGTGAGGAACACGTTTGAATTTACGGTCAGCCGGTCATCCATGAACGAGCCTTTGTAGAAAATCTCGTAGGTCGATGCCGTTTCCGGTTCGTAGCTGTAGGCCGTCCGACGATAAGAATCGTAACTCGCGCCACCTGTCCGGAAACCTTGGGAATAGGTGATGCCGACCGTCTGTGTGTCTGTCAGTTCTTTCGAAAGGCCGATTTTCGGTACGAAATTGACCTCGTTGAAGGAAGCAGCATAGTCCGTCAGAACGCTCGTCGCGCCGCCAAGAGGCTGGGTCCGCACCAGATGTTGCGTTATATCCTGATCCGTGTAGTCCAGCCGGCCGCCGAGGGTGATTTTCCATGTCGGAACGAACTCGTATGTCGCCTCTCCGAACACGGCGGCATTGAACGATTTCTGCGTATTGTGCTGGACCTGGTTGCGGTTGACGGTGGCTGTCAGCGGAATGGTGCGATCATAGAAATTCTTCTCATCTTCATAAGAAAAATAGACGCCGCCGACCCAGTCCCATTTGTCGCCTTCATAATTGAGGCGGACTTCCTGGGAGGCGATCCATTCCTTGTAGTAGCCGTGATAGGTGTTGATTTCGCCCGGGGTGCCGTAATTGACCGAGAGACGATCGGCATCGGAATAGCTGAAGGCCGAAAGTGAAGTCAGCTTCAGCTCGTCTGAAAAATCATGCGTTACTTCCAGTCCGACATTATGCACGTCGGTCGGGCGATATTCGATGTAGGCAGGAAGGAGATAATCGCCGCGTTTCTGGTCGAAGCTGAAGGGGATGGAGCCTTTGGGGCCACCGATATCGCGAACAGCGGGATTGTCATGTGAAAATGAGTAGCTGAGAAGTGCGCGTGTCTCCGGCATTTCCGCCGGCTCGAACAGTACCTTGCCTCGAACCTGGTAATAAAAGTCGTGCGTGAACTCGTTGTAGTTCTCGTAACCCGCGAAGGTCGGGTAATTGATGTCGTTCTTGCTGCGCTGGACCTCACCGGAAATACGAACAGCGAGCTGATCGTCCATCAGCGGCGCATTGAACATGAAGCCGGTGCCGTAGAGATTGCCGGTGGCGATTGTGGTCGAGAGTTCCGCCTCCTTTTCGAAGGTGGGATCCTTGGTCTTTATATAAATCGCACCAGCCATGGCAGCGCGGCCAGACAAGGTGGACTGTGGGCCTCGATAGACTTCGACCTGCTCGACGTCAAACAGTCCGCGTGCCCCGCGGCGCGCGCCACGCACCGTCTGCTGAACGCCGTCGATGTAGAGCGTCGCAAGAGGCGCACCACCGGGGACAAGACCCTCGGAGCTGACGCCACGAATGATGAAGCCGGCATCGGCCCAGTCGCCATCCATGACGTTTGCCATGCGGCGGAAGCTGTCGCGGAAACTCCTTATCTGGCCGTCCGAGATCTGTTCCGCGTTGACGATACCGATGCTCGAGGACGTGCTGGCAAGCGTCGTGGCGTTGCGTGAACCGTAAATCGTGATGGCCTGCAGCTGGGTCGTGCCGTCCGCACTGACGGTTGCGGCCTCTGCAGGAGCCGCCGCAAGGCTGAGGGCGATCTGGTTTTGGCCGGCAAACCGTGACTGAACACCGGTCCCTGCAAGCACTGCCGTGAGCGCCTGAGAGGGTGTGAGATTGCCGCTGGCGCCGCGGGACGTCTTGCCATTGGCAATGGACCCGTCAAAGAGAATCTGCAGGCCGGTTTGCGTGGCAAGCTGATTGAGCGCGGAGGTCAGCGGTCCGGCGGCAATGGAAATCTGCCGTGGCGCGGTGCTCGCCTGACTGGTGGTCTGTGCTGCGGCCGGCACATGTAAGGCCAGAGCAGAAACCGAAGTTGCGAGCAGCACCGCTGCCCATCCCGCCAGTCCGGTTCGAACCGTTCTGCCGTTAATTCCCTTGCATTCCATTGAAGCCCCCGCTCCCGCGCACTTGATAAGCGTTTCAGACAAAAGGCGGCAATATCCGCCCACTCATGCTGAAGACGATCAAAGACGGCGCTATGGGACTCCCGAGTAAAAAAAATTATTGAAAATAATAATCTTATTTTAGGCAGATACGGTCGCGCATTTCCTGGAGAAGAATGTCGTCACGCTCTTCATTCGACTTCAGCACGCAGGTGGGGCACTTTTCCGCTCCCTCTACGGTATAGTAACGGCAGCATCCGCCGCGCGCGCGAAACGTGTAGGTGAACGGTTCTTTTAATGAGCTGTCATGCAGGGTGAGGTCGAAGTAACCCAGCTGGCGGTTGTTTAGCGGCGATCCCTGTACCTTGACGATCGCCATGGCTGAGGACATCGCCTCGGTGAGACAGCCGAACCTTCTTCCGACATCGAGAAATCTGCCGGCTATCGCGTCTCCCACCAGCCGCCACTGCGCATTTTTTGGAAAACCCGTCCTTTTTGCCAATGCTTCCACCAGCGGACGGAAATGGTGCTCGACGCCCATGCGGAACCTTTCGCACAGGCCCGCGTGGTCCGTGACCGTCGAAAAAGGCCCAGCGTCCCGATCCGCAAAGATCTGCGGCGACAACAGCCTAACGTGTGCCCGCCGCACCGTCATCGGCTCCCCGTCATGTTCGCCATGATGGGTATAGAACTGCAATGAAACGGCTTCGGGTGACATATCGGGCACCACGCCGCGACCCACCAGCAGCGGAACCGTGGCCATGAAGAAAATGTAGCAATAGTCGCTGATCAGGAATGCGGCGCGGCTTTTGAGGTCGACGCCGGGATCGAACGACCCCTCATAGTCAAGGAATTCTTCCAGCGCCGAGGGGCTGGAGAACAGCTCGGCGGACGTTGTCCAGCCGGCAAGCATCGGGCCGGCGCTGCAGGGCACCTCCGGCCACATGGACTGCTGGAGGGCAGTCGCTTCCCTCAGACTATCGGCGGCGGAGACGCCGGCTGTCTCATGATTTCTCATTATCTGCCGCATCCATCAGCTTGGCATAGCAAATCAAGCTCATGCCGTTCTGGTTGAAACAGCGCAAGCCTGCACCGTATCGGTTTGCCATAATTGGCCGAGTTTTCCAATGAAGTGTGCGAAGGCCTGTGGTGCGAGCATATGCGACCCTCCGATCCGATGCATGGTGATGTCTTGCCCGATACAGTTTTCCCAGGCACCTGCCGCATTCCAGCTGACGAGATGGTCGGCATCGGCAACGAAGACATGGACCGGGAATGTAACGGGCAGATGTGGAGGGGTGAATTGATAGGTCTCGCAAATGCGAAAATCATTGCGCAGAACCGGCTCGAACAGGGCCATGGCCTCCCTGTCGCGCAATATCTCGTCCGGCGTGCCGCCGATCTCGACCAGCGATTGAAGGAAATCCTCGCTCGTCATGCTGTGGATAGGCTCACGTCCTTCAAGGACGCGGTCGGGCGCGTTGGAGCCGAGAATGTAGAAGGCGTCGGGGAGCGGCAGGCGCCGGAGTGACAGGTGCCGTAACAGCTCATAGGCCACAACCGCGCCCATGGAATAACCGAACAGGGCGTAAGGAGCCTGCAGCAGTCCGGTGATTTCGCTGCCGACGTGGTCGGCGAGGCTCTGGATGTCGCGCGGCAGCGGCTTGGTGAAATGCGCTTCGCGACCTGGCAGGGCGACCGGGATAACGTCAAAGACACTCTCGGAATTCTGTACCCATGATCGGAAAATGCTCGGGCCGGCGCCGGCCGGCGGAAGGCAGATCAACCGGGGACGAACTGTCATCGGGGCACCTCTCATCAAATTTCAATCGCATTATGTTCGCCCACGGGCGCGGCGGTTGCTTTCAGCGCGTCGATGAAACCCGCAAACGCGGCAAGGACCGGACGGTCGAACAGGACTTTTACGGGAAAATTGATCGCAAATTCTCTCCGCACCCGGTTGACGACCCTGGCTGCCAGAAGCGAGTGGCCGCCGAGGTCGAAGAAATTATCGGTATTGTGCTGGGCTTCCACCTTCAGAACCTCCGCCCAAATCCGGGCGATCCTTTCTTCCGTTTCCGTCCAGGCGGTAGTGGGAAGGGGCTGATCATCGTGTGTTTCCGCCACCGAAGGCAGCGCAGGCCTGGCGATATCGACCGGCTTTATGTCCGCAGCAGAAACGTTTGGAACCGTCGGAGTTCCACCGGCCATCTCGCCGATTGTCGCGCCAAGCTCATGCAGAAATGCCTCCATCTCCCGCTCGGCAATGCGGTGCCTGTCGTATCGGGCTGAAACCGAAATCTTTGTGGCGTCAGCAACGGCAAACAGGGTGAGGGGGTAGTGGGTCCATTCATCGACCTCGACGCCGGTCACTGCGAATGTGGCGTCCACCGAAATATCCCGCGGCACGGGATAGTTTTCAAAGACCAGCAGGCAGTCGAAAAGATCGCCCCGCCCGGCCTGTATCTCACGCAGTGGAAGATAGTCGTGCTCCGCACAGGCAGACTGACGTTGCTGCAATGTCTGCAGCCACGGGGCAAGGGGGCCATTTTCAACGTCGATGCAGACCGGCAGCGTGTTGATGAACAGGCCGACCATGTTTTCCACACCCTGCAGTTCGGAAGGTCGCCCGGCTGTCGTCGCACCGAAGACGACGTGTCTGCTGCCGGTCTTGCGGGCGATGACGATGGCAAGCGCGGCCTGCAGCAGGGTATTGGGGGTAATCCCCATCTCCCGGCACAGCTTTGTCGCCTGCGTGGAAACAGCGGGATCGCAGGTGAGGTGATGACTGGAGAAATCGGCCTCGCCTCCGGTGGCGTCGCGGGTCATCCTGCACGGCCCCTCGATCTTCGCCGTGTAGTCCGTCCAGAACGCACGGGTCGCCTCACGTTTCCTGCTTTTCAGCCAGGCAATGTAATCCACATAGGGCCGTGGTGCGGGCAGTGGCGGACGGGATGAACCGCACCGTCTCTGATAGATCCTGAAGGCGTCTTCGACGATGCGGCCCGCCGACCATCCGTCGAGAATGATATGGTGATACTGAAGCACCAGACGCGAATGTTCGCCGCCGTAATCGATCCATTGCAGGCGGATCAGCGGAGCCTTCTTCAGATCGAAAGCTTGCCGCCGGTTGGTGGACAAAAGCGCGCCAAGGCGTCTTTGCTGCTCTTCCGCGTCGATGCCTGACCAATCCAGTTGCGACCAGACAAGGCCGGCATCGCTGTGGACCACCTGAAAGGGTTCGTCCCTTTCTTCCCAGTGGAAGGTGGTGCGCAGAACCGCATGGCGCGACACCATCTCGCTCCAGCAATCATGCATGATCTGCGGATCGACGGCGCCCCGCAGTTGCAGGACGATCTGCGGCACGTAGACGCCTTCGTCGGGCGTGGCGATGGAATGGAACAGCAATCCTTCCTGCATCGGTGACAGCGGATAGATGTTTTCGATTGCCGAGCGGCGGCGGCTTTCAAGAGGGCGATTGTCCATTGTGTCACAAGCTCTTTAGCAGATTGTCGAGTTCGTCCTGGCCGAGATCCATCAGCGGGAAATCAGAAATGCTGTAACCAGCACCTGAATCATCAAGGCAATGCTGGATCAGCGTTTCGAGATTGTCCCGGAAATGGCCAGTCAGCATCTTGATGGTGTCCCCGGAATGCAGCTGCGCGCCATAGACCCATTGCAATTGCAATTCGCCGCGCACCACCATGGCATTGATCTCGAGGATCGTATCGCGCGGGTTGCCGGGACCGTACATCGGACCGGATGTGATGCCGGAGGGAGCAAACAGGCTGTCGGCCCCGAACATGGCATCCATCTGGCCGAGATAGTTGAAGCGGACCTGCGGTTGGCCGTAGTCCAAATGCCCACCCCTGTTGCGAAGATATTTCAGAACACCGAAACCCACACCATTATTGGGAATTCGCCGCAGGGTGTCCTTGACGTCGAGAAGCAATCTGTCTGGCGTCGCGTCATCGGGCGTATCGAACAACACGGGATAAAGCGCAGTCAGCCACCCCACCGTTTCGGAAACGTCGATATCCTCGAACAGGTGCGGTCTGCCGTGGCTTTCCATTTCGAGGCGCAGGCGTGGCTTTCCGCTCCATTGCCGCAGCGCCAGATAAAGGGCTGCAACTAGAACTTCGTTCGAGGCGATGCTGAAGCATTCCGGCACATCCCGAAGCAGTTGCCTTGTTGTTTCGGCATCGATCGTCTGCCGGTACGTCACCGCATCCGATTGAGTATTGCTGCCACTCTGGTTGTCGAGCGGCAGCGCCTGCACGTCTTCTTCGCAGATGCCGCGCCAATATGCCTCCTCTCCATCGAAAAGTACCGACCGCGAAAGCCGGCTGTTCCAGCTGCCCGTCGCGACCGCGCCGGAGCGGATGGTGCCAGTTTCCAGATAATGCCGCTCGATATCCGCGACGATCATTCGCCAGGACACGCCGTCGACTATGAGGTGGTGGGCCGCGAGAATGAGGCGTCCGGAACCATCGGGCAATGTCGCGAAAATCGCGCCGAAAAGAGGCCCGGCACCAAGGTCGAAGCCGGCGTGGAGCTTTCTGGCAAAATCCGTGACGTCGTTCTCATCCGTGGCGGCCAGTCGTTGCATGA
The DNA here is from genome assembly GCF_005221325.1 of Agrobacterium tumefaciens. Lineage (NCBI taxonomy): Bacteria > Pseudomonadati > Pseudomonadota > Alphaproteobacteria > Hyphomicrobiales > Rhizobiaceae > Agrobacterium > Agrobacterium tumefaciens. The sequence continues at coordinate 897,430 of NZ_CP039889.1, read as the reverse complement.
GGGGCATCGCCGAAATGGGGGCGAATTTCTGTTGCCAATGCCCGTTTTCACGCAAAAATCTGGCGCGAAGCGACTGATGTTCATCGAGAACTCTGGCGATCGCCTTTTCGAGCCGGTCGAGATCGAGAGATCGGGTGGGTTTCAGGATCAGTCCCTGGTTCCAGTGGGAGAGATCGGGCAGGTCCTGATCCAGAAGCCAGCGCTGAATAGCGCCGAGCGTAGCTTCGCCATCGGCATGACCGTTTTCAGCCGTCGCAGTGCTTTCCGTGCATGTCGCTTCTGCGAGCGATGCGAGCGTGGGGTGGAGGAACACGTCGCGCGGGGCCATCTTCAACCCCTTCTGGCGGGCCTGTGAAACCAGCTGGATGGCAAGGATGGAATCGCCGCCGAGCGAGAAGAAATTGTCGTTTCGCCGGATGTCTCCGCAGCCGAGCAAGCCTTGCCATATCTGCGCCAGCACGTCTTCCTGGTCATTGAGCGGACTTGCAATTTCACCGGAGCGCTCGCCATGGGCTGCCGGGTCCGGCAGCGCGGATCTATCCAGCTTGCCGTTCGGCAGGCGTGGAAGCGCGTCGAGCCTGGTCGCAAGCACGGGAATGAAATGCTCGGGCAGGCGTTGCCGGAGAATTGCGACAAGTTTGGCGATTTCGAGGGCAGAATCACCGGCAATCCACATTGCCAGGCGCGGATGATTGGAAGCGTCGCGCCAGAGCCCGGCAACGGCCTCGTGCACCCCGTCCTGCTGAAGCAATACGGCCTCAATTTCACCCGGTTCGATACGAAAGCCGTTGAGCTTCAACTGCCGGTCGCCGCGCCCCATGTAATCGAGGCCACCATCATCACGTCTGCGCACGACATCGCCGGTCTGATACATGACGCGGTGTTCGCTGCAATCGGCAAAAGGGTTGGGCAGAAAACGCTCGGCGGTCTGGCCGGGCCGGTTCCAGTAGCCACGCGCCAGTCCGCTGCCGGACAGGAACAATTCACCGGGAACTCCAACCGGCACCTCGTTTAACTCGCCGTCGAGCACATAGGCGCGGGTATTGGCAATCGGCACGCCGATGCCGAACCATTCTCCCGATTTGGGCACCGGCGCCACCGTCGAATACGTCGTGTCTTCCGAGGGGCCGTACAGGTTATAGAGGCCTTCGACATGGTCGTTGGCGTATATCCGCGCGACAAGTTCACGCGGCAGCGGCTCTCCCGCCAGGCAAACCGTTTTCACGCTCTCCGGCAGGGGCCCGAGTTTAAGCAGTTCGGACATCGGTGTCGGAACGGTGTTCACCAGCGTCACTTCACCTGAAAACGGTGCGCTCGGGAACGCGAAGAGATCGTCCACCATGAAGATGCGTCCACCCGCCGCAAGCGTCGCAAATATTTCGAAGATCGAAAGATCAAAGCAGATCGAGGTGGAGGCGAGCACGCCGGACAGCTGGTCGCCGGTGAAGCTGTGCAGGCACCACTGCACGAAAGCAACGGCGTTGCGATGTTCGATGGCCACGCCCTTCGGCCTGCCGGTCGAGCCTGATGTATAGATGACATAGGCAAGATCGGAGCCTGACGTCGCCGGCGTTGGCACGGCCCCGCCTGCCAGACTTTCCACCATACCCGGCGTCATGCAGCGGAAATTCTGTCCGACAGTCGAAATATCATCCTCTGTCGTGACCAGAATGAGCGCCAGATCGGCGTCCGCGGCGATGAATTCTATGCGGTCGGCGGGGTAACGCGGGTCGAGCGGAACATAGGCCGCGCCGGTGCGAAGAACGGCCAATATGGCGACCACCAGCCCCACGCTTCTTTCCAGGCGAATGCCGACGCGTTTCCCACTGCTTATGCCGGCTGCGGCGAGCCCGCTGGCGAGCCGGTCGGCTCTTCGGTCAAGTTCGGCATAGGACAGGCTCCGGTCCCGATCAGTGACTGCTATTGCCTGCGGATTGGCGTCAGCACTCGCTTTCACGAAGTCGTGCAGGCAGCGCCGCTGCGGCTGAAATGCCGCCTCCGTCTCGTTCCATTGCCGCAGCCTTTTCTGCTGGCTGTCCGACAGCAGGGACAATCTGTCGAGTGGCACATCAGGATGTTCGACAATCTTTTCAAGCAGCGCGACCAGCGCATCACCAAGAGATTCCATGGTTGAGCGGCGGAAAAGATCGCTGCGATATTCCAGACGGCACGAAAGTTCCTCTGCCGTTTCATGGATGAACAATGTCAGGTCCACACGCGACGACGTGTCGGGAAGCACCAGTCTTTCCCAATCCATGCCGACAAGCGAAATGGCTTCACGCCGGGTTTCGACGGTCGAGACGAGCATGGCCTGGAACAGCGGATTGTGGCTCCATGTCCGGGGAAGTGAGAGCGCATCGACCACTTTCTCAAACGGCGCGGCCTGGTTGGCGAAAGCGCTTAATGCCGTGTCGCGGGTTGCCTTCAGTGCTTCGTTGAAGCTCTCGCCGCCCTGGGTCTGCAATCGGATCGCCAGCGTATTGGCAAACATCCCGATGATGTTTTCCAGATCGGGGTGGAACCGCTCGGATATCGGTGTCCCGATGACGATATCGCGCATGCCGCTGGCGCGCTGGAGCAGTGTCGAAAATGCTGTCAGCATTCCCATGAAGAGGGTAGCGCCTTCGCGGTCGCAGAGTTTTCGCAATCCTGCGAGCAAAACTGCATCGAGCGAAAAACGAATGCTGTCACCTGAGAAGCCCTGTATGGCGGGCCGCACAAAATCCGTCGGTAACTCCAGCAGCGGCGGAGCGCCGGCAAGCGTTTTATGCCAGTAATCGACCTCGCCCTTCGTGTCCTGTTCCCGTTGCCAGATTGCAAAATCCGCATATTGCAGCGGCAGCGCCCCGTTTGGCGGTGTGGTTTTCTTTAAGAGGGACACGTAAAACTCGGCAACGTCGTTGAGCAGAATTTCCGCTGAAAGGGCGTCACCGATGATGTGGTGCAATATGAAAAGCAGAACATGGTCCTGCGGGCCGGTGCGGAAGGCGTGAATGCGCAGCAGCGGCGCAACGGCAATATCGAATGGCCGGCGCGCGCAATCGAGCAGGGCAGCCTCGAGTTCCCTATCGCCGATCTCTTCCGGCATGATCCGGAATGTCATCTCGGGGTCAGTCTCGACGAATGGCTTGCCATCGACGGAGACGAACCGGCTGCGCAGGATATCCTGTCTCTGCGTCGTCAGTTCCAGCGCATGCGAGAGGGTTGCGAAATCGAGCGGTCCCCTGATCTTCAGGGCAAACGGAATATTATAAAGCGGGCTGTCCGGTTCAAGCTGCGCCAGCGCCCATTGTCTGTTCTGTGCATGCGACAGCGGTGTTCGGCCGGTATGGTTCCGCTTTACCAGTCCGGATGAACCCGGTTCCGATCCGCGTCCGGTGATGGCCATCAGCGCATCGACGGCACCGGCAAATTCCGCAAGTCTGGGTTTTTCAAAAATGGTGCGCAGCGGCAGGTCGACGGCAAATGACGTCCGCAAACGCGCGAGCATCCGCGTCGCCAGCAGGGAATGGCCGCCAACCGTGAAGAAATTGTCGTCGCGGCCGATCTTTTCGGCGCCGAGCAATTCACGCCATATGGCCGCAACCATCTGCTCGGTGCCATCGCGCGGAGCGGCATAGGCGGCTGACGAGACGATCTGTTTCGGTCGTTCAAGCCGCTTGCGATCGATCTTGCCATTAGCGTTTAATGGAAAACTGTCCATCCAGACAAAGGCCGAGGGAAGCATGTAGGAGGGAAGCTGTGACGCAAGCGCTGTGCGGATCGCTTCCTCGTCCACCACGCCTGTCCCGCGGCGGCAATAGGCGACGAGGGTGCCCGAGCCTTCCTCATCCTGCCAAAGGGTAACGACGGCCTGCTCGATGGATGGCTGCGAGGCAAGGACCGCCTCGATCTCGCTGAGTTCGATGCGGAAACCGCGAAGCTTGACCTGAAAATCGGCGCGGCCGACATAAAGAAGGTGCCCGGCGGCGGAACGCCGCATCAGGTCACCGGTTCGGTATAGCCTTGACGTTTCAGGCCGACCGTTCGCGCCTGCGGCTGGGCCTTGAACGAATGCGCGCGACGTCAGATCGTCCCGGTTGAAATAGCCGGGGCTCAGACCTTCGCCACCGATATACAGTTCTCCGACGACGCCTGCGGGCACTGGCATCAGCGCGTCATCGAGCAAATGCAGCTGCGTGTTGGCGATCGGCCCGCCGATTGGCAGGGCAGGAAGCTCTAGATGTTCGGGGGTTATGCGAGTGCAGGTGGACCAGATCGTCGTTTCGGTCGGGCCGTAGAGGTTCCACAATTCGCCACCGGTCTCCAGCAGGCGGCGGGCAAGGCCCGGCTCGAGCGCTTCGCCGCCGCAAAGCATCCTGAAGTCAGCCGGAGCCTTCCAGTCGGCATCGGCCATCAGTCGCCATGTCGCGGGTGTCGCCTGCATCATCGTCGCGCCATGGTTCCGGATAAGCTCCGAAAGGGCCATATCGTCATAGACATCATCGGCTTCGGCGATGATCAGCAGGCCGCCGACCATGAGCGGCATCAAAAGCTCGAGGGTAGCGATGTCAAAGGCCGGCGTGGTGACGGCGAGGAATCGGTCTTCAGCGGTCATGCCCGGCCGTCTCGCCATGCTGGTCAGAAGATTGACCAGGCTTTTCTGTCGGATCGGCACGCCTTTCGGCCTGCCCGTCGAACCCGATGTGTAGATGATATAGGCCAGATCGTCAGGCAACGTCTCGCGGTGCGGATTGCCGAAGGAGCCGGTTGCGCGCAGCAGAGGTTCAATCGCCATGCAATCGGAAGGATATGCCGCTTTCGCAGCGTCATCGTCAGCCTCGCTGACGAGAATGATGTCAGGCTTGCAGTCCTCGAGAATGAGTGAGCGCCGTTCCGCCGGGTGCCCGGGGTCGAGAGGCACATAATGGCCTCCGAGTTTCAGCACCGCGAGTATGGCGATGACGAGGTTTTCGGAACGCGGCAGGCAGATGGCGATACGGGGATGGGATTTACCTTTGCCGATGCGATCACGCAACCCTGACGCCACGCGGTTGGCGGCATAATTGATATCACTATGGGAGTATTGCCGGTCGCCGCAGCGCACGGCCGCAATCGAGCCGCGCGCCTTCGCCGTCTCTTCCAGCAGTGCTGCGACATCTCTCAATGGAAAGGCGGTGGTCGTCCGGTTGGCAGCCGCTATGGCCGCATGCTCTGTCTCGTCCAGCAGGTCGATTTCGGCGATGCGACCGCCGGGATTTGACACGAGCCCGCCAAGCAGTCTCATGAAATAGTCGGAGAAGCGTGCCACCGTCTCAGGCAGGAAAAGTTCGGTATTGAACTCGAAAATGCCGCTGAAACCTTCGGTGCCTCGTCCCTCGTGCATGTCGAGGCTGAGATCGAAACGCGACGCGCCTGAATCGAGCGCGATCGGCGTGACCTTGATATCGCCGAGGTCGAAAGCTGCACCCGAGGCGTTGTGAAGTACGAAAGTCGACTGGAACAGGGCGTTATGGCCGATGTCACGCTCGACATTCAGCGCATCCACCACCTGCTCAAAGGGGACATCCTGGTTGGAAAGGGCTTCAAGCGTCGTCTCCCGAACCCGTTCGAGCAGCGCATCGAAAGTGTCATTCGGTTGCAGGCGCGCCCGCATCACGAGATTGTTGACGAACAGCCCGATGAGATTGCAGGTCTGCGCCCTGTTGCGGTTCGATGCCGTCGTGCCGATGCAGATGTCGTCGGATCTCGAAAGGCGGGCGAGCAGAATTTGATAGGCCGCCAGCAGCACCATGAATGTCGTCAGTTTCCGGCTTTTCGCCAGATCCTTGATGGCGGCGGACAGGTCCGGCCCAAGGTGGAACTTGTGCCGGGCACCGCGAAACGCCTGTGTCACCGGCCGGGCGAAATCGAACGGAAGTTGAAGCAGCAGCGGTGCGTCACGAAGCTGTTCGCGCCAGTAGTCGACCTGGCCGGAAAGCTCCGCAGTGCCGTTGCGCTGCCATTCGGCATAGTCGCGATACTGGATATCGAGTGCCGGAAGCTGGCCGGTGGCAGGAGATCCGGACGCGCTATAGAGCCTGTGGACCTCGTCGATGAGGATCTGCAACGAGGCGTAGTCGGAAATGATGTGATGGATGACCATGACGAGGATATGCTCGTCAGGTGCGACGGAAAACAGGCCAACGCGAAACAGCGGACCTTGCGAGAGTTCGAACGGCTCCCGCGCGAAGCGGCCTATGGCGGCATCGCGTGCGGTCTCGTCATCGCCCGGTTCGTGAAAGCTGAAGTCTGCCGTTGATCGGGAGGAGATGACCTGGAACGGCTCTCCGTCAAGCACCTTAAAAACCGTCCGCAGGCTTTCATGGCGCTCTACGACGATATCGAAGCAGGTCTTCAGCCTGTCGCGGTCGAGCGGACCTTTCAGCCTGATGGCCAGAGGTATCGAATATGCGCCTGAGCCGGGCTGCATCTGCTCGACGAACCAGATACGTTCCTGAGCATGGCTCAGGCGGAAATTCTTTTTTTCGGATGCCTGCTGTCCGGCCATCATGCGCTGCAGAAGCTGGCGCTTTTCATCTGCGGTCAGTCGGGAAATATCCATTGTGTTCACGTCTACTGGTCCTTTTGGCCGGAGAGCAGCTGCTCCAGCATTTTATCCACGTCATCATCGGAAAGGTCGCTTACGGATGTCTGCGCGGCGATCGGGGAAATTCCCGCTTCCACGCCGCCCGGCAGGGACGGTGAAAGAGAGCCGAGCAATTCCGACTGGGCTTTGACGGTGGTGGCCCCGAAGAGCTGAGCGAGCGTCAGGTGCACCGAAAACTCCTGCCTTATGCGCGACAGCAGCTGCATGATCGTCAGGGAATCGCCGCCCGCTTCGAAGAAGTTTTCCTCCACGCCGGCGCTGTTACCGGACAGGAGCTCGTGCCAGATCGCCAGCAATGCGGCCTCGTTTTCGGTTGCCGGAGCAACGCTGTGGCGTGCCCTCGCGCCCGGTGCGGGCAGGGCCTTTCGGTCAACCTTGCCGTTGGCGCTGAGAGGCAGCCGCTCCATGATCACGAATTCGCGCGGGACCATATAGGCGGGAAGTTTTGCGGCAAGAAAGGCGCGCAGCCGCTCAGAGAGGGTTTCACCCCGCATTTGCGCGGATGCCTGCCACTGTGTGCTCCATGCGGGATCGATGGACCCTCCGGCGAGCACGTAAAGCGGCTCCTCGTCTTCTTCGGTTGCCAGTGCCGATGCGATGGCGGTCAGATCGACGCCGCCGGCCGCGCACAGGCCGATATCGAGACGCGGTGCATGCAGCATCATCACCTGCGCCATATGGCCGGCTTCCAGCAGGCAGAAGTCTCTGGCCTTTTGCCCGTAGCTGCGCGCCATGGCCGCCTTGAGGCCGGTGAAAACCACGAGGAAAGCGCTTTGCCCGACGATATCGTCGCTCTTGCCGGCGATTGCCGCGATCTGTTCCTGTGAAACGGCCGCCAGAAATTCTAGCCGGTGTTCGGCGGGATGATGACGATACCAGCCGGCAGACAGCCCCTCGATCCGGCTGTCCTGGACCAGAATATGGGTCTGAACCGGATAAAGTCCGCCCGCAGACGGGTAAAGCGCCTTTTTCAGCGGTGTGCCGGGGACATCGAAGGCCCTTATGCTGGCGAGCAGGTGGCCGATGCTCTGAAGTTCGGCGGGAGCGCTCAAAAACCGGCGATGACTTTGCCGGGCGATCGCTTCGTGGAACAGGCCGTCCGGCGTGGCCAAATCGATGGTTCTTCCGGCATCGCCCAATCTGCCATCGGCCAAGCCGCCATCACCTGACCGGCCGGCCTTCGCTTCCAGTTTGCCGATGAGGCTGCCTTGGGTATCTGGAACGATATAGGCAACGAGGGCAGGTGGCTGGCCTGTCGTCGTTACCACGGCTTCGGCGACATTTTCATTTTGCAGCAGCGCGGTCTCGATTTCCCCGAGCTCGATCCTGAAGCCGTTGACCTTCACCTGGAAATCTTCGCGCCCCAGAAACTCCAGCAATCCCTCCGGCCGCAGCCTCCCGAGATCGCCGGTTTCGTAAAGCAGCAGCGCGCCGTTTCCAGCCTCTTCTTCGTCCGCGAAACGGTCGGGAATGAAGCGATCGGCGGTCAGCTGCGGCCGCCCCCAGTAACCACGCGCAACACCGATGCCGCCGATAAACAGCCGGCCCGTGACCCAAGGCGGGCAGGGCCGCCCCTGATCATCGAGGACATACCAGCGCTGGTTTGCCAGCGGCTGGCCATAGGGAATGCTCGTCCAGTCCCGCAGTGCCTCCCCGATCGGGTGGAAAATCGACCAGATGGAAGCTTCGGTTGCCCCGCCGAGGCTGATGAGATCGGCATCTGGCAATTGTGCTTTCAAGGAGGGAGGCAGGCTGACGGGAATCCAGTCTCCGCTCATCATGATCAGGCGCAGGGGTGGCTTTTCATTGAGCGCCGGCAGCTCGGCCAGCAGCAATTGCGCAAGGGCCGGCACCGAGTTCCATACCGTCACCCGATGTTGCAGCAGAAGCTTCATCCAGCGGGCATTATCCGACACTTCCTCGCGCACGGGAATGACGATGGCGCCGCCAACCGCAAGCGGGCCGAATATATCATAGACCGAAAGGTCGAAGCTCAGCGACGAGAGCGCGAAAACCCGGTCCTCAGTGGAAACGCCAAAGCGGCGATTGATGTCGAGGATCGTATTCAGCGCACCGCGATGATCGATCATGACGCCTTTCGGTTTGCCGGTCGAGCCCGAGGTGAAGATGATATAGGCAAGATCCGATGGTTTGGTCACTGAGGGTGAAGGTCTGGCTCCGCCATCTTCGGGGACCGCGATCACCGTTACCCGCTGCGGCCAGTCGCCCCCTTCGGCGATGACGAGATCGGCCGCCGTGTCTTCCACAAGCTCGAAACGCCGCTCAGCAGGCAGGTCGGGGTCAACAGGCACATAGGCCGCGCCGCTTGCCAGAATGCCGAGGCAGGCGATTACCTGACCTGCACCCTTCGGCAGAGAAACGGCAACCCGGTCGTTCGGACCTGCTCCGGCCTTCTGCAGATCAGCCGCCAGCGCCAGCGCCCGTTCGGCCACCTGTCCGTAGGTCAGTTCGATGCCGCCTGCGCAGACGGCGATCTTGTCAGGGCTTTCCGCAGCTCTCTCGAAAAATGCCTCATGCAGGAGCTGCGTATCCTCGGGAAGCGCGATTTTCGCCCTGTTGTTCAGCGTTTCGAACGCCTGGCAATCAACGATATCAGGCTCGGTCTGCCATGCCGTGTCGTCGCTGGCCAGCGCCCGCAGCAGGGTCTCATAGGCGGCAAACATCATGTCCAGCATGGCAGGCGGAAAGAGTTCCTCGACCGCATCCCAGTTATAGACGAGCTCGCCCTGATCTTCGGAAACCTGATGGTCGAGATAGACCTGCGGCGTCTGGCTGACGCTGTCCACCAGTCGGGTATCGAGACGTGGAGCGTTGTCGTCTCTCGATGACTGGCCCAGAACGCTGGTGAAAACCACGGGCATCAGGGCACCGCCGGAGCGCCCGTTCTGTTTCGCCAGTTCGCGAAGCACGGAAACACCGCTGAAAAGCCGGTGTTCCAGATCTTCCATCAGGCGCAACTGAACCTGACGGGCACGCGTGGTGAAGTCGGCGCGGGCCGAAAAATCGAGCCCCAGCAGGAGTGACGCCGTGAAGTCGCCGACGATCTTTTCCACGTCCTGATGAACCGGCTCACGATTGAAGACGGTGAGATTGAGGGTGAAATCCTGACGCCTGCTCCAGCGCGCCAGAACCTCCGCAAAGATCGTCATGATCGCGGCTGTCGGGGTGAGGCCGGCGCTCTGGGCCAGTTCCTTGAAGCGTGACCAGTCTTTCGCGGCAAGCCGGCCCCGGCGACGCGTGAAGCGCGGATGCTCGATCTGCGATGGGTTGCATGCCAGCGGCAGATCCGGTGAGGCTGGCAGGGTGGCTATCCGGGCAGACCAGTACTCCCGCGCCCGCTCATAGGCTGCACTGTTATGGGCGGATTTCTCAAACAGAACATAATCCCGGAATGTCAGTCCGATTTCGGGAAGCGCACGTTTCTGCATGAGCGCCGCGAGTTCGGTGCCCATCAATTTCAGCGACCAGGCGTCACCGATGAGAACATCGAAACTGACGAACAGCCTCGTCGTTTTTTCATCGAGCCGGGCAGCTTCGATGTGAAACAGCGGCCAGCGGTCCGCCTTGAAAATATTGTGAGACAGCCTGTTTCTGATGTCCAACAGGCACGTGGCCCGATCGGCCGCATCACGCAGGTCCACGACCGGCAGCGCGTAATGGGGAACGTCTGCCAGCACGCGCTGCCGCCCGTCGGCATCGACGATCGCGCGCAGCATGTCGTGGCGCGCGACAAGACCGTTTATGGCGTTTTCCAGCGCACCCGTATCGAGATTGTCGATATCGAATTCCCGATAGCCGTGGGAACCGACGCTGCCGAGTTCGAAACCCTGGTTGCGGCCGATCCAGTATGCATGCTGGATATCCGTCAGCGGAAACGGCTCATGGCGGTCTTCAGGATTATGGACCACTGCAAGGCCGTCGACGTTGAGGGCGTCCGCCGCCTCATTATCAAGCCGGTTTGCCAGCCCGGCGATTGTCGGTGTCTCGAAAATTGCCTTCAGCGGCAGTGAAACCCCGAAATCGGCCTTGATACGGGCAATGATCCTGATGGCGAGCAGCGAATGTCCGCCCATCTCGAAGAAGCTGCGCTCGACATCGATCATGCTGGTCTGAAGGACGTCCTGCCATATGGCTGCAAGCCGTTCCTCAACATGGTTTCTCGGTGCGGTACCGCTGCTATCAGGCGTCTTTATTTCAAGTGCACGCAGGGCGCTTCGGTCGATCTTGCCGTTCGGCAGATGCGGCATGGCCGGCAGGATGGTACATAATGCCGGGACGAGGTGGGAGGGCAGCTGCCTTGCCAGTGCAGAGCGGATGTCGTCCACCGTCAGCTGTCGCCCAGCATCGAGCGAAATATAGGCGGCCAGTTGGCGTTCCGGGCTTGCTTCATCGCCGATGACTGCAATGACGGCCTCGTTGACGCCGTCGATATCCTCAAGCCGGTGCTCGATCTCGCCGGTCTCGATCCGCAGGCCCCTGATCTTGACTTGATTATCGAGACGTCCGTGGAATTCCAGCATGCCATCCGTGCGGCGTCTGACCCGGTCGCCGGTGCGGTAGAGATAGGCGCACGACCTGCCGGAAAAAGCGTCCGGAACGAAACGCTCGGCCGTCTGGCCCGGGCGTCGCAGATATCCGCGGGTAACGCCGGCTCCGCCTAGATAGAGTTCGCCCGCAAGACCGTCAGGCCGGAGACGTCCGGCCCGGTCGAGGACATAGGCTTCCGTTCCGGGCAGGGGTGCGCCGATGGAAACCGTTTTTTCCCCGTTGACGGCGCAAACCATCGCGCCCGTCGAGTAAGTCGTATCTTCCGAAGGCCCATAGAGATTGTGTATGCGCGCCTGCGGTGCCTTCTTCGCCAGTTCTTCAAGCAGGACCGGCGGCAGCGGCTCCCCGGCGAGATTGATGGTGCGAACGGATGTCGGAAGCGTGTCGTGGCGCAGATATTCGCGCAGCAAACTCGGAACGGTGTTGATCAGGCTGACCTCGGCGACATGCTGCAAACGCGGCAGATCGAAGAGCGTGTTGGCCAGAACCACCTGACCGCCGCAGGAAAGCGTGCCGAAAATCTCGAATATCGAGAGATCGAAGCACACTGAGGTCGATGCCAGGACACCTGCCAGCTCGTCACCGGTGAAATTGCTGCCGGTCCACTGCATGCGGGCGGCGGCATTGCCATGCGTGATCGCCACGCCCTTCGGTCGTCCCGTCGAGCCTGATGTATAGATGATATAGGCGAGATCGGCCGGATCGCAGGCGTGAGCGGCGGAAAAGACCGCATTGGGAAGTTTACCGACCTCAAGGAGGGTCAGTTCATCCGTGGCGTCGAATGCCAGCCGGTCGCTATCCGTCAGGACGACCCTGATGGCCGCATCCCGTGCAATGAAGGCGAGCCTCTCGGACGGATAGTCCGGGTCGAGCGGCACATAGGCCGCGCCGGCTTTCAACACGCCGAACAGGGCCGCGATGAGATCCGGCGTGCGCTGCATGCAGACCCCGACGATGGAGCCACGGCCAAACCCGCCGGCGGCGAGCGCAGCGGCAATCGCGTCGCTTCGCTGATCGAGCTCCCGATAGGCGAGGCCGCCATGTTCGCTGGCCACTGCGGATTTTTCCGGTGTGCGCGCCGCCTGCGCCGTCAGCATCTCGTGCAGGCAAAGCCCGTTGGGTGCCAGAGCCTGACCGGCAGACCGGCGGATCTGCTCCTGCTGCTCGTCGTCGCAAAGAAGGGAGAATTCCGATATCCGGCGGACGGGGTCCTCGGCGATCGTGCGCAATACATGTTCGAAACGCCGCCAGATCGTGGCGATCGTCTCCTCATTGAAGAGATCGGTTGCATATTCGATCTTGCCGCCGATGTCGGGGTCATTGTCCTCGAGGTTGAAGCGGATTTCGTTTTTTGCAGCACCATCGGGCAGGCGCAGTGTCTCGATGGCAAGACCGTCGAGTTCAGGCAATCTTGCCAGATTGTGCTGAAGATCGAATTTTGCTTGAAACAGCGGCGTCATCTCGGACAGGGAGCGTTTTGGATTGAGAGCCTCGACGATCCGCTCATAAGGCACGTCCTGGTTCGCCAGGCCGGTGCGGACGGTCTCGCCGACGCGCTGCAGCAGGCTGGAGAAATCCGGATTGCCCGCAAGATCGGTACGCAGCACCAGCGTGTTGACCAGAGGGCCGATCATCGCCTGGGTTTCCGGCCGGTCGCGGTTTGCGACTTCGCTGCCCACGACGATGTCGTCGCTGTCGCAATAGAGATGCAGCACCAGTTTGAAAGCGGAGAGAAGCAGAACATAGAGGCTGACATTATGTGCCCGTGCCAGCGCCCTCAGCTGTCCGGAAAGTGCAGGGTCGATGGAAACCGCAAATTGCGCGCCGAGGAAAGTGGCGATGGCCGGTCGCGGACGGTCGAATGGCAGGTCCAGCACCGGCAGATCCGTTCCGAGCGCCTTTTTCCAGTATGCGAGCTGGTTTTCAAGCACCGGGCCGCGCAGCATCTTTCCTTGCCAGATCGCCCAGTCGGCATATTGAACGCGAATATCAGGCAGATGGTGTAACTGGCCGGTCGTCTCCTTGTAGAAGCCCGCGAGGTCACGGGCGAGCACGGTCATGGACCACCGGTCGCCGGCGATGTGATGCAGCCCGACCGCCAGCAGATGATCTTCGGCCGAAAGGCGCACCAGCATTGCGCGCAATTGCGGATGACTCAGGTCATAGGGTTCGGAAAGCCGTTGCAGGATGTGCTGCTTGGCTGCGGCTTCCACATCGGTGTCCTGCGCGAGATCGAAGAATTCGATTTCCGCGTTCCCGGCCGCGAGAATATCCTGCTCCGGAAAGCCGTCGGCGCCGGGAATGAAGCGCGTTCGCAGCGGTTCATGCCGTTGTACGACCTTCGCCAGCGCCTCTTCCAGCGCCGTCCTGTCGAGTTTCCCGCGAAACCGCAGGATGCTGCGCATATTGTAAGCCGTGTTGTCAGGTTCAAGCTGCTGCATGAACCACAGGCGCTGCTGCGCAAAGGACAGGGGCCGATCACCATCGCCTTCCTCACGTCCCGGAATGGCGGAGTCGAGAGCCGACTGATATCCCCGCTCGGCAAGACGCTGCTCTATGAGGCGACGGCGCTCGGGCGAAAGGTTCGCGAGTTTGGCGTAGAATTCGTTCATCGTGCTTCTGCTCCTCCAAGCGCGCTCTGGACTTCACTGTCGGAAAGGCTTTCGATTTCCATCAACAGCGCTGCCATCTCGTCCAGGTCGCCTTCATCAGGCATATGGGCGGTAATCATGCTCGCCACGCGGGCGACCGTCGGGTTTTCGAAGAGGAGTTCGCGCATTTCGATCTTGACCGGGAATGTTTCCCTGAGCTTGGCGACAACGCGGATGGCCAGAAGCGAGTGGCCGCCCAGCTCATAAAACCCGTCATCGACGCCGATCCCGCTCACGCCGATCAGTTCTTCGAAAATGCCCGCGACCGTGGTTTCGGTGTGGGTGCGCGGGGCGATGAAGGGTGTGGACATCGCCGGCCTTGCACGGCCCGAAACAGCCGCTTTCGACAGCTGCGCCTTCTTGACCGCCGTCGGGGCAACGGTGATGTCGCTGCGCGAAAGCATCGTTGTGCCGGTAATGCCGTTCTCGATGATCCTTCTCGTCAGGTCCCAGGCATCATCAGAGGCAACCGCATAGGCGTTGGTATCGAGCGAGGAACGTTTGCCGGCGGCCAGCACATCGATGAGCGGATAACCAATGGCGAACCAGGGCATTCTTGCGCTGCGCGACTGGGCAGCCACAAGCAGCTCCACCGCCTGATATCCCGATGTATAGGCGGCCAATCCCACGCCGCCGATGACGGTTGCAAGCGAGGACTGGATGCAGCAGAAACCTGCCCGCCGTTGCTCCATCGCCTTTATGAGTGCCCGCAGCGGCGCGATGCGAACCGTTTCATTGTAGCCGAGATGCGTGTCGTCCATCATTGAGAGCGGCGCTGCCGCCTGCCGGTTCGCCTGAGGCATGCTCAGAAAAATTCCGTCGATCCGGCCATGTCTCGACACCACCTCATCGAGTGCCGCGCCGATGGCAGCCGGATCATTGCAGTCGATCCGGCGCGTATCGATAGCTGCATCCAACCGAATGGCGGTCTCCGCATCCTTGATGGAGTGCAGCACGGACAGGCGTGTGCCGGATATTTTCGCCAGATGATCCAGCCAGACAGTGCCGACACCTTCGGCGATATTGCCGATCACGACATAAATGCCGTTTTTCTTCAGGCGGGCGGATGCCTGCGGTTCAGGCAGGTCTAGTGGCGCAAATCCATGCGACCAGCGATGTGGCCCCCTTATGGCGACCACCGGGCCGCTTCCGTTGAATTCCGCCAGAAGGCGGTCCGCAATCGCCTGATCCGCCATGTCCTGCGCCACCATGATATCGATGTGCCTGCAGGTCAGGTCTTCATATTCCTGGCCCGCAACCTTCAGGATGCCCGGCAACTGAGACTGCAGCTCGTCGAGATTTTCCAGGCCGGTGACATCCGTTGCGCCATTGGTCACCAGCGTCAGATTGCTTTTGTGCCCCTGTGCGGTGAGCGCCCGCACGAGATTGAGCAGGGTCGTAACCTCGTCCCGTCGGCCCGGCTTCAGCGGCCAGAGATATAGGATGTCCTGTGGCAGAGCCCCGCGTTCGCCGAGAGTTTCGAGCAGCCGGGAGAAATCCGCCGCGGAATGTCCGGCAAGGCTGAAGCAGCGGAAATCGCACTCGTCGAACCTGTCGCCTTCAATGGCGCGATAGGCCTGGGCGCCGGCGCCTTCCAGCCGTGCGGCGAGGGATTTGCCGATGCGTCCTTCATCAAGGATCAGGACACGGCGGTTTCTGCAATCTGCCGGGGTTGCCGGCGGCAGGCGCTGCCATGTCGGACGATAGATTCTGGCGCTGTCGACGGCGGTGGAGACGGGCGCCTGATTTTCTGCCGTCTGGGCGGAAATCCAGTAACGCTGCCCCTGGAACGGATAGGTAGCGAGTGGCACGCGGCCGCCTTCAGCCGATACGGCCTGCCAGTCGAGATGCCCTCCGGTCCGCCAGTATTGTCCCAGTGCGGCAAGGTACTGGCCCGTCTCGTTTTCCGGTCTGGCACGACCAAGGCACGGTATGATCCGGTCTTCCGCGACAGCCTGTTCGCTGATGAGACCCGACAGTGCCGAGCCGGGTCCGGCCTCGATGAAGACTGTATTGTCGATGCCGAGAAGGGTTCGCATCCCCTCGTCGAAACGCACGGTCTGCTCCAGATGTCTGGCCCAGTAATTCGGATCCGTCGCCTGCGAAGCGCTCAGCCAGGTTCCCGTCACATTGGAGATCATCGCAATGGATGGCGGGGAAAGCCTGACATTTCGCAGTTCCTCCAGATAGCGCGCTGCGGCCTGCGCCATCATCGGCGAATGGAACGCATGTACGGTCTTCAGCCGCCGCGTCACGTAACGCGCCTGTTTGAGTTCCGTTTCGAGCCTTGCGATGGCGTCGGTACTGCCTGAAACGACGCTGAGGGCCGGCGCGTTGCTGGCCGCCAGGGCGATGTCCGCGTTAAGCCAGCGGTCGATCGGCGCGTCGGGATGAACGACCGCAAGCATTGCGCCGGGGGCGGCCTGTTGCATCAACCGGCCGCGCGCCACCACAAGCGAAAGTGCCGTATCCAGATCGAAGACGCCCGCCAGGCAGGCCGCCACATATTCGCCGATGCTGTGGCCATGGAGCGCCTGCGGTATCACACCCTGCGCCATCCATGCCTTTGCAAGGGCATATTCCACGGCAAACAGCGCTGGCTGGGCAAATTCCGTATTATGGATATCCTCATGTCCGGCAAAGAGATCAGCGCGGAAATCGCGTTGCATGATCTTGGAAAGACGATCCGCGCAGGCATCGAAAGGCGCACGGAAAAGCTCCACCCGCTCGTAAAGATCCTTGCCCATTCCGGCATATTGGCTTCCCTGTCCGGGAAACAGGAAAACCGCGGACGGCGTGCTGCCGGCAATGGATGGTTTTTGTGCAGCAAGACGGTGCAGTTCCGTTGCGGCTGACACCAGATCATCCGCAACCAGCGACTGGCGATGGCTGAAAGCCTTCCGGCCATGACGCAGCGTGAAGGCAACGTCGTTGATCGCAAGTTCCGGGTTCGCCTCGAACGCTTTCGCCTGTGCCGAAAGCAGTGCCGAGAGCGCCGCATCGTTGCGCGCTGAAAATACCAGAAGCTGCGGCGATGCCGGTTGCGTCTTGGCGCGCGCGCCTGCGTCGGTTGGTGCCTCTTCCAGCACCAGATGCGCATTCGTTCCGCCGATACCGAGAGAACTGATGCCGGCTCTCCGGGGGCTTTCTACAGCATCCCAATCCCGCAGGGCCGTATTGACCGCAAAGGGGCTTGCCGGGAAGTCGATCTTTGCGTTTGCCTGTTTGAAATGAAGGCTTGCGGGAATTCTGCCGTGCTTGAGGCAAAGCACGGTCTTGATGAAGCCTGCAATGCCTGCGGCGGTATCGAGGTGGCCGATATTGGTCTTCACGGAGCCGATGGCGCAATATCCGGTGCGCGTCGTCGTCTTGCGAAAGGCCTGCGTCAGCGCCGCGATCTCGATGGGGTCGCCCAGCGATGTTCCCGTGCCATGCGCTTCGATATAACCGATGGAATCGGCCGATATTCCTGCGGCGGCGTGGGCCTCGCTTATGACCATGGCCTGGCTGTCCACCTGCGGCGCGGTAAAGCTCGCCTTCAGCGCGCCGTCATTGTTGATGGCCGAACCGATGATGACGGCATCGATCGTGTCGCCGTCTGCAAGCGCATCTTCAAGACGCTTGAGCACGACAACGCCGACGCCGCTGCCGGGAACGGTTCCGGCGGCATCCGCATCGAATGCCCGGCAATGCCCGTCAGGAGACAATATTCCGCCTTCGCGCGCCACATAGCCGTGCGAACGGGAAACCGTCACGCCGCCCGCGAGCGCAATATCGCATTCGCCCGCAATGAGGCTCTGGGCCGCGACATGGATGGAAACAAGTGATGAAGAGCAGGCCGTCTGCACCGTCATGGCCGGTCCGCGCAGATTGAGCTTGTAAGCCGTGCGCGTCGCCAGAAAGTCCTTGTCGTTGGCGACGAACAGTTCAAAGGGGCTGATTGATTGGCGCACCGCGGCATTGGCGTGCAGGTTCAGAAGATAGGTGTTGAAGCCGCTCGAGGCATAGACGCCGATGGAACCGTCGAAAGTGTCGCCCTGGTATCCGGCGCGCTCCAGCGCTGCCCAGGCGCATTCGAGAAACAGGCGCTGCTGCGGATCGAGAATTTCCGCCTCGCTGGGGCTGTAGCCGAAAAATTCGGCGTCAAACTGGTCGGCGCCCTCCAGCGGCGCTGAAGCCCGCACGAAATCCGGATCGACAAGCTGCTCGGATGGCACACCCAGCGCGATAAGTTCCTCGTCGGTCCATTCTTTGACCGACTCCCGGCCATGAACCAGATTATCCCAGAAGCTCTCAATGTCGGAGGCTCCCGGAAAGCGGCCTGCCATACCGATGACGGCGACCCTAAAGGCGTTCCGATCCTGGTTTGAAGCGCTGGTATAGTCGGACATATGCAGTTCTCGCTGGATTAGAAATTGAACACGCACGTTACTTGTGGAACGGGCAGCCTTTTTTGGGCGGATCGATCATGCCGAGGCGACCGCGTTCGAAACGCTGGAGCGTATCGATTGCCTTCCGGTCGCCGTATCGCAGGCTTCCGGCGTCGGAGCCGACGAAACGTGAGCAGACGCCGACATGCCCTTCCGCCAGGTATTTGTAGGCTGCGACGAATTCCGCATGTGCGTCATGGAGTTCGACCGGCAGGGTGGCGAACACGTCCTTCATTTCACGCCAGACCTGAATGAGGACGGCATGGTCAAACGACATCAGTCCGCTGAAATCATCGGATTCGACAGATGGTGGCGTCATGGAGACGCGGATGGTATTTTCGTAATCAGCCTTGCTGAAGCTGGCGGCGAGGTCCATGGAGCTGGCAGATGTGCGCAGAAGCACCGCGGCGGCCCGCAATTCCCCGTCTGCTTCGGCATGGTTGCCCTCATGCACCTGCATATTGAAACGACGAAGGCACAGAACCAGCCCCTGCACGTTCATGAAGAACGCCCAGTGGAATTCGCGCCAGATCCGGGAAGGCGAGGGAGGAGCAATGGTCATCTTGCACACTCCACGCCAAAGCACCTTGCAAGAAGCCTTGCATGAACCTCGAAACCATCAAACTGGGCTTTAGCGGCCTTTTCCGACAGGTGTGGCGCCCGGCAGAAAAGATCGGTAACCGACAGCGCGACCTGCAGGAAGCTGCGCAGCAGAACATGGGCGGGCTGGGCGGTGGTAATGCGGTTCACGCGGAAATACCGGTCATAGTCATTGGCGTGAAAGGACGTCAGCGGCAGGCCGCTGATATCCACGACGCCGGGATCGGACATCGGCTTTTCCATGTTGCCCAGAAGCGCGGCGATGCGCGCGCGGCATTCGGGATGATGCAGCGTGAACGCTTCGAGTGCCTCGCAGATGATGTGCTGCAGGCGGGCTCTTTCGTGTTCTTCCGGCACCATTACCGGTGCCAGTGCCTCCGGCAGGAGCAGATCAAGAATGGCATCCTGCGCAAGCCAGTCCCTGTCCGGTCCGGCGTCCTCGCGGGGCACCAGGCTTGGCCATGGTTGGTCGTCCATGGGGTCACGTCCTATTCTTGCACGCTGGTTGTGTTTACGGCCTCGCCGTCCATCAACCGCCGCAAACTCAAGGGGCGCATGTCGGTCCACTCAACCTCGATATGATCGAGGCACGCCTGCTTCGATCCGGAAAAGCCGCTCGGTCGCCAACCAGTCGGGACCGCCTTGTAGACCGGCCATATCGAATATCGCTCCTCGTCGCTAATCACGACGTTGTAGTGCATGTCTTCAGCCGGGGTCTGGGAACTCATGGTGGTCACTCCGATCAATGTCTGTCGAGAAGACGGTGGTCCGCCAGAGCCGTCAGGCCTTGCAAAACACCGTCGTGAACAAAGGTGATGTCGTCATCGCTGTGGGCGGTTGAGAGAAAACCGCCGCGGTCTCCGGCACGAAGGTGAACGCCGGAGGTCAGAAGAAGGAAGGAAAGCATGGTGACAGCCTGCGGCGAGATGCGGCTGCGGGCAGCGGATATGGCAAAGAACGAACCGAAGCTCATGAACGCAACGGGCAACCCCGCATCTTTGAGCGTGCCGTTCAGCCGTTCCACGAATGCCTGGGTCCTGGCGTTGAGGCTTTCTTGCAGGGCCGGTCCGTCTTCCAGCAACCGCGTCGCAACCGCCTTTGCGGCTGCGAGCGCCAGCGGATGGCGGCAATAGGTTCCGGCAAAAAATGTCGGGGCCACTTTCGGGAAAGAGCTGTCGCCGTAAGCCCATGCTCCGCCATCGACGAAATCCATGAACCGCCCCTTGCCGGCGATAAGCGACAGCGGCAACCCGCCGCCGGCGATTTTGCCATAGGTGGCAATATCAGCATCTATGCCGAAATGGGCCTGTGCGCCGCCGGGTGCGACGCGAAAGCCGGTAATCATCTCGTCGAATATCAGCGCGCTTCCGGTGTTTTCGGTCACGCTTCGCAACTCATGCAGAAACTCGCGCGGCTGCAGTTCCGGGTTCCTGCTTTGAACAGGCTCGACGAGCACGCCGGCAAGGCTTTCGCCGTGACGCCTGATATAATCGATGGAACGGGGATTGCCGTATTCCAGCAGCACGATATCGCGGGCGGAGGAAGGGGCGACGCCCGAAAAGCCGGGAACTGCTTTCGTCAGCACCATGCGTTTCAGGAGCGGCTTCAGCGCCACCAGCCACGCCGGATGAGACCGCAGCAACGCGCCCCTGCGGATATATTCCAGTTTGGTCGCCTTATGCAGGGCAGGGTCGGAGTGGCCGTGATACGAACCTGTAAACAGCACGATCTTGTCGCGCCCCGTTGCGGCACGGGCTATGCGCATGGCCGTCTGCACGGCTTCGGTGCCGGTATTGCTGAATGTGACGCGGTCTTTTCCGGTGATGCGGCAAAACAGTTCCGCGGTCTCGCCGGCCAGATCCGATTGCGGCCCAAGTGCAAAGCCCTTGGCCAGCTGCGCTTCGATTGCCGTGCGGATAAAGGACGGATTATGGCCGAAGAGATTGGTCCCGAGGCCCATGAGAATATCGACATATCTGTTGTTGTCGATGTCCTGCAAATAGGCGCCTTCCGCGTGGGTGGCGACGATGGGATACAGGGCCTCTTTGGTCTGCATCGTGAAGGGAAGGCCGATCGAGCTCTTGTCCGAAAGGAAATCCCGGTTATAGGCGGCGGCGCGCTTCGAACCCGGCGTCTTGAGATTGAAGCTGGCAACGATTGTGGTGACAGGGTCGGTCGCGGGGGCAGTTGCTGGGCCGGGATTGTTGTGAATATTCATTCGACGGCCTCCTGAGTGACTTCCTGCCCCGCGCTGTCGCCGGCAATCTTCGTGCAGAGGAAGTAGACCGCCCTCTCATCGGTCACCGGACCGCCATCGGTGCTTCGCATTTTCACCGAAAAGCCCGATGCCCCTAGAAGTTCGGTCACGGTTTCCAGATTGTGCCCCCAGACAGGGTTGGTCACGGAGTGACGCTGCCAGTTCTTTCCGGGAATGCCGAAGCGGGCGATGAGAGCGAGCCGCCGGCGATTGGAAAGCAGCCGGGCCGCCAGCCTGTATGCCGCCTCCACCGGGGAGAAGCCCGCCTCTTTTGACCTCGTATGGATTTCAACCGTGAAGGACCCCTCGTTTGACCGCGAATTATAACGAGGCGTGATCAGCCAGGCATAATCGTCGGTGAGTTCACCCTCAGCGGGCACATCGCGCCAGTAGCGCACCATCTGGCCGGGATGGTTGATGTCGAAAGCAAAAATTCCGTCATCCTTCAGGCAACGGCGAACGCTTGAAAAAACCTTCTGCAGGTCTTCCGTATTCGGGATGTGGTTCAACGATGCGCTGGTGCACACCACGCCGTCAAATGGTTGTTCAAAGGTGAAATCCCTTGCGTCCCCAAGAACGAATTCAAGATCGGGTGCATTGCCGCGGGCATGGTTTATCATGTCCTGCGAACCATCCAGCCCGGTCACGGCATATCCGCGCGCAGCCATCAGCTTTGCAAGATGTCCCGTTCCGCAGCAGAGATCGAGAACCGAAGCGCCGTCGGGCAGTTGCGAAAGAACCGCCCGTGCCAGGGGCTCGATCTTCTGCTCGCTATAGCGCGGGCCAAGCGTGTGGTTGTAGAGCCATGCCCAATGGTCGTAATTGCCGGCTTCGCTTGATATGACTGTGCTCATCGTTCACCCTGCTTTCGCGCGTCATCGGACGTCGCGTTCAGAAAGTTGGCCTTGGCAAATGCGCGCAGATATGTTCGCAAGAGCTCGAATGTCAGGGCCGGTTCGCGGAATGGTGCGTCGGACATTGCCGCCTGTGTGAGGTGGCAATCGAAGTTGCGCGTCTGTTTTTCATCACTTCTGCCGGCGGCGGAAGGGGAGCGCAGCAGTCCCAGCAATGGATAAAGCGGGTGGTCTGGCGTTCCACGCGCCACATCGCTCAGCATGTCCTGCCATTCCCGCTGCGAAACCCGCTCAAGCTTGATCCCCTCCATTTCGCAGGCCTCGAAGAGCCGGGCACTTGAAACGGGGGAGGAA
This sequence comes from Agrobacterium tumefaciens, assembly GCF_005221325.1. Taxonomy (NCBI): domain Bacteria; kingdom Pseudomonadati; phylum Pseudomonadota; class Alphaproteobacteria; order Hyphomicrobiales; family Rhizobiaceae; genus Agrobacterium; species Agrobacterium tumefaciens. Next base: position 875,087 of record NZ_CP039889.1, on the reverse strand, counting down.
TGAATGAGATGGAAAACCTGTCCCGCCGAAGCCGGTTTGCCGGAGAGATGGACAATCGCCCGGGCCACATGGTCGACCGGCAGCATATCGAGCAGCCTTTCGCCTTCTGGCGCTGTCCCGGTGTAGAGATAGGCCTGTACCAGACGGCACAATATGTCCGAGCCGTTGAAGGCGCCGGTAACGCTGTCGCCGGATATCGCTCCCGGCCGGTAGATCGTCACCGGCAATCCCCGCTTTCCGGCTTCGTTGACGAGATGCTCCGCCACCCATTTGCTCCGGTTATAACCGCCGGCGGGTGGGGCAAACCCTTCCACGCTCTCCAGTTCGCAGACAGGCCGGGCATCGCCGCCAGAACCGCGACGCGGTGTCAGCGCACTGAGTGTCGAGATGTAATGAACATGCCGCCCCGCCCCGGCGCAGGCGAGTTTGAGAACTTCGCGGGTTCCAAGCACATTGGTCTCGCGCAACCGCTCATACCGATGCAGATGGTGCACTTCCGCGCCATTGTGGAAAATACAATCGGCATTCCGGAGAATATGGTCGTAGTCTGCCGCGGCAAGCCCGAGATTTGGTTTGGATAGCTCGCCCGACAATGTCGTCACACGTTCCGTCAGCACGGATTGGGGCAGGTCATATTGCCGGAAGGCGTGCCGCAGGCGGTTCATTCCGTCGTCGCCACGCACCAGGCAGGTGACTTTTCTCGCCGGGTCGCGAAGCAGCTCGTGGAGCAGATAGGTGCCGAGAAAGCCGGTCGCGCCCGTCAGGAAGACGTGGGCGGTGCCGCTTTCCGCTCTTGCCGTCGCACTCGGGCGGATTGCCTCATCCAGCTTTATATCGCGCTTCAGCAGCAGGGTTTCTTCGTCGCTGCCGCTATCGCCGGCGTCTCTGGTCCGCAGACGGTTCGCCAGCGCTTCCACCGTGGAGGCGTTGAAAAGATCGAGAACGCCGATATCGAGCCCGAACTTCTCCTTTGCGACGGCGCAGAAACGGGTGGCCAGCAGCGAGTGGCCGCCAAGCGCGAAGAAGTCATCGGTTGCGGCAACCTGATCAATATTCAGAACATGCCCGAATGCGCTGGCTATCCGGGTTTCCATTTCGCCTTCCGGCGCCCGGCCATCGGGGTTTGTTTCGGCGCGCGGCGCGGGAAGCTTTGAGGGATCGATCTTGCCGTTCACGGTGAGCGGCAGCGTCTCAAGCCAGTCGAACGTGTCGGGCACAAGGAATTTCGGCAGGCGGTTTGCCAGCCATGCGCGGATTTCCGAAGGCGTGGGTCTGACTGCCACGTCCTGATCGGTTTGGGGAACCGCATAGGCGGCGAGCCTTTTGCCGCCGCGTCCGTCGTCACGTACCGCCACCGTCGCCGAAACGATGGACGGGTGGGCAAGCAGGCCGGCCTCTATTTCCCCGGGCTCAATGCGGTATCCACGGATCTTGACCTGGCTGTCCAGTCGCCCTGACACGTGTATCCGGCCATCGGCAAGCAGCACGGCGCGATCGCCGGTGCGGTAGAGCACGCCCGCTCTCCCGTTTGTGGCAAATGGATCAGGAACGAAACGTTCGGCCGTCAGCGCCGCCCGGTCGTGATAACCGCGGGCAATGCCGCAACCGCCGATATGAAGTTCTCCCGGCACGCCGAAGGGCAACAGCTCGAGATTATCATCCAGCACATAGAGCTGCTTGTTTGCCGCAGGCCTCAGCACCGGCAGGCCGGCGCGGCCGCCTCCCATGTCGACCATGCTGGCATTGACGGTGGTTTCGGTGGGGCCATAGGCATTGATGAAACGACGGTTCTTTCCCCATCTTTCGATGAGTTCCGGCATAGGAACTTCTCCCCCGACCAGAACGGTGCGCAGCGACGGCAGGTCGTCGACCGGCAGTGAAAGCAGCGCCGATGGCGTCATCGTCAGGTGCGTTACCTGTCGCGTGTGCAGGATGTCGGCCAGTTCGGCGCCGGGAAGCGTCGCATATCCGGGCAGGAGAAGAAGCCTGGCGCCGGCGCCAAGGCTCATGACGAGTTCGGGAATGGAGGCATCAAAACTGAAGCTGAAGAATTGCAGCACACAATCGCCAGGCCTGACGTCACAGGCGCGAATCTTGTCCCTCGTCAGATTGATCAGCCCGCTATGATCAACAAGGACGCCCTTTGCCTTGCCTGTCGAGCCCGACGTGTAGATCACATAAGCCAGCTGTGACGGATGCGTGACCGTTTCAAGATTGTCGGCGTGTTCGTCATGGGGGAAATCCTCATCCAGATTGAGCCGGTCGGCTGTCGCTGGGAGATCGATCGAGCTGTGGCTGACGACAAGCCGGGCGCGTGCATCCGACAGCATCGCGCCAATCCGCTCCGCGGGATAATCTGGATCGAGAGGCAGATAGGCACCGCCTGCTTTCCAGACCGCAAGCCAGGCGACGATCATGTCGAAACCGCGCGGCAACGAGATTGCGACAACGGTTTCCGGTGTAACGCCTTTACGCTGCAACAGGCGCGCCAGCCTGTTTGCGCGCGCGTTGAGTTCACCATATGTCATGGTATCATCAGTTCCCGCGCGCGGCATGATGAGTGCCACGGCGTCCGGCGCGCGCGCCACATGCGCTTCGAACAGCTCATGAAAATAGTGCGGGCCGACGTGTTCCTGCGCCGTGCTGTTGAAGTCGAAAACCCGCTGCCGTTGTTCTTCCTGTGTCAAAAGCGCAAGGGTTGCGATCGGCAGGGAGGGGTTGGCGATGATGGATTTCAGCAGTTGCTGGAAATGGCTGGCGAACAGGCCGATCGTCTCGACGCGGAACAGTGCGGTCTTGTATTCGACCGTGCCGGAAAGCTCGGCCTCCGTCTCGCGTAGATCGAGGCACAGGTCGAGCCTCGAAACCTTGTCCTGGCGCGCCAGCCGGCGCATTTCCAGCCCGGGAAGCCGGATGCGCTCGCGTGGTGCTGCGTCGAGCTGGAATTTGATCTGGAACAGCGGGTGGCTGTCGGGATCGCGTTGCACACCGACCATATCGACAATGCGCTCGAACGGCATGTCCTGATGGCTGATGACCTGCTGCAGGGTCTCATGTGTTTGCCGCAGGGCCTTTTCAAAATTGCCGAAAGGATCGACACGCGATCTGACGGGAAGCGGATTGACGAATAGCCCGACCAGATCTTCCGTCTCCACATGCGGGCGGCTGGCGACGGGCGTGCCGATCACCAGATCGGTCTGTCCGGTATAGCGGTGGATCAGTAGGTTGAAGGCGGTAAAAAGCGCCGTGAACAGCGTCGTGCGATGCGCGGCGGCAATCTTGCGTAGCGCATCGGCCGTCTCTTTTTCGATCGAGAAGTCATGCAGTTCACCCGCATGACCATGGCCTGCGGTGCGCGCCATGTCCGTCACCAGCTGCGTGGTCTGCAAAGGTTTCGAAAGGTGCTGCTTCCAGAATTCCTCGAGCGCGCCCGCCGTTTCCGCCGCCAGACGCTCGCGCTGCCATGCGGCAAAGTCGCCATATTGTATCTGCAATGCAGCTTCTGCTGCCGCGCTGCCGGACACTTGCGCGCTATAAAACGCGCCGAGATCTTTCAGCAGGATTTCAGTTGACCAGCCGTCGGCGCATATGTGGTGCAGCGTAAAAACGAGGACATGGCGGCCGTCGCCGCACTTGACGACGAGCAGGCGAATGGGCGGTTCGGCGGAAAGATCGAAGGGTCTGCTTGTTTCCGCATGAATGACATCTTCCATCGCCGCAGCAGCGGGTGAAATCTCCGCGACGGAAAGCGGTGCGTCACAGACCGCGGAGATGGTTTGTTTCGGCACGCCCTTGTCGCTGTATATGCGGGCGCGAAGGACTGTGTGGCGGTTCATGACGCCAGCGAGCGCCGCCCTCAGCGCATCGAGGTCGAGAGCGCCGCGCACTTCGAGCGCAATGCAGATATGGTGCAATGCCGAGCCCGGATAAATCTGGTCGATCAGCCACAGTCTTTCCTGGGCAAATGACAGCGGCGGGTAAGTCTCGTGACGGGGCGGAATATCATTCTGGCCCAGCGTGGCGACATCCGCATGCGCCATGTTGAGGAACGCCAGAATGTCGTTTTTTCTGGTCCGGATTTCGCTCATCACCGCATCGTTCAGGCGACCATCAGGGTCTGAACATTTCAGGCTGCCGGCATCGATCCAGACACGGATATTGTTCTGATGAAGCCGGGTTATGAGGGTCTCGACTGGCTCGATGTAATTCATAAGCCGCCCCTTGGCTTTGTCAGCTTCACACGATCCGGAGAACGAATGGTGAGCCCTTTCAGGTCGGTGTCGGGCAGCATCGTCCGCATCGCTAAAACAACTATCAATTGCATGTTCGGCGGCCTGAAACCGGTCTTCAATTTCAATTTCTTATTCTTGACTAAGCGATTCAAGAATTATATGCAAGAGGTAATTGTTGTCATTGAGACGCAGCGGGCAGCGATGCCTGCCGCTCTCGATTGAGCGTGAGCAATCAGAACGATGAGCATCCTATAGTTGCTCGTCGCGAAGAATGATGGCCGGACGTCAGGAGTTTTTTCAGATGCAGATCATACCGATGTTCGCTCGAAAACCATCTGGAGAACGCGATTTTATAACGATAATACATAGGCTTGAGGATATCGCCGCAGAACGACCGGCAGATGAGGCGTTCCGTTTTTATCCCGATGATCCCGGAGCGATCGGTGAAAGCCGTAGCGATGGCTGGACGTGGAGCGAATTGAATGCTCGCGTCAAGATTGTTTCCGATGAGGTTTCCAGGACGGGTCTCGTCGGGCAGGGCGGCCGGGTCCTCATCGTTTATCCGCCTGGTCTCGCCTTTATCGCGGCCTTTCTCGGATGCCTGCATGCCGGTGCCGTTCCGGTGCCTGTTCCGGCGCCGCGGCGAAATGAAGGAATACACCGTTGGTTGCATATTGCGAAAGACGCCGGCATCTCGGGAATAGTGTGCGCTGACGAATTGAAGGAGTTGCTCGAACCGCTCCAGAGGGCGGTCGGCCACGGATTTTGCCTTGCGCCTTCAGGCGCCGATCCGAATATTCCGCTGCACGATCTTACGCCTTCCTCAAGTGCGCCTGCGGTTCTCGACGGAAGCCGGATTGCATTTCTGCAATATACATCCGGTTCGACCAGCGATCCGAAAGGCGTCATGGTCACCCATGCCAACCTGATGGCCAACCTGCGGCAGATCAGCCTTGCGTTTCACTATGGCACTGAGGACCGGTCTGCGACGTGGTTGCCCCATTATCACGATATGGGGCTGATCGACGGCATCCTGTCGCCGATCTTCAACGGATTTCCGGTGTCGATCATGGCGCCTGCGAGCTTTCTGCGGCGTCCGCTGCGCTTCCTTGAACTGGCGACGCAAAACAGGGCGACCATCATCGGCGGGCCGAATTTCGCCTATGAGCATTGCGCCGACCGCTACAGTGAAGAAGCGGCCGCGCAGCTTGATCTCTCCACGGTTCGGATCGCCTATAATGGTGCGGAGCCCGTGCGCCCGCACACGTTGAGGCGCTTCAGCGGCCTGTTTGCCGACCATGGCTTCCGGCACGATGCCTTCTATTGCTGCTATGGCCAGGCCGAAGCCACGCTTTTCCTGACCGGAAATGCGCCATCCGATCCGCCGCAATTGCGGTGCTTCGAGCGCGAAACGCTGGCGAAGCAGGGAACGGCGCTGCCGCTCCCGGCTGGAGCGGACGAGCATAATGCAATCGAACTGGCGGCCTGCGGACGTCCCGGGGCGGACATTGAAATCGTTGTCATGGAGCCCGAGGAAAACCGGCTGCTGGACGATGGGCAGGTCGGTGAATTGTGGATCCGTGGTCCGAATGTCACTCCCGGTTATTGGGCGAGGGCAAAGGCAAGCACGGAAAGCTTCGACCAGAAAATTGCCGGTGAAGGTGGCTGGCGCCGGACGGGCGATCTCGGCTTTCGCCATGAAGGGCAATATTTCATTACCGGCCGCCTGAAGGATCTCATCATCATCAGGGGGCAGAACCATCACCCCGAGGACATAGAGCAGACCGCCTTCTCCTCGCATTCGGCACTCGCCCAGGGGCGTGCGGGCGCTTTCGCGCTTGATGTGGATGGGGAGGAGCAGGTCGGTCTCGTTTGCGAGCTCACGCGTGAGGGCTTGCGTAATCTTGATGCCGAAGCCGTTCTGCAAGCCATTCGCGGCTCCATTTCCCGCGTTCACAAGCTCAAGCTCGCCATCATCGTCCTCATCCGCCCCAGCAGCCTGCCGCGCACGCCGAGCGGCAAGGTCCGGCGTTTCGCTTGCCGCCAGGATTTGCTGAACGGAAATCTCAAGGTGGTCGAGCGTTGGGAGGCCGCCCCGCAGGCGAGTTTCACGCCCGTTGCCGAGCCGGGGGCGGTGGCGGACTGGGCGCAACAATTGGCGCTGGTTGACCGATCCCGATATCCGGCCCTGCTTCGGCAGTGGATCAGGGAGGAAGTTTCATGGCTTTCCCGTCTTCCTGCCGGAACCCTGCCCGCTGCAAATGCCGGTTTTTTTGATCTCGGACTGGATTCCGTGGCGCTTGTGGGCCTTGCCGGAACGCTGGAGCGCGAACTGGGTGTCAGAACGCAGCCGACACTGTTTTTCGAGCACGCGACGATCGATGCTCTGGTGGAGCATCTCTGCTGCGACCTCCTCACTCCCGAGGTAACGGCGCAGGTGCAAGAGCAGCCGGCGCAGAATTTCCGGCCGGACGAGCCGCAGGAAGAAAGCGACCTGTCGTCCGAACTGGCTGCCCTGTCGTCACTTCTGCAGGCTGGAACAGGCCGAAAATAATCTCATGCTTTTCATGCAATCGATGATCGGAGCCATCGCCGATGAACGTAAAACAACAGGCCGGGGCCAGCAGTCAGCCCGATCAGGCGACATTGCTCGGAATATTGCGAGACGCGCGGGAGCGTCTGCAGATTTTCCAGAAACGCCATGACGAGCGCGTCGCGATCATCGGCCTCGCGGGCCGTTTTCCCGGTGCCGATGATATTGACGGTTTCTGGCAGCTGCTTGCCAACGGCGGCTCCGGACTGACGACGGTCACGGATGCCGATCTCGAAAGCGCCGGAATCGACCCGCAATTGGCGGGACAGCCCGACTATGTCAGGGTCTGGGGCGGCTTCAGCGATCCGACCGCTTTCGATGCCGGTTTTTTCGGTTATGCGCCAAGGGAAGCGCAGCTGCTCGATCCGCAGCAAAGGGTGTTTCTGGAATGCGCCTGGAACGCGCTGGAACATGCCGGTTACGGAAGCGGGAAAAGCCGGGGCCGCACGGGTGTTTATGCCGGCGGTTCGCTGAATTATCACTTCACCCATATTCATTCCGACCCGTCCCTGCGCGACAGCGTGGCGCCGCTGCAGGCAGGGCTCGGCAATGTTTCCGGCATGATCGCATCGCGTGTCGCTTATCACCTTGATCTTGACGGTCCGAGCGTGGGCGTCCAGGCAACCTGCGCCACCGGTCTGGTGTCGGTGCATCTCGCCGTTCAGGCATTGCTTTCGGGTGAATGCGAGATGGCGGTGGCCGGCGCGGTTTCCGTTGGCCAGCCCAAACCTGCCGGTTATCTTTATGAGGCGGGTGGCATCGGTGCTCCCGATGGCCAATGCCGGCCATTCGATGCGGCTGCGAGTGGCACTATATTCACCAACGGTGTCGGCGCCGTGATCTTGAAGCGCCTCGGCGACGCGAAGGCGGCTGGCGATACGATCTATGCCGTCATTGCCGGGTCGGCGATCGGTAACGACGGCAGCTCCAAGGTCGGGTTGACGGCTCCAAGCGTCAAAGGTCAGGCTTCGGTTCTCAAGAAAGCGCTGGCCAATGCCGGCATTGCGCCTTCGGCGGTGGATTATGTGGAAGCGCACGCGACCGCGACCGCGATTGGCGATCCGATCGAGCTGACTGCGCTGAACCGCATCTACGGGCCGTCGCTTCGGGCCGAAGGCCGGACTTGCCTCATCGGCTCGCTCAAGGGAAATGTCGGGCATATGGATGCCGCAGCCGGCATTGGCGGGCTCATCAAGACTGTCCTTGCGCTGCGGCATGAATGCCTGCCCGCAAGTGGCAACTTCACGACGCCCAGCAGCGCCTGCGATTTTGAAAGCGGTCCCTTCCGGGTGGCCGCAGGCAAGTCAGACTGGAAAGCCGATGCCGGCAGGCCGCGCCGTGCCGCCATCAGCGCTTTTGGCATGGGGGGCAGCAATGCCCATGTGATCATAGAGGAAGCATCCGCACGACAGGGATCGGCGGAAGACGAGGCGCGCGCGCTGCTGCTGCCGCTCTCGGCGCGTTCGGCGGCATCGCTCGCCGCGATGCAATCTTCCCTTGCGGATGCGCTTGCGAAGCTCAAAGAAAATGAAGGGGTGTCCCTTGCCGATGTGGCCCATACGCTGCAGACGGGGCGCGAGACCTTCAACCACCGTTCCATCACGGTCGCGACGACGCTATCGGATGCGTCCGAGAAACTGAAAGCCGCCTCCGGACCCGGTTTCGCTACGGGCCAGCTCCCGCAGCATGATCCAAGTCTGGTTTTCATGTTCCCGGGCCAGGGCAGCCAGCATGTGGGAATGGCCCGGTCGCTTTATGAGCGTGAGGAGCACTTTCGGACCGCGCTGGATGAATGCCTGTCATTGATACCGGACGATCTTGAAATCCGGGCGTTGCTTCTTGCAGGGGCGGATGCCTCCGATACCGGGCTGGACCGCACGGACCGTGCCCAGCCCGCCTTGTTCGCCGTTGAATATGCGCTGGCCAGAATGTGGATGCAGAAAGGGTTGCAGCCACGGGCCATGATCGGCCACAGCGTCGGTGAATATGTCGCCGCCTGCCTCGCCGGCGTGTTCTCCCTGAAGGATGCCATGTTCCTCGTGCTGGCACGGGGGCGGTTGATGCAGAGTTGCGCCGCCGGCGGAATGTTGTCGGTCATGTTGACCGAGGCTGATCTGCGCGCCCGGCTGGATGAGGGGCTGGAAATAGCTGCCGTGAATGGCCCGGGTAGCTGCGTTGTTGCTGGCGACACGGAGGTTCTGCACCGGTTTGCCGAACGGCTGGAGAAGGACGGAGCCGGCTGCCGGCTGCTCAGGACATCGCATGCGTTCCACAGTGCGGCGATGGAGCCGATCCTTGAGGAGTTTGCAGGCCTGTTCGACGGCATCGCTCTCTCTGTGCCGGCAATCGATGTGATGTCCAATCTTTTCGGAAACTGGCTGCGGGCCGAAGAGGCCTGCAACCCGGCATATTGGACCGAACATCTCCGCAGGGCGGTAAATTTCAGCGACGGCATAAAACATATTCTCGAGCTTTCCGCTCCCGTTCTGCTGGAGGTCGGGCCCGGCTCGACACTTTCAAGGCTGGCGCGCCAGCAGGCGAATGAAGATTGCCGCATCGTAACGTCCCTGCCGGATGCGGCCGGAACGGCCGACGCTGCCGACCATGCGTTGCTGGCGTTCGGACAGCTATGGCTGGCGGGCATCGATGTCCGCTGGGAGGCGCTTGAAGACGGATCGCCGCGCCGCCGTGTGGGTTTGCCGGGTTATCATTTCGAGCGTCAGTCATATTGGATTGCGCCCCCCGCAAATGGGCGGGAAGTTGCTCCTCCCACAACCCACAGACCGATGGCCGAATGGTTCCATCAGCCGGTGTGGAAAACACGGCCGTTGAAAAATGGGGCGGCGGCAAGCGCTCGAGGCCGCTGGCTCGTTTTCGGTGCTGAGGTTCTTTTCGATATTCCGGACGGGATCGATGCGGTTGTTGTTCGCGAGGGTGCGACATTCGGCGTTTCGGAGAAAGCCTATACGATCGATCCGGCGAGAACGGAGCATCTCGTTGCCCTGTTCGATGATCTTGCCAACAAGAACTGGACGCCGGATCAGGTCGTCGGCGGTTTTGGATTGGCGGAGACGGACCTGCCGGATGCCGCGTGGAATTTCGCGCTTGACCTTGCCCGAACGCTTGCCGGTGGCAACCAGCGCCCGGATGTGACATTCATCGGCAGGTCCATGCACGGGATTTTCGCCGCCGATGGCGTCGAGCCCGCGAGAGCCCGGATCAACGGACTGGCGCGCATGCTGGGTCAGGAACTGCCGGGATTGTCGTGCCGCAGTATCGATCTTCAGGGCCTGCCGGACGCAAATGCCGCAAAATGCCTTCGGGATGTCGTCTCTTCGCCTCTGGTCGAAGGGGAGCAGATTTATGCCCTTCGCGATGGTATTTTGTTCTCGCTCTCCCACGAGCGGGTCGAACTCAGCGATGTTGAAGCCGGTTCCATTGCAAAGCCCGGTGAAACCTATCTTGTCATAGGCGAACTTCTGGGAGGGTTGGGGCTTGTCTATGCCCGCGCGCTCATCAAAGCTGGAGCAAAAGTCATTCTGGCGGGTCGTGCGGGAATTCCGCTGGTGCCGGACTGGGAGCGCTGGCTTGCATCTCACAGCCCCCGTCATCCGGTCAGCCTTTTCATCCAGACGCTCAGATCGCTCCGAACCCTTGGCAAGGACTATCTTCTCTTTTCGGGGGATGTCAGTGAGGCGCAATGGCTTCGCTCCGTACTGGAAGAGGGGGAAAAAAGCCTCGGCACCGTGAAGGGTGTTTTCCACACGGCCGCGATGGGTGATCAATATTTCGGGCTGCTCGGCAATGAAAATTTCGACACCAAAAGCCTTCAGGCCGTAAAATCCGGCACCATTGACGCCCTTGATCGCGTTCTTGGACAGCGCAGCGACATTTTCGTGCTTGTCCAGTCGTCGCTCTCATCGATCGTTGGTGGCAAAGGCCTTGGCCGATACGCTGCGGAAAATGCCTATCTGGATGCTTTCGTCTCCGCAAAACGGCAGGCGTCCGGTCCGGTGTGGAAATCCGTCAACTGGGATGCCTGCGCGTCGGTTCACGCGACGGAGGCCGGCCATGCGGCCCATCGGGAAATAACCCCGGAGGAGGTCTGGCAGGTCACGGCGCTGGTGCTTTCGCAGGCTTCGCCGGCGTCAATCGTCGTCACGCCCTATGATCTCGAAAACCGTCCGGCAGCGGACGTCCAAGGTTCCGACGGCGCTACAGTGAACGGCCAGAAATCCGCCCGGAGCGGGGTGTCGGCCGCCTATGCCGCGCCGCAGGGGCCGCTTGAGGAAGAAGTCGTCGCCATCATGGCGGAGCTTCTCGGGATAAATGGTATCGGCGTTGCCGATAATTTCTTCGAACTCGGCGGGCATTCGCTGCTCGCCATCCAGGTCGTCGCCCGGCTTCGAAAGCGCTTCGACGTCGAAATCCCAATGCGGGCCCTGCTTTTCGACGCACCGACGGCCGCCGGCCTTGCCAGGGTCATTCAGGAGGGTCTCGACGCCCGCAACCATGAGGCGGATATGCTTGCCTCGATGCTTGATGACGTCGAGGCCGGTCGTTGAAGACGCCGATAACGCTCACATACAATCGGGATCATTCTGATGAAATTCAGCCTTTTTTATTTTGACGGTGACGGATCGCGTCCGGGTCAGGAAAATTACCGCCTGCTAATGGACAGCGCGCAATTTGCGGACAAAAATGACCTCGAAGCCCTGTGGGTGCCGGAACGGCATTTCCACGCATTTGGAGGTCTCTACCCCAACCCTTCGATCGTCAGTGCCGCGCTGGCGATGGTCACGCGCAAAGTGCAACTGCGAGCCGGCAGCGTCGTTGCCGCCCTGCACCATCCCGCTCGCGTGGCTGAGGAATGGGCGGTCGTCGACAATCTTTCCGGCGGCAGGGCAGGCATCGCGATTGCGGCCGGCTGGACTAAAGATGAATTCGTCTTTTCGAAGGAGCCGCACGGCAACCGCCGCAGCACCATGTGGCGCTCCTATGAACAGATCACCCGGCTGCTTGCCGGCGAGGCGGTCTCGTTCGAGGATGCGGACGGCAATATCGTCGAAGCGAAAACCCTGCCACGACCCGTGCAGTCGCGCATCCCCTTCTGGGTTGCGTGCCAGTCCACGGAAACCTTCATCGAAGCAGGCCGCCGCGGCCTCAACGTTCTGACGGCTTTGCTCGGCGAAACGACGGAGTCGCTTGCGCCGAAGATTGCGGCCTACCGCAAATCACGGGAAAAACATGGGCACGATCCGGCCGCGGGGACGGTCAGTATGATGGTCCACACCTTCCTGGGTGACGATACCGGCAAGGTCAAATCCAATGTTTCCAAGCCGTTCGGGGATTATCTCCGTACCCATTATCACCTGCTTGAAGGCCTTGGGCGGAGCATGGGTGTCGACATAACGCTGGATAATTTCAGCGATGACGATCTCGACAGTCTGATCGAATTCGGCATCGAGGGCTTCATGAAAGGCAGGTCGCTGATTGGCACGCCGGAAAGCTGCCAGTCGACGGTGGACACATTGGCGGAGATGGGCGTCGATGAAATCGCCTGCCTGATCGATTTCGTTCAGGATTACGATCTCGTCATGGGCAGCCTGCCATTTCTGCTGAAACTCGTGGAAACGAACCGCCCGCCGGTTCGCGTTGCCAGAGCGGTCTGAAGGATTTGCGATGATGTCGAATGCCGAGACGATTGCTCTATTGCGTAACCGCATCGCAAATCTTGACCCGGAGCAGCGGGCACGGCTGCGCTCGCAGCTTGAAGCACGTGGCATGTCCTGGCAGGATGTTGCTCCCGACGATGGCGATGTCGGTGCTGCCGGGCGATTGCCGCTCACGTCATCGCAGATGCATTTCTGGCTGCAGCAGAAAATCTACCCTGATAGCTCGGCCTATGTCATCCCGTTCAGGTGGCATATTGATGGCCCGCTGGACCACGACGCCATCATCCGCACGCTTCAAATTCTCGTCGCGCGGCACGAGCCGTTGCGCACGGCGTTTCCGCTCGAAGAGGGAAGGCCGTGGCAGCAGGTTCTCGGTGATATGGAGCCCGAACTTGTGGTTTCCGATTGCCGGACCATGTCTACTGCCGATTGCGACGAGGCCATAGGCCGGATCGCCCGCACAGCTTTCGATCTGTCCAAAGCGCCGCTGATGCGCACGCATCTTCTGCAGCTTGGACAAAACGAGCATATTCTCGTCTTCGTTTTTCACCACACGGTTGCCGACGGATGGTCCCGCGGCATTCTGATGCGCGAATTTTCGTTGTGTTATGCCGCGGTGACAAATGGTCAGGAACCTGTCCTCGATCCCTTGCCGCAATCCTATGGCGACTTTGTCCGCGCCAGGCAAAAATGGTCCCGCACGAAGGATTACGAGCGGCAAAAACAATACTGGGTCAATCGGCTGCAAAATCTTGAGCCGCAGGAGTTTCCAGCCGACTATCCCCGCCATGAAACGGCTGACATGGCCAGCGAAACGCTGGTGAAGGAGGTTTCGCAGGATCTGATGGCGGAAGTGTCAGGTCTGGCCGCTAGGCTCGGTACGACGACCTTTGTGGTGTTCGCCGCCGTTTTCCAGCTTTTGCACCACCGTTATACCGGTCGCCGTGACCTTGCCGTATGCGTACCCGTTGCCGGTCGGAGCGATCCCGATTTGGCAGGATTGATTGGCCTGTTCACCAATACAATCGTGTTGCGCAATGATCTCAGCCCGGCCATGTCATTCCGGGACTGGGCGAGACGTATACAGGAAGACTTCGCCAATGCTCTGGAGCATCAGGACTATCCCTTTGCGGAGTTGATGGATGTGCTGGGCAGCAACCGCGAAGGGGTGGAAAATTCGCCATTCCAGATTTCCTTTCAGGTCCAGACCCAGGGCTACAGGCAGCAGAATGCGCAGGGCTTCGATCTGGGCAATGCCGGCCTGCGGGTACGGCAGGAAGCGATACCGGTCGCGGAAGCAAAGCTCGACATGAGCTGGATGATCATGGAGCGCGCATCGGGCGCGCTCGTCACCGTCGAGTACCGGTCCGGCCGGTTCGAGTCGGTGCGAATGGAGCGACAGCTGGAGCATTTTGAAAACCTGCTGCGGTCGGTCGTTACTTCCCCCGACGCGCTTCTGCCGACCTTCGAATATATCTCCGCCGGCGAGCGTGAAGGTCTTCTGTCGGCGGGCGCGCTCGTGGCGCGGCCTCTCCCGGTCAAGGGCGTGCACGACCTGATAAGCGGCGCGGCACGTCTCCATCCCGAGAAGATTGCCATTGAATGCCTGGACAGGAGCTGGACGTATAGTCAGCTCGAAGAGGCGTCGAATAATCTCGCAAGAGCGCTTCTGACACTGGGCAGACCGGTGAAACCGGGAATGCGCGTGGCGGTTTCGCTGCCGGGGCAGGCGAGCTGCATCATATCTTTCCTTGCGATCATAAAGGCGGGTGCGGTCTATGTTCCGATCGATCCGCGCCACCCGGCAGACAGGATCGGTTACGTGCTGGAGGATGCCGCAGCGGTTCTGGTGCTGACTGACAATGCGGGGCTTTTCCCTGGCATTGCCTGCATCGATCCTGTTCATCATCTTGCGGATCAGCCGGAAGCCCGGCTTCCGGCAATGCCTGATAACAGTGACATCTATATTCTCTACACAAGCGGCAGCACGGGGCGACCCAAGGGAGTGCCGATTACGCATACGGGCCTGCTCAATCAGTTCCAGTCCATGGCGCGCCACCCCGGTATAGGGGCTGGAGACCGGATGCTCTCGGTGACGACGCCGGCATTCGACATCTCCGTTCTGGAAATGCTCTGGCCATTGAGCGTCGGTGCCACGGCCGTCATGCGCGAACCGGACCTTCTGCTTCAACCCGAGAAGCTGGGAAGGACAATCGGCGAATATGATATTTCGCATTTTCAAGCGACCCCCGCCACATGGAGAATGCTGCTGGACAGCGGCTGGGAAGGAAAAAAATCCCTCACCGGACTATGCGGTGGCGAAGCTCTCGATGCCCAGCTCGCCGGCCGGCTCCTTCAAAAGATCGGTTCTCTCTGGAATGTCTATGGCCCGACCGAGACGACGATCTGGGCTGGTGCATTGCTGGTGGAGGAGGCACATTCCAGAAGCGGCAAGGTGCCGATCGGCGGCCGCCTGGATAACACCTCGTTCCTTGTCCTCGATGCCTATATGGATCCCGTTCCCGAAGGCGTGCCGGGAGAGCTGCACATTGGTGGCATAAGCCTCAGCCGTGGCTACTGGGACCGGCCGGCGCTTGCGGCCGAAAAATTCGTTCCCGATCCCTATGACCGGGCATTTGCGCCGGGCTCCCGCCTTTACAAAACCGGTGACCTTGTCGTGCGCAGGCCGGACGGCAATCTGGAATTCGTTGGACGAACCGACTTCCAGATCAAATTGCGCGGCTATCGCATCGAGGTTGGAGAAATCGAGAGCCTGCTTCAGGAAGAAGAGGGGGTCGATCAGGTTCTGGTTCTGCTCGATGCGAACAAGGAGCAGCTTCTGGCCTATGTTCTCCTTGAGGATCGCTCCGGCAAGGTCGACAAGGGTGCAATCGGTATCCGGCTCAGCAGGGCGCTTTCGGCTCGGTTGCCGCGTTACATGGTGCCTTCGCATTTCATTCTTCTGGAAGAGTTTCCGATGAATGCGAATGGCAAAGTGGATCGCAAGCGTCTGCCGCTGCCGGATCGCTCGGAACGGGCGGCTTCCGAAATCACTTCTCCGGCGAACAGTGTCGAACAGGCCCTCCACGTTCTCTGGCAGAAGATGCTGAAGCGCGAGGATATTGGCGTCAACGACAATTTTTTCGAGCTGGGAGGCGATTCCCTCCTGATCGTCGCCATGCCTGCCAGGGTGCGCGATGCTCTTGGCATTGAGCTGGAAGTCACGGATTTCTTCCGTTTCCCGACACTGGAAACGCTGGCCGGCCACATCATGGATTTGCAGCACGGCAAAGCCGAACCGTCGGAGAGTGCGCGTGGGCGAAGCGACACCAGGGGCAAGGGGCGTGAACGGCAATTGCAGCGGCGCATCAGGTCAGGCAATTTCGCCTGACCTGCCCATAAAGTCTGTCAGGATCACCGCCATGGAACAGGGCGCCGCAACCGCCGATAAAGAAGACTTCAATGCGCACGGCAAGCCCACCCTGTTTCAGCTGAGCTTTCCGCTCCTGCTTCATTCGCTGTTGAGCTTCTTCGTCAATCTGGCCGATACCGCGATAATCAGCGCCTATTCTGCAGAAGCAGCGGCAGCCGTTGCCGTCGCCAAACAGGTGATGATGATCGCTTTCGAATTGTCGGGGCTGGTCGGCATCGGCGCGGTCATCGTCATCTCCCGGCATCTCGGCCGGGGAGAGGTGGAGGCGGCGCGGCAGGTGGTGGCGGTGGCGCTATTGACCAACACGCTTGTCGGGCTGGCGCTTGGCCTGTCATTGCTCGTTGCCGGCCCCTTCGTGCTTGAACAGCTGGCGGGATCGACCTCGCTGAATGATGAGGCAGGCCTCTACCTGAACATCGTCGCTGTTGGCATGGTCTTTAACGGCTTCACAGCCGCCGGGCTTGCCTGTCTGCGCGCATTCGGCCACAGCAGGTTGATCCTGGCATTCGGGGTGGGCGTGTCTGCATTTTACCTTCTCGCCGAATGGATTCTCATTCTCGGGGTCGGGCCTTTGCCGGGTATGGGCGTGAAGGGTGCTGCACTTGGCACCTTCAGTATTCGCGTGCTGACTACCGCCGTTCTGACACCGGTTCTCATGCGGAAACTGGGGTTGCGGTTCTCATTTGCCGATACGATCGCGCGTCTTGCGACGGCCCGCCGGATGATCGCAATCGCCTTGCCGAGCGTGACCGACTACATTGCCTACAGTTTTTACCAGATCATTCTTTTGGGGCTGGCTGCCAGATTTGGTGTCGAGGCCGTTCTGGGCCGCACCTATACGATGCTGGCCATGGCATTTCTGATCGTTGTCGTCATGGCAATCAGCCAGAGCAATGAGGTCCTGATCGGTTATCGCTTCGGTGAACGGCGGCTTGAGGCGGCGACCAGCCAGGCGCTCCGGTCCGCAAGCCTTGCGGCGGCCGCGACGACGTCCATCGCCACACTGATCTGGCTCGCATCGGTTCCTTATGTCAGGTTGTTCACCGACAATCCCGCGGTGATAGAATTATGCGGCAGCCTGCTTTTTCTGACGATATTTATTCAGCCGGGATTTGCATTCAATACGATCCTCTTTCAATCGCTGCGGGCGGTGGGCGATGTCCGCTGGCCGGTTTTCGTCAGCCTGACCGTGACATGGGGGCTTGGCCTTTCCACGGCCTGGTTCTTCTGCCTGTTCCTCAATCTCGGAGTGACGGGTGTATGGTTGTCGCTGATTATCGAGGAGACCATAAAGGGCAGTCTGTTCCTGCATCGCTGGCTCTCACGCGGGGCGAGGCATGAGGCGGGCTGAAGCATCCATCATGCCGGATGGCCGGCATGGAACAATTGAATGACGCGATGTAACACGGTAGTCTGAGCACTGGGTCGGCGATCCCTACACTCGCCATAAGGACGTTCATAAGCAATGCATCTGAAACGGCAGACTGAAATCGCCTTTGGCATTCTTGCGGTATGCGCGCGGCAGGAGAGCGAAATCGTATCGGTTCAAAAGGTCGCGCAGGAAATCGGTGCGACGAAAGACCATACCTATCAGGTTGTCGCGTTGCTCGCGCGAAACGGTCTGCTGCAGAGCGAGCGGGGCCCTGGCGGCGGTCTGAAACTGGCAAGGGACCCGCAGACGGTGAAACTGACCGAGGTGTTGCGGCTGGTACAGCCCGAATTGCTTGGGGAGGGCGCAGACGCCCTTTCATCACCTCAATCGGAAACCGAAGCATTCCTCGGCCGTATCGTCTCGACGACCTCGTCATTTTTTGCCCGTCTTCTCGATCGCTTCACGATTGCCGATTTGATCGCTCCTGAAAGCAACCTGCGTGTGAGCTGTCTTGATTGTGGCCTGCTGGCTTCAAGCCAACAGGCCACGGTCTCTCTGGCGGGCGATGTCCGGCCGGAACCTCTGGTCGCCTGGCGGTCTGGCACCCGTAGCTAGGCGTGCCTCATTGACGGAACATCAGCGCGCTTTTCAGGCAATGGCGCGATCAGCAACGCTTTCGTCTTCCATATCGGAGTTTTCTGCGTGTGGCAGGGTTTCGATAAAGAAGTCGAAGGGACGCCGCGCCGTTTCCTTGACGCGATAACGCAGAACGTCCTTCACATCGTTTTTCGGCGTGAAGGTGAGCACCATCGGAGCGGTGTCATAAAGCGCCGTCTCCTCAACGTAAGACGACGAGCATATGATGACCTGATCGCCACGCTGGCAGGTGCGCGCCGCAGCACCGTTCAGGATGCAGCATTTCGATCCGGCTTCGCCGAAAATCACATAGGTCGAAATTCTGGCGCCGCTCTGCTTGTTCCAGATATCGACGAATTCCAGAGGTCTGATCCCGGCAAGGTCACAATGCTCGGGATCAAGCGTGATGGACCCGTGATAATCGAGATCGGCTCCCGTTACGGTGATGCCGTGCAGCTTGGCTCTGACGATGCGTATCAAATGCGACTCTCCTCAACATGATTTCAAATTGTCGCATGCGACCGGCTGACAGCCTCAGTCTCTCCCGGGGATTGGCACTGGTGGCACCAATCGCCGGCTGCGACACTGCGAATTGCCGATTTCTGTCGGAACGACATCGGTAATCTTGCAGGCGTCCGCAAGTTCGATGAAATAGTCGGAGGTTGCTTCCGCCAGCATGTGGAAAATACCCGTGGTGCCGGAAGGATTGGCGTTGCGCGTGCGCGGTCGCCGGACGAGAACCGGCTGCGTTGCCCGCAGGATCATGCCCACTGAAAGACTTTCCGGATCGACATTGAGAACGACCCCGCCTGTCCGCCCCCGCCTGCTCTGCAGCAACCCGTTTCTGACGAGAATGGCAACCACCCTCGCGGCATGATCTTTTGTGACCCCAAGCCGATGCGCCAGCTTCCCCGTCGTATGGGCTTCCTCCGCTTCATGGACAAAGTTGGTCAGAATACCGATTGCGATCTCAGATTCCCTGGTCAGATACATCAGATGTTCTCCTCACACCGAGAAACGGAACGTGCAAATTCCCTCTCGTAGTTTAGACGAGCAGGACATGTCCTTTGGGACTTTGTCATATAAAAATAATGCGACGGACAGCGGCGGCGTGAAGCCGGTGTCCTCCGTTAGCGTCTCGATTGCGAAGCGCTTGATACCTGAACCGGTGAGGGAGCCATCACAGGTTTCGCAATAGAATCGACAGTAACAACGGGCGGTGAGGTAAGGAGCGCCGCTCTCCTCGAGAAGTGAAATAATGTATTGTTTACAACCACTTAATGGAAATATTTTCAGGATTTTTGGTGTCCACGAGAGGATTCGAACCTCCGACCCCAGGATTCATACCGCTTCGGCTTTCGCCGCCGTCCTGCCGCTGTCGGGCAGAACGTTCGTGGTCTGGACTGTCCCTTCACCATGGACCTTGCGGCCTTTAGGTGCTGCCCATCCAGTCTCTACACCTTCACCGGATTTCTCCGGAGCTTGGCTCGGGATTGGCATGCTGGAGACCAGCGAAGCTTTCCCCGACTTTGAGCAGATCGATTGCGTCGTTTCCGGGCGCAACCCCCAATTTTCCTTAGGAATCCTGTGCTCTATCCTGCTGAGCTACGTGGACACTGAATTGCTCTTTAACCTGACGATGCCTGCGGATCAACCGCGTTCTTCATCGCGGTCGATCTCTTCCTCGGCTTTCTGCGCGTTATCAGGCGATCAGCTTGCCAGGCGCTGTTCGGCCAGCTTCACCCAGTAGGAAATGCCGTAGGCGATGGCGTCGTCGTTGAAGTCGTAGCCGGGATTGTGGAGCCCGGCCGAGTCGCCATTGCCGATGAAGATGAAGCAGCCCGGCCTTTCCTTCAGCATGAAGGAGAAATCCTCGCCTGCCATGGAGGGGTCGACATCGGGATCGACATTCGGTTCGCCCGCCACATCAAGGGCCACGCGGATGGCATGGTCGGTCTCGGTGGAATGGTTGAAGGTGACGGGGCAATAACGTTCATAGACGACCTCGGCTTCCGCACCATTGGCAAGTGCTATGCCTTCCGCCATCTGTTTGATCCGCTCCTGCGCGAGATCGCGCACGGTTTCATCGAGACTACGAACCGTGCCGGCGATCAGCGCTTCGTTGGGAATGATGTTGTGGCTGGAGCCGGCGTGAAAGCGGGTGACGGACACGACCACAGACCGGATCGGATCGGCATTACGCGAGGCGATCATCTGCAGGTTGCCGACGATCTGTGCGCCGATGGCGATCGGGTCGATGGTGCGGTGCGGCTGCGCCGCATGGCCGCCACGGCCCTTGACGGTGATGGAGAATTTGTCAGGCGCCGCCATGATGCCGCCCTTGCGGACGGCGAAGGCGCCAAGCGGAATCCCTGGCATATTGTGCATGCCATAGACTTCGTCGATGCCGAAACGCTCCATCAGGCCATCCTCGACCATCGCAAGCGCGCCAGCGCCACCTTCTTCGGCGGGCTGGAAGATGACGGCGATCGAGCCGGCGAAATTGCGGGTCTCGGCAAGATACTTGGCCGCGCCGAGCAGCATGGCGGTGTGGCCGTCATGGCCGCAGGCATGCATGGCGCCAGCCGTTTTTGACGCCCAGGGTTTGCCGGTTTCCTCGAGAATGGGCAGTGCGTCCATATCCGCACGGAAGCCGATGGTGCGATTGCCTGGAACATTGCCCCTGATGATGCCGACGACGCCGGTGCGGCCAAGACCGGTCACGATTTCGTCAACGCCGAAGGATTTCAGCTTTTCCGCAACGAAGGCCGCGGTGTTGTCGACGTCATAGAGAATTTCGGGATTTTCATGCAGGTGATGCCGCCATTCGCTTACTTCCTGCTGAAGTTCGGCGGCTCTGTTCAAAATCGGCATTCGCTCATTCCTGGGTTCATCGGTGCGGCATGTGGTAAAAACCCATCCTCCGTGGTGGATAGTGCGCCGCATAATTGACGTAATCAATGTACTTTGCCATTGCTAGGACATATATGGTGAATATTGCCATTCCCCGACCGAAGACGGGAATTCGAGGACTAGCCTTGCCAAACACAGTGAAATCGCCAAACGCCGCACGCCGGCTTTCCGCAGCCATTGCCATCGTCACCGCAGGCGTCGTCGCCGTAGCGCCCGTGGCCAATGCCAATCCGAAAATGGTGGTGGACGTCAAAACCGGCAAGGTGATTTCCCATCAGGAAGCCTTCCGCAAGTGGTATCCCGCTTCGCTGACCAAGCTGATGACCGCCTATATCGCCTTTTCGCAGATGAAGGCCGGCAAGATCAGCCCGCAGACGGAAGTGGTGATGAGCAAGAAGGCCGCCGACCAGCCGGCCTCGAAAATGTATTTCAAGCCCGGCCAGAAGTTGACGATGGATAGCGCGCTGAAGCTGCTGCTGATCAAGTCCGCCAATGACATCGCCGTGGCCATCGCCGAAACCATCGGCGGCACCAGCGACAATTTCGTGGCGCAGATGAATGCGCAGGCGCAGCGGCTGGGCATGAGCTCCACCCACTACATCAATGCCAACGGCCTGCCCGGTAAGGGGCAATATACGACGGCGCGCGACCTTGCGCTTCTGGCACTGATCATCAAGCGAGAATTCCCGGAATATGCCCATTATTTCTCGCTGGAGGGTGTCACCACCGGCAAGAAGAATTATGCCAACTTCAATATGCTTGTCGGTCGCTTTGATGGCGCGGATGGCATGAAGACCGGCTTCATCTGCGCTTCCGGTTTCAACCAGGTGTCATCGGCCGTGCGCAATGGCCGTTCGGTCATCACCGTCGTGCTGGGTGCGGACAGCCTTGCCGGGCGAACCGACCAGTCGGCCGATCTGCTGCAGATGGGATTGACCGCGCCTTCGGGGCAGGGTGTTTCGCTTGCCTCGCTGGCGCCCTATGGCGATACCGGCGACGTCAACGACGTCAGCGCCGATATCTGCAATCCGAAGGCCGCCAAGGTGCGCAGCGAAAGCCGTGACGAAACCGGCCGCATGGTCATTCATTCGCCCTATGTCACGGAAATGACCCGCCCGCCGGAATATTCCTACGCCGGCCTCATTCCCGGCAGCGAGACGGTGGCGGTCAATGCCACCAAGGGTGCTGCCAAGGGCGAGCTGGCCAATGTGCCGATCCCGATCCCGCGCCCGACATTCTGATCACCTGAAACCGGACCAAGAGGCTGGTGCCGCGATGCGTTTATGTATTCGCAGCGTGATCATGTTATGATATTACAGTGTCGCTCGTGGCTTCCCGCTCCGGGCGATTTCTTTTCGTTCCGTGCGGCTCCAGGTCTTGTCTGACGCAATGACAGGCCGGGGCAGCCATCACCATACAGGCAAGGCATGTCTCGCGATCGCATCCCGGTTTCCATCATCACCGGCTTTCTCGGCGCCGGAAAATCGACGCTGCTCAACCGTCTTCTCAAAGACCCTGAGATGAGTGACGCGGCGATTATCATCAATGAATTCGGCGATGTCAGCATCGACCACATGCTGGTTGAAAGCGCCGGCGAAGGGATCATCGAACTGGCGGAAGGCTGCCTCTGCTGCACCGTGCGCGGTGAACTGGTGGATACGCTGGCGGAACTGATGGATGGTATCCAGACCGGCAAGCTGAAGCCGGTCAAGCGGGTGGTTATCGAGACGACCGGTCTTGCCGATCCCGCCCCTGTCATGCAGTCGGTCATGGGCAATCCTGTCATCGCGCAGAATTTCGTGCTGAACGGGATGGTCACGGTGGTGGATGCCGTCAACGGCCTGTCCACGCTCGACAATCACGAGGAGGCGGTGAAGCAAGCGGCCGTGGCCGACCGGCTGGTGGTGACCAAGCGGGCACTTGCCGATGCTTCCACGATTGCCGCACTGACGGCGCGCCTTGAGGCACTGAACCCGCGCGCGACAATCGAGGATGGTGACAAAACCGACTGGAGTGCTGCAGGGCTTCTCGACAACGGCCTTTACGATGTCTCCAGCAAAAATGCCGATGTGGGCCGCTGGCTCGGGGAAGAGTCCGGTCACGATCACCATGAGCATGATCACGCGCACGACCACCACCATCATGGCGACCACCACCACCATCATCATGACGATGTGAACCGGCATGACGCCTCGATCCGGTCCTTCTCGATCATTCACGATCAGCCGATCGATCCGATGGCGATCGATATGTTCGTGGATCTGCTGCGTTCGGCCCATGGGGAGAAGCTCTTGCGCATGAAGGCCATCGTCAAGCTGTCGGATAATCCGGGCCGGCCGCTGGTACTGCATGGGGTGCAGAGCATTTTCCATACGCCTGAACGCCTCTCGGCCTGGCCGGACCCTGCAGACCAGCGCACGCGCATGGTGCTGATCACGAAGGATTTGCCGGAGGCTTTCGTGAAGGATCTGTTTGCTGCCTTCACCAGCACACCGGGCATTGACCGGCCGGACAGGCAGGCGATGACGGATAATCCGCTGGCGGTTTCGGGGTTGCGGTTTTGAGGTCGTGCCGCGATGGTCGAGGTCGGTGGGTGTGGTTCACCCCCCTCTGTCCTGCCGGACATCTCCCCCTGAAGGGGGAGATCAGCAGGGTGCTCCCTCATCGCTGCAGGCTCAACGTTGAGGTATTCGAGCGGAAGCCACTTGCCGATCTCCCCCCTTGAGGTGGAGATGCCCGGCAGGGCAGAGGGGGGGTAACCGCGCCTGACACCGTCAAACGTCGGCTTACCCGCCCTTCACAATCCGAAACCGATGCCCCTTGTCCACCACAACGGTCTCAACCAACCGATGCCCGTCCTCATTGCACATATGGGTGATATCGATCACCGCCAGCGGATCGGTCGTCTCGACGGTCAGGATATCGCCGGCCTTGAGGGTGGCGAGCTTCTTGCGGCTTCTCAAAACCGGAAGGGGGCATTTAAGCCCCCTCAAATCATAGACGATCTCGGCCGTGTCGCTCATTCCTTGGCCCAGAACTTCCAGAAGGGCTTCTTTTCCGGCGCTTCCGGTGCCGGGGCAGGGGAATAGGCGAGCGGGTTCATCGTCGGGACCGGGATGCCCTGGGCGGCAGCGCCGGTCTGGCCTGCTGTTGCAGGCGCTGCCGTTGCAACCATGGTCGGGGCTGCGGGCGCCGGGTTCGATTGTGGTCCCGTGGTGGGCTGAGCTGCCGAAGGACGCGGACCGCGCAGGGCAGAGGCGGTTGCGGTCGTCGCCGACGAGGATGACGTGACCTGCTGCGCCTTCTTTTCCATCAGCGCGGCATATTCCGTTTCCTTCATCAGCTTGCCGGCCTTCAGCGCCGAGCCGGTCGGTGCGTAAGCAGGTTCGCGGCCCTTGCGCTTTTCGGCAACCAGCGCCTTGCGCTCCGCCTCGCTCGGGTCGTACCAGGCCATGCCGTCATATTTCTTCATCGCCGTTGCATAGGCGAGATCGTAGGTCTTTTCGTAGCTCGAAAGCGCGCTTGCCAGTGCCGGCGGGGTGCTCATGGCCGGGCATTGGCCAGAGCCATTGAAGCTGCCGCCTTCCGTCTGCTGGTTGAAAACGTATTTCTTCTCGCAGACATTCACTTCCGGCGGGCGCTTGGTGACTTCGAAATTGTCGTAACCGACCTTCAGCATCTTCCAGAATTCGAGATGCTCGCTCTGGCGGTGGCGGGCCATGTTTTCCGCCGTCATGCGGAAGGGGAAGGCCTGCAACTGCACTGTTTTCTGGCCGCCCTTAAAGGCATCCCGTGCAAAACCATAGATTTCAAGAATCTGCGCATCCGTCATCGAATAGCAGCCTGACGACGAGCACGCGCCATGGATCATCAGGTTGGTGCCGTTGCGGCCATTGGCGGCATCGTAACGGTTCGGGAAACCGGTATTGATGGCGAGGTAGTATTTGGAATTCGGGTTCAGGTGCGCGGGCGTCAGGTTGTAGAAACCTTCCGGCGCCTGCCGGTCGCCTTCCTTCACCTTGGGGCCGAGTTTGCCGGACCATGCGCAAATCTCGTATCCGGCGATCTTTTCGAAGCGATTGTCGCGCCTTGCCTTCCAGATCTCCAGAGCGCCTTCTTCCTTGAAAATGCGGATCATGATCGGCGAGGTACGATCCATGCCCCGCTTGTCGATCTCGGCCAGAATGGACGGAGACAAGGGGTAATCGACCTTGTTCTTGACGTGAGAAACGTCGCGTTCGACGGTTTCAAGCGTATCGTTGCAGCCGGTGAGAATAAGCGCGGTGCAGGCGAGAAGGGCAAAATGTGTCAAACGCATGATCTGATCCGAAAGACGATGGCACGAAGCGGTGGCAGTTCTATACCGTTCCGTGTGCAATTTAAATACGGTATTAACCGTTTACATCTTCTTAACTCAAATCGGATCCGCCCCCGCGGCCGCCGATACATCCGTTGATGTGACCGGACTATGGCCGAGTTGGGGCGATCTTGCCGGAAATTAAGGCCGAACTAGAGGTTCCGGCCGATATCCAGGAACTTCTGGCGGCGTTCAGCGCGCAGCTGTGTGCCGGAACGCTGGGAAAGATCGGCCAGAGCCTTGGCGATAACATCGCCGGTCGCGCTGATAACGGTTTCCGGGGCGCGGTGCGCGCCGCCGATGGGTTCCGGAATGATGCCATCGATGACGCCGAGCGATTTCAGATCTTCCGAGGTGATCTTCATGTTGGTTGCAGCTTCCTTGGCGCGGGTCGAATCGCGCCAGAGGATGGAAGCGGCCCCCTCGGGTGAAATCACCGAATAGATCGAATGTTCGAGCATATAAACGCGGTTGCCGGTGGCGATGGCGATCGCGCCGCCCGAACCGCCTTCGCCGATGACGACGGAGACGATCGGCACCTTGACGTTGAGGCACATTTCCGTCGAGCGGGCGATGGCTTCGGCCTGGCCGCGTTCTTCGGCGCCAACGCCGGGATAGGCGCCGGCGGTATCGATGAGGGTGACGACCGGCAGCGAGAAACGGTCGGCCAGTTCGAGCACGCGGATCGCCTTGCGGTAACCTTCCGGGCGCGCACTGCCGAAATTATGCTTCAGACGGCTCTTGGTGTCGTTGCCCTTTTCCTGGCCGATGATGGCGACGGGCTGACCGTTGAAACGGGCAAGACCGGCCTGAATGGCGGCGTCTTCGGAAAATTTGCGGTCGCCGGCCAGCGGCGTGAAATCGGTGAACAGGGCCTTGGCATAGTCGACGAAATGCGGGCGCTGCGGATGACGCGCGACCTGCGTTTTCTGCCAGGCATTCAGCTTGGAATAGATGTCCTGCATCGCATCGTTGACACGCGATTCCAGGCGGTTGATCTCCTCCGAGGTGTCTATGCTCTCGTCTTCATCGGCAAGCTTCTTCAGCTCGATGATCTTGCCTTCAAGGTCCGAGATAGGTTTTTCGAAGTCGAGATAATTGTGCATGAGATCCGTTTCCGATCGTTTTGCGCAAGGTTTGAGCCGGATTATCCGGCGGTTCCGGTCGCTCTAATCAAGGTTTTTGCCCTGTTTGGCAAGGGGGTGATGTGTTTGTACCAGCTCTTGCAAGCGTTCTTCCAGCACATGTGTATAGATTTGTGTCGTGGAAATGTCGGAATGGCCGAGCAGTTCCTGGACCGCGCGCAGATCCGCACCGTTCTGCAGCAGGTGGCTGGCAAAGGCATGACGCAGCACATGCGGCGATACTGCCGAAGGGGTAAGGCCCGCGCGCATGGCGATGTCCTTGAGGTCCCGGGCGAAGACTTGGCGGGGCAGGTGGCCTTGCCTGCTGTTGGAAGGAAAGAGCCACGGGCTCTCCGTGGCTTCGGCTTTTTTCGGCGCCTTGTCTTTTTCCGGCACGAGGGCTTTTCGGGCGGCCTCGTATTTTTCCATGGCCTCGATGGCGGTGCGGGAAAGAAGCACCATACGGTCCTTGTTGCCCTTGCCGCGGATCATCAGGAAGCGGCCTTCCTGGCGCAGCACCTTGACGGGCAGGGAGACCAGTTCGCTGACACGCATGCCGGTGGCATAAAGCAGTTCGAGCAGCAGGTGCATGCGGATGCGGGCAAGCTGGCCGGGGCCTGCGGTTGCCGCTTCCTGCGCCGCGAGGCCAAGAAGCCTGTTCACATCGGCGACGCTCATCGTTTTCGGCAGGGCGAGACCTTTCCTGGGCGCATCGATGATGCCGGTCGGGTCGTCGCTGCGCAGCCCTTCCGAATAGAGAAAGCGATAGAACTGCCGCATGGAGGAGAGGCGGCGTGCCTGCGAGGTTGCGGCAAAACCCTGAGCGGAAAGATCGGTGAGATAAGCGGAAAGGTCAGGCGTCTGCGCCTCCGTCAGCGACTGGCCGCGACGGCTGAGAAATTCACGCAGGTCGGCAAGGTCGCGCTCATAGGAAGAGAGCGTGTTGGCGGCAGCACCCCGCTCGGCGCTCATCATCTCCAGAAAACTTTCGAGCCGCGCGCCGTCGCGCCCTCCCGCCGGTTGTCCGCTCATGGGGTGCGCCTTGCCGGTTCCGTGGTGGGTGGGTTCAGTCGCTCGGAGGGGATGCGCACCGTCACTTCGCGGTCGCGTGGCTGAACGAGCATGACGAGCAGCACCATGCCGCCATAGATCAGCCCTGCGATGGTCGCCAGTATCATCGTGAAGCGAAAAAGGGTGGGCATGGCGGCTCCGTAGGGTGGCAGTCGAAATCTATATGCGGTGCAGCGAAAGCGGCGACAAGATCAAAATGCCCGCTCCACCCCGCGCCGCATGCGGCGTTGATTGTGATTCACCACCATTCAGTCAGCAATTTGGCTTGACGCTTCGTAAACATTTGCAGATATCCATGCCAAACGGGCTTTCAAATTTATGAATGAAACGAATTTATCGGTCCCGGCCACGCTCGGGGAGCAAGCACGGGCAAAGCTCGGACGGCGCAACATCGTCTTCGTCGGGCTGATGGGGGCTGGAAAGTCGGCGGTGGGCCGCATGGTGGCCCAGCAGCTCAAGGTTCCTTTCATTGATACGGATGTCGAGATCGAGCGCGTATCGCGCATGACGATAGCGGAACTTTTCGCCACCTATGGCGAGGAGGAGTTCCGGGCGCTGGAAACGCGGGTCATCAAGCGGCTGCTGCGCGGTGGTCCCAAGGTCGTCTCCACCGGCGGCGGCGCATTTATCAACGACAATACCCGAGCGCATATCAGGCGGGGCGGCATTTCTCTCTGGCTGAAGGCCGATCTTGAGGTTCTGTGGGAGAGGGTCAACAAGCGCGACCATCGTCCGCTGCTCAAGACTGAAAACCCCAAGGCAACGCTGGCTGCCCTGATGGAGAAACGCTATCCGATCTATGCGGAGGCGGACGTCACCATCGAATCCCGTGATGTCCGTAAGGAAATCATCGCGACCGAAGTGCTGACGGCCTTAGCCGGCCTCGAACAGAAAGACTGACCACCATGACGCCTTCCGAAATCCACGCCGATGAACGTCTCGTCCATGTGCCGCTCGGCGAGCGCGCCTATGACATTCTGATCGGGCCGGGACTGATCGGCAGGGCGGGTGGCGAAATTTCAGCGCGGCTGAAGGGCAGACGCGCGGCGATCATCACTGACGAGCATGTCGCGCCGCTTTACCTAGAAGGCCTGATGGACGGTTTGCAGACGGATGGCATCGAGGCGGTTTCACTGACCCTGCCGGCAGGAGAGAAGACCAAGAGCTTCGAGCATCTCGTCACCGTCTGCGATGCGGTTCTTTCCGCACGGGTGGAGCGTAACGATGCGGTGATCGCGCTCGGCGGCGGCGTCATCGGCGATCTCGCCGGTTTTGCCGCAGGCATCGTGCGCCGCGGCGTGCGCTTCGTGCAGATACCGACCTCGCTTCTGTCGCAGGTGGATTCCTCCGTCGGGGGCAAGACCGGCATCAACAGCCGCCATGGCAAGAACCTCATCGGTGTTTTCCACCAGCCCGATCTGGTGCTGGCGGATACGGCAGTCCTCGATACGCTGAGCCCGCGGGAATTCCGCGCCGGTTATGCCGAAGTCGTGAAATACGGTTTGATCGACAAGCCGGATTTCTTCTTCTGGCTGGAAAAGAACTGGGATGACATCCGCACCGGCGGCCCGGCCCGCATTCAGGCGATTGCCACGAGCTGCCAGGCGAAGGCCGATGTGGTGGTGGCTGACGAGAAGGAAAACGGCGTGCGCGCCCTTCTGAACCTCGGCCACACCTTCGGTCACGCGCTGGAAGCGGCAACCAACTACGACAGCAAACGGCTGGTGCACGGCGAAGGTGTCGCCATCGGCATGGTGCTGGCGCACCAGTTTTCCGCCCGCCTCAACCTCGCCAGCCCTGACGATGCCGCGCGCGTCGAGGCACATCTGAAGTCCGTCGGCCTGCCGACCACGATGAAGGATATTCCCGGCGAATTGCCGCCGGTCGAAACCCTGATGACGGCGATCGCACAGGACAAGAAAGTGAAGGGCGGCAAGCTCACCTTCATCCTCACCCACGGCATCGGCCAGTCCTTCGTGGCTGATGACGTCGCGGCTTCCGAGGTACAGTCCTTCCTGTCGGAGAAGCATCCGGGGTGAATTGATTATGGTGAGGAACGGTGAGGGCCACTCATCGCCTCGCTTCGCTCCTCCCGGTCGGGGAGAGGTGGCCCGGAGGGCCTAATGAGGGGGCTTGCTGTTGGTCTGATGGCAGCCCCAATCAGAACCGCACCGTTTCCCCCGGCGCCGCCGCCTCAATCGCCAGCGCATGCAGCCCGGCGTCGAGTTCCGGCTTCAAAAGTGCATTGATCGCCCGATGCCGCTCGATGCGAGACTTGCCTGAAAAGCTTTCAGACACTATCTGGACACGCATATGCGTCTCGCCGGTGCCTGTCATATCCGGCTGGTGGCCCGCATGCATCTGGCTTTCATCGACAACCCTCAGGCGTTCCGGCGAAAAGCTCTGCCGAAGCTTCGTTTCTATGCGTTCTCGCAGGGACATGCGGAGGGCTCCAATCCTGTTGGCTGGTCTTTGAAAGGGGCTACCTAAAAGCCTGTAACATTCCACTTTGTCAATTCTTGTTGTGCGGCTTTTCGCACCCCATAATCAGGGCATCATGAAACTGGATTCGAAATATTTCGACCGCATCCGCACGCGCCGGAAAAGGGAGCGGGAACCTGAGGTTCAGGCTCCAACCTGCCAGTGGGATGGATGCGATAAACCGGGCGTTCACCGGGCACCTGTCGGCCGCAATGCCGAGGGGCAATTCTTCCTGTTCTGTTTCGAGCATGTGAAGGAATACAACAAGGGCTATAATTACTTCTCCGGCCTCTCCGACAGCGAGATCGCCCGTTACCAGAAGGAGGCGATCACCGGTCATCGCCCCACCTGGACGGTGGGCGTCAACAAGACGGCGCGCGACGCCCCCCTGCATTCCACGCTGCGTTCCGGAACCGCCAGCGCGAATGCCCGTGTCCGCGATCCTTTCGGCTTCACCGGCGGTTTTGCTGACGGCGCCAGGGCTGGTGGGCAGCGCATGCAGCGGGACCGCAAGCTGAAGACGCTGGAGGCGAAAGCCTTCGATACGCTCGGCCTTTCTTCCAATGCAAAGCAGGAAGACATAAAAAGGCGCTACAAGGAGCTTGTCAAAAAGCACCATCCTGATGCTAATGGTGGCGATCGTGGTTCGGAAGAGCGTTTTCGGGCTGTTGTTCAAGCATATCAATTGTTAAAGCAGTCAGGTTTCTGCTAAGCCAACTTACGTGTTTACCGCCTGATTGATGATGTGGCCGGGTGGCTGCCGCCCGCCTTGGAGACGTGATGAGCAAAATCGACCTTGATATTTCCAACCTGCCCGACACGACGGTGTCCGTGCGGGAGGTTTTCGGCATTGATACGGATCTGCGGGTTCCCGCCTATTCCCAGGGCGACGCCTATGTACCGGACCTCGATCCCGACTATCTTTTCGACCGCGATACGACGCTTGCGATCCTTGCCGGTTTTGCTCACAACCGACGCGTCATGGTTTCCGGTTTCCACGGTACGGGTAAATCCACCCATATCGAGCAGGTCGCCGCCCGCCTGAACTGGCCCTGCGTGCGCGTCAACCTCGACAGCCATGTCAGCCGTATCGACCTCGTCGGCAAGGACGCCATCGTCCTCAAAGACGGCAAGCAGGTCACCGAATTCAAGGACGGCATCCTGCCCTGGGCCTACCAGCATAATGTCGCGCTCGTTTTCGACGAGTATGATGCCGGCCGCCCGGACGTGATGTTCGTCATCCAGCGCGTGCTGGAATCGTCGGGCCGCCTGACGTTGCTCGACCAGAGCCGCGTCATCCGTCCTCACCCTGCTTTCCGCATCTTTGCGACCGCCAACACGGTTGGCCTCGGGGATACGACGGGTCTTTACCACGGCACGCAGCAGATCAACCAGGCGCAGATGGACCGCTGGTCCATCGTCACCACGCTGAACTATCTGCCGCATGAGCAGGAAGTGAACATCATTGCCGCCAAGGTAAAGAGCTTCGACAATCCGAAGGGTCGCGAAACCGTCTCCAAGATGGTGCGCGTGGCCGATCTCACCCGTTCGGCCTTCATCAATGGCGATCTTTCCACCGTCATGAGCCCGCGTACCGTCATCACCTGGGCGGAAAATGCGGAAATCTTCGGCGATCTCGCTTTTGCCTTCCGTGTGACCTTCCTCAACAAGTGCGATGAGCTGGAGCGCACGCTGGTGGCCGAGCAATATCAGCGGGCCTTCGGTGTCGAGCTGAAGGAAAGTGCTGCGAACATCGTTCTCAGCGCCTGATCGTCCCCGGTCTGTCCGGAGAAGATCACCGATGACTTGAAGACGCCGGCCGGCCGCGCATCCTGAGGATGGGCGTGCCGCAGGCGCCGACAAATGACAGGAAAGACAATGGCAGGGCGCGGCGACAATTCCAGAGCGAAACCGGGTACGGCGGTCGATACGGAACCGTTGCGTCAGGCGATTGCCGGATGTGTGCGATCCGTTGCAGGCGACGCCGAGGTCGAGGTCGTTTTCGCCAATGAGCGGCCGGGCCTTGCCGGTGAGCGCATGCGCCTGCCGGAAATCTCCAAGAAACCGACCGCACAGGAAATCGCCATCACCCGTGGCCTCGGCGATTCCATGGCGCTGCGTCTTGCCTGCCATGATGCGGACACGCATGCGGTGATGTCGCCGCAGGGTGCGGAAGCGCGGCTTATCTTCGACGCGGTGGAACAGGCGCGCGTGGAATCCATCGGTGCGTTGCGCATGCCGGGCATGGCTTCCAACATCAACGCCATGAACACCGAAAAATATGCCAAGGCGAATTTTTCGGGCATCAGCAACAAGGACGATGCGCCGCTGGCCGAAGCCGTTGCACTTCTGGTGCGCGAGAAGCTGACCGGCGAAAAGCCGCCCGAAAGCGCCGGCAAGGTGCTCGATCTGTGGCGCGATTTCATCGAGGACAAGGCGGCCGCCGACCTCAAGGATCTTTCGCGCGTCATCACCGACCAGAAGGCGTTTTCGCGGCTGGTGCGCAAGATGCTGACCTCCATGCAGATGGCGGAAGATTTCGGCGACGAGGATAACGAGCCGGAAAGCCAGGAGGCGGAGTCCAACGAGGACCAGCCACGCACCAACGAGACCGAGGAAGAGCAGGTCGAGGAAGAAGCCGGCTCCGACGCGACGCCCGCCGATGAAAACGAGGCCTCGCAGGAGGAAATGGAAGAAGGCGAGATGGACGGCGCCGAGATGTCGGACGAGGAAATGTCCGACGATCTCGACGAGGATTCCGAAACGCCCGGTGAGACCCGCCGTCCCAACAGCCCTTTCGACGATTTCAACGAGAAGGTGGATTACCGTATCTTCACGCAGGAATTCGATGAGGAAATCCGCGCCGAGGAACTGTGCGACGAGTCCGAACTTGACCGTCTGCGCGCTTTCCTCGACAAGCAGCTCGCCCATCTTCAGGGTGCCGTTGGGCGGCTGGCGAACCGGCTGCAGCGCCGCCTGATGGCGCAGCAGAACCGCTCCTGGGATTTCGATCTGGAAGAGGGTTATCTCGATCCGGCCCGCCTTGTGCGGCTTATCATCGACCCCATGCAGCCGCTTTCCTTCAAGAAGGAGCGCGACACGAAGTTCCGCGATACCGTCGTGTCGCTCGTCATCGACAATTCCGGTTCGATGCGCGGCCGGCCGATAACCGTTGCAGCCACCTGCGCCGATATTCTGGCGCGCACGCTGGAGCGTTCGGGCGTGAAGGTGGAAATTCTCGGCTTCACCACCAAGGCCTGGAAGGGCGGACAATCGCGCGAACAGTGGCTGGCGAACAGCAAGCCAGCTTCGCCGGGTCGCCTTAATGATCTGCGCCATATCATCTACAAGTCGGCGGACGCTCCGTGGCGGCGTTCGCGGCGCAATCTCGGCCTGATGATGCGCGAAGGCCTGCTCAAGGAAAATATCGATGGCGAAGCGCTGATGTGGGCGCATAACCGCCTGATCGGCCGCCCTGAGCAGCGCAAGATCATGATGATGATCTCGGACGGCGCGCCGGTGGATGATTCGACCCTGTCGGTTAATCCGGGCAACTATCTGGAACGGCACCTGCGCGCCGTCATCGAGCAGATCGAGACGCGATCGCCGGTGGAACTGCTGGCAATCGGAATCGGCCATGACGTGACGCGGTATTACCGCCGTGCCGTGACCATCGTCGATGCGGATGAGCTGGCCGGCGCGATGACTGAGCAGCTCGCTGCCCTCTTCGAGGATACGAGCGGTGCTTCCGGTTCGTCCCGCAGGATCCGCCGTGCGGGATAAGCGGGGACGAGCGTCCTTTTCCTGCAAATCCTTCGCAGCGGCCGCCGCTCTTGCAGCGGCTTCGCTGTTTCCCGTTCCCATCGGCGCATCGACCATCGATGTGCCTGTCAGTGCGCGTCTTCTGTCCGGCTTCGAGGTCGGCACCAGCGAAAAACGTTTCGGCAAGCTGGAGTTTGTCGGCGGTATGGTGATGAGCGCGCCCGAAAAGCTGTTCGGGGCGATATCCTCTATCCGGTTTCGCCCCGATGGCGAGGAATTTATCGCGGTGCTGGATACTGGCCATTGGTTGACGGGCAGGATCACGCGTGATGCGGTTGGCGCGCTGTCCGGGCTTGCCGATGTCCGCATCACCCCCATGCTTGATATGAGTGGCCGCGAACCGCCGCGCAAGATGGAAATGGACGCGGAAGGAATGGCGGTGCGCGACGGCAAGGTGTTCGTCAGTTATGAGCAGCGCCACAGGATCGACATCTATCCCGATCCGGGCTTCGCCGCCTCAAAGCCGCTCGACCGACTGCCATATCTCATACCCAGTAATGAACTGCGCCATAATGGCGGCTTGGAGGCCTTGGCGGTATCGCCAGCCAATTCGCCGCTCGCAGGCGCTCTGGTCGTGGTTGCTGAAAAGAGCATCGATACGGACGGCAATCTTCTCGCGGCCATTTTGGAAGGCCCGCTGAAGGGCACCTTCGCTGTTACCCATCATCCGTCATTCGATGTGACTGATGGCGCTTTCCTGCCGAACGGCGATCTGCTGCTTCTCGAGCGGCGCTTCAATTTCGCCGAAGGTGTCGGCATGCGCATCCGCCGTATTCGCGGGGGCGATATCCGGCCAGGGTCCGTGGTGGATGGTGAAATCCTCATGGAAGCGGGCATGGCCTACCAGATCGACAATATGGAAGGCATGGATGTGGTGAAGGGGCCGGATGGCTCGACGCGCCTTCTCATCGTGTCCGATGATAACCACTCGTTCCTTCAGCGCAACCTGATGCTGGAATTCAAGCTGGTGGAGTGAAATATCAGGCCTGCTCCTGTGCCGCCCTGTAGGCAGCCAGCAGATCCTCGACCGCAATGCCGTCGATCTTCATGCCGGTCATTCGGCATGCCGTTATCTGCGTGCCGGACAGGTTTGAATTGCTCAGTTTCAGTCCGGTAAAATTGACGTCATCGATCGACCAGCCGGACATGTTGCTGTCCGTAAACGACGCACCGGAAAAGTTGATGTCGTTGAAGCGTGTTCCGGCCAGATTGACATTGTTGAAGACCGTCCCCGACAGATTGACGTTATCGAAACTGGAGCCCGAGAGTGTGGCGCTCGTCGCATCCACAATGTCGATAACGTCCTTGATCTGCATGTTGGTCTGCCTTCGCGCTGTGACACGAACGGCAGACTGCAATGCCGATTGTGGGTTTGCAAGCGCGATTTGATCCACGCGCTCCAACATCAGAATCCGGCTGACGGAAAATGTCAGCTCGGTTTGACGGTGCCCGGCATCGGCTTCAGCGTGTTCATCAGCGCGCCGTAAGGCAGGAGCATGACGAGGCCGACGAGAACCTTGACCGAAAGATCGCCCAGCGCCCAGGAAATCCATCGGGGGGCTTCCAGAGCGAACGCTCCGAGCAGCGGCGCGCTTTCGATGGCGAAGGCATCATTGGGGCCCACAAACGAGAAGCTTGCCGCAAAGGCGATGGAGAAGAACAGGGCCGTATCCAGCACCGAACCCAGCATGGAGCCGGCAAGCGGCGCATGCCACCAGCGCTGGCGGCGCAGGCGATTGAAGACCGAAATATCGAGCAGCTGGCCGATCAGATAGGCGGTGCCGGAAGCGACCGCGATACGGGGGATGGATGTCCAGAAGGACAGCGTGACGCCAACCACGAAGCCGGCAAGCACCACGCGGCGCGCGACAGAGGGGCCGAACTGGCGATTCGTCAGGTCGGTGACGAGGAAGGCGACAGGATAGGTGAAAGCGCCCCAGGTCAGAAGGTCACCGAGGTTGATACCAAACAGCGAGCCCGACAGCGGATATTGCACCAGAATATTGGAGGCGACGACGACGAGCGTCATCAGCAGAACGTAGATAAGCGTGAAGCGCAGATAGGGCATTTTTTTATCCTGGGTGATGCCACCAGTTGGAGCCACACATCGGACCGAAACGTCTCAAACGGTTTCCGCAAAATCCGATGCAACGAAAATCTAAAACAAACAAAAGGCTTGAGTGGCAAAAAGCCATTCAAGCCTTCTGAACATCAGATGGTGTCGAAGCCGCTATTAGGCAGCTTCAGCCGTCTTCTTGGCGATCTGGCGGCGCAGGAGACGAGCGCGCATGCTCAGTTCGTTTTCGCCGGACTTCAGAAGGAAGGCATCGAGGCCGCCACGGTGTTCAACGGAGCGCAGGGCTGCTGCGGAAACACGCAGGCGGAAACGCTGGCCGAGAGCATCGGAGATCAACGTAACCTGGCAAAGGTTCGGGAGGAACCGGCGCTTGGTCTTGTTGTTGGCGTGGCTGACGTTGTTGCCCGTCTGGACGCCCTTGCCGGTCAATTCGCATACACGGGACATGGGTACACCTATTTTGTTTTGTCTGTTTCACCACTGGCTCGCCACCGGCAAAACCGTGGTGGCAATCCAACTGGCCATGATTGGAAAGTTGCGGTTCTATAGTCAGACGGGACTTAACAGTCAAGCCGCCCGCGAGCAAATCAAAGGAAATTCCGGCGTTTTCAACCGTTGTCCGCTTTTTTATTGCCACAAGTCAGCGTATATGATCGCCCGATAAGGCCGCTTCCGCGCCTCTTTTAAGGTGATATCGAAATGATTGCCAGAGGAAAAAGCATTTTCATGGCCGCTGCTATGGCGTTTGCGGGCGTCTCCCCCTCGCTCGCCGCCGAAGCACGCCACACAAGCGAATACAGCATCAATCTCGGCATTCTGCCGATTGCACGAGCTAGTTTTTCGACTCGTATGGACGGGCCTAATTATTCGATTTCTGGTTCCTTCAGCGCCGCCGGCCTTGCCAGCATTCTGAAGGATATTTCCGGCAAGACGACCGTTTCCGGCGCCAAGCGCGGCCACCGGCTGCAGGCGAACGAATATTCGCTGGTCTACAAGGATGGCAAGCGGGTACGCACCTATGACGTTGTCTATCGCAACGGCAACGTCACATCCACGACGGTGAAACCGGAACCGAAGGCGCGGCCGGACAATTGGGTTGACGTGAAGGACCGCGACCTGCGCTCGGTTCTCGATCCGATTTCCGGTCTCATCATTCCCTCCGGTGGCCGCATCTGCCCGACCCGCCTGCCGATCTATGACGGCGAATCGCGTCTCGACCTGGTTTTGAGCCCCAGCGGCACCAAACCTTTCAAGACCGATGGCTTCAGCGGCGATGCCATCGTCTGCAAGGCGCGTTATGTGCCGAAGTCGGGTTACCGGCAGGGGCGCAAGGATATCGAATATCTGAAATCCATCTCCATGGAGATCTGGTTCGCCAAGTCGAACAATATGGATGTCTATGCGCCGGTTTATGCGATCATCCCGACGCGGGTGGGGCAGGTTTATATTACCGCGACGAAATACGGCGGCTGACGCGCGGTCGCTTAACGGGCAGTGCCCTGGGAATTAAGGCACGTCCCCAGGCGACCAGCCGGGTTCGGCCATGACGAAGCTCGAAAAGGCAAAGCCCGGGGAGACGGTGCAGCCGACGAGGGTGAAATCGCCAAGGCTTTCCGCCGATTGCCAGCAATTGGCGGGCACGATCACCTGTGGGCGCTCGCCCTCCAGAATGGCGGGGCCGAGCGTGAAGGTCTGCACTTCCCGGCCGTCCTGCGAAAGATGCAGCGCGATCGGCGCGCCGGCATAATAGTGCCACACCTCCACCGCGTCCGTGACCCGGTGCCAGTGCGACCGATCACCCTTTTCCAGAAGATAATAGATCGCCGTGGAATGGCCGCGCTCGCCGCCGGCCTTGTCGCGGAACGTCTGGTGATAGAACCCGCCCTCGGGATGCGGCTCAAGCTCAAGTTCGCGAATGATCGCCTGCGCCGATAAATCCGTTCCCATCAGAAATTATCCTTGCGCGTGCGGATTTCCGCGAAGACATCGGCATCGGTGGCGCTTTCGAGGCCCAGATGTCTGCGGATACCGGCATCCGCCACCCGCATATAGGGATTGGTCTGTTTTTCGAGCCCGATGG
The DNA here is from genome assembly GCF_005221325.1 of Agrobacterium tumefaciens. NCBI lineage: Bacteria > Pseudomonadati > Pseudomonadota > Alphaproteobacteria > Hyphomicrobiales > Rhizobiaceae > Agrobacterium > Agrobacterium tumefaciens. The sequence continues at coordinate 837,221 of NZ_CP039889.1, read as the reverse complement.
TGGTTGGAATGGTGAATTCATTGGCCTGCCGCGCCGTCTCGATGCGGGAAGCGCGCTCGCGCAGCACGGCGTTATCGGGATCGACGGTCAGCGCAAAACGGGCATTCGAAAGCGTGTATTCGTGGCCGAAATAGACCCTTGTATCATCCGGCAGGGCCATCAGTTTCTGGAAGGAGTGCCACATATCCGCCGCCGGGCGTTCGAACAGCCGGCCGCAGCCCATGGCAAACAGCGTATCGGCGGCAAACAGGAGCCCGTCATCCGGCAGGTAATAACAGATATGCCCCGCCGTATGGCCGGGTGTGGCGATGACCTGAACGCGGCGTCCGGCGAATTCGAATTCGTCGCCATCGGCCTGTGAACGGTCGAGGCCTGGTATCGCAATCGCCTCGTCGTAGGGGCCGTGCACCTCGCATCGGAACTTGTCCTTCAGCGCCAGATTGGCTTCCACATGGTCCTGATGGTGGTGGGTGGTGAAGATATGCGTGAGCTTCCAGCCGTGGCCGTCGAGGGCGTGCAGGATAGGCCCTTCTTCCGGCGCGTCTATGGCGGCCGTCGCCCCGCTTTCGGGATCGTGCAACAGAACCCCGAAATTGTCGCTGCGGCAAAGAAAGACGTCTATTTCCAAAGGTTTCATCGTATCCTCTCCATTTGCCGGCCAAAACCGGCGCATTCGCCCGCCTGACTTTCCCTACTGGCTACCAATGTAAGGGCAGACGCCTTGAAGTCCAACCGCCTGATGCTACATTCTCGTCCATGAATACCGATATCGTCGATCTGCGCGAATTCTATCATTCCCCGCTTGGCCGCTCGGCCGAGCAGGCGGTCACCATGGCGCTTTCGACGCTGTGGCCGCCCTTGCCGGAAGAGCGGCTGGTCGGCCTCGGTTATGCCGTGCCGTTTCTGGAGCGGTTCCGCCATGATACGGAGCGCACCTTCGCCTTCATGCCGGCGGGGCAGGGCGCAGTGAACTGGCCAGCGGGCGAACTCTCCTCCACCGCGCTGGTGTTTGATGAGGAACTGCCGCTGCCCGATTCGTCTATCGATCGGGTATTGATGGTGCATGCGCTGGAATTTGCCGAAAATCCGCGTGAAAGTTTGAAGGAGCTGTGGCGGGTGCTGGCGCCCGGCGGCCGTCTTGTTATCGTGGTGCCGAACAGGCGCGGGGTCTGGGCACGCATGGAACATACGCCCTTCGGTTCCGGCCGGCCCTATTCGCGCGGGCAGCTGACGGCGCTTTTGCGCGAAACCAATTTCACGCCGGGCGCCACCGCCGAGGCGCTGTTCTTTCCGCCCACCACGAGCCGGCCGGTGCTGAAATTCCGTCGTTATCTCGAACATACCGGCCGCAGGCTTTGGCCGTTGTTTTCCGGTGTCATCGTGGTAGAAGCCCAGAAGCGTCTCTATCAGGGGTTGCCCGTCACCCAGCGTGCCTCGCGCCGGGTTTTCGTGCCCGTGCTCGCGCCGCAGGGCGTGCCCACCACCCGCACTGCTGCAAGCCAAGGAAAGCCGCGCTGACCCTCGACAAAGTGCCCATTCCGGTCTAATGCCTCCGGCATTGCTTTTGCCGGGTTCTCCGGCGTTTTTCCAAAGGTCGATCAAATGAGTGCAGAGCTTAACCAACCTGTTCCGCGTCCGGGTATTCTGGATATCGCCGCTTATGTTCCCGGCAAGGAACATGTGGACGGCGTTGCGAAGGTTTATAAGCTCTCCTCCAATGAAACGCCGCTCGGGCCGAGCCCGAAGGCGATAGAGGCTTTCAGCACGGCTGCCAGCCATCTGGAAATCTATCCGGACGGACAGGCGATTGCGCTGCGCCAGGCGATTGCCGACGTGCATGGCCTCAACATCGCAAACATCCTGTGCGGGAACGGTTCGGACGAGCTTCTCGGCCTGCTTTGCCACGTTTATCTCGGTACAGGCGATGAGGCGATCATCACCGAACACGGTTTCCTCGTCTACAAGATCCAGATCATGGGCGCGGGCGCGACCCCGGTGACGGTGAAGGAAAAGGATTGCGCTGTCGATGTGGATGCAATCCTCGCCGCCGTGACGCCGAAGACGAAGATGGTATTTGTCGCCAATCCGGGTAACCCCACCGGCACCTATGTTCCAGTCGCGGAAATCCGCCGCCTGCAGGCCGGCCTGCCGAAACATGTCGTGCTGGTGCTGGATGCGGCTTATGCCGAATATGTGCGCAAGAATGATTACGAAGCCGGTCTGGAGCTGGTTTCCGGCAACCGCAACGTGGTGATGACCCGCACCTTCTCCAAGGTTTACGGTCTGGCCGCACTGCGTGTGGGCTGGATGTATGCCCCGGTGGATATCATCGATGCGCTGAACCGTGTGCGCGGCCCGTTCAACATGAGCGCGCCAGCCATTGCGGCGGGTGCCGCTGCGATCCGCGATCAGGCATTCGTTCAAAAGGCTGTGGCGCATAATGCCCTGTGGATGGAAAAGCTGGTCACGACCTTTACCGGTCTCGGCCTCACCGTCACGCCATCCGTTGCCAACTTCATCCTCATCCATTTCCCGGATCAGGACGGCAAGCGGGCGGCGGATGCGGATGAATTCCTGAGCCGCCGTGGCTATATCCTGCGCGCGGTGCGCGGTTACGGTTTCCCGAATGCGCTCAGAATGACCGTGGGTTCTGAAGAGGCCAATCTCGGCGTTATCGCTGCTCTCACCGAGTTCATGGGGCAGGCGTGATGGGCGAAATCATGTTTGAACGCATCGCGCTGATCGGCATCGGCCTGATCGGCTCGTCGATTGCCCGTGATATCAGCGAACTCGGGCTTGCCCGCCATGTGACGATTTCCACCCGCAGCGAAGACACGCTGAAACGGGCGGAAGAACTGGCGCTCGGCACCGATTACACGGTTTCGGCGGCGGAGGCGGTGAAAGATGCCGATCTCGTCATCGTTTCGGTGCCCGTCGGTGCTTCGGAAAGCGTGGCGCAACAGATCGCCCCGTATCTGAAGCCGGGCGCCATCGTCACCGATGTCGGCTCCACCAAGGCTTCGGTCATCGCGCAGATGGCCCCGCATATGCCTGACAACGTGCATTTCATTCCCGGCCATCCGCTGGCGGGCACGGAAAAATCCGGCCCGGATGCCGGTTTTGCCGGCCTCTTCCGCGATCGCTGGTGCATCTTCACGCCGCTGGCGGGCACGGATGCCGCAGCGCTGGAAAGGCTGCAGGATTTCTGGCGGGCGCTCGGTTCGCGCGTGGATGAAATGGATGCCGAACACCACGACAAGGTTCTGGCGATCGTTTCGCATCTGCCGCACATCATCGCCTATAATATCGTTGGCACCGCGGATGATTTGGAGACTGTGACCGAATCGGAAGTCATCAAATATTCCGCTTCCGGTTTCCGTGACTTCACGCGTCTCGCGGCTTCCGATCCCACCATGTGGCGCGATGTCTGCCTGCATAACAAGGATGCCATCCTCGAAATGCTGGCGCGGTTTTCCGAAGACCTTGCCTCCCTGCAAAGGGCGATCCGCTGGGGAGAGGGCGACAAGCTGTTCGAACTGTTTTCCCGCACCCGCTCCATCCGCCGCTCCATCATCGAGGCCGGTCAGGACGTCGATACGCCTGACTTCGGCCGTCACGCGCTGGATCAGAAGAAGTAAGCCTGCAAGGCAAAGCGCGATTTTAAGGCAAGGCGCGATTTTCTCTCTTCGTCATGCCGGACTAGATCCGGCATCCAGCCACGGCGCGTCTGCGCCGTGAGTAGACTCTTTTGCGATCAAAGACTTGATCGTGCTGGGCCCCGGAACAAGTCCGGGTGACGGAGCGGGGTGCTACAGCTCAGATCGGCGGAATCTTGCCCAGCGGAATGAAGCCGCTGACAGTGGCGCGGCCGCGATCCACCACGAGGTCGACGGATGCCCTGTCTCCGCCGCCGGCGAGCGCGCCGAGCAGCTTGCGGGCGGTGTCGATGGTGGATTGCAGCTGCGGAAACGCCTGTTTGGCATTGTCCGACCATGCGCCGAGCTTTTCGATTTCCAGCTTGAACTTTCCGGAGAGATAACCCTCATTGTCGAAGGCGAAGGGGCCGCTGATGCGCATGGTGCGGCCCTCGCCAATATCGGCCACCAGCCGGCGAAGCTCGCCGCTTGTGCCATAAAGGCCGGATTTATCGCTGCCATCCACCATGCCTGCCTTGCCCGCGAGCGTGACGTCAATGATGGCGTCGAGGCGGGGAAGAACCTGCGGCCAGTCCTTGATGACGGTTGCCGAATCGGTGAGCGTAATCGCGCCGTCGAGATCGGCGCCGTTCTGACGCAGATGCATTTCCGTCTTGACGGCATCGAAGTCGATGGTCTGGCCGGTGATGGAGGAAACCGCCTGCGCCTTCAACCCGTCGATGACGAGCGAGCTGCGGTCGATGCCCTTCAGCTTGGTGACGATGCTGGACTGCATGTTCTTCCAGGCAGCCGAAATTGTCAGGCCGTGGGCCGAGCGAATTTCCGCGGGCGAATCGAGTTCCCAGACGATGTGGCCGGGATTATAGACCTGCGCCGCCGAGCGAAGTTCCCCAAAAGAAGCGGAAACACCGTTTTCGCTGTCGTCCACCGTCACCTTGGAGCAGAAAAGGCCGATGCGGAAGGGATAACCCTTGAAGGAGATATCGCCGCATTCGCCGCTGACGCTGCGGGCCTGCGAGGGGGAGATGACATTCAGCACCGTCTGCTTCAGCCGCTCTGCGGCGTAAAACCACCCGGCGGTGTAAAGTCCGATAACCACCGCGACGGCGATGGCGAGCCAGAGGAATTTTTTGGCCGTGCCGGATTGGCTTGACGCTGCCATATTGATCTCCGATGAACAGACTTCAGATATTTTTGATTTGGCTTGGGATATGGACGATTTTTGGGTCTTTGGCTACGGTTCGTTGATGTGGAACCCCGGCTTCGCTTTCGAGGAGAGACAGCAGGCACGGCTGCACGGCTATAGGCGCTCGCTCTGCATCAGCTCCAACTTTTACAGAGGTACGGAGGAAAAGCCTGGCCTCGTTCTCGGCCTGGAGCGCGGCGGCTCCTGCCTTGGTGTCGCCTTCCGCGTGCGCGGAGCGGACCACGATCCCGTCATGGCCTATCTGCGCGAGCGCGAACTGGTGACGAATGTCTACAAGGAGCGGGTGGTTTCCATTGCGCTCGCCAATGGCCGACGCGGCAGTGCGGTGACCTATGTGGCCGATCCCGCACATGAGCAATATATCGGCGGTCTCGGTGTTGCCGAATCGGCTGTCATCATCGCGGCCGCGACCGGGCGCTCCGGGCCGAACACGGACTATGTGTTCAACACCGTGCAGCATCTGCAGGAGATGGGCATTCGCGACTCACTGCTCGAAAGCATCGCCGCGAGCGTCGGTACGCTTTCGGCTCAGCCGGCCGTGGTTTCCTTGCCCTGAAGTTCGGCGATCCGCTTTACAGCGGTCGGCGGCAGCGGCAAATGCGGGTTGTTGCGGGCTGTTTCAAGCAGCAGTTCGTCGCTCGCCTTTTCCGTCACCTCGATCAGGCGCTTGAAGAACACGTCGGGGTCGAGCCCCGGCTCGATGGCCGGCAGGATACGCACCTTGAAATGGCCGGGATAACGCATGGTGGACCGGCGCGGCCAGAAGAGGCCGGGGTGCATGGCGACGGGAATGACCGGAACCTGAAGGTCACGGTAAAGCCTTGCGATGCCGTAACGATATTCGGGCTCCGCGCCCGGCGGGCGGCGCGTACCTTCCGGATAGATGATGAGTTCGCGGCCTGCGGCCATTTCCTCTTTCGCCCGCTCCATCACCTTCAGCATCACCTTGCCGCGCGCGGCGCGGTTGACCGGGATCATGCGCTGTTTCATCACATACCAGCCGAACAGCGGAATCCACATCAGTTCCCGTTTCAGGATGTAGACGGGGTCCGGCAGATTGGGCAGCAGCGCGTAGGTATCCCAGAAGGATTGATGCTTGGGGGCGAAGATGCAGCCGGTTTCCGGAATGTTCTCCAGCCCCTCGATTTCGAAAGTGGTGCCGACGATGGTTTTCATCAGCCAATGGTTGGACCGGGCCCAATTCTTGGGAATTTCGAAGGCGATCTTGCGCGGCAGAATGAAATAGATCGGTGTCAGCACAATCATGCGGACAATCAGATTGAGGTAAAACAGCGTATTGAAAAGAAAAGAGCGCAGCTTGAGCATCAACAGCCTTCCCGGAGCGCAGCCGTTCCGAAGCCTTGGACAGGCCTCGATGCCGGATGCCGATGCCAGACGCCTACACGAAAACAAGGGGCGGCAGCAAGCGTGTTTCTGGCGGTTTAAGACGATGCTGCCGTCACTTTCGGCGGGGCGTGATCCGTGAGGGCCTTGCGCAGGCCGTCGCCCTTGCCGAAGCCGGTGAGGTCGCGGCCGGCCGCCGCCACGAACTTCAGATATTCGTAGAGCAGGGTTCTCACCACATCCGGTTCCACGAACCAGTTGGTGCGGGCAAGATCGGCGCTGATGACGGGATAGGCGATGAATTCCGTCTGCGGGCTGGCGTTGCGCAATTCATGCAGGCTGCGGTGCATGTGATAATTATTGGTGACGACGACAATGGAGGCATAGTTGTGATCGCGTATCCAGCTTGCCGCTTCATTGGCGTTGCCGATCGTGTCTATCGCCTTGTAGCCCATATCCACGCAGCAGGTGAACATGTCAGATGACCCTTGGGTCATCTTGCGGATCTGCGAGCGGGTGGTGGCCGGGTTGACGCCTGATATCAACAGCCGTTTGCCCACGCCATCCCTGAGCAGGCCGACAGCCTGCTCGATGCGCTGATAACCGCCGGTGAGAACGATGATGGCGTCGCCTCTCGCCCCCTCCGGCGGGCGCATGGAGGCAACGGAATCTGCAAACCACAAAAAACCGCCGGAAAATGCGCCGAGCGCAATGACGCAGAGCAGGATGATACCGCGAATAAAACGGCGCAGACGACCACGCCGCGACAACAGGCCCTTTTGGGCCGGCCGCGCCGTCGTCTGATCCTGGTCCATCCGACTCACAAACATTCCTCCTGAATACTCGCCGATTAAGGCAAGGAACAGGCATTTTTGTCCACCGCCCGCAGGTTACATCCGGCGTGTGACGGTTTCAGTTTTCCCGTGGAATTTCGGTCGTCATTTCACGATGCGAGGCCGTCGCTTTTCGATGGATCGGAGCGAACGCGGTCGATATCGTCGATGGTGCGAATGACTGTCACGCGCGCGGTGAGGGTTGTGAGCAACGCAATGATGATCATGGTCATGGCAATGCCGAGATAACCGCCGAGACCGACCGAAAACGATCCGAAAAGCGCGCTCGCCTGATCGCTCTGCGGCGTGGCGACGGTGCTTGACTGCCAGAAACCGGCGACGAGGAACACGGCCGCTGCCAGTGCGCTGCCGGCGGCGGCCCCCTTGAGGCTGATCTTCAGAAAGTGCTTCTGGAATTCGCGGGCCACAAAGCTGCTTTCCGCGCCGACGAAATGCAGCACCTCGACGATGTGCCGGTTGCCGGAAAGCGCGCCGCGCGTGGCGAATACCACCGTCAGCACCATGGCCGTGAAGACGAGGATGAGCACGCCGACGCCGATCATGACCGTGGTTCTGGCCATGGAAACCAGCCTGTCGACCCAGGTGCGGTGGTCGTCCAGAAAGGCCTGCGGGATTTCCGTCTTCAGCATGTCCCGCATAGCCTGGAAATCGGGCGGGTTGCTTTCATCGATGGTGATGACGACGAGGCGCGGTATGGGAAGTTCGGAGAGGTCGAGGCCGCTGCCGAGCCATGGCTCCAGCAGGCGCGATGTCGCCGCATCGTCGAGGATCGTGCCGTCACGGGTGCCGACGAAAGTCAGCGCCAGATTACGTGCCTTGTTCAGCGCCGTATTCATGTCCAGCCCGTCCTCGGGTTTGATCTGGATGGTGATTTCGCGGGAAATCTGGCTCTGCCAGGTGGCGGCGGTGGCACGCACCATGGAGACCGCACCGAGCGTCAGGCAGGCGAGAAAGGCCATGATGGCAATCACCACCATCAGCGCATTGCCCTGAATGTTGGAGGGCGGCAGGATGGGCGCCATGGGCCGGATGCGCATGGGCGGGCGCTTCGGCTGGGCCGCTTCCGGTTTCAAGGCTTTGCGGTTGATCTCATTCATAGATATCGAGCCGCCCTTCGGTCAGGATCATCCGGCGCGCATTGATCTGGTCCATCAGTCCGAAATCATGGGTGGCGATGACGACGGCCGTGCCCAGCCGGTTGAGTTCAAGGAAGAGGTTGAGAAGGCGTTTGGCCATCGGCGGATCGACGTTGCCGGTCGGCTCGTCAGCCAGCAATATTTCCGGCTGGTCCATCAGCGCGCGGGCAATAGCGGCGCGCTGCTTTTCGCCGCCGGAAAGGATGGCCGGCAGCACATTGATGCGCTCGCCGAGCCCCACCCATTTCAGAAGCTCGATCACATCATTGCGGTAAGCGCTTTCTTCCTTGCCGCGCACGCGCAGCGGCAGGGCGACATTCTCATAGGTCGTCAGATGATCGAGCAGCCGGAAATCCTGAAACACGATGCCGACGCGGCGGCGCAGCATCGGCAGCTCGCTGCGCGGAATGCGCGACACATCGCGGTTGAACATGCGGATATGGCCGCGCGTGGGCTGCAGCGACATCAGGAGCAGGCGCAGGAGCGTGGTCTTGCCGGCGCCCGACGGACCGGTCAGAAACTGGAATGAACCCTTGGGAATGTCGAAGGTCATGTCCCTCAGGATTTCGGGTCCCATGCCGTAACGCAACCCGACATTTTCGAAATGGATCAACGGACTTCCAGTCTCTTCGTTTCGTGGTGGTTCGCAAGCCGCCGGCGCGTGCGACCCGGACGGCGCGGTTTAACCCGGTTCCGGTGGCCTGTGCGAGCCGCTTTTGCGAAGCATTAACCAATTAAATTTAAAACTTGGCAGGATTCGTTGCAATGCCCAGTTTTGCGGGCCGGAAAACCTCACCCAAGGAATTCTATGGCTATGTTCCGTTCATCTCGCCGGCAAGCGGCATTCGATTTTGACCTCCTGATGCCGGAAACACCGGCGCGCCGAACGGCGCGGGCGGCAAATCCCGACCGCGATGTGGTAGACGCGGAATTTGTCACCATCAAGGAAAACCGTGTCCGTCAGCCCGGAAACGACAATTGCGGCGCGGCACGTCGGCAAATGGCGAAGCCATCAGTCACTATCGGTGCGCTTGGCCTCGCCTTCATCGGCTGGCTGGACCGCAGGTTGTCGCGCCTTTCTGCGGATGCCTATTCGGCGCTGGTGGCGGGGCTCGCGATTTTCGTTTTCGTCTGTTCCGGTGGCCTGTCTATTGTGGTTCCGGAAAAGTCGGCGGTCGCCGCCTCGGTCAATCCGCTCGCCATTTCCCATGTCACGATCACGCCGCAGGAAGCGGGCGGCATGGATATATTGCTCATCAACGGCATCGTGGAAAACAATGGCGGCAATCTGGAAGAGGTACCGGCCCTTCGCGCCGATCTCTTCGCCGCCAAGGGACAGCTGGTGGCCAGCATGGTCATCGAGCCGCCGGTCAAGGAGATGCAGCCCGGTTTCAGCCACGGTTTTTCAGCAAAACTGCGCCATCCCGGTGGAAAAACGCCCGAGATCAAGCTTTCCTTTGTTGAGGCGGGTGCGTCCGCACGCTGACTGTGCTAACGCGTGGTCTTCGTATTTTTACTGAAAGGTAAAATCGGCAAGGCGCAGCACAGGAGTAAGAATGCCCGTCGTCCGTGGAAAAAACATCGAGCCGCTTTATACCGCCGAGCAGATCGCCGAGCGCAATCGCGACATGGCCAAGCACATTGCCAGCGGCCCGACCAAGGATTTGCTGGTTATCGCCGTGCTCAAGGGATCGTTCATTTTCGCGGCCGATCTTATCCGCGCGCTGCATGACAGCGGCCTTGCTCCCGAAGTCGAATTCATCACGCTGTCCAGCTATGGGGCCGGCACGGTCTCGCAAGGGGTGAGGATCGTCAAGGATATCGACAGCGACGTGAAGGACCGCGATGTGCTGCTGATCGACGACATTCTCGAATCCGGCCGCACGCTGCGTTTTGCCAAGGAACTGCTTTACGAGCGCGGCGCCCGCCACGTCACCATCGCCGTGCTGCTCGACAAGAAGGTCAAGCGCAAGGAAGATCTGGAGGCCGATTATGTCGGCTTCGAATGTCCTGATTATTTCGTTGTCGGTTACGGCATGGACGTGGCCTATGCCTTCCGCGAACTGCCTTTCGTCGGTGTGGTGACCGGCGACGCCTGAGTATCTTCCCCGTGCCGGAACGGCACAGGGCGGAGACGCCTCGTTAACCATTCACCCAGCCAAGGGCTGGGTGTTTACCTCTTGAAAAGAGGAGCCTGCGATGTTGCTCACGGCTGGAAATGATGCCCAGGAGCAATGAGTAATGGCGAAAATTCTGATTACCGAAGACGAGGATGCATTGCGGGCTTTCGTCGCCCGCGCCCTGCGTCTCGACGGTCACGAGACCCATGAGGCGGCTGACGGCGAGCAGGGGCTGGAAAAACTCCAGGAGACCAGTTTCGATCTTCTTCTTTCGGATATCCGCATGCCGGTCATGGATGGCATCGAGCTGGCGCACCGCGCCGCCGAAAGCTTCCCGGCCATGCGCATTTTGCTGATGACGGGTTACGCCGAGCAGCGCGAACGCGCGGATGATCTGGCGGAGAAGATCGTGGATGTGGTTTCCAAACCCTTTGCGCTTCCGGATATTCGCAAGGCTGTGGCGCGGGCGCTGGCGGCTTGAGCGACTGGATTGCAAAGATTAAAGGGCGGCCTTCGAGCCGCCTTTTTTGTTGGCCTGATCATCCTCCGCTCTGCGTAATTCCCCACCTCCGTCGTTCCGGCCCTGAGCCGGAATCCGGCCAGCCCAAGTCCTTGGGCTAAAGGAATTCCTTCGCGCCGCGCAGACGCGCTGCAACTGGATGCCGGATCAAGCAACCGTGGATGCTCAGTTAAACGCGGGGTCTGTTCTGGCGATGGCGTTGAGGATCGTGACGAGTTTTCGGATTGTTGCGACTATGGCCAGCTTGAAGGGTTTTCCTTTGCTGCGCAGGCGCTGGTAGAAAGCGCCGAGGACCGGGTCTTTTATCTTGATGGCACTGAGGGCGGCCATGTAGGCGATGTCGCGCAGATGCTTGCGGCCGCCGGAGCATTTGCCCTGGCGGTTGGAGGATCCGGATTGGCGCGCATGCGGTGCGACGCCGACCAGGGCAGCGATGACCTTTGACGAAACGGTGCCAAGTTCGGGCAGATCGGCAAGGAGCGCGGTGGCTAGCATCGGGCCGACACCGGTGACCTCACACATCCTGTCGTGACGTTTTCGCAGGGCGGGTGTCGCCTTCAGCAGGTCGCGCATGGCGCGGTCGAGGGTGGCGATATCAGTGGCGATGGTACGCAGACGCACCTCCAGCATCTCACGCACCAGCGGCTCTTCGATGGTATCGAGCTGGCTCGTCAGGCCGCTCTTTTCGGCGACCAGCCTGCGTCTATGAGCCGCCAGAGCGCTGAGGCTGCTGCGGGCAGCGTCTGGCTCATAGGGCGTGAGACTATTGTGTACCGTCGCCAGATAGCGGGCGATCACGGCGGCGTCGATCCTATCGGTCTTTGCCAGCTGGCCCATGGCCCTGGCAAAGTTGCGAACCCTTGCGGGCGGCAGGATATAAACCTTCAGGCCTGCCGCATGCAGACTGTCAGCCAGCCTGCGCTCGTAACCGCCAGATGCCTCCAGCCCAACGATGACCTGTCCAAGCGCCTGAAGGCGCTCAATGAGAGCCGCGATCTGTGCAGGTGAACTGCCTATACTCCAGCACTTGCCGGAAGGATGCACAACGATATCGAAGCGGGCTTTGGAAACATCGATGCCGACGAAGAGAAGTTCCTGTATCATGGCCTTGCTCCCAGGCTTGTGGTGCGGGCGAAAGCCCGAGCAACCGTTCGGGGTCAAAGGGAGCAGGCAGGGCCTTGCTTGATCTCGGCTGTTTCAACCAGTCCGGAAATACGGCCTCCTGCCTGCATTGGCCGGGATGCGCATCCCGGCCAATGCTCCAGTAAACCATATTACGTCCACACAAGTCCGGCATGACGGAAAAATTTTTGCTCTGAGGCTGTATCGAAGCGCAGTACGACTGTGCGCAACCCTCACCGTATATCCAGCAACCGCTCCAGATAACGTCGTTCCACTTCACCCGGCGGATTGTTACCGAGTTTTTCCCTGATAGCCTCGAGAATTTCACGGGCGCGCTGCACGTCGATCTCATCAGGCACCTTCACCTGATCGCCGAAGTCCGGCCCGGTGGTGCTGCGCGGCCGGCCGAGTGGGTCACGGCCGTTCTGTCCGCCCTGGCCGGCCATGCCTTCCTGCCCCTGACCAGGCTGCTGGCCCTGCTGGCGCATGGCCTGCATGATCTGGCCCATCATGTCCTGCGCGCCCTGTCGCAGCGCATTCAGTGCATTGCCCTGGCCTTCGACGGCCTGTTCGCCCTGGCCCTTGCCGAGCGCTTCACCGGCGCCCTGCATCTCCTGCTGCGCCTTGCCAAAGTTTTCTCCCGGTTCCATGCCCAGATCACGAAGGCCCTGCTGTAGCTCGCCGAGCTGCTTGCCGAGCGCATCCTGCTGCGCCCGCAGGTTTTTCAGCGCCTCGCGTAGCTGTTCAGCAGTCATCTGGTCGCTCGGCTGTTGTCCACCCTGCTGACCATTTTGACCCTGTTCGCCTTGCTGGCCTTGCTGACCCTGCTGCGGCGGCTGGCCGTTTTCGCCCATCTGCTGGTCATCTTCGCTTTCACCGCCCTGCTGGGGGTCGCCGCGCTGCATGCGGTCTCGAAGTGCCTGGTCGAGCTTGAAGGTCTCGTCCATCAGCTTCTGCTGCTGTTGCAGGATTTCGCCCAGCTTGTCGATCTGCTGGCGCATCTTGCTGCTCTGCTGCTGCCCCTGCTGGCCCTGACGTTGCGGGCGGCCAGCCTGCAGATTGTTCATCATGCGCTGCAGCTGCGAGAGCATTTCCTGCGCCGCATCGCGGTTGCCGGAACGGGCAAGGTTCTCGATCTGGTTCATCATGTTTTCCAGATCGCGTTGACGCAGCACGTTCTGGGCCTGATTGTTCATGTTGGCCTGCGGCGCGTTCTGCATACGCTGTGCCAGCTCGCTCATGAATTGCTGCATGGCTTCGCGCAGTTCCTGCATCAATTTGGCAACTTCCTCATCGGATGCATTGCGCTGCAGGGCCTCGGAGAGCGCGTTCTGCGCATCGCGCAGACGTCTTTCGGCCTGCGAAAGATCACCGTCCTCAATGCCGAGCGCGATTTCCCAGAGATAATCGGCCGTGTTCTTCAGCATCTCCTCATTATAAGCGAGCCGCATCCGCGTCTGTGCTGATTGCAGCAGGAGATAATGCGTGGTGTTGGGAATGGTCTCTTCCGGACGCAGGCCCACCGCCTCGTTATAGGCGATCGCCTTCGGCATCTGGCGCGCGTCTAGCGAGAAAATCTGCCGCTGTTCGGCGATGGCAGCCGCCAGTGGTTCGGCGAAGTTGCGGCCCGGCAGCACCATTTCATGCGCGGGGCTGCGGCCGGTCTGGCCGGCGCCGTCAGTCGCGACAAGCGTGATGCGCACACGTTTCCCGGCCATCGGGTGCTCGGTCAGGTTGCGGCTGGTTAGGCCCTTGATCTCGCGATTGTTCTGCCGCGGCAGATCGAGCTTGAATTCCGGCGGCGGGTAAAGCGCTGTCGCACCTTCCGCCACGCCGATGGGCTCGATGATGGCATGGGCTTCCTTCAGGCCATAATCGTCCTTGGCAGTGAAGCCGATTTCCAGCGCGCCATTGACGGCGCGACGCGGCATATTGTCGAAGGCGATGCTGGGCGGCTGGTCGGGGATGACGTTGAAGACCCATTGTTCACCGTTGGCGGTGATCATGCCGCTTTCGGTAACATCCATGGCGAAAGTGCGCGGCGCGACGGGCTGATCCGCCGAACGAACCGGCGTTTGAACGGCGACGTCGCCGCTTGTACTGTCGGCCCGTGCCGCTTCGGGCGCAAGCTTCTGCAATGCGCCCGCCATTTCCGGCTCGAATGTCACTTCCTCGCCGCCATCGCCGCCAGTCATGCGGATCGTCAGCTTGGAGGATTGCGGCACGGAAACGGCGTCGCGGCCGCCCGCATCACGTCCGGTTAGGAAAATCGGCGCGCGGGCGGTATAGGCAGGCGGAGTGACCCAGGCATCGAGACGGATATCAGGGTTGAGCGGACCGGCGGCTGGCTGGCTGCGGAACGCATCGGCAACCGTGCCTGCGCCGTTCGAATAGGAAAAACCGAAAGCAGTGACCAGGAGCAGCGCGGGAATGGCGCGCAACGCCAGACGGTCATAACGGGCGATATCGGGTTTCGGCAGGCCGGCATTGAGTGCGGCAATGCGCTCCGCCATGCGGATCTGGTGTTCTTTCCAGAGTGTGCGGGAAAAAGGCGTGTCGAAGGCGGGCTCGTCTTCCTGCACGCCGACCGGCTGGTGCGCCAATCCGTTGCGATCTTCAAGAAGGCGGGAGGCGTCATGATCCGCTGGCCACTTCAGCCGCAGGATCGGCAAGAGCGTGGCAATGAAACTGAAAATCAGAACGAAAACGATGCCGAGCCGCAGAAAATCCGGCATGTGCCGGTAAAGGCCGAACCATGCAAGCGCCAGAAACACGGCGGCAATGGAGAGAGGCCACAGCGTTTTCGGCGCAATTTTCTCCGAGAGCAGCACGATTTTTGCGAAGAAGCGCTTGGCCGCAACCCGCCGGGCAAGGTCCGGCCGCTGCGCGAACGCGCCGGTCGGGCGCTTTCTGCCTGTGCTTTCCTCTCCCGCTGTGGTCATCAATCCGTTCTCCCGGTTCTGGCCACGTCGAACGCCATTCCCGGAACGGCGAGCTGTTCATATCACAGGGGCAAGGATAACATTCTTTGTGGCGAAGACGAGGGCAGCCAGACCCTCACCCCCATTTTTTAGGCAGCTTCGCTTGATTGTGATCGATTGCGCAGGGTCAATCGAGCCAGGTGGGCACGGAATCGAGAGCGATCAGCTCCTCATAGGTGCCGCGCGGGCGGATGACGTGGAACTTGTCACCCTTGACAAGCACTTCCGGCACCAGCAGGCGGGAATTATAGGTGCCTGCCTGCACCGCGCCATAGGCGCCAGCGGAACTGACGGCGATCAGATCGCCCGGCTGGGGTGCTGCCATTTCTCGGTCCAGCGCGAGATAGTCACCCGTTTCGCAGACGGGACCGACAATATCCGCCTTGATACGAGGGGCATCCAACGCAGGCTGCACCACCGGACGAATACCGTGATAGGCTTCGTAAAGCGTCGGGCGGATAAGGTCGTTCATCGCGCCATCGACGATGACAAAGGTCTTGTCGCCGCCATCCTTTACATAGATCACTTCCGTCACCAGAATGCCGGCATTGCCGACGATCAGGCGGCCGGGCTCAGTGACGATCTTGCAGTTGAGGCTCTTCAGCTCGTTCTTGACGATATGCGCATAGGCATCCGGCAGCGGCGGTGGATTGTTGTCGTCGCGATAGGGAATGCCCAGCCCGCCGCCAATATCGACGTGGCTGATCTCATGGCCGTCCCCGCGCAGGGCCTCGACGAGTTCGCGCAGCAGCCGGAAGGCATCCTCGAAAGGCTGCAATTCGGTGATCTGGCTGCCGATATGCATGTCGATGCCGGTGACTTCAATGCCGGGCAGGGTGGCGGCATGGGCATAGACTGAGCGCGCGCGCTCATAGGAAATGCCGAACTTGTTTTCCTTCTTGCCGGTGGAAATCTTGGCGTGGGTGCGCGCATCCACATCCGGATTGATGCGGAAGGAGACATGCGCCCGCTTGCCGGCCTTGACGGCGCGCAGGTTGAGGACTTCCAGCTCCGGTTCGGATTCGATGTTGAAGCAATAGATGCCGGCTTCCAGCGCATAGTCCATTTCGGCGACGGTCTTGCCGACACCGGAGAACATAATGCGGCTTGCAGGCACGCCGGCGGCCAGTGCGCGGCGCAATTCGCCGCCGGATACGACATCGATGCCGGCGCCGAGCTTGGCCAGCGTCTTTAGCACCGCCTGGTTGGAATTGGCCTTCATGGCGTAACAGACCATGGCGTCCACATCCGCAAAAGCGCCTGAAAACACCTTGTAATGGCGCTCCAGCGTCGCGGTGGAATAGACATAGAAAGGCGTGCCGACCGCCTTGGCGATCTCCGGCACGGGCACGTTTTCGGCGTGCAGCACGCCGTCGATATAGCCAAAATGGTTCACGGCTTTTTACCCGTCAGAGAAGCTTGTCGAGGATGAACGGCCGTTCCGCCGTCGCGGGCTTCGGCTCGCTGCCATCGGCGGCGCGTTTGTTACGCATTTCGACCGGCGTGCTCGGCGGGTCGATGTCGCCCTTACGCCCGCAGGCGCTGAGAGCAAGGCTGACGGCGAGGGTCATGCCGATGGGAACGATGAGTTTGCGCGCGGTTTTTGAAAGCATGAGCCTGTCCAAAGGAAATATGTGCCTCTCTGATAACGAAAAACAGGGCGCTTGTGCACCCTGTTTCTTGTGATCGCAGCGTAACGCAGATTTATCAGTTGCGTCCGCGCCACCAGGCGATCTGCTTCCTCACTTCCGAAGGAGCCGTACCGCCGAAGCTCACGCGGCTTGCAACCGAGGCTTCCACCGAAAGAACGTCGAAAACGCCATTGGTAATGCCGGGGTGAATGGCTTGCAGCTCCTCCAGCGAAAGATCAGCCAGATCGCAGCCCTTCTTTTCCGCCAGCGCCACGGCATTGCCGGTCACATGGTGGGCGTCGCGGAAGGGCAGGCCCGCCTCGCGCACCAGCCAGTCGGCAAGATCGGTGGCGGTGGAATAACCCGAACCGGCGGCGGCCCGCATCCGGTCCTTGCGCACCTCGAGATCGCGGATCATGCCGGTCATAGCGGCAATCGCGAGTTCAAGGCTCTCGGCGGCGTCGAAAACCTGTTCCTTGTCTTCCTGCATGTCCTTGGAATAGGCAAGCGGCAGGCCCTTCATGACAGTCAGAAGTGCGACCAGCGAACCGTTGATGCGGCCGGTCTTGGCACGCACCAGTTCGGCGGCATCCGGGTTCTTCTTCTGCGGCATGATCGACGAGCCGGTAGAGAAGGCGTCAGACAGGCGGATGAAGCCGAATTGCGGGGTCGACCAGATGACGATTTCTTCGGCGAGACGCGACAGATGCGTGGCGCAGATCGAGGCGATCGACAGGAATTCCAGCGCGAAATCGCGGTCGGAGACGGTGTCGATGGAGTTGCGGGTCGGCTCGCGGAAGCCGAGCGCCTTCGCCGTCATATGGCGGTCGATGGGGTAACCGGTACCTGCAAGCGCCGCCGCGCCGATCGGGCTTTCGTCCAGATGCTCGATGGCGTGGCGCACGCGGGCACGGTCACGGCCGAACATTTCCACATAGGCCATGCAATGATGGCCGAAGGTCACGGGCTGGGCCGTCTGCAGATGGGTGAAGCCGGGCATCACGGTATCGGCATTTTCTTCGGCGCGATCGAGGAAGGCGGCGATGAGGGCGGTCAGCATGCCCTCGGTCTTCTGCAGTTCTTCCTTCACCCACAGGCGGAAATCGAGCGCCACCTGGTCGTTGCGTGAACGGGCGGTGTGCAGGCGGCCGGCGGCCGTGCCGATGAGGGTCGCAAGGCGCGCCTCGATGTTCATGTGAATATCTTCGAGCTTGCGGGAGAATTCGAAGGTGCCAGCTTTAATTTCTGACAGGATCGTGTTCAGGCCGTGAACGATCTTCTCTTTATCTTCCTGCGAAATAATGCCTTTTTCCGCCAGCATGGTGGCGTGCGCCATAGAGCCGCGGATGTCCTGGGCGTAAAGCTTCTTGTCGAAGCCGATGGAGGCATTTATCTCTTCCATGATGGCAGATGGCCCGGAAGCAAAACGTCCGCCCCACATCTGGTTGGAGGATTTCTGATCTGTGCCGTCAGCCATGTTCGCAGTGCCCTGGAGTATTCGATGACAGAAAAAACGCCGTTCAGGCTTCCTTCCGCCAAGTTGGTTGCAATTGCTGCCGTTGCCGGTCTTTTAAGCGGCGCGGGCGCGGTCTGGTTCAGGCATATTGGGTCTGAGAGCCCGGTTCAAGGGGCTGCGGTGGCAGAGGGCGGTTTATGTGAGGGTGCGGCAAACCGCATCGCCTCGCTGAAACCGTTTCTGAAGGGGCAGGTGGCCGCGATGTCGGCGGCGGATAGACCGCGTGTCATCCCGCTCTCCTTCAAGGGGCCGGAGGCCAAGGACATGACGCTTGCCGACCTCAAGGGCAAGGCGGTTCTTCTCAACCTGTGGGCCACATGGTGCGTGCCCTGCCGGGAAGAAATGCCGGCCCTGAACGCGCTGGAGAAGGAAAAGGGCGGAGACGAGTTCGAGGTTGTGGCCGTCAATATCGATGTTGGCGCGGATGAAAAACCGAAAGCCTTCATGGACGAATACAAGATCGACGCCCTGAAGCATTACCGCGACAGTTCCATGGGCGTCTTCAACGTTCTGAAAAAGGAAGGTCTTGCTTTCGGCCTGCCTGCCACCCTGCTGCTGGATGAAAACGGCTGTCTGCTCGCGGCCATGAACGGCCCGGCGGCGTGGGACAGCGAAGATGCCAAGGCGCTGATATCGGCAGTCAAATGACTGCCGATATATTCTTGTGAGATCAATATAACGGGTCGATCGACACGCCGTAATAAAGACCACGACCAACACGTCCCTCATTCCCTTCGAGGGTGACGCCGAAGCCGGCTTCAATTTCCTTTAAGACTGCGGCCTTTATGGATGCGCTGGTCGACGCCTTGTAGGTAATTGAATAATCCAGATCTGCCTTGAAGGCAGACCGCACGATATGTGCATTCCCCTTTTTTCGCTGTTTATTGAGAATGCTTCGGCACTCGGGCCCGAGACCGTTTTCGATGGCTTCGAGTTTGTCTAGGCCATATTCGAGATATTCGATATTGTTGAACTTGATCGTCAGATTGCTCACGTATTTTGCGCTGGTTGAAAAACCGAGCTTCTGAAGATTGTCTCCATTGAAGGAGAAATCTTTCTTGCGTCCGAAATCGGTGATTTCTCCCGCCCCTTTTTCAGGCGCTCCAGGAAGCTTCACGTATTCCGGAGAGCATATGTAGCCGAGAGAGACATCATCCTTATCATTGTACCGATTGATTTTTCTCCAGACGATGTTACCTGGGCCATAGTTGGTACTGGGCGGAACCGTCGTGAGATAGCCAGACTTTCTGACGATTTCCCGCGGATTTTCCGAAACACAAGCTGTCGCGAGAATGGCGACAACGGACATCGCAATATAAATTTTCATGAAAAGCCCCCAAAGAATCACAATTTTGACTTTGAGGTTTTCGCGCGGAGCGTGTCAACGCCATAGGTTGTATTTTAGCAAATGCAACTGATTATTCTATCTGGAAGACCGTAATCAAAGGCTCTACCGTGTCGGAACCGGCGTCTCGCCGCGGTAATCGTAGAAGCCGCGTCCGGATTTGCGGCCGAGCCAGCCGGCCTCGACATATTTGACCAGCAGCGGGCAGGGGCGGTATTTGCTGTCGGACAGACCGTCATGCAGCACCTGCATGATCGACAAACAGGTATCGAGACCGATGAAATCGGCAAGTTGTAGCGGACCCATCGGGTGGTTTGCGCCGAGCCGCATGGCGGTGTCGATGGCTTCCACCGAACCGACGCCCTCATACAGCGTGTAGATCGCCTCGTTGATCATCGGCAGCAGGATGCGGTTGACGATGAAGGCTGGGAAATCTTCGGCAACGGTGATCGCCTTTTCGAGCGTCCGCACATAGGCCTTCGCCGCATCGAAGGTCTTCTCGTTGGTGGCGATGCCGCGCACCAGCTCGACCAGTTTCATGACGGGCACCGGGTTCATGAAATGGATGCCCATGAACTGCTCGGGGCGGTCGGTGGCGGAAGCAAGCCGGGTGATGGAAAGTGAAGACGTGTTGGTGGCGAGCAATGCCTCGGGTTTCAGGACCGGGCAGACCTGCGCATAGATCTTGCGCTTGATCTCCTCGTTTTCCGTGGCAGCCTCGATGACGATATCCATCGGCGCCAGATCATTGACGTCGGTCGATCCGCTGATGAGCGTCAGCGCTTGTTTGCGCGCGTCATCGGAAAGCTTGCCGTTGGTCACCTGGCGGGCGAGATTGCCGTTGATCGTGGCAAGGCCGGCCTCGATGCCTTCCTTCGAAAGATCGTAGATATGGACCCGGTAGCCGGCAATGGCGGAAACATGCGCAATGCCGCACCCCATCTGACCGGCTCCGATGACACCGATGTTTTTAAAGGGGGCGGTCATATGCGGTTCTCCCATGTGATGCATCTGCAAATTCGCTGGCGATGTTACGCATATCGCCGAAAAAGAGAAGGCGGCGCGTTCAAAAAACGCGCCGCCTTTATCATGTATTTAAAATCAAAGGGCTTTTTGCAGTTCCGGCAGTGCCTCGAACAGGTCTGCGACGAGACCGTAGTCCGCCACCTGGAAGATCGGCGCTTCCTCATCCTTGTTGATGGCGACGATGACCTTCGAATCCTTCATGCCGGCGAGATGCTGGATGGCGCCGGAAATACCCGCCGCAATGTAAAGCTGCGGTGCAACCACCTTGCCGGTCTGCCCCACCTGCCAGTCGTTCGGCGCGTAGCCGGCATCGACGGCCGCGCGGCTGGCGCCAACGGCGGCACCGAGCTTGTCGGCGACGGGAAGGATGACTTCCTTGAATTTTTCCGAAGAGCCGAGCGCACGGCCACCGGAGATGATGATCTTCGCAGAGGTCAGTTCCGGACGGTCGGATGAGGCCAGCGCGTCGGAAACGAAGCTGGAGACACCGGGGTTTTCAGCAGCGGCAATGGTCTCGACCGGTGCCGAACCACCCTCGGCGGCGGCCGCAAAGGCGGTCGGGCGCACGGTGATGACCTTCTTTGCGTCGGTTGCTTGCACCGTCTGGATGGCGTTGCCGGCATAGATCGGCCGCTTGTAGGTGTCGGGCGATACCACCTCGATGATTTCCGAGACCTGCGCCACGTCGAGAAGGGCTGCAACGCGCGGCAGCACGTTCTTGGCAGATGCCGTCGCGGGGGCGATGATGACGTCATAGGAGGGGCTGAGCGAGACGACCAGCGCCGCCAGCGGCTCGGCGAGCGCGTTGGCGTAGGATGCGTCGTCAGCGAGCAGCACCTTGGAGACACCGGAGAGTTTTGCCGCCGCGTCGGCAGCGCCGTTGGCACTAGCGCCGGCGATCAGCACATGTACGTCGCCGCCGATCTCTGTTGCCGCCGTCAGCGTCTTCGCCGTCAGGTCGGAAAGGGTTGCGTTGTCGTGTTCTGCCAGAAGAAGAATGGCCATAAGAATATCTCCCTTTTCCGAAACCTTAGAGGACGCCGTCGGCTTTGAGCTTTTCGACCAGCTCGGCAACCGAGCCGACCTTGATACCGGCCTTGCGGCCTGCGGGCTCCTCGGTCTTCAAGACCTTCAGGCGCGGCGAAACATCGACACCGAAATCGGCCGGAGCCTTCTTGTCGAGCGGCTTCTTCTTTGCCTTCATGATGTTCGGCAGCGAGGCGTAACGCGGCTCGTTCAGACGAAGATCGGTGGTGACGACGGCTGGCAGTTTCAGTTCGACGGTCTGCAGGCCGCCATCGACTTCGCGGGTCACGGCAACCTTGCCATCTGATGGCACGACCTTGGAGGCAAACGTGCCCTGGCCCCATCCGAGCAAGGCTGCCAGCATCTGGCCGGTCTGGTTGCTGTCGTCGTCGATCGCCTGCTTGCCGACGATGACGAGACCGGGCTGCTCAGCCTCAGCCACGCCCTTCAGGAGCTTGGCGACGGCGAGCGGCTCGACGGTTTCGTCGGTCTCGATCAGGATGGCGCGGTCGGCGCCCATGGCGAGTGCTGTGCGCAGCGTTTCTTCCGCCTTGGCCGGGCCGATGGAGACGACCACGACCTCTTCGGCCTTGCCGGCTTCCTTCAGGCGAAGGGCCTCTTCCACCGAGATTTCGTCGAACGGGTTCATCGACATCTTCACATTGGCAAGCTCAACGCCAGAACCATCCGACTTCACGCGGATCTTCACGTTGTAATCGACGACTCGTTTAACGGGGACAAGGATTTTCATCGGCGGCTTTCCTCAAACTCCTGTCCGCGGGGCGGGTAAACCGCGCGGACCTCCAAAAACAGGTGGCGACATGGATAAGCATTTTTCCCGCAAATACAACGGAGCAATCTTCATTATCACATGCACGTAAGGCATATCTTACGTTGACGTTAACGTAAATACTGTATCTCCGACGAGAGCTCTCATCTACCCCCGTCATAGCCCCGTTCGATTTGCGACAACCCCGCCGTTTGCGACGTATTCTTGAACTGCGCCGCCCTCGGCGCAACAATGGTGCGGTCAAACAGGGGAACACCTCGCCTGCGCATGAAAATCACCATGATCGCGCCCGCCAGGATGCCGCCCACATGCGCGCCCCAGGAAACATTTTCCTCGAGCCCCAGCGCCAGCATCAGGAACTGCTGACCAATCCACAGCGCCAGCGGAATGAAGGCGGGCAGGGGCAGCGGAATGCGCATCAGGACCAGCACCCAGACACGCACCCTGGGATGCAGCAGGAAATAAGCCGCAACCACGCCGGAAACCGCCCCCGATGCCCCGATCAGCGGCCCTTCCGAGGTCGGGCCGACAAGACCGTGAAACAGGGCGCCGGCAATCGCGCAGGCGAGGTAGAAGATCAGAAACCGGAAATGGCCGAGTGCATCCTCGACATTATCACCGAAGACCCAGAGAAACAGCATGTTGCCGGCCAGATGCCAGAAATCGAGGTGGAGAAAAGCATAGGTGACGACGGTGAGATCATCAGGCACCACCTGCAGGGCCGGTTCCAGATAGGCGTAATCGAACACCACGGCGGGGATGAAACCGAGGCCGAGCGCTGCGGCATTGGCCTGCACGTCGCTGGCAAGCACGCCGGTAAACAGCCAGACCAGCACATTGACCACGATCAGGCCGATCGTCACATATTGCAGCCGGATATGTTTGAGGGAATTCGCATCGTGCAGCGGTATGAACATCGAACGCCCTTCGGTTGCGCCATGAATAGGCTTTAGCGGTTCTTGCCGGGAACCCACAATATGTCGGCCCTGCCCGCATCATTGGCGAAGCGGGCGGCGACGAAAAGGAAATCGGAGAGGCGATTGGCATATTTCAGCGCCGCCGGACTGACGATCTCCTTGTCAGTGACGGAAAGCTCCACCATCAACCTCTCCGCTCGCCGGCAGACGGTGCGCGCCATGTGCAGATTCGCCGCTGCCGCGCCGCCACCCGGCAGCACGAAGGAGGTGAGCGGTTCAAGGTCGGCATTCAGCTCGTCGATTTCGTTTTCCAGCCGCGTGACCTGGCTTTCGACGATGCGCAGCGGCTCGTAGGAAAGCGGCTCGCCATTATCAGGCGTGGCGAGATCGGCGCCGAGATCGAAAAGATCGTTCTGGATGCGGAAGAGCATGGCGTCCAATGTCTCCAGCCCGCCGGTATGAAGCCGCGCGACGCCTATGGCCGAATTGGTTTCGTCGACAGTGCCATAGGCCTCGACGCGAAGATCGTGCTTCAGGCGGCGCGGGCCGGAAACCAGCGCCGTCGTGCCCTTGTCGCCGGTGCGGGTGTAGATCTTGTTCAGCTTCACCATGTCAGCGGCCACCGCCGGTGAGCCAGAGAGTCAGCATGATCAGCACGATGGCGATGGCCTGCAGGAGAAGGCGAAGCTGCATCAGCTTGTTGGACCGGTTGGCGTCCTGCCCCTTCAGCATGTTGAAGAGGCCGCGTATCAGCACGATGACGACAAGGCCCATGGCGATAAGGGCCAGAACAGTGGTGAAGCCGGACATTTAGGGGATACTCCTCCTCAATCGAATCTGCGCAGCAGACGATAGAACAGTCCGGCAGGCAAGAGCCGTTTCAGGATAAGCCCCTGTTTGGCTGGAACGGTGACGGGATAATGCGGTTTCGGCCTGGCGGCGGTCAGGGCGTGTTTCAGCACGGCATAAACGGCCTCGGGGCCGAGTTTGTGGCGGTTGACGGGACCGGAACCATCCATGCGCGCCAGCTGCCGTTTATATTCTGCCGCATGGGCCGAGTTTTCCAGATCGATCTTGTCCCTGACATGGGCAAGCGCCGTTGCCGTGAATTTCGAGGTAATCGGACCGGGTTCGATCAAGCTCACATGAATGCCGCTGCCCTGAAGCTCCATGCGCAGCGTGACGCCCAGCCCCTCGATCGCGAATTTCGAGGCGGTGTAGGCGCCGCGATAGCGATAGGGCACGAGGCCGAGAATGGAGGAGCAATGCACGATGCGGCCGGTGCCGCGGGTGCGCATGAAGGGAATGACACGCCGTGTGAGATCGTGCCAGCCGAAGACATTGGTTTCGAACTGGGCTCTCAGCGCTTCGACAGGCAGATCCTCCACCGCGCCCGGCTGGCCATAGGCGCCGTTATTGAAGAGCGCGTCGATGCGGCCGCCGGTCCGGGCTGCAACGGTATCCACCAGCGCGGCGATGGTTTCGGGCTTGGTGTAATCCATGATCAGGGTTTCGATGCCCTGATTTTCGAGCGCGGCCATGTCGACGATGCGGCGCACCGTGGCAAAGACCCGCCAGCCGTCCCGCTGAAGCGCGCCGGCGCAATAGGCGCCAATGCCAGAGGAACATCCGGTGATGATGATGACCGGTTTTTCAGACATGTTCCGCCCCCGCCAATGGTCTTTGCGCCAAGCCGCGCGCAGGTTCACAAAATTAAATTGCGCGAAATCCTTTTCGGGAATGGAACCGAAAGCCCGGCCTGCGCGCTGTACAAAGCGAAGGTGACTTCCCATATTCGGGGCGAAGTTACAAATGAAATGCCGATGAATGGAGGTGACATGGTTGCCGCAGTGCGCCTGGCAGGCAAGGTTGCCTTCGATGCCTATTCCCATTTCGCCGAGGATGACGGCTGGGCGATGGCGAGCCATATGGCGCTGTCCATTCTGCTGGCGCTGTTTCCCTTCCTGATCTTCGGCACGGCGCTCGCCGGTTTTCTGGGTGCCGACCAGTTTTCCGAGACGGCCGTGCATCTGATTTTCGATACCTGGCCGGAGGCGATTGCGGGGCCACTGGCGGCGCAGGTGCAGCAGGTGCTCACCATTCCCCGAGGCGGGTTGCTGACGATTTCGGTGCTGGCGGCCGCTTACTTTGCCTCTAACGGTGTCGAAGCGCTGCGCATTTCGCTGAACCGCGCGTATCGGGTCACCGAGACACGCTGGTGGTATGTCACCCGCCTGCTCAGCCTGCTTTATGTGCTGATTGCCGTGGTGGTCTTTGCCGGCATCAGCATCGTGCTTGTCGCCGTGCCCGTCGCCATGTCCTTTGCCGAGCAACGGTTCCCGTGGCTGACGGATGTGCTGAACACCGTCTCCAGCCTCGGCCTCTACGGCACCATCGTGGTGCTGACGGCCGGGCTGGTGGCCGCGCATCTGTGGCTGCCCGCCGGCAAGCGCCGCATCTGGGACGTCTGGCCCGGTATTCTGTTGACGATGATCTTCTGGGTCATTGGTGCGGCGATCTTCGCCTATTATCTTTCCACCTTCGCCAATTATGCCGCCACCTATGCCGGTCTGGCATCCGTCATGGTGGTTCTGGTCTTCCTTTATATGGTCGGTGTCATCTTCATGCTCGGTGCGGAGGTGAACGCGGCGCTGATGAAATACAAGGTCCGGCAGATCATCCGGCGCAATATCGGCAGCAACGGGACGCGCCGCGAGCGGGCGCTAGAGGAGGCCGACAAGCCTGCGGATATCTGAGGGCGTTGCACCTTCTGCACGCAGGGCGGAAAGGCCGGTGCTGCCTTCGCTTTTCGAAAGCTTGCGCCCGTCCGCACCGAGGATCAGTCGGTGATGGTGATAGGTGGGCTGCGGCAGGTCCAGCAGGTGCTGCAGCAGCCGGTGAATGGCAGTGGCATGGAACAAATCCATGCCGCGCACCACATGGGTGATGCCCTGCAGCGCATCATCCACCACAACGGAAAGATGGTAGCTCGAAGGCGCGTCTGAGCGCGACAGCACGACATCGCCCCACAGTGTAGGAAGGGCCTCGATCAGTCCCTGCTCGCCATCGCCGCTCTCCTGCCAGAACAGGGGGCTGCCGACGCTACGGATCGCTTTTTCCATGTCGAGCCGCCAGGCGTATGGCCGGCCGGATGCGAGAAGTGATGCCTGTTCCGCCCCAGGCCTTTCGCGGTCCATTGACGGATAGAGCGGCGCGCCATCGGGATCGCGTGGCCAGAGCTCGCCGTCTGCCTCGAAGGCTTTGACGATCGCTTTGGTTTCTCCACGGCTGAGAAAGGCAGGATAGGCAAGGCCGGCGTCGATCAGCCTGTCCAGCGCCACGCCATACGCATCGAAATGGTCCGATTGACGCCGAACAGGGTTTTCCCAGGCGAGCTCCAGCCAGCCGAGATCGTCATAGATCGCCTGCTCCAGTTCCGGTGTGCAGCGCGTCTGGTCGATATCTTCGATACGCAGCAGAAAGCGACCGCCATTGTCCCGCGCCATATCATGGTTCAGGAAGGCGGAAAGCGCATGGCCGAGATGCAGCAGGCCGTTGGGGCTTGGCGCAAATCGGTAAACCGGTTTTTGACGGAGAGGCGAAGGCATGGTTTGTTCTGCCATGTTTTAAAGTGCCCCGCCAGCCGGCCGGTGGCTTAGGGAATGAGCGATATGAAAATCATCACCGGGATGGACGACATCCGCGAAGGGCTGGATCATCTCGCCCGCCTCGACCCGGTTCTCAGCCTCGTTATCGAAAAAGCCGGCCCGCTGGAGTTGCGCATCCACGAACCGGGCTTTGCCGGCCTTGCCCATATCGTCGTCTCGCAGATGGTATCGCGCGCCAGCGCCAATGCCATATGGGCGCGTATCCTTGCCGGCACCGGCGGCGAGGTTACGGCGGAAAATTATCTGACCGTACCAGAAGAATTGCGCGCCACCTTCGGCCTTTCGCGTGCCAAGGCGACGACGCTGGAAGGGCTGGCGCGCGCCGTCACGGAAGGGCAGGTCGATCTTGACGGCGTGGTGCGCAAGGAGGCGGGCCCCGCCTTTTCCGAGCTGGTGGCACTTCGCGGTATCGGCCCATGGACGGCGGAGGTCTATCTGATGTTCTGTGGCGGGCACCCGGATATCTTTCCGGTGGGAGATGTGGCGCTGAGATCGGCGGTGGGGCATGCGCTCGATCTGGAGGTGAGGCCGGATGGGAAGTGGCTGGCGGAACGCGCCGCACTCTGGTCGCCATGGCGCTCCGTCGCCGCCCGGCTTTTCTGGGGTTATTATGCCAACATCATGCGGCGCGCCATGGTGCCTCTGCCCTGAGCGGGCTGCCTAAAAATCTGCGATCTGGTAGGGCAGCGTTCCGCGCGACAGATGATCGAAATGCAGCTTGCGTTTCAACGGCGGCACGGCGCGCTGCACGCAATCCACCCTTTCGCAGACCCGACAGGAAATGCCAATCGGTTTAAAGGAGGCTGAATTGCCGAGATCGAGCGTATCGGCATAAACGAAATTCTGCGCATGGGAAATTTCGCAGCCGAGTGCGATGGCATAACGCGGTCTTTCCGTATTGAAACCGGCGCCGGCCTTTTCGATCTGGGTGGCAATGGAAAGATAGCGCACGCCGTCGGGCGTTTCCGCCAGCTGCCGTACGATCCTGTCGGAGCTTTCGAAGGCCTGATGGATGTTCCACAGCGGACAGGCCGCGCCGAAACGGGCAAATTGCAGCCGCGTGGCGCTGTGGCGTTTGGTGATGTTGCCGGCGCGGTCGATCTTGGCGAAAAAGATCGGCACGCCCTTCATGCCCGGCCGCTGCAGCGTGCTCAGCCTGTGCGCCACCTGTTCGAGGCTCGCGCCGAACCGCACAGCCAGAAGTTCGAGATCGTGGCGCAGTTCCTGAGCGGCCCGATGAAATTGGCCATAGGGCAGGATGAGGGCGGCGGCGAAATAATTATGCAGCCCGATACGACAGATTTCCGCCGCTTCCGCATTGCGGAAACCTGCACCGGAAAGCACCCTGTCCACCGTCGCGCCGGCATGAAGCTGGGCGATCTGCAACGCAAGCTGAAAACAGCGGGTTGGTGCCGCCATGTAGGAGCTGAGAGCGAGCGTCTTGCCGGCGGGATCGAAATGCCGGATCAGGCCGCCCGCCGCATCGGTTCTTGTGATGTGGATGCCGTAACGGCTGCGCAGATGCGCCGCCAGAATGCCGTAGGTCTCACCGCCTTCGATCTCCAGTTCCTGCGCCAGCTCCTCGGCCAGAAGATCGATCTCGGCGACGTAATTGTCGACGAAGTGGAAGAAATCGCGCACCTCCTCATAGGGGGTTCTTTCCACCTGCGCGGTTCCGCGGCCCAGCCGGTCGTCCAGCTGCACCAGCTGTTCGCTGTTCTGTCGGTAGGCCTGATGGGCGCGCAGCAGCGCATGGGCAAAACCGGGAGCGTTCTGGGCGATCAGCTTCAATTCCTGAAGCCCCGGCTCGTAATTCATGAACAGCGGGTCTTTCAGCGCCTCGCGCACGGCGGAAACCAGCCTGTCGCTTTCGCCGGTCGCAAGTTCCGCCATGTCGAGCTGGAATTTTTCCACCAGCGTCACCAGAACGCTGGCCGAAACCGGGCGCTGGTTGTTTTCGATCTGGTTCAGGTAACTCGCGGAGATGCCCAGCCGTTCGGCAAACTGCGCCTGCGTGGCGCGGGCATTTTCGCGAAGGCCACGAACCTTGCGGCC
The DNA here is from genome assembly GCF_005221325.1 of Agrobacterium tumefaciens. Taxonomy (NCBI): domain Bacteria; kingdom Pseudomonadati; phylum Pseudomonadota; class Alphaproteobacteria; order Hyphomicrobiales; family Rhizobiaceae; genus Agrobacterium; species Agrobacterium tumefaciens. The sequence goes on along the minus strand of NZ_CP039889.1, from coordinate 808,307 downwards.
GATGAAGAGTTTTTCCGTCGCCATGTTGCAACTTTGCAAAATTAAACATTGCAAATATTTATGGCACGCATACGCGCACGATCAAGGCTTCTAGGCGAATGTTTTCTAAGCTATTGATTTTGAGGTAACGCATGGAGGAAACATGCCCGGCATTCTGGAGCAGTTGGAAACGCGGCGGGAAGAGGCTAGGCTCGGCGGTGGCGTCAAGCGCATCGAGGCGCAGCATGCCAAGGGCAAGCTGACGGCGCGCGAGCGCATCGACGTGCTTTTGGATGACGGCTCATTCGAGGAATACGACATGTACGTCACCCACCGTGCGGTGGATTTCGGCATGGCGAGCCAGAAGATCGCCGGCGATGGCGTCGTGACCGGCTGGGGCACCATCAATGGCCGGCAGGTCTACGTGTTTTCTCAGGATTTCACCGTGCTTGGCGGTTCGCTGTCGGAAACTCATGCCCAGAAAATCTGCAAGATCATGGATATGGCGGTGCGCAACGGCGCGCCGGTGATAGGCCTCAACGACAGCGGTGGTGCCAGAATCCAGGAGGGTGTCGCCTCGCTCGGCGGTTATGCCGATGTCTTCAAGCGCAATGTCATCGCCTCCGGCGTCGTGCCGCAGATATCGGTCATCATGGGGCCGTGTGCCGGTGGAGCGGTCTATTCGCCCGCCATGACCGATTTCATCTTCATGGTGCGTGACACCTCCTACATGTTCGTGACCGGGCCGGATGTGGTGAAGACGGTGACGAACGAGATTGTCACGGCCGAAGAACTGGGCGGGGCCTCCACCCATACGAAAAAATCCTCGGTCGCCGATGGCGCTTATGAAAACGACATCGAGACGCTGGAGCATGTGCGGCTGCTGTTTGATTTCCTGCCGCTCAACAATCGCGAAAAGCCGCCCGTCCGGCCGTTCCAAGATGATCCAGCGCGGCTGGAAGCACGTCTCGACACGTTGATTCCCGATAGTTCCAACAAACCCTATGATATGAAGGAACTGATCAACGCGCTGGCCGATGAGGGTGATTTCTTCGAGTTGCAGGAAGCCTTTGCCCGCAACATCATCACCGGCTTCATCCGTCTCGAAGGCCAGACGGTGGGGGTTGTCGCCAACCAGCCGATGGTGCTGGCCGGCTGCCTCGATATCGACAGTTCACGCAAGGCCGCCCGTTTCGTGCGATTTTGCGATGCCTTCAATATTCCGCTGCTGACGCTGGTGGATGTGCCGGGTTTCCTGCCCGGCACGGCACAGGAATATGGCGGCGTCATCAAGCACGGCGCAAAACTTCTGTTCGCCTATTCGGAGGCGACGGTGCCGATGGTGACGCTGATCACCCGCAAGGCCTATGGCGGTGCTTATGACGTGATGGCCTCGAAACATATCGGCGCGGATGTCAATTACGCCTGGCCAACGGCAGAAATCGCCGTCATGGGCGCGAAGGGCGCGGCGGAAATCCTCTACCGGTCCGAGCTTGCCGATCCCGAGAAGATTGCCGCGCGCACAAAAGAATATGAGGAGCGTTTTGCCAATCCCTTCGTCGCGGCAGAGCGCGGTTTCATCGATGAGGTGATCATGCCGCATTCCTCGCGCCGCCGCATCGCTCGTGCGTTTGCGTCGCTGCGCAACAAGAGCGTCGAAACACGCTGGAAGAAACACGATACTATTCCGCTCTGATCCCGCTGCGGGGCTGGAAAAATGCTTCGGCCACCTTACTATATTGATGTTCAGGCGTCCGGATGTCCGGATGTCCTCCCGAAACGAACAAGGACAGTTTTTGATGGCCGAAAATTCCTCCGCAGATAATTTCCCCGCCGGATATGAGCCGCCCAAGGTCTGGACCTGGGACAAGGGCAATGGCGGCCAGTTCGCCAATATCAACCGCCCGATCGCCGGTCCCACCCATGAGAAGGAACTGCCGGTCGGCAAACATCCGCTGCAGCTTTATTCGCTGGCGACGCCGAACGGCCAGAAGGTCTCCATCATGCTGGAAGAATTGCTGGCCGCCGGCCACAAGGGTGCCGACTATGATGCCTGGCTGATCAAGATCGGCGAAGGCGACCAATTCGGTTCCGGTTTTGTCGGCGTCAATCCGAATTCCAAGATCCCGGCGCTGATGGATTATTCGACGCCTGAGCCGACGCGGGTTTTCGAAAGCGGCTCCATCCTCGTTTATCTCGCGGAAAAATTCGGCGCTTTCCTGCCGAAAGAGGGCAATGCCCGCACGCAGGCGCTGAACTGGCTGTTCTGGCAGATGGGCTCGGCACCCTTCCTCGGTGGCGGTTTCGGCCATTTTTACGCCTATGCGCCGGTGAAGATCAAATATGCGATCGACCGCTACGCCATGGAAGTCAAACGCCAGCTTGATGTGCTCGACCGGCATCTGGCCGACAACCGCTATCTCGCGGGTTCTGAATATACGATTGCCGACATGGCCGTCTGGCCCTGGTATGGAAAGATCGCACTCGGTCAGGCCTATGGCGACGCCGGCGCTTTCCTCGAGGGGAACGGTTACAAGAACCTCATGCGCTGGACACTTGAAATCGCTGAACGCCCGGCGGTAAAACGCGGCGTGATCGTCAACAAGACCTCGGGCGATCCGTCCGAACAATTGCATGAGCGCCACGACGCCTCCGACTTCGACACGAAGACGCAGGACAAGATCGGCAAGGCATAACGAAAAGACCGAAAGGACCAGCGATGGCGAACCTGCCCGAAATGACCAAACATAAGGGATTTCCATCCGGGATGCCGAGCACGGGCGTCCAGTTCACCATCCGCCGCGCCAATCCCAAAGGGGTAACGCCAATCAAGGTGATACCCCGCAGGGCGCGCAACGACACCAAGGAGCATCGCATCGATGCCGCCTTCCTGCACTCGCTCTGGCACCATTTCGGGCCTGAGCCTTTCGAGCGCGGCAATCTCGACGCCGCCCGTCTCAACCTGCTTTTCGGCCGTGAGGTCGTGGCGGCGGAAAAGAACTTCGATCCGCTTTCCTATCAGGCGATGCTTGTTATCGATGAGCGTGTCGCCCGGCAAAATTTCCCGGAATCCTTCGAGAATTTCTTCGAGATTTGACGACTACTCACGGGTTTGCGCTGAGGGAAGAGGGGCAACAACCGCATGATCAAGAAAATCCTCATCGCCAATCGCGGCGAGATTGCCTGCCGTGTGATCAAGACGGCGAAGAAGATGGGCATCGCCACTGTCGCGGTTTATTCGGATGCGGATGCCAATGCGCTGCATGTGAAAATGGCGGACGAGGCCGTTCATATCGGCCCGGCACCCTCGTCACAGTCCTATATCGTAATCGACAAGATTCTGGAGGCGATCAAGAAAACCGGGGCGGATGCGGTCCATCCCGGTTATGGCTTCCTGTCGGAAAATGCGGCCTTCGCCGAGGTGCTGGAGAAAGCCGGCGTCGTCTTCATCGGCCCGCCCGTTGGCGCGATCGAGGCCATGGGTGACAAGATCACCTCGAAGAAGCTTGCCGCAAAAGCGGGTGTTTCCACCGTGCCCGGCCATATGGGGCTGATCGAGGATGCGGATGAGGCGGTGAAGATCGCGTCGCAGATCGGTTATCCCGTCATGATCAAGGCTTCAGCCGGCGGCGGCGGCAAGGGCATGCGCATTGCCTTCAGCGATGCCGAGGCGCGGGAAGGCTTCCAGTCCTCGAAGAACGAGGCGAAATCCTCTTTTGGCGATGACCGCATCTTCATCGAAAAATTCGTCACCCAGCCGCGCCATATTGAAATTCAGGTGCTGGGCGACAAGCACGGCACCATTCTTTATCTCGGCGAGCGCGAATGCTCGATCCAGCGCCGCAACCAGAAAGTTATCGAGGAAGCGCCGTCGCCCTTTCTGGACGATGCAACGCGGCATGCCATGGGCGAGCAGGCCGTGGCGCTCGCAAGGGCAGTTGGTTACCATTCGGCCGGCACGGTGGAATTCATCGTTGATGGCGAGCGCAATTTCTATTTCCTTGAAATGAACACCCGCCTGCAGGTGGAACATCCGGTGACGGAGCTCGTCACCGGCATCGATCTGGTCGAGCAGATGATCCGTGTGGCATCAGGCGAAAAACTGTCCTTCGGGCAGGCGGATGTGAAGCTGAACGGCTGGGCGATCGAAAGCCGGCTTTATGCCGAAGACCCCTATCGCAACTTCCTGCCCTCCATCGGCCGGCTGACGCGTTATCGTCCGCCGGAAGAGGGCAAGCAGGAAAGTGGCACCGTCATCCGCAACGATACCGGTGTTTTCGAAGGCGGCGAAATCTCGATGTATTACGATCCGATGATCGCCAAGCTGTGCAGCTGGGGTGAGGATCGCGAAACCGCCATCGACGCCATGGGAGAGGCGCTGGATCGTTTCGAGGTTGAGGGCATCGGCCACAATCTGCCGTTCCTGTCGGCCGTCATGCAGCATGAGCGTTTTCGCGCCGGCAGGCTGACGACGGGCTTTATCGCGGAAGAATTTCCGGAAGGGTTTTCCGGGGTCGAGCCGAATGAAGCCGCCGCACGCAAGCTTTCCGCCATTGCCGCCATCGTCAATCAGCGCTTGCAGAGCCGCGCGGTCGAAATTTCCGGCACCATCGGCAATCACCGCCGCATCGTAGGCCATGACTGGGTGGTTTCGTTTGGCGCATTCCGCCACGCGATCAGCGTTGAAACCGGTGCGGATGGAACGGCGGTCCGTTTCGAGGACGGGGCGGCTTTGACCATCGATACCGGCTGGCGTCCCGGCCAGAGCCTTGGCCTCTTCACGGTGGCGGGCGAGGTCATCGCCGCCAAGGTCGATCTTGCCGGGGCCGCGATCCGCCTTCGCTGGCGCGGCATGGATGTTGTCGCCCGCGTGCGCAGCCCCCGCGTGGCGGAACTGGCGCTGCTGATGCCGGAAAAACTGCCGCCGGATACCTCGAAACTGCTGCTCTGCCCCATGCCGGGCGTCATCACCGGCATCACGGTGAGTGAGGGCGACGAAGTGGAGGCTGGTCAGGCGCTGGCGACGGTTGAGGCCATGAAGATGGAAAACATCCTGCGTGCCGAAAAACGCGGCCGCGTCTCGAAAGTTTCGGCAAAGCCGGGCGACAGCCTTGCTGTGGATGAGGTGATCCTCGAATTCGAGTGATGGCCGCTGCCGTTTTTCCGGAACGCATGTGGGCCGGAGCGGTTTACGGTGTCGGACCTGCGGGCGGATCGTTCGATTTTTGTCACGATCACCCGCCAGAATGCGGAAATGAAATGCAGAAGGGGAGAGATGCATGTCGGGTGAAAAAACGGTGCGGGATTGGCTCCAGCTTGCCGAAAAGGAGCTGAAGCGGTCACCGGAAACACTCGTCTGGCACACGCCTGAAGGTATCGAGGTCAAGCCGCTCTATACGGTTGACGACCTGCAAGGTGTTTCGCATCTCGAAAGCCTGCCGGGTTTTGCGCCCTTCACGCGCGGCCCGCGCGCCACCATGTATGCCGGACGGCCCTGGACTATCAGGCAATATGCCGGGTTTTCCACCGCCGAAGCCTCCAACGCCTTTTACCGCAAGGCGCTCGCCGCCGGCCAGCAGGGTGTTTCCGTGGCCTTCGATCTCGCCACCCATCGCGGTTATGATAGCGACCATCCGCGCGTGGAGGGTGATGTCGGTAAGGCGGGTGTGGCGATCGACAGCGTCGATGACATGAAAATCCTGTTCGACGGCATTCCCCTCGAAAAAGTCTCGGTATCGATGACCATGAATGGCGCGGTCGTTCCCGTGCTCGCCAATTTCATCGTTGCGGGGGAGGAGCAGGGCGTTTCGCGCGCTGCGCTTTCCGGCACCATTCAGAACGACATCCTCAAGGAGTTCATGGTCCGCAACACCTATATCTATCCGCCCGAACCCTCGATGCGGATCATTGCCGACATCATCGAATATACGGCGAAGGAGATGCCGAAATTCAACTCCATTTCCATTTCCGGCTATCACATGCAGGAGGCGGGCGCGACGCTCGTACAGGAACTGGCCTTCACTCTGGCGGACGGCCGGGAATATGTACGGGCGGCCCTTGCCAAGGGGCTGAATGTCGATGACTTCGCCGGCCGCCTGTCGTTCTTCTTCGCCATCGGCATGAATTTCTTCATGGAGGCGGCCAAGCTGCGCGCCGCGCGCCTGCTTTGGTCGCGGATCATGGAGGAATTCAAGCCGCAAAAGGCGTCATCGCTGATGCTGCGCACCCATTGCCAGACATCGGGTGTCTCTCTGCAGGAGCAGGACCCCTATAACAACATCGTCCGCACCGCCTTCGAGGCTATGTCCGCCGTGCTCGGCGGCACGCAGTCGCTGCACACCAATTCCTTCGATGAGGCGATTGCCCTGCCGACGGAATTTTCCGCCCGCATTGCCCGTAATACCCAGCTTATCCTCCAGCATGAAACCGGCGTCACCAAGGTCGTCGATCCGCTGGCTGGTTCCTATTATGTCGAAAGCCTGACCGATGATCTGGCGCAAAAGGCGTGGGCGTTGATCGAGGAAGTCGAGACGCTTGGCGGCATGACCAAGGCGGTGGCCGAAGGCCTGCCGAAACGGCTGATCGAGGAGGCCGCAACACGCCGGCAGGCGGCGGTGGACAAGGGCGAGGAGGTGATCGTCGGCGTCAACCGTTACCGGCTGGAAACGGAAGAGGATATCGATGTTCTCGATATCGATAACGCCGCTGTGCGCGCCGCACAGATCCGCCGCATCGAAGACACGCGCCGCCGCCGCGATGGCAAGGACGTGACCGCCGCTTTGCAGGCGCTTTCGGAAGTGGCCCGCAGCGGCAAGGGCAATATTCTGCAAGCCGCCGTCGTCGCCGCCCGCGCCCGCGCCACTGTCGGCGAGATTTCCGACGCGCTGCGCCTGGCCTTCGGCGACCACGCCGCCGTGCCGGAAGTGGTGAGTGATATCTACGGCGAGGCTTACAAGGATGAGCCGGAGCTTGCCACGCTCTCCGCCCGTCTCTCCGGCGTCGCGGAAAGGATTGGTAAGAAGCCGCGTATCATGGTCGCCAAGCTCGGGCAGGACGGGCACGATCGCGGCGCGAAGGTCATCGCCTCCGCTTTCGGTGATATCGGTTTCGATGTGCTGGCCGGGCCGCTGTTTCAGACGCCAGCGGAAGCGGCCGATCTCGCCGTTCGGAACAAGGTGCATGTGGTCGGCATGTCGTCGCTCGCCGCGGGTCACAAGACCCTTGCGCCGCAGCTGGTCGAGGCGCTGAAACAAAAGGGTGCGGAAGACATCATCGTCGTGGTCGGTGGGGTCATTCCACGTCAGGATTATCAGTTCCTGCTCGATCACGGTGTCGCCGCTATCTTCGGCCCCGGCACCAATGTCATGGATGCGGCCAACAAGGTGCTCGACCTGCTCGAGGGCATCAGGCGAAATGCGTGAGGGGTCGGCAAGCATGTTCGGAAGATTGAACCACGTCGCCCTTGCCGTGCCCGATCTCGATGCCGCCGTTTCGCGATACAGGGCGCTCGGTGCACAGGTTTCCGAGCCGCAATCGCTGCCGGAACATGGCGTGACGGTGGTGTTCATTCAGGCTGATAACACCAAGGTCGAACTTCTTCACCCCCTCGGGGAAAAATCGCCGATTGCCGCTTTTCTCGAACGGAATCCGGGCGGCGGCACGCATCATCTCTGTTTCGAGGTGCCGGATATTCTGGCGGCCCGCGACGATCTCCGCAAAAAAGGGGTTCGTATCCTCGGCGATGGCGAACCGAAGATTGGTGCACATGGCAATCCAGTCCTTTTCCTGCATCCGAAGGATATGGGCGGCGTGCTTTACGAGCTTGAGCAGGTTTCTCAGACACACGGCTGAAGCATAAATCTCTCCTAGGAGACTGACCCTGTGAGGCACCGCTCACGGCGGCGCTTTCGCCTTGTGCCTTCGTGGTTCGTTTGTTTTCTTTTGACATTCGTTTTGTTTTCGTTTTTATGTAATCGTCTTTCCATAAAGGGTTCTTCCCTTGCATTGTCGCGGAGGCTTCATGTCCGGCGAAAACAACATTTTCGATCTTTTTGTCATCGGCGGCGGCATCAATGGCTGCGGCATTGCCCGCGATGCGGTGGGCAGGGGTTATTCCGTGGCGCTTGCGGAAAAGGGCGATTTTGCCTCGGGCACCTCTTCTGCGGCCACCAAGCTCATCCATGGCGGCCTGCGTTATCTCGAACATTACGAATTCCGCCTCGTGCGCGAAGCGCTGATGGAGCGGGAAATTCTGTGGGCCATGGCGCCGCATGTCATCTGGCCCATGCGTTTCGTTCTGCCCATGCAGCAGGGCGGTGTGCGTCCGTCATGGATGGTCCGGCTCGGCTTATTTCTTTATGACAATCTCGGCGGCCGCAAGCTTTTGCCGCCGACGCGCACGCTCGATCTTCGCAAGGACCCGGCAGGCAAACCGTTGAAGCCTGTTTTCGCCAAGGCTTTCGAATATTCCGATGGCTGGGTGGATGATGCGCGTTTCGTAGTTCTCAATGCACGCGATGCGGCGGATCGCGGCGCGACGATCATGAACCGCACACGGGTCGTTTCGGCGCGGCGCGAAGGTGGGCTTTGGCTCATCGAGACGCTGGACGAAAAAACCGGCCGGCCGGCCACGCATAGGGCCCGCATGCTGGTCAATGCTGCCGGCCCGTGGGTTGACAACGTGCTTTCCGGCGTCTTCGGGCGCAAGGATGTTCATAATGTCCGGCTCGTGCAGGGCAGCCACATCATCGTGCGTAAAAAATTTTCCGATCCGCGCGCCTATTTCTTCCAGAACCCCGATAACCGCATCATCTTCGCCATTCCCTATGAGCGGGATTTCACGCTGATCGGCACCACGGATCGCGACTACAAGGGCGATCCGGCCAAGGTGCGTATCTCTGAGGAAGAGATTTCCTATCTGTGCAATGCGGCCAGCGACTATTTCAGCGAGCCGGTGCGCCCGGAAGATATCGTCTGGACCTATTCCGGCGTGCGGCCGCTGTTCGACGATGGCGCCTCGAAAGCGCAGGAAGCCACCCGCGATTACGTGCTGAAGGTCGAAGAAGCCGAAGGCGAAGCGCCGCTCCTCAATATTTTCGGCGGCAAGCTCACTACCTATCGGCGGCTGGCGGAACATGCGCTGGAAAAGATCGGCACGGCAATCGGCGAAAAGGGCAAGCCGTGGACGGCGGGTTCCCACCTGCCGGGCGGTGATTTCGGCGTGCAGCGATTTGACGCGCAGGTGAAGACGCTTCTCCCGCATTATCCCTTCCTGGACGAACGCCATGCCGAACGCCTCGTCAAAAACTACGGCACGAAGGCAGCGGACCTGCTCGGAACCGCCACCAATATTTCCGACCTCGGCCGGCATTTCGGCGGCACGCTTTACGAATGCGAAGTGCTCTGGCTGGTGGAGAATGAATGGGCCTTTTCGGCCGAGGATATCCTCTGGCGCCGCACGAAACAGGGCCTGCGTCTGAGCAAGGACGAAGCTGCCGCTCTTGACGAATTCGTGGCGATGCTGACAGGCGTCAGGGAAAAGCCGGAAGCCATGGCGCAGCGGGCCTGAGCACCCGCCGATCGCCCTCTCAGCTTCCCGAATTCCGCACCGGCTTCTGAGCGCCTTCGGCGCTCAGAACATAATCGTCGGCGGCGGAAAGCGCGTGTTCCATGTGGCCTTCGAACACCAGTTCCGGTTCGTTGGGCGCGATGGCGATTTTTGGCATGCCGCCGAAACGGACGGCCTGCGATTGCGCAAGCCCGTCGCGCAGGCCGCTTTCCAGAAGATCGAAATAACGTGTGCCGGGGCCGGTGATGAAAACCGGCATGTGGCCATGCAGGCTGAACAGGCGTGAAAGGCCGTTGCCGAGCGCAAGCCCTGCGGTGCGGAAGGCTAAGCGCGCCATGCGCGCGCCAGCGCGGGCTGAAGCGGCGATCTTGTCCACCTCGGCGACAGGTACGAATTTTGCCGGCTCGGCCTGTGGCGGGGCTTCGAAAGCCGAGCGCAGGATCGCGTAGAAGCCTGAATAGGCCTCGATACAGCCTCTGGTGCCGCAGCGGCATAAAGCGCCGTCGGCGAGGTGCAGCATATGGCCGAAATTGGGGGCGCTGACTTCGATTGCGCCGCCTCCGGAGCGGGCAATGCCGAGGCCGATGCTGTGGCCGAGCGACAGGGTGACGAGTGCATCCGGCGCTGCCTCATCTTTCGCATGTTCCCGCATCCAGATGGCCTTGGCGGCAAGCAGGGTTTCATTGTTCAGCGTCACGCGCGTGCGCTCGTCCCCGGATATCAGCTGCTGGAAATCAATCCTTTCATTACCGAGAACGGGCGACCAGAGAAGCGTCGCCGTTGCCGCATCCACCAGTCCCTTGCTGCTGATCGAGACCTGCAGGATATGGTGTCGGTCGATGCGTGAGCGATCGGCAAGCCTCGCAAGGCCGGCGAGGATCGCACCGCCGAACCTGCCTTTCTCAGCCGTTATCCTCTGCTCAGTGAAACGGTCCACCAGCTTGCCGGCATAATCGACCAGCGAATATTGCACGCTGTCGGACGAGATGATGATGATGGCGACGTGGCAGAAGGCGCCATCCGGCGCGAAGAGAATGCGCGGTCGTCCACGGCCTGCAGCGGCGATCTGTTCCTTGCGCAGAATGAGGCCGGTCCGTTCCAGATCGGTGGTGATGACGGAGACGGTGGCGGAGGCAAGCCCGGTGAAGGACGACATGTCCGTGTGGGACAGGCTGCCGTGCAGGCGCAGCGCCGCCATCACCGACAGGCTGTTTTTCTGGCGCACCAGTTCCGTGCTTGCAATGGCGGACATGGGCTGGGGCATGCTCCCTGAACGGCTTTTTTCCTGTCGTGCTTATCCTCTCTGATGGCGCATACCACGAAAAGGATCAAGGCACCCGGATGCTGCCCGCAGCCGTTGTTGACAGCATGGGGAATCTCTGACATTAATTTTCTCGACTGTCGAGAAAATTGTGAAGCCACAGAGACCGGCAGCTTTTTCCGGGCGTTTTCCCTGCATGGAGGTGCAGGCTTCGCCCTTACCGGGAGGACATCATGAATTCATTTGCCAAGCTTTTGGCGGGTACGGCCGTACTCGTTTCCCTGCATACTGCTGCCATCGCGGCTGATCTCGTCGTGGGCGTTTCCTGGTCGAATTTCCAGGAAGAACGCTGGAAGACGGATGAGGCGGCCATCAAGTCTGCACTCGACACGGCCGGTGCGAAATACATCTCCGCCGATGCGCAATCGTCTGCCGCAAAGCAGCTGACCGACGTGGAATCGCTGATTTCCCAGGGCGCCAACGCGCTGATCATCCTGGCGCAGGACAGCGACGCGATTGGCCCGGCCGTTGAGAAGGCCGTTGCCGAGGGTATTCCGGTTGTCGGTTACGATCGCCTGATCGAAAACAAGAACGCCTTCTACATCACCTTCGACAACAAGGAGGTCGGTCGCCTTCAGGCAGCCGAAGTCTTCAAGGTCAAGCCGGAAGGCAATTACGTCTTCATCAAGGGTTCGTCTTCCGACCCGAATGCGGACTTTCTTTTTGCCGGACAGCAGGAAGTGCTGAAGGCCGCCGTCGATGCGGGCAAGATCAAGAATGTCGGCGAAGCCTATACTGATGGCTGGAAGCCGGAAAATGCCCAGAAGAACATGGAACAGTTCCTGACCAAGAATAACAACAAGGTCGATGCGGTTGTCGCTTCGAACGACGGCACGGCCGGTGGTGCAATCGCCGCTCTTGCCGCACAGGGCATGGCGGGTTCGGTTCCCGTGTCCGGTCAGGATGCTGACTTTGCCGCTCTCAACCGCGTCGCACTCGGCACGCAGACGGTATCCGTCTGGAAGGACAGCCGTGAACTCGGCAAGGAAGCGGCCGGCATTGCGCTTTCACTGGCCGGTGGCAAGAAGATGACCGAGATCAAGGGCGTCACCGCCTTTGATGGTGGTCCGAAGAAGGTCACGATGCAATCGGTCTTCCTCAAGCCGATCGCCATCACCAAGGACAATCTCGGCACTGTCATCGACGCCGGCTGGATCAAGAAGGAAACGGCCTGCCAGGGTGTGAAGGCCGGATCCGTCAAGGCTTGCAACTGAGACCGGTAGGTTGATGTTTGGGCGCCGCGTCACGGCATGTGGCGCGGCGCCTTTCAGATGTAAGGAGGACCGGCAGTCCATGGCCGACATGACACAATCCAATTCCACAGCGTCCCCCAAGACGGAAAAGACGAGCTCGATTTCGCGTTTCATCAACGCCACGGAGCTTGATACCCGACTGCTCGGCATGGTCGGCGCGCTTCTTCTGATCTGGATCGGTTTCCACATTCTCTCGGGCGGGCTGTTCCTGACGCCGAGAAACCTCTGGAACCTCTCCGTCCAGACCGCTTCCGTTGCCGTGATGGCCACAGGCATGGTGCTTGTCATCGTTACCCGCAACATCGATCTGTCGGTCGGGTCAATCCTCGGTTTTTCCGGCATGATCATGGGTGTCATGCAGGCGGAAATCCTGCCGCAGCTCCTCGGCTTTGAACATTGGGCGACATGGATCGTCACGCTTCTGGTCGGCATTCTCGTCGGCGGTGCCATCGGCATGCTGCAGGGCTCGATCATCGCCTTCCTCAACGTGCCGTCCTTCATCGTCACGCTCGGCGGCCTGCTTGTCTGGCGCGGCGGCACCTGGTTTGTCACCAGCGGTCGCACCGTGGCGCCAATGGATTCCACCTTCCGCCTGATGGGTGGTGGCACCAGCGGCTCGATCGGCGCGACATGGAGCTGGATCGCAGCCATTGTCGCCTGCGTCGCCATCGTGGCGGCAATCCTCAATTCCCGCCACCAGCGCCGCCGTTTCGGTTTCCCGCTGCGGCCGGTCTGGGCGGAATATTTCCTGGTGGCGCTCGGCTGCTTTGTCGTCATCGGTTTCGTGGCTGTCGTCAATAGCTACCCCTGGCCGATCAACATCGCCCGCAACTATGCCGATGCCAATGGCCTCGCCTGGCCGGATGGCGGCCTGTTCATTCCGCACGGCATTGCCATTCCGGTGCTGATGGCTCTCGCCGTCGGTGCTGTCATGACCTTCATCGCGACAAGGCTGCGCTTTGGCCGCTATGTCTTTGCCATTGGCGGTAATCCGGAAGCGGCGGAACTCGCCGGCATCAAGACCCGCTGGGTCACGGTGAAGATTTTCACGCTGATGGGCGTTCTGTGCGCCATCGCCGCGGCAATCTCGACGGCCCGCCTCAACGCGGCCACCAATGCCCAGGGTGAACTGGACGAACTTTATACGATCGCGGCGGCGGTCATCGGCGGCACCTCGCTTGCCGGCGGCGTCGGCACCATAGCGGGCGCGATGCTCGGCGCGCTCGTCATGCAATCGCTGCAATCCGGCATGGTGCTTGTGGGCATCGATACGCCCTTCCAGCGCATCGTCGTTGGTGTGGTTCTGGTCGTCGCCGTCTGGCTCGACACCATCTACCGCGCCCGCGCCAAGTAAAAACCGAGGAGAACCCCAATGACGGACCAAGTCACGCCCCTCGTGGAAATGCGCAATATTTCCATTTCCTTCGGCGGTATCCATGCGGTGGAAAACGCCTCAGTCGATCTTTTCCCCGGTGAGGTTGTCGCCCTTCTCGGCCACAACGGCGCAGGCAAATCGACGCTCATCAAGATATTGTCCGGCGCATACCGGCGGGATGGAGGAGAAATCCTCATCAATGGCGAGGATGCGGATATTCGAAATCCCCGCGACGCCAAGAAATACGGCATCGAAACCATCTACCAGACGCTGGCAGTGGCCGATAATGTCGATGCGGCGGCCAATCTTTATCTCGGCCGTGAGCTGAAGACGAAATGGGGCACGCTTGATGATGTCGCCATGGAAGCCTCGGCCCGCGAGGTGATGGGACGCCTCAACCCCAATTTCCGGCGGTTCAAGGAGCCGGTGAAGGCGCTCTCGGGTGGTCAGCGCCAGTCTGTCGCCATTGCCCGCGCTATCCTGTTCGATGCCCGCATCCTCATCATGGACGAGCCGACGGCGGCTCTCGGGCCGCAGGAAACGGCGCAGGTCGGCGATCTCGTCAAGGAGCTGAAACGGCAGGGCATCGGCATCTTCCTCATCAGCCACGATATCCATGACGTCTTCGATCTGGCCGACCGGGTCTTCGTCATGAAAAACGGCAAGGTCGTCGGCCATGCCCGCACGGAAGACGTGACGAAGGACGAGGTCCTCGGCATGATCATTCTGGGCAAGGTGCCGGCAGGTGCGGTGGCGGGGCCGGGTGCGGTCGTCTCCTGACGACAGGATTTGGCAGTCTTCACGTCCAATATAAATCGAGGCCCGGTAAAAACCGGGCCTCGACAAACGCTAGGAACAAAAGTTCTTGGGGTTGATTATAAAATATGTGCGTCCGGTGTGTTTCAGCCCAGCCGGAACCGCAGACGAAAAATGTCTGCGGCTCTGCGCAATTGCAGACGCGGTCTCTTTAACTCGGTTATTTAATGTAGTTCGGCGTGTGCGAAACCGCTGCCATTCATCTCTGCGCCTGCCTGTGGCAAACCATGCTGATTGATGTCCTGGGCCAGCGACAACAATGCCATTTCCAGGAAATAGGTCGACATGCCGAGTTCCAGAGATTTGGAGCGCTGGCAGAGATAGGACACCATCCGCCCGAGCGCCAGAATCTCGTCCGCATTATCCTGTTCAACTATTGCTGTGGTAGACGCCACCATGATTCCCTCTCGACAGTCGACAGTATGAAACGCGTTGATACCGCGTTGATCATTTTCGACCATATCGAGCGTCACGCGAGCGTCACACCTGCGTCAATCGTCGCTTTTGTCGATCGGCGTGCCGGCATTTTCCGCCGTTTCGCTCGCTGCGAGCGATGTCACGAGGGCAACGATGCTTCTGCGCACGGTCGCGCTCTTGATGCGCGAAAAGGCCTGATTGAGCGAAAAACCTTCATTCGAGGCCACGAAAGTCTGCATGGCATTGATGGTGCCAAGCGCCGGGTTGGCGGCTCCGCCATCGGGCGTGGCATTGGCGAACAGAGAGCTGACCTCGACGCCGAGGATCGACGCGATGGCCTGCAGACGGGACGCGCCGACGCGGTTGGCGCCTTTTTCATACTTCTGGACCTGCTGGAAGGTGATGCCCAATCGCCCGGCCAGCGCACTCTGACTCATGCCGAGCGATTTGCGGCGCATTCGGATTTGTGTGCCCACATGGACATCAATCGGGCTGGGTAGTTTGGCTTGCATTACAAATTCCTCCTGTGTGAGGTTTTTAAATTCGATGATTATCAATTAATATTGTTGAAGGTATACATTCAATACAATTTCCACGGGTATTGTGAAGCTTTATTGACGAAACGGCATGGATTTCCATTCATAATCTTGTGTCCGGATCTCGATCTATAATCTTTATTGCGCAGCGCAACGCGCCGTTGCGGCTTGAAAGGTGGCTCCATCCGGCCACGCCGATCGACTGAAAGCCCAATCCGTCCCAGATTTTCCGGTTCACCGCGTCGAACTCCTCAAGCGTTTCAGTATCGCCGAAATGCGGAATCCAGACGAATGGCCGTTTCTGACCGGAACGTATGACATTTTCAAGAACGACATTATTGTAAAGTCTGGGCAGGCATTTATTGGTATCGATAGCAGGCGCAAGCGGAATGGGGTTGCGTTCAATCGCAAAACCCTGCCGTGCGAGCGAGAGGGCCGAGGCGTCCAGTTTTCGTTTCAGCTCTTTTGCGGCGCGGACATTGCATCCGCCCTGCGCGACAGGATCGGCGACGAGCAGGAGCGGACTGCCACCACGTTCGAGACCGGTGACGGAAACGAACTGATCGACGTGGAAACCACACTGGTGCATCTTTCCCTCGATAGCTGTCGGGTCGACCTGTACCGCCAAGAGATCGAAAGGGAGATCGCCGAGGTCTTGCGGCCGATATCCGAAACTGTGGACGCTTCTGCCGTCGAATGCCTCAATTTTCTGCCGTCGGTGTGCGGGCGCGGCTGCTTGCCGTCCAATCCCGCTGTCATCCACAAGGCTGGAATGGCCTATCAGCCGAAAATCCGGGCCGAGAAGCTGGTTGCCGCCTGCCAGGGCGACGTCCGAATGCGTGACTGCTGCTCCGAGATGCTCGGCCAGACCAGCGCCGATACTATTTTCCGCCGCCAAGACAAGTTCCGGTGCAACTCCTCGTCCGCGATCACTTGCCCGCACATGGAACATGTCCTGTATCCACGGATGCGGGATATTGCAGTTTCCAGAAAGGGGCACAAGTTCGCAGATGCAACGGATCGGCAGGCTGTCGAGCCAGTTTCGTGCCGGGGCAAGAGAGGCGTTATCGATCACGATAGCGGCAATAATATCCGAAGGCAGGGCCGAGAGCAGGTTACCGAACGGGATGAGCGGTGAAACTGTGTCCTCTACCCGGTTTTCAGCAAAAAAAGCAGCTGGCAACGCCAGCGCGACCGTGCGGATCAAACCGCCGCAATCGGGCACCAGCGACAGGGGACTAGCGGCGGTCACGACGCTTCGTCCCCAGCCACCCGTTGCGCCACCAATTGCTGGAAAAACAGGGTGTTCTGCAATTTCCATGATTGCGGCGGCGGTGATGGCAATGGCTCATCCTTAAGCACCGCCAGAAGTCTGGCCGCATCGTCTCGTTTGGCGGATACCGCGTGGGCGGCGAGCAGATTTACCGTTGCGGGGCCAAGCCCGGCTTCAGCGGTGATGGCGCGCCAGGTCCTGCGGGTAAAATGCAGGGTGCGGGCGGCAGAGGCCAGCGCGTCGTATTCTTCCGGGGTGATTGCATCACCGCAGGCGGCGAGCGTGGCCTCGGCATCGACCAGAGCGATCGTCAGCGGGCGGTAGCCGAGTTGAGCGGGCGCGTGGCTCACCGCCACGTCAGCATCGGAAACACGGTGGCCGTCGCGATAGGCCCCGAAGATGTCGCCTATGCCGATCATGCCGAAGGCTTCACATTCCGCCGCCCTCAGCGCACCCATGCTGGCGGCCCCGAAAACGGTGATACCGCTCGACAGTGCAAACAGGATTTCCTTGTGCCACACGGCGGCGCAATCGCCGTAGAGACCGTCGATCAACCCGATCGTTCGGGCACCTTGCCGCACCGCATCGAAAATATCACCGCAGGCAGCCGGTCCGCGACGATCGAGGCCGGAGAGATGTTCATTTGCAATGCCGTGGATGGACGGGCCTGCAAAAACCACTGGCTTCATCAAGCGCCTCCGAGATTTAACAGGTGATCGAGCGTGCGCGGCGAGATGCGTTGCAGGCCGCCGCCGGCCGGGGCGAGCCCGCTTGCCAGAACCCGGACGACATGCAGGCCGGAGACCTCCGTTTCCAGCGGAAAGACATGGATATCCTCGATGCCGCTGATGAAGAGGTGCTCCGCCAGCTGGCGCCATGGAGGCAGAGATACATCGATTTCTGGAAAGCCGAGATCGGCTGGCATCCGCCGTAGTGGCCGCGCGCCGGCGGTCGTGGGGTCCGATGTTGACAGGTCGCGCTGGTAGCGCAGCGGGGAGAGATCGTCCCTTGCACCGCTGATATCGGTCAGCCGCGACTGGATCGCCTCCAGCAGTGCGGCCATGGCGGCCGCATGGGCGCTCGGGCGGCAGGCGGCACCCGCGGCGCTGCGGGTCGCTGGACCGTCCTCAGCCTGAAGCGATCGGGGCAGGCTCGCCATCACCACCGGCACGCCGAGAGTATTCGTTAGATCGAAGAAGGAGGGCGGCAGGCCGATATTCGAAAGACGCTGAACGAGATCGTCCAGCGACGGGTCCATTCCTGCCGGAAGGAGAAACGGTTGTGGCGCGATGGCGCGTGTTTCGAACGTATCAACGAGAAAGCTGGCGTCGTTTTCAATAAGTTCGAGCAGGGCATGGAAAACCGCATGGTCATGGTCGAACCCTGCCGCGAGCCCTTGCGAACTCATGCGGAAGGCCTGCCGGTCCCATGGAAAATCCACGCGGAAATCCATGCCGATGAGTTCATAAGGGGCAAAGACCCCCTGCTGCCGGCGAATGGACGTGCCCTTCACCCAGGCGCGTTCCTTGCGCGGATCCAGAGCGTCCGGATCGATCCGGCCGACGGTCTCGAAGGAAATGACGGGAACACCTTTGTTCCGCATCTCCTCGATGGAGCCGAAAGCGGCGACGTGTCTGCGGGTTTCTTCGGCAACCGCGCCTTCGATCGCCTCCATGATCGCCGCTAGCCGGGCCTGGTCGGCAACAAGCCCCTTGCCCTGCGAGACGGAGAGGCCGCGCGAATTAGGCCGGGCCGCAAACCAGACCGGGATGCCGATAATATCAAGGCCGGTCACATCGCCGACGCGGGTAATCCCGAACCGCCGAAGCAGTCCGGGATCGAAGAACGAAGCGTCTGCATGCCCTGAAGCCGCGGTCGCTGACATGGGAGCATCGGCGCCGGTCAAGGCAAGAGGGCCGCCATCAGCCTGCCGTGTTGCTGTCGTCGGCAAGGATGGCGTCGAACAGTTCGCCGGTGACGGAACCCGCCGGACCGACAGCCTTCAGGGCCGCTTCGATCGGTGCCTGCACCATGCGGTTGAAGTCCCAGCCGGCATCGACCACTTCGCCGATGAAGGCGAAATCGGCTTCGGAAACCACGGCGCCACCGGCAACGAGAGCCTCGATGCCCTGAATCTGCACCTGGTCAAGCTCTGTCTCCGGCGCGCCGTCCTGACGAACGAGCATGGATTTTGCAGCGGCTGCCACGCGGGCATAACCATCCACGCCCGGATGGCTGGCTTCATAAGCGGCGATCGTCTCATGCGATACCGATGCAACCCGAAGCGGAGCCGTGCGAATGAAAAGAACGCCAAAACCCTTTTTTCCGACAATGAAGAAATGCGAGGACATAATATCTCCTATTTGATCCCAGCTAATCGAAGTGCGTTATAGAATAGTTCATTCGCTATCGGGTCGCGGTCGGGAGACAGGCTGCTGATCTCCCTCGCCGTCATACCCGGATAGTTTTCCTGAAGCCTGCTGCCGCTTTCGCGGGCGGCGGCCAAATCGCCATGCAGCGCGTGGCTTGCGGTCAGAACGCGCAGCGCCGGTTCGTCATTTTCCATCCGCCCGCACAGTTCTACCGCCGTGCCGTAATCCTGCCGTTTGAACGCGATGCTGGCGCCTGCCCACCAATAGATATCAGGGGCTAGCGGGTTGAGGTCTATGGCCTGCTGAAACTTGTCCCAGGCGATTTCCGCCTCGCCAAAATGGGCGAGCGCATCGGCATGCTGCAGGAGAAGATCGGCGGAGTTGGGCGCGAGCGCCTCCGCCTCGAAGAATTTTTCGGCGGATATGTCGAAATCCCGCTGGTAGAGCGCCACGACGGCGCACATCCAGTGCCCGACGCCAAGCGCCGGATCGATCTCGACGGAGGCATCGGCCTCCGCCTTGGCGCGATGCAGCAGGTGGGGGTCATTGCCGCCCAGCATCAGCCATTCCAGCTGCAGGCTCTGTGCCACCCGGGCGCGGGCGACCGCAAGGCTGTGGTCGAGATCGACCGCCTTGCGGAACATCGAGCGGGCTCTCCTGAGAAGCGGCAGGTCGCATTTGCCGCGCAGAAGCTGCTGTCCCTCCAGCAATTGCCGGTAGGCTTCGCCGCTGTGGTTACGGTCGGGCTCCACCTGCAGCCGCTCGATTTCGCGGGCAAGTGCTGCCGCCACCTGTTTGGAGAGCAGCCGGAAGGCAGCGTGGATGTGCCGCTCGGTCAGCACCGCCTCCAGCGACCAGACGATTTCACCACTCGCATCCTCGATCAGCGCAACCGACATGCGGGCATCGTCGAAGACGGTGGAGATGATGCGGTAATCTGCCCGCAGCATGGCGTAGCTGTCGTCTACCCGGTCATGGGCCAGCGCAAAGGTGCTGTGCGGTGAAAGCACGGTGAAGGTGCGGTATCGGACGAGACTGTTGGCGACATCCTCGACAAAGGCATGCATGACCGTCGGGACCGGCTGCCCGTCGACCCGGGCCGGGCGAACGAATGCGACACGCGGTTTTGCCAGTGCTTTTCGGCGGCTACCCTCTTCGGGCTCCGCCGGGCCTGTTATCGTCGCGGCAAGACTCTGTATCCGCCGTTTCAGGGCCACGGTTTCCGCTTCAGGCGAACGGGCCTCCTGGCGAAGCTGCTCCATCAGAAGCTGATACATGCCTTCGCAGGCGCTGATGTTGCCTACGCGCGCATAGGCTGCCATGGCGGCCCGGTAGGTTTCTTCGCGCTCCGGCTCGATCTTGCAGGCGCATTCGGCCAGCCTGGCGATGTCGTTGGAACTCGCACGCCCGAACCGCGTCAATTCCTCCAGAAGCTGGGTATAGCTTGAAAAGAACAGGTCCTTGAGACGGCGGCGTTCCGAAAGCAGCCACAGGTAGAGATGATCCTGCCCGGCCTCCAGCCCCTCCAGCAGGTCGCCACCGAATTCCAGCAGGGCGTTGAGCCGCCGCATCGGGTCTTCGGCTCTTGCACCGGCCAGGAAGATGGCAAGATCGGTGCGCTGCGCCAGCGCTCCGGCCTTCAGATCGTTGCCTTCGGTCAGAAGGACGGCCTCATCCTCATTGGGAAGTTTCTGCAGGCGCAGGATGAGCTGTCGCAAATTGCCAAGCGCTCGTTTCTGCTCGACATTTTCCCACAGCAGCGATGCGGCGTGCTGGCGGGAAAGCGACTGGTTCGGTGCAAGGATCAGGGCGGCGGTGAGGGCAAATCCCTTGGACGGAAAAAAAGCGTCCCGCACCGCTTCACAGCGCGGGGTGCCAAATAGCCGGATCGGTATCAGTTCAGCGTTCCCAGCCACGTTCGTCCCCTCATGAAACATCATCTAACAACGTGCTCGGAAAATTGAAAGTCATCATAGCGTTCCATTTGACGCTGGTGTGACGCGATCTGCCTATTGTCGGAAACGGAAGAATGAACGACGGGCGGAAAACAGCGGATATGCGGCGGGCAGGCATCGGGAATTTTCGACAGTGATCGCGTTTAACGGAAGCTACATGGCGTTCGAGCCGCGTACCGAACCTTACCAGCGTGCCGACGATGTCGGTTATGCGGTCAGCGAATTCATGTGGTTCAAGGGCCGGCCTTTTTATCCGGTTTCGGCGCTTGTTCACGCTAAGGTCGCCCATGCCAGACTGTCGGTGGAAAAAGGCGATGAGGAAGACGAGGATAATCTCGATATTCTCTTTCGCATGCCGCTGGTGGCAGGCGGGCATTTTTTCGAGATCGTGCTGCGATCGAATGAAGGGACATCTTACGGCGGCTGGGTGTGGGGAGAAGAACTGGAAATCCTGAATGAATTCGTCAACGGCTACCGCGTTCTGGCGGGCAAGTTCGACGACAGGCTCATCCGGTTTGAATATTCCAGGCGGTTTCAGCGTTATCGGACGATCGAGCCGCTGCCGGTGGAAAAGTCCGTCTTCCTGATCCAGCGCGAGGCGAAACCTTACGCGGGCGGGCGCGGACTGCCGGGAAACCCGGCTCCCTGATCGCGGGGACGCCTTGCTTCAGCGGTGGCGCAAGGCGTGGAGAAATATATGGCGATCGGCGCGGCGGGGGCCGTGTATCGCGGCCTACCCGGTAAAGCACGGCTTTACCTGAAGTCACCGGAATATTTTTATTTTTATTGTTTGGAACATTGTGATGCCCAATAGAGGTAATGTGCGTAACAGGGGGACGTCACCGCAGCTTGTGGCGGCGGGCTGTGTTTCCGGCGACAGTGCGCTTTCCGATGCGGAGAGCGTTGATGATGTGTCGCGTCCGCTTCTGCGCAGCGACAGGCTCTATGTTGTCAATGAGCCGACCTCCCAGACGCTCCCATCTTCCGCCCAAGATGATCGGGCCGGGGAAGGCGCGCCGGGCAGGACCGAGATTCGCAATACGGTTGTCGATGCCGATATCAGGGTCGCAAAATGGGCGTGGGCGATACTGGCGATCGCACATTGCTGGCTGATCTATTTCATGGTCCATAATCTCGGTTGATACCTCTCGCCCGAAGATCGCTGTCTTCGGTCCGCTGACCGCTCAGATATTCGCCGCCGCTTCGCGGGCGGTTATCCCAGATCTAGAGAGTTTGGGCCAAAGGGCGCCGTTTGCTGAACCGGGCACCCGTTCAGCCTTTCCCAACAACCCTCTTGCACGCTCTTTCCTGATGACCTCGAGTGTCTATCCAAGGAGACTTCGGCTTCCCGCTCATCACGCCCGGGAATGTCATAAAGCTGTAAATGAAGAAAACTAATTGAATGATCGGTTTCAACGCAAACCGATCACCCTGTTCCTGTCGCTTTCCACCAACACGACGGCGAGCGTCGACTTTTCTTAACGACATCGCGTCGGTCGGCATAGATTACGTCAAGATCGACCGGCCGGACCTGTTTAATGCTGTACGACGCACTGCGCGGCCGCACGAGCCCGTATGACCTTTTAGCCCTGGAGATGACGAAGTGAGCAATCTTATAGGTACCGGCTTCAATGCCGGCTCGGATGACGGCGAACTGGCCACACTCGAAAGCGATCTGCGCGCGCTTGCCGATATCGGCTGCGACACCGTCGAGATAGCGGTGACAAGCCTCGACCTGATCGCCGGCGGCCGCATTATCGAGGAACGCGCCGAACGTTTCGTGGCGCTCGCAAAGCAGTTCGGCTTCCGTTACACCGTGCATGGTCTGGTGTCGTCTAATTTCATGGACCCGGTGACATGCCGTTACCAGATCGACGCCGCCAAGGCGCTCGCCGTGCTCTGCGACCGTATCGGCGCGGGTATCCTCGTTCAGCATAGCGGCGCGCTACGCGCCGACCAGATTGCCGAACGGGCCGATGCCGATGCCCGCGAGCGGGAAGCGCTTTTCGAACTGGCGGAATTCTGCAAGCCCTATGGCGTGCGTGTCGCCCTTGAAAACATCTTCTCCACCGAACCCGGTCAATATCGTCAGACGCCCACCGAGGTGGCGGCGACCGTGAAGGCTCTCGGTCACGACAACGTCGTGGCGCTGATCGATTTCAGCCATGCCTATCTCGAATCGACCTATCGTGGCCTCGACTTCCGCGCCGAGCTTCGCGCCATGGCGACGGTTGCCGGCCATTTGCATGTGCACGATTCCTTCGGCCGCCCGCAGGGCTTTTATGAGCCCTATTTCCCGCAGGAAAGCACGGCGCTTGGCATCGGCGACCTGCATATGCCGCTCGGCTGGGGCGATATAGACTGGCAGGACATTTTCTCGGAGCTCACCTTCCTGCCGGATACCGTGTTGATGATGGAAATCGGCCGCCGTTACCGCGCCGAGCAGCCCGCAAGCCTCGAAACGGCGCGGCATCTGATGTCGCTGAATGCCGCACGCACCCAGCTAGCGGCCGAATGATGCCTTCTACAGGCCTAGTCGCGATGGGCTGATATGTGAAACACCGGCAGTCAAATACGACTGCCGGTGTCTTAATTCATGCTGCCCAGTCGGAGAGCGAATAGGCCCTGATGTAATCGATCATCATCTGCGAGCCGTCGCTGAAGTCGTTGGCCGATGGTGTTCCCGCCATTCCGCCGACGGCCAGATTGACGACCATATACATGGGGTCATGCATATCGTCTGGCGTGTCCGTCTGGGCAACGGCGACATCGTCGAAATACCAGGTGATATGTTCGGCATCCCATAAGACGCCGTAAGTGTGAAACCCCTCCGTGCTCGGCACGCTGACATTGTTGATGACCGATGTCTGCTCGCCGGTGGCGCTGGAATGGGTGGACATGATGAGCGTGTTGGGATTCTGGCCGCGCATTTCAATGACATCGAGCTCCGGCGGCCAGGATCCGTTTTCCGGCAGGAGCCAGAAGGCCGGCCAAGCGCCCCGGTCGGTCGGCATATCCGCGCGGATTTCAAAATAGCCATAGGTCTGGCTGAAGGAGGAATAGGTGTTCAGCATGCCGGAGGTATAGTCGTAACCCTCGACTTCATCGGCGATCGACTGCGCGGTTTCCGCGGCGGTGATGGTCAGGACGCCATTTTGAACGCTGAAGGGATTAACCTCCGTCGTACCGGCATAAGCGGGATTGATGTACCATTGCGCCTCGCCATTGGTCGTCAACGAGCTTCCCTTTTCCGGCGCCCACCAATATTTGGCATCCCAGATACCTTGACCGCCATTGCGCAGCGACAGCGCTTCGAATTCATCGGCAAAGGTCTGGGTAAAGGACGATCGGTCGAGGCTGAGTTCGAACTGGTCGGCCCGAAGATCGTCCACGGTCGTTCCTGCAAGAACGACGGCTTCGCCATTCGAAAAATTGAGCCAGAGATCGTTGCCCTGCTGTGTGGCACTGCCGACAAGCTGATCAAAGGAAGTGATGCCGTAGCCATTGAGACGGATCGTATCATTGGCGCTGAAATCCATGATGAGATCCGTGCCGTTGCCGCTGGTGAAAACGAAGGTGTCTGCACCGCCGCCGCCGATCAGCACGTCGTTGCCGGCCCCGCCGTCTATCGTCTGGCTGCCCGATCCGCCGGTGATGATATTGTCGAGCGAATTGCCGAAGGCATAACGCCCGTCGCCCGTTACTCGCAGGTTTTCGAAATTCTCGGGCAGGGTATAGCTCATCCAGGTATCGATAGTGTCGATGCCTTCCCCGGCATTTTCGACAGCACGATTGATGCTGGAATAGAGATAATAAATATCGTCGCCCGTGCCGCCCGCCATCGTCACGTTCACGGAACTGTCGCCCCACATGGAATCATTGCCGGCGGTGCCGCCGAGCAGGGGGCCGGAACCCGTGGCGGAGAAAAATCCGGTGGAATTGCCGCTGTAATAGAGTGTGTCTCCAAGCGCATTCACTACTGTACGGGCCATGAACCGTCTCCTGTCCGTTCGCGTTGGTGTCCTCACTCCTCCCTGCTGCACACCCTAACAGGGCAAAAAGCCTCTCGTTAGGCCGAATTATGAGGGGTATGTTTCCTTTTGGTTGCATCGCACTGTTGAGCGGGCGCGTTGTCATCGGCTGGCTCCGCCTGCTACATGTCCGTTTTTGAAGCAGCGCGGCGTGGTCTTGCCGTGCTCCCGTGGGCGATGGCAAGATTGGATCGGATTGAAGATGCCCGCGCGGCATCTCGGCAGTGGAGTGTCAGAATTGAGCGTAGCCTTTACCAAGGAAGACAGTGCGGAAACCGCAGCCGAAACCGTTCTACCGGATCGGTTGATCTCGCCTCATCTTAATCTGGTGACGCAGGCCGGGCTGAAGGCACTGGAACAGCAGTTGCAGCTGGCGCGGCAAGCCTGCGAGGCGGCCAATGCCATTGAAGACATCAATGAACGACGGCGCCTATCGGCCAGTCCCCTGCGGGACATGCGATATTTTGCGGAGCGGGTGCGCACGGCACAACTGATGCCTGACCCGCCGGCGGATGGCATCGTTGCCTTCGGCAGCATGGTGACCTTCAGTCGCGATGACGGGCGAACGCAACGGTTCCGGATCGTCGGTGAGGATGAGGCCGACCCTGCCTCAGGGACGATGTCCTATGTCTCCCCGGTTGCGAGAGTGATGATGGGAAAAACGGCCGGTGATTTGGTCAACCTCGCCGGCAGGGAGATTGAAATCATCGAAGTCGCCTGACGCCTGAGCCGGAATAGGCATAAGAGGCCCTCAGACGTGGGGCCTCTTTATCGCTATCTGCCGTCAGACAATAAGGGCCCCAGACCCGGATTGCCGACGGCGCTTGCTTCTTCTTCGTTGCGAGCGTCCTCTGCCGTTCCCAGCATCCGCATCATCGTGTTTTTCAGAAAAAGCCTGAAGTCCAGATCTATGGCGGCATAGGCGAGGGCAAGCCCCACATGGGCCATGAAGACGGGATTGAAATTCAGCTCTTCGAACTGATATCCGATAATGACCCCAATTGCTGAATAGACAAAAAAGCCGATCTTGCGTTTCCGGAAGATTGCATAAAACAGCGCGAAGGCGCTCATCATGCAAAATCCCAGACCGCAAGCGTAGGCGGTGGCCATGAAGCCGTTATGGGGCGTGCCGATCTTTGCGATACGTGCAAGCTCTTCATATCGAGCGGTAAATCCTATGCCCAAAGGATGTTGGAACATGACCTGAAAACCGCCGGTGATTGTCTCCCACCGCTCATGCAGGTTGTTGCTGCTATTGCTGTCCTCAAGAAACCTTTTCGAAAAAACCTCTTCCGCAAAATCGAAAGCGCCGAGCGGGAGAATAGCGGCGATGACGAGGGCACATAAAGCAAAGCCGAAATAGGTGCTGAGCAGCATCTTGATCGAGAAATTCCGGACGTAGAAATAAAGTCCGATGGCGAGAACGGCAAACAGGCCAGAGCGGTTGAGCGTGAGCGTGAAGCTCGCCAGATATATGAGCAGAAACACGGCAAACAGAGCGGGCCGTCTCTGCCGCTCGGCGAGATAGGCGGCCGCCGCTCCTGCCAGCGCAAAGGCCGGTCCAGCCGTGTTTCCCACGGGCCAGATGCCGCCTGCCTTTTCGACGCGTAAAAGCAGCGGGGTTATTTCACCTTTTGCTGCGAGTTCCAGGACGCCTGCCTCATCGAACATGAAGGATAGTCCGAGGGAGGCCAACTGGTCATGGATGACGATGTCCAGGAAAAGCAGGATCGTCACCGCTATGAAGCCGGCAAATATGCCCCAGCAGAACAATTCCAGAAGGTTTTCTTTGAACAGCATATAGGCGAAGAATAGAAAATAGACCGCATAAAAATAGGTCATCGCCGTCGTGTAAAATTCGCCATCACCACGCGCGTCGGCGAAGAGGGCGGTGAGGACAAAGAGGACCGTCAGCGGCAGGAGGTAAAGCAGGATGATGGAAGGCGTCAGGCAGCGAATGTAAAGCAGCGCAATGATGGGCAGCGTCATCAGCACCAACATGTCGGTGATGTTGAGGAACCGCAGACCGATATTGCTGGTCAGCACATTGCATTGAATGAAGAAGCCAATGGCAAAAACGAATGTCGCGAGAAAGACGCAGGGAATATTGATTGTTTTTGAAGGGTAAAGCGGCATTGCCAAAACAAAACCTGGTAAAGCAGGTTGGCGCGATACCGCATGATTTGCTCGTCTTTGCATTGGCGGCCTTTGTTTTTTCGGCAGATTGCGACGGTCCCCTTAGGGACAGCGCAACCGCGCGGCAATAAATATAATATGGTGACCATTAGTGGGCTTGATGACGTCACCACGCAAGATATTTTATCGGTTTCTTCATGAGAGCAGATTGCCTCTCGGCAAGTCTCCTTCGACGGCAATGACCCGCTGAATGTGAATGGGTTCATTCGAGGCTGGGACGCTTGTGCCGAATGCCGGAAGGATCCTCATGTAGAAATTATATCCGGACGGGCTGGTATCAGCGTCGATGGCGATTCCATTTGCAATGGCCCACATCCAGCCGCTGTTGCCGGAGATGTTGGCACCCCCGAATTGCAGGGCGGAGCAAGAGATTGTCCTGATTGCACCGCCGCTTTTGACGACCAGCGTGACATAGGGGAGGCGTTGCTTTTCGTTGTTTTTGTAAAGCGCGCCGAAAGAAATCGTCCTGCCGATCATCGCTGCCGCTTCCAAATTGCGGAAATACCGTGTGAGACCGGCTGTCTGGCTGCCATTTGCGTAGAGGGCAAGGCTGCTGGTGAAGGACGAAGAAAAGATGACCTCCGTGGTTTTGATGGCGGAGCCCGGTGAAGTCAGGCCCCAACCGGTGGGAATGGAGCCGGACCAATCGATGAAATCGCCATTGCCGATGAGATTGGCGGCAGGAAGTTTTGGCCAGCAAGGCGTCTCAAAGCCGCTATTGGATGCGGAAGCCAGATAGGCATCGAACAGGGTTCGGGCAACAAGCCGGGATCCTGTTTCGTTTGGGTGGATATTATCCCTGTAAAGGGCGGTGTCCTTTCCTTTCGCCAGAAATGCGGCGTGCGTATCCACCAGCGTGAGGTTCGGGTGTGCTCGGGCCAGTTCGAGGATCGCCTGATAGACCTTGTCGTAGCCCGTCCCGTCACGCCAGGGGTTCTGCGTGGTGATGAGCTGTGGTGTGCCTGGCCATTGCCATTCGGTCATGCCCAGAGGACCGAGCAGGCTGGCCCGCCCGGAACTGGGAATGCCACCTGGCACTTCGAAGGTCTGCATATTATGGCCATGATGCATGATACACAGATCGGGGCGGGGAATTCTCACCGCCGCTACGCGCTGCTCCGCAAGCATATACCCCGCCATGCCGCCGGGCAGCGTTGCGAGGTAAAGCGTGAGCGTTGCTCCCTTGCCGGTGCGCAGCGTTATGGGGTCCGCATAGGCCTTCGGCCCGGTGGCGGCATTCGTCTCCCATTCGGCCCAACGGTATAAAATCACCTTCGCATCGTGCAGATCACCGAGCATCACGGCAAATTGCTGAAACGGCCCTGCTTCGGCATGGGCGGTGCTGTCGCCGTTCACGAAGATTGTGGCGTTCCGACCGGCCGTCAGCAGGGCGCGCAAAGGAGAAAGTGCGGACGCCGAGAGGCCGGTGACGCCGATGTTCTGAGGGCGGATACCGAGCGTTACACCGATCATACCGCCACCTCTTCCGTTCTCGCCATATATATGCATAAGTTGTCTTTGCGTGGTGTCATCGTTTGCTCTCCTGGTCTGACGTCAGGATAATCCGGGCTCGAAGGGCGGGGAAAAGACACGGGCGGCGAAACGACGAAAAGTACAGAAAAACTGAACGTAACCAAGTTTTCTTAGGTTTCTGCCGAACTATAAGAATAGAATATTTACCTTTTATATTTGCTATTATTGAATTTTATTATGAGTAAAGGCCTGAATGCTGGTATTTTTATCTAGCGACGCACAATTTTGTGCGACTTCCGTTGAAAATATTTTCGTCGTTTCTCGACAGATGGCTTCTTGTTGCGGGTCGGCTGTTCATTCCCGCAGTCATGGGCAGAGGCATTGCACGCGGCTCCATCCGGCGGGGGGGATGCGATGACCTCAGCTCTTTTTGTCAGCCATACCGGAGAGAAGGGTGGCGCCGAACTTTTCCTGGCGGACCTCGTCAAGGCTGGGCCGCATTCCTGGCGTGCGTGTTTTCTCAGCGGCGGTGCTACAGCAGAAGATCTGGCCAAGGCCGGACGGCCGCCGGTCATGTTGTCGGCCGGAGAGAAAATGCTGTCGATCCGCCGTAATTCGTCATTCGGCACGCTGGCGCGCGGAGCGGCCGACGTGATGGCGGTTGCCTGGCAATTGAGCCGGGAGGCGAGACATTTTGATGTGATATGCGCCAATTCGCAAAAGGCGCTTTTTGTCTGTGCGCTGGCCGCAAAGCTCAGCCGCCGGCCGCTCGTCTGGATATTGCATGACATCGTCACCGATCCGGCTTTCAGCTCGACAAACCGCCGGGCTTCGCTGGCATTTGCACGCCTTTTCGCCAGGTTGGTGGCGGTCAATTCCGAGGAAACGGGCCGAGCGTTCATCGAGGCCGGCGGCGAGGCGGATAAGGTTCGCATCGTTTACAACGGCTTCGATCCCGCAAAAGCAAAACTTCATGACGCTGGCATGGCTGCACGGCTGCGGGCGGAGCTTGGCTTTGGCCCGCAACCGCTTGTCGGTCTGTTTGGCCGTTTGAGCGAATGGAAGGGTCAGCACGTGTTTCTGGACGCTATTGCCGCCATGGAGGGGGTACAGGCCGTCATCGTCGGTGGCGCGCTTTTCGGACAGGAAGCCTATGAGGCGCGCATCCGCGAACAGGCGTCCCGTCTCGGGCTGGATGGCCGCGTCCGCTTCCTTGGTTTCCGTTCGGATGTGCCGGAACTGATGGCGTCGATGGATGCGGTTGCCCATACCTCGATCGTTGCCGAACCCTTCGGCCGGGTGGTGGTCGAGGCTATGATGTGCGGACGGCCGGTCGTCGCCACGCGCGGTGGCGGGGTTACTGAAATCATCCGTGATGGAGAAACGGGCCTTCTCGTGCCGCCGGGGGATGCATCGGCGCTGGCGGCGGCGCTCGGTGCGATCCTGTATGATCCTGCTCTGGCGCAAAGGCTGGGAGAAAGCGGGCGGGAGGATGTGAGCGACCGTTTTTCGCTGGAAGAGACCTGCCGATCCGTCTCCGCATTGCTGACAGAGGCGGCGTAGTCTCGCCCCCGTGATTGACAGAAATAGCCAATGCCGGCAGGCGGAAGGGCAAGAATGCGCATTCTCGTAAACATGCCGAGCCAATATGGCGGCAAGGCCTCCGGTGTGGCCCGCGTGACCTTCAGCCTGCTGGAGCGATTGCTGGAGAAGACGGGCGACGACTATATTCTGCGCTCGCCATGGACGAGGCAGCAACTGCCGGAAAGCCTGCGCGGCAGCCGGCTGGAGCTTATGGAGACGCCGCGGCCGCGCATCATGGTTTTTGACGTGGTGCGTCAGGCCGCCATGCTGCCTGTGCTGTGCCGCCGGCATGGCATCGATGTGCTGTTTAATGTCGATCCATTTGGAAGCCCCCTGGGCGGCAAACGGCGCATCACCCTCGTTCACGATCTCTATTTCAAGACCATTCCGGAGCAGATCGGCCGGCGGGCCACCCTCACGACGGATTTCATCTTCAGGCTGATGATGGCCGGCTCGAACCGGGTCATTTGCGTATCCGAGGCGACCCGGAAGGATTTGGCGCGTTTTTATCCTGCTGCTGCCGGCAAGAGCCTCACCATTCATTCCGACAGCACTCTGGCGACCGATCCCAATCTTGTTGACGCGGTGTCGCCCATTGCCGGCCGCTACATATTGGCGGTCGGAAACGCGACGTCGAACAAGAATTTCGCGCTCCTCGGCAAAGCCTTTGCCATGCTCGGCAAAAAATGGCCCGACCTGCATATCGTGCATGTGGGCCGTGACGAGGCGGAAGAAATCGCCGGCATGCTTGATGATCCGAACCTGAAGTCCCGGCTGATCCGGCTTTCGGGCATAGACGACCGTCAACTGGCCGAACTTTACCGCCATGCCGCCTGTCTTTGCGTTCCTTCCACCTATGAAGGGTTCTGCCTGCCAGTGCTGGAGGCGCAGCAGCTTGGATGCCCGGTAGTATGCTCCAATCGCTCCGCCACGCCGGAGATTGCCGGCAAGGGGGCGCTGACGTTTGATCCAGCCGACGCACAGAGCCTTGTTGCGGCCCTTGAGCGACTTTTGGAAAACCCCGAACTGGCGGGGAAGCTTCGCCAGGCGGGTTATGAAAACCGCAAATTATATTCGTGGCAGAAAGCGGCGGAAAGCTATGCGCGGCTTTTTAAGGCTGAGGCCTGACGATTGGGGTGAGACACTCTGAGCACGGTCTCCCCATTCGCTTCTTTGATTCCACTTGCGGAAAAACCGGTTCCGGTTGAGATGGAAGGGGCGGCTTCCTGGCCCAGCACCCGGCCTATGCTTGAGTGCTACCGCGCACGTCCGAATAGAGCTTTTCATAAGCCGCGACGACCACTTCGGGCGCGACGCCCTGACGAATTCGTTCCGACGTTTCAGGCGTTTTGGTGAGCATGGCGGGGTCGCGCATCGCTTCCGCCATGCGTGCGGCGAGTTCGGCGGCATTGCCCGGTGGAAACAGTCGCTCCTGCCTTTCCGGGCCGATCTGTTCGGCGACACCTGCAAGATTGGCGCCGATGACGGGTACACCGCGCAGAATGGCTTCGGCAACGGTACGGCCGAAGGCTTCCGGCCACAAAGGCGGAACAATGAGGCAATCTATGCCTGCGAAGAATTGATCGGCCTCGACATAGCCCGGAAACTCGACCGGGAGGCCGGCGGCCTTTTGCTGATAGGCTTCGATACCATCGGGCGCACGGCCCGCCATGACCAGCCGCCAGCCTTGAGAAGGCAGGAACCGCAAAGCCTCGATCAGCAGGTCCGCTCCCTTGGCCGCTTCGATACGTCCCAGATAACCGAAGACCAGCGGCTCCCCGGACGCGTGGGGAATGCGCGGTTTTAGCGAATCCGGCGGTGAAATCGCGTTCCAGATTACGGTACGACGGTTTTCAGGCACATGGGTGAAAAAACCGGCCCGCACATGGCGCTCGACGATATCGCGACCAACACCGGCGACGGCATCGACCGCACATTGGCAACGTCGGTGGAGATAGGAAAAGACACGGCATTTTTTGCTGCTGCCATCACAGATATGCCCGTCATGAAACAGGGAGCCATTGGTGCACATGCTGGTAAAATCATGCAGCGAATGGACGAGGGGAATGCCGCGCTTGCGAACCATCGGCCAGATCAATGGTGTCAATTCCGATAGCGAGTGGGTATTGACCACATCCGGCCGGAACTCATCGATGACGCGCGCAAGCCGACGAACGAGACGTGGGTCCAGTTGCACGGCGATTTTGTAATATTTCCGCTTCCATTCCCGTTGTTGCCCCCAGTCGCCGATAAAGAACGGCGTGGTATGCCCGAGGCGGTGAATGGTAAAACCGTCGCGCTGTTCCGGCAGCTGTCGTTCACGGGAGATGGCGGCCACCGCGACGGTATGACCTTTATCGGCGAGCCCACGCGCAAGGTCTTCCACGAATATTTCCGCACCGCCCACTCGGTCGGGAGAAAACAGCGAGGTTATCTGCAATATCCGCATGCTCAAATTCCTGCGCTTATGGTTCGGAAATCACGGCGGTTGACAATTGTCTCTGCCTTTTGCGCGCATCGCGCTCCACCCCGGGCGGGTTCAGGCAAAGTGTGACGATGGGGGCGAGAAAAACCGCGTAAGCCATAGCGAAGCCGGGGATTTGCAGCGAAAAATCAAGGATCGAATGCAGCAGGACAAGCAGCAGCGCCGCAAGGCCGAGATGAGATGCATAACGATAATTCCTGCGCTTGCGGGCCCCGCGAATGAAAATTGCCAGTTGGGCGAGCACGAAAAAAGCCACGTAGAACGGGAAGGCAACGCCAAGTGTCAAAAGTCCCTCGGCATAGACATTGTGGGCATGGGTGACGACGGCGTCCACGCCACATCGCGCTGCATGATAGGGGGCATAGATTTCGGCGAAGCTTGAAAGACCTGATCCCAGCGGCCAGTTGTCGGTGATGGCGCGCGCGATGCCGGGCATATAGCAGAAGCGCATGTCATCCTCCAGACGCGTTTCCATGCGTATTGCCACCCGATTGGCGAAAAGCGCAAACAGGGCAATGGCGACGGCGATCACGAGTGCGGCGCGACGTCTCGATCCGCGCTGCTTACGCCGGCTGGAGGCGCCGTTTCGACCGGTTTTTGGCGCGGAATTGAAGACCGTCAGAAGGATCAGGAAAATCAGCGCGGCGAGGCTGGAGGCTATTCCCGCACGCGATCCCGTCAGCATCAAAGCGATGAAAGAAAAACCGGCTAGTACGCCGATGAAGACAGACTTGCGTATCAGTTTTTTCTGATCGGCCGGCACGGTCAGGCGATTGGCGACGAGTGCTTTCACCATTCCCCAGTCAGGCGCCAGAAGACTTTTGTGCAGCAGCATGGCGAGTGTGAGAAGGATGAGGCCGAAGAAGGTCGCGGCGGTATTGCGGTTGACGAAGAGGCCGGTCAGGCTGCCGAGATAGAAGCGTTTCTGGATGAAGCCGAGTGCTTCGGGAAAAAGCGCGAATTGCACGATGGAAAATAGCGCCAGCCAGCCACCGGCGATCGCGAACCATCGCAAGGTTTTGGCGGCGCGGTCATCGGTGTCGAAAATCACGAGGCCGGTCATGAAGGCGCCAAAGGGCAGCGCGGCACTCATGAGGCCGAGCCAGTCATCCGAGGGTGTGAGTGAGATCGTTGCGGCCGGCGCAATCTGCGTGAACATGGCAGCGGTCGACCAGGCCGGGTTGGGACGCGCCATTGCCGGCATGGACGATGTTTGCAGCAGCATCTGCACGATGAGCGCGCCCAACGAAAAGCAGGCGGCAAAAAGCACCTTGCCTGCACCGGCCCTGGGCGGTCCGAACAGAAGGATCGCCGGCACCAGCAGCAGATAGATGGCAGCCGTGACAACGATGCGGCTTTCGATGTCCGTGGCACCTTGATTGAGCAGCGCAAGCAGAAAAATGGCCCAGAATGCGACGATCGCGACCGGTCGGGCATAATTTTGAAATGCTATCGGTTGCGGCTGCGAGGAAAAGATTGGTTCTGATCTGGCTTCGTTAAGCGACATCTGGCGGCTTTATCGGTGCGTTTGGTGGTGGCTGAACCCCGGTGAGGGGCGGGGTTTTGCCCTTTTGTCGTTTTGAATCATGGCAGCGTCGGGCGTTTCGTGCCGCCCGGCGGCGGCTTCGGGCAGGCTGCGGCCAGTGTCCAGCGCAGGATTTCTCCTTCCTTGCCGCAGACGACGGCCGTGTCCGCGTCGCGCGCCGCTATGGCCTGAGGCAATGCATCCCTTTGAAATTTCTGCCACATCACAAAACGTCCGCGGATGAGATTGGCATCGGCGGGTCCATAGAGCTGTGAAAAATTCATCAGCACGGCGATCTCTATTGGCGAGGCGTTGCGAAGGGAGCGAACCATGGCGAGGCGCAACCAGACGTCGCCATTTGCGGGCAGGCAAAAGAGCGAATGGCGAATAAAGGTCTCGGCAAAATCGAGCCGCACCATATCGGAAGCGGATGCTGGATCGGCACCATTTGCATCGAGATCGGCGAGGACGAGCCGCAGCCCGGCCTTGACGATATCCGACCGGCAGATTTTTTCAGTGACGACGGGGCTGAGTTCAGGGACCGTTACGGCAAGAAGAGCCGGCGCCAGGCCATTATTGTCATCGGCGATCTTCGCCATTGCGACTATATCGGAGAAGCGCCGGCTTTGCGAAAATGCCTGAGCCGCGACGGACAGCACAAAAACGGATATGACGAGGACAGGCACGACCGCGAGGACGTTCCGCAGGCGCGTCACGCCGTCACGCCTAGTCATGGTAATATCGCGTGTAGCGCGAATGATAATATTCGCTGGAACCATAGGCACGATAGAGCTTCAGCTTTTCGGTATCCACCTTGTTGAGGATGACGCCGAGGCACTTCTTGCGGATGTGGACCTCGTTCTCCACCGTGTTGCGCACCGCCCTGCGTGCGGTTTTGCCCCATTCCGTGACGAAGATGAAACCGTCTATCCGCCCCGCCATCGCGCGGGCATCGACCACCGGCCCGAGCGGCGGAAGGTCGACGATGATGTAGTCGAAAGCGCCACTCGCCTCCGCCAGCAGCTTGTGCATCTGCGCCGAGGTCAGGAGTTCGGAGGAGTGGGGAACGCGCTGCTTGACCACCGTGGGCAGGAAAGCAAGGCGGGTCTTTTCGTCGCGAAGCAGCACATCCTGCAGGCTACGGCCTTCCAGCAGGACTTCGAGCAGCCCTTCGCCGGCGTGACGCGCCATGGCGCGTGTGGCGCCGGGATTGCGGATATCCGCATCCAGCAACAGGACGCGTGCGCCCTGCGCGGCCAGCAGCTGGGCGAGATTGATGGAGATCGTCGATTTTCCTTCGCTCGGCAAGGACGAAACAACGCCGACAATCCGCGCACCGCTCTTGGCGGGAATGCCGAGATCAATGGCCAGTCTGGTGCTGCGCAGCGTTTCGGCAAAGGAGGAGAGCGGATGATCGACCGCATATCGCGCGACAATGGTGGGACGCGTCAGGCCGGGATGGCCGTTTTCCTGTGCCTCTGTCGTCGGCTGGTTCGGGATGAGCGGGGTGTTGCCGAGGAACTCCAGCCCGAGGACATCGCGAACCTGATCGCCGGTGCGGAAAAACCGGTCACGGAATTCGCGGAAGATCGCGATGCCGCACCCGGCTGCCGCGCCCATGATCATGAACAGCACCAGAATCATCGGCTTGTTCGGTTTGCTCGGCACGTAGGGCGGCATCGCCTTTGAAATCACGCGCGCTTCCGTCACGGGGAAGGATTGCTGCTGCATCGCCTCCTGATAACGCTGCAGGAAGGTCTGATACATGTTCTTGTAGGTTTCGGCTTCGCGCTGCAATTCGCGCATCTGAACCTGTGTTTCGCTGGCGGAATTGCTGATATCGGTTGCTTTGGCGACGCTCTCGGCAAGCGATTTTTCCTTCGCCTCCGAAACCTCGAGATCGCTTTTGTAACTCTGCGCGATGCGGCTGATTTCCTGGAACATCAACCGCCGGTATTCCTGCATCTCATTGCGCAGACGCACGGCCTGAATATGGTTGCTGCCGAGGCGTCTGGTGATTTCCGCCTCGATTTTCGAGGATTCCAGGTATTTTTTGCGCAGGTCGTTTGCGACGGAACTGTCGAGAATATCGGTGACTACCCCGTCGACATCGTCGGTGGCGAGAATGTGCTCGATACGCTGCACCCGCGCCCGCGCCTTTGCCGTTTCCGACTGGGCCAGAATAAGGGCGCTATTGGATTCGGCCAGCTGCTGGTCTGACAGCAGGCCGTTATTACCGGTCGTGATCAGGTTATGTTCGGCCCGGAATTTCTGCACGGCAAGATCGGTATCGAGTGCACGCTGGCGCAATTCCGCAATACGGTCGGACAGCCAGTCGCTGGCCCGGCGCGTCGCTTCATATTTGGAATTCAGCTTATCCAGCAGATAGGCCGAGGCCACGGCATTGACGATCTGCGCGGCGAGAACCGGCGATGTCGAGTTGTAGGTAAGTTCCAGTGCGTAGGTGCGGCCGATGCGCTTGACGCTGAGGTCGTTGAGCAGGCGATCGGACAGGGACCGCTTCAGGGTTCCATCGTCGATAACAGCTTCTTTTTTCGTCGGCGAGAACCATTGCGAAACGTTGACGAGCGAGCGGATCGTGCCGAAAATCGAGCTCAGAAGCGATGCGCGTGTTGCCCTGAACTCCTGGTTTTCTGTGAGTTTGAGATTGTCGACAACGGCGAGCCCGATGGTTTCCGATTGCAAGACCTCGACCTGGCTGAGAATGGAGGCCTCGTCTTCCACAACGCCACCGATCGTCGAAAGCTGTTCGACAATCTGGCTGTTGTTGCGGTCGATCAACAGGGTGGCCGTGGCCGAATAGATCGGAACGGCCGTCGCGGCAAAGGCGAGGCCGATTGCCCCGGCCACCGCGATTGCGGCAAGCACGACGCGCCACTGCCGGCGGATAATCGCAAGCGCGGCGTCGATGTCGATAAACTCGGCCGTCAGTCCGCTTTTATCGTAATCGGACATTGTGAGGGGATCGTGCCTTTGCAACAACTGTCAGCCTCGCTCATTTCGGCGGGCGCAGGGCCCACCAAGTCACGGTTGCATCACAGAACGGGTGGCAGCCTTCCCACTTTGGAAAGGCGACCAAGCCAAACTCAAACGGGACTTGTGCTGACCGGCGTGGTGGTGTTGCCGATCGAGAAAAAGTTATTGATCGTCGTGAATGAGGATGTGCCGCCACCGCCGGTCGTTCCGCCAACGCTACCGCCGCCGCCTATGGGCGCGCTGCCACCACCCGTCTGGGCGGTGCCGTCGTCTGTACCCGCGGTTCCCGAACCGCCGATGCTGTTGGCGCTGGCCGGTGAGGAACCGGCGCCGCCGATCGGCGATGCCGCTGCAGGCGCTGCGGCCGCTGCCGCCGGGCCGGCGGCCGTTCCCTGGATATTCTCGCTAAAGGCAATCAGGAGATCGGAAGGCACGCCGGGGCCTTTTGTCTGCAGCTGGATGGCGGCGGCAAGGATCGTGTTGCCGTTGCGCATCGCGGTGGCATGCGCCAGCGCCAGGCCTTCGCCAACGACTTCGGAAAAGTCCTTGTTGCCGACCTTCTGGGCCAGTGCGACGATGGTGGGCAACTGGCCGGAATCGCTGAGGATCAGGGCAGACAGCTGTTCGGAAAACTGTGCCGCGCTGGTGGAAACGGCGATGATTGGAAAACCGCTCGTCACTTTTCCGGTGACGTCTGCCGTTGCCGCATCCGTGCTGGACGCGATGGTGACCAGATCCTTGACGATCGCCTGCGTCGGAAACTGCTTGAACAGTTCCGCAGCGGTGATGGAAACGCTGTCCGGATTGGTGGCGTTGACGCGGGCCAGAAATGCGGCGGTTGATTCATCGGCGGCCTTGACGGGTGCGCCTGTGGCGGCGTTCTCCACCGCGGCTGTCTGCTGCGGGGCGGCGGGCGGAAGGGTTTCCACGGTCTGTGCGTTGGCGACTGAGGAAAAAACACCAAGGCTGGCGACGAACATCGCACCAACGAGCATCGAGCCGTTATGAATGCGGGGCATCCAACTCTCCAAATCTTTAAAATACGACTTTAAATACATCCAATGCTGAATATGGTTATTCAACATCTAAAATTTCTTTTTAAATCGCACAGCCCAAGCAAAGGATCAAGCGCTAAAATAAGACCGTGCCGGAAACCCTCAGCTATTGTTAACGGCTCGCTCCGCGCCTGTCCTGCGTTCTTCAGGACACGGCGACTTTTCGTGGTGATGTTATCAGTCTGTCACGAAGCCAGAGATTGGCCGGTGTTTCTACGAAGACGTGGAATGCGTGGGCAATCGCGACGGTGCTGACGACGATGACGAGATAGACCAGGTTGCTCCATTCCGGCGGGAAGGTGACGCCGCCGAGCACGGTCTTGAAGCCCCGGAAAATAAACGGGTGCAGCAGATAAAGCGCGTAGGACGAATCGCCGAGCTTTGCCAGCGGCTGTGCGAAGCGGGGCAAAGATCTGTTCCGCGTCAGGGTCGCTGCCGCCATCAGCAGAATGGCGCCGCCGCCGAAGACCATAAGCCGCGAAAAAGAATAACATCCCGGATTGCACTGGAAGCCGATGCTGTTCAGATCCGTTAACATCCAGATCGCGAGGCCGCAAAGGGCCGTGGCAATGCCGAGCAGGGGCGGCAGGCGCACGCCCCGCAGGAAAAGCGTGGCGATCAGCATTCCCGCGACGAATTCGAGAATGATCGGCTGAAACCAGAAGCTGAAGGGCAGGGCGAGATCGACACTCGCGCCAATCAGCACGGCGACGAGCAGCACGCCGGCCGTCGTGAGGACGGCGCGCTCCAGCGGCAGGAATATGAACACGGCGAAAACGAGATAAAAAAACATCTCGTAATTCAGGGTCCAGCCCAGATCGATCAGCGGAAACGGATAGGCGTCGCCGTAACCCATGCTGTCATAAGGAATGAAAAGATAGGAGGTCACGATCGACTGCAGCGGCGGAAAGGCCTTCGCGCCGATAACCATCGCGGCGGTGGCCATGGCAAGCCGGACCGTCAGCACAAACCAGTAAAGCGGAACGATGCGAAGAAACCGGCGCAGCAGAAAGGCCGAGCGGCCGCCCGCAGTCGCAAAATAAGGCCGGGAGGCATAAACGATGACGAAGCCGGAAATGACGAAAAACAGATCGACGCCACCACCTAGTCTCAATATATGGAGTGGGAAAAGCGTAAATTTCCAGTTCACATCGGCGTGCAGCGCGACAATCATGACCGCCGCCACGGCGCGCATCACCTGAAGAATATCGAGACGTTGCGCCCCGGTTGCGGACGCTTTCGTGAAATTTTTCATCATCGTCAATCTATAAAAATAAAGATATATTTGGTAATATATTGCATCCACTTTCGCGGAACTGAAGTTCATTATTCAGTCAAGCTAACATGCAACAGGCCGAGGCGATACACACAATTTTGCAGTGCGGCATTTCCTCCGCCCCATTCAGAAAATTTCCAGAACCGTGAGCTGATCGCTGACCGAAAGCCGGTATTGTCCGCTTTCCGGTGCAATCGTCTGCTGGCTCACCGAACCGTCGTCACGGAAGCGGTGTGCGACGACGCGACTATGCTGGCCGGCCACCGAAAATGCCGCAACCCGTTCCGCAGGCGGGTTTTCGATCCGGGCGGGCCATTGCCAGCCTGAAAGGGCAAGCCAGACCGGCACGAGCAAAGCGCCATCCTGCCTTCTTAGAGGCATGGCCAACCTTTGGGCGTCGCTATCGAGGAAGGTGACCTCTCGTTCCACGGATGTGGTCTGGCGGCTTGCCTTGCAGAGCGAAAGAAGGCCACGAACGGCCTCATAAGCGGGTGTGCGGCTCAGATCATGACGCAGGAGGCCGAAGGAGGATTCCGGGTTCGTCGCATCGGCGGCGAAGCTTGAGACCAATTCATAAATATAAGACCGGCGGATGCCGCTGATGAAACTCCAGAGCAGCATGCGCGGCATGTACCGCGCCTTGATGCCTTCGGTGACGGGAAAATGGAAGGTCTTCGTCTGCAGCGAGGTGTGGTAGCCCATTTCCGTGGCAAGCACCGGCCTGCCGGCCGCTATATGCGCTGAAGCCGCGACGGATTTCGAGAGCGCACCCGGACCGGTGGTTTCGGGATGTTCCATCCCGGCATAGGGATGAATATTGCCATAGTCGCAGACATCCTTCAGGTTCAATGCCAGTGCCCTGTGCGTCAGGACATAGCTTGGCGCGGCGACGGGCACCGCGCTCAGTTGCGGATTCGAATGGACGGCGTTGTAAAGGGCCGCCTGATGCTCCGCCGAAATGCGCGGGGCATTTTGCGGATCCTTCGTCAGGTTCGGTTCATTGCTGCCTTCGAAAATATCGATCCCCCCGTCACACCACGCGTAAAAATCCGCGAGCCTGTCGAGCGGTGTGAAGACATAGGGGTTGAGATTGTCGTAACAGATGATGGTGAGGCGAATGTCCGATGCCACGATGCGGCGCAGCCTCTGGAAGACGGGGCTGTCGCGATTATCCTTCGGCGTAATGAGGCCGTCATCCCGCAGATGTTGCACGCCGAGTGCTTCGAACTCCGGCATGATCCGGTCGAATTGTTCCGTATAGATGCCGTTGGGGCGGGTGAAATGACCGCACACGCCAACGCTGTCCAGAAAGGCGTCTGTCGTGGCGGAGGCAACCGTCTGGGCCAGTGTGGAAACGGGCCGCAGACCCGAGGCGGCGACCAATGCAAGGGGGGCGGCTGAAAGCAGGTTGCGCCGCGTCAGGCTGCGGAGGTCGACCGGCTGTTTTCCGTTCATATGCGTCTCCCGGCTGGTGCGGAGAAAAATACGGGGCAGGCATCATCCGATCGACGTCGCCGCCTTAATGGCGATGACGTCGCTCAGCATGTCGATATCAGAATGTGTTTGATGTTTGTGGCATCTGCAGACGCTCCAAAATCCATGTCTTTGAAATGAAATAAATATTATCGATCGGAATAGCATTATTGGCGATAATGAAGCCTATTGCTTCCGTTCGCCGTCATTCAAAACTGTTTAAAACGGTAACACGGGAGAGGTTCTTTTCGCAACACCGCATGACTTTTACCGCGCCGCGAAAAAAATCACTTGAAATGCCGCCGATTCCCGTGCTTTTTGAAAAGTAGATTTTGGTAATTCATATTTTCAAACATTAGATCCGCTCCGGCTCCTGTATTTTTTACAGATATATCACTGGTCTCCAGCATTACGGGGAGACAAACGAGCCGGGATGGACGCCATACATTTTCGATGAAGGAAAATAGAGCGTATCCGCATGAGAATTCTCCATCTTAGCAGCCTTTATCCGCCGCATATCGTTGGTGGATGCGAACGCTCGGTCGAACATCTCGCCGAGGAACTCGTTTCCATGGGCCACACGGTCGGCGCCGCCTGTATCGAGCGGCAGGCCGAGCCTAAAACGGTGCGCAACGGCGTCACCGTTTACCGCATGTTCCATAACAATGATTTCTGGCTTGAGGACTGGCCGCAATATTCGCCGCAGCAGCGGCGCATGCAGAAGCTCAAGCAGCAGTGGAATTTCGACGTCGAAAAGCAGTTCGAGGCCGTTCTTGATGATTTCAAGCCTGACGTTCTCAATACCCATTCGCTGCTGGATGTGACGACGCTGGTGTGGCGGGCGGCACAAAAGCGTGGCATTCCGATCGTTCATACAATCTGCGAATATGATCTTCTCTGCGGCAATGCCGCCATGTTCAAGGGCGACAAACCCTGCGAGCATATCCATCTCGGCTGTCAGGTGGTGAATTTCACCAAAAAATTCACGCAGCGTTACATCAGCGCGGTGGCAAGTGTCGGCACCGAAATCCTCAAGACGCATGTCAATCACGGGCTTTTCCATCACATTCCGGAAAGCCTGCGCCGCGTCATCTTTTATTCCTGCACGGTGCCGGGGGGCGACCCTGTCGCACGCCGGCAGATCGACCGGACGGACCGGCCGCTGACCTTCGGTTACATCGGCCGCATCAATACCGAAAAGGGCGTCGGCAACATGGTCGATGCCTTCAAGGAAATCGGCGATGGCAACTGGCGCTGTCTGGTCGCCGGCCATGCCATGGATGATTCCATCGAGCGTTTCACGGCTCAGGCCGGCGATCTGCCGATCGAATTCGTCGGCTGGGCAAAGCCGAAGGAGTTTTTCGAGGAGATTGATGTGCTCATCGTCCCCTCCTTCTGGGCCGAGCCTTCGCCGCGCACCATCTACGAGGCCTATGCCATGGGCGTGCCGGTCATCGGCGCGGCCTCGGGCGGTATTCCGGAACTGATCGGCGAGACGAACCATGACTGGCTGTTCGAACCGGGCAACGTCTCTGAGCTTGCGGACCGCATCCGCCGGGTTTTGACGCTGTCGCGGGAAGAGCTGCCGACGGAGGCCGATTTCGGAAACATCGTCGAGGAATCCACCTCGCGCCGCGTCGGCGAAAATTACGTAAAACTTTATGAGGACGTGCTGGCGAAAAGCAGGGAAGGCCGAACCTTACGCGCATCCTAGACCGGCAACGGACCCGGTCCGTTGCAAGCGTTTCTTCCAAGGAGAAAGCACATGGTAGAAGGCAATATCGGCGCAGTCCGTTTTCCCATGCCGGACTTCGGTCGTTTTTCTGCCGCTGAAGTCGTCGCCCTGCCGCGACCGGCCTTTCAGGCGGTGGGTTGATGGCGGAGCAACATTCCATAGGCAGCGCTGCCATTACCGGAGTCTTCTGGTCCATCGTCCAGAACTGGGGCGGCAAGCTTTTCACCTCCATCCTCTTCATCGTCCTGGCCCGTTTCCTCAGCCCCACCGATTACGGCATGGTCGCGACCGCCGGGCTGGTGCTGATGCTGATCCAGATGGTGTCTGAATTCGGCTTCGGCGATGCGATCGTGCAGAAGCGCGATCTGGAGCCCAGTGACGTCAACCTGCCATTTTACGCCTCGGTTGCGGTTGCGACGCTGCTGGCCGTAACCGTCTGCGTATTTTCGTCGGAACTGGAACGCTGGTTCGAGGTCGAGGGGCTGGCGCCGATCATCGTGGCGATCTGCATATTGCTGCCGCTGAACACAGCTTCGCTGTTTCAGGAGGTGAATTATCGCCGCGCGCTCGCCTTCAAGCCGCTGGCGATCAGAACCTTCATTTCGAATATCGTCGGTGGCGGCGTGGCGATTGCTTTCGCAATCATGGGCCTTGGCGTCTGGAGCCTGGTGGTCCAGACCTATGTCGCAACCATCGTCACGCTGATCTGGCTCTGGCGAAAACCGCACTGGCTGCCGGGCACAACGCTCAATCCCCGCAGCTTTGTCGAACTGCTTCGCTTCGGCACGTCTGCCCTTGGCCTTCGTATCGTGGATTTCGTCGCCACCCGGCTGATCGATTTCATGATCCTCGGGCGCTACGGGGTCGCGCTTTTTGGTCTCTACACCGTCGGCAGCAGGCTCTACCAGCTTCTCATGCAATTGCTCCAGGCGGCGCTTTACGATGTTTCGCTGACCGTGCTTTCGCGCATCTCGCATGAGCGGGAGCGGATGGCGGCGCTCTACAAACAATCCATCACCATGTCGGCGATCTTCTCAACACCGATCTTCGTGCTCTCCGCAGCCCTTTCGCCGGAAATATGCAACGTGCTGTTCGGTGCAAGGTGGCAGGGTGCCGACGGGGTGGCGCAACCGCTGCTGCTGCTTGGCGCGTTGCAATGCGTCCAGTTTCAGAATGCACCGTTTCTCTCCGCGCGCGGCAAGCCTGACAAGGTGCTGATCGCCGGAAGCGTGAAGGCGATTTGCACGATCCTGCTGATCCTGCTGGTGCCGACAGACAGCATCCGGCAGATCGTCATCGTTTATGCCTTCGGACAGCTGACCTCGACACCCTTCACATTCTTCTTCGTTGCGCGCGAACTGGGCATCTCGCTGTGGAGAATATTCCTGCTGCTTTTGCCGAGCTTTGCCTCCAGCGGCTTCTGCTTCCTGCTCGTTCAGTGGATGCGCCCGGAGATCAAACTGCTCGGTGCCGGCGATTTCATATCCGGCATCCTGCTCGGGTCTATTTTCGGCGTGGCATATCTCCTTCTTCTGGCCCTGACTGCAAGGAGCGAGGCCCGGTCCGCCATCGCGCTCATCACGGGCAAAATCATGTCCCGAAAGGAAAGCAAATGCGCAAGCTGATCAAAAAAATGCTGCCGGCACCGCTGCGCCAGAGAGTGGTGAGCTATATCGAGCGGCGCAACCGGGATATCGCGTTCCGGCAACTCTTTGACGATCTGCAGACATTGAAGGCCGGCATGCAGCCCATCGCTGTCGGCGGCCCACTGCGCCGGCTTTTGATCGTGGCTGGTGATCCCATCACTCTCTTCGGTTCGCTGGGCGACGATGCGATGATCACCGCGACGCTGCAACATGCCCGGACCAGCAATCCCGATGT
Source organism: Agrobacterium tumefaciens (assembly GCF_005221325.1). Taxonomy (NCBI): domain Bacteria; kingdom Pseudomonadati; phylum Pseudomonadota; class Alphaproteobacteria; order Hyphomicrobiales; family Rhizobiaceae; genus Agrobacterium; species Agrobacterium tumefaciens. The sequence goes on along the minus strand of NZ_CP039889.1, from coordinate 763,731 downwards.
CGAGATCGATATCCTTGTCGATGGCATGGCTTATGCCGATGCCGCCTATCAAAGGGGCTTCGCCCCCGTCGATATCTTCAGCAAACCCGATTTCATAAAGGCCCTAGCCCAGCAGTTCCAGACCCGGCAATATGATTGCGTGGTCGTCGTCGGTGCGGATGTCATGGATGGATATTACCACCCGCTGGTCAGCGCAAAACTTCTCGCAAGTGCGGATCTGGCCGCGGCTGCCGGCATCAAGAACGTCATCCTCGGCTTCAGTTTCAATGAAACGCCGCATCCTGATCTGGCCATGTTCTATCGGTCGCTTCACCCGGAATGCTTGCTGAAGGTGCGCGACGTTATCTCGCTCGAACGCCTGCAATCTTTCGCAAAGACCAATGCGGCGCTTGTTGCCGATTCCGCCTTCAGCCTTGTGCCATCCGAGCCCGATGAGGACACGCGGTCCTGGATCGCGCGAAAGAAGGCCGAGGGATACAGGGTCATGGGTTTCAACCTGCATCCCATGCTGTTTAAGAATGCGGATCGTGCGCAGACGGAGGCGATCATCCGACATGCGGCGGAAGCATTGCAATATGCCGCCGATGCGCGGCCGGTGTGCTGGCTGCTCATCCCGCATGACTACCGCGACAATGTCGGCGATCAGGCCTATCTGAAAGCCATCACCGAACTGGTGCCGGGATCGCGGGCCGACAGGGTTCTATATCTTGATGGAAAATGGTCGGCGCCTGTTTTGAAGGGGATCGCCGGCCAGCTTGATGGCCTCGTCAGCGGGCGCATGCACCTTGCCATTGCTGCGCTCGGCAAGGGCGTTCCTGCCATATGCATCGCCTATCAGGGCAAGTTCGAAGGGCTGTATCGGCATTTTGGCCTGTCAGCAGCCAATCTGCTTTCGCCTGCCGCGTTCCTTACCCAGGACGGGATAAAGAAGGCGCTGGTGGAGTTTATCGACCAATCCGATGAGATTCGCGAGCGTGTGGGGAAAAAGCTGCCGGATATTCTTGCGATGTCCAAGAGCAATTTTCAGGTGTTCGAGACTTTCCGGGCACGGGCCTGAGTTCGGCCATGAAGGTCGCTTTCGTCTCGGCATTTCCGGTCGTTCCCGCCAATGAGGGTGCGCGGAGCAGGATTCTCCAGTTGACGCGTGCCGTGCGCAGCTTCGGTCACGAGGTGCATTTTGTCCATGTCGATGGCACGATCGCCGCCGATTTCGATCGGGCGGGGCATGAGGCGGAATTCGGGCCGGGTCATTTGCACCTCGTTTCCCGGCAGGCAGGTGGCTTCAGGAACAGGCTTGCCGGTGATGTTGGCTTCGACGTTGGCTTGGCGGCGTTTCGGGCCGTCCGAAAGGTTCACCGGCTGCTCGGCCGCGATAGTGGTTTTTATAACCACCTCGATGAGTTCTATTACCCGGAAATCGGCCGACAGGTTCGGGATATTCAGCGCCGGCTTGGCATCGATGCCGTCATTGTCGAATATGCCTTTCATTCGCGGGCCTTTCTGGGTTTGCCGGATGATGTGCTGCGTATTCTCGACACCCATGATTCCTTCGCCGACCGACATAAGGCCTTCATCAACACCGCGAACAAATATGGATACTGGTTCTCGGTGCCGCCGGCGGTGGAGCGCAGGGCTCTTCGCCGTGCGGACGTGGTTGTCGCCATCCAGGAAGAAGAGGAACAGGCGTTTCGGCAGCGGCTGGGGGTAGAGCCGCCGGTTGTCGCGACGGTCAGCCATATTCTCGATCTTGGCGGAAGGGTGGAGGATTTCACCCCGAGCGACTTTCTGTTTCTGGGCTCCGGAAATGACGCCAATATCATTTCCCTGAAGGGGTTTCTCAAAAACATCATGCCGTTGGTGAGAGCGGCCCGGCCGGATATCAGCTTGGTTCTTGCGGGCGGCATATGCGGCAAGATCGAGGACGGGAAGGGCATTCTCAAGCTCGGTCGTTTCGATAATCTGAAGGACGCCTTCACCCGTGCGCCGCTCTCGATCAATCCCATCACGCTTGGAACGGGCATCAACATAAAATTGCTCGATGCTCTGGCCGCAGGTGTTCCGACGATCAGCACCCGGACAGGCGCGAGGGGACTTTCGGACCGATACCAGCGCGGTGTGGTCATTGTCGGCGATGACAACCATCAGGCTTTCGCCGACGCAATCCTGCAGCTGGCCGCGAGCCGGGATCAGCGACAGGAACTGGGAAACAAAGCCTTCGAGGACGCCATAGAATGGAATCGCCAGCAGATGATGGTGCTGGACAATATTCTGAACGGCAGGAAGCCCGGATAATGGATGAGTTCCCCCGTTGGATGTCGTCCAAACATTGCGCCGGGCCGGCGGAACGCTCGTCTCCGAATCGGACCCGGACATGCCGCAGACTGACCGCCGAGGGGACTGACAATCGGTGACGCCATTGCGCGCGCCGAGGGTTGTTCTCGGTGGGTGGATCGATGTATTCAGGGGCCGGATCGTCAGTTGAACCCGCTGGTACATGGAAACGTCGCTTTATCTGCCCGTCAAAGGCTTTCTTGAAAAGGCCGGTTACACCGTCAAGGGTGAAGTTGGTGGTTGTGACCTCGTTGGCCTCAGCGATGACGACCCGGCTGTGGTCGTCATCTGCGAGCTGAAACTGAGCTTTAATCTCGAACTTATCCTGCAGGCCGTCGATCGCGCGGCGATCGCAGACGAGGTCTGGATCGCGGCGCGGGTTTCGGCCAGAGGCAGGGGCCGTGAGGCCGACAAACGCTACCGGGATCTCTGCCGCAGGCTCGGGATCGGCATGCTCGGAATTTCCGATACCGGCGATGTCAGCATTCTCGTCGGCTCCGTGACGCCAATGCCGCGCACCAATCCGAAACGGCGCTCGCGGCTCATGCGTGAACACCAGAGGCGGCGCGGCGATCCGGCGGTGGGTGGCAGCACACGCGCACCGATCATGACCGCCTACCGCCAGCAGGCACTCGGCTGCGCGGTGGCGCTGGCGTCTGGCCCCATGCGCGTGCGCCAGATCAGGTCCAGCGTACCGGATGCCGGCAAAATTCTGCTTGCGAATGTCTATGGCTGGTTCGAACGGCTCGATCGCGGTGTCTATGGCCTGACCGAGGCGGGGCAGGAAGCCCTGCAGAGATGGCCGCAACCGGCAATCTGACGCGAAAGCGTGCGTTCCATAAACCGGAAGGCCATCTGGGCCTTCCGGGTCTTGTCGAACGGTGGCGGCTTATTCAGCGGTTGCCTGAATGTCGACCTTGTCGAGCAGAAGCATCGGATTGTCGGAGGCGGCGACGAGATCCAGAAGGCCGAGGCCATTCGCACCTGTCGACTTAACCGTGACCGTCAGCGTTCCCGGGGTGCTGATGAAGCGGCCGAGCGCCTCCACCGCATTTTGCAGCTTCGGCTGTTCAGCCGCCACCTGCTGCAGCAGGGCACTTGCCACCAATGTCAGGGTGGCGCGAACTTCTTCCTCGGTCATGTCGTTCTGCAGGGCATAGAGCTTGATCGCCTTGGCCATCAAACCTTCGTCCTTGATCGTGAGTTTCACTTCGCGACCGGCCAGCCCGAAGAGCGCGGCCTGGGCCCGACCGATGTCAAAGGAGAAGAACTCTTCCGTAAATCCGCTGGCCAGACCGGAGAAATTGACGCTGCCAATATCCTTGCCGCTGAAGAAGATTTCCCGGATCAGCAGGTTTTTGTTGGGTTCGTCCCAGCCTGCGGAGAGGCCATAAGACAGGGCGAGCGACTCGATACCCAGCTTGCGCGCCTCAACGAAAACCTCCTCCGACGAATCTGCCGGGATGGGGAGGGAAAGATCGTCCTGCCGGATTTTAATATCCGTCGGGATGCCATTGAAGGGCTTCGTCAGCCCCATCTCGAAGTTCTTGAGCGTGAACTTGATGCGCTCCGGCGTGCCTTTCGTTTCCTCGTCCGTCTCTTCGTCCGACTTTTCAGGTGCGGCCACATCGACATTGATGCCGCCGACGCGGAACGTGCCCAACTCCGGTATCAGACGGTTGAACGGGAAGGTTTCGATTTCCGTATCATCGAGCCCGGCGAGCTCAGAAATTGCCTCGATCGTCGAACTCCAGTTAAAACCCTTGAGGCTTGCCTCATCGAATTTGATCGTGTCGTCGCCATTTCCGACCGACATGCCATTCAGACCGAAATCGAGCTTGCGGCCATCCATCTGCATGTCGATACGATCGATGGTGGCCTTGACCCTCTTGCCGGCCGCTGCCTCGCTTTCGTCAGGCGCATCCATCTTGAACCCGAGCAGCTGCATGTTGCTCTTGCCGACGATATCGAGAACAGAGAGAATCTTCTTGAAATAAGCCTGCCGTTCCTCCGGAGACAGCTCTTCAGGCTTCTTGTCTGCCGCAAGGGCTTTCATGGTTTCCAGAAGCGGTTCGGCCGGCATGCGGGCGGTAAAGCCGTCGCTGCGGATTTCATCGTAGCTGAAACGGCCATCACCTTCCGAGAACGAAATCGCGCTGACGGACAGCGGACCGTAGACAGGTTTCGCATCCTTGTCTTCCGGACCGGCTTTTTCCGTATAGAGCCGGGCGAGATAAGCGACGTCGATATCCTGACCGGCAATGGCGCCCGTCGACACGACCATATGCTTCTTTTCCATCGCGCCGCTATTGTCCGGCAGATCCATCTGGATGTCGAAATTGGCATTGTCGATGGAGTAACGGGCGATCCGGCCGCCGGCGATATCAGAGAAAGCCACGTTCTTGTAAACGGTCTTCTGCTCGCTGGTCGTGATGGACTGTGTAAGGGTCAGCTCCGGCGTGGAGATGCGCGACGCCGCGAAGCGCTCGATGCGCTTTACGAGAGAATTGGCATTGCCATCGGTTGCTGCCGCGGCCTTTTCAAAGGCGGCATTTTCGACGCGCGCATGCGCCATCGAGACTTTCCCGGCGGGCATGTCGATGGCGATGTCGCTCATGTCCAGCGCGCCGTCCAGGAATGGCAATTTCGGACGCCCGTCGATGGCCGCAATCTTGATATTCTTGCCGTCTTCAAGCGGCAACGTCAGATCGCGAACATGGATTTTTCCGAGAAAATCGACTTCCACGGAGCCGGCCGTGGCACCGCTGCGGGCAACGAGTTCGTTGACCTTGGCCTGGTAGAAGCTTTTGCCTCCCACGACACCTGCTGCTGCAACAGCAATGATTGCAACCGCCGCCCATAGAGCCTTGCGCCGGCCCTTGCCGGTCTGAGTAGTTGTCTGTTCCACGAATTCGTCCTCTGTGACGCCAAATGAGACTGTGCGCCTTTTAAGCACGCAAAAGTTGCTTCGCAAGCCGCTGTTAAGGGAAAACCAGCGCGTATTTCGCGTAAATCCCAACCGACCGTCGCGTCCGAGGAGACAGACCCAAATAATCAAGAATTATTTTTTGCAGTAGGCAACTGAGGGGGCGTGAGGCCGTTTTCTCTGCGTTGTCCAACTCAAGAGGCCCCTCCCCATGAAAAAGCTGATCATTGCAGGCGCTGCGATATTTCTCGCAGCGGGAACCGCCTTTGCCCAACAGCCGCCACCACCGCCCGGTCCTGCGGATGGAGTGGCCCGGCCCGATGCTCCGCCTCCTCCGCCGCCGCCCCACCCCGGCCCGAGGGATACCGGTCCGGGTGAGGACGGACCACGCGGCCATATGCCGCCTCCGCCGCCGTCGAAAGGCGCGCATTTCCGGCTTGAGCAGGGCGACATCAAGATCGATGTCAAATGTGCCGACGACGAGCCGATGAAGGCGTGCTCGGACATCCTCATGCAGCTTATCGACAAGATCAACGAGTAATCCGATAGGAAACCCGAAGCGGCGCAATGGCGCCGCTTCACGTCACTCTCAAGAAGTGCTCATGCGCGTGTCAGAGAAGCAATGTTGCAAGCGACGCCAGCAGGGCCGGGGTCATGACAACGACGCCCAGTTTGAGAAAGTCCAGCGCGCTCACATGCAGGCCTTCACGGCGGAGCGCGGAAAGCCACAGGATGGTTGCAAGCGACCCCGTTACCGACAGGTTCGGCCCCAGGTCGACGCCGATCAGCACGGCGGCGGTGACATTGTCAGGCACCTGTGCAGCCTGAACGGCGCTTGCGGCGAAGAGACCAGCCGGCAGGTTGTTGACGAGGTTGGAGAAAAGGGCGACGGCCACGCCGCCAATCCCGATGGCCTGTGCCTCAGAATGCAGGCTCAGCGCCTTCAACTGCTCGGCGACGACGGCGGTGATGCCGGTATGGCTGACGGCTTCGACGATGACGAACAGGCCGGCCACGAGCGGCAGCACGCCCCAGCTCACATCCTTGATGATCTCCACCGGGTTCTGCCGCACGATGGCAAGAACGAGCACCGTGGTGATCACGCCGGCGAGGAACGTCGGAAGGCCGAGATCCATGTGGAATGCAGAGGCTGACAGCAGCACGGCAGCGGTCGCCAGCAGGCCGACACCCGCCAGTTTCGCGGGTAGGCTGAGGGTCGGGCGTTCCACCCGGTCCGCGACAGTGTCTTCGGCGAGCACTCGCCGCTGCGACCAGTAAAGCGCGATAAAGGTGACAAGGATTGCCGCAATCGACGGAAGCAGGAAGGTGTCCAGCCAGCGGGACAGCGGCGGCATCTCGCCGCCGGCGAAAATGACGAGGTTGGCGGGGTTGGAGATCGGCAGCACGAAACTCGCCGCATTGGCAATGAAGGCGCAGATATAAAGGTAAGGAAGAGGATCCTTGACCCTGGCAGCGCGGCAGGCCGCATAAACGGCAGGCGTCAGGACGACGGCGGTTGCGTCGTTGGAGAGAAGCGCGGTCACGATGACGCCGATCAGGTAGATCAGCACGAAAAGGCGCCGCGATGACCCTCTGGCATAAGAGATCGCAACGGCGGCAACCCAGTCAAACAGGCCTTCGCGCCGCGCAAGCTCGGAGAGCAGCATCATGCCGGTCAGGAACAGGTAGACGTCGAGACCCTTGATCACCCCCGACCAGACTTCCGCAGGGCTTAAAATGCCCAGCGCGAGGATCAGCAGCGCTCCGGCGACGGCCCATACGGCCTCGGGCCACCGAAAAGGCCTGATAACGACCCCTGCCGCAGTCGCGACCGCAATGGCCGACGTATAATACGCAGCGCTCATGTGTTTCCTTGATGCTGGTTGTTGAGGTTGATCAGATGGCGGGTTGCGTCTTGTTACTTCACTATTGTCTTCGCGACGGGGCGGCCTGCCGAGAAGAAGAGAGATCACCGGCGTCCTATACAATGTTGGAAGCGGGCTGACCAGAAGTGTGCTGACAATTACACAGCCGAGGGGCTGGTACTGTTCCGCGCTCGAAGCTTCCGCGTGCATGTCCGGCGGTTGCAATCGGGGGGGAGATCGTGCTTGTTCCCTGTTCAAGCGGCATCTGCGCGTCTCCAGCGCGAGCAAATGCCAATACCGCCCGCTATCTGACGCACTGCATTGAGGAGTAAGGCATGAAGAAGCTCATCAACGATCCATCAACCGTTGTCCGGGACATGCTGGAGGGTGTCGTGGCGCTCAGCCCGCAAACCATTCTGCTTCAGGATGAGAATGTGGTCATAAGGTCCGGCCTGCCTGAGACGGAAAAGCGCAAGGTGGCGGTGCTCTCGGGTGGAGGCAGCGGACACGAGCCGGCCCACGCCGGTTATGTCGGCGCGGGCATGCTGACGGTTGCAGTGGCGGGCGATGTCTTCACTTCGCCGAGCACCGATGCGGTTCTTGCCGGCATAAGGGCCGCGGCCGGCCCTGCCGGTGCGCTCGTCATCGTCAAGAACTATACGGGCGACCGGCTGAATTTCGGCTTGGCGGCGGAGCTGGCGAGAGCCGAAGGAATCCCTGTCGAGATCGTTGTCGTCGCCGACGACGTTGCCTTGAAGGATACGGTTCCCGCCGATCGCCGCCGCGGGATTGCGGGAACGGTGCTCGTGCACAAGCTCGCCGGGGCCGCAGCGGAAAAGGGGCTTCCTCTCCATGAGGTCGCCCGCATCGCCCGGGACGCTGCCGCCAAGCTATCTTCCATGGGTGTCTCGCTGGGCTCCTGCACGCTGCCGGCCGTGGGCAAGCCGGGCTTCGTGCTGGGTGAGGCAGAAATCGAAGTCGGGCTCGGCATCCACGGTGAACAGGGCGTGCAGCGGATGCCCATCGCCTCGGCTGACGCGCTCGTGAAGCTGGTGATCGAAACGATCGAAGCCGATGGCAAGCTCACCGGCGGAGATCGCGTCGCACTGCTGGTCAACGGCCTGGGGGCAACGCCGCCGATGGAACTCGCCATCGTCGCACGGTCGGCGGTCGCGCGGCTGGAGGCGAAAGGCATCGTCGTGGAGCGAGCCTGGGCCGGCACTTTCCTTTCAGCCCTCGATATGCCGGGGTTTTCCTTATCGGTCCTGCAGGTTGACGACGCAGCGCTCGGCCTCATCGATGCGCCAACCGATGCCGGCGCATGGCCCAGCGGCGGTGCGGTGAACCGCAAGCGGGTTCTGCCCTCCGCAAACGCCGAAAAGACCGTGATTGCGACAAACAAGAGGACGGCGGCCGGCGATCGGCTGCAGTCTCTAGCAGAACGGGCTGCGAGAGCCCTGATAACAGCAGAGCCCAGGCTGACGCAGCTCGATAGCGTCGCGGGTGACGGTGACCTCGGCGCCAGCATGGTGCGTGGCGGTGAGGCAATTCTTGCGTTGCCGAAAGAGAGCTTCGGCGACGTCTCCGATGGATTGATGGCGATGGCGAATGCGATGCGCAAGGCAATCGGCGGAAGCTCGGGCCCCTTCTATGCGACAGGTCTCATGCGCGCTTCGCGCCAACTGGCAGGGATTGATGAGCCAACAGCCCAACAGATGGCGGAAGCATTCGCGGCGGCTGTTGCCGCGATCTCGGAACTGGGTGGGGCGAAGCCGGGCGATCGCACGATGATCGATGCGCTTCATCCGGCAGTGGAAACCTTCACGAATAAGCTCGCGACAGGCGCTTTGGCGAAAGAAGCCTGGCAATCCGCTGTTGCGGCGGGCTTGGCGGGCGCAGAGGCGACAGCCTCGATGAAGCCGCGGCTCGGGCGCGCGAGTTACCTCGGTGAGCGGGCTGTCGGCCATCCCGATGGGGGCGCGGTCGCCGTCGGCATCTGGCTCGAAGCTATCGAGGGTGTGGACTAATAAAAATCTGACCGAGGCTCAGCCGATCAGATGCAGGCCCGCATCCGAGAGCCTGAGAACGGTGAGCCTGCCCGTGGTAAAGGCGCCGGTGTCGATGCCGATGCGCTGCGGGCCGGTCTCCGGTCGCTCAACCGGCGTGTGCCCGTGGACAACGAGGAGGTCCAGTCCTGCTCCTTGTGAAAGGAAGGGTTCACGGATCCACAGCATGTCCTCATCGGTTTGCGCATCCAGCGGCAATCCCGGTCTCAAGCCGGCATGCACGAAGATATAGGAGCCAATCCGGGCATAGACGGGCAGGCTGGATAAAAGCTGGCGATGGGCCTGCGGGATCGCGCCGAGCAGGGCATCCCTGAATGGCTGCAGCCTGAGACGGCCCTTGTGCATGAAATAGTCGATATCGACACCATAGGACAGAAGCGTCTGGCGGCCGCCAAAGTCCAGCCAGTGCATGTTTCCCTGCGGATTTTCGAGAAATTCATGGAAGAGCTGCTCATGGTTGCCGCAAAGCGCGATACGGCGAAGCGGCGCGGGCGGCGCTTGCAGTAGATGTTCGAGAACGCCGCGGGAATCGCGCCCGCGATCGACATAGTCGCCAAGCAGGACGACCAGCGCGGGGGAGGGATCGGGTCCCAGATCGGCGAGGATTTTCCGCTCCGCCTGCAAAAGCAGATCGAGGCTGCCGTGCACGTCGCCAATGGCGTAAATGGGGAAGGTGGCCGGCTTGTCGCCAAGGTCTATTCTGCGCCGCCTCCGGTCTTCGCGGGGGGCTGGTTGCTTACGACCGCGAATCCAGTTGAATACCTTGGGCATAGCTGCCGATACTGTCTCTCCCGCACAAGGTCAAGGGCGTTGGAAACGGCCAACGCATCATGCGCCGAAGCTATGTCGGAACCTTCTCGAACGAAGCACACGAGATGGGTTCGGCGGCCTAGAGTTTCAGCCAGACGCGCGGGTTCTCATGCGACTGGATCTTGATCCATTTCAGATCGACCGCTTTCCACGGTTTGACGACATTGGTGCGGTTATCCAGAACCAGATCGCCCTGGCTGGTGCTGACGACCAGGACGGCATGGCCGATACCATCGGTCGTGCGCGCCGTTGCGATGCGCAACGCGCCCGAGGGCCAGCCGGCGCGCAGGAGGCGCTGCCGCTTAGTCACCGCGAAATCATCGCAGTCGCCGCTTGCCGGGTTCAGCTTCCAGTCGTCTTCGCCGTCCTGCTCGCTGGCGTAAATGATCGATGTGTTGATCTCGGCATTGACGCGCTGGAGTTCCATGCGCTTCTGTTTTGTCAGTTCCACCATGTCGCCATCGCCGATCCGGACACACTGGTCGGCGGCGCTGTCGCAGAATTTCGCAAAGGCAATGGGCGCGATGGTCGGGCGGCTTGTCGGCATGAACTGGCCTGGGCGAGCGGCACCCGGCTTCTGGGCGAGGCCAAGCGGTGCGGCCGATACCGTTGTCGCAATGCTTGCCGCCACGCTGGCAGCGACGGCAAAAATATTTGCCAGACGGATTTTTTTCTTCGCCATGTCCTTGCCTCTGCACAATTGTCTTCTCTTGTGCCTGGCACCATAGCGGCCCATTCTTGCAGGCCGTTTAAGTGGATGGATTGCATTTTAACGAAATACGACTTTCTCAACGGCGGGCTGAAAATAACGGGAAAGAAGGGGCCTGCGCTCACTTGCAGCGCGTTCTGCCCTCGCTGTCGATGACACAGGTCTGTTGCGGAACGGCCCGCCTGAGTTCGCGCCGTGTCGCGTTTGAGGCGCCGCCCGCCGGCGGCCGGTCGTAATTTCGCTCAACCTCGAAATTGCGCCCGCCGACTGTTCCCTGTGCGCCACCGCGCCCATCCGGCGTCACTTCGAAATTCTGGTATTGCTGGGCATGGGCGCCCGCCGCCAGGCCGATCGTGACGGAGAGAGCCGCCGCCGTCAGGCTGGCCCGCAATATCGCTGCTTGCCGCATGCGCAACATCATGAGCGTTTCCTCCAGCGAAGGAGTGATGGACGCCGCCGCCGCCGCACATTTGCCACGGCAGGCGCGCATTGGTTTTTCGTTGAAGGTCATCATACCACCGATATTGCGTCCGCCGTAAGAACGATTTGTGGCTGGCCGAATCGCCTTCCTGCCGCACCGGCCCAAGTTGCCACATGGCGATGGCATCGCCCGGTCTTCAGGAATGCGAAAACGGCCTTTCCGGGGCTTAAAAATTAAGCTCTTTGCCGCTGCATTTATAGGCTTCACAATCCTGTAACAACGGACCTAATATACAAGTGCAGATGCCGAATCGCTCAGGAGAAGCCCTTGACGATTGCAGTTTCACCACAGGCCCTGCCGGCGCTCGTTCTGAACGCAGACTACAGGCCACTGAGTTATTACCCCTTGTCGTTATGGTCCTGGCAGGACGCGATCAAGGCCGTCTTTCTAGACCGTGTGAACATCATTGCAGAATATGATCACGCGGTGTCCTCCCCCAGCTTTTCCATGCGGCTGCCGAGTGTCGTCAGCCTCAAGACCTATGTGCAGCCCACCCGCAACCCCGCCTTCACACGCTTCAACGTTTTCCTTCGGGACAAGTTCGAATGCCAGTATTGCGGCACGCGGGACGAATTGACCTTCGACCACGTCATTCCCCGCGCGCACGGCGGTGAAACGACGTGGCACAATGTCGTGGCGGCGTGCTCTCCCTGCAACCTTAGAAAAGGCAGTAAGCTTCCCAAGCAGGCGGGCATGTTCCCGTCGCAGAAGCCCTTCCAGCCCACGGTTCAGGATTTGCACAATAACGGACGGTTGTTCCCGCCCAACTATCTGCACGAAAGCTGGATGGACTATCTTTACTGGGATACCGAACTGCAGCCCTGATGCTTCAGGACTGCAACGCGGTTATCCGCTTACCGGCTTTTACGGCTCGCGCCAAAAAAGGCGACTGCCGCAAGTGCAACGCTTGCGATGACGTTCCAGCCTGCAAAGGAAAGGCCAAGCACTCGCAATGCGGCGTCGTTGCAGGAGGGTGCCTTGATGGCGTTCAGATTGCCCAGGAGGTCGCCGGCATTGGTGGTGATGGAGGGAGCCCCGGTGGCGCAGGTGATCGGGCCTGCCCAGAAACCCCATTCCACGCCGGCATGATAGACGCCAAGCCCGGCGCCGATCAGCATCGCCACGCCGATCAGGGCGAGAAGCAGCCGTGTGATATGGGTCGGCAGTTTGAAGACGCTGGTCGCAATGGCCAATATGCCCAGCGGAATGGCGTAATAATAGGGATCGCGCTGCAACAGGCAGAGCGCGCAGGGCGTATAACCGCCAATATGCTGGAAACCGAGGGCGGAGCCGACGGTGAAGATCATTCCCGCCGTGACGCCGAGAGCGGCGAGCGTGCGGCTGTTGTCGGCGGTGGTCGCATTGGCCATGTTGTTTTCCTCAAACTTCGCGAAGAAGCAGATATCCCGGACGGGCTTTCAAAAAGGCGGGGCGTGATGGCGAAATTAAGTCGCCGGTTTCCACGGTGTAACGGGATTCGTCTAATCCAGTCCGCTGCATCTGGCAAATGAAAGCCCGGCAATGTTGGCGGGATGTGCAAGCAAAGTTTCGTGAGTGCGCCGACGGCAAAACGGCATTCCAGGCCAGACACGCCTTTACGCACCGTAGTGTAGGCGGAAGCTTGGAGCGGCGAGACCTATACCTGATGGAGGCGGGCCTCACTCTCTTCAGGGTGATGGATGAGAGCCATGATGTCGTGGCTCATATCGGCATAGACGCCATTGTTTTCCACGATGCCCTTTACCCTGTAGCGGTCCATCACGACGATGCGATCGGCGAGTGCCACCATTTCGGGCATGTCGCTGGTAATGACGAGAATGGCGGTGCCGCTGTCTGCCAACTCGCGCAGCAGGTCATGCAGATAGGCCTTGGTCTTGATGTCGATGCCGACGGAGGGTTCGTCGACGATCAGCAGTTTGACATCGGCGGCGAGCCATTTGGCGACGCTGATTTTCTGCTGGTTGCCACCAGATAGATTGCCAACGGTCTGGCTCAGGCTCGGCGTCTTCACCTCCAGCTTTTTCAGGAAAGGCGTTACCGCCGCACGGATGCGCCCATCCGAAAGCACGCCGAAGGTATTCGAGAGCTTGCGCCAGATGGGAACGCCCGCATTGGCGAGAACGGAGTGCTGGAGAATGAGGCCATCGCCCTTGCGGTCTTCGCTGACATAACCGACGCCATATTCGTGGATGGCTTCGGCAACGGAGCGGATGCGGGCGGGCCGGCCGGCAATACGCACGTCGCCGGCCGTGACTGCGAATTTACCCATGATCGATTTTGCAAGTTCCGTGCGCCCCGCGCCGACCAGCCCGTAAAGGCCGACGATCTCGCCCTTGCGCACGGACAGGCTGACATCGCGATGACCGATCGCGGTCGATACGTCCTCAAGTTCCAGCACCATCGGATTGTGCTCGACCGCACGTTTGCGCCAACCGCCGCCGCCTTCGGCGCGTCCGATCATCAGGCGCACGAGATCCTGCCGGCCAAGTCCCTCCATAGAGCGGCTTTCGCAGGCGTTTTCCCCGTCCCGCAGAACCGTCACCCGGTCGCAGATATCAAGAACTTCCTCCAGCTTGTGGCTGACGAAGACGAGGCTTGCGCCGTCATCGCGCAGGCGGCGCAGAATGCGGAAGAGGTTGTCCGTTTCGCTCGGCGTCAGCGATGTCGTCGGTTCATCGAGCAGAAGGACACGGCTTTGCAGGGAAAGCGCCTTGGCGATTTCCACAAGCTGCATCTGCGCAACGGAAAGCTCCGATACCGGCGTTGCCGGATTGATTTCCAGATTGAGCGCCTCAAGCCAGCGGCGCGCATCGCGGTTCAGCGCAGCGTAGTCGATGGGTTTGAGGTAATGCGCCCCGAGCTTTTCCATGTGGATATTCTCGGCAATGGAGAAGCGCGGGATGAGGTTGCGTTCCTGGTGCACGACACCGATGCCGCGCGCAATTGCCTCGCGTGGATTGCCGAAGCGCACTTCCTGCCCATCAACAAGGAGCTGGCCGCTGCTTTGATGATGGACACCCGTGATGACCTTGATCAGGGTCGATTTACCCGCGCCATTTTCACCGAGCAGGGCGTGGATCGAGCCGGGTTGCAGCGAGAGATTGACGCCCTTGAGGGCTCTGACGCCGGGAAAGACTTTTTCGACGTTTCGCGCCTGAAAAACGGGTTGCGTGTCCATGATGTCAGGCCTTCCCTGTTTTTTTGCCGAGATGCGTTTCGCGCAGGCGATTGATGCCGACGGCGGCGAGGATCATCGCGCCAAGCACGACCTGCACGAGGAACGGATCGATGGAAAACAACACGAGCGCCTGGGTGATGATGGCCACGATGACGACGCCGAGCAGGGTTGCCCCGACGCTGACATGGCCGCCGGCCAGCACGGCGCCGCCGATGACGGGGGCGGCAAAGGACAGGATGAGCCAGTCATCGCCGATGGAGGGCTGGCCGATCTGCAGCCGGGAGACGAGCAGAATGCCAGCGACCGACGCCAGAAGGCCGGAGATGCCGTGAGCCACGATCATCGTCGTGCGGACCGAAATGCCGGAAAGCTCCGCCGCATGGCTGTTGCCGCCAATCGCAAGGATGAAGCGGCCTATCGGTTGACGACGCAGCATGAACCACAGCGCCAGTGCGATGATGATGGTTGGTGCTGCGAGCCACGGAACAGGTCCGACAAGCAGCGCCGAGCCGAAGGCCTTCACCGATTCCGGCACGCCGTAGAATGGCTCCGCCCGCGTGATGCCGAGGTTGATGCCCTTGTAGATCGACAGTGTCGCCAGCGTGATGACGAAAGCGGAAATGCCGGTGATGGCAATCAGCAGGCCGTTGAGCATGCCGCAGACAATGCCGATCAGCACCGCGGCAATGGCAGCCGCCGGTGCCGGAAGCCCCCAGACCTGCATCAGGCCCGCAAAGGAGATTGCCGCAAGGCCGCCGATGGCGCCGACGGAGAGGTTCATCTGGCCGATGGCGATGATGATCATCTGCGAAAAGGCGATGAGCGTATTGACTGCGATTGCCAGAAGCAGAATCTGAATATTGAAGGAAGACAGGAAGTTGGGGCTGAAGCCACGGATCAGCACAATTGCCAGCACCGTGACCAGCAGGGGGCCGAACCAGTCGGTTCTGGCAAGGCGCAGAAGGGTGTTGTCGGTTGTCATCGTCCAGTCCTCAAGCCAGATTACGCCGGGCGAGATAGCTTCGCCGCGCCTTGTCCATCAAAACCGCCAGCAACAGCAGCAGGCCAAGAAATGTCTGGACCCAGAATTCGCCGAGCTGGAGCAGCAGCAGGCCGCTGGTCAGCATGGTGACCAAAAGTGCGCCGAGACAGGTGCCGAGCACCGAAACCTTGCCACCCTGCAACAGGGTGCCACCGAGGACGGGGCCTAGAAAGGCGGGCAAAAGCCAGTCCTGCCCGAGCTGGCCGGCCATGGATGGGATGGCGGCACCCGTGCGCGTCACCAGCATCAGGGCGGCAAGTGCGGCAAGCAGGCCCGACAGCATATGACAGGCAATGAAGATGCGGTCGATGCGAATACCGGATAATTCCGCCGCTTCCGGGCGTGCGCCTGCCGCCAGCATTTCGCGGCCGAGAACCGTGCGTCGGTAGAGAAAGGAAAGTGCAAGTGCGGTTGCGAGCGTGACGAGAAGCAGCGGCGAGAAATAGGTCGCGAGCTTCATCTTGCCGAAGGCGGCGAAGATCGGTGGCAGGCCGCGATAGGCCTCGGCCCGCGTCAGGAAGATCATCACCCCGAAAAAGATGCTCATGGTGGCGAGTGTGATGATGAAGCTGTGCAATCCCGTGCGGATGACAGTCCAGCCATTGATGAAACCGAGTGCTGCGCCCGTGGCGAGGCCGCCGAGGATTGCGAGCGGCCAGGGCACGCTCAGCACCTCGATCAGATAACCGCAGGCCATGGCCGCCGAGACGCCGATCGCTCCAACGGCGAGATTGAGGCCGCCGGTCACGATCACCGCCATCATCGACAGGCCGATCATGATGTTGATCGCAGCACTTCGGCCGAGCGTGAACAGGTTGAAAGGCGAAAGGAAGCCGCTGGCCGCCACGCCGAAAATGACGGCGAAGACGGCGATCAGCAGAATGAGGCCGAATTCATTGGTAAGGAAAAAACGGCTTTGCGAAAGGCTGGAACCCATTCGTTCGTCTGCCTCCTGCTCGCCTTTTGTGAGCAAACTATCGTTCACGGTCATGAAACTGTCCCGGCATTGGTTCGGCCCGAGGCAACCTTCGCGGTTCGCCTCGACGTTGCGCTGCCGCCGGAAGAGGGGCTTCCGGCGGCATTGGTGGCCGGGCGTGGCCTTCAGCCGCCCGGAAACCGCAAAGGGCTCGCTTATTTGCAGCTAAGATACGTCGTATCGAAGTTTGCGAGCAGTTTTTTGGTCTCGGCGCGCATGGCGTCGATATAGTTGTCGACCTTGCCGGCATCGACATAGGCGGTGCCGGAATCGATGAACTTGGTCGTCAGCGCGTTCGACTTGAACGGTGCATCTTCCTTCACCTTGCAGCCGGCCTGCAATTTGCTCAGCGCGAAGGAGCCGATGTAACCCTGACCATAGGGGTTCTGCAGCATCGTGCCGTCAACGAAACCGTCCTTGATCGCCTTCAGCACCACTTCGTCGTGGTCGATGCCGACCATGTGGATTCGCTTGTCGCCGATCTTGCGCAGCGCGTTGGCGGCAACGACCGCCGGAACCCAGGCCGTTGTCACGATGCCGTCCACTTCGGAGGCGTGGGCGGCAAGGTAAGCGCTGATCTTTTCTTCCGCCGGTTCGGGCGCGTCAATGTCGGCAATGACCTGAACGACTTCAGCGCCGGCTTCATCTGCTGCCTTTTTAACGGCGTCGATACGAAGCTGGGTGTTTGGGTCAACAAGGAAGCCGGTGAAATGGGCGATGCGTTTTTTGCCCGTTCCCATCGCCTTGATGAGCTCCTTGGTGCCGAGATAGGCCGAATTGCCGGTGTCGGTGCCAAGGCAGAAAGCGGCGGGCGAAGGGTCCTTGAAGCAGCCGGCGCCGGCAATCACATTGGCGCCATTGCCGGTCAGTTCTTCGGCCGTGGAGACCGCGCCGACGGGATCGCCGGGGAAAATCAGGAAGCCGTTATAACCCTGGCTCAGAAGGCTTTCGAGAAGCTGGTTCTGCTGCGCCAGTTCCCATTTCTGCGGTACTTTATAATCCGCGCCCGCCAGACCGAAATCCTTGGCGGCGTCCTTGCCGGCCTGTTCCCAGGCGGCGAAATAGGGGTGCGGACCACCCGGCACGAGGGCGATCTTGCTTGGATCCGCGGCCTGCGCAACACCGCAGGCTCCAGCGCCGATGATTGCGGCAGCGACGAGGCTGCGCATGAAATGCGTCATGTTTTTCTCCTCCATGAAACGGTCTGCCTCTGCAAAAAGCGACTGGAAACCTCCCTCAATCGCTCTTTCTCCCAACAGCCGGCTTGCGTAAGCACTGCGGACCCTAGTATACTTGTATCCAAGTAGCAATGAGATTTTCACGACGGCCTTTCAAGGGGAGCGCTCATGACGAAAAACACCAGTGCCGGCTTTGCCGGACGCGGCGGCCATCAGGAGGCCTCAGGCCCGGGAATCGAAAGCGTGGAGCTCGTGGTCAATCGCTATGGCTCCGTGGCCGATCAGGTTCACGCGGCGCTGCGCGAAGCGATTGTCGAGGTCCGCCTCGCGCCCGGTGCGCCGATCAGCGAGAACTCCATCTGCCGTCAGTTTTCCGTGTCACGCACGCCGGTGCGCGCGGCCATCCAGCGCCTGTCGGAAGAAGGGCTTGTGGATGTCTATCCGCAACTCGGCAGCTTTGTTGCACCGATCAGGCTCGGTGAAATTCAGGACAGCCATTTTATCCGCCGTTCGCTCGAAGTGGCGCTGCTACGCGAGGTCGCGCCGCGATGGACGAAAGAGATGAGCCGGACAATGCGGGATGTCATCGCCGAGCAGGAAAGGGTCATCGCCGCCAATGACGCCAACGGCTTTTTCCATGCCGACGAGGCGTTTCACCGGTTGCTCGGCACGTTTTCCGGCCGCGAGGGCGTCTGGCAGGCAATCCTTGCCGCCAAGGTGACGCTTTCGCGGTTCCATCGTTATTGGGCGAAACCCGAGCGCCTGCCCGCCGTGATCGAGGAGCACCTGGCGGTCGTCGACGCCCTCGACCGGGGCGATGCCGACGGCGCGGAAAAGGCTCTGGTGACACATCTGGATATGGTTTTCGTGATCTACGAACAGCTGCCCGAAGAAGAGCGCAAGCATTTGTCCATTTGATAATGGACGTGGAGGAGACAGAATGGAACTGAAACACAAGACCGCGCTCGTGACGGGCGCGTGCGGCGGCATCGGCCGCGCCGTGGTTATGGCGCTGGTGGCGCAAGGGGCAAGGGTGATCGCCTTCGATCGCGATATCGAGGCTGTGACGGCACTCGCGGAGGGCTTTGGCGGTGCCTGCGATCCCATCGCCGTCGATCTGGGTGATGCGGCGGCGCTGCAGGCCGTCATGAAGGATATTGCTGGCCGTTTCGAGGTCATCGACATTCTCGTCAACAATGCCGGTGTGCTTTCACCGCACAAACTGGCCGCGACCACGCTTGAAGAATGGCACAGGCTGATGGCCGTCAATCTCGATGCCGCCCTGCTGCTGACGCAGGCCGTCGTTCCCGCCATGAAGGAAAACCGCTGGGGGCGGCTGATCAACATCTCGTCTTATGCATGGAAGTCAGGCGGCCTGACGGCGGGCACGGCCTATTCGGTGTCGAAATCGGCAATGGTAGGCCTCACCTATTCCTCCGCTCGTGAACTCGCGCCCTTCGGCGTCACTGCCAATGCGGTAGCGCCGGCCTATGTGGTTTCGCCGATGATCATGGAGCAATTATCGGAAGAAGACCGTCAGCGACAGCTCGCAGCCATTCCCGTCGGACGCTTCTGCCAGCCGGAGGAAGTGGCGCATGCCGTGCGGTTCCTTGCCTCGCCGCTGTCCGGCTTTATGACCGGAACGGTCGTTGACATGAATGGCGGCCTGCAATTCGGCTGAGATACGGAGATAACAAACGTGACCAATCGTCTTTCTTCCCTTGCGCTCTCCCATCTGCCGCAAGACGTGCTTTTACCCGCCTATGACCGTAAAGCGGTTACACCGGGCATCGTCCATCTCGGCGTCGGCGCTTTTCACCGTGCTCATCAGGCCGTGTTCATCGATGATTGCCTCGCGCGCGGCGAAACGGGCTGGGGTATCGTCGCTGCCTCGCTGCGCAGCCCGGATACCCGTGATGCAATTGCGCCGCAGAACAATCTCTACACTTTCTGCCTGCGCGACGGCGAAAACGAGACGCTGCGGATCGTCGGCTCCATCCTCGAGACCATCGTTGCCCCGGAAGAGCCGGAACGGCTGCTGCAGGCCATGGCCGATCCGCGGGTCAGGATCGTCACTTTGACCGTCACGGAAAAAGGCTATCTCGCCGATCTGTCGGCGGCTGCGCTTCTTCGCGATCATCCCGATGTTGTTCATGATCTGGAACATCCGCAAAGGCCCCGTTCGGCGCTCGGTTTTCTGCTGGAAGCGACAAGGCGCCGGCGCGCCGCCGGGGCCGTGCCGCTGACGTTGCTCTCCTGCGATAATCTCCCGTCCAATGGCCGCATCCTGCACCGGCTTCTGGTGGAGATGGCTGGTCTGGCGGATAAGGACCTCGCTGCTTTCATTACGGAAAATCTCTCCTGCCCCTGTGTCATGGTGGACCGCATCGTGCCTGCGACCACCGCAACCGACCGCGAGCGGGTGGCGACGCGTCTCGGCTGCGAGGATGCCTGGCCGGTGATTGCGGAACCCTATTTCCGCTGGGTGATCGAGGATCGCTTTCCGCATGGCCGCCCCGGCATCGAGTTGTCGGGCGCCGAACTTGTCGATGATGTCGAGCCCTATGAGCATATGAAGCTCAGGATGCTGAACGGCGCCCACACGGCCATGGCTGCGATCGGGCAATGCAGCGGACTGGAGACGATCGCCGATATCTACGCCGATCCGCGGGTGCGCGGTTACATCGACCGTTACTGGCGGGAGGTCGGCTCGACCTTGAGCCCGGCCGTCAGCGGCCCGGACTATGTCGCCGGCCTGCGCCTGCGTTTTGCCAACCCGGCACTTCGCCACCGCGCCGCGCAGATCGCTTCGGACGCCTCACAGAAAGTGCCGCAACGCATTCTTGCACCGCTGGCGGAACTGCGTGCCGCAGGCGCGCCTGATGCGGCCGCCCTTTTTGCCGTCGCCATGTGGATACGATCCTGCGCGGTGCTGAACGAGCGGGGAGAGCCAATCACCATGGCCGATCCGGCTTTTGCGGAATGGGGCACTCCCACTGGCAACGGCGAGGACACGGACGCAATCATCGACCGGTTTTTAACGTTCCGTCGCGTCTTCGGGCCTGAATGGCAGAACGACGGAGCATTCGTCACGACGCTTCGGGCCGCCTATCGCGATATCGTCCAATACGGCGCGCTCGGCGCCATCGAACGGCATTTTTCGGAGGAGTAGACTATGAAGGAAACCTGGCGCTGGTTCGGTGAATCGGACCCGATCACCCTTGAGCATGTGCGGCAGACGGGTGCGAGCGGCGTTGTGACGGCGCTGCACCAGATTCCCGACGGCACCGCGTGGCCGGCGGAAGAGATCGCCAAACGCAAGGCGATGATCGAGGCGGCCGGTCTGGAATGGAGTGTCTGCGAATCCATTCCGATGGAACAGTCCATCAAGCGCGGCGACGCCGATGCTTCGAAGGCGATCGCGCGCTGGAAGGATACGCTCGTCCGTCTCGGCCGCGCCGGCGTTCCCGTCGTTTGCTATAATTTCATGCCTGTCGTGGACTGGACGCGCACGAATCTGCGCTGGCAGGCGCGCAACACCGGATTGGCGCTGCGCTTCGAAATGGCGGATTTCGTCGCCTATGACGTCTTCATCCTGAAGCGTGCCCGTGCGGCCGAAAATTACGATCCCGCACTGGTGGCGCGGGCTGAAGCGCGTTTCGCGAAAATGAGCGAAGAGGAGCAGTCGCTTCTGGAGCGCAACATCATCGCCGGTCTGCCGGGCGGCGCGCTGGTGCAGACGCGCCAATCCATCGCCGCGCTGATTGCTTCATTCGATGGTATCGACAGCGCGACCATGCAGGGCAATCTTCTCGCCTTTCTGCGGGAGGTCGTGCCGGTGGCGGAAGAGGTGGGCGTGCATCTCGGCATCCACCCGGATGATCCGCCATTCTCCCTGTTCGGCCTGCCGCGCGTGGTCTCAACACCTGCCGATATCCGCGCCATCCTGTCGGCCGTTGAAAGCCCGAACAACGGCATCACCCTCTGCACCGGCTCCTACGGTGCCCGCAGCGATAATGATCTCGTGGCAATGGCACAGGAATTCGCATCCCGCATCAATTTCGCCCATCTGCGCAATGTCACCGTCGAAGCAGATGGTTCTTTCTTCGAGGACGATCATCTGGATGGCGGAACCGACATGATCGGCGTCATCGAGGCGCTGTTGCGCGAGGAGCGGGCCGCCGCCCGGGCCGGCCGAAGGACCGATATTCCGATGCGGCCGGACCACGGCCATCTGCTGGGCGACGACATCACCAAAAAGACCAACCCCGGATATTCCTATATCGGCCGCATGAAGGGTCTGGGCGAACTCCGTGGTGTCATCCGAACCGTCGAGCGCCAGCTGCGGCGCGAGGAGGCTGCCGCATGAAGACCCGCAAACTTGGACGCACAGGACTGTCGCTGAGCGAGCTTTCCTTCGGCGCAGCCGGTATCGGCAATCTCTATCGCAGTGTCAGCCGCGAGGATGCGATGGCGACGCTGCAGACCACCTGGGACGCCGGTATCCGCTACTTCGATACCGCGCCCTATTACGGGCAGGGCCTTTCGGAGCGCCGTATCGGGGATTTCCTCCAGACGAAACCGCGTGATGCATTCGTGCTGTCCACCAAGGTCGGGCGGATCCTGAAGCCGGCTGAAGAGGGTGTCACACCGGATTACGGTTTCGTCGAAGCGCTACCTTTCGTGGTGGAATACGACTACAGCTATGATGGCATCATGCGCTCGCACGAGCAGAGCCTTGCCCGGCTTGGCCTCGGCTCCGTGGATATTCTCTATGTCCACGATCTGGAGGTGACCACTCTGGGAGAGGAAGCCTATCGCCATCATTTCGGGATATTCACCGAAAGCGGCATCGAGGCGCTGCACGAATTGAAGGCGAAAGGCAAGATCGGCGCGTTCGGCCTCGGCGTGAACGAGGTTCCGGCCTGCCTGAACCTGATGGAAATCGACGAAATCGACTGCATCCTTCTGGCGGGCCGCTATACGCTGCTCGACCGTTCGGCGGCAGCACGGCTGCTTGGGCGTTGTGCGGAAACCGGCACGTCGCTCATCATCGGCGGTGTCTTCAACTCGGGCATTCTTGCAACCGGGGCAAGGCCGGGTGCGACCTTCAATTACGTTGAGGCTGCACCTGAAGTCATGGAGCGGGTGCGCGCCATGGAGGCCCACGCCGCCAGCCACGGCGTGGCACTTGCGGCCGCGGCATTGCATTTTCCGCTGCAAAACGCCGATGTCGCCAGCGTGCTGATCGGCACGGCGAAACCGGACAGTCTCCGGCGCAATCTATCCATTTTCGAAACAGCCGTGCCGGACGCCGCCTGGGCGGGTTTTGACGCGCTCGCTCTTGAAGATTGACCGAGGACAGGGAGGAGGACGCCATGGACCTGATTGATACCCACCAGCATCTGATCTTGCGGGGCAAACTCGGTTATGCCTGGACGCGCGGGGAGCCGAGCCTTGCAGGAAGCTTCACCCGGGCGGATTATGCGGCCCTTGTCGAGGGCAGCGGCGTCATCGGCACGATCTTCATGGAGAGTGGGGTCGACGACGGCGATTATCGGGCGGAGGCCCGTCTTATCGCTGGCATGGTTGGGGAGGGCGCCTTGCCGATGTTCGGCCAGATCGCCAGCTGCCGGCCGGAGACGGACCGGGGTTTCGACGCCTGGCTGGAGGAGTGTCGCCGCCTCAACGTGGTCGGCTTCCGGCGTATCCTGCAAGTCATGCCCGACGATACCAGCCGTGCGGAAAACTACCGGCGGAACGTGCGCAAGATCGGAAGGGCCGGATGGTCGGTCGATCTGTGCTTTCACTCCCGCCAGCTCGCCATTGCCGCCGAGCTCGTCCGGGCCTGCCCCGACGTCCGCTTCATGCTCGACCATTGCGGCACGCCTGACATCGCCGGGAACGATTTTCCCGGCTGGAGCGAGCGCATGACCGATCTGGCCAGCCTGCCCAATCTCTCCGTCAAGCTCTCCGGTGTCACCGCCTATTGTGCGCCGGGGAAAGCGACGCTGGAAAGCGTGAGGCCTTATGTGGAAACCGTATTGAACCTGTTCGGCCCGGCAAGAATGGTCTGGGGCGGCGACTGGCCGGTGGTCGATCTCGGCTCCGGCTTGCCGGAATGGATCGCCATGACGAGGGAGTTTCTGTCGGCGCTTTCGCCGGATGAGCAGGCATCGATCGGTCACGGAAATGCCAGACGATTTTATCTGGCGGCGTAGGGCGATGCCCGACCGTGGATGGCCTAGATCATGCCCATAATGTCATGCAAATCATTAGAGGTGGTGCGGGTGGTCGGGCTCGAACCGACACTCCTTTCGGAACCGGATTTTGAGTCCGGCGCGTCTACCAATTCCACCACACCCGCATTTCGCTGCCGATTGTGATTCAGGTCACTGAGGCAATGCCACGGCGTCTATCACGGGCGAGACCGTGCGTGCAAGCCCAAAAGCGGGAAATTTGCCAGGCGAAACGGTATGGATGTGCGCTGCGAGATAGGGCGAAATAACGGCCGTTCTCCGAAAGAAATTCGGCAGAATTGCCGCGAGGCGGGCGCTTCAATCGGCCGCATCCGTTCCAAAACGATACACCCAGGATTGAATCATTCCGATAATTTTAGATATCTCTAATAAATTAGTATATACGCAATTACTAATTGAAACTATAATCCTGAGGTGGAGTTTCCACGCGGGGCGGGAGTAGCCAAACTCATAGGGAGGAAATTATGAGGGCTCTTTCTCGCAATTTGTTACTGTCTGCCTGCCTGATCTTGCCGGTCAATGCCCATGCACTGGATATCGGGATCGGTGGAGAGAATGGGGTTAATGCCAGCGTGGGTGGTAACGGTAGCGGTGGTCTCGGGGTCGACGCTTCCGTTGGCGGTAGCGGCGGTGTCAATGCCAGCGCGGATGTCGGCGGCCGGAGCGGCGGCGGGCTGGGCGCGGATGTCAACGCTTCGGTCGGTGGCAGCAATGGGGTCAATGCGGATGTCAACGCATCCGTTGGTGGTTCCAGCGGGGTCAATGCCGGCGTGAATGCCTCCGTTGGCGGCTCCAACGGAGTCAACGCCAATGTCGGAGCCAATGTCGGCGGATCACGCGGTCTGGGCGTTGATGTCGGACTTGGCATTGGCGGTTCTCGTTCGCCGGGCAATCCCGGCAATCCTAACAATCCTAACAATCCTGGCAATCCAAACAATCCGCAAAATCCCGGCAACGTATCGCCCGGCGCCATGCGCAATGCCATACAGGCCTATAACGACATGTCACGGACCGAGCAGATCAAACTCGCGCGTCGCTGTGTCGATATTCTGGGTGGCGGATATGATGCAGCCCTGACGCAATTGTGCAAGATGATCCGGACGGCCTCGCGCTGAAACCGGCCTCATTTGCCGACCATATCCGAAGGGCGCCCCGGCGTCCTTCGGATCAGTTGCCCTTGCGTCCGAAGGACAGGATCTTTTGCCGCAGGCTGCGGGCGAGGTTGCGGGTGTTGCGGTACATGTCCACCTGCGTGGAAACCTGCCGCACGTCGCGGTCGCTGTTCTGGGTCAGGCCGACGACCAGGGTGCCCATTTCCTGTCGTTCCTGCCAGAAGCGGCTCATAATCGGATGATCTGGCACCGCGCAGCTGTCGCTGCGCAGAATATTGGCGTCGTCCAGATGCCAGTCTGTCAGTTTCTGCACCAGCAGCTTGCCGGGCGAATATTGCGAATAGTTTTCGTCGAAGGCGGTTTTCCACGTATAGGCTTCGCCGGCCGTGATGAAGACCACCATGGATGCGATGGCGCTGCCATTGAGATCGATGGTGTGGATACGAACGGCATCGGCTTCGGCCAGGTTGGTGATCGCCTCACGGGCGAAGGCGGCGCGATACCGGTCGTTGACCAGCGCGGTGCGTTTGCGGCCCTTCCAGCCACTCGCCTCCAGCGCCAGAAATTCCTCCATGCGGTAGCGCACATCCTTCGGCTGGCGGGTCACGCTGTAGGAGAGGGACCCAAGCTTTTCGAGCTGACGCCACTGCCTGCTCATTTCGCGCAGGTGGTGTGGCGCAAGGGCGTTGCGCAGATAGGCCCTGCCATCAAGGAGACTTTCCAGCATCGGACGGTGATAATTGCTCGTTGTCGTCACCGGCAGGTTGCGGCTGAGCGCGATGGCCCTGAACATGCGCGCAAACGGCCCTTCCAGCCGCACATCCGGCAGGACAAGAACATTCGGCAGACGCATGTTCGGGTCGGAAAGGGCGTCGAAGAGATTATCGAGGGTTTCAGCCGCCCCTTCGGTATCGACCAGCGGCGTGCCGAGCGGCCCGAACGGATTTGCCCAGACGCGAATGATGGAAGGACCGATGGAAAAACCCGGCTTTTCCACGGTAAAGGGCATCAGAAAGCGCATGCGGCTTCTGGCGCCGTTCTCGTCGCGAATGAGGGCGAAGCGCACGGACTTGTCTTCGATGCGCGGCATAGCGGGCGCGAGAAGCCGCCCGGTGAAGAAGACATTCGCCTCCATGACGCGGTTGGACAGGAAGTCGAGTTCTTCCTGCATGTCGTAACCGAGCTGACCCGGATAGATGCAGAATTCCCGGCCATCGCGTCCAACGCGCCGGCTGCTGTCTGCCGCGGGACGATCACGCTCCGCAGACGCCATCAGCGCCGCGATGCGCGGGTCCTGAAAATCCGGATTCTTTGGATCGCTGGACATGCTTATCGTTACACCGCCTTCCCAGTGTCTTGACCCGCCCGGGGATCGTTGAAGGCAAAAAGGACGATCCCGAGTGTGCGGCGAATGGCAATATGCAATAGCACAGCTTCTATGCACATGGCTATTGCCACCGCCGCCGCGGCCCCTGCCAGACCATAGACCGGAATGAGCGCCATGTTGAGTGCAATGTTGCAACCGAAGATGATTATATAAAGCACAACGCAAAGTTTTTGTTTGCCGGCCATATTCAGCAGGGTTTCTCCCGGGCCGATCATCGCTTTGGCGAGGAAACCGGCAAAAAGGAAGAACATCAGCTGGTAACCCTGGACGAAGCCCGGGCCGAACAGCGAGAGCAGAAACGGGCCGGCCAGAAGCACCACGCTACCAACGGCGAGCGATGGCCAGAAAGCCCAGCGTGCGGCCTGGCCGGCGAAAGCCGCAAGCCCCTGGCGATCATTGGCCGACATCAGGGCGGCGAGGCGTGGTGCAGCGGCCGCCTGCACGGAGAAAAAAACGAATTGCATCAGCACGATGGTTTTTGCCGCGGCAAAATAGATGCCGACCTGATCGGGTGCCAGGTAGAGGCCGACAATCACCACATCGGAATTGGTCATCAGGAAACCGATGCCATCGATCAGGAACATCGGGAAGGCGAACCTTATCCAGTGACGGAAATGAACCCTGCGGGCAGCACTGCGAAAATGCTGGTTGAGCCGGCGGTTCATGAAGGCGAAGTGGAAAAGCGTGGTGACATAGGTGGCAAGGAGGGCCATCAGCATGGCGGTCGTTGCGGTCTTTGCCGCGCCGAAACCGATGGCGGTCAGCATGAACAGCAGGATCAGTACTGGACGGACGATATAGGTGGGGCTGAGCGCGGAGACGGCCCAGCCATTGGCACGCGCGGTGCCGTTCAGTACATCGCCCAACGCCACCATCGGCAGGGTGAAAAGTGCGAGCGCAACCGGGATGAGATAATAGGAAGCGATGCGCTCGCCGAAGAAATACAGGAAAACGAAACCGAAAATTGCAAGCGCGCTGGCGGCAAGCATCGCGAAGATGCGGGCTGTCGACGTCAGCCCCATGATTTTGTCATGGGCCTCCTCCAGACGGTAGCCGGGTAAAAATCGGATCACGGTCGTATGAAAACCGAGACAGGAAAGGTTGCCGAACAGGATCACCAGAACCCAGACAAAGGCAAAGAGGCCATATTCGAATTCACCCATCAGGCGGGCAAGGATGATCTGGGAAATGAAGGCGATGCCGGCGCTGACGATGCGCACCGCAAAGGCGACGAGCGCCATGCGTTGCGCGCGCGAAACCTCATCTCTTCCGGAAAGAAGGACGGCGACTTTCGCTCCCAGCGGCGCAAGCTTTGCGCGCAGGCCTGCGGGTAAGGCTTTTTCCGCCGTGTTGAGGATAGCCATGATCCACACGCCATCATTTCCAGTTGAATAGGCAGTTCGACTGTAGATGCTTATCCTTAACGAAGGGTTTGGGAGGCCCCGGCCTGTGTGCCGATATCGTCCACCCCGCGTGGCCTGCGGATGCCGTTGAGCAGGAAAAGCGCGAGCGGGCTCCGGCGTATCGCCTGATGCAGCATATAGGCCGTTACCGTGGTGGCTGTGACGATGATCGCGAATTCCAGGATCGGCGGCAGTGCTATCAGGATGAAGAGGATGCCAAAGGTGTAAATCAGCGGATGATGAAACAGATATATGGTGAAGGACGCATCCGTCATGCGTCTCGCAAGTGCGCTCGGCCTGTCGAAATAGCGGCAGGCAAGGTCGATCAACAGGCGGCTCGCCGCCACCGCCGCAATGGCAGAAACCAGCACCAGCAGGGCCGAAGTCGAAAAGGGATGTTGCAGGCGCAATGTCACCGCCGCGCCAACACTGCCCAAAGCGACGATACCGGTGAGAAGACCTGTCTGGCGGAATTGGTGAAAAAGAGCGCGATTACGGTGCAGCAGCGCGCCGATCAGGAAAAAGGGCAGGTAGCGGGCATAGGGATCGGAGGCACGCTCATAAAGAAGGAAAAGCCTGCTTCCGCTGCTTGCCGCCAGCAGGCCGGAACCATAGATCATCAACTCCCACAGAACCGGGAGGGCGCAGAGTGATGCGAAAAACAGGGTGGTGTGCCGCTGCTGCAGCCTGTCGAACCAGTTTCGGACACGGGTAAATGGCGGGTGTTCCGCCAGAAACAGGAGAGCTGCCAGCAGGACCGAATAGGCAATGAGGGCCGGCAGGAACCACAGATGCATGATCCACTGTTCGCTCGGGCGCAGCAAGCCGGGCAGGCTCTCCAGCAGATGGTCGACAGGAATATCGCCTTTGGCGACACCGGCAAGCTGCAGCAGGAACAACTGCAATGGTCCGAGGAGAAGCAGGGCCACGGTGAAGGGCAGGCCGAGGCGCAGGAAACGCTGCCTCAGCCAGCGCATCTTGCCCTTCTTGCCGATGACCATGGTGGAGAAATATCCCGCCACCAGAAAAAATGCCGGCATGCGGAAGGTGACGAGTGCTGCACCGAGTGCACTCAGAAGCGGGCTGGTCTCGAAATCCTTGATGTCCCAGGGTAGAACGTGGCTGTAGAGCAGGGAGGCGTGATAGGGGATGCCGAGCAGCATCAGGAGCGCCCTGAGAGGGTCCCAGTAATGCTCATAGTCTGACTTGCCCGGTTGCATTTTTCCCCCGCGCCGAAAACGCGATCCCGCGTGCTCCGTGACGACCAACACGACTATTGGTGGAAAATGCTAATAAACTCTTCACGCACCGGAGGGTGTGGGTGGAGCTTTTTTCTTGGGCAGAAGGTCGAGCACCAGCGCGCAGCCGAAAATGATGATGCCAGCGCCGAAGAGCTGGGGAAGCGAAAGCGGCTCATCGAGCACCAGGGCGCCGACGAGGACGGCCACCACGGTCACGGCGAATTCGACGCTGATCGCCTTGGTCGCGCCGATCGAGGAGACCAGCTTGAAATAGGTGATGTAGGTCAGGCCGCTCATGACGACTGCCTGTATCAGAAGATAACCGTAATCGACGAGATCAGGCGTTCCGGGCAAGGGCACCGCGAAAAGAAGCGGCAGGGTCATCAGGCCGCCTGTCAGGAAGGAACCGATGGTGATTTCCCAGGATCCAACCCCTTTGAGGTGCAGGCTCGCAAAATTGCTGCCATAGGCGGCGCAGATGCAGGCGGCGACAGCGGCAGCACAGCCGATGATAAAGCCTGAAGTGACGGGAACAGCGGGAAAACCGACGAGCAGAACGATGCCGGCAAAGCCGATGACGAGACCGGCAATGCCCTGCCGCGTCAGACGTTCCAGACCCCAAATCTGCGAGATGAGCATCGAAAAAAGCGGAATCGTCGCCACCAATATTGCTGCCATCGCAGTGCCGATCTGAGGCGTCGCGTAGGACAGACCAATCAGTTGCCCGGCAACCGTCGTTGCGCCGACGATTGCGAAAGCGCGCCAGCTGGCGGAAAAGGCCAGCTTCCGGCGTGCCGCCCGCGCAATGAGAAAAAGGGCGACAGCGGTTATGATCGAGCGAAGCGTGACTGCGCCGATCCAGCCGAAGGCCGCAACGACATGGAGAAGCAGCAGGAAAGATACGCCCCACGTAATCGCGAGAAAAATATAGGCGGCAAGATCGCGAGGGGCCATGAAAGCAGTTTCCGCAAGATGATCCGGCTCCCATATGGAAAGTGCCGATACCAGTCAACACCCCGACCGGCAGCAACTATCCGGCGAAAACAAAATCGCCCGTAACCTGCGTTACGGGCGACCGATTTCTGGCATAAAGTCTTGGCCTTTTACGCCTGTTCGTAAACGCCGTGGCAGTGCTTGTATTTCTTGCCGGAACCACAGGGGCACATTTCATTGCGCCCGATACGGCCCCAGGTGGCGGGATTGTTCGGATCGCGTTCCTCGGCTGGCACTAAAGCGGCCGGAATGCCCTGTGACATCTCGTCCTCACCGGTGACGGGGTCGAGATGATGGGCGGTCATCTCAGGCAGTTCAGGCTGCTGCGGTTCCTGCTGCACCAGTTCCACGCGCATCAGCTGGGCCGTAACGGCCTCGCGCAGATTGGTGAGCAGCGACTGGAACAGTTCGAAGGCTTCCGCCTTGTATTCCTGCAGCGGATCGCGCTGAGCGTAACCACGGAAACCGACGACAGAGCGCAGATGGTCGAGATTGACGATGTGTTCGCGCCACAGATGGTCGATCGTCTGGAGAATGACCGAGCGTTCAACATAGGTCATGATTTCGGGGCCGAAACGTTCGGCGCGTTCGGCGGCGTATTTGTCGGCCGCTTCGGTGACACGCTGAAGAATGTCGTCCTCGGCAATGCCTTCTTCCTTCGCCCATTCCTCCACCGGCAGGTCGAGGTTCAGGAACTGCTCGATGCCCGCCTTCAGGCCGGCGATATCCCACTGTTCGGCATAGGCATTTTCAGGAATATGCTTGGTGACGAGCGCTTCGATGACCTCGTGGCGCATGTCGGCGGCGGTTTCACCGATATTGTCGGCTTCCATCAGCTCAAGACGCTGATCGAAGATGACCTTGCGCTGGTCGTTCAATACGTCGTCATATTTCAGAAGGTTCTTGCGGGTCTCGAAGTTGCGGGCTTCGACCTTCTTCTGGGCGCGTTCCAGCGCCTTGTTGATCCACGGATGGACGATGGCTTCGCCGTCCTTAAGGCCGAGCTTCTGCAGCATCGAGTCCATGCGCTCGGAGCCGAAGATGCGCATCAGGTCATCCTGAAGCGACAGGTAGAATTTCGAGCGGCCCGGGTCGCCCTGACGGCCGGAACGGCCGCGCAGCTGGTTGTCGATACGGCGGCTTTCATGGCGTTCGGTGGCGATGACGTAGAGACCGCCGGCGGCGAGCGCCTTTTCCTTCAAGACCTTGATCTCGGCGCGGATAGCCTCTTCTTTCGCATCAAGCTCGGGACCCGGCTCCATGCCTTCCAGTTCGCGCTCGAGGCGCATATCGACGTTGCCGCCGAGCTGGATGTCGGTGCCGCGGCCGGCCATGTTGGTGGCGATGGTGACAGCGCCGGGAACACCGGCCTGCGAAACGATATAGGCTTCCTGCTCGTGGTAACGGGCGTTCAGAACCTGGAAATCGGTAAAGCCGGACTGGCGCAGCATATGGGCCAGAAGCTCGGATTTTTCGATGGATGTCGTGCCGACCAGAACCGGCTGGCCACGCTCATGCGCCGCCTTGATCTCGGTGATGATGGCGAGGAACTTCTCTTCGCCGGTACGGTAGACCTCGTCGTCCTCGTCGATACGCTGGATCGGCAGGTTGGTCGGCACTTCGATGACGTCGAGGCCGTAGATGTTGCCGAATTCTTCCGCTTCCGTCGATGCCGTACCGGTCATGCCGGCCAGCTTTTCATACATGCGGAAATAGTTCTGGAAGGTGACGGAGGACAGCGTCTGGTTTTCGGGCTGGATCTGCACCTTTTCCTTGGCTTCGAGAGCCTGGTGCTGGCCTTCCGAATAACGACGGCCCGGCATCATGCGGCCGGTGAATTCGTCGATGATGACGATTTCATCGTTGCGGACGATGTAGTCCTTGTCGCGGGTGAAGAGTTTGTGGGCCTTCAGGGCATTGTTGATGTGGTGAACGATGGCGACATTTTCGATGTCGTAGAGCGATTCGCCCTTCAGCAGACCCGCCTGCCGTAGCAGGTTTTCGAGCTTTTCGGTGCCGTCTTCGGAGAAGTTGGCAGAGCGCTGCTTTTCATCGATTTCGTAGTCTTCCGGCGATAGAAGCGGAATGAAGGCGTCGATGGTGTTGTAGAGGTCGGAACGGTCGTCCAGCGGGCCGGAAATAATGAGTGGCGTGCGCGCTTCATCGACGAGGATCGAGTCGACTTCGTCGACGATCGCGTAATTGTGGCTGCGCTGCACCATCTGGGCGCGGTCGTATTTCATGTTGTCGCGCAGATAATCGAAACCGAGTTCGTTATTCGTCGCGTAGGTGATGTCGCAGGCATAGGCCTCGCGGCGCTGGTCGTCGTCCAGGCCGTGGACGATAACGCCTGTCGTCAGCCCGAGGAAGCCGTAGAGCCTGCTCATCGTGGCCGCGTCGCGCTTGGCGAGATAGTCGTTGACGGTGACGACATGCACGCCCTTGCCGGCCAGCGCGTTGAGGTAGACCGCAAGGGTCGCCACCAGTGTCTTGCCTTCACCCGTCTTCATTTCGGCGATGGCGCCGCCATGAAGAATCATGGCGCCGGTCAGCTGCACGTCGAAGGGCCGCATGTGCAGAACGCGGCGTGACGCCTCGCGGGCGACGGCGAAAGCCGGGATCAGCAGATCGTCCAGCGTCTTGCCATCCGCAAGCTGCTGGCGGAATTCCGCCGTCTTTGCCGCCAACGCCTCATCGGACAAAGCCTTGGTGGCCTCTTCCAGCGCATTGATGGCTGCGATCTTGCTTTTATAGGAGCGGACGCGGCGTTCATTTGCCGAACCGAACAACTTGCGGGCTATTCCGCCGAGACTGACCATCTTACTGGCCCTTTCTGAAATTCCGTTTTCGCGGGCGCTTTTCTCCGTCACGTTGATTTCAGCAACAAATGACGGACTTCGCCCTTCAACGTATCTGGACGCGAGGTTGCGTGACAGATAAGAGGGGGGGCAAATGATGTCAACGGTTCTGCCCGTTACAGAATGGCCACAATCCGGTGTTTGGAAGTTTTTTCAGAGCCGGAAACCATGTCTGGAGCCGGCATTGTCCCCGAAAGGTTCAAAATGTTGCGCTATAATAAAATTGCGGCTGCGGTGATTGTGGCCACGCTCGGCCTCCAGCTTCCGGCTTTTGCACAGGAAGACAAGGTTGTCGCCAAGGTCGGCGATCTGGAAATCCACCAGTCCGAACTCGACCTCGCCATGGGTAACCTCGATCCGCAGCTCGCGCAGCTTCCCGATGAACAGAAGAAGGTCGCAGCCTTGTCCGGCGCGATCGACGTCAAGCTCCTCGTGAAGAATGCCGACGCCGAAGGTCTGGAAAAGACTGAAGATTTCAAGAAGCGCATGGAATTCATCAAGGACCGTGAGCTGCACAACGCTTACTTCCGCAAGCATGTGGTCGATGCCGTCACCGCTGACGAAGTGAAGGCGCGCTACGACAAGGAAGTCGCAGCCCTGCCGCAGGAAGAGGAAATCAAGGCCGCCCACATCCTCGTCGCCAGCGAGGATGAAGCCAAGGACATCGTCAAGCAGCTTGATTCGGGCAAGGATTTCGCCGCACTCGCCAAGGAAAAGTCGACCGATTCCAACAAGGATGACGGCGGCGATCTCGGCTGGTTCGGCAAGGGCCGCATGGTGCCGGAATTCGAAGAAGCCGCTTTCGGTCTCGAAAAGGGCGCCTACACCAAGACGCCTATCAAGACCCAGTTCGGCTTCCACGTCATCAAGCTGGAAGACAAGCGCATCGCGCCGCCGCCGGCTTTCGAGCAGGTTGAGCCGCAGGTTCGTCAGCTTGTCATGCGTGACAAATACGTTGCCCTCATCGAGAAGGCAAAGGCTGAGCAGAAGATCGAAATCATGGATGAGACGCTGAAGAAGGGCTACGACGAAGCCACGAAGGAACAGCAGGCTCAGCCGCAGCAGTAAAAAAATCAAGGTCACGGGGCGGCTATGGGCCGCCCCGTTTCATCTCAGTCTTTCCCAGACCCTCCTTTCCAGAATTTCAGGCGCTTCCCATGTCCGTTGCCGTTTCTCCGCTCGCTCCGAAATCCTATCCCGATATGCCCGCGCTGCGCGGTGTTCGCATGGCGACGGCCGCCGCCGGCATCAAGTACAAGAACCGCACCGATGTTCTCCTGATGGTGTTCGACAAGCCGGCAAGTGTCGCTGGCGTCTTCACCAAATCGAAATGCCCCTCGGCCCCCGTTGATTTCTGCCGCGCCAATCTCGGCGGCGGCGCGGCGCGTGCCGTGGTGGTCAATTCCGGCAATGCTAATGCCTTTACCGGCCTCAAGGGTAAGGCCGCGACCGAACTGACGGCGAAATCCGCCGCCGCTGCCGTTGGCTGCTCCGAAGGCGAAGTCTTCCTGGCATCAACAGGCGTGATTGGCGAGCCGCTGGACGCCTCGAAATTTGCCGGCGTTCTCGGCGATATGAACGTCAGGGCGGAAGCCGATTTCTGGCAGGAAGCCGCCAAGGCGATCATGACGACCGACACCTATCCCAAGGTCGCCACACGCACCGCCGAGATCGGCGGCGTGATCGTCACGATCAACGGCATTTCCAAGGGTGCCGGCATGATCGCGCCCGATATGGCGACGATGCTCTCCTTCGTGGTGACGGATGCCGATATCGAACCCGCCGCGCTGCAATCCCTGCTTTCGGCCGGCGTTGGCCCGACCTTCAATTCCGTGACGGTTGATAGCGACACCTCCACTTCCGATACGCTGATGCTGTTTGCCACGGGTGCGGCGGCAGAAGACGGTCAGGTGAAGGTGACGAGCGCCGATGACGAGCGCCTGTCCTCCTTCCGCGCCGCGCTCAACGATCTCCTGAAGGATCTGGCGTTGCAGGTTGTTCGCGATGGCGAAGGCGCGCGCAAGATGGTGGAAGTCACCGTCACAGGTGCGGAAAACGATGCCGCCGCCAAGAAGATTGCCCTTTCCATCGCCAATTCGCCGCTGGTGAAGACCGCCGTTGCCGGCGAAGACGCCAATTGGGGTCGTGTCGTCATGGCCGTCGGCAAATCCGGTGAAATGGCCGACCGCGACCGCCTCGCCATCTGGTTCGGTGGCGTGCGCGTGGCCGTCAATGGCGAACGCGATCCGGATTATTCGGAAGCGGAGACCACCGCCGTGATGCGGCTGGAAGACATTCCGGTGAAGGTCGATATCGGCCTCGGTCAGGGTACGGCCACGGTCTGGACCTGCGACCTGACCAAGGAATATGTTGCGATCAACGGCGACTACCGGAGCTGACCGTTGGAGCCGAAGAGAATGCAGGATAACAAAGCCGTCAATCTGCCGCTGGTTCGCCGTCTGGAAGCCGTCAGCTTCCGGGCATGGCCTGCCTCGTCGGTGATTTATGACGGCAGCTGGCAAATCCGCCTGACGGGTTCGCATCCCTCCAAGCGCATCAACTGCGTGGTGCCGCTCGATCCCTCCGATTACGGCAACTGCGCGGTGCGGCTGGAAAAGGCACGCAAGCGTTTCGAGGATTTCGGCCGGCCGCTGGTGGTGCGCGAAACGACGCTGATGCCGCCGCAACTCGTGGATTTTCTGACTGGTGATGGCTGGTCCGTCTTCGAAGAGGTCAAGGTCATGACGGCCGATCTCTCCAGCATGGAACTGCCGGAAACGCTGGTCAGCCTGCCGAGCCACGATATCGGTCGTTTTGTCGAAGCAAGCATCAAGGTCAGCGATGGCGATCCGGCGCTGCGCCCGGCAATCGCGGAAATCGTCAGTTCCATCAAGCCGACGCTCGGGCTCTTCATCAACGAGGAAGTGGAGGGCAACCCGCTCGCCACCATGATCTGCGTGCAGGATAACGATCTTGCCGGCGTCATCTCGCTTGATGTCGAAAAGTCGCAGCGTAAAAAGGGACTGGGCACGCAGGTTCTGTCGTCGGCACTGCGCTGGGCGAGAATCAGCGGCGCCAAAACCGCCTGGCTTCAGGTGGTCTCCACCAATGCGCCGGCGATCGCGCTTTATGAAAAATTCGGTTTCTCCGAGGCTTATCGTTATCGCTACTGGCAAAAGGGGACCGGCGAATGAGCGAGGCGGGCAAAAAGATCCTGCTGGTCGCCGCCTGCGCGCTTCTCGATCAGGATGGGCGCATTCTTCTGGCGCAGCGGCCGGAAGGCAAGTCGCTTGCGGGGCTGTGGGAATTTCCCGGCGGCAAGGTGGAGCAGGGCGAGACCCCGGAAGAAACCCTTGTCCGCGAACTGGACGAGGAGCTGGGGGTCAAAACCAAGGTCGCCTGTCTCGCGCCGCTGACTTTTGCCAGCCATACCTACGAGACCTTTCACCTTCTGATGCCGCTTTACGTGTGCCGCCGTTATGAAGGCATCGCCCATGGCCGGGAAGGACAGGCGCTGAAATGGGTCAAACCCCAGGCGCTGCGCGATTATCCCATGCCGCCGGCCGATGAGCCGCTCATCCCCTTCCTTCAGGATTTGCTGTAGAATCGAGAGGGTCTCTGAGGCCCTTCAGCCTCATCCCGTCACAGCTTCGTGAAAACCCCCTTCCTTCCCCGTTTTGCCGTGCCAAAACGGGGCTTCGTTAAGAGATCGTTCAGCACCCTCTGGCAGATTGTTAAGCTAAAGAAGCGGTAAACTGCGCGAGACGAGGTTGGTCATGAACGAGGATTTCTGGAAGACGGTGGAAGGTCGTCATCTGTATTCCAACAAATCCCGTCGCACCGGCGTGCTCAATGTGGCACTGCTGTTCGGCACGGCTGTTATCGCGCTCTCGCTGATCATCACCCCCATGCTCGCCGGAAAATCCCCCACGCGTGTGGCGCAGTTCCCCGACAATTACGACATGATCAGCACCGGCTCCATCAAGAAGACAGATGTGGGCAAGACCTATTCCATCCGCCGTAGCGTCACACAGCCGATGCCGGAGATGCCGTGCGTGGTCACGGGTTACAGCAACGAGGGCGGTTGCTGATCATTTACCATCAACGGTAACGGATTCCTCATGTCGCTGACCTAGGATGGTGCTGAATTTCAACAGGGCATGTGCCGGTTGTCGAACGCACCGGATGGTGGATGGGGAATATCCTGTGCTGCATTTTTTTATCAATTTTTGCAAAAGTGAAAGCGGTGCAACAGCTGTTGAATACGGGCTTATAGTGGGCGTGATTTCCGCAGCGCTTATCGCCGGCCTCGGCAACATCAGCAGCGGTATCAATACCGTTTTTCAGTTCATCGTCGATGCTTTTCCCACGGGTTGAAAGCCCGCGCGGTCATTCAGGACAGTTTTACCTCTGTTGTCTTCAAGGCGTCAGCAAGTCGCATCTTGGCGGAGCCGGGCTTTAGAGGCTTTTGCTGGCTCTCATGCGGCGCCCAGCCTGATACATAGATAATGGAAAATGTCGCCCTTATCCGCCCGTCGGGGTCGGAATAGCGCTCGGCATAGAGTTCCGCCGCCCGCAGGAAAAATGCGCGGTTGAGCGGCTTTCGGCTTCTGCTGGCCAGCGGGTTGGCCATCCCCATGGCGCGCAGGTCGCGCATCAGCGGGAAAATCGAATCGTAGCGAACGGTGTAGGTTTCGGTGTCGGTGACGGGAAGCGCAAAACCGGCACGTTGCAAAAGCGCGCCGACATCCCGCACATCGGCGAAGGGAATGACACGCGGGCTGGCGCCTCCGGTCAGCTCCGCTTCCGCCGTCAGCAACACGTCGCGCAACTCATGCAGGGTGCCGCTGCCGGGAATGGCGCCGAGAAACAGTCCATCTGGCTTCAATGCCCGCCGGATCTGGATCAGCGCACCGGGGGTGTCATTGGTCAGATGCAGGGCGAGCGGTGAAACGATGAGATTGGCGGAGGCTTCCGCGAGTGGCAGATGCTCCATCGACGCCGTCTCGGGAATGTTTCCGTCCGTCGCGAACTCGCTCTCGGTTTCGATGCGGCGAATACTGTCCACTTTTCCCGTCTCGGCCAGCCGGCGGGCAGTAACGCCCGTTCCGCCGTGCAGTTCGATTGCCGTCTCGAACTTGCGCTCGACGATCGCAAGCCTGTCGGCCAGCTCTTCGGCTGCCATATCGAGAAGAAACAGGGCCTTGTCTTCACGCCGGGCCCATGCCCGGTGGCGATTTTGTTCGATCAGGGCCTGGTCAAAGAGAATATCCATCGTCTTGCCTGCTCGGCCTTGAACGCCTCGGGGTTGGCGGGCCGTATCGTTGCTGTCATGCCGCTTCGGGCATCATTTCCGGTGTCGCGCCGGAGCGTATCGCTCTCGCAAAGGCACCCGTTCGGCGCTAAAGTCAACCTCATGGGTGCTGGTGACGATCTGTTTTCGGGGTTGCTGTCGAAGTCCGCCGCCGTGCCGGCGGTGGCACGCGATGTGGCGCGTTCGTTCTTCCGCCTCGTCTATCCGCCGACCTGCGCCGGCTGCAATCGCATGACCGGTGGCGAAGGGGCCTTGTGTTCCGATTGCTGGCGGGATGTCGCCTTTATCGATCGCCCTTTCTGCGAGGTTCTTGGCATTCCCTTCGCGCGGGATCACGGAGAAGGTGTTGTCAGCGCGCAGGCCATTGCCGATCCGCCGCCATTTGATCGTCTGCGTAGCGTCGCCAGCCACGAGGGCACTGCCCGCAAGCTGGTTCACCGGTTGAAATATCAAGATCGGACCGATCTCGCCCGGTTGATGGCGCTGTGGATGTTGCGGGCAAGCGACGGGACGGTTGACGCCTGCGATTGCATCGTGCCGGTTCCGCTGCATCGCCGCCGTTTCCTGCGCCGCCGCTTCAACCAGTCCGCCGAACTGGCGCGGCATCTTTCCAAGGCCGCCGGCAAACCTCTGCTCGCCGGCACCCTGCTGCGCCTGAAACCGACCGAGCGGCAGGTGGGGCTTTCCGCGCTCGCCCGGCGGGATAATGTGCGGGGCGCTTTCTCCCTCGCGCCCGGCCGGGAAGCCGATATTTTCGGCAAGCGCGTGGTGCTGGTGGATGACGTCTATACGACAGGCGCGACGGTGGGGGCGGCAAGCCGCGCCCTGCGCAAGGCGGGTGCCGCCGATGTGACAGTTTTGACCTTTGCAATGGCCATTTCCGGCCCTATATGAAGCCTTGATAACATGACTTTATCGTGCGTTTTGCCGCACGTTTGCGAGGCTCTGAAGAACATGGCACCAGTGACGATCTATACGCGGGATTTTTGTGGTTATTGTGCGCGCGCCAAGGCGCTGCTGGACGCGAAGGGCGTGGATTATGCCGAATATAATGCCACCACGACACCGGAATACCGGCAGGAAATGATCGAGAAATCCGGCGGCACGACCTTCCCGCAAATCTTCATCAACGGCCAGCATGTCGGCGGTTGTGACGATCTGCATGCGCTGGAACGCGCCGGCAAACTGGATGCCATGCTGGCAGCCTGATCGCCAGGATTTATGGAGGACATGATGAGTTTCAAGGCTGCCGCCATCCAGATGCGTTCCGGCGTCGATCCGGTAAGGAATGCTGCCGATATGGAACGGCTGGTGCGCGCCGCCGCGGCTGAAGGGGCTGTTTATGTGCAGACCCCGGAAATGACGGGCGCGATCCAGAAGGACAGGCAGGCGCTTCGTGCCCAGCTGCGTGACGATGATGGCGACATCATCGTTGCGACGGCGGCCCGTCTGGCACGCGAACTCGACATTCATGTGCATGTCGGCTCCACGGCCATTGCCCGCACGGATGGCAAGATCGCCAATCGCGGTTTTCTGTTCGCGCCGGATGGTTCGCGCATCTGCAGCTATGACAAAATCCATATGTTCGATGTCGATCTCGACAATGGCGAAAGCTGGCGTGAAAGCGCCGCCTACCAACCCGGCGAAGTGGCGCGTATCGTCGAATTGCCATTGGCGAAATTCGGATTTGCGATCTGCTACGACGTCCGTTTCCCTCAGCTTTTCCGGGCGGAAGCGCTGGCAGGCGCCGAGGTTCTGACGGTTCCGGCGGCCTTCACGCGCCAGACCGGGGAAGCCCACTGGGAAATCCTGTTACGCGCCCGTGCCATCGAGAACGGCGCTTTCGTCATCGCCGCCGCACAGGCCGGCGTGCATGAGGACGGTCGCGAGACCTTCGGCCATTCCATCATCATCGACCCCTGGGGCAAGGTGCTGGCCATGGCCGGCGGTGCGGGGGAAGAGATCATCTTCGCCGAGATCGACACGTCGCTGGTTGCGGCTGCGCGCGGCAAAATTCCCAATCTCCGCAATGCCCGCGAGTTCGGGCTGGACACTGTCATTCCCCTGAAACCTGCCGGAGGTGAGGCGGCGTGATCCGTTATGCGCTGGCCTGTGAAAAGGGCCATGAGTTCGAAGGCTGGTTTGCCGGTAGCGACGATTTCGACAATCAGTTGCAACGCGGTTTTTTGTCCTGCCCGGTCTGCAATTCCGTGCAGATATCCAAGCTCCTGATGGCGCCTTCGGTCTCCACCGCCCGCAGGAAGGATGAACGCCAGACACTCGCGATGGACACGGCGAAAAAGGAGGCCATTGCGAAAATCCGCGAGGCTGTCGCCAATATCCGCGCCAATGCCGAGGATGTCGGCGACAGGTTTCCCGAGGAAGCCCGCAAGATTCATTACGGCGAGGCGGATGAACGCGGCATCATCGGCAATGCCTCGGTTCAGGAGGCCAAGGCCCTGTTGGACGAGGGCATAGAGATCGCGCCGCTGCCGGCGCTGCCTGACGACGTCAATTGAGTTTCCTGGGATGTCGGCTCAAGACCGGCCATGATGGAAGCGACGGGCGTTACCCTTGTGACGACCGTTTCGCCAGCATCATGTAGTTGACTTCCATATCCGGCGAGAGATTCCAGCGATCCTGCAGCACGTTATAGAAGACACCGGTGCGGTGGATGATATCCATGCCGCTCGCCACCATCGGTCGCTCAAGCTCTTCCGGGCGGACCAGCTTTTCATACTGGTGCGTGCCCCGCGGCAGCCAGCGCAGCACGTTTTCGGCGGCGAAGATTGCCAGCGCCCGGGCCTTCAGCGTGCGGTTGATGGTGGCGGCGAACATCAGCCCGCCGGGGCGCACCATTTTCGCGCAGGTGGTGACGAAGAAATCGACATTGGCCACATGCTCCACCACCTCCATGTTGAGGATGACGTCGAAGGTCTCGCCCGCTTCCTGCAACTGTTCTGCGGTTACGGCGCGGTAGTCGATGCTGACGCCGCTTTCCCGCGCATGGGTTGAGGCGATGCCGATGTTCTTCTCCGAGGGATCGGCGCCCACCACGGTGGCGCCCATGCGGGCCACGGGTTCGGACAGAAGACCGCCGCCACAGCCAATATCCAGCACGCGCAGCCCTTCCAGCGGGCGATGCGCCTTCGGGTCGCGGCCGAAATTTTCGCAGACGCGGTTGCGGATATATTCGAGCCGAACCGGATTGAACTTGTGCAATGGGCGGAACTTGCCCGTCGGGCTCCACCATTCCGCAGCCATCGCGGAGAAGCGATCCACCTCGCTCTGGTCGACGGTCGTCTGTGCGGTCTCGCTCATGGTTCTGCTCCATATTGCTGTTGCATTGAAGTCGGATGATTGCCCCCCGAAGTCAAGACCGACGGTCTATTCCGCAGGCAAATTGTCTGAGGGCGCATTGCCGCAGATGGAACTGATGCGGCACCTCATTTGTTTCATGCTGCGTTCATGGAGGAACGCGTATTTTCCGATCGTGGCAGTATGCGGAACGCATGCTCGTCCATCGAAAAGGATGGATGCCGACAAGGGCAAAGCGGGCCTTTGCTTGAGGAGAAAGAAGTGAAGAGAAAACTGTTTGGCGCAATCGCGCTGGTGGCGATGCTCGCTGCGCCGGCACTTGCCGAAGCTGCGACACGCGGCTTCGCCACCGCGAATGTGAATATGCGCTCCGGCCCGAGCACCGCCTATCCGGCTGTTGTCGTGATCCCGGTTGGCGCACCATTGACGGTGCACGGCTGCCTGTCCGATACGCCGTGGTGCGACGTCTCTTTTGTCAATGGTCGTGGTTGGGTCGCCGGTCGTTATATCCAGACGACGTTCCGGCAAAACCGGGTCTACGTTGAGCCGCGTTATTATCGCGATCTCGGCGTTCCCGTGATCACCTTTGAAGCCGGCCGCTATTGGGACCGTTATTACCGCGACCGTGACTTCTACCGCGAGCGCGATCGCTGGCGTCGTCCGCCGCCATCAGGCGGTTACTGGAACGCACCACCTCCGAGTGCCGGCTGGGATCGCCCGCGTCCGCGCGACGACTGGCGCGATGGCCGCCGCGATGACGGGCGCCGTGATGAATGGCGCGACCCGCGTCAGGGTGGCCCGAATGACGGTCGCTGGGAACGTCGTTACGGCGACTGGAACCAGGGTGACCGAAATCAGGACAGACCGCGTCGCGACGATGACCGCCGCCGCTGGGAAGATGAAAATCGCGACCGTGACCGCAATCGAGACGGTAATCGTGATCGCCAGCAAAACCAGACTGAAGGTGGGCAGC
Organism: Agrobacterium tumefaciens; assembly: GCF_005221325.1. Taxonomy (NCBI): domain Bacteria; kingdom Pseudomonadati; phylum Pseudomonadota; class Alphaproteobacteria; order Hyphomicrobiales; family Rhizobiaceae; genus Agrobacterium; species Agrobacterium tumefaciens. Next base: position 721,310 of record NZ_CP039889.1, on the reverse strand, counting down.
TTCCTCCAGAGCGTCGGCAGTGGGATGACCCGCGTCGCGCGCCTGCTTCGGAAAATCTTCGGGATGGATGCAGGATGGGTGATCCCGGTTGTGCTCAGCGCTAACAGACAAAGCCCGGCGAGATTTCGCCGGGCTTTTTCATTTGCGGCTTTGTTTAATGTATTCGTGTGGTGTTATTTCGCGGCAGCAGCCTTGCGGGCACGGCTCTTGGGTTTTGCCGGTGCTTCCGCGTCCAGTGCGGCAACGTCAACAATCGCCGTGGGAGCGGCCTTTTTGCGCGTTGCCGGTTTTGTCGCTTCCGATGTCTTCAGCAGCGAAAATTCGTGCCTGGCCTGTTCCCAATGCTGCGCGTCGCGGCCATGGGGCTGGCCTTCCTTTTCCCAGAGTGTATATGCCCGTTTGCTGATCCATTCATTTTCCGAAACCTGCATGCTCGTCTCCCGTTGCTGTTTACAACGCCTTTGAGAAGGCGACATCCGCTTGGTCCGGCACACGCTCGACAGCAATCAATGCCGGCATTTCCACAACCCATTACATGCCATGATCTTTCGGGCGTCAAGCAAACATGCTGCATTGCGAAAGAGGATTTCCGGCATTTTCTTTCCTGCAAAGCAGTTTCAGCGAAAGACGTTCCCGCAGGACGAGATCAACGTTGCGTGATCGCACCAAGCCCGCCAAGATAGGTAGAGGCATGGCGGCGGAGGAGGCGGTCTTGAAACTGGCAAGGGAAGTGGAAGCTGAGGTCATCGTCGAGACAAGAGGAGCGGCCGGCATCATCCGCCTCAATCGCCCGAAGGCCATCAACAGCCTGACGCTGCCGATGGTGCGCGACCTGTTTCAGGCGCTTCAGCGTTTCGAGGACGATCCCGCCATTTCCTGCGTGGTGCTGAGGGGTGAAGGCGAAAGAGGGCTCTGCGCCGGTGGCGATGTCCGCATCATTCATGATCTCGGCAAGGCCGGCGACCCGCAGGTGCTGGATTTCTGGCGGGAGGAATTTCCGCTCAACTATCGCATCGCCCGTTTCGGTAAGCCCTATGTGGCCTTGATGGACGGCATCGTCATGGGTGGCGGTGTCGGCATTTCCGCCCATGGCAGCCACCGCATCGTCACGGAGCGGACGAAGCTCGCCATGCCGGAAACAGGCATCGGCTATTTCCCTGATGTCGGCGGTTCCTGGCTTTTGCCGAGGGCGCCCGGCGAATGCGGCACCTGGCTGGGGCTGACCGGCAACACGGTCACCGCCGCCGATGCCGTCTACGCCGGCTTTGCCGATTATTGCATAGCCTCCGAACGTCTCGATGCGCTGGTGCAGGCTCTGTCGCAGGCTGCTGATATCGAAGGTGTCGAGGCGGCGATAACCTCCTCTGCCATTGATGCGGGCGAAGGTGTGCTGGCCGCAAACCGGGATGTCATTGATGCGACATTCCGCTTCGATACAGTTGAGGAAATCTTCGCCGCGCTTTCGGCGCGTGATGATGCTTTTTCACGCGAGACCCTCGAAGTCCTGCGCAAACGCTCTCCCACCAGTCTGAAACTGACCCTGAAGTTGCTGCGCCTCGGCCGGGAAAGCGCGAGCCTGATCGAGTGCCTGGAGCGAGAATTCGCCGCCGGCACTGAGATATTGCGGCAGCACGATTTTTACGAAGGCGTGCGTGCGGCTCTGGTCGACAAGGACCGCAATCCCCGCTGGCGACCGGCGCAGCTGGAAGAGGTGCGTGAGGAGGACCTTGCACCTTATCTTGCCGCGCATTCCGGCAATCTGTTTCCCGAGCATCGTCTTTAGCCTGACGAAAAAGAAATCCGGCTTCCCGCCCCATATGAAATCATCGCCTTTAGGTACCTAATTATTTGGGCGAAATTTCCAATTCATGCCTCCGCAAAGCACGGCTGTTTCTCGTCGCTGTTGCCGCCGCCCGTTATCTTGAGCACCATTCGAATTGCCGGGGGTATTCATGAAACGTCTTCTCATTATCGGTACTGCCATTGCCGCTCTTTTTGCAGGTGCGGCGCAGGCGCAGTCTCCGACCACCATTCTCAACGCGTCCTATGATGTCGCCCGTGAAGTTTTTGCGGCCGAGAACGAGGCGTTCATCAAGCTTCATCCGGGTGTCACGGTCGATCAGTCGCATGCCGGCACTTCCAAGCAGGCGCGCGCCATCGTCGAGGGTCTGGAAGCCGATGTCGTCACCTTCAACCAGGTGACGGATGTCGATTTTCTGGTGAAGCAGAAGTTCGTGTCCGCTGACTGGAAAAAGGATTTCCCGAACGACGCCTCGCCGTTCTATTCCTTCCCGTCATTCCTCGTGCGCGCCGGCAACCCCAAGGGTATCAAGGACTGGGACGATCTTGCCCGCGACGACGTGAAGGTGGTTTTCCCCAATCCGAAGACCTCGGGTAACGCCCGTTACACCTATCTCGCAGCTACCGCTTACGCCAAGGAGAAGTTCAACGGCGACGAGAAGAAGGTTCAGGAATTCGTCAAGAAAATCTTCGACAATACGCCGGTATTCGACACCGGAGGCCGCGCCGCCACCACCACCTTCGTGGAGCGTGAAATCGGCGACGTGCTGATCACCTTCGAAGCAGAGACCCGTGGCATTGCCAAGCAATATGGCGCCCAAAAGGTGGAAGGTGTCGTGCCCTCCGTCAGCCTGCTGGCCGAATTCCCTGTCGCCGTGGTGGACAAGGTGGTCGACAAGCGCGGCTCGCGCGATCTGGCAAAGAGCTACCTCGACTTCCTTTATACCGAGGAAGGTCAGCGCATCGCCGCCGAGTTCGGTCACCGCGTCCATAATGAGAAGGTCGTCGGCGAATTCAAGGACAAGTTCCCGGCAATTCGTCTCGTCAACGTCGATGATGTCTTTGGCGGCTGGGACAAAATCCAGAAAGAGCATTTTGCATCCGGCGCGACGCTTGATACGCTTTACGGTAGCCGTTAATCACAACGATAGACGACAGGCAAACGGCCCGGCGGGAAACTGCCGGGTCGCTTTATGATTGATGGGGGCGAGGTTTGAAGCGGAATGTTCTGCCGGGGCTTAAGTTGTCCCTTGGCGTTACCCTCACTTACGTCGCCATCATCGTGCTTCTGCCGCTCTCGGCGCTGGTGTTCAAGGCCGCAAGCCTTGGGCCTGCCGAATATTGGGCGATCATCTCTTCGCCACGCGCCGTCGCCAGTTACCGCGTCACCGTGCTTTGTGCGCTGGCTGCGACGCTGTTCAACGTCATTTTCGGGGTGGCGCTTGCCTGGGTGCTGACGCGTTACCGCTTTCCCGGCTGGCGCATCGTCGACGCCATTGTCGACCTGCCTTTTGCGCTTCCCACCGCCGTTGCAGGCATTGCGCTGACGACGCTGTTTGCAGGGAACGGCTGGTTCGGTTCGGTGCTTGCGCCGCTCGGCATCAAGGTGGCCTATACGCCTGTTGGAATCATGGTGGCGATGGCCTTTACCAGCCTGCCATTCATCGTGCGTACCGTGCAGCCGGTGCTGGAAGACCTCGACCCGGCGCTGGAGGAAGCGGCGCAGTCGCTTGGTGGCTCGGATCTGGAAATCTTCCGCAAGATCATCCTGCCGCTTCTGACGCCGGCGCTGCTCGCCGGTCTTTCGCTCTCCTTCGCCCGCAGCCTCGGTGAATTCGGGGCGATCATCTTCATCGCCGGTAACCAGCCGTTTTCGACTGAAATAACCGCGCTGCTGATCTTCATCCGGCTGGAGGAATATGATTATCAGGCCGCCGCCGCCATCGCCTCCGTGCTGCTCATCACCGCCTTCGTGATGCTGGCGGTGACCAATTATCTGCAGGCGCGGGCGCTGCGTTATACGGTGAGGAGCTGAGGCATGAGCACCGTTTCCCGACATCGCAAACCGCCGCGCGTTGGTGACGCGCCTCTCGTTCGCCGCAGCCTGATCGCCTTCGTGCTCGTCATCGGCGCTCTGCTGGTCGTCGCACCGCTCATCATCATTGGCGTTGAGGCGTTTTCGCAGGGCTGGAAGGTCTATTCCGCCACCATCACTCATCCCGATACCCGCCACGCCATCATGCTGACGGTTCTGACGGCGCTGATAGCGGTCCCGATCAATACGGCCTTCGGGGTTGCTGCGGCCTGGGCCATCACCAAATTCGATTTTCCCGGCCGGCGCTTCCTGCTGGTGCTGATCGAAATACCCTTCTCGATTTCGCCGATCGTCGCCGGTGTCGCCTATCTCTTCGTGTATGGTTTGCAGGGGCTGTTCGGGCCGTTCCTCGATGCCCATGATGTCAAGATACTGTTTGCGTTGCCCGGCATCGTCATTGCCTCGATGTTCGTAACCGCACCTTTCGTGGCGCGTGAACTCATCCCGCTGATGCAGGCGCAGGGCCGCGATCTTGAGGAGGCGGCGACCTCGCTCGGCGCATCCGGCTGGCGCACCTTCTTTTCGGTGACGCTACCGAATATCAAATGGGCGCTGCTTTATGGCGTCGTGTTGTGTAACGCCCGTGTCATGGGCGAGTTCGGCGCGGTCTCGGTCGTATCGGGCAATATTCGCGGCCAGACCAATACGCTGCCGCTGCATATCGAGCTGCTTTATCACGACTACCAGACGGCTGGTGCGTTTGCCTCGGCCTCCATCCTCGCTTTGCTCGCCGTCGTTACCATCATCGCCAAGGTGGCACTGGAACGGCGCGGCGCCGGGCGCGGGGCCAAAAAGACCAACGGCGGTGCCGCCATCGCCACGGAGACCTGATTCCCATGAAAATCCGCCTCGAAAATGTGGTTAAGACCTTCGATACCTTCCGCGCCGTGCGCGATGTTTCGCTGGATATTGAGAGCGGTGAGCTTCTGGCGCTGCTTGGACCTTCGGGCTCCGGCAAGACCACGATTTTGCGGATGGTCGCCGGTCTCGAATACAGCGACGGCGGCCGCATCTTTTTCGGAGACGAGGACGCCACCAATATTCCTGTGCGGGACCGCGGTGTCGGTTTCGTATTCCAGCATTATGCGTTGTTCCCGCATATGATGCTCCATGAAAACATCGCCTTCGGCATGAAGGTGTCCAGGGTGAAGCGCGACAGGGCAGCGATCGATGCCCGCGTCGAGGAGCTGCTGCGGCTGGTGAAGCTGGAGGGGCTGGGCGACCGTTTCCCGGCGCAGATTTCCGGCGGGCAGCGGCAGCGCGTGGCGCTGGCTCGCGCCCTTTCGGTCGATCCCAAGGTGCTGCTGCTCGATGAGCCTTTCGGGGCGCTGGACGCCAATGTGCGTCGCGACCTGCGCCGCTGGCTGCGGGAAATTCACGATTCGCTCGGCATCACCACGATTTTCGTAACCCATGACCAGGAAGAGGCGCTCGATCTGGCCGACCGCGTGGTCATTCTCAATCAGGGCGAGATCGTGCAGCAAGGCACGCCGAAAGAGGTGTGCCGCCAGCCGAACAGTTCTTTCGTCATGCGTTTCCTTGGCGATGCTAACCGGGTGTCCGGCGTGGCGCGCGGCGGCAAGGTCTATGTCGGCGAAAACGAGCTACCCTTCTCCTATTCTCAGGGCGACGGCGCCGTCGATATCTATGCCCGCCCCGGCGATCTTGAATGGGAAGATCTGCATGAGGGCATTCCGGCCTCGGTGGAGCGTGTCCTCGACCGCGCCGGCGAGCGCCGGGTGATCGCCAGCACTGACGGCGGCGATATTCTGGAATTCGATGTGCCGCCGGAAAACGATGTCACGGCCGGAGATCGCGGTTCGGTCATCATCCGCCGGGCGAAGATTTTCCCGGCGGCGTAAGCGGCGGCAGCCGGCTTCAGATCAGAAGTTCGAAGGCGCTTTCCGCCACCAGCCTGCCATTGATCATCAACTCGACCCTGTGAATGCCGGCATAGTGCTTGCGGGTGGTGAAATCGCGCATGGCGCGGCTGATCGACAGCGCGCAGGTTTCGCTGGGCTGAATTTCGACTTCTTTCCATTTGAAGACCTTGGCAGAGGCATCGCCACTTTTCTTCACGTAATGCACGGCGTAATCGATCACCAGCTTTTGCGGACCCTTCGCCGTTGAGGTGAAAGAGGCGGAAATCCGCACCGGATTGCCGAGAGCGACCGTCTCAGGCGAGACCTGAAACGCCGCAAGCCCAATCTGCGCTTCCTCATGTGCGCCGAGATGGGCAAGCGCTGCGGCATCGCCCTTCTTGATCAGCGTGCGCAAGGCCTGCCGCACGATCCAGCGCGTATGCGGGTTGTCCTTTGGCCATGTGTCGATCAGCGTCAGCACGAAAGCGGGATTGTCCTTGGTGATGTCGTTCAGGTGATTGGCGACGGATTTGCGCACGTAAAGCGCATCATCCGCTTTCATCGTGTCGAGGATCGCGGTGACCGGGGAGGGGTCGTCGATTAGGGATTTCAGCTGGAACGACCAGGGCAGGCGGGGCCGGCAGCCTTCGCTCGCCAGCCGCCGCACATGCTCGTTTTCGTGCCGTGACCATGTTTCCATCACGGCAAGGGTGCGGGCCATATCCTTTTGCAGAAAATGCCGGATGGCGAATTCCGAGGAGCCGAAGCGGGTGAAATAGGACAAGGCCTGCATGGAAAGATCGAAATCATCGAGACCATAAAGCGCCACATATTCCGGCAGTGAAATGGAGGCGAAACCGTTGCCGATACCGGGCGCGGCGGCGGTCAGGATTTCGATGTTGCGGGCATAGTCGCCGGGAAGCGCCGCATGCAGGCTCGTCGCCACCTGCCGCATGCGCTGCATGATGCCAAGCGCCTCCAGATTTGTCGTGGCGTGCGCCATGAAGGCGGAAACGTCGAAGGGCGGATGAACGGCCTTGGTCTGATCGGCGATATGCCGCAGTTTTTCGCGATTGAAGATTTCCTTCAATGCCGGTGCTGCAGTGTCGCTCATGTAGCCCTCAAAGTTCACTTTTTGTTCTTTTAAGGCAGGGGAAGATCGGAGGCAAGGGAAGACTGAGCAGCTTTCGAGACTGCTGACGGACCGAGCGGGTGCCACGGGTTTCTTCTCCCCGGCGGGGAGAAGTCCGCGGCAGCGGGATGAGGGGGCAAGGGCAGCGATAAGTCGCGAGCTTGCCCCCTCATCCGACCCTTCGGGCTACCTTCTCCCCGGCGGGGAGAAGAAATTTTGGAACACTCAGCTCATCTGGCTGACGAATTTCGTCTCCAGATAGGCCTGCACCGCTTCCGAGCCGCCTTCCGTGCCATAACCGGAATCCTTGATGCCGCCGAAGGGGACTTCGGGAAGCGCAAGGCCGTTGTGGTTGATGGTCAGCATGCCGGCCTCGACCTGATGGCCGAGCGCATGCGCGGTCTTGACCGAGCCGGTGAAGGCATAGGATGCAAGGCCGAAGGGCAGGCGGTTCGCTTCGGTGATGGCGTCATCGAAGGTCGAGAAGCGGTTGATGATGGCGACGGGACCGAAGGGTTCGTCGTTCATGATCTTGGCGGTTACCGGTACGTTGGCGAGAACCGTCGGCTCGAAGAAATTGCCCTTGTTGCCGATGCGGCGGCCGCCGGTTTTCAGTTCCGCGCCATGGGAAACGGCGTCGTTGATGAGGCCTTCCAGCGCGGGAATGCGGCGCTCATTGGCGAGCGGACCCATGATGACGTCCTCTTCCAGACCGTTGCCGACCTTGATGGCCTTGGTTGCTTCCACGAAACCTTCAAGGAAGCGGTCCGCCACGCCATCCTGCACGAGGAAGCGGGTGGGGGCGACGCAGACCTGGCCGGCATTGCGGAACTTGGCAAGCGAAGTCACCTCGATCGCCCTTTCAATATCGGCGTCGTCGAAGATCATCACTGGCGCATGGCCACCCAGTTCCATCGTGGCGCGCTTCATGTGCTTGCCGGCCAAGGCCGCCAGATGTTTGCCAATGGGCGTGGAGCCGGTGAAGGAAATCTTGCGGATGACCGGATGCGGGATCAGATATTCCGAAATCTCTGACGGGACACCGTAAACGAGGCCGATGACGCCTGCCGGTACGCCCGCATCCACGAAGGCGCGGATGAGTTCAGCCGGCGAGGCCGGAGTTTCCTCAGGCGCCTTGACGATGATGGAGCAGCCGGTGGCAAGCGCTGCGGAAAGCTTGCGGACGATCTGGTTGATCGGGAAATTCCACGGTGTGAATGCCGCCACGGGTCCGACCGGCAGCTTGATGGCAAGCTGCGAAACGCCGGTCGCACGGGCCGGAATGACCTGGCCATAGGTGCGGCGGGCTTCTTCAGCGAACCAGTCGATGGTATCGGCGGCCCCCATGATTTCGGTAGCGGACTGCGCCAGCGGCTTACCCTGCTCACGGGTCATGATATAGGCGATCTTGTCCTTGCGCTCACGCAGGATATCGGCGGCCTTGCGCATGATCTTCGAACGCTCGAAGGGCGAGGTATCGCGCCAGACCTTGAAACCGCGCTCGGCGGCGGCAAGCGCCAGATCGAGGTCTACCTTTTCGGCATGGGCAATGGCGCCGATGATTTCGTCGGTTGCCGGGTCGGACACGGCAATCGTCTTGCCGGAAACGGCGTCTCGCCATTCGCCATCAATGAGAAGTTTGATGTCGGGATAGGTGTGCATAGGGGGCTACCTTCATGATGCGGCCGGCACGGCGGATGCCGTCCGACCCGGAGACGTGAACAGAATTTTCCTGACCGGACGATATCCGGCATAGCGGCTTGCGTTGCGCGGAACAGGTGCCTGGATATTTCCGGCTTCTGAGGGTGCCGGAAAAGGAAACGACAGCCTTTATATTAAGTCCCTGATGGTATGTTTCAACCATGCGACCCGGCAATCGCCATGATTTTTCTGTGACGGGGAACCTGTCTTTGTCATCCCGGTTCGGCAGCTGGGAGATCGAAAGCTGGCCGGCCGGCCTGAGCGAATCAGATGGTCCTGTACAAGGGCGGAACAGCTTTCGCCACAATTCGGCCTTTGTCGCACCGGACGGATCATCGTGAAGGGCTTCTCGCGTTTGCCGCTTGCGTCATAACAGGGCGTCGAGCGTAAAAAACTATAATAAGACGGAAAACTTATCCAAAGGGTTTACTCAAAACCTAGAGAAAATACGGATAAAATCTCAGTGAGGATATAACATCTATTCCTGATATATATTGCCGGTGTCGGTGCTCTTGACCTTCAAAGGTTGGCGAAAACCCTCGAGCTGAACGTTATCGATGGAGAAAAAGTATGAGTCTCGCCCGGGTACTTCTCAGTGCGTTCTTATCGCTCGTGTGGCTTTCCTGTGCGCAAGCCGGGACGATTGCCAAACCGCAGGGCAAACCGATATTAACCATATCCGGAAACATCACCAACACGAATGCCGAGGGGGCGGCGCAGTTTGACCGCGACATGCTGGAAGCGCTCGGCATGGACACGGTGGAGACGACGACACCCTGGCATGATGGCCGTGTTCGCTTCGATGGTGTTTCGCTGGCAAAGTTGATGGATGTCGTCGGCGCAAAGGGCACCACCGTCACGGCGGTCGCTCTCAACGATTATGTCAGTACGATACCGATTGAAGATTTTAAGAAATTTAACGTTATCCTGGCGATCAAGCTGGATGGCAATTACATGACAGTTCGCGAAAAAGGCCCGTTGTTCGTCATTTATCCCTATGACAGCGACCCGGAGCTGCAGAAGCAGACCTATTATTCGCGCTCCGCATGGCAAGTCGCCAAACTGATAGTGGAATAAAGGTGCCGTTTGCGAAAACTTGTGGCGGTGATCATCTGTTGCTTCGTCCTGGCAACAGGCTATATCGCTTTCGTCATTGCCGAGCGGCAGACCGCTCTGCAGAAATTTGCCCGCTACAATGATTCCTGGGCCGTCAGCCAGACGGTGGCGGAGTATCTGCGCCTGCAGAACAAGCTGGCCGTCTTCGCGCTCAATCCCGGCAAAATAGACCGGGACGAGTTGCAGCTACGGCTGGACATCATGCTGAGCCGGCTGGAGCTTCTGAAGCAGGGCAATCTTGGGGCCTTCATCAATGAGAAACAGCAGTGGCGGGAACTTGTAAACCGCCTCGATGCCGTTCTGGCGCGGCTGGAGCAGGAGGTGAACACGCTCGATCCGGCCGAGGTTCCTGATCTCCTGTCGACAATGAGCGCGCTCGATGCGCCGATGACGACGCTCGCCTCATCCTCCGTCGCTTATGATGTCAACCTCATCGATACCGCCCATGAAGATGTGCGCAAGCTGCACATCGTCTATACCGCGCTGGCCGGCGGCCTGATCCTGTGTGGTATTGCCCTCGTCATCTTGCTGCTGCGCCAGAACGATCTCCTGAATCGTGCGCAGAAAAGTATGCGCGGCCTGACGGACGATTTGCGCGCCGCCACGCTGGAGCTGCAGGCGAAGAATGTCCGGCTGGAACATGACGCCTATCATGACGCATTGACGGGGCTGCCGAACCGCGCGCTGTTCAGGCAGGAACTGATCGAAAGGTTGCGCCGATCCTTCGGCGGCACCGGAACGACGGCCATCCTCCTCCTCGATCTCGACGGGTTCAAGGACGTGAACGACACGCTCGGCCATGATGCGGGCGATGCGCTGCTTCAGGCCGTGGCGCAGCGCCTTTCTGCCATCGGCGGCGATTATGACATGGTCTGCCGTCTCGGCGGCGATGAATTTGCCGTCGTCTCCGACGATCTGAACGAGGATGCCGCGCGCCGTCTTGCCACGAAGCTCATCGACCAGATCAGCCGTACCTACCAGCTGGGTGAGCAGGAAGTCAAAATCGGCACTTGCATCGGCATCGCCATCTCGCATGGCGCCGTCGATGCCGATGAATTGTTCAAGCGTGCTGACCTCGCTCTTTACGAGGCGAAAGCCATCGGCCCGGGCCGGGCAAGCGTGTTCAAGGTCCGCATGCAGAAGCAGCTGACGGAAAAGAAATCCTTCGAGGCCGATCTGCAGACGGCACTGCAGAACGACGAGATGGAAGTCTATTACCAGCCACAGGTGGCAACGCAGACCCGCAAGCTTTGCGGCTTCGAAGCGCTGCTGCGCTGGAAACATCCAGTTAGAGGTGATGTGCCGCCCAGCGTGTTCATTCCGGTCGCGGAAAGAACCGGCCTCATCCATTCGCTTGGGAAATGGGTGATGGAGACCGCCTGCCGCGAGGCGATGGGGTGGGATGAGGACATGAAGGTGGCGGTCAATCTTTCGCCGGTTCAGTTCCACAGCACCAACCTTATCCAGAACGTCATGGGTGCGCTTGAGAAAAGCGGGCTGGAACCGAGCCGTCTCGAGCTTGAAATCACCGAATCGATCCTGCTCAACAAGAGCGACCAGACGATCAACACGCTGTCGCGGCTGAAGGCGGTCGGCATCAAAATCGCCATGGATGATTTCGGCACGGGTTATTCGTCGCTCGCCAATCTGCGCGGCGTGCCCTTCGACAAGATCAAGATCGACCGATCCTTCCTGCGCGATATCACCAGTGACCGTGACGCATTGGCGATCGTGGAATTCGTGGTCGGCGTCGGCCGCAGTCTTCGGATGACGACGATCGCGGAAGGTATCGAGACCGAAGAGCAATATGAATGTGTCAGACGTCTGGGATGCGATCAGGTCCAGGGATATCTGATCAGCAGGCCCTTGCCGGCCAAGGAATTGGTGGCCTGGAGTTCCGTCTGAAACGGACCTGTTTCGCGATCTTGGCAGCGTGTCGAATTCTTAACCGATATATCATTGCCCGCTAAAACCGATATCGGTCGCCGCGCCGATGTTGTAGAGCAGTCCCGGTCGATGGATCATTCGGACGAAGCGACCGGGTTTGCGAAAGGCTTGAGACATGGAAATACTGGACGTGCATGGAGTTGCCCTGCCTCTTTCTTCCGATGAGGTCTCGCCCGTCATCTGGCAGGCGCTGACCGACGGCAGCTACGAGGCGAAGGAGGCCCGCAGTGTCCTGAAAGCCATCAAGCCCGGCGACCGCGTGCTGGAGCTGGGCTCCGGTATCGGCATCATCACCTCGATCATCGCCGGCATAGAGGATGTTTCCGTCTGGGCCTTCGAGGCCAATCCGTCCACGGCGGCGCTGGCGGAGCGGGTCATCAAGGCCAATTGCCGTGACAATGTGGTGTTTTCGCAGGGGCTCCTCACCGCCGACGAACCGCGTTCCTATCCCTTTTATGTTCGCAAGGATCTCTGGATGTCGTCGATGGACGAGAACCAGGGCCCCTATGAAAAACGCATCGAAATCTCCTCGGCGAATATCGATGAATTTGTGGCCGAGCAGGGCATCACCGCGCTCGTCATGGATATCGAGGGGGCGGAACGCGATCTGCTTGGCAAGGCCGAGCTGGCCGGTGTCGAGCGGATATTCGTCGAGCTGCACGACCACCTCTATGGTCTCACCGGCGTTCGCGACATCATGCAGGCGCTCACGGCCAAGGGTTATGCCTATGATCCGCGCGGCTCGCGCGGTCCCTGCGTGCTGTTTTCCCGGGACGATAGCCCGAGGGAATACGATCCCAACGTGGATTGAAAGCCTGGCATGTAACCCCGAGGGCGACGTTAGAGAGTTTGTTTCACATTGCGGGCAGGGCGCAGAGCGTTCTGCCCGCAATCATTTTGTTATACGCTTGGCCATCTCGCGCAACCTTTGGGGCGGCGTGCCGTTTAGTGCCCATGCCATAATCCGGCAGGCAGTGGGCGGCTCCATTATTATTGCTAAAAGCGCAACTCATTCCAAATTATTATTGTAATTGTTGAGACCGTTTTCCTGCGTCATTATCCCTCCATCAAACCGGCGCACAACAGAGGCTGCGCTGGAAGATGCCACCGCAACCAAAGGAGAAACGATCATGGGCTTTGTTAAGACGACAGACGGAACCGAAATCTTCTACAAGGACTGGGGCCCGAAGGATGCCCAGCCGATCGTCTTCCACCACGGCTGGCCGCTCTCGTCCGACGACTGGGATGCGCAGATGCTGTTCTTCGTTTCCAAGGGTTTTCGTGTTGTCGCCCATGACCGCCGTGGTCACGGCCGTTCCGCCCAGGTTGCCGATGGTCACGACATGGACCACTACGCCGCCGACGCCTTTGCAGTCGTTGAGGCGCTCGATCTGAAGAATGCCGTCCATATCGGCCATTCCACCGGTGGCGGCGAAGTCGCCCGTTATGTCGCCAAGCATGGCGAACCCGCCGGCCGCGTTGCCAAGGCCGTTCTCGTTTCCGCCGTACCGCCGCTGATGCTCAAGACCGAGGCCAATCCGGAAGGCCTGCCGATGGACGTGTTTGACGGCTTCCGCTCAGCACTTGCAGCAAACCGCGCCCAGTTCTTCCGCGACGTCCCGTCCGGTCCGTTCTATGGCTTCAACCGCGATGGCGCGACCGTGCATGAAGGCGTGATCCAGAACTGGTGGCGTCAGGGCATGATGGGCGGCGCAAAGGCCCATTATGACGGCATCAAGGCTTTCTCCGAAACCGACCAGACTGAAGACCTGAAGAATATCAGCGTTCCAACGCTGGTTTTGCATGGTGAAGACGATCAGATCGTTCCGATTGCCGACTCGGCTCATAAGTCGGTCAAACTGTTGAAAAACGGCACGCTGAAGACCTATCCCGGCTTCTCGCACGGCATGCTGACAGTTAATGCCGATGTGCTGAATGCCGACCTGCTGGCCTTCATCAAGGGCTGAACCTTCTGCAGAACCGAAATGCGGCCGATTGTTCGGCCACATTTTTTATGCGGGTTAGGTCAGATGGCCTAGCCAGGCTGTGCGATACGAAGTAAGTCCCGCCATATCCCCCGCCGTGAAATGACGCTCGCGACCGGCAACCGGCTTGATCCCCGTGAGGAGCGCGGCACCCGCACTGGTTCCCGTCGAGCCTTCCATGGCAATGATATCGGTTGCTGCAAAAGCGGCGAGTGCCTTCAAATAAAGCGTGTTTCCGGCGAAGGGTCCCTCGACGAGAATGGGCCCTCTTCGTTCAACGAGCGAAAGGCAGAATTCCGTCATCAGGGCGAGATAAAGCGAGGCAGCCGCATGTCGCTCCGCCGCCGTTGCATCGTTATCGGCGATCCAGCGTGCTGCGCTTTCCGGAAAGGGGCCGGAGCCGCTGACCACGCTTGGCAGCAACATCATCCCTTTTTTGATAACCCCACTGAGCGCGGCTTCAATGTCATGGGTTGTCGCTGGTCCGAATTGCTGTGCAAGCATCTCGTATTCCCGCCCGCCCATGAAGCGTGACGAGGGAACGGGTCGTCCAAGCGCATCGACATTCAAAAGCGTATCGCGGGCGGGATCCAGCGCATCCGCCTTGCCGCCAATGGCGAAATTCACCACCCAGGTGCCGGTGGAGACGACGGAAAAATCTCCGTTGCGGCGAAGGAGGTGCGGCAAAAGCGACGCATTGGAATCATGGATGCCGCAATAGACCGGCATATCCGGTGACAGCCCGGTTTCCTGCGCTAGCGATGGGCGTATCGTGCCCAGCACATCGAAAGCGGAGCGGACAGGCGCCATCAGATGCTCGATACCGAGATGCCCGACCAGCGAGGAGAAGCTCTTCCGGCGCGGGTTCCACAGGTCGGTATGGCACCCGAGCGACGTCGTTTCGGTTGCCTGCACCCCGGTCAGCCGTCCCGCCCAATATTGCGGATAGGTGACGATGCTGCGCACTCTGGCGAAATCGTCCGGAAAGGTGGTTTTCTGGAAATGGATCTGCGCACCGAGGTTCAGTCCCGCAGGGAGCTGCGGGGAGCCGGTTTCATCAAAATCGGGCCTTATGCCGCGATAGGCCTCTTGAACCGGTTCGGGGTAGATATGCTCGTAATCAAGCACCGACATGGTGAGGTCGCCGTTTCCATCGAGAAGTGCTGCTGAAGCGCCGTGGGTGGTGATGGAAATCGCATCGAAACCCGGCTCGTGGCCAAACCGCTGAAGCGCGGCAAGAATGAAGCGCCAGAGCATCTCCACATCGTAATGCGGGTAGGGGCCATCGCGAAGAACGGGGTTCGTCCGCTTTTCGGAGGCGATTTCCTCGCCGCTCACGGTGTCGATCACGACCACCTTGGCATTGGTCTTGCCGATATCGATGACTGCGACACGGCCCGGTTTGATGCTGTCGCTCATGGCAGATGGAACACCGTCACCAGGTCTTTTGCAACGGGTGAGTTGTCGGGATTGCTCTCCATGATATCGGCCATATGCGCCCACCATTTTTTCATCACGGGATGTTCGGGCAAAGTCGCCATGCCGTGGGTCTTCGGCCGCGTCAGCACGCCGAAAAGAATATTGGTTTCCGGGTCAAGATGGATGGAATAATCGCTCACACCCGCCTCGTGCAGCAGTGTCACCAACTCCGGCCATATCTCGTCATGGCGCTTTTTGTATTCGGCCTCTTTGCCGGCGAAGAGTTTCATCTTGAAAGCGTGTTTTTCGAGTTCCGGCATGGCTCAGCCTTTCATGGCTCGAAGGCGACGGACGACGATGGGGATGGCGATGGTAACGATGAGCAGCAGGCCAACGAAGATCGACATGACGATGCCGGGCACGTTCAAAAGCCCCAGCCCGAAAGTGACAAGGCCCATGACGAAGGCGGCGATGACGACGCCCGCAATCGTGCCGGAACCGCCGAGAATGGAAACGCCACCCAGCACCACCATGGTTACCACTTCAAGCTCCCAGCCTTGAGCGATGGACGGCCGCGTGGAGCCGAGCCGGGAGGTGAGGCAGACGGCGGCGATACCGCTCATCAGGCCGGTGAGCAGAAAGAGGATGAACTTCACGCGCTCGACGGGAATGCCGGAGAAGCGGGCGGCGAAGGGGTTGGTGCCGATGACATAAACCTGCCGGCCGAAATTGGTTGCGTGCAGCAAAATGGCGAAGAGGACAGCCATGATGACGAATAGCACAAATTCGAATGAGATCACCCAGAACACGTAGCCTTGACCGAAATAGGCGAAATCCGCCGGATATTTGCCATAGGCCTGATCCCCCAGCACCATATAGGAAATGCCGCGAAACAGGCTCATGGTGCCGATGGTGACGACGATGGAGGGCAGTTTCAGCCCCGCGACCAGAAAGCCGTTGAAGGCGCCGCAGAAAAGCCCGGTGCCGATGCCGATGGCGACGAGGCCGGGCGTGCCGACACCCATCTGCACCGCTGCTCCCATGGCAGTGGAGGCGAGCGCGATGATGGCAGCGACTGACAGGTCGATTTCACCGGCGATGATCAAAAGCGCCATGGCAAAGGCGATGATCGCCTTTTCGGTGAAGTTGAAGGTGGCATCGGAAAGATTCCAGGCATTGAGGAAATAGGGCGAGGCGAGCGAATTGGCGATGAAGATCAGGATCGCAACGCCAAGCAGCAACACTTCCCAACTGGCCATGATACGGCTGAGCGGCGTACCGAGCCTGTCGGGAATGACGCGCGGTGCCTGTGACGATTGGGAATTCGTGCTCATGCGGATGCTTCCTTGCCATGGTCTGCGGCGGCCCGGTCGCGAAGGATGATGCGGCCTTTTCTCGCCTCGGCGCGGGCGTTGAAGACGACGGCAAGCACGATGACCACGCCTGATATCGCCATCTGCGCGAAGGGCGAGATACCGATGACGGGCAGCGCGTTCTTGATGACACCGAGAAACAGCGCGCCGAGCACCGCACCGGCCACCGAGCCGATGCCGCCGGCAATCGAAATGCCGCCGATCACATTGGCCGCCACGCTGTCCAGCTCGAAACCGGCGGCGATATCCACATAAGCGACAGCGTAACGCGACACCCAGAGATAGCTGGCGAGACCGGCCAGTGCGCCCGACAGCACGAAGGCGAAAAAGCGGGTGCGGCCAACATCGATGCCCGCATAGACTGCGGCACCCGGGTTGCCGCCAGAGGCGTAAGCGGAGCGGCCGAAGGAGCTGCGGGTGAGCACCAGCCAGGCCCCGGCGATGATGAGGATGGCGACCCAGGACAGAACCGGCATGCCGAGGATCACGGTGCGCGGCACATTGAGGAAGGTTGGCGAAAGCTGGTGCGCATTCACCCAGCCACCGCCCGACAGCACGAAGGCCATGCCGCGATAGATGGTGAGCGTGCCAAGCGTCACGACAATGGGCGGAATGCCGAGCCACCAGACGAGGATGCCGTTGAGAGAGCCCAGAAACGCGCCGATGCCGACGGCCATGACGATGAGCAGCGGCAGGGGCACGCCCGGAAAGGCGGCATTGGTCATCGCCACCGCCATGCCGGTAAAGGCGAGATTGGCGGCGACTGAAAGGTCGATGGATTTGGTGAGAATGACCGCCATCTGGCCAAGCGCCAGGATGATGAGGATGGACGTATCATTGAAGATATTGACGAGATTGCCGGGCCGGCCGAAGCCGGGCGCGCGCAACGCGAAGCCGGCAATCATGATGAAGATGATGCCCGCCAGCAGCCATTCGCGATTTTTGAGTAGACGTTGCATGTTCGTGGCCCCTCTCAGGCATTGCCGGTGGCGGCGCGCACCAGCTTTTCCGGAGAAAAATCGGCGCGTTCGAACTGGCCCGCCATCAGGCCTTCGCGCATCACGATGGCGCGGTCGGACATGCTGAGGATTTCGGGAAGTTCGGATGAAATCATGATGATCGACAGGCCTTCGGCCGCAAGCTCGCTGATGAAGCCATGCACGGCGGCCTTGGAGCCGATATCGATGCCCTTGGTGGGTTCGTCGAGAATGATGACCTTCGGCTTCGTGGCGAGCCACTTGCCGATCACCACCTTCTGCTGATTGCCGCCCGAAAGCGTGCCAACCGGCACCGAAAGCGCGGCCGCGCGCAGATCGAGCCGTGCGGCATATTTGCGCGCCAGCGCAAATTCATTGGCGGCAGCGAGAAACCCCTTGCGCGAGGTGCGGGTGAGGGAGGGCAGCGACATGTTCTGATAGATCGGCATATCGAGTGCCAGCCCGTGGCGGCCGCGCTCCTCCGGCACGTAGACGATGCCGGCGCGGATCGCATCCTCCGGCGAGCGGATGGTGAGCGGCTCGCCGTCCAGCGTCACCTGCCCGGAAGCCGGGCGGGTGATGCCGAACAGCGACTGGCAGAGTTCGGAGCGCCCGGCCCCGATCAGTCCGTAAAGACCGAGAATCTCGCCCTTGCGCAGCTCGAGCGAAATATCACGGAATTCCGTCTGGTGCGAATAATCCCGCACCGAAAGAACCGTCGGACCAAGCGTTACGGCCTGCTTGGGAAAGGCATTCGTCACGTCGCGGCCAACCATCAGCCGCACGATTTCATCCTGCGGGGTAGTGGCAAGCCTGCCAGCGCCAACCATTTTTCCGTCACGGAACACGGCATAATTCTCGGCGATTTCATAGACTTCATCGAACTTGTGGCTGATGAAGAGGATCGCCTTGCCCTGCCGCTTCAGGTTTTCGACGATACGGAAAAGATCGTCGATCTCCTTACGGGAAAGAGCGGCAGTCGGTTCGTCCATGATGACGATGCGCGCCTCGACCGATAGCGCCCGGGCGATGGCGACCAGATGACGCTGGGCGATCGACAGGTCTTTCAACCTTATGGAAGGATCGATGGTGCTTTCCAGCTGCTCCAGCAGAATTCTGGCACGCGTATTGATGGTCTTCCAGTCGATCAGGCCAAAACGACCTTTGGGCGCATGGCCGAGGAAGATGTTTTCGCCCACCGAAAGCTCATCGAATAGCACGGTTTCCTGATGAATGGCGGTCACGCCGGCATTGATGGCGTCCTGTGCGCTGTGGAAGTGGACGGCCTTGCCATCCAGCATGATTTCACCCTCGTTCGGGCGATAGATACCGGTGAGGATTTTGACCAGCGTGGATTTGCCTGCGCCGTTTTCACCGATCAGCGCGGTGACCTTGCCGGGGTATAGCGCGATATCGACGCCATCCAAGGCTTTGACGCCGGGGAATATCTGGCTGATGCCACGCATTTCCAGAATGGGCGTGGGGCTGGAAGCCTCTGTCATATTGATGGTTTGGTTTTCAGCACGCATTATCAGGTCTTACCGGTCAGTTTTGAGTGAAGTGATCGGGGCCACCCCCCTCTGCCCTGCCGTCACTTCTCAGATCAGAAAATCTTCGAGAACTGATCGATATTCTTCGCGTCATAGATAAACGGATCGGCCATGGCGGCTTCACTGTTTTCGCCAACCTTGATCTTGCCCATGCGGCCTGCCTCGATTTCCGAGCCCGGCTTGCCATCGGCTTCGCCCTTCACGAGGCGATAGGCAATCTGGGTGGCGGAATAGCCGAGGTCGATCGGGTTCCAGATGGCGAATTCCTTGGTTGCGCCGGACTTGATGGCGCCCGCCATTTCGGACGGCAAGCCAAGGCCCGTCACGAAGACCTGGCCGATCTTGCCCGCATCCTTCACGGCCTGCGAAGCGGCGAGAACGCCGACCGTCGTCGGTGCGACGATGACCTTCACATTCGGTTGCGAGGAAAGCAGGCCTTGTGCTTCACGGTAGCTCTTGTCGGCCAGGTCATCACCGTAAACAGTCGTGACGAGGTTGAGGCCGGGGAAATCCTTCAGCTGCTTCTTCATCTCGCCGATCCAGACATTCTGGTTCGTGGAGGTGGTGGTGGCGGAAAGAATGGCGAAATCGCCCTTACCGCCTTCCAGGTGGGCTGCGGCGAGCTGTAGGCACATCTTGCCGATCAGCGCGTTGGAGGACGGATTGAGCTGGAGAATGCGGCCCTCGGGCGCCACGCCGGAATCCCAGGAAATCACCTTAATGCCACGCTGCGCCGCCTTTTTCAGCGCCGGAACAACCGCATCGGGGTCGTTGGCGGAAATGGCGATGGCATCGACGCCCTGCGCGATCAGCGAATTGATGACTTCGATCTGGCCTTCCGCCGTGGTGCTGGTCGGGCCGGTATAGATGATCTTCACGCCGCCAAGGTCCTTCGCGGCCTCTTCAGCGCCCTTGTTTGCGGCTTCGAAAAAGCCGTTGCCGAGTGATTTGACCACCAGCGCGATCTTCACATCGGCGGCCTGGGCAACGCTGCCGAGCCCTGCGACAGAAAGCGCTGCGCTCAGCGCCAAGACGCTGGTCAATGTTCTGCGTGTAAGTTTCATGTCCCTTATTCCTCCCGTTTTGAAACCTGTTCTTCCCTCCGGTGCTCCTCAGGCGACCGAAGAAGAATCCTCCTCGTCCGGCGGGCCGGCAATCTTGCCATCCCCCACCGCACCGGCGATCAGCAATTCGACGCCGGCATTTTCGACCATCCTCGCCGCCTCGTCCGAAATCCCGTCATCGGTGATGATGGTCGTGACGTTTTCAAGCGGGCATAAAATCAGGCTGGATCGTTTTCTGAATTTCGACGAATCGACCATCACGATCAGTTCCTCGGCCTGCCGCATCAGCTTCTGCTCGCTCTGGATGACCAGCGCGTCCGATTCCATGATGCCGAGCGCGCCCACACCCTGCGCGCCGAGAAAAATCCGTCGCGCATAAAAATTGCGGATCGCGTCGTTCTCGAAGGGCGAGAGGATGAGGCTCTGGTCACGATAGATCGCGCCGCCCGGCACATTGACGTTGCATTTGGAATGCTTGACCAAATGCTCGGCAATGGCGAAAGAATTGGTCATCACCTGCAAACGCCGTGCCGCCATGTAGTGCACCATCTGGAAGGTGGTCGTGCCGCCATTCAGGATGATCGCGTCGCCATCATTGCAGAGATCGACTGCCTTGCGCGCAATTGCACGTTTCTTGTCGATATTGACTGATTCGGACACACGGAAGGGACGTGCGGCGAGATTGCCGAGCTGCGGCGGGTGAACCGCTTCCGCTCCGCCGCGCACGCGCCGCAGCTTTCCCTGCACATGCAAAGACGCGATATCCCGGCGGATCGTCGCTTCCGACGCATCCGTCAGTTCGGCAATATCCTGTACCGTCACGACAGCTTTTTCCTGCGTGGCGCTCAAGATGATGCGATGGCGTTCGCGTTCGTGCATGGGGTTCCTCCTGATGTTGATTTATTCGCAATCTCTTTACGTTGTCAATCAAGAACGATCAAATTAATCAATATCGCGCTGCAACATGAAAATTTATGATCGTTTTTGATTGACATTGTGCTTTTGGATGCGCGATACCTGCCATCAAAGGAGGCGGGCCGGTGTCGGCTCCGCGAATGCACATAGATGTGGGAGGAAGACATGACGGGTAAATCCCGCCTTCTCGAAAGCCGTTGGGACGATGCTTATGCCAAAACGCTCGATGAGCCGGGCAAGCTGCTTTATCGCTCCAACCTGCTGGGTGCCGACAAGCGCATCACCAATTACGGTGGCGGCAACACATCCGCGAAGGTGCTTGAGACCGATCCGTTGACGGGCGAGAAGGTCCGCGTCATGTGGGTGAAAGGCTCCGGCGGCGATGTCGGCACCATCAAGCTCGATGGTTTTGCCACTCTTTATCTCGATAAGCTGGAAGCACTGAAGGGTATCTACAAGGGCGTCGAAGACGAGGACCGCATGGTCGGCTTTCTGCCGCACTGCACCTTCAACCTCAACCCACGCGCTGCCTCCATCGATACGCCGCTGCATGGTTTCGTGCCTTACGACCATGTCGATCACATGCACCCAGACGCGATCATCGCCATTGCCGCTTCGAAGAATTCGAAGGAATTGACGCAGCAGATTTTCGGCGATGAGATCGGCTGGCTGCCCTGGCGCCGCCCCGGTTTCCAGCTCGGTCTCGATCTGGAAGCTTTCGTCAAGGCTAATCCGGATGCCAAGGGCGTGGTGCTGGAAAGCCATGGTCTCTTCACCTGGGATAACGATGCCAAGGCTTGCTACGAACTGACGCTTGCCATCATCAACAAAGCGATCGAATGGTTTGCCGCTGAGACCGAGGGCAAGACGATCTTCGGCGGTGCCACGGCCAAGAGCCTGCCGGCGGCTGAACGTCGCGCCATCGCTGCCCGGCTGATGCCGGAAATCCGTGGACGTATCGGCCGTGAGGAGCGCAAGCTCGGCCATTTCGACGATCAGGATGCGGTGCTTGAATTCGTCAATTCGAAGGATCTGAAGCCGCTTGGGAACCTCGGCACATCCTGCCCCGATCACTTTCTGCGTACGAAAATCCGTCCGCTGATCCTCGATCTCGATACAGCAAATCCCGATGTGGACGCGCTGACGGCGGGTCTGGACAAAGCGCTGGAGGCCTACCGCGCCGACTACAGCCGTTATTACGAGGCTTGCCGCCACGACAATTCGCCCAAGATGCGCGATCCGAACCCGGTGATCTTCCTCATCCCCGGCGTCGGCATGCTGTCTTTCGCCAAGGACAAGGCCACGGCCCGCATCGCCGGTGAATTTTACGTCAACGCCATCAACGTCATGCGCGGCGCGTCCACCGTGTCCGAATATCAGGGCCTGCCCGAGCAGGAAGCCTTTGATATCGAATATTGGCTGCTGGAAGAAGCAAAGCTGCAGCGCATGCCGAAGCCGAAAAGCCTTGCCGGCCGCGTGGCCTTCGTCACCGGCGGCGCCGGCGGCATTGGCCGGGCAACGGCGGAACGGCTGGCGGGCGAGGGCGCCTGCGTGGTTCTGGCGGATATTGACGAAGCGGCACTGGAAGCCGCAAGGGGCGATTTCGTCAAGCGTTACAGTGGCGATGCGGTGCGCACCGTCAAGCTTGACGTGACGCAGGAAGATGCGGTCATTTCCGCCTTTGCGGAAGCGAGCGTGGAATTCGGCGGTGTGGATATTCTGGTCTCCAATGCCGGCATCGCTTCCTCCGCCCCGGTGGAAGATACGACGCTTGCCATGTGGAACAAGAATATCGACATTCTCGCGACAGGCTATTTCCTCGTGTCGCGAGAAGCATTCCGGTTGCTGCGGCGTCAGAATCTCGGCGGCAACGTCGTCTTCGTCGCTTCCAAGAACGGCCTTGCTTCTTCGCCCAATGCATCGGCCTATTGCACGGCGAAGGCCGCGGAAATTCATCTCGCCCGTTGCCTTGCGCTCGAAGGGGCGGAGGCGGGCATTCGCGTGAACACCGTCAATCCCGATGCGGTGCTGCGCGGCTCGAAAATCTGGAACGGCGAATGGCGTGAACAGCGTGCGGCCTCATCCAGGATCGAAGTGACCGATCTGGAGGAACATTACCGCAAGCGCTCGATGCTGAAGTTGAACGTCTACCCGGAAGATATCGCAGAGGCGATCTATTTCCTGGCGTCCGACGCTTCCGCCAAGTCGACTGGCAACATCATCAATGTCGATGCCGGTAATGCGCAGAGTTTCACGCGGTAAAATGGGACGGTAGCAGGTGGCGAAATCGCCGCCATTACCGGGGAGGAAGAGATGACCGAGATGAAAATCGCCGCCGATGTGATCGCGGCTGAAAACGAAAAGCGTGCCGGTGCACAGAAAGACGATTATCAGGCGCTGGGCAACCAGCTGGCGCGTCGCAACATCGACATTGACGCCGTTACGGCCAAGGTGGCGGAATTTTTCGTTGCCGTACCTTCCTGGGGCGTCGGCACGGGCGGCACGCGTTTTGCCCGCTTTCCGGGCACGGGGGAGCCGCGCGGCATTTTCGACAAGCTGGATGATTGCGCGGTCATCAACCAGCTGACGCGGGCCACACCAAACGTCTCCCTGCATATTCCGTGGGACAAGGAAGATCCGAAGCGGTTGAAAGCCCATGCCGATGCGCTGGGTCTCGGTTTCGACGCCATGAATTCCAACACGTTTTCGGATGCGCCGGGCCAGAGCCACTCTTACAAATATGGCTCCCTCAGCCACACGGATGCCGCGACGCGCCGGCAGGCCGTGGAACACAACATCGAATGTATCGAGATCGGTGACGCCATCGGCTCGAAGGCACTGACGGTGTGGGTGGGCGATGGTTCGAACTTCCCCGGCCAGAGCAATTTCACCAGAAGTTTCGAGCGTTATCTTGCCGGCATGGCCGATATCTACAAGGCCTTGCCGGATGACTGGCGCATTTTCTCCGAACACAAGATGTATGAGCCAGCCTTTTATTCCACCGTCGTGCAGGACTGGGGCACCAATTACCTCATCGCCAATACGCTCGGCGAAAAGGCCTTCTGCCTCGTTGACCTCGGCCATCATGCGCCGAACACCAATATCGAAATGATCGTTGCCCGGCTCATCCAGTTCGGCAAGCTCGGCGGTTTTCACTTCAATGACAGCAAATATGGCGATGACGATCTGGATGCCGGTTCGATTGAGCCCTACCGCCTGTTCCTGGTTTTCAACGAGCTTGTCGATGCCGAATATCGCGGCGTGAAGGGTTTCCATCCCGCCCATATGATCGACCAGTCGCATAATGTGACCGACCCGATTGAAAGCCTGATCTCCAGCGCCAATGAAATCCGCCGCGCCTATGCGCAGGCGCTGCTGGTGGATCGCACGGCTCTCGATGGCTACCAGCAGGATAATGACGCTCTGATGGCTTCCGATACGCTGAAGCGGGCTTACCGTACCGATGTCGAGCCGATTCTTGCGCAGGCCCGGCAACTGGCCGGCGGCGCTATCGATCCTATCGCGACCTATCGGGCGAGCGGTTATCGCAAGCGCGTGGCGGCGGAACGCCCGGCTTCGGTTGGTGGCAGCGGGGGTATCGTTTAGGGTCGATATTGCAGGGACACGCGCTGGTTCCAAGCGTTATCGACGAACATTGCCTCAAACACGACGTCATCCTCGGCCGTGTGCCGAGGATCTGCCAACATCGCACAAAATCGATACGTAGCAGATGCTCGGGACAGGCCCGAGCATGACGAAGGTGTTGGTTACAGGCCTCGCCAGCTCGCTATGTTAGCCCTTCACTCTCCCGAACTCGGTTTCTTGCGCACCTGAAACGTATGCTCCGGCCCCGGAAATGCACCGCAGCGCACCTCATCGGCATAAGCCGCTGCGGCTTCCGAGGCCGCCGCGCCGAGATCGGCGTAACGCTTCACGAATTTCGGTTTGAAATCGGAAAACAGGCCAAGCATGTCGTCCGAGACCAGCACCTGCCCGTCACAGGCGGGCGATGCGCCGATGCCGACGGTCGGTGCGGCAAGTTTTTCCGTCAACGCGCGGGCAAGCGGTTCGACGGTGCCTTCCACGACGATGGCGAAAGCGCCCGCCTGATCGACAGCAATCGCATCGCGCCAGATCTTTTGCGTTTCCGCATCCGAATGACCGAGCGAGCGGAAGCCGCCGGCGGTGTGGACGAGCTGCGGCATCAGCCCGACATGGCCGAAGACGGGAATGCCGCGCGCCACCAGAAAGGCGATGGTCTCGGCCATTTCCTCGCCGCCTTCCAGCTTCACGCCGTCGCAGCCGGTCTCCTGCATCAGCCGCACGGCGTTGCGGAACGCCTGTTCCTTGGATTCCTGATAGGTGCCGAAGGGAAGATCGACAATGACACAGGCATGTTCGACGCCGCGCATGACGGCGCGGCCATGGGCGATCATCATATCCAGCGTCACACCAACAGTCGTATCCATGCCGTAAAGCACCATGCCGAGGGAATCCCCCACCAGCAAAAGGTCGCAATGCGGATCGAGCAGCCGGGCAATCGGCGTCGTATAGGCGGTGAGGCAGACGATGCGCGCCTCGCCTTTCATCTGCCGGATGGAGGCCGTCGTCAGCCGCTTTTGTTTTGCATGGGCGCTCATTGGGCGGCCTCCTGTTTCCCGGTTTTTTCGCGGCCGATGACGCGGTTGTCGAGAAGCCGCGTGCTGCCAAAGCGCACGAACAGCGCGAGCAGCACAGACCCCGCCTGAAGAGAGGCAACGGGCGTCAGCGTATCGGGATCGCGCACCGCGACGACTTCCGGCGAAGCCAGCGGTTCGGCCGCGATGAACTTTTCTATCGCCGCTTCAAAGGCTGCCGGGTCATCGACGCCTTCATCATAAAGCCGTTCCGCTTCGTCCAGCGCGCGCGGCACGATCACGGCGGCAGCGCGTTGCTCGGGTGTCAGATAGACATTGCGCGATGAGCAGGCGAGCCCGTCGGCCTCACGCACCGTGGCGACGGGAACGACCCGCACCGGCTGGGCAAGGTCCTCGACCATGCGGCGGATCAGCGTCACCTGCTGATAGTCCTTTTCGCCGAAATAGGCCGCATCAGGCTGGACGAGATTAAAAAGCTTGGTCACGACGGTGGTAACACCGGCAAAATGCCCCGGCCGCACCGCGCCTTCCAGCTGGCTGCCCAGTTCCGGCACATCCACCACCGTCTGCATCGGGCGCGGATACATCTCCGTAACGTCAGGAGCGAACAGGAGATCGACGCCCGCTTCCTGCAAAAGCGCGCTGTCACGGGCGAGATCGCGCGGGTAACGAGCCAGATCCTCATTCGCGCCGAATTGCAGCGGGTTGACGAAGATGGAAACCGCCGTCACGTCGTTTTCCGCCTTGGCTCTGGTTACCAGCGTGAGATGACCGATATGCAGAAAACCCATGGTAGGCACGAAGCCGATGGTTTTGCCGGCGCGGCGAAAGGCGGCAATCACATCCCGCAATTCGGCGACGGTTTTTACAAGGCGCATGGGGTCTCCTCCGGCTGCCGATCGCCATCCGGCGAAAGGTGCTGGATAGAACGCGATTTGCTGAACGGGGTCAACGCGGCCGCGGACATTATATCGATTAACAGCTGAAGACGCGCCGCTGCTGTGAAACGCGGCGGTTCAGGACGTGCCGACCCATACAGGCAGGCGCTTTTCTGCAAAAGCCTGCCGCCCTTCGCGCGCTTCATCGCTGCCGCTGATCGCTGCTATGGCACCTTCCGCAAAGGCAAGCCGTTCATCCGATGGAAGATCGCGCATCGCCAGCAGGGCCGCCTTTCCCGTGGCGATCGCGCCCGGCGCGTTCTGCCGCAGCTTCGCGAGAACATCCTCGATCAAGTCGTCGAGTTCGGCCAAGGGCGCAGTGCGATTGACAAGGCCGAGACGTGCTGCCTCCACAGCGCTTATCGGCTGGCCGAGATAGGCCATTTCCTGAAGCCCGCCCAGGGGTATTTTCGCCAGAAGCTTTGCCGCCACCATGGCCGGGAAAAGCCCGACCCGCACTTCCGGCAGGCCAAATTGGGCGTGGTCGGCGGCATAGGCAAGATCGCAGGCGGCGACAAGGCCGAGCCCGCCGGCCAGAACCCTTCCATTGATGCGGGCAATGACGGGCTTGTCGCAGCGCTCTAGGGCGCGCATCACGTCGGCAATCGGGTTCGTCCCGTTGCGCGAGAGGAACATGCCACCGGCACTTTCTTTCAGATCGGCTCCCGAACAGAAGCTGCGGTCTCCGGCTGCCGTTATCACCACCGCACGCAGGCCGCCATCGCCGGATGCAGCGCGGATCGCATCCGTGAGTGCATCCGTCATCGCGGCATTGAGGGCGTTGTGAACCTCCGGCCGGTTGAGGGTCAACCACAGAACATCTTGACGTGTCTCGTGCAGCAATTCATCCGCCATGCAGGTCACCCTCCTGTTTTGCAGCAAGCAGCGCTTTTCCGGCGCGTGCCGCATTCGGCCTGCCGAGATGCCGGCTGATCCACTCACCGGTCTTCGCGACCGCCATCAGGTCGATACCGGTTTCCATGCCCAGCCCCTGCAACAGATAAACGACATCCTCCGTGGCGACATTGCCGCTCGCTCCCGGCGCAAAGGGACAACCACCCAGCCCCGCAACGGAACTGTCGAAAACGGTGATGCCTTCCTGAAGCGAGGCCAGAACATTGGCGACGCCCTGCCCATAGGTGTCATGGAAATGCATGGCGATTTGTTCGCGCGGAATGCCGGTCGCCACTCGCTCGATTACCTTGCGAATCCGGCCGGCCGTGCCGACGCCGATCGTATCGCCGAGCGAGATTTCATAACAGCCGAGGGCCACAAGCGCGTTGGCCATCGCCGTTACTTCATCGGGCGCGACCGCTCCGTCATAGGGACAGCCGGCAATGCAGGAGACGTAACCGCGCATGCGGATATTGCCAGCGGCGGCAGCCTCCGCGACATCGCGCAGGCGCTCGAGGCTTTCGGCGCGCGAGCAGCCGATATTATGCTGGCTGAAGCCTTCCGAGGCGGAGACGAAAACGGCGATTTCCGTCACGCCTGCCTCGATGGCCGCCTCGAAACCTTTCATATTGGGGACGAGCGCCGGATAGGCGGCTCCGGGCCGTCGTTCGAGGCCCTGAAACACCTCTTTCGAACCGGCCATTTGCGGCACTTTTCTGGGAGATACGAAAGCGCCCGCCTCGACCGCCGGCAGGCCGGCTGCGGCGAGCCGTTCGATCAGTTCGATCTTGATGGCGGTAGGAACCTCGGCGCTTTCGTTCTGCAGACCGTCACGCGCCCCCACCTCAACGATCTTCACGTTGCGAGGCCACCTCATATCAGACGCCCTCCGGCTCGAAATCCACCAGCACCGCCCCGGCGGCCACCATATCGCCTTCAGCGCAGTTGATGGCGGTGACGATGCCTTTCGCCGGGGCGCGGATCGTATGCTCCATCTTCATCGCTTCCATCACCACAAGCGCATCGCCGGTCTCGACGGCCGCGCCACTCTGGCTGAGCACGGCGCGGATAACGCCCGGCATGGGCGCCTCCAGACCGCCCGTATGGCCTGAAGAATCCGCGATATCGACCGGGTCTGGCTGGCTGATACGATAGTGTTCGCCGTGCAGAAAAAGCGCGTAGCTGTCATCTTCCGCGAAGAAATAGCCGTGCCATGTCCTGTCGTTGACGGTCGCGCGCAAGCTGCCTTTGTCTGAGAGGTTGCCATAAGCGCGGATCGTCTGTCCGGCGGTCTCCAGCGAAAAGCTGTCTGCCTCATGGATAACGCCAAGGTCGATCGGCTGGTTCTGCATGGTGAAATGCAGCGTTTCCCGCGCCGGCGCATTTAGCCGGAAGGTGTTGGTGGCGTTCCATGGACTATGGGGGTCAGCCTGTGCTCGCGGGTTGGCGCTTGCGTTTTTACGGGTGAGAAGAAGACCGAGCGCAGCCAGTGCGATCTCATTTTCGCCCACGGCCTCCGGAGCAAAAAGGGCTGTCTCATTGCGGGCGATGAAGCCGGTATCGAGATCGGCGGCGGCGAAAGCATCGTGCCCGGCTAGCCGCGTCAGAAAGGCCGCATTGCTGGTGACGCCGCAAATCGCCAGCTGTTCAAGCGCCACCTTTAGACGCCGCACGGCAGCGGCGCGGTCATGATCCCAGACGATCAGCTTGGCGATCATCGGATCGTAGTGCACCGTGATGGCGTCACCGGCACGGATGCCGCTGTCGATCCTGAGGTGAGGGCCTTCATCGGGAAAGACGAGATGGCTGATCGTGCCTACCGCCGGCAGAAAATCATGCGCCGGGTCTTCGGCATAAATCCGCGCCTCGATAGCATGGCCGTTGATGCGAAGATCGGCCCAGTCTTCAGGCAGGGCTTCTCCATTGGCAATACGCAGCTGCCATTCGACCAGATCGAGACCGGTAATATATTCCGTCACCGGATGCTCGACCTGAAGCCTGGTGTTCATCTCCATGAAATAGAAGTCGCCGGATGGATCGAGCAGGAACTCCACCGTTCCCGCGCCGCGATAATCGATGGCGCGGGCCGCAGTGACCGCCGCATCATACATGCGTTGCCGCAGAGCATCGGGCAGGCCGGGGGCGGGGGCTTCCTCTATCACTTTCTGGTGCCGACGCTGGATCGAGCAGTCGCGCTCGAAAAGCGAAACACAATTGCCGTGGCCATCGGCAAAGACCTGCACTTCCACATGGCGCGGCCGTTCGAGGTATTTTTCGATCAGCATGCGGTCATTGCCGAAGGCGGCCAGCGCCTCGCGTTTTGCGCCGGCAAGCTCCGCCGCGAAGTCCCGCTTCTGCCTGACAACGCGCATGCCCTTGCCACCACCGCCGGCCGAGGCCTTGAGCAGCACCGGATAACCGATCTTGTCCGCCTCGCTCGCCAGCCGCTTTTCGGACTGTTCATCGCCGTGATAACCCGGAACGATGGGAACACCCGCCGTTGCCATCAGCGCCTTCGCTTCACTTTTCCCGCCCATGGCGCGGATTGCTTCCGGCGGCGGGCCGATGAAAACGAGGCCGGCAGAAGCGCAGGCTTCGGCGAAATTGGCATTTTCGGAGAGAAAGCCGTAACCCGGATGGATGGCCTCTGCGCCGCTCGCCTTTGCGGCAGCGATGATCTTTTCGCCGTCGAGATAGGAGGCGCGCGCCGGTGCGGGGCCGATGCCGATGGCCTCATCGGCCAGCGCCACATGCATGGCGTCTCGGTCGGCATCCGAATAGACCGCGACGGTGCGGATGCCCATGTCGCGGGCGGTGCGGATGATGCGGCAGGCGATTTCGCCACGGTTGGCGATCAGTATTTTCGAGAACATCGTCGCCTCACATCCTGAATATGCCAAAACGGGTGGGTTCAATCGGCGCGTTGAGTGCGGCGGAAAGCCCGAGGCCGAGCACCAGGCGGGTATCCTTCGGGTCGATGATGCCATCGTCCCAGAGCCTGGCGCTGGCATAATAGGGGTGGCCTTCCCGTTCGTATTTTTCGCGGATCGGCTGCTTGAACGCCTCTTCGCCCTCCTTCGACCAATGGCGGCCATCAGCCTCGATGCCGTCGCGGCGGATTTGCGCCAGCACGGAAGCCGCCTGCTCGCCGCCCATCACCGAAATGCGCGCATTCGGCCACATCCAGAGAAAGCGTGGCGAATAGGCGCGGCCGCACATGCCGTAATTGCCAGCCCCGAAGGAGCCGCCGATGATGACGGTGAATTTCGGTACTTTGGCAGAGGCAACGGCGGTGACGAGCTTCGCGCCATCCTTGGCGATACCACCCGCCTCATAGGCCTTACCGACCATGAAGCCGGTGATGTTTTGCAGGAAGACCAGCGGAATGCCGCGCTGGCAGCAAAGTTCGATAAAGTGCGCGCCTTTCAACGCCGATTCCGAAAAAAGGATGCCGTTATTGGCGACGATGCCGACCGGATAACCATGGATATGGGCAAAACCGCAGACCAGCGTCGTACCGTAAAGCGCCTTGAACTCATCGAATTGCGAGCCATCCACCAGACGGGCGATGATCTCGCGCACCTCAAAGGGTTTGCGCGTATCGGCCGGAACGATGCCGTAAAGCTCGTCGGCCGGATAAAGCGGCCCCGCCGGCTCGCGGATATCCAGTTCCACCTGTTTACGGCGGTTAAGCGTGGAGACGATCCGCCGGGTCAGCGCCAGCGCATGGCAGTCGTCATTGGCATAATGATCGGTGACGCCGGATTGCCGGGAATGCACATCCGCACCACCCAGCTCTTCCGCGCTCACCACCTCGCCGGTCGCGGCTTTCACCAGCGGCGGGCCGCCGAGAAAGATCGTGCCCTGATTTTTGACGATGACGGACTGGTCACTCATGGCAGGCACATAGGCCCCGCCAGCCGTGCAGCTGCCCATCACCACGGCGATCTGGGCGATGCCAGCTGCCGACATATTGGCCTGATTATAGAAGATGCGGCCGAAATGATCACGGTCGGGGAACACCTCATCCTGATTGGGCAGGTTCGCACCGCCGGAATCAACGAGGTAAATGCAGGGCAGGCGATTCTCCGTGGCGATCTCCTGCGCTCGCAGGTGCTTCTTCACCGTCAGTGGATAATAGGTGCCGCCTTTCACCGTCGCATCATTGGCGACGATGACGCATTCGCGGCCCGACACCCGGCCGATGCCGGTAACGATGCCGGCGGCGGGGACGGGTTCGTCATAGACCTCGTAAGCGGCAAATTGCGAAAATTCGAGGAATGGACTGCCCGGATCAAGCAACGCCTCGATCCGATCACGCGCCAGCAATTTTCCGCGCGAGAGGTGCCGTTCGCGGGCCTTGTCGCCGCCGCCTTTCGAGATTTTTTCGACATGCGCTCTCAAATCCTCCACCAGGCCGGACATGAAAGAGGCATTGGCGGTAAAGGTGG
The DNA here is from genome assembly GCF_005221325.1 of Agrobacterium tumefaciens. Taxonomy (NCBI): domain Bacteria; kingdom Pseudomonadati; phylum Pseudomonadota; class Alphaproteobacteria; order Hyphomicrobiales; family Rhizobiaceae; genus Agrobacterium; species Agrobacterium tumefaciens. Next base: position 689,454 of record NZ_CP039889.1, on the reverse strand, counting down.
GATCGCGGTTCAGACTGGATGTAAGCTTCATCGCGTGTCCTCACCCGTTGCCCTTGACCAGTTCGCGGCCGATCAGCATCCGGCGGATTTCGCTGGTGCCCGCGCCGATTTCATAAAGTTTGGCATCGCGCAGCAGCCGTCCGGCCGGGCTTTCATTGACATAACCGGACCCGCCAAGAAGCTGGATCGCATCCAGCGCCACCTGCGTAGCCCGCTCGGCGGCGAAGAGGATCGCGCCAGCGGCGTCTTGCCTCGTGATGCGGCCATTGTCGCAGGCCCGCGCCACGGCATAGACATAGGCACGGGAGGCGTTCATGGCCGAATAGATATCGGCGAGCTTGCCCTGCACCAGCTGAAATTCACCGATCGGCTTGCCGAACTGCTTGCGCTCGCGGGCATAGGGCAGAACCAGATCGATGGCGGCCTGCATGATGCCGACCGGGCCCGCAGCCAGTACGGCGCGCTCGTAATCCAGCCCGCTCATCAGCACCGTCACGCCGTCATTCAAACGCCCGAGAATGTTTTCCTCCGGCACTTCGCAATCCTCGAACACCAGTTCTGAGGTGGGGGAGCCGCGCATGCCGAGCTTGTCGAGTTTCTGGGCCGGGCGGAAACCCTTGAAGCCCTTTTCGATCAGGAAGGCGGTGATGCCGCGCGCACCGGCGGACATATCCGTCTTGGCATAGACCACCAGCGTATCGGCCTCGTGACCATTGGTGATCCACATCTTCGCGCCGTTCAGCATATAACGGTCGCTCTTGCGTTCCGCCTTCAGCCGCATCGAGACGACATCCGAACCGGCTTCCGTCTCGCTCATGGCGAGTGAGCCGACATGCTCGCCGGAAACCAGCTTCGGCAGATATCTGTGTTTCTGCTCTTGCCTTCCCCAGCGGTGAATCTGGTTGATGCAGAGGTTGGAATGGGCGCCATAGGAAAGGCCGATGGAAGCGGAAGCCCGGCTTATCTCCTCCATCGCCACGCAATGGGCGAGATAACCCATGTCAGCACCGCCGAATTCCTCCGAAACGGTGATGCCGTGCAGGCCGAGCTGGCCCATTTCCGGCCAGAGCTTGCGCGGAAAGCGGTCGTCGCGGTCGATTTCGGCGGCCAGCGGGGCGATTTTATCATCTGCGAATGCGCTCGCGCTGTCGCGCAATGCTGCGATTTCCGGGCCGAGATCGGCGTCGAAAATGGCGGCGAGGTTCAAACTCATCGCGTCTCCTCCTCCGGACGGCCTTTGCCGCCGTCCCTTTTGTCAGCCGCCGGCACCTCCTCCGCGCCGGCAACCCTTGATTATGGCGCGTCACCTCCGGTGAAGGCGGCGGAACGGCGCACGAATGTCTTGATGGCGAAATTGGACTGGATGCGCGAGACGCCGGGAACCGTGGTCAGGAAATCCAGTAGCTCCTGATAATGCGGCAGGTCCCGAACCATGGCGTGGATCAGGTAATCGGAACTGCCGCTGGTCTGGTAACCGCCCACGACTTCGGGAATGGAGGCGACATGGTGTTCGAAGGTCGTCAATGCTTCCTTGATCTGCCGTTCCAGCGTGACGGAAATGAACACACCCATATTGCCGAGCAGCCGGTTCTCATCGAACACGGCGGTATAACCGCGAATGATGCCTTCCTCTTCCAGCTTGCGCACGCGGCGCAGCGTCGGCGTGAAGGAAAGACCGATACGGGCCGCCAGATCGCGCCAGCTCACCCGCCCGTCATCGCCGAGCACATGCAGAATCTTGCGGTCGAAACTGTCGAGCTCAATCATGGATCATTTGCTCTATGATATGACTAATTGTTGGATCAAAGATATCGCCAATCAAAAAACTGTCAATCAAAATAGCTTTGAAATGAATTCGAGATAGTGATAGCGTTCACATCAGTCGCGGTCTGGAGGAGATGGCGATGATGGTCGTTTTCTCAAAGCGAGGGATGGCCAAGGGAGGTGAATTTGGCTGTGCATGACCCTGTCGTGATCGTCGGGGCCGCCCGTACTGCTATGGGTGGGTTCCAGGGCGAATTCAAATCGGTTGCCGCGCCCGATCTCGGAGCGGCGGCGATTCGCGCGGCCGTCGAACGGGCTGCGGTTCCGTTTTCCGACGTTGACGATGTGCTGATGGGCTGTGTGCTCACGGCCGGGCAGGGGCAGGCTCCGGCCAGACAGGCGGCGATTGCCGCCGGAATCCCCAACTCGATTGGCGCGACGATCATCAACAAGATGTGCGGCTCCGGCATGAAGGCGATCATGCTGGCGCATGACCAGATTGCGGCGGGAAGCTCTTCCATCGTGCTGGCGGGCGGCATGGAAAGCATGAGCAATGCGCCCTATCTGCTGGATCGCGCCCGCAATGGCTATCGTCTCGGCCACGGCAAGCTCACCGACCACATGTTTCTCGACGGTCTCGAAGACGCCTATGACAAGGGCCGGCTAATGGGTACTTTCGCGGAAGATTGCGCTGAATCCTACCAATTTACCCGCGCCATGCAGGATGACTATGCGCTGACCTCGCTTGAACGGGCGCGACGCGCCATAGCTGACGGTGCGTTCGAGGCGGAAATTGCGCTGGTCGGAGACGTCGCCGTGGACGAGCAGCCGGGCAAGGCAAAGCCGGAAAAAATCCCGCAGCTGAAGCCTGCCTTTCGCGATGGTGGAACGGTGACGGCGGCTAATTCCAGTTCCATTTCCGATGGTGCGGCCGCTCTTGTTCTCATGCGCAGATCGGAAGCGGAAAGGCGGGGCCTTTCACCGCTGGCAACCATTATCGGTCAGGCCTCCCATGCCGATGCACCGGCCGGATATCCAACCGCTCCCATCGGCGCGATGAGGAAGCTGTTCGATAAAACCGGCTGGGCCGCGAAGGATGTCGATCTCTTTGAAATCAACGAGGCCTTTGCCGTCGTGGCCATGGCGGCCATGCGCGACCTCGATCTGCCGCATGAGAAGGTGAACGTGCATGGCGGCGCCTGCGCGCTCGGCCACCCCATCGGCGCTTCCGGCGCGAGGATCGTCGTCACCTTGCTGGCAGCCCTGCAGCGCCACGGGCTGAAACGCGGCGTGGCCGCCGTCTGTATCGGCGGCGGCGAAGCAACCGCGCTCGGCATCGAGCGGCATTAAGGGAGGCGGCGATGATCCTGAACGAAGCCCAGCAGCAGATCAGGGACATGGCCCGCGATTTCGCCCGCGAGCGGCTCGCCCCCGGCGCTGCCGCGCGCGACCGGGAAAGCCGATTCCCGAAAGACGAACTGAAGGAAATGGGCGAACTCGGTTTCCTCGGCATGCTGGTCTCCGAGGATTATGGCGGCTCGGAGACTGGCGCGGTTGCCTATGCCTTGGCGCTGGAAGAGATTGCTGCCGGAGATGGTGCCTGTTCCACCATCATGAGCGTGCACAATTCGGTTGGCTGCGTGCCGATCCTTAAATTCGGGACCGAAGAGCAGAAGCAGCGTTTCCTGCCCAAGCTCGCCTCTGGCGAATGGATCGGCGGTTTTGCACTGACCGAGCCGCAGGCCGGTTCCGATGCCTCCAACCTGAAGACCCGTGCGCGGCGCGATGGCGACCGCTACGTTCTCGACGGCGCGAAGCAGTTCATCACCTCAGGCAAGAATGGCGATGTCGTCATCGTTTTTGCCGTTACCGATGCGGCGGCGGGCAAGAAGGGCATCACGGCCTTCATCGTACCGACGGACACGCCGGGTTACGAGGTTATCAGGGTTGAGGAGAAACTCGGCCTGCATTCGTCCGACACCTGTCAGATTGCCTTTACCGACATGGTGGTCCCGGCCGAATTGCGGCTCGGCGAGGAGGGGCAGGGTTATCGTATCGCGCTCGCCAATCTGGAAGGCGGCCGCATCGGTATCGCCGCGCAGGCGGTCGGCATGGCGCAGGCGGCCTTCGAGGCGGCGCGGGATTATGCCCGCGAACGCAAGGCTTTCGGACAGGCAATAATCGAGCATCAGGCAGTGGCCTTTCGCCTCGCAGATATGGCGACGCGCATTGCGGCGGCGCGGCAGCTGGTGCTGCATGCGGCGGCGCTGAAGGAAGCGGGCGAGCCCTGTCTTTCGGAGGCCTCGATGGCGAAACTTTTTGCGTCCGAAATGGCCGAGCGCGTCTGCTCGGACGCCATCCAGATTCACGGCGGTTACGGCTACATGGCGGATTATCCGGTGGAGCGGATCTATCGCGATGTGCGCATCTGCCAGATTTATGAGGGAACCAGCGATGTCCAGCGCATGGTCATCGCGCGGAACCTCTGAAAATGTTTCGTCGTCTGGAGGAGATGGCCATGGGAGGAGTAGAATGGATATAACCGAAACGCCACATCTCAGCCTGCATGTTCCGGAACCCGCGGTGCGGCCCGGCGACCAGCCGGATTTCTCCAATGTGAAGATATCCAAGGCCGGCACCGTGCCGCGTCCGGAGGTGGATGCAGCACCTGAAAGCATGCGCGATCTGGCTTATTCGATCATCCGCGTCCTCAATCATCAGGGCGAGGCTGTCGGGCCATGGGCAGGGCTGCTCTCGGACGAGGATTTGCTGGTCGGCCTCAAAAACATGATGCGGCTTCGGGCTTTCGATGCCCGCATGCTGATGGCGCAGCGGCAGGGCAAGACCTCCTTTTACATGCAGCATCTGGGGGAGGAGGCTGTCAGTTGCGCCTTCCGCAAGGCGCTTTCCAAGGGCGACATGAATTTCCCGACCTACCGGCAGGCGGGGCTGCTGATCGCCGACGATTATCCGCTCGTCACCATGATGAACCAGATCTATTCCAACGAGCTCGACCCGCTGCATGGGCGGCAGTTGCCGGTTCTCTATTCCTCGAAGGAACACGGCTTCTTCACCGTCTCGGGTAATCTCGCCACGCAATATGTACAGGCGGTCGGCTGGGCGATGGCTTCGGCCATCAAGGGCGATACCAAGATCGCGGCCGCGTGGATCGGCGACGGCTCGACGGCGGAGTCGGATTTCCATTCAGCGCTGGTCTTTGCCTCCACCTACAAGGCCCCGGTCATCCTCAATATCGTCAACAACCAATGGGCCATTTCCACCTTTCAGGGCATTGCGCGCGGCGGTTCCGGCACCTTTGCAGCGCGCGGGCTGGGCTTCGGCATTCCTGCACTCCGGGTCGATGGCAATGATTATCTCGCCGTTTATGCCGTGGCGCGCTGGGCGGTGGAGCGGGCGCGCCGCAATCTCGGCCCGACGCTGATCGAATATGTCACCTATCGTGTCGGCGCCCATTCCACCTCGGATGATCCTAGTGCTTACCGGCCAAAGACCGAATCCGAAGCCTGGCCGCTCGGCGATCCGGTTCTCCGCCTCAAGAAACATCTCACCCTGCGCGGCGTCTGGTCGGAGGAACGGCACCGGCAGGCGGAGGCGGAAATTGCCGATGAGGTGCTGGAGGCACAGCGCGAGGCGGAAAGTCACGGTACGCTGCACGAGGGCAAAAAACCGCCGAAAAAGGATATTTTCGAAGGCGTTTATGAGGAGATGCCGCCGCATCTCGCCCGCCAGCGCCAGAAGGCAGGGTGGTAGGACATGACAAGAATGACGATGATCGAAGCCGTCCGCAGCGCCATGGATGTTTCCATGGAACGCAGCGACGATGTCGTGGTGTTCGGCGAGGATGTGGGTTATTTCGGCGGCGTGTTCCGCGCCACGCAGGGGCTACAGGGAAAATACGGCAAGACCCGCTGTTTCGATGCGCCGATCAGTGAATCCGGCATCGTCGGCACGGCCATCGGCATGGCCGCTTATGGGCTGCGGCCCTGCGTCGAAATCCAGTTCGCCGATTACATGTATCCCGCCTATGACCAGATCACCCAGGAAGCAGCGCGCATCCGCTATCGCTCCAATGGCGATTTCACCTGCCCCATCGTTCTCAGAATGCCGACCGGCGGCGGCATTTTTGGCGGGCAGACGCACAGCCAGAGCCCGGAGGCGCTTTTCACCCATGTCTGCGGGCTGAAGGTGGTGGTTCCCTCCAATCCCTATGATGCCAAGGGGCTGCTGATTGCGTCCATAGAAGACCCCGATCCGGTCATGTTTCTGGAGCCGAAACGGCTTTATAACGGTCCTTTCGACGGCCATCATGATCGGCCGGTAACGCCCTGGTCCAAGCACGAGATGGGCGAAGTGCCGGAAGGTCATTACACCATCCCCATCGGCAAGGCGGAAATCCGCCGCCCCGGCAACGCTGTCACCGTCATCGCTTATGGCACCATGGTGCATGTGGCGCTGGCGGCGGCGGAAGAGACGGGTGTGGATGCCGAGATCATCGATCTTCGCAGCCTGCTGCCGCTCGATCTTGATACCATCGTGAAGTCCGTTTCGAAGACCGGCCGCTGCGTGATGGTGCATGAGGCGACACTCACCTCCGGCTTCGGCGCGGAGGTCGTGTCGCTGGTGCAGGAACATTGCTTTTATCATCTGGAGGCTCCCGTCGTCCGGGTCGCCGGCTGGGATACGCCTTATCCCCATGCGCAGGAATGGGACTATTTTCCGGGACCCGCCCGCGTCGGGCGCGCCCTCGTAGACGTCATGGAGGCCTGATTATGGCGGAATTTGTTATCACTATGCCCGATGTCGGTGAAGGCGTGGCGGAAGCCGAGCTGGTGGAATGGAACGTCAAGCCGGGCGATATCGTCCATGAGGACATGGTGCTGGCCGCTGTCATGACGGACAAGGCGACGGTGGAAATCCCCTCGCCGGTGGCGGGGATCATCACCTGGCTCGCCGTGACGGTCGGAAACACGGTGCCGGTGAAAGCACCGCTCGTCCGTATCGAAACCGATGTCGCTGCGGCCGCACCCGATGGCAGCGCGCCGGAGGCGGAGGCGCCAACCCGGACGACGGAAGAGGAAGCGCCTGCCGACATGACGGAAGCGCCGCCACCTGTTGAAACCCAGCCAGCTCCGCGCCAGGCCGAAGAGGCACCTTCCGTGCCCGCAGCCGAGCCCCATCACAAGCCGCTCGCATCCCCCGCCGTTCGCCAGCGCGCCGATGATCTCGATATCGATCTCACCAAGGTCAAGGGAACCGGGCCAGACGGGCATATCACCCATGCCGATCTCGATGGATTTTTAACGATACGGGGCCGGCCGGAACGTCCCGAGCCGATGACGCCGCACGATAGCGCCGTCGAGGAAGTGAAGATAACGGGTCTGCGGCGCAAGATTGCCGAGAAGATGGTGCTTTCCGTCTCGCGCATTCCCCACATCACCTATGTCGAAGAAGTCGACGTGACCGATCTGGAGGATCTGCGCGCCACGATGAACGGCAATCGCCGTTCCGGGCAGCCGAAGCTGACGATCCTGCCGTTTTTGATGCGTGCGCTGGTGAAAGCCGTGGCCGATCACCCCGGCATGAACGCCACTTTCGATGATGAAAAAGGGGTCGTCAGCCACTATGAAGCGGTTCATATCGGCATCGCCACGCAAACGCCGGCGGGCCTGACTGTTCCGGTCGTCCGCCACACGGAAACACTCGGCCTTTGGGACTGTGCGGAAGAAGTCGCGCGTGTTGCGGAAGCCGCCCGCACCGGCACCGCCCATCGGGAAGAGCTGATGGGCTCCACCATCACCATCAGTTCGCTGGGGGCTCTGGGTGGTGTTGTTTCGACGCCCATCATCAACCATCCCGAGGTGGCGATCATCGGTGTCAACAAGATCATGACACGGCCGGTCTGGGATGGGTCGCGTTTTGTGCCGCGCAAGATGATGAACCTGTCTTCGAGCTTCGACCATCGGGTCGTCGATGGCTGGGATGCGGCGGTCTTCATTCAGGCCATCAAAGCGCTGCTGGAGAAGCCGGCGCTTATTTTCATCGAGTGAGAGGCGACCGGCGACCATTCGGTCACGCGCCCCTCCCCCCCTGTGACAAGCACAGGTGGGAGGGGCGCGCGTTTTTTAGCCGCCGTTTTCGACCTTCATGGAACTGTTTCGCTGTCGCTATAGGCTTGCGTTCGTCATCTTCGGGTATAGAAGAGAAGAACGAGAAGCATGTTTTCTCATCATGATCATAGTGGCGGACGGGGGCGCTCGGGTGCCCGGTGGTTCGCTGTCCGCCGGCAACCGAATGAAGAAGAAGGTCCTCCCATGCGCACTCCCAAACCCGTTGTCCTGACTATTCTCGATGGCTGGGGGCTGAACGAGGACACATCCAGCAATGCGCCTGTTCTGGCGAATACGCCGACCATGGACCGGCTTTTCGCCACCTGCCCGAATGCGACGCTGACTACCTTCGGCCCGAATGTCGGCCTGCCCACCGGGCAGATGGGCAATTCCGAAGTCGGTCACACCAATATCGGCGCTGGCCGCATCGTCGCCATGGATCTCGGCCAGATCGATCTGGCGATCGAGGATGGCAGCTTTTTCCGCAATGCGGCGATGCTTGATTTCGCCGCCACGGTGAAGGCCGCGGGCGGTGTGGCGCATCTGATGTGCGTCGTTTCCGATGGTGGTGTCCATGGGCATATCCTTCACGGCCAGGCGGCGGTGAGGTTGATGATCAGCCACGGCCTGAAGGTCGTCGTGCATGCCATCACCGATGGCCGCGATGTCGCGCCGCAATCGGCTGAAGATTTCGTGGCGGCGCTCGTCGCAAGCCTGCCGCAGGGTGCGAGCATCGGCACGGTGATCGGCCGTTATTATGCGATGGATCGCGACAATCGCTGGGAGCGTGTCGAGAAAGCTTATGACGCGATGGTTCTGGCGAAAGGCGAACACGCGCGGGATGCGGTGAGCGCCGTTGCCGAGAGCTACAGGAGCAATGTCACGGATGAATTCATCCTCCCGACGGTGATCGATGGTTATGAAGGTTTCAAGGTCGGCGACGGCCTGTTCTGCCTGAATTTCCGCGCCGACCGTGCGCGTGAAATCCTGCTCGCCATCGGCGCGGATGATTTCGACGGTTTTGCGCGAGAAAAGCCGGTGCTTTCGGCGCTGCTGGGCATGGTGGAATATTCTACCCGCCATAGTGGTTTCATGACCACGGCTTATCCGAAGCGCGATATCGTCAACACGCTCGGCGCCTGGGTGGCAAAGCAGGGGCTGACGCAGTTCCGGCTCGCTGAGACGGAAAAATATCCGCATGTCACCTTCTTCCTGAATGGCGGCAAGGAAGAGCCGGAAGTGGGCGAAGACCGCTTCATGCCGAAATCGCCGAAGGTCGCGACCTACGATCTGCAGCCGGAAATGAGCGCGGCTGAGGTCACGGAGAAATTCGTCGAGGTGATCGGCAAGGGTTATGACCTGATCGTCACCAACTACGCCAATCCTGACATGGTTGGCCATACCGGTGATCTACAGGCGGCGATCAAGGCGTGCGAAGCCGTGGATCGCGGTCTTGGTGCCGTTGTTGCCGCCCTTGAAAAAATTGGTGGCGCCATGCTTGTGATTGCCGACCACGGCAATTGCGAAACCATGGTAGACCCCGTCACCGGCGGCCCGCATACGGCCCATACCACCAATCCGGTGCCGGTGATCCTGTTTGGCGGCCCGGAAGGCGCAAAGGTGCATGACGGCATTCTCGCCGATGTCGCGCCGACGCTGCTGCAACTGATGAACGTGCCGCTGCCCCCGGAAATGACAGGCAAGAGCCTGATCGATCTGTAATCGAACGCAGTCGGGAAAAGCGCGCCAGCCCCATGATACTGCTGATGCCGGCGATGCGGCCGTTGAAGACAAACAGCAAAATGCTGGCGAGACCCAGCAGCATGCCTCCGAACAGAGGCGGCCAATAGGGCGTCACGGGTTTTCCTCCGGCGCGCAGAAAATGGCGTAGAGAGCCTCTATCAGCCGCGCCGCCTTGTCTTCTGCCAGCCGGTAGAAGATTTGTTTGGCTTCCCGCCGTGTTTCGACGACGCCGGCTTCCCGCAACACCCCGAGTTGCTGGGAGAGCGTCGGCTGGCGGATATCGAGCTTGGTTTCCAGTTCGCCGACGGAAAACTCCCCCTGCGCCAGCGTGCAGGCGAGCATCAGCCGGGCAGGATGAGCCAGCGTCTTTAAAAGTATCGCGACCTCGACGGCGCGCTTTTCCATAGCGGGAAGGGGAATCTCACCGACATTTTTGGGCTTTTCCAGTGGGGTTTCCGTCACCATGTGCTGCCCTCCAGCACGTCCAGCGGAAATTTCAGATAACGCTTGCCATTCGCCTCCGGCTCCGGCATGCGGCCGCCACGAATATTGACCTGCAGGGCATGGAGAATGAGCTTCGGCATCGGCAAGGTGCGATCCCGCGCTTCCCTCAAACGAATGTAGCCCTCCTCCGTCATGCCGGCCAGATGCGGATTGCTGCGTTTCTGTTCGCCAACCGTGCTTTCCCATTTCGGGGCGCGGCCGCCGGGTTGATAATCATGGCCGGTGAAAAGCCGTGTGTCGTCGGGAAGGGCGAGGATATCCTGAATCGATGCCCAGAGCTCTTTGGCGCCGCCGCCCGGAAAATCGGCGCGCGCCGTGCCGGAATCCGGCATGAAAAGCGTATCGTGCACGAAGGCCGCGTCGCCTACCGCATAGGTCACGGAAGCCAGCGTATGGCCGGGTGAAAACAAGACGCGGGCTTCCAGCGAACCGATGCTGAACCGGTCGCCTGTCTCGAACAGCCGGTCCCATTGGGAGCCGTCGGTCTTGAGATCGGGCCAATTGTATTTCTCCTGCCAAAGCTTCTGTACGCCGGTGACTTTGGCGCCGATGGCGGTCTTTGCACCGGTCTTCTGCTTTAGATAATGGGCGGCGGAAAAATGGTCGGCATGCGGATGGGTATCGAGAATCCATTCCACCGAAAGCCCCTGGCGCTCCACATAGTCCAGAATGGCGTCGGCATTCATCGTTCCGGTCGCGCCGGATTTTTCATCGAAATCATAGACCGGATCGATGATGGCACAGCCGCCGGTCGCGGGATCGGAAACGACATATTGGACACTCGATGTGCGTGGGTCGAAAAACGCCTTGATGTGCGGCACCGCTGCCGACCGACGCTCCAGCCAGCGCGTGGCGGCGGAAAGATCAAAACCATGCGTCTTGCCGAAAGCCTCGATATCCTCCGGCTGCATGCGCCCATCCAGCGCTTCGCCGAGAACATAAAGCGTCAGCGCCCGGGTGCCGCCCTTGCAATGGGCAAAAACAGGACCTTCGGCCTCGGCCATCTTCTGCTGGAAGGCGCGGATATCGGCTTCCGTGATGGTGGGGCCACTGACCGGGATGAAACCATAATCCATGCCGGCTGCACCGGCTGCACTCTTTTCCTGCGTATTGCCAGGCTGACCGGGCTCTTCGCCATCGGGCCGCGCATTAATGATGCTTTTAAAGCCTTGGGCGGAGAGCGATGGGAAATCGGCAATCGCCGGCTGGCCCGCAACCGTCAGATGCTCGTTAATCTTCACGGCATTCATCGGCATCTCCTGTTGTTATGAATTAATATATAATATCATATAATGTATATTGATTTCCCGCAAGGGGTGGAGAATATCCTCGTGCCGAATGGCCTTCTGCCTGGCACGCAAAGACGCCTTGTGCCTGAAGCTATTCTGGCACAAGGCGTTTTCCCGGAAGCCGGCGCAAATTCGGCGTGCTTCAGACGGCCAGCCTGCGGCGGGTCGCCTTCCAGCCAAGACAGATTGCTGCCAAGAGCAGGACCGTCTGAGCCACGACAAAAGGCGGCTCGTTGCCGTTCGGGGCTAGGTTGTTGAGCGTTTCGACCTTGAGGAAGGCCTGAACGATCAGCACGAACATATTGAGGTAAAGGCTGATCGTGGCGGTGATTATATAGATGATGCGCGATCTGCCATTGAGGCCGTACCCGTAAAGCGCAACGAGCGCGATGGCCAGAAAGGCGCTCGAGATGATACCGACGCCGAGCGCAGGCGTGAAATTCCCGATGGGAAACAGAAAGCCCGTAAGCGTGGTGGCGAGCGTGGTGACGAGAAAAACCGCCGTCATGCGCGGCATCCACCGCCCTACCGCATAAGCGGGCAGGGCGATCAGTCCGGTGGCAATGCCGATGAAGCTTAAGGCCACATGCAATGCCGTGAATTGGGGAATGGTCAGTCCAAGGATCATGATACGTCTCCCACTATTCGGTTTTGGCCGCACGATACCGGCTGGCGGCAAGTGCATGCGACAGATTGGGCCTCAACGCCGCGCGTGCTGCAAGGAAATTTTCAAGGTCGGCCGTATCCGGCAGGGAAGGAATGGTCAGCGCTTCACCGAGATCGAGACCGGCAAGGGCCGCATCCACCATGTCGTGCACATCCATGACCATGGCGGCCGGAATGGCGTCGAGTCGTTCCTCTTCCCATATCGCGGTGCGGGTGATGCCGGGCAGAACGGCCTGAACCCGTACACCGGACGGCGAAAGCTGCGCCTGCAACGCCTCGGTGAAGGCGAGCACAAAAGCCTTTGTGGCCGGATAGACGGCGGTGAATGCCGCTGGCATCAGCGCCGTGACTGAAGTCATGTTGATGATCGTGCCTTTGCCTTCGGCGGCAAGGCGCGGCGCGATGGCTGCCGCGAGCCGGGTGACGGCGAGAATGTTGAGGTTGATCATCGTCGTCACATAGGCCGGGTCCAGCGCCGTGATTACGCCTTCCCCGGCGATGCCGGCATTGTTGACGAGGCCGGTGATGCGTCGGTCTTCGCGCAGCCGCGCCTCGACCTTTTCGAGGTCTTCCGCCCTGGAAAGATCGGCGCTGAGAACCTCGACGGCGATGCCGTGGTCCTTTTCCAGCTGCGCTGCCAGTGCCTTCAGCTTCTCGGCACGCCGCGCGACGAGGATGAGATCGTGGCCGCGTCTTGCGAGGCGTTCGGCGTAAACGGCGCCGATACCATCGGATGCGCCGGTGATGAGAAAGGTATTCTGTGTCATGTCCGTGTCTCCGGTGTCTGGTGGTTTCAGGCGTTGATGAAGGTGAGGAGGTCGGCGTTGAACCGGTCCTGATGTGTCTGGGTCAGGCCATGATCGGCGCCCTCGTAGATTTTGAGGACCGCGTGTTTGACTATTCTGACCGTGGAAAGTGCTGAAGCGCCGACCGGTACGATCTGGTCGTCATCGCCATGTAGCACCAGCGTCGGTTTGTCGAAGGCTTTCAGGTCCTGGTGGAAGTCGCTTTCCGAGAAGGCGCGGATGCTGTCGAGCTGGCCCTTGAGACCGCCCATCATGCCCTGCCGCCAGAATTCCTCGCGAATGCCTTCCGAAATCACGGCGCCTTCGCGGTTATAGCCATAGAAGGGAATGGTCAGGTCCTTGAAGAACTGGCTGCGATTGTCATAGGTGCCCTTGCGGATGCCATCGAAGACATCGATGGGCAGGCCGATGGTATTGCTTTCCGTCTTCAGCATCAGCGGCGGCACCGCGCCGATGAGGGCGATCTTGGCAACGCGGGCCGTGCCGTGGCGGCCGATATAACGTGTCACCTCGCCGCCGCCGGTGGAATGGCCAACCAGAATGATGTCGTGGAGATCGAGCTGTTCGATCAGTTCGGCCAGATCGTCGGCATATTGATCCATGGTATTGTTGTGCCAGACCTGATCCGAACGGCCGTGGCTGCGCCGGTCATGGGCTATGGTGCGGAAACCGTTATTGGCGAAGAACACCATCTGCGCATCCCAGGTATCGGCGCTGAGCGGCCAGCCATGGGAGAAGATGATGGGCTGGCCGTCTTTCGGACCCCAGTCCTTGTAGAAGATGTGCGTTCCGTCTCTGGTGGTAATCGTTGTCATGGCTCTCTCTCCTGTTGCAGGGGGCTTGCTTGCGTCCCGTGGGAATAGAGATACTCTTGATGCAGCCGGGGCTGGATTGGCGCTTCTGACAGAAAGCGAGCCGAAACTGACAAAACAGGGGTAAGGGGCATGACGGGTGTAACGGGAAGCACGCTGGAAGTCGGTCTGGTCCTCTACCGGGACTGTCAGATTGCCATGGTGCATGGCATCACCGATCTTTTCGCCATCGCATCGGTATTTTCACAGGATCGCGGTGGGCCGAAATTGCGGATCAGCCACTGGAGCATGGGTGAGGGCGGTGAATTTTCCCGCTGTCATGATACCGATCCAGGTCCGGGGCATCCCGATATCTTCGTCGTACCCGGGAGGCTGACCGGGCCGGCCGAAATCGAGGAGGCCGAGCCTTACGCTCGCTGGCTGCTGGACCGGCATGCGCAGGGCGCGACGCTGGCGGCCAGTTGCGGCCGTTCCTTCCTGATCGCCGCGACCGGGCTTCTGGCCGCCCGCCCGGCCACGACCCACTGGCTGTTTGCCGAACGGTTCCGTGAGCGTTTTCCCGATGTGCGGCTGGAAATAGACAAGATCGTCATCGAGGACGGCGATATCATTACCGCCGGCGGGCTGATGGCGTGGACCGATCTTGGCCTGCGCATCGTCGACCGGCTGCTTGGCCCCTCGGTCATGATCGAGACCGGCAAATTCCTGTTGATCGATCCTTCCGGGCGGGAGCAGCGCCACTATAGCAGTTTTGCCCCGAGGCTGACGCATGGCGACGAGCCGATCCTGAAGGTGCAGCACTGGTTGCAGGCGCGTGCCGGGCGGGCGACGAGCGTGGCCGATATGGCTGGCCACGCCGGGCTGGAGGAGCGGACCTTCCTGCGTCGCTTCAAGGCGGCGACCGGTATGAAGCCAATCGAATATGTCCAGCATCTGCGCGTCGGCAAGGCGCGGGAACTTCTGGAATTCACCCGCCGTTCGGTCGATCAGATTGCCTGGTCGGTAGGTTACGAGGATGCCGCCGCATTCCGCCGCGTGTTTCATCGCATTCTCGGGCTTTCACCGGGTGAGTATAGAAGCCGCTTTTCCAGCAACTCGGCCATGGCAGCCGCCTGAACTGCACCTGCGGCTCCTCCGACGCTGACGCCGGCCCTTGCAATGTGGCGGGTGTTTGCTAACATGCCAGACAGGTTTAAAACAGGTGGGCCGGAATGGACGTTGAGAGCAGCACCAAGCAAGTATCGCTTGCGGCGAAAATCAGTTCGGCCTTGCGGCGGGATCTGGCGGAAGGCGTGTTCCGCGCTGGTGACCGGCTTCCGAGCGAAAGTGAATTGACCCGGGAATATTCCGTCAGCCGCACGGTTGTGCGTGAGGCCATTGCCATTCTTCGTGCCGATGGTCTGGTTGAAGCCCGCAAGGGGGCAGGCGTTTTTGCCATTGAGGCGAAACCGGCCAAGGAAGTGCCTTTCAACGATCTGGCGGTGGGACGAATTTCCTCCGTCATCGAGCTCTTGGAATTGCGCACCGTCTTTGAGGTCGAATCCGCCGGCCTTGCTGCCTCGCGTCGTTCCGCCGTGCAGGTGGAAGCGATTGTCGATGCGCATCGGCGCGTGGGGGACTGTCTTGGCGCGGGCTTGCCGACGCGCGACGCGGATTTCGAGTTTCATCTGGCCATTGCGCAGGCGACCCAGAACCGGCGCTTCCCCGAATTTCTCCAGCTTATCCGCTCCGGCATCATTCCCCGTGGCGAATTGCAGGGTGCGGCGCCGGGGTCGCGTCCCAAGGACTACAATCTGCATCTCCAGGAGGAGCATGCCAAGATCGTCGATGCCATCATCGAAGGGGACGCTGATGCTGCGCGCCAATATATGGCCGCGCATCTGCGCGGCAGCCTTGAGCGTTACAAGGTGCTTCTGCGTTCCCGCACCATGGCTGAGTGAGGCGAAAATAGCAGAAACGGCAAAGGCTTATGCGCTGGCCCGTCGGTAAAGGGCAAGGGAAGCGGCAAGCGTCAGCAGCGCGCCGCCGCAGATGCGGTCGAGCCACAGGGCGCCGGACTTGCGCAACATCCTGACCGCCTGCGCGCCGAGCAGCGCGTATCCGCACATCACCATGACATCGATGCCGGCGAAGACCAGCGCAAGCACGGCATATTGTTGGATTTGCGGCGCGGCGGGATCGATGAATTGCGGCAGGAAAGCCGAAAAGAACAGATATCCCTTGGGGTTGGTCACGGCGACGAGAAAGCTTTTCAGAAAGATCGAGCGCGCCGATGCTGCCCCGTTTGCCTCTGTCGACCCAAGAGCGCCATCAAGCGTTCCTCTTGAGCGCAAAAGCATGATGCCGAGGAAAACCAGATAACAAACACCCACCCATTTGACGACTCCGAACCAGAATTCCGAGGCGGCGAGGAGAGCCCCCAATCCCAGCGCAACCGCGCCGATCAGGACGAAATCCGAAAGGACAGCACCAGCCATGCCGATCATGGCGCGCCGCACGCCGAATTTCGAGCCATTGGCAAGTGCCAGCAAGACGGTAGGGCCGGGTGTCGCAATGCCGATAAAGGCGACCACGGCAAAGGCCAGAAGTGTCACGTCGATCATGTTTTCCTCCCCCGAGGTCGCAGACATCGTCGGCAATATTGCCGCAAGCTTCCATGTCCGCCTGTTGTGAACGGGAGAATACAGGCTTTTGCATTTGCGGCAATGTGGGCGATTTTTCTGTGAAGCAACGGTGCCGCAACCGCGGCCCGAAACAACACGGTGCATGCATTTTGCCGCCCTTGGAGATATCGATTTTGACCGCCCGTGCTTGACAGCCTTCGACACCTGTGACAACTTATGAATAGTTGTCAGACAGGATTGTGCCTTCATCGCTTGCGCAGTCGATCTCTGGCAAGGGAGGAATCATGTCAAGAAGACGCCTTTCGCTGTATGGCCTCTCCGGCCAGATCGGAAGCATTGCGGTTACGCTGCTTGGATTGCTGCTGCTGACCTTTTTTATTGGCCGCCTGATGCCCGCCGATCCGGTGCGGGCGATCGTCGGCGAGGATGCGACGCGCGAAACCTATGAGCAGGTCTATCATGCGCTCGGCTTCGACCGACCACTGTGGCAGCAGTTCATCTATTATCTCGGTGATGTCTTCACCGGCGATTTCGGAACCTCGATTCGCACCGGCCGCCCTGTGATCGAGGACATCATACGCGTCATGCCGGCAACGATGGAGCTTGCGACCTTCGCGATCCTGATCGGCGCCGGCCTTGGCATTCCCATGGGCGTTTACGCCGCCGTCAACAAAGACCGCTGGCAGGACCATCTTGTGCGGGTGCTCAGCCTGTTCGGCCATTCGATGCCGATCTTCTGGACCGGCATGATCGCGCTGATCGTGTTTTACGCCCATCTCGGCCTTGTCGGTGGCGGCGGCCGCATGGACCAGTTCTATATCGGTCTGGTGGAGGAGCGGACGGGCTTCCTGCTGATCGACAGCCTGCTTGCCGGCGATATGGAAGTGTTCTGGTCGGCCATCAACCACCTCATCCTTCCCGCCGCCCTGCTCGGTTACTCCTCCTCGGCCTATATCACCCGCATGACGCGCAGCTTCATGCTGGATCAGCTGGGCCAGGAATATGTGACGACAGCCCGCGTCAAAGGCCTGTCGCAACGGCAGACGGTGTGGCTACACGCTTTTGGCAATATCCGCGTGCAGCTCGTCACCATCATCGCCCTTGCCTATGGCTCGCTGCTGGAAGGCGCGGTGCTCATCGAGACCGTCTTCGCCTGGCCGGGTTTCGGACAATATCTCACCAGCAATCTTATTATCGGCGACATGAATGCCGTGATGACCTGCGTGCTCATTGTCGGCGTCATCTTCATCGGGCTCAATCTCCTGTCCGACATTCTCTATCGCTTTTTCGATCCGAGGACCCGCTGATGACGGCTCGTGCAGAAACCTCTTCTCGTCTTCCCGTGCCCTTGAACGCGCTGAAGAACATCATCATTTTCCTGCTGAAAAGCCCGACATCGGCCTTCGGCCTGGCTGTCCTGCTGCTCCTCGTCATCGCCGCGATTTTCGCGCCCTGGCTTGCGACGCATGACCCTTACGCGCAGGATCTCGCCAATACGCTGAAGGCGCCGGGCAATGGCCACGTCTTCGGCACGGACGAGCTGGGACGAGATATTTACAGCCGCCTTCTCTGGGGTGCACGCATCACGCTCACCATCATCTCGCTGGTATCGATCATCGTTGGCCCCGTCGGTCTTCTCGTCGGCACGGCATCCGGTTATCTCGGCGGCAAATTCGATACGGTGATGATGCGCATCACGGATATCTTCCTGTCCTTCCCCAGCCTCATCCTGTCGCTCGCCTTCGTCGCAGCGCTTGGGCCGAGCCTCAACAACGCGATCATCGCCATTGCGCTCACCTCCTGGCCACCGATCGCGCGTCTTGCCCGGGCTGAAGCCATGACTTTCCGCAAGGCGGATTACATCGCCGCCGCGCGGCTTCAGGGGGCGTCACCGCTGCGCATCATCGTCAAATCGATCATGCCCATGTGCCTGCCGTCTGTTCTCATTCGCCTGACGCTGAACATGGCGACCGTCATCCTCACCGCCGCCGGCCTCGGCTTTCTCGGCCTCGGCGCGCAGCCGCCGCTGCCGGAATGGGGTGCGATGATCGCCACGGGACGGCGTTACATGCTCGATAGCTGGTGGCTGGTGACCTTTCCCGGCGTGGCGATCCTCTCCGTCAGCCTCGCCTTCAACCTGCTGGGTGACGGCCTGCGGGATGCGCTTGATCCGAAGCAGATGAACCGGAGATAAGGCCATGGAAAAACCAATCCTTGACGTCGAAAATCTTCGCATCCGCTACGGCGGCTCACCCACGGAGGCGGTGCGCGGCATCTCCTTTACCCTTGGCCGGGAACGGCTCGGCATCGTTGGCGAAAGCGGCTCTGGCAAATCGACCGTGGGCCGCGCCCTGCTGCGGCTCCTGCCGTCGGCGACGATCACCGCTGACAGGCTTGATTTCGAAGGGCTCGATCTTCTAGCACTCAGCGAAAAAGAGATGCTGAAGGTGCGTGGCCGGCGCATGTCGATGATCCTTCAGGATCCGAAATTTTCGCTTAATCCCATCCGCCGTGTCGGCGATCAGGTGACGGAAACCTATCTGCGTCACTTCAAGGCGTCGAAATCGGAAGCCCGGAAAAAGGCGCTGGCTATGCTCGATGCGGTGAAAATCCGCGATGCGGAGCGCGTCTATGAGCAATATCCGCATGAAATCTCCGGCGGCATGGGCCAGCGCGTCATGATCGCCATGATGTTGCTTGCCGATCCCGATCTCGTCATTGCCGACGAACCGACCTCGGCGCTGGATGTGACTGTGCGGTTGCAGGTCTTGAACATTCTCGACGGTCTGGTGCGCGATCGGGGCATTGGCCTCATCATGATCAGTCACGACCTCAATCTCGTGCGCAATTTCTGCGACCGGGTTCTCATCATGTATGCCGGACGGGTGGTGGAAACGCTGGCCGCGCGCGATCTCGATCAGGCGCAGCATCCCTATACGCGTGGCCTTCTGGCGGCGCAGCCGCGCATCGGCGGCTCGCGCTCACCGCTTGCGGTGCTCGATCGCCGCCCCGAATGGCTGGAGGAGAAAGTATAATGGCCGTTTCCGTTGAAACCCGCGATCTCTCCATCACCTTCGGCAGTGGCCATACGGCGCTGAAAGTGCTCCCCTCGGTATCGTTCCGCGTCGAGCCGGGCGAATGTTTCGGCCTTGTCGGCGAAAGCGGCTCGGGCAAGTCCACCGTGCTGCGCTGCGTATCCATGCTCAACGATTTCTGGACCGGCGACATCCTCATTGACGGCAGGTCGGTGCGTGACATGCCGTTGATCGAGCGCTGCCGCATGCTGCAGATGGTGTTTCAGGATCCCTATGGTTCGCTGCATCCGCGCCAGTCGGTACGCACCGTGCTTTCGGAATCGCTTGCGATCCATAAGCTCGGCGACCGTGAAGAGCGCATGCGCAAGGTCATCACCGATGTCGGCCTGCCCGTGTCGTTCCTGGATCGCTTTCCGCACCAGCTTTCCGGCGGCCAGCGGCAGCGCGTGGCGATTGCGCGCGCGCTGATCCTTGAACCCTCGCTGCTTCTGCTCGATGAGCCGACATCGGCGCTCGATGTCTCGGTGCAGGCGGAAATCCTCAACCTGTTGCAGCGCCTGCGTGAAGAACGAGGCTTCACCTATATCATGGTGACCCACGATCTCGCCGTCGTTGACCACATGTGCGACCGTTTCGCGGTGATGCTGCGTGGCGAAATCACCGAAATCCTGCCGCGCGACGCCATCGCCGGCAATGGCGCGGCGCATCCCTATGCCCGCGAATTGATCGGTGCCTCACTGGAATATGAAGGCGCCTGACGGCTTCCAAAACGTGACTGTCCTCCTCCGGGGCGTCACGGATAATAAAGTCCTCCTTCCTTGCCCGGCCTCCCTGCCGGGCATTTTTTTGATGGCGAGTGCACGAGCGGAAAACGGAAAAAGGCGCGGGGGTTAGCCGCGCCTTTTCTTATTCGCAGATATGGCGGCAGATTACCGTTCCTTGCTCACCTCTTCAAACCGCGAGAGCCAGGGGCTGACGATCATGCCCTTGATATCGCTGCGGAAGGCGGCGGTGTCGATGACCTCCGAGAAGGGCTGAATGGACATGACGATCTCGTCCATGTAGCCCTGCAGGTCTTCATAAAGCTTCGTTTGTTTGGCCACGTCACGCTCTACAAGCGCTTCCTCGATCATCTTGTTCAGCTTTTCATCGAAGAAGCTGGTGCGCCAGCTCTGGTAATTGGTGAGCTTGGCGTCGTCGGCATTGTTGGGATTATAGGCGATGGAGCGCAGGTTGTTGTCGGGATGCGGCTGCTGGCCACCGCCGCCGCGGCCGAGCAGCAGTTCGAAATTCCGCTCGCGCATCGCGCCATAGATCTGGTCGCCAGAACCGCTGATCAGTTCGGCCTGAATGCCGGCCTGGGCAAGCGTGTTCTGGATCGCCGTTGCCGCCTTCATGAAGGGGTCTTCCGAAAGCACGCGCAGCGTGGTCTTGAAGCCGTTGGGATAACCGGCCTCAGCCAGAAGCGCCTTGGCTTTTTCGATGTCGAGCTTGTAGCCCTGATCCGGCAGCGCACCCATCACGCCGGTGCTGAGAGAACGCTGATGCAGCTTGCCGTAATAGGGCATGACCGCCTTGTCGAGACCGTCGTAATCGATCAGGTAACGCAAGGCCTCGCGCACCTTCTTCTTCGCGAACTTCTCATCCTTCATCGAAACGCTGAGGTAATAAAAACCGGAGCCGGGCGTGGATTCGATGGTGACGGCCTTGTCGGCCTCAAGCGATTTCAGGTCCGGTGCCTGCAGGGAATAGGCAACATCGATATCGCCTTTTTCCAGCATCAGCCGCTGCGATTGCGATTCCGGCAGATGGCGCATCAGGATGCGTTTCATCTTGGCCTTTTCACCCCAATAATCATCATTGCGGGTAAGAATGATATATTCGTTGGACTTCCACTGCGTCAGCTTGAAGGGGCCGGAGCCGGCGGAATTCAGCGTCAGCCATGCGCCGCCCAGATCGCCGTCCTTCTCATTCTCAAGCGCCGTCTTGCTGTCGATGATCGAGCCGGGACCGTTCTGCCCAAGGATCATCAGCAGCAGGTTCGGGTCGTCTGGTTTGGGGATATTGAGCACAAAGGTCTGGTCGTTTTCGGCCACGAACAGCTTGTCGGCCTCTTCCAGCTTGAAACCACGGGTTTTCAGGAAGGACGATTGCGCCAGGTTGCGGGCGAGCAGCCGCTTCAGGCTCCACGCCACGTCCTTTGCCGTCACCGCATTGCCGGAGGCGAATTTCGCATCGGCGCGCAGATGGAAACGGATCGATTTACGGTCTTCGGCAATTTCCCAGCGTTCGGCAAGGCGTGGCTGAAGACTGCGATCTTCAGGGGAAAGCACGACCAGCGTGTCATAGACGTTGTTTAGAACCTGCACGGTCTCGCGGCCGGTGATGGCGGCGGGGTCGAGGGTCAGGATGTTGCTCATGGTCGTGGCGACGATAAGCTGGTCTTTCGGCGTTTCGGCGAAAACACTGAGCGGCATGGCGCCGATCAGCAGGGCGCCAAGCGCTGCGGTTGCAAGAAAATGTTTCATCTTTCCTCCCTATGGCCGGTTCAAGCGGCCTTTCCACGTTTTGATCCACGCGCCTGGTTCCTCCACAGGCGTTGCGTGATCAGCCAAGAATGTCTCTTACGGGTGCTGCGAGCGCCCGGCCGATTGCCGCCGTTGCCGGCGCATCCAGATGCACGCCATCCACCGGCGAGGCGCTGGCGATCGATCCGGCATCGAAGAAATGATGCCCCAGTTCGGCAGCGAGTTTGCGGTAAAGCGGCGCAAGCCGCAGTGACTGTTCGATATCCCGTCCACCGGCCGGTTCGCCGCCGGGTCCTGCGGCGCAGGGTGGCGGCGCGACGATCAGCAGGTTCGGTACGGCCTCGCGCGGCTTATAGATGAAGGTTTCGACAATCTGCGCCAGCCTGCGCATGCCGGAAACGGCGGCTTCCGCCCGCCCGCCATGCACCGGCTTGATATCATTGGTGCCGAGCATGATGATGACGAGATCGAGCGGCATGTGGCACGACAGTGCAACTTCAAGCGCCCGCGCGCCGTTGCGGCAGGCAGGACCGGCATGGTCGTCATAACAGGTGGTGCGCCCGCCAAGTCCTTCGGGGTGAACCTTCGCCCTTCCGGCAAGCTCGGCCTCCAGCACATCGGGCCAGCGATGCTCGACCGAGTGCCTCAGACCCGTGGCCGGGTCGGCACCCCAGGTGAGGCTGTCTCCGAAGGCGAGCACCGTTTTCATTACCCGTTACCTCACCCGGTTGTTGTCGATGAAGGTAAAATCGATGTCCTCGCCAAGGCCCGGCCGGTCAGGGACGTGCACGAAGCCGTCGCGGTCCATCGGATCCGACAGCGATTTCAGATAGTCGTGGCCGTCATCATATTCGAGGAAGGGGTGTAAGAGCCCGCGCTCATACCAGCGGCAATTTTTGGTGGCGGCGACAACGTGCAGGTTCATGGCCGTATTGCCGTGGACTTCGCACTCCATGCCGAAGGCTTCGGCCAGATGCATGGTCTTCAGCGCCGGGGTAATGCCGCCGACATCATTGACGCCGGTGCGCAGAATATCGCAGGCGCCGGACTTGATCCATTCGGCGCGGTGCCAATGCTTGCCGGCTGCACTTTCCGGGCCGACGACGGGAATATCGAGATTATCTGAGAGCCATTTGTAGGAGGAGAGCGACTGCTCGTCCATCGGCTCCTCGATCCAGTCGAAACCAAGTTTTTCGAGGCCACGGCCCAGCGCCAGCGCATCGGTGCGCGAATACCAGTGGAAGGCGTCGATCATCAGGCGAATATCGGGACCAACAGCCTCGCGCACGGCGGCACAGGCCTTGAGGTCCATCTTCACATCCGGCGCCCAGCTGACGGGCGGCATCCAGGTGTGCAGCTTGATACCCTTGTAACCGCGCTTCACCAGCGTTTCGGCAAAGCGGCCGTAATCTTCGGGCGTCGCAAGCCCGCTTTCCAGCTCGTCGCCGCACATGATGGAGCCATAGGCCAGCACCTTGTCGCGATAGCTGCCGATCAACTTGTATACAGGTTGATTGAGGGAGCGGCCGGCAAGGTCCCACAGCGCGCAGTCCACCACGGCCAGCGTGCGGTCGGTCAGCTGCGCGGCCGAGCCGCGCTGCCAGTGAGCAAGATCCTGCCACAACCGTTCACGGTCGCGATGGTCCTCGCCGATCAGGACTTTCTTGACGAATTTCTCGATGACGTGCGGGCGAACGATCTCCGGCGCGGTGAAGGAATGCCCTTCCTGTCCATCCTCCGTGCGGATGGTCAGCATGGCCTGTTCCACCTGATGCGCCGGCCCCGGATGTGCATGGCCCGCACTGTCCGAGTGCCGACGGGTCGTCGTGCGGAAAACACGGACCTCGACGTCGGTGATGATCATAATTCCTCCCTCATGCAGGTATCGCAGCTTTCGTGATGGCTGCAATGTCATACATGTCTGCGTTATTTGTCAACATGTATGATAATCTGTATTACATGTTTGGGTGGGAAATCAAGTTTATTTGCGCGGAACGCGATGTGGCGTGCCAGAGGGAGTGCGTCCTTAGGCGCGCTAGGGGCAGCGTCACCTCAAAATAGGAAGGCGTATGACCAACACCAGCCATCGCAGAATAATCCATAATTTTAGTAGATTATTGAATCGCGCAACGATCTTTCAACAATCGCCGGGACTATAAAAGACCATGCCGTGCCAGCCCTGCCGGTCATCGTGCATTCTGCGGAAGTATGCGCTGCACCTGCGCTGCGTGAGCCCGATCTTCCGTCAACACCTGGTCCCGGATGCACACCATGCCCCTTTCCCATATTTCCCATTTCGCCTTTCTGGTTCCCGGTAATTATCACGATGATGATCCGGAGCGGGGACTGGAGGAGACCCTGCAGCTTTTCGAGGCCGGGGAGGCGCTGGGCTATCACAGCGCCTGGGTTCGCCAGCGCCACCTGGAACGGGGCGTATCTTCGGCGGCCACCTTTCTTGCGGCGGCCTCGCAGCGCACGAAGCGGATTGGCCTCGGCACCGCCGTCATTCAACTGGGTTACGAAAACCCGTTCAGGCTGGCCGAGGATTTAGCCACCGTGGATATCCTGTCACGCGGGCGGTTGAACGTCGGCGTTTCCGTGGGCGCGCCGCCCTTCGCCCATCTCATTTCGGATTATGTCGATACGGCTCCCGCTGCGGATTACAGCCATGCCCGCGCCGAAAAGCTGGCGAGGGCGTTGAGATCGGAACCATTGTCGAGCGATACGGAGGCGGGTAATGCGGCCGGCGCGCAGGTGCCGCGCCTTCGGCCCTTCGCAAAGGGGCTGACCGACCGGCTGTGGTATGGTGGCGGATCGCAGAATTCGGCCCGCTGGGCGGGCAAGGCAGGGTTCAATCTTCTGACCGGCAATATCGTCAGTGGTGAAAATACCGATGATTTTCTGACGGCGCAGGCGGCCCTCGTTGCGCGCTTCCGGCAGGAATGGGCGCATGAACGCCAGCCGCGTATCGCGCTTGGCCGTGTGATCCTGCCGACCGATAGCGCAAGCCCCGCAACACGCCGCCGTTATGCGGAATTTGTTGCCGAGCGCGACAAGCGCACGCATGCGCCACATGGCGCGCGCCGCACGCTTTTTCTGCCTGACATTGTCGGTACGACGGATGAAATTCTGGAGACGTTGTCGCGTGATCCCGTGCTGCCGCATGTCTCGGAATTCCGTCTGGAATTGCCCTATGAGTTCCAGCCTGATGATTATCGTCAGATCGTTACGGATTTCGCTTCCGTTTTACCGCAGCTTTCCGGTGGACGGCCTGTTTTGAAAGTGGCGACGGGTCAATGATATGTCCCTAACATCAGCCACTCCCGCGCGCAGCGGGAATGGCGGGAGATGGACCTGTGGCGCTTCAACAGCGCCGCATCTTTCGTCAATCGGGATAGGGCAGATCGTAGCGGTCGCGGATTGTCACGCCTTCGTAGTCACGCGGGTAAACGCCACGATCCTGCAGGACCGGCACGACCTTCTCGACGAATTCAGCAATATCGTCGGGCGCTCGCGGCGGCTGCAGGGTGTAGCCATCCACCGTGCCATCCTGCCAGAGATCGATGATACCATCAGCCACCTCTTCCGGCGTGCCAAGCAGCAGCCGGTGGTGCCCCTCCGAACGGCGCACGGCCTCGCGGGCCGTGAGCTTTTCGTGGGTCAGCAACTCGGAAAGGCCGAGCCCCATGCCGACGGCCCATTGCCGGTTCTGGTCGGGAATGAAGCGCTGACCTTCGAGTTTCGCATCGGGGTTGAAATCACGCGGATCGATACCGTTTTCCTTGGCGAAACGCGCCAGAAGCCCGTCTTCCGAGCCGGTTCCACTGTAAAGCTCGTGTTTGCGCAAAGCTTCCTCACGGGTCTCGCCGAGAATGACGACAAGGCCGGGAACGATGCGGATGCCGGAGGGATCGCGGCCGAAAGAAACGGCGCGGTCACGCACCTTTTTGCCGAAGGCCTGACCCGCGGGCCGGGACAGGATGTTGCAATAGATGATCTCGCCATGGCGCGCGGCCAGATCGATGCCGCCCTCGGATGCGCCGGCCTGCGCAATGACGGGATGCCCCTGTGGCCCGCGCGGAACGTTGAGCGGGCCTTTCACCTGGAAATATTGCCCCTCGTGATCGATTGTCTCGGCGGTTGCCGCATCCCAGAACCGATCTTCCGGCACGTCGCCTTCGCGGCGCGGATCCCAACTCGACCAAAGCTTTTTCGCGACATCGAGAAATTCGGTGGCCTTGGCATATCGCTCGCTGCGCGGCGGCAGCGGATCGTTGCCGAAATTGGCGGCGACATTGGGATTGAAGGAGGAGACAATGTTGACGATCAGCCGGCCGCCGGTGACGACGTCGATGGACTGCGTCCGTCTCGCGAAATTGTAAGGCGAATTATAGGTGGAAGACACCGTCGCCACAAAACCGATATCCGGCACCTGCGCGGCAAGCGATGTGGAGAGGATGAGCGGATCGATGGTGTGAAACGGGCGGCTGGCCGGATCGGTCAGCAATGCCGGATGGTCGGACAGGAAAACGGCGTCGAACCGACCCTTGTGGGCCAGTTCCGTCAGCCGCCGATAATAGCTGATATCGTTGATATCGTGCCGGTCTCCGCTCCGGTATTTCCAGGCATTGGGAAGATATCCTGTCGTGTTGATGCCAACATTCAGATTGAGCCGGCGTTTGGTCTTGCTCATGCTTCTACTTTTTCTTTTCGGTCCGTGCGGGATTTCCGGCCTGCGGCCGGTGCGATTGTCCGAAAGCGTAACAGCCGGAATTGCGGTCGCGAGTTAAAAATCCTTGCTGTTGGAAGAAGAAAAACTTTCATCAGTCTTTGCAGCTGGTGCGCGGTTGAATGGAGGAAGCAATCAAAGGCACAGGCGACGATCCGACCCAAAATCTCGCCATTATCGAAAGGATATTCCGTCATCTCGCTCAAGCGATGACAGGATGGAAACGAATTTCCTCAATCGCGCCTCAAATAGTACACTGTTTCTATAGAAAATATCGTCCGCCGTGTAGCGTGCCGTCCAGATCGCAATTTCGAGGACGTACACTATGGCCGATGCCGCCCTTCGCCAGGTAACCCAGCCCGTAACCCTGTGGTATACGCGCTGCCCGGCGCCCACGCCGCTTTCCATCGCGGTGCAACTTGGCTGGATAGAGGAACGTTTTGCCGGCCATGGTATTTCGGTGTCCTCCATTCGTGATTCCGCCGATCCGGCCATCAGGCAAAGCCATTTCGATCATCGTCTCGACTGGTCCTTCCGCCAGGGCGGTAATATTCCGCCCATCTGGGCGAAATCAGGTGGCCGGCAGACGCGGCTGGTGGGGCTGACGAGGACCGATGAGTTTCAGGCGGTCATCACGCTGCCCGCAAGCGGCATAAGCAAGGGCGGCGATTTGAAGGGGCGGCGCATCGGCCTGCCGAAACGGCCGAATGAAACCATCGATTTCCAGCGCGCCACATCGCTCAAGGGCATCGTGTCGGCGCTCACCGTCTCCGGGCTCTCCGTTGCGGATGTCGAGCTTGTCGATCTGACCGCCCGGGAGCCGGTGTTGCTTAGCCCTGACGATGAGCGGTTCCATGGTCTGCGTCGACGGCTCCCCTATGGCGAGGAAATCGCCGCGTTGCACCGGGGCCAGATCGATGCTTTCTTCGTCAAGGGAGCGGAAGGTGTAACCGTCGCCAATCTGATCGGGGCGCAGGTCGTGGTATCGACGGGGTTCCACCCTGATCCGAAAATCCGCATCAACAATGGCACGCCGCGTCCCTTGACTGTCGATGCCACCTTTGCCGATGAGCGGCCAGATCTGGTGGCGGAACTCGTCGCTACCGTGCAGCGGGTGGCCCAATGGGCTGATGATAATCCGGCGGAAGCCGTGCATTTCATCGCCCGCGAGATCGGTGTGAGCGAGGAGGCGGTTCTGGCCGCCAATGGCGCGGATCTGCACCGCAATCTGAAGCTCGACCTCGATCCTGCCGAACTGGATGCGCTCAGCCATTTCAAGGACTTCCTGCTGGAATGGAAATTCGTCCCCGAGGATTTCGATGTGAGGGCTTGGGCCGATCCACGCGCGCTTACAGCGCAGCATAATGCGGGAAAGTGAGGACGCTATGGCAGCCACCATTTTTGTAACGGGCGCAACCGGCAAGCTCGGCCAACGTGTCGTCAGCCGTCTTTTGCAAAAACAGGCCAAGGTTCGGGTGCTGACCCGCAGGCGGGAGGATGCGCTGAAGCTCTGGGGCGACCGCGTCGATATAGCGGAGGGAAATTTCTCCGATGCGGCGAGCCTGAAAGAGGCCTCACGCGGTATAGACAGGGTCTTCCTGCTTTCCCCCATCGGTGAAACGCTGGCGGCTGACCAGAATGCGGTCATTGACGCGACTCTTTCCGCCGGCGTGTCTCGGATCGTGAAAATATCCGGCTCCGACTGGACGATTGAGAATGCCGCCCGCTCCATCTCGGGCACGGCCCATGCACAGGTGGAAGCGTATCTGGCCGGAAGCGGCATAGCCCATACGGTGCTGCGGCCGAATGCCTGGATGCAGGTGGCGCTGGAACCCGTTGTTGCCGCCCTGCGCAATGGGGAGGATGTGCCCGCCCGTTTCGGAAATGCTGCCGTCTCCTTCATCGATGCCGACGATATCGCCGATGTCGCGGTTCACGCGTTGACCGCAGATGCGCCTGTTTGCGGCGCTTTGGTGCTGACCGGTGGAGAAGCGCTGACGGCGCTGGAGATCGCCCGCATCGCCGCGCGCATCCTGCATCGTCCCGTCGGGGTTTCGCACCATGCCGCCGCCGCCTTTCCGCCCCATATCGGCGCGTTCGAGCAGAAAGCGATCAGCGAATTCGGCCAGCTCATCCGCGAAGGTCTCGCAGCATCCATCGACGATAACGTCCAGCAGATCACCGGTCGTCTGCCCCGCAGCGTGGAAGGCTATCTGCGCGCAAGGCTGGCAGCGGCCCCACAGGGCGACCAACCCGAGGGAGAAAAGACATGGCGCTGACTGTTTCATTGCCGGATGGTCCGGAACTGAAAGATATTGAGCTGAAAAGCCCGGCCGATTTCGAAGACAGCCCGCTCAGCCGGGCGGCGAAGCAGCCGATGATGCTGGGCCTGTTCCTCAATCTGCAGGACATCAATTTCTCCAGCCTGCCGACGAGCAACAGCTGGACCTTCGATTATAATGTCGAACTGGTGAAGCGCGCGGAGGAGCTTGGTTTCGAAATCGCCTTCAGCCGCACGCAATGGCTGCCCAAGGGCGGTTATGACGGTGAATCCTCGCTTGACAGTTTCATCGCGCTTGGCGCCATGGCGGCGGTCACGAAGAGCATTCTGCTGATCTCCACCATCCATGTTCTTTACGGGCCTCTGCATCCGCTGCATCTCGCCAAATATGGCGCGACGCTGGATCATATCGCCAAGGGGCGCTGGGGCATCAACATTGTCACCGGCCACCGCGCCATCGAGCATGAAATGTTCGGCTGGCAGCGGATCGATCATGACAAGCGTTACGATATGGCGGGTGAATTGTTCGATGTGCTCCATCGTCTCTGGGGCGAAACCGAAAACTTTTCCTATGAGGGCAAGCTCAATCCCTGGGCGATCAACAATGGCTGGATAACGCCGAAACCCACCTTTGGGCGCCCGCCGCTGGTGACGGCGACCGGTTCACCCGCCGGCATCGATTTCGCCGCCCGCCATTCCGATCTGGTTTTCGTCACCTCGCCCGGCGGCGCGCATATAGACAGCGCGCTGGAAACGCTTCCGGATCATATCGCGAACATCAAGAACCGCGCCAAGGCCTATGGCCGGCAGGTGAAGACGCTCATCAACCCGATTATCGTCAGCCGGGATACGGAGAAGGAGGCGATCGCCTATGCCGATGCCATTGAGGCTGGAAAACCGCAGCCCGGCACCCGCGCCTTCGCCACCAATAATTACGAAAGCGACGCCCATGCCTGGCGCGGCCGCGGGGATGCGCGCCACAAGCAGGGGCGCAATCTCGGCGGCAATATCGAGATCATCGGTTCACCGGAACAGGTGGTCGAGCAGCTTGTCGGCCTGAAAAAGGCCGGCATCGATGGTGTGCAGCTGAATTTCTACGATTTCCGCGAAGATCTCGATTATTTCGCCGAGCGCATTTTGCCCTTGATGAAGGAGGCGGGCCTGAGGTTCTAACGCCTCTCCCTGCCTCAGCTTTCCAGTTCTGAAGCTTAGCACTTCGCAATCACCAAGATTGCGAGAACGATATTCTTTGCCCTGAGGAGATACCGTGAATATTGCCGTCGATCCCGTCAAAACACCCGCTCCGAAAATAATAGACCGGATCGGGACCTATGTTCCCGAACTCGTCTCCATCCGTCACGATCTGCACCAGCATCCGGAAATCGGCTTCGAAGAGGTACGCACCTCAGGCATCGTCGCCGAAAAGCTCGCCTCCTGGGGCATCGAGGTGCACCGCGGTTATGGCAAAACCGGCGTGGTCGGCGTGCTGCGTGGCCGCCACGCGGGCAATCGCTCCATAGGGCTGCGGGCCGACATGGATGCGCTGCCGATGCCCGAGGAGACCGGGTTGCCTTATGCGTCGATCTACCCCGGCAAGTTCCATGGCTGCGGGCATGATGTGCATACAACCATCCTGCTCGGCACCGCGCGTTATCTGGCTGAAACCCGCGATTTTGCCGGCACGGTGGTGTTCATTTTCCAGCCGGCGGAGGAGGGTCTCGGCGGCGCGCGCGCCATGATTGCCGACGGGTTGTTCAGGGATTTTCCTGTCGACGAGATTTACGGGCTGCACAATTCCACCCATGCGGCGCCCAATCATCTGAAGGTCTCGCCCGGCACCATTCTGGCAGGGGCGGATTTCTTCGATATCCGGCTGAAGGGGAGGGGCGCACACGCCGC
Organism: Agrobacterium tumefaciens; assembly: GCF_005221325.1. Lineage (NCBI taxonomy): Bacteria > Pseudomonadati > Pseudomonadota > Alphaproteobacteria > Hyphomicrobiales > Rhizobiaceae > Agrobacterium > Agrobacterium tumefaciens. The sequence continues at coordinate 658,646 of NZ_CP039889.1, read as the reverse complement.
GCATCCCGATGTGTCGCGCGACCCGGTGCCGGCAACGGGCGAACTCATTCAGGCCTTGCAGACCATCGTCAGCCGTAACGTGTCGCCGACCGATCCCGCCGTGCTGTCGATCACGCGCATCGAGGCGGGATCGGCCTATAATGTCATCCCGGAAACGGCTGCGATTGCCGGAACGGTGCGGGCCTTCTCCGACAGCGTGCGCGAAACCATCCGGGAGCGCATCCGCACGATTTCCGATCACATCGCTGCGGCTCACGGTCTCACCGCCGAGGTGGATATCCGCGACATATTCTCGGTCCTCACCAACGATGACGCATCGGTGGACATTGTCGCCGGCGTGGCGCGTGAGGTTCTGGGAGACGAGCGCGTTTCCACCGAGCGGAGCCGTTTCATGGGCAGCGAGGATTTCGCCGATCTTCTCAAACACGCGCCCGGAGCGTTCTTCACCCTCGGTCACTCCGGCACCGTGCCAGCCCATAACCCCGGTTTCATCGTTGACGACGCTATTCTGCCGGTTGGTGCCACATTGTTTGCCCGGCTGGTCGAGACCCGGCTGAAGGTTGCGTGAGTATTTGAAAACAAATTCGCAAAAGGAAACATCCATGAATATTACAAGACGTAAGACATTGCTTCTGAGCGCTGCCCTTGCCGGGGCCATGCTGTTGCCGTCATTGCCCGCTCTGGCGGTCGAAACGCCGAAAAAGGGTGGGATCGTCACCCTTGCGGGTCTTGGCGAGCCGACGACGCTGGTGCCGCTTTCCGATTCCAACACGCGGACCCGTGCCATTTCCACCAAAATTCTGGAAGGTCTGGTGCGGTTCGACAGCGAGTTCAAACCACATCCCGTGCTGGCTGAAAGCTGGGAAACCTCCGCCGACGGGCTGCGTTACACTTTCAAGCTGCGCAAGGGGGTCAAATGGCATGACGGCAAGGATTTCACCGCGCAGGACGTGAAATTTTCCCTGCTTGCCTTCAAGAAGGTCGGCCCGCGCGGGCGCATCACCTTCGCCAATGTCGCCGATATTGAAACGCCCGATCCGCTGACGGCGGTGGTGGTGCTCTCCAAACCCGCGCCTTATCTGCTGCGGGCGCTGACGGGGGGCGAAACGCCCATTCTGCCGGCCCATGCCTATACTACTGAAAAATATAACGAAAGCCCGAACGGCAACGCCCCTATCGGCACCGGCCCGTTCGTCTTCGAGGAATGGAAACGCGGCAGCTATGTCAAGCTGAAGAAGAACCCGAACTACTGGCAGGCTGATCTTCCCTATCTCGACGGTTTCGTGGCGCGCTTTTTCGCCGACGCGGCCTCCACCACCATCTCGGTCGAAACGGGTGAGGCGGATTACACGGCGGATGTTTCCTACAGCGATCTGGAGCGCCTTCGCCAAAATCCCAAGCTCTCGGTGGAGGTTTATACCGACTCCTATCTCAACAACGCCGCCATCTTCGAGTACAATCTGGAAAACCCCATCCTTGCCAAAAAGGAGGTCCGCCACGCGCTGGCCCACGCCATCGACCGCAATTTCATCAATGACGCCATCTTCTTCGGCACCGCGAAACCGGCTGGTTCAAACATCCCGGCGGTCTTCACTGCCTATAATGATGAAAAGCCCTTCACCTATCCTTTCGATCTGGTGAAAGCGAACGAGCTGCTGGACAAGGCCGGTTATCCCAAAGGCGCAGACGGCACCCGTTTTTCACTGCGGCTCGCCTTCCTGCCCTCCGACGTCTTCCGCAAAACCGCGGAATATCTGCGCTCCTCCTTCGGCAAGCTCGGTGTGAAGGTGGATATCGTCGAAGGCGATCTCGCCACCTTCATCAAGCGCGTTTACACCGAGCGTGGTTTCGACCTGACTGTGAACGGTATCAGCCGGCTGTTCGATCCGACAGCGGGCGTGCAGCGTCTGTACTGGTCTGACGGCATCAAGAACCCCGCGCCCTATGTCAACGCTGCCCACTACAACAACCCTAGGGTTGACGATCTTTTCCGCGCGGCCGCTATAGAAGTGGACGAGACGAAGCGGGCCGGTCAATTCCACGACATCCAGAAAATCGCCGGCGATGACCTGCCGAATTTCTCGATCGTCGCCCTGCCGACCGTCGTTCTGCGCAACACCAGCCTGAAGTCCCTCGTGACAACCATTGACATTGCCTATGGCGATCTGTCGACGGCCTGGAAAAGCGAGTGAGTATTTGGCAAGCGGTCTAATCCACACTCCGTCACCCCCGGACTAGATCCGGGTTCAGCGCGATCAAGTCCTTGATCGCGAGAGGCTCCTTTCACGGCGCGGACGCGCCGTGGCTGGATGCCGGCTCAAGGCCGGCATGACGGAGGAGAGGTCCGCCAGAACCAACGCAAAACCGGCAATTTTGCCGGTTTTTTTATTGTTGAAACGGCTCCCAGCTACGTTTGTGCCTTCGCGCGCCAAGCCCGTTTTCGAGAAAAACATTGCTCGTGAGACAAGTCGTTCAGAACAGCGGTCCCTGTTGGCTGAATTCAGAAAAAATAAGTTTCATCAATAATTTAGCGCAAAGCAATTCTTCGCCGCGACGCAAGAATTGCTTTCTGGACCCACGCTTTGGCCACCTGCACTGTGAACTGGAAATCTCACCCGCAAATGATGGATACCATGGCCAAGGATACGCTTTTTTTGATCGCCCCCGGTTTCGAAGACCCAAAGCACCCCGGTGTCCGCTTCGTCTGCCCGCATTGTAACCAGATCGAAGGCCTGCTTGCCTCCTTTCCAGACCTTGCCGCCAGAATAGATATTCGCCGCGTCGGTTTCCTGCGCCCGCGTGAGGCGGTCATCGCTACTGTGGGGGAGGAAAATCAGTCGCTGCCGCTCTTCATCTTTGCCGGCGATGCGCCCGCTGACGCCACGGCCAAGGGCGACAAGCACTTCATTCAGGACACCAAACGCATTTTGCAAATCCTCGCCGAGCGCCACGGGTTCCCGCAGCTGCATTAAGCCGCCGCACCCTCGCCCATCGGATTTTTTCGGAGACAGACATGACCATTTCCAGACGCCAGTTTCATAAAATTGCACTTGCCGCCGGCGCATTCGTGGCGCTTCCGGGCGGTTCTTTCGCCGCTGCCGAAGAGCCCGTTTCGGGCGGCACGCTGAAGATCGTATATTTCCCTGAACCGACCCAGCTTGTCGCCATCAACACCAGCGCGGGCGGTCCGCAGTTCATCGGCTCGAAGATTTATGACGGGCTTTTGACCTACGATTACGAGCTTTCGCCCCAGCCGAGTCTTGCGAAGGAATGGAGCGTTTCGGCCGATGGGCTGGAATATGTCTTCCATCTGCAGCCGAATGCCAAATTCCATGACGGCAAACCGGTAACATCGGCGGATGTGGAATTTTCGATCCTGCGTCTGAAAGAGGCCCATCCGCGCGGCCGGGCGACGTTCTCGAATGTCGAAAGTGTCGATACCTCCGATCCGCTGGTCGCGAAGGTGAAGCTTTCAAAGCCCGCGCCGGGCCTGATCACCGCGCTGGCCTCCTCGGAATCGCCCGTTGTGCCGAAGCATATCTTCGAGACCTTCAAGCCAACCGATAATCCCAAGCCTGCGCAGATCATTGGCAGCGGTCCCTTCGTTCTGAAGGAATGGGTGCCGGGCAGTCATATTCTTCTGGAAAAAAATGCTGACTACTGGGATGCACCGCGCCCTCACCTTGACCGGGTCATCATCCGCCTCATCAATGATGCGGGCGCCCGCGCGGCGGCGCTGGAAACCGGAGAGGGCGACATTGGCCCGAACCCGGTGGCGCTTGCCGATCTCGAGAGGCTGAAATCCATCCCGACGCTGAAGGTGGATGACCGCATCTATGCCTATGCCGGCCAGCAGAACCAGCTGGTGATCAATCTTGAGAATGAATATCTGAAGGAATTGAAGGTCCGGCAGGCTATCGCCCACGCCATTGATGTTCCGGCGCTCATCGATACCGTGCTTTACGGTTATGCCGTGCCATCGCCAACGCCGATCAGTCCCGGCCTCGCAAAATTCCACAATCCCAATATCGGTTTTGCCAAGTTCGATATCGCTCTGTCGGAAAAATTGCTGGATGAGGCGGGTTTCCCGCGCAAGGACGGCGGCAAACGCTTCAAGCTCCGCGTCACCACCAACCCGTTCAACCCGCAGACCTATTCGGATTTCATCGCGCAGGCGCTGTCGAAGATCGGCATTGAGGCGGACATCCAGAAATTCGATTTCGGCACCTATGTGAAGGTGGTCTATACCGACCGGGCCTGGGATCTTTCGGTCGAATCCCTCTCCAACACCTTCGATCCGACAGCCGGTGTCCAGCGCGTCTACTGGAGCAAGAACTTCAAGATTGGCCTGCCTTTCTCGAATGCCAGCCACTATGCCAACCCGGAGGTGGACCGGCTGCTGGAAGCGGCGGCGGTGGAGCCGGATATCGAAAAACGCGCCGCCTTCTTCAAGGAGTTTCAGGCCGTTGTCGCGAAAGATCTTCCCGTCATCAATCTCGTCTCTCCCATCCAGCCGGTCGTCGGCAGCGTGCGCATCAAGGATTATGCGACCGGGGCGGAAGGGCTGAGCGGCAATCTCGCCAAGGCCTGGGCGACGAAGGAGGCGTGAGCCCCCTTGCCTTGGGTTCAGGCCGCGTCAGAGCGAATAAGAGGTGATTTCCATGAGCAGAAAATCCGAAAAGCTGGTTCTCAATGCGTTCATCTATCCGGGTGGCCATCATGAGGCAGCCTGGCGGCATCCGGACTCCGAGCCCCACCGGGTTACCGATATAAGGCTCTATCAGGATATCGCCCGCAAGGCCGAGGCGGCAAAGCTTGATGCCATCTTCTTTGCCGATGCTCCGGTTCTGGATGCCAATATCCGCTATGCCGCCCGCCACCGGCTGGAGCCGATCACCATGCTGGCGGCCTTGGCCGCCGTCACCGAAAAGATCGGCTTCATCGCCACGGCCTCCACCACCTACTACGAGCCTTATAATCTCGCCCGGCTGTTCGCTTCGGTCGATCATATCAGCGGCGGCCGGGTGGGCTGGAACATCGTGACGACTTCTGCTGACGCGGCGGCCGGCAACTTCAATCTGCAGCAGCATCCGCCACATGCCGACCGTTACCGTCAGGCGACAGAGTTTGTGGACGTGGTGACCAAGCTCTGGGACAGTTGGGAGGATGACGCCATTGTTGCGGACAAGGAGAGCGGTTTGTTTGCCGATACGGACCGTATTCATCCCGCCAATCATCATGGCGAATTTTACCGGGTGCGCGGCGCTCTCAACCTGCCGCGTTCGCCGCAGGGACGCCCGGTCTATGTGCAGGCCGGTTCCTCGGAGGAGGGCCGTGGTTTTGCGGCTGACTATGCGGAGGCGATCTTTACCGCGCATCAGACTCTGGAGAGTGCGCGGTCTTTTTATTCTGATATCAAGCGGCGCGTGGCGGCCACGGGGCGCAATCCCGCCCATGTGAAAATCCTGCCGGGCATCAGCCCTTTCATCGCGTCAACCGAAGAAGAGGCACGCAGGCTGGAAGCTTCCTTCAACGATCTCATCCAGCCGGCTTTCTCGCTCGGGCAATTGCAGCGCATCACCGGCATCGACCTGTCATCGGCCGATCTCGACCAGCCGCTGCCGCACGACGCCGTGGAGGCGACACGGGCACGGGCGGATAGCAGCCGTCATCAGCTTGTTCTTGATGTCATCGACCGGGAAAACCCGACGATCCGGCAATTGCTGCACCGGCTTGCCGGCGGGCGTGGCCACAAGGTGATTTCCGGAACACCGGAACAGGTGGCGGACTGGATAGAGACCTGGTTCCGCGAAGGCGCTGCCGATGGCTTCAACATCATGCCGCCATGGCTGAACGGCGGGTTCGACATCTTCGTGGACGAGGTGGTGCCGATCCTCAAACAGCGCGGCCTCTTCCGTCAGGATTATGAGGGCGACACGTTGCGTGACCATTACGGCCTACCGCGCCCGGACAATATCTACGCGGCCAAAGAGTTGCAAAAGGAACGCGCCTGAGGTGGGACGGGCGTGTTCAGGCGGCGGCCTCGAGAGAGCGCATATCCTCGCGCAACAAGGCGAGTAGAGATGCGACCTCCGGCAGCCGCCGCCTGTCAGGGCTGGTCAGCAGGTGGTAACGGCTTGCGGTCGGCTGCGGTGAACCAAAGGGAGCGATCAGGCGGCCGTTTTTCAGTTCGCCCGAAATCAGGGAGTGGCGTACGAGGCCGATGCCATGGCCGGATGAGATTGCTTCTATCAGCGCCGTCTGGCGTGAGAAACGCGGACCTGTCGCCGACAGCCTGAGCGGGATGCGGCAGGCGCGCAGCCAGTTCGCCCATTCGAAGGCTGGGTCCAGGCCATTGCCGCGCAACATCGTAAAACCGAGATCCCGCAACTGCGCGGGCTCGCCTGCAAGCTCATGGCGGGCTGCGAATTCCGGGGTGCAGACGGCGCTGACGGTATCGGCGAAAAGTGGCTCGTGAATGAAGCCAGGAATTTGCGCATGAGTAGCGACGATGGCGCAATCGGCATCGAAATTCGTGAGGTCGATGGCTTCGCTTTCAAGGGATTCGATGGAAAGTTCCACGTCTCCGAGCGCCGGAACAATGCTTCCCAGCCGCGGCGCCAGCCAGCGGGCGGCAAAACAGCCCTCGGCCAGCACCTTCAGCTGCGGTCGTGCATTCGAAACCATCAGGTCGGAAAGACTGCCGATCATGGTGTCGAAAGCATCCGCAAGGCCGGGATAAAGTGCGCTACCGGCATCGGTCAGCAGCAATTCACCGCGCTGGCGGCTGAAAAGCGGCTGGCCGAGATGGGTTTCGAGAATGCGAACCTGCTGGCCGATGGCAGCGGTCGAGACGTGCAATTCCTCCGCCGCCCGCGAGAAGCTGGCATGGCGGGCGGCCACGACGAAGGCACGCAAGGCTGTCAGCGGTGGCAGCCGGGAAAGTGTCGGCAGGCGAAAAGCCGCCCGGCTCCCGGCTGGAGCGACAAACTCCGTTCTCATTGCTGTTCCTCCTTTGTCGCCTGCATCTTCCGCATGATCAGAACACCCGGCCTTCCCGAAGGTGTGTCGTGGTGCCGTTGAGGTAATAGTCACCGATGACGCGCGCCTTGTGGGCAAGCGGATTGTGATTGTAGACGGTGCGGATGTTGCGCCAGTGGCGGTCGAAATTCCGCTCGCTCGATGTCGCCGAGCCGCCGCCGAGTTCGTAGAGATTGGTGGCGACCGTCAAAGAAAGCTGCGAGGCGATGATCTGGGTGCGGGCGGTGGCGAGCGAGCCTTCCAGCAAGGCTGCCTCTATCGCCTCTTCGTCACCGGTGGCAAAGGCGACAGCGGTCCGGTCTAGCGTTCGAGCGGCTTCGCGGATCAAAGTCTTGACGGCGAAAGCGCCGGCGCTGATTTCGCCCAGCATCTTCTGCACGAAGGGGTCCTGATTGGCGGTTTCCGCAGCACTATGAAGTGTCGTGCGCGCCTGGCGTAGAACATACTCCACACCGTCATTCAGCGCGCCTTGAACGGCGCCGGCGGCCGAAGCGGCGAGGTGCAGCTGCCGCATGGCCGAGCTGTGGCGGCCGATCTGGCTGCCGAGCTTGCGGGTTGTCAATTCATGCGGCAGTACCTCGACATTTTCGAGCAGCACGCCGCCGCTCGCCGTCATGCGCTGGCCCATGCTGTCCCAGTCATCGAGGATCGTGATGCCCCGGCGATCGAGCGGAATGAGCACGCCGATCGGCTGCTCGTCGTCACCAATGGCGCTGAATGTGCCGAAATCGGCAAAGGCCGTGCCTGTCGCATACCATTTGCGGCCGTTCAGCCGATAGCGGTCGCCATCGGCACTCAGCCGTGTGGTGATTTCGCCGGGGCGCTTGGTGCCCTGTTCGGTGCTGGCGCCGGCGAAGAGTTTACCGGCAAGCACATGTTCGAGATGCCGCCGATCCTCCAGCTCGATGGGTGCGAGAGCGAGGTTTTCAGTGAAATTGAAGTGGCTGCGAAGCGCGTGCGGAATATTGCTGTCGGCTTCGCCGAGGATCATCAGCACTTCGATATAGTCCGCAATCGAGCCGCCCGGTCCGCCCTTGGCCTCGGGGATGCGCAGCGTGCCGATCTTGGCTTCCTTGATAAGCGCGAAGATATCGAAGGGCAGTTCGCGCTGGCGCTCGCGGCGGGCGGCATCTCTGGCCGCGATAGCCCCAATGTCCTTCGCCCGGGCCAGAATCTCATCCCGGCTCGGTACGCCGGAATTATCGGTGGTGTTTGTCTGCAGTTTCGGATTGGACATTGCGGCTTTCCCTGAGCGGATGTGGGGACCTGCGGCACAGTCGCGCCGCAGGCTTTTTCGTCTGGGCGATCAGGCAACCGCGCGCGGCTTGAGGGCCGGGCGGGGCGCGGGTTCGACATTGCGCGGCACGCGGCCTTCGACGGGATGGCTCGGATCGTTGAAACCGGGCGTGGAGGGATGGCCTGTCGTAACAAGGCTATCGACCAGCGCTTCGTCTTCCGCATCGATCTTCACATCGAGCGCGCGGACATATCCGTCCCAATGTTCTTCGGTGCGCGGGCCGGTGATGGCTGCGGTGACGAACTTGTTGTTCAGCACCCAGGCGAGTGCGAAATCCGCCGCCGAAACACCCTTTGAAGCGGCATGGGCCGCAACCTTCTGGGCGATTTCAACCGATTCCGGACGCCATTCCGTTTCCAGAACGCGCTTGTCGCCACGGCCGACGCGCGTATCGGCGCCCGGCTGTTCGCCCGGCTGATATTTGCCGGTCAGCACGCCGCGTGCGAGCGGTGAATAGGACACGACACCAAGGCCATAATGATTGGCCGCCGGCAGCTGTTCGGCTTCGGCCGTGCGGTTGACGATGTTGTAGAGCGGCTGGCTGGCAACCGGTCGGTCGATGCCGAGCTGGTCGGCCAGATGCGAAATCTCGGCGATGCGCCAGCCGCGGAAGTTCGAAACGCCGAAATAGCGCAGCTTGCCGGCGCGGATAAGATCGGCAATGGCGCGCACCGGCTCTTCCAGCGGCGCGTCGAAGACGGCGCGGTGGAAATAGAGAATGTCGATATAGTCGGTGTTCAGACGGCGTAGCGAATTCTCGACGGTCTCGATCACCCACTTGCGCGAATGGCCGCCGAGGTTCGGACCCTTGGTATGGGAATTGACGAATTTCGTCGCCAGAACCCAGTGATCGCGCGTGGCCTTGATGCCGCGACCGACGACTTCTTCCGACTTGCCGTCGTGATAGACATCAGCGGTATCGATGAAGTTGATGCCCTGTTCGCGCGCCTTGTCGATGATGCGGAAGGCCACGTCATCCGGCGTCGGGCCTCCGAACATCATCGTGCCGAGGCTCAGCGGTGAAACTTTCAGCGCGCTGCGTCCGAGATAGCGATAGTCGACCATTATGGTTGCTCCTTTAAGTTATTGGGCATGGTGGCAGGCCACGGCGTGGTTCTTGCCGAAAAGGGTATAGTCAGGCGCTTTTTCGCGACAGAGATCGGTGGCGAGCGGGCAGCGGGTGTGAAACCGGCAACCGGATGGTGGATCGTGCGGGCTCGGCAGATCGCCGGAAATCGGTGCGGCCTGCTTGCGGCGCGCCGGATCGGGAACGGCGGCGAGGAGCGCGCGGGTATAGGGATGCTTCGGCGATGCCCAGAGTTCTGCGGTTGGCGCGCTTTCGACGATCTTGCCGAGATACATGACCAGCACGCGGTCGGAAAAATAACGTACGACGGAAAGGTCGTGGGACACGAAGAGATAGGAGAGCGAAAGCCGTTTCTTCATCTCCACCAGAAGATTGAGGATTTGCGCCTGTATCGAAAGATCGAGCGCCGAAACCGGCTCGTCGCAGACCACCAGTTCCGGTTCCAGAACGAGCGCCCGGGCAATGCCGATGCGCTGGCGCTGGCCGCCGGAAAATTCATGCGGATAACGGTCGAGCGCGTCAGGCGGCAGACCCACCTGCGCGACGATCGCCTCGACGATCTCCCGCTGTTGCGCCCTGTCGCCGATGCCGTGCACCTTTAGTGGCCCGGTAAGGATGGTCCGCACCGTCTGGCGGGGATTGAGCGAGGCGAAGGGATCCTGAAAAATCATCTGGATGCGGCGGCGGATGCCGCGCAGCTGCGACGACGACATCGCCGTGACATCGGCGCCCTTGAAGGTGATCCTGCCGGAAGACGGCTCGACAAGACGCATCAGTGACTTGCCGAGCGAGGATTTACCGCAACCGGATTCACCCACCAGCGCTACCGTCTCGCCCGCCTCGATATCGAGCGACACATCATCGACGGCACGCACGGTTCCACGTCCCCCCGAATAATGGGTGGAAAGACTATGCACTGACAAGAGCGCCATCGGAAACCTCCTGGTGTGTGGGGGATACGAAGGGGCACGCGGCATGGCGGCCTTCCGAGATAAGCCGCAGTGGCGGCACGAACTGCCCGCAGAAACCGCGGGCGCTCGGACAGCGGGGCCGGAAGGCGCAGCCCCGCTCGCCCGTGGCGGAAACGATGGAGCCGGGTATCTCGATGAGCGGCCCGTCGCGATAATGCTGGCCGTCTTCCGCGCGCGGAGAAGCCGCGAGCAGCCCGCGCGTATAGGGATGGTAGGGATTGGAGAAAACCGGTTCCGGCAATCCCTCTTCGACCTTGCGGCCGGCATACATGACCATCACCCGGTCCGCCCATTGCGCCACGATACCGAGATCGTGGGTGATGAGGATGACGGCCATGTTGAGATCGCGGCGCAGATTGTCGAGCAGTTGCAGGATCTGTGCCTGAATGGTCACGTCGAGCGCCGTCGTCGCCTCGTCGGCGATCAGGAGTTTCGGATTGCAGGCGACGCCGATGGCGATCATCACACGCTGGCGCATGCCGCCGGACAGCTGGTGCGGATAATCATCCACCCGGCGGCCGGCATCGGGAATATTGACGAGGTCCAGCAGCTCGATGGCGCGCTTGCGCGCCTGATGCCGGTCGATCTTCTCATGGATGCGCAGCACCTCGATGATCTGCTCGCCGACCGTCAGCACGGGGTTGAGCGAGGTCATCGGTTCCTGAAAGATCATACCGATATCCCGGCCGCGAATGCCGCGCCATTGCCGCTCGGAAAGCGGCAGCAGATCGTGGCCCTCGAGCAGAACCCGCCCGCCGGTCTTGGCGTGGGAGGGCAAAAGGCCGATCAGACCAAGCGCCGTCAGGGATTTGCCGGAGCCGCTTTCGCCGACGATCGCCAGCATTTCGCCGGGGCTGACATCGAAACTGACGCCTTTTACCGGCTGGGCCGAGCCGAAGCTGACGGAGAGATCGTGGACTTCGATCAGTTTGCTCATCGGCGTTCCTCCGAAAAACGGGGGTTGAGCGCATCGTTGAGGCCATCGCTGATGAGGTTCAACGAAATGACGGTGAAGACGATGGCAAGGCCGGGAAGGGCGGTCAGATACCAGGCGGTGCGGATGACATCGCGGCCCGAACCGATCATCGAACCCCAGGAGACCCGGTTGGGATCGCCGAGCCCCATGAAAGACAGCGCTGCTTCCATGAGGATCGCGCCCGCCACCATGACCGAGGAGGTGACGATGATCGGCGGCAGCGCATTGGGCAGGATTTCCTGAAAAACGATGCGCGCATGGCCATAACCCAGGCTGCGGGCGGCGAGCACATAATCCTTTTCGCGAATGGCGCGGAATTCCGCACGGGTAAGACGCGCAACGAGCGGCCAGGTGATGATGCCGATGGCTGACGTGACCGTGGTGACAGACGGCTGGGCGATGGCGACCAGCACCACCAAGAGCACGAAATTCGGCAAGGTCTGGAAGATTTCGATCAGCTTGACGAGGATATCATCAATGATGCCACCAAAATAACCGGCGAAGGCGCCAACCGCGATGCCGATGGTGAGGCCGATCAGCGTTGCCACGACACCGACGGTGAGCGAAATGCGCGCGCCGTGCACGATGCCGGCCAGAACATCCCGGCCCATGGAATCGGTTCCGAGCGGATAGGCCGCGTTCTGGCCCGGCCACAGGAACGGGCGGGCCACCATTTCCAGGGGATCGCCGGGATAGATCAACGGGGCGATCAGTGCGGTGACGATGACGGTGGCGAGAAACAGCAACCCGACGATGGCGTTGGGATTGGTCAGGAAGATTTTCAGTTCCCGCCGTAGTCCGCGCCGGGGCACGGAAACGGAGCGGGCCGAAAGCGCATCCGGGGCATGGATATACGGCCAGGCCTTTTCTTCGGGCTTCTTCGGTTTCGGATTGGTCTCTTCAGCGCCGAGTTCGGCCGTGTCGAGAACCGCTGATGTATGGGAGGAATTCATCGGCTTTCTCCGATGCGGGGGTCAAGCCATGCCTGCAACAGGTCCACGGCCGCATTGACGATAATGACGACGAGGGAGGAGAGAAGCAGAATGCCGAGCAGCACGCTGAAATCCCGCGCCATCACGGCTTCAAAGGCGAGACGGCCAAGGCCCGGCCAGCTGAAGACGGTCTCGACCACGACCGCACCGCCCAAGAGGCCGCCAATATGCATGCCGGCCATGGTGGTGATGGGGATCAGCGCGTTGCGAAGGATATGGCGTGTGGTGAGCCGGAGCGGCGAGACACCCTTGGCACGCGCCGTTCGCACATAGTCCTGGGATTTCACCTCCAGCATCGCCGCGCGGGTTAGGCGGGCATAGATCGCCAGAAAATAAAGCGCGAGCGACAAAGCGGGAAGGACGATGTAACGCAACCTGTCAAGAAAGGCGGCGAAACCGGTAAGACTGCTGCCGATGGTGCTGTCACCGCCTGAGGGAAGCCAGCCGAGCTTCACCGAAAAGGTCAGGATCAGCATCAGGCCGATCCAGAAACCCGGCACGGAATAAAAGATCAACGAGCCGATCGAAATGATCCGGTCCGGCAGCTTGCCGGAGAAAAGCGCCATGATCGAGCCAAGGAATACGCCGACGAAAATCGCGATGCCAAGCGCTGCGCCCATCAGCGCAAGCGTGCCGGGCAGGCGCTGGCCGATGAGGTCTGCCACCGGCATGCCGTATCGCGGCGAAAAACCAAGGCTGAACTGGGCCAGATTGCCGAGATAATTCATCAGCTGATGCAGAACCGGCAAATCAAGACCGAAGCGGGAGCGGATTTCCGCCATGGTCTCCACGGTTGCAGAACCTGCTTCCGCCGCCAGCACATCGGCCGCGTCGCCGGGTGCCAGTTGCAGCAGGAAGAAGTTCAGGATGACGATACCGAGAACTGTCGGAATGGCCTGAATGGCCACCCGTCTTGCCTGGGATAAAATCCTTTTCGAATTCGACATCGGCTCCAGTCCGTAAGCGTGAAAATGTGAAATCAGCCCGTGACGGCGTGAGTATTAGTTGACTAATTTTATGGAATTTGTCAAAGAGTAATAGAATTATTTTCTGAAATTTACGGAAATATGCGCTATAAAGAAAAGATAATTCCTGTTTATGGGAATGGTTGGTTCTTCATGCCAATCTCACTCTCCTCTGCAGAACAAACTTCTTCTCAAGCGCTCCCGTTCAGTTTTGCCGGTTTTCGCCGGTTCGATTAAGGAGAGGGTATCGCATGACTATTTTCAACCAGACGACGCGGCGTGGATTTCTGCTGGCGTCGGTGGCGCTTGGCGTGGTGTCGTTGCCGGGGCTGAAGCTGCAGGCGGCGGAGCCGGCAAGTGGCGGCACGGCCACCTTGCTCATCTCATCGGAGCCGCCGGTGCTGACGACGATCGCACATACGGCCTATAATTCCGTCTATATATCGCCAAAGGTGACCGAGGGTCTGCTGACCTATGATTTCGATCTCAATCCCAAGCCGCTTCTGGCCAAATCCTGGGAAGTGAGCGCGGATGGCCTGCGTTACACCTTTAATCTGCGGCCCGGTGTGAAGTGGCATGACGGCAAACCCTTCACCTCCGCCGATGTGGCTTTCTCCATCAACACCATCAAGGAAGTGCATCCGCGCGGTCGCAATACATTTCTGAACCTCACTACTGTCGAGACGCCGGATGATCTGACGGCGGTTCTGGTTCTTTCCAAACCCGCGCCATACCTGATCACGGCGCTCGCCGCCGCCGAAACGCCCATCGTGCCGAAACATCTCTATGAAGGCACGAAAGTGACGGAAAATCCGGTCAATCTTGCTCCTATCGGCACTGGTCCGTTCAAGTTCAAGGAATGGGTGCGCGGCAGCCACATCGTTTTTGAGCGCAATGCCGATTATTGGGATGCGCCCCGTCCATACCTCGACAAGCTGATCGTCCGCTTCATTCCCGACGCTTCCGCCCGGGCGATTGCCATCGAAACCGGCGAGATCGATCTCGCGCCCAGCACGCCTGTCGCCTATAGCGATCTCGACCGGCTGAAGGAGCTGCCGAGCCTCGGTTTTGAGACGAACGGCTATCAATATTCTAATTCCGTCAGTCGCGTAGAGTTCAACCTTGAAAAGGATGTCTTCAAGGACGTGCGTGTCCGCCGCGCTTTCGCGCATGTGATCGACCGCAACGTCATCTTCAACACCGTCAATTTCGGTTATGGCGCGACGATCACTGGGCCAATCAATCCGAAGCTGACGAAATGGTTCGTGGATGATCTGAAAACCTATCCGATCGATCTTAAGGCGGCCGAAGCACTGTTGGATGAGGCCGGATACAAGCGTGGCGCGGATGGCATCCGTTTCAAGCTCAATCTGGATTATGTGCCAAGCACCGAGGCCTATCCGCGTGGTGCGGACTATATTCGCCAGGCGCTGGCGAAAGTCGGCGTGGATGTAACGGTGCGAACGCAGGATTTCGCCACCTATACCAAGCGCATCTACACGGATCGCGATTTCGATTTTGCCTATGAGGGCATGAGCAATCTCTTCGATCCGACCGTCGGTGTGCAGCGGCTTTACTGGTCGAAGAACTTCAAGAAGGGCGTGCCCTTCTCCAACGGTGCTGCCTACAGCAATCCGAAGGTGGATGCGCTTCTCGAAGCCGCTGCCATCGAGATCGATCCGGACAAACGCGTCGCGCAATGGAAGGAAATCCAGCAAATCCTCGTTGAGGACGTGCCCGCCATCGATATCGTCGCGGCACCGGAAATCACCATCTACAACAAACGCATCGCTGACCACACCATCGGTGCCGAAGGTGTCGCGGGAAGCCTCGCCTTCGCGCATATCGCCGCATCCTGACCGTCTCGCCAGACCCGGCCCCCCTTTGCGGCGGGCCGGGACCTTTCCATCTCATCGAGGCCAAAGCCATGAGCACGACACTTTCTGAAATCTGGTACACACGCTGCCCGGTGCCGACACCCGTGGGGCTGGCGGCACAGCTCGGTTATCTCGGCGAAACCTTCGAGGAGGTCGGTATATCGCTGAAATCCATCATCGATTCGCCTGACCGTTCCGTTCGCCAGAGCCATTTCAACCACACGCTGGAATGGTCCTTCCGCCACGGCGGCAATGTGCCGCCCATCCGCGCCCGCTCGGAGGGGCGTAATACGCGTCTCATCGGCATTACCTGGACGGATGAGTTTCAGGCGATCATCACCCTGCCGGAAACGGGTATCCGCTCGCTTGCCGATCTTGTCGGCCGCCGTTTCGGCGTGCCGCGCCGCCCGGAAGGCATTGTCGATTTCATGCGGGCGACGGCGCTGAAGGGCATTGTCTCCGCGCTTTCGCTGGAAGGGCTGACGGTTGAGGACATCGAACTGAAGGATATTGTCATCAAGGATTCGGTGCTGGCCTCGCAGGAGGGACCGTCGCTTTTCGGGTTGAAGCGCCGGCAATCCTTCGGTGAGGAGATCATCGCGCTGCTGCGCGGTGAGGTCGATGCGATTTTCGTCAAGGGAACGGCCGGTATTGCCGCCGCGAACCTGATCGGGGCCGTGCAGGTGGTCGAATTCGGCTTCCACCCCGATCCGAAGATACGCATCAACTCCGGATCGCCCCGCGTGCTGACGGTTGATGGACGGCTTGCAGATGAACGTCCCGATCTGGTGGAACGGCTGGTTGGCGCCATTCGCAAAGCCTCGCTCTGGGCGGAACAGCATCCGGAAGAGACGCGCCGTTTCATCGCGCGCGAGGCGGGTGCGACTGAAGAACAGGTTTTGGCTGCCAACGGGCCGGATGTTCACCGCCATCTTGGTCTCGGCCTTGATGCCGACCTTGTTGCCGCTGTCGGCCACTACAAGGACTTCCTGCACCAATGGAGTTTCCTTGAAAACGACTTCGAGCTCGCTGCCTGGATCGACGACCGTTTCGTGACGGCAAGTGAGAGGGCGGTGGCATGAGTGGGGCTTTATCCGCCGTTCCGCGCCCGCAGGAACAGCAATCCAGCTCCATTGCCGTCGCAACCGCGCTGGCCGAAGATTTCAGCCAGACGGCGGCCGAACATGACAAAAGCGGTGAATTCGCTGCCGGCAATTTCGAAGCGCTTTTCAAGTCGGGTCTGCTCGGTCTCGTGACGGCTGAGAAGGATGGCGGTCGGGGCGAGGGCATGGAGACGGCGCATGCCGTCATTACGGCCATTGCCAAGGGTGATCCGTCCACAGCGCTCATCCTGGCCATGCATTACAGCGTTCATGCGGCCATCCGGCGCGGCAAATGGCCGGCTGCTCTTTCAGCAAAGGTGCTGGCCGCCAATAACAGGGAGCTGGCGCTTCTGAACAATGCGCAGGCGGAGCCGGGCGTTGGTTCGCCGGCTCATGGCGGCCTGCCGGAAACAACGGCGCGGATCGACGGCGATGTCTGGGTGGTCAATGGCCGCAAGAGCTTCGTCACCGGCCTGCCGGGGCTGAAATGGGCGATCGTGCTTGCCGTGACGACGGAAGAAACGCCGCGCCTCATCCAGCTTCTGGTCCCGCTCGATGCGCCTGGCATCGCCCAGGAAAAGGCATGGGAGGCGACTGGCATGTATGCCACCGCCAGCCACGACCTCGTCCTGAAGGATGTAAGGGTACCGCTTGCAGACATCGTTGCCGAACAGCCCGCGGACGAGCCGCTGCGGCGCGATGAGGCCGACGGCTATAATTTCTTCGCGCTTCTGGCTTCCGTTTATCATGGCGTTGCGATTTCGGCGCGGGATGATCTGCTGCGCCATCTGACGGGCCATGTTCCGGCAAGCCTCGGTGCGCCGCTTTCCTCCATTCCGCGTATTCAGGAAGGTCTCGGCCAGATCGAGGTACTTCTTGCGGCAAACCGGCGCCTGCTTCTGTCCGTCGCCCGCGATATCGATGCGGGAGAGCGGGTCGGAACGGATGCGCTGGCCGTTCGCCATGTGGTGATCGACAATGCGGTGGCCGTGACCGATCTGGCGCTGGATCTTGGCGGCAATCGCGGCCTGCGCCGGGACTACAATCTCGAGCGACATCATCGCGATGCCATCACGGCAAGGGCGCATGCGCCGCAAAGTCACATGATCCGCACGATTCTCGGCCGTCAAAGCATCAAGGCGGCGGGTGGCTGATTGGCGAAGACACCGGGCGGCCTTGCTGCGGCAAGATCGCCCTGCGGTCGTCTCCGCGTCAATCCCGCAGCAGCGGCAGCAGCCTGTCGCCCTGCCGCTCAATCTCCTTCAGATAGGGCGTGTCGGAAAGCACAAAATGGGTGATGCCAAGCGCACGGTATTTGCGCAGTGAGGCGGCGACATCCTCCGCCGAACCCACCAGCCACGTCGTTGCGGCACCGCCGCCGCCGAATTTGCCCGGCGCGGTGTAAAGATTGTCGTCCAGCACATCGCTCTGATGGTGCAAATCCAGCAGTCGGCGCTGGCCGACCGCCACGCCTTGCAGATGGTCGTTCCATCGCACGCCGTTATTCGCAGCCATTTCGGCAACCTTCGCTTCCGCATCGCGCCATGCTTCTGCTGTCGTCTCACGCACCAGTGTGGTGATCCGCAGGCCGAATTGCAGCGGCGGCAGGTCACGGCCAAGCGTTTCACTGAAATGCTTGAGCCTTTCTATCCTTTCGCGCACGCCGGCAAGCGGCTCTCCCCAGAACAATTGTACATCGGCCTCGGTTGCGGCGACCTGCTCGGCTGCTTCGGAAGCGCCGCCGAAATAGAGCCTGGGATGCGGCCTGCCGTCGTGTGCGGCGATTCGTGGCAAGACGGTGGAGTTTTTCACCCGGAAATGGTCACCGTCAAAGGTGACGTTTTCTTCGGTCCATAAGCGACGCACCAGCCGCATGAACTCTTTCGTGCGGGCATAACGCTGCGCCTGGTCACCTTCTTCGTCGCCATAGGCTGCAAGCTCGTCTCGACCCGAGACGACATTGATCCGCACCCGGCCACCGGAAAGCTGATCGAGCGTGGCGGCGGCCGAGGCAAGGTTGGCGGGTTTCCAGTAACCCGGACGAATGGCGATCAGCGGCTCGAATGTGGTCGTGCGCGCCGCAAGGGCGGTTGCCACTGTGAAGGTGTCGGGTCGGCCCCAGCCGGTGCCGATCAGCGCGCCCTTCCAGCCATGATTTTCCAGTGCCCTGGCGTGGCTGGTCAATGTATCGAGACTGTTATGGTCGCCGCTGACGGCATCGCCGCGATGGCCGGGTTTGACGTCATTGGGAATGTACCAGAGAAATTCGCTCGTGCTGCTCACATCATCCGCCTGAATTGTCGGTTTGTCGCGCGCAGGAGAGGCCCGCCGCCGCGACGTTCGGTTTGGGAGGCGAAAACCTCCGATGGCAGGAGAATGGCAAAGCTGCGTCTGGACGGCCAAGCAGCAGCGTTTCTTTTGGCATGCGGCGGCGAAAAAGCTTTGCTCAGACTTTGCCTATATTGCACATATTTTCCATGTAAAAAATTAGGATAAAAGATTCCGTTCTTCAGGCAATGCTAATGGCAACGAGAACCCATTTTCTACGCTGCTGTCATTACATGGTTTGATTTTTCCCAAGGTTTGAAAAGGTGAGCAAGGCAATATTCGACGGGAATCGCAAGTTTCTCCATTCTTGAGACACACCGCCCACAAACCACGGAGTAGGCATGTGTACCACCTTGATTGTCCCCGGTCTGAACGGTTCGGATGAGGGGCATTGGCAGCGGCACTGGTTGCTGGATGATCCTCAGGCTCAGCTGGTCGATCAGGACAATTGGCAATGCCCGGTCCTCGAAGACTGGATTGACCGTCTTGAGGCAGCGCTGAGCGCGGTTGAAAGCGCCTATATCGTTGCCCACAGCCTCGGTTGCCCGCTCGTGGCGAATATGGCGTCGCGCCCTTCGTCTGCCAAAATCAAGGGCGCGCTTCTCGTTGCTCCTGCTCATCTCGATCGGGTCGAGGCGATGCATCCGTGTATCGTCCGGTTCGGCGCGTTTCCGCAGCAACCGCTTGCTTTTCCCAGTCTCGTCGTTGGCAGCATGAACGATCCCTATATGAACCCTGAGGAGCTGGCGTACACCGCCGCCAACTGGGGAAGCGACCTCGTCAATCTCGGCTCCGTCGGGCACATCAACATTGCTGCAGGCTTTGGCCGGTGGCCCGGTGGCTATGCGCTTTTCGACCGTCTGAAAGCGACCGCTGAAAAGACCACGACCGGATCGAGGCTGCACGGATTGCCCGCGATACATGACGGGCATCTTCATGGTGACGTCGGCGCGCTCTGAAACGGAATTTTTCCCACTGCCACATCCTTGGTCCACCTTTGCCGGCGATGCATCAATTATAGAATAGTAATTTTATGGAAAATATTGACGATTTTTACCGGTCGCCGGAGGATAGGGGAGAGTTGAGCAAAGGAGGCGCACATGCCGCAGGGACTTCATGCGTTTACTTTCGATCTGTTCGGTTTGACGCGGCGTCAGCCCCGTGAAGAAGAACAGCTTCATCTTCATCCGCTGGATCACTCCGGGCGCAACCGGCAGGAGAAAAGCGATCTCGAACTCGAGCGGGAAGAGATTTGCGAAATGAACTTTGCGATGCTGGGCCTTTACCCGGTCTTTTAAGCACGGTTCACAAGCGCTGCTTTCCCTTTTAATCCCGTTCATCCGGGAGAGAAACTCTCCTCGACGGATGGAAATTGGAACAAAATTTCTTAAACGCGCCGCGGAAGTGGCTACCCTTTTACCATCACGCCGCATCGCCCGAGGGCGGATTGCAAAGGACCTGCCGATGAGCACACATGACAAACCACTCGATTTCCTGTGGTTCATACCCACCTCCGGCGACGGCAGCTATCTTGGTTCGGACGATCTGTCGCGTCCCTCCGATCCCGGATATTTCCGTGAGATAGCGCAGGCGGCGGACAGGCTCGGTTATTCCGGCGTGCTCATTCCCACCGGTGTCGCCTGTGAGGAATCCTTCATTCTCGCGGCCAATCTTGCCGCCTATACCGAAAAGCTGAAGTTCCTTGTCGCCATCCGTCCGGGTGTCGCTTCACCCGCCTATTATGCGCGGTTGGCTTCCACGCTTGATCGCGTGTCCCACGGCCGGTTGCTGCTCAATATCGTGGTCGGGGGCAGCGCTCAGGAGCTGGCGGGTGACGGCATCTTCCTGCCGCATGACGAGCGATACGATCACGCGGACGAGTTCTTTCAGGTGTTCAATTCTCTGATCGAAACCGGCAAGGGCAGCCTCGACGGCAAATATATCAAGGCGGTGGATGCCAAGCTCGGTCTGCCGCCGGTGCAGGAGCCGCGCCCACCGCTTTATTTCGGCGGTTCCTCCGATGCCGGTATCGAGTTTTCGGCTGGCATCACCGACAAATACCTGACGTGGGGTGAGCCGCCGGCACAGGTGGCGGAAAAAATCGCCAAGGTGCGCGCCGCTGCCGCGAAAAAGGGGCGGGAGGTTACCTTCGGCATCCGTCTGCACTTCATCGTGCGCGAAACCGACGAGGAAGCCTGGGCCGATGCGGAGAAGCTGATTTCGAAGCTTTCCGATGAGACCATCGCCTCTGCCCAGGAAGTCTTCTCCAAGGCGTCGGATTCCGTCGGGCAGTCGAGAATGCAAGCGCTGCACAATGGCCGGCGTGACAAGCTGGAAGTTTCCCCCAACCTATGGGCGGGCATCGGTCTCGTGCGCTCTGGCGCAGGTACGGCACTTGTGGGTTCGCCGAAGACGGTGGCGGCACGGCTCAGGGAATATCAGGCACTTGGCATCGATACCGTCATTGCTTCCGGTTATCCGCATCTTGAAGAAGCCTATCGCCTGTCCGAGCTGCTGTTTCCGGAAATCGGCCTCGGCGGGCCGCGAAACCAGATCCGTTCGTCGTTTGGGGCGAAACAGGTTTTCGGTGGTGGCGGCCATGGCGGCAACGTCAAGCTGGTGTCCGGATCCTGATCCGTCCACGGAAAGGCGTGCAGCGGTATAAACGTAAAGGCGGCATATAAAACATTATTTCTATAGAATATTATGATTATGGAAAACGATGTCTATTTCTGCCCCCGTTGCCGCTGCTAGCTATTGAACAATTCAGCTGTTTTCAGGAGCCATGCGATGACATTGCAATATGCGGCCAAGGACCAACAATTCATCAATCTCCGCGATCCGGTCGCCGGCAAGGCGGCGGATGCAGATAGTCTCAAGGCGGCGCTGAGAACATTAGGCGGCGGCGTCAGCGTGATTACCGCAGGCGAAGGGGATGAGCGAACGGGCGCGACCGTGACATCGGCCACCGCTTTGTCGGTCGATCCGCCGCGAATCCTGGTGGCGCTCAACCGCTCCTCATCGACATGGCCGGTGGTGCAGCATTTCGGTCACTTTGCCGTCAACATCATCGGCACGAACCATCAGTTCGTCGCCAACCAGTTTGCCGGCATTGGCGGCCTGAAGGGTCCCGACCGGTATCGTGGCGCGGAGTGGACAAGGCTGGCGAGCGGCGCACCCATCCTCGAAGATGCCGTGGCTGCGATCGATTGCACCATCGAAGAGGCGATCGAGCGCCATAGCCACGTCATCGTCATCGGCAAGGTGGAGGCGATTCGTGTCGGATCGGGCCATTCGCTGCTCTATCAAAACGGGCGTTATCATTCAGTGGACTGAGCGTTGGCCGTTCGGCGCTTTCATTTTGTCGTTGTTTGAGGGAGTTGAGCATGGGATCCGTCACGCCTCTTGGCGAAAGACTTCGTTTCGTTCCTCCACGCCTC
Source organism: Agrobacterium tumefaciens (assembly GCF_005221325.1). NCBI lineage: Bacteria > Pseudomonadati > Pseudomonadota > Alphaproteobacteria > Hyphomicrobiales > Rhizobiaceae > Agrobacterium > Agrobacterium tumefaciens. The sequence goes on along the minus strand of NZ_CP039889.1, from coordinate 636,569 downwards.
GGCGCGGATATGGATGTGCTGACCGTCGCCCGGACGATCGCCGAAAAATGCGCCATTGAAAATTCGGGGCAAATCCATGCCCGGATCGCCCGCTCCGGTCTTCTCGCTCTTTCGGTTCCAACGGAACTCGGCGGGGCGGATATAACCAACGATGTTCTCTCGCAGGCACTTTCGATCATTTCCGCAGTCAATGCCGAGGCGGCGCATGATCTTGTCGAACATTTCACCGCGCTTGAATTCATCCGGAATGCGGGCAGCGAAGAGCAGCGCAAGGCCCTCTTCGCCCGCCTCGATCTTGGTGAGACCTTCGCGCTGGCGACATCCGGTGGCGAGCTGGATCAAGCGGTCCCGGTGACCGCCGACGACTATGCCCTGCGGCTTCCCGACGACATTGCGCGATCGGCGAGGGGCAATGCGGACTGGATCGTCGTCCCTGCCGTCAATACGTCCGGGCAGCCCCTGCTCGTCGTTTTGCGCAATCGGCCGAATAGTACATGGGAGGGCCTGCTGCGCGCCGATCAGGTGGTGTTCCTTGCCCGGGGTGCGGGAAATCTCGCCGCCTCCGTTTCCACCTTGTTGAAGGCCGCAGTGGCTCTGGGGCAAAAACAGCGTGAGCTTTCAGGGCTCCTGATCGACAGGCTGGCCGATGATGGTGCGGCAAGACCAGTCATAGGGGAAATATTTCTCGCTATCGAACTGCTGAAGGCGCAGATATCAAGTCTCGCGACGAATATCGATGCGGCGCAGGTCGGAGCGGAAAACGTCACTTTTCGTTCAGTTCGAAACAATGCCATCACGCTTGAAATCCTGATGGCGCGCCTTGGTCTTATCGAGGGCGTTAGCGAATCCGGGCTCATCGCATCACTGGTGGATGATTTGCGCCGGCAGTAAAGAGGACGTGCCGTTTCCGCGAAATCCTATTCGACGGCTGTGATCGACCGCTGGTCCTGCCCATCTTTTGCGACGAATTGCGCAAGCGTCATATTGTCGAGAATGGTTGCGATGGCGTCACGTACGTCCGTCATCGAAACCCTGACCTGACAGGTCTCGGGATCATCGCAGTCATCACAGGCTTCAAAGGCCGTGCGGCTTGCACAGCGAATAGGCGCGAGCGGGCCGTCCAGCGTGCGGATGACCTGTCCGATCATGATTTCGGATGGCATTTTCGAAAGCGAATAACCGCCATTCGGGCCCTTCTTGGAGCGCAGAATGCCGCTGTTGCGCAGTTCCAGAAGAATAGTATCCAGGAATTTTTTCGGGATGTTGTTACGAGTCGCGATCTCGGTCACGAAGGCGGTCTCGCCCTGCGGCAGCCGTGCCAGATCGACAAGCGCCTTTAATCCGTATTTGCCTTTTTTGGTCAACATTGCCTGATCCGAAAAGAGAACCGGCACAGTCACAATGCCGGATCGTATTATTCCCAACTTACTTAGTAGTTTTTAGCGAATTCCGGTGCAAGCCCGTTTCCGTAAGATCTCCGGTGAAAGTGGCTTGCTGCAGCCGATTGGCGCACGGTTTTCAGCATTTTCGAGCGCTTTGATCAGGGCAGCATTCGAAAATCTGACTGAAAACAATATTTTCTCTGATCCCCTCGCAGCATGGAACAAACATCCTTTATTAGAATATAAAATCGGTAGACAAACTATGCATCAAAGATGCACGAGGTGACGATGTATACGCTCAGTTTGCTCGACAAGAGCCCGGTGCCAACGGGTGAGGACGCGGCAAGCGCGTTCCGCGACACGATCAATCTGGCCAGGCGCGCCGAGGAACTGGGGTATCGCCGGTTCTGGGTGGCAGAACATCACAATTCGCCGGAGCTTGCCGGTTCGGCGCCCGAGGCGCTCGTGGCATGGATATTGGCGAAGACATCGCATATCCGCGTCGGTTCGGGTGGCGTCATGCTGCAGCATTACAGCCCTTACAAGGTTGCCGAGGTCTTCAATGTCCTCTCTTCGCTGGCGCCCGGCCGGGTCGATCTTGGTATCGGCAAGACGCCGGGCGGCCTGCCGCTTGCGACCTCCGCTTTGCAGCAGGCCTATGATCCCGACCGTAAGCCGAATTTCGAGACGGCTTTTGGTGAGCTCACGAGATTTCTCACCGGTAACACGCCGCTGAACCATGCGCAGGCTGGACTGCAGGCGACACCCGTGCCGCCGGTTGCCGCGGAGCGGTTCCTGCTCGGCGCCAGCCCCGAAAGCGCAAGGCTTGCGGCGTCGAAAGGATGGAGTTTCGTTTTTGCCGGCCACCTCAATGGCGATCCGGAGGTTCTGCGCCGCAGCCTCTCGGCTTTCCGCGAAGCGAGCGGCGGGAGCGCGCCGATCCTTGCCCTTTCGGCTTTTGCCGCAAGCGATCCTGCCCATGCGGCAAGACAGGTCGAAGGCCAGCGTATCTACCGCGTATTTCTGAGCGATGGCAGGGCGTTCAACCTCGGTCGCCGCGAACAGGCGGAAGAATTCGCCCGCCAGTCCGGCGATAGCGATTATCGCATCGAGGAGCGCAAGCCCAATGTCCTGCATGGCGGGCCGGACGATATTCACCGGGCGTTGCGCGCGCTTTCTGAAGAACACGGCATCGAAGAATTCATCATCGAGCCGCCGCATGTCGGGGCCGATCAGCGGCTTGCCTCGATCGAACTCTTGGCCACGCATCGCCTTTCCCGGGCGGCGTGATTTTGTCCTCAGGAGGAAATGACATGACGAAAAAGAAAATCCGTTTCGGTATCATGCTTCAGGGTCCCGGCGGGCACATGAATGCCTGGCGGCACCCCAAGAGCCCGGTGGATGCCAGCGTCAATTTCGACTTCTTCAAAAAAAACGCGCTGAAAGCGGAGGCTGCCGGCATCGCCTTCGCCTTCGTTGCTGATGGCCTCTACATCAACGACAAGTCCATTCCGCATTTCCTCAACCGGTTCGAGCCGCTGACCATCCTTTCCGCGCTCGCCGCCGTCACCTCGAAAATCGGTCTCGCGGGTACTGTTTCCACCTCCTATAGCGATCCCTTCACCATCGCGCGCCAATTCGGCTCGCTTGATCTTCTAAGCGGCGGACGGGCCGGATGGAACGCGGTGACGACGCCGCTTGAAGGGACGGCGAAGAACTACAGCCGCAATCATCCCGAACATGCGTTGCGCTACGAAATCGCTGACGAATATCTCGAAGTCATCAAAGGCCTGTGGGACAGCTGGGACGACGGCGCCTTCGTGCGCAACCGCGAGACGGGGCAATTCTTCGACCGCGCCAAGCTCCATACGCTCGGCCACAAGGGCCGTTTCTTCCAGGTGGAAGGCCCGTTGAACATCCAGCGTTCGCCGCAGGGGCAGCCGGTGGTGTTCCAGGCCGGTTCTTCCGATGCCGGGATCGGTCTTGCGGGCAAACATGCGGATGCCGTCTTCACCAATTCCGCCTCGCTGGAGGAAAACCAGACCTTCCTGAAGCGGGTGAAGCAGAGCGCCGTCGCACAGGGTCGATCGGCGGCAGACGTCAAGATTTTCCCCGGCATCGGCCCGATCGTCGGGGAGACGCAGGAGGAGGCGGAGGCGAAATATGACGTCATCCGCAACCTCATCACGATAGAGGATGCGCTCGCTTATCTCGGCCGTTTCTTCGATCATCATGATTTCAGCGTCTATCCGCTGGATGAGCCTTTCCCTGAGCTTGGCGAGATCGGCAAGAACAGCTTCCGCTCGACGACCGACCGCATCAAGCGGCGCGCGAAAGAAAAGAACCAGACGTTGCGCGAGGCGGCGCTGGAGGCCGCAACGCCGCGCGAAGGTTTCATCGGTACGCCGGACAAGGTCGCCGACGAGATCATCCGCTGGGTGGAGCATGATGCGGCCGATGGCTTCATTCTGGGCTTCCCGGTGATTGCCGAAGGGCTGGATGATTTCATCCGTCTCGTCATCCCGGTGCTGCAGCGGCGCGGTTATTTCGATCCGCATCTGGAAGGGACGACGCTGCGCGAGCATCTCGGCCTGCCTTTCAAGGAAAGTGTCTATTCCGGCGGCGAAAGCAGCGCGGACAAGGCCATCGCATAAGGTCGTGGCCAGGCGGTGGTGATCGCAGCCCGGCACAGATTTCAAGACGCGGCGCGAAAAAGCGTTGTGCAGGAGACAGAACCATGAATATCCGCATTGACGGCGCGCGTCCGCAGGACGACGCCGAACGGGGAATCCTTGCCTTCATCGATGAAATCATAGCCATCCGGCATGATCTTCACCGGTATCCGGAGCTTTCGCTCAAGGAGACGCGCACGGCGGGGCTCATCGCCCGTTATCTCCTGTCTTTCGGTTATGAGGTGACGGAGGGTGTCGGTGGCCATGGTGTTGTCGCCACGCTAAAACGTGGCCACGGTGAAAAACGTCTCGGCATCCGCGCTGATATCGATGCGCTGCCGATCCACGAAGAGACCGGCCTTGCCTATGCCAGCGAAACACCGGGTATCATGCATGCCTGCGGTCACGATGGCCACACGGCGATCCTGCTTGCCGCTGCCCGGTATCTCGCCGAAACCTCGAATTTTTCCGGCACGCTGACGCTGATCTTCCAGCCTGCGGAGGAAATTGGCGCGGGTGCGAGAGCGATGATAAAGGACCGGCTGTTCGAGCGCTTTCCCGTCGATGCCGTCTTCGGCCTGCACAATTGGCCGGGTGTGGAAACCGGCCAGTTCGGCTTCGTCGAAGGCCCGGCCATGGCCTCCGTCGATAAGGCAAGCGTGCGGATCATCGGCAAGGGCGGCCATGGCGCAGCACCGCATGAGACGATCGATCCGGTTCTCGCCTCGGCCAGCTTCGTCACCGCCCTGCAGAGCATCGTCTCGCGCAATGTCGATCCGCGCGAGATGGCGGTGCTGACGGTCGGCTCCATCCATGGCGGAACGGCATCAAATGTCATTCCCGAAAGCGTGGAGCTGCAAATCACCGCGCGCGCCTTCTCACCTGCCGTGCGGGACAGGCTGGAGGAGCGGCTGCCGGCGCTCGCCAAAGCGCAGGCGGAAAGTTTTGGCGCAACGGCGGATGTCTCCTATTCTCGTGGTTTCCCGCCAGTCATCAATCACGCCGAACAGACCGCTTTCGCCCGCGATGTCGCCAGACGGCATTTTCCTGCTCCACAGATCGCCGACGCCTTTCAGCCCCGGACGGCGAGCGAGGATTTTGCCTTCATGCTGCAGGAGCGGCCCGGCTCCTATCTCTTCGTCGGCAATGGCGAAAGCGCGACACTGCACAGCCCCCGCTATGATTTCAACGATGCGATCATCGCACCGGCAGCGCGCTTCTGGGTGCGTCTGGCCGAAGCCTACCTCTCCTGACGCTAAAATTGAGGACAAGGATATGAGCGACAGTTTTCTCTACACATCTGTCAAGGATCCGCTCGCAACCCCGCTTCTGGAGGAGTTGCTGTTCGAATATGACAGCCGTTACGGCACATTTTTCAACGCGGAAGGCGCCAGGGCGGAAATGAACAAATACCCGCCGGAAGCCTTCAGCCCGCCTTCGGGCAATTTCCTGCTGCTGCTGCGCGACGGCAAGGCAATCGCCGGCGGCGCTTTCATGCGCTACGACGAAGAGAGCGCCGAGTTCAAGCGGGTCTGGACCCATTCGGCCTACCGCCGGCAGGGGCTTGCAAAAATAGTGCTTCGGGAACTGGAGCAGCAGGCGGTGCGGCAGGGCTATGCGCGTGCCTATCTGACGACAGGTTTCCGCCAGCCGGAAGCGGTGGGTCTTTATCTCACCAATGGTTATCGCGCTTTGTTCGACACGGCGGCTGATCCCGAAACGATCAAATCGCTGCCCTTCGAAAAATGGCTTTCCGATACCGTCTCCCTTGCGGAAGGCCCGCCGATACCGGTCGCCCGCCTGCAATCTTCCCTGACCCACCCCTGAAAGGCTCCTCCCGATGACGATAGCCTCTGATTTTCCGCATGTTGCGGTGAGCGAGCAAAAGAGTGAACCGGTCAAGGGTGGCTATGCCCATTTCCGCATCGTTCCCGCCCGTTATCCGCTTCGTACGGCGGGTACCATTCTTTCTGTCCTCATCATCGCGGCCATCTTGCATTCCGTGTTCGGTAATCCTCGCTGGGGATGGGACGTCTTCGCTGAATGGTTCTTCGCCGAGCCAGTGCTGGTTGGCCTTGGTCGGACGCTGCTGCTGACGGCACTCGGGGCTATTCTCGGGTTTGTGTTCGGCACGGTTCTGGCGATTGCCCGCGTCTCGGGTTCGCCTCTACTTGTCGCAATATCCTGGACCTACATCTGGATATTCCGTTCCATTCCGCTGATCGTGCTTTTGCTGATCCTCAACAATCTTGGTTATCTTTACGAGACCGTGACAATCGGCGTGCCCTATACCGGCATTAATTTCTTCAGCTGGAATACGACGCAGCTCATGACGCCTTTTGCCGCCGCGGTACTGGGGCTGACATTGCATGGCGCGGCGTTTTCATCGGAAATCGTGCGCGGAGGCATCCTTTCGGTGGAGCAGGGCCAGCTTGAGGCAGCAGCCTCACTCGGACTGCCGCGCCGTAGACAGTTTTCACGGATTGTGCTGCCGCAGGCAATGCGCACAATTCTGCCGAATGGCTTCAACGAGATCATTCTGCTCGCCAAGGGCACCTCGCAGGTCTATATCCTCGCGCTGCCGGAACTGTTCTACACGATCCAGATCATCTATCGCCGCAATCTCGAAGTGATCCCGCTCTTGATGGTCGCGACCGTCTGGTATCTGGTGATCCTGACCGCGCTTTCCATCGTCCAGCATCATATCGAACGACACTTCTCGCGCGGTGCATTGCGCAATCCGCCACCCTCGTTGTTTACTACGATCTTTCGCACCTTCCTGCCGCGCAAAACCGCGCCTGAAGCGGTGGAAACGATCACGGCCAAGCCCGAGCGCACGACACCTGCTCGCGCGGCCAGCTTCCAGCTTGGCAATCGCGGTGGTTCGGTCAATATCCACGGTGTTTCGAAATCCTTCGGATCGCTGAAGGTGCTTGACGATATCAGCCTCTCCATTCCGGCAGGCAGCGTCACCACCATTCTCGGCCAGTCCGGCTCGGGCAAGTCGACATTGCTGCGCTCCATCAACCATCTGGAGCGCGTGGATGACGGTTTCATCGCCATCGATGGCGAGCTGGTCGGTTATCGCCAGAAGGGCGACACGCTTTACGAATTGAAGGAGCGGGAAATCCTTAAGCGCCGCGTAGAAGTCGGCATGGTGTTTCAGAGCTTCAATCTCTTCCCGCATCTGACAGCACTTGAAAATATCATCGAAGCGCCGGTCGCGGTTCGCGGCATCTCGAAAGAACAGGCCGAGGCCGAGGCGCGGGATCTTCTGGCCCGCGTCGGGCTTGCCGATAAGGCGGCGGCCTATCCCCGCCAGCTTTCCGGCGGGCAACAGCAGCGCGTGGCGATTGCCCGGGCTTTGGCGCTCCGGCCGAAGGTGCTGCTCTTCGACGAACCGACATCGGCGCTCGACCCTGAACTGGTCAACGAGGTGCTTGATGTCATCAAGGAACTGTCCCGCTCCGGCGTCACCCTCATCATCGTCACCCATGAAATCGGTTTTGCCCGCGAAGTCTCCGACAGGGTCGTCTTCATGGAACAGGGGCGCATTCTCGAAACGGGCACGCCGGAAAAACTGTTCAACAGCCCGGATCATCCCCGCACTGCCGAATTCCTCGCAAAAGTCCTCTAATCAAAAAACAAAGGAAACACTCACATGGCATTTTCATCGAAATTATTGTCCCTTCTCGTAGGCGGTCTTTTCACCGCCACCGCTTCCCTTGTGCCGGTCGCGCATGCGCAGGAGGTGGACCTGTCACCCGAGCAGAAGGGCCGGGTGCGCGCCGAAAAGGTGGAGGGGGCGATCAAGCTTCTGCCCGCCGGTCATAAATTCATCGCCGATGGAAAGCTGACGGTCGCGACCGTACCCTTCCGCCTGCCGCTGGTGGATTATGCGAGTGACACGAAAACACCTATTGGCGTTGAGCCGGATATTGCCCAGCTGGTCGCCGACAGCCTGGGGCTCGAGCTGCAGCTTGTACCGATCGCCTGGGCCGACTGGCCGCTCGGCCTTGCTTCCGGCAAATACGACGCCGTTACCTCCAACATCACCGTGACGGAAGCGCGCAAGGAAAAGTTCGATTTTTCCAGCTATCGCAACGACCTGCTCGGTTTTTACGTGGGCAATAACAGCAAGGTGACGTCAATCGGCAAGCCCGAGGATGTTGCCGGGTTGAAGGTCATTGTCGGCGCCGCCACCAATCAGGAGCAGATTCTGCTGAAATGGATCAAGGAGAACAAGGCGAAGGGATTGGCCGATACCGATGTGCAATATTACGACGATCAGGCCGTGCTTGACGTCGCCCTGCAATCCGGCCGCGCGGACGCCTATCTTGGCCCCAACGCCACCTCGGCCTTCCAGGCGGCAAGCCAGAAGAAGACCAAGCTCGTCGGCACCTTCTCCGGCGGCTGGCCGGAAGCGGCGGAAATCGCCGTTGCTTCGAAAAAGGATGCCGGCATTGCCGAAGCCGTCACTGCGGCACTGAATGCCCAGATCAAGAACGGCAATTACGGCAAGGTTCTCGCCCGCTGGAACCTCGGCTCGGAAGCCATCACCGAATCCCGCACCAACCCGCCCGGCCTGCCGAAGAGCTGAGCGCGACGTGCCCAAAAGCTGAACTGCCAAAGGCTGAGTTGCCAAACGCTGAGTTGAAGGTGGGACATCACTCAGCCGGTAGCGCGGGCATCCTCCCGTCCGCGCTACCTCCCGTCCCGCCATCATTTCATCGGGAAACCACAATGACCTTCACCTCTCGTCTCGCCACGGCCACGCTCGGCGCCTTTCTCTCCATCGCCGGTTTTGCGTCGGCTTTTGCAACCGATGTCTTCGACCTGTCACCGGATCAGCCGGGCCGCATCAGGGTTGAAAAAGACCCCGCTGCCATTGCTGCTGTTCCCAAGAATTTCAAATTCGTCTCGCCGGGCAAACTCACCGTCGCGGTCGCACCCGGCGGACCGCCGCTCGCGACCTATGCGACGGATGCAAAAACGGTGGTCGGCGCAGATCCCGACTATGCTCTTGCGGTGGCCGACAGCCTCGGTCTCAAGCTGGAACTGGTGGCGGTGGCATGGGCGGACTGGCCGCTCGGCCTCGCCTCGGGAAAATACGATGCCGTCATCTCCAATGTCGGTGTGACCGAACAGCGCAAGGAGAAGTTCGATTTCTCGACCTATCGTCAGGGCCTACACGGCTTTTTCGTCAAGTCGGACAGCGGCATTACCGAAATCAAGGAGCCGAAGGACGCGGCCGGCCTGAGGATCATCGTCGGCGCTGGCACCAATCAGGAGCGTATCCTGCTGAAATGGAGCGATGAGAATGTCGCCGCCGGATTGAAGCCGATCGAGTTGCAATATTACGATGACGAAGCTACCCGGTTCGTTGCGCTTTCGGCGGGGCGGGCGGATGTCATCGTCCAGCCGCATGCGCAGCTGGTTTTCATCGCTGCACGCGACAAGACTATCAAGCGTGTCGGAACCCTTTCCGCTGGCTGGCCGGAACGTTCCGATGTCGCCATCACCACGCGCAAGGGTTCGGGGTTGGCCGATGCCCTGACGCTTGCCACCAATGATCTGATCAAGAGTGGCGCCTACGCGAAAATTCTGGATCGCTGGCAACTTTCGGAAGAGGCCCTGCCGGAATCACGCACCAACCCACCCGGCCTGCCAAAAAGCTGATTGCTCGAATAAATGCGGCGGACGGCAATATCCGCAGGTTCCGGCCTGCGGATATTGTTTCGTCGGCACCTTTAGAAATCCGCGACTTTGCCCCAGGCAGAGCCCTGGAAACGGCTGGGGTGATAGGGAGCGGGATCGACGATCGGGTTTGAACCCGTCACGATATCGGCGATCAGATGGCCGGCACCCGGCCCGATGCCGAAACCGTGGCCACTGAAGCCGGCGGCGAGAATGAAACCGGGCAATTCACTGGTTTCACCTATTGCGGGCACCCCATCCGGCGTGCTGTCGATGAAACCGGCCCAAGTGGCGGAAATCCGAGTCCTGTTCAGTGCAGGCAGAAGTTCCAGTGCCCTTTTGTGGGTTTCCTGGATGGCGGCGGCATTGGGTTTTGGGTCAAGAATGCGCACCCGCTCCATCGGAGTCGGCGCATCGAGGCGCCAGTGCTTCAGCGTCTCGTGGCCGCCGCGAACGCCCTCCAGCCCGCCCGGTCGCAGGCTGCGCCAGCGCTTCAGGAACATCGGAACGAATTCGCGCGAAAACCGCATCTGCTGCGCCGTTGGGTCGATGCGACCGAGGCCGCTGATGGCAAGCGTATAACCGCCGTTGTTCCGGCGCGTTATGGAAACGGCTTTTGTATGCAGCGCATCCGGCAGGCCTTCCGCGCCCGGCGTGACGGACAGAATGGAAGAGCGAACGGAAGCCTGCGGAAAACGAATGCCGAGCTGACGGCAGAAGGAGGAGGCCCAGGCCCCGCCGGACATGATGGCGGTTTTGGTGCGGATGGTGCCTTTTTCGGTGACGACGGCGCTGACGCGGCCGCCTTCCGTCTCAAGACCGCGGGCAGCGCAATTCTGATGCACGGTGCCACCCAGTTTGATGATGGCGCGTGCGACGGCGGGTGCCGCCATGGAAGGATCTGCCGTGCCGTCGGTCGGTGAAAAGACACCGCCCTTCCAGCGTTTTCCGGTGGCGCGGCCGCGTTCGCTGGCCTCGTCCGCACTCAGCATATGGGTTGTCACGCCTGCCGTGATGGCAAAGTCGCGCCAGCGCGCCCAGCCGGCAAGCTCTGCCTCGTTGTCGCTGAGATAAAACAGCCCGCAGCGGCGAAAACCGGTGTCTTCACCGCTCTCAGTGGCGAATTGTTCCCAGAGCGCAAGGCTCTGGGTCGAGATCGGCAACTCACGGGCATCGCGGTTCTGCTGGCGGCACCAACCCCAGTTGCGGCTGGATTGCTCAGCGCCGATTAGGCCTTTTTCGACCAGTGCCACTTTCAGGCCGCGCCGGGCGAGGTAATAGGCCGCAAAGACACCGACAATGCCGCCGCCTATAATGACGGCGTCCGCGGATTCTGGCAGTTCCGGCGATGTCGTGATCTGTTGCAGCGGGGCGGGCATGGTCGGACTCCTTGTGTTCGTCCTAATTTACCTCAGCCGGCATGTAAACGCTGCCAGACTGAGCCTCCAGCCGGAATCTCCTGCTGTTCGATGACGCTTCTGCAACTCTTTATGCTGCATCAAAAAAATATCCCCACGTCGACAGGACCCGCCCATGTGATAAGATTTCCGTCAACGCGCCAGAATTTTATGCTGCGCTTACAAAAAACAAAAAAGGGGTCCCGCACATGATGAAACTTGACCGGATCGACATCAAGATCCTCTACGAATTGCAGAAAAACGGTCGTATCACCAATGTTGAACTGGCGGAGCTCGTCAACCTGTCGCCCAGCCCCTGCCTGATGCGGGTGAAGAAGCTGCAGTCCGAAGGTTATATCGAGGGTTATTCGGCGCAGATCAACATCAACAAGCTCGGCCAGACGCTGACGGTTTTCACGGAGATCACGCTCAAGAACCATCGCCAGATCGATTTCGCCCGCTTCCTCGGCGTCGTCGAAAAGATCGACCAGGTGGTGGAATGCCACCTTGTTTCCGGCGGTTATGATTATCTGCTGAAATTCGTCACATCAGGCATCGTCGAATATCAGTCGATCATGGAGCGGCTGACGGATATGGATGTCGGCATCGATAAATATTTCAGCTTCGTGGTGCTAAAATCGCCGATCATCAAATCACATATGCCGCTGACCAGCCTGTTTCCGCTTTGAAGTGGATGAGGCGTCTCAGGCGTCGCAGAACCAATGCGGAAAGTCTTTTCACGGCGCAGATGCGCCGTAGCTGGATGCCGGCTCAAGGCCGGCATGACGGAGGAGAGTTTCTCACCTTTTCGAAAACGCCCGCACCAGTTCCGCGTCCTGCTGAAGATTGTCGAGCCATGTCGGGTCGAGTTTCGGCACCGAGGAGAAGAGCAGTTTCGAATAGGGATGGGTGGGCGATTTGATCGCTTCCGTTTCCAGATGCTCCACCTTCTGCCCGCCATACATCACGACGATTTCGTCGCAGATGGTTTCCACGACAGAAAGATCGTGGCTGATGAAGATATAGGAGAGGCCAAGCTCGCGCTGGAGTTCCCCCAGAAGATCGATGATCGCGGACGCGACCACGGTATCGAGCGCCGAGGTGATTTCATCGCAGATGATCAGCGACGGTTCGGCCGCGAGCGCCCGGGCGAAATTAACACGCTGTTTCTGGCCACCCGAAAGGCCGGAGGGGTGGCGATGGCGCACCGAACGCGGCAGCTTCACCATATCGAGAAGCTCGTCGATCCGTGCATCGCGAGCCTTGCCCTTCATGCCGTGATAAAAGGTCAGCGGCCGCCCTAGAATATCCTCGATGGGTTTTGACGGGTTGAGCGCCGTATCGGCATATTGGAAGACGATCTGCATGCGGCGCAGCTGGTCGCTGGTCCGGCGCCGGGCATCGGCATCCAGTTCACGGCCTTCGAAGATGACATGGCCGCTTGCCGCCGGCAGAATGCCGGCAATCGCCCGAGCAAGTGTTGACTTTCCGCAACCGGATTCGCCGATGATGCCGAGATTGCGGCCGGGATAGACTGCGAGGTTGACGGAATCCACCGCCCGCACCAGCGGCAAATTGTCTTCACCTTTGGTGCCATAACCGGCGATCAGATTTTCAATATCCAGCAGCGGTGTTGCCCGTTCCTGCTTGGCTGGGGTGACTGCGCGGACCTTGTCATGAAACGCCGTCAGCAATTCCTTGGTGTAGGGATGCTGTGCATTTTCGAGAATATCCTTCGTGGTGCCGGTTTCCTGCACTTCGCCGCCTTTCAGCACAACGATCCGGTCGGCGATCTGGGCGACGACGGCGAGATCGTGCGACACGTAAACGCCACCGATGCCGCCCTTGCGCATGGCTGATTTGAAGGCGCGCAGAACCTCGATCTGTGTCGTCACATCAAGAGCGGTGGTCGGTTCGTCGAAGATCACCAGCTTCGGGTCGCCAATCAGCGCCATGGCGGCCGAGAGGCGCTGCAACTGGCCGCCGGAGACCTGATGCGGGTAACGCTCGCCGATGGTCTCCGGGTTGGGCAGCGACAGAGCCTTGAAGAGTTCCACCGCCCGGGCGCGAGCTTCCTGCGGCGGCATCAGATGGTGGATGCGCGTGACTTCGATGACCTGATCGATGATCTTCTGCGCCGGGTTGAAGGCGGCGGCCGCACTTTGCGGTACATAGGTCACTTTCGTGCCGCGCACCTTGGCGCGCTCGGCTTCCGAAAGCTGCACCATGTCGCGACCGGCAATCTTGACGCTGCCACCGGAAATACGGCAGCCGGGGCGGGCATAGCCCATCAGCGTCAGCGCGATCGTTGTCTTGCCGGAGCCGCTTTCCCCGATCAGCGCGACGATCTCGCCATCGGCGATGTCGATGTCGACACCCTTGATGATATCGATGCGGCGGCCGCTGTCGGTGGTCGCTTCAACTTTCAGTCCGCGGATTTCAACGAGATTTTTCATGCTTCGCTCCTGTCGCGGATTTTCTGCGGCAGATTGTCGATCAGAAGATTGACGCTGATCGTCAGGCTGGCAATTGCCAGCGAAGGGAAGATCACGGCGGGCGCTGCAAAAGGCAGGCCGCCGATATTTTCACGCACCAGTGCGCCCCAGTCCGCGTTCGGCGGCTGCAGGCCGAGGCCGAGGAAGGAGAGGCCCGACAAAAGCAGCACGATGAAGACGAAACGCACGCCGAGATCGGCAAGCACGGGACGGATGATGTTCGGCAGGATTTCGGAGCCGATGAGGTAGAGCAGGCTTTCGCCGCGCACGCGGGCGACGGTGACGAAATCCATGGTGTTGACATTCACCGCCAGCGCCCGGGCGAAACGATAGGCGCCCGGCGTATAGATGACCGAGAGCGTGACGATCAGCACCGGGATGGACGAACCGACGGCGGCGACGACCACGAGGCCGAACAGCTTGCTTGGAATGGAATTCACCGCATCAAGAAACCGGCTGAGCGCGGCATCGAACCAGCCGCCGATGACGGCCGCGCACATGCCGAGCACGACGCCGGACACGCAGGCGACCGTGACGGCCGCCAGCGAAATGCCGACCGTGAAACGTGCACCCATGAGAATGCGGGAGAAGACGTCACGGCCGAGATAATCGGAACCGAGCCAGAGATCTGACGTCATCGGCCCGAAATAATCGAAATCGACGATTTCACCCACCGGATGCGGAATGAGATAGGGTGCGAAAATCGCAACCATCGCCCAGAAGAAAATGACGAGAAAGCCCAAAACGCCGACTGCGTTGATCTTGTAACCCAAACGCGAAGTCCCCTGATATGTCTTGATATGATCGGTCATCAGCGCAGCCTTGGATTGGACATGATGGCGATGATGTCAGCTGTCGTGATGAGGAGGAGATAACCGACGCAGAAGATCATCGCGCAGGTCTGGATCAGCGGCAGGTCGCGGGTCGCGACGCCATCGACCATCAGCTTGGCGATGCCAGGATAATTGAAGATCGTCTCGACGATGATGACGCCGCCGACGAGATAAGAAAGCGACAGCGCCACGGCATTGACGATGGGGCCGAGCGCATTGGGCAGCGCATGGCGCAGCACGATGCGCATGCGCGGCGCGCCCTTCAAGAGCGCCATTTCGACATAGGGCGTATCGAGCGTTTCGATCACGGCGGCGCGGCTCATGCGGATCATCTGCGCCGAGACGACGAAGGTGAGCGTGATGACCGGCATGGCGTAAACACGCAGTACATCGAAGACGGAATGAATCTCGCTGACCAGCGACAAAGCGGGAAGCCATTTCAGGTAAACGGCGAAAAGTAGCACGGCAAGCGTCGCGATCATGAATTCCGGCACAGAGATAACGCCGATGGTCAGGATGGTGACAACCCGATCATAAAGCGTTCCGCGCAGCATGGCGGAGCTGATGCCGAGTGTGAGCGCCAGGGGCACGGCAATAATGGTGGTGATGCCGGCAAGCTTCATGGAGTTGATGAAACGTGGACCGATGAGATCGGCAATCGCCATGTTGTTGGCATAGGAGGTGCCGAGTTCGCCGTGCAGCAGGCCAAACAGCCAGCGAACGAAACGAAAAAGGGCGGGGTCGTCAAGATGCATGGCGGTGCGCAGACCGGCCACGGCCTCCGGCGTCGCCGACTGGCCGAGAAGGATCGTCGCCGTGTCGCCGGGCAAAAGGCTGGTGGCGGAAAAGACGATAAACGACACGATCAGCAGCGTCGTCAACATGACGACCAGCCGCCTGGCGACAAGGGACAATATACGGCTGTTCATTCACATGCTCCTGCGACCTGGCTGGGTCATGATGATTTCGGTCCGGGCCGACCCGAAATCATCATGATCCAAATTATAGAGCCGGGGCGGGATTTCAGGCGAAAACCGCTTGCACTTTCGCCATCCCGCTCCGGCTATGGAGGCTTTCCGCAACCGGCGGAAAGGTTGTCGGGCGCATCGGCGCCCGGCTCCATGGTCTATCAGGCTTCTAGCCAGACGTATTCCGCAAAGGCGTAACCCATCATGCCGCCGAGCGGATTGGCTTCCAGGCCCTTCAGCTTGGCGTTGATGGCATCGACATTCGTAATATAGGCGGGAATGATCGTGCCAGCCTCTTCGGAAATCATCGTTTCCATCTCGAAGTAGATCTGCTTGCGCTTTTCCATGTCCAGCATGCCGCGTGCTTCGAGCATCATCTTGTCGAACTTCGGCGACTTGTACTGGCTCTCGTTCCATGGCGCGTCGGAGGCGTAAAGCAACGAGAACAGAATATCCGGGGTCGGGCGCGGGTTGATGTTGCCGAAGTGAATGGGCGCTTTCAGCCAGTAATTGCTCCAGTAACCGTCGGAAGGAACGCGCTGCACGTCCAGCTTGACGCCGATTTCCGCGGCCGATGCCTGGATGATCATCGCCATGTCCACGGCGGAGTTTGCGGCATCCGAGGTGATGACCGGAATGGACTGGCCGATGAGCCCCGCTTTTTCGAAGTGAAACTTCGCCTTGTCCGGATCGAAGGCTTTCGGCTTCAGGTCGGGATTGTGGTAGGGGCTCATGGGCGGCACGGGCTGGTCGTTGCCGACTTCGCCGAGGCCACGCAGCGCCGCCTTAACGATCTGCTCGCGATTGACGATCGACTTCATGCCGGCAACGAAATCGGCATTGTTACCGGGCGTCTGATCCAGCCGCATGTTGAGGTTGGTATAGTTGCCGGACGTTCCCTTGGACAGAACGATACCCTCCTGCTTGTCGAGCAGGCGCAGCGAACGCGGATTGATCGCAGCCGCAAGATGGATATCGCCCGAAATCAGCGCGTTGACGCGGGCATTGTCTTCGGCGATCGCGAAGAACTCGAAACTATCGACGTGCGGGCCGCTCTGTTTCCAGTAATTGCTGTTTTTCGACATGATCGAACGGACGCCGGGCTCGAATTTTTCGAGCTTGAAGGCGCCGGTGCCGTTGCCCTTGGAGAAATCGGTCGCGCCGTCGGCAACGATCATGAAATGGTGCAGGGCCAGAATGGCTGGCAGGTCGGCATTCGCGTTTGCCAGCGTGATCTCGACCGTGCTCTTGTCGAGCGCCTTGAAGCCGGTCATCTGGGCTGCGATCTTGGCGACCTTGGAGCCGACGGCCGGATCGAGATGGCGCTTCAGTGAATAAACAACGTCGTCGGCGGTCAATGACTTGCCATCATGGAAGGTGACGCCGGAACGCAGCTTGACCGTCCAGGTCTTGGCGTCCTTGGATTCGATGGATTCGGCCAGTTCCATCTGCGGCGTGCCGGAAGCATCGAGGAAGCTCAGCCGGTTATAAAGCGCGCAGCAACGGACATAGTCCGTGGAAAGCGAGGCTTTCGCGGGATCGAGCGTATCGGCGGTGGAAGAGGACCAGCCGGCCGCCTTCAGCGTGCCGCCGGAGACGGGAGTGGCCGCCACGGCGTTCGAGGCGCGGCCGAGAATGGCCGAGCCGGCGGAAAGGGCGACGCCACCCGCCAGCATCATGTGAAGCAGCTCGCGCCGCGTCGCACCGCGGCGGATCGCCTGTTCAACGGCGGCATCGTCGGAGCGGGTCCAGTTTGTTATTCTGTCACTCATGGTCTTCCCCTTTTGTATGATTTGTTGAAATGCGTCAGCAGAAATGTCCGGCATGCCGCATCCCAGTTCGCGGCACCCCATGGGAGGAGCGATTCAGCCGCCCGTTTGCCTCACGGCCGCGGCAAGGCCGGCCATTGAGGTGAAGTGGAAATCCGGTTCGGTGAAATTTTCCGGCTCGATCGTGCCGCCATATCCCTTCTGGGCGTGGCGGCGCTCGATCCAGCAATTGGTCATCCCGAGTTTCCGGGAAATGCCGATATCATGGTACTGGCTTTGCGCGACATGCAGAATGTCGTCCTTCGATGCCCCCTCGCTTTCCACGAAGGCAAACACCTTTTCGAAGAAGGCCGGGTCGGGTTTTTCCGTGCCGGTATCATCGGCGGTAAAAGCGGCATGAAAGGGATTACCGAGCTCTTTCGAGAAATATTCGAAGGCCCAGCGCTGGGCATTGGTCATGGCGATGAGGCGGTGCGTCTTCGCAAGTTCGGCCATGGCAGCGCGGCTGTCTTCAAAGCCTTTCCAGCTTTTTGCCGCGTCCCGCAGGCGCTCGCCAAGCGCGCGTTCCGCCAGCAGGCCGAGTTCAGGAGCGATGATCAGGTAAACACGGACGAGATCGGCTGGAAACAGGTCGGTCGCATCGGAGTAACGGGCCGCGCGGTAGAGCGCGAGCGCCTTTTCACCATCGACCTCCACGCCGTGTTCCGTGCCGATCTCGGCAAGCGTCGCTTTCAAGCCGCCTTCGAAATCGATGAGTGTTCCCACCACGTCGAAGCTCATATATTTGAAGTCGCTCAGGTTTTTGGGCAATGTCGGTCTCCGCTTCGCCGCCTTGGCCTCTTGGGGAGCCTGCGGCAGATTATTCTGTTCCCGGACGGGATCCTTGCCCCGTTCCCATTTATGGTTACGCCCTTTTTTATGGCGTTTAGTGCCGTTTGCATTGATAGTTTGGCACTTCCAGCACGCTGGATACGCCGAAATGGATCGGCTGTTCGGCAGAATATTGCGAATATGCGGTGCGTTGCGACATTTCGAGAGGGTGCCGCAACGCCGCCCGCTTTTCCTCTCAGGCCATCGCTGCCCGCACTGCGGGGTCTTCAAGTGTCTGATCGAGCGTCTTCAGCGTCCGCTCGACGATTGCATCGATTTCGCTATCGGTGCAGCAGAGCGGCGGCGCATAGCCGAGGATGCCATTCGCGAAGGCGCGCACGATGAGGCCGTTTTCCCAAGCGCGGTCGAAAACTTTTCGCGCGGGGGCTGCCGCGGCCGGCAAGGGCGTCTTCTTGTCCTTGTCGGTCACGAGTTCGACGGCGGCAAGCATGCCCCGGCCGCGCACATCGCCAACCAGCGGGTGGCTTCTCAATCCTTCAAGGCCAGCCATCAGCCTTTGGCCGGCGCGGCGGCCATTTTCCAGCAGTCCGCCTTCATAGAGTTTCAGCACTTCCAGACCGACGGCGGCGCTGACGGGGTGGGCGGAATAAGTATATCCGTGCCCGATGGCCGCCTCGCCCGCGAAGTCTGCTATTGTATCATAAACATGGTCGGCCATGAAGACGGCGCCCATCGGCACATAGCCCGACGTGAGGCCTTTTGCGGCCGTGATGAAATCAGGCACGATGTCCTCGTCGGCACAGGCAAACAGCGGTCCCGTGCGGCCAAAGCCGGTGATGACTTCATCGGCGACAAAGAGAATGCCATAGGAACGGCAAAGCTCGCGCATGGCCTTGATCCAGCCGGGCGGCGGCACCAGAACACCGCCCGAGCCCTGAATGGGCTCAGCATAAAAGGCGGCGACCCGGTCCGGGCCGATGGCCTCGATCTTGTCCTTCAGAATTTGCAGGGAGGATGCGATGATCGCGGCTGGATCGCTGCCTGCCGGATTGCGATAGGCATAATGCGACGGAATTTTGTGCTGCCAGTCATAGGGCACGCCGAAACCCGCATGGAATGCGGGCAGCGCAGTGAGGCCCGAGCCGGCGGTGGTGGAGCCGTGATACCCCTGTTCGATGGAAATGAACTGGTCGCGCTGGGGCTGACCTTTCGCATGCCAGTAATACCGGATGAACCTGATGGTGCTGTCCACGGCATCCGAACCGCCAAGCGTGAAATAGACATGGTTGAGATCACCCGGCGCACGGTCGGCAAGTTCCGAGGCCAGCCGGATCGCCGGTTCGCTGCCAATGTCGAAATAGGCGGTGGCATAGGGCAATTCACGCATCTGCTTTGCCGCCGCTTCGACGATGCTCTCGTGCCCGTAACCGGCATTAACGCACCAGAGGCCGGCAAAACCGTCGATCAGCTGATGGCCTGTCATATCGGTGACGGTGGCGCCGCTTGCCGATTTCAACACCCGCACGCCGAGTTTTTCATGGCCGCGGAAGGAGGAGACGGGGTGCACCAGATGGGCGCGGTCCAGTTCGATCAGTGAATTGCTTAACATGGGTCTCTCCCGATTCAGCCGAGTGCCTGGCTGGTCAATGCGAATGTCTTGAATTTTTTGTCGGCTACGATGTCGGCTTTCGGTCGGCGCATGGCGATGCCGCCGCCAACATGGGCAAGGCCGTGTTCGGCAAGCCAGGGTGCGAGGCCTGCATCCACTGTAGTGTCCACGCGCAGGAATTCACCGGCTCGTTCGGACACTATGAAAGAAATCAAATCTTTTGCGATTTCAACATCTTCCGCAACGATCGGGCCGATGACTTCACCACGTCCGAAGGTACGCAGGGCGGCAAAACCCTTAATGACGCCCTGCTCCTGCACGAGTGCGAAACGGGCTCGTTCTGCAAGCACCGCAAATAGATTGCCTCGATCTGCGCCAAAGGCCTGGGCATCAAGCACCGCAAGTTCCGCTGGCTCAATCTTATCTGCCCATGCAACGCCTGCCGGCCTGTCGGTAGCGAGTGGAACGCCCTGATATTGAAGCACCTGGCCGCAGGCGACAAAGCCCATTTTTTCGTAGAGTGGCAGGCCGTCGGCTGTCGCCGTCAAGCGGCATTCGCGATTTTCTGCTGCTGCCATCGCCGCCTGCATCAGCTGACGACCAACGCCGCGGCCTCGCATGGCCTCATCGACGATCACCATATTCACCGTGGCGCAACTGTCGCCGAGAAGGCTCGCCATGGCTGTCCCGACGACGCGCCCGTTATCGAGCGCGACGAAACCCTTGCTGATGGAAAGGGCCAGCGCCCAGTCGTCCTTCCGGTGCGGCCACCCAGCCTGGCGGGATAATTCAACGGCTGCGTCGAGATGGTCAGGTTGAAACGCCTGGATATCGATGAGGTTCACCTGCATGCTGGAACTCCGTTTGGTCTCGTTATTCATTGATAGACTGATGCCGGAAGAAGATTGTCCCGACAAATGGGAAGGTTCGATATGTTTCGCTGTTGCTATTATCCGCCGCCGCATCTTATGCCGCATCCTGTCTGCGCCAGTCGGTAAATCTGGGGCGGGTGATGGCTTTCGGTTTGCCCGAACGCAACTCTCTGCCAAACTGGCGGCTGCATACGCAACAATCTGCTTCCGCGAATGGCAATTGCGGTGCGCCGACCGGCCAAAGGCTTTCTATGATCAGTTTATTCCGGCACGGCCGATCCCCAAGCAAGGATGACGACGACATGACCATCTTCCGCCCGAAATACATCTCCTTTGATTGCTACGGCACGCTGATCAATTTCCAGATGGCCGAGGCCGCCCGCGATCTCTATGGCGATCGCCTGGACGAAGCGCAGATGCAGCAGTTCATCAAAAATTTCGCGGCCTACCGTCTGGACGAGATCATGGGCGCCTGGCAACCCTATGCCGAGGTGGTCTACAATTCCCTGTCGCGTAGCTGCAAGCGCAACGGCGTTGCCTTCAAGGACGAGGATGCCACCTTCGTATATGAGCGTGTGCCGACCTGGGGTCCGCATGCCGACGTTCCGGCCGGTCTTGCCAAGGTGGCGAAGGAAATTCCCCTCGTCATCCTGTCCAACGCGATGAATTCACAGATCATGTCGAATGTCGAAAAGCTCGGCGCGCCCTTCCACGCTGTTTATACCGCCGAACAGGCGCAGGCCTACAAGCCGCGCTTCCAGGCGTTCGAATATATGTTCGACATGCTGGGCTGCGGGCCGGAGGACATGCTGCATGTTTCCTCCTCCTTCCGCTATGACCTGATGTCGGCCCATGATCTCGGCATCAAGAACAAGGTCTGGGTCAATCGCGGCCACGAGCCCGCAAACCCCTATTATGGTTATGTGGAAATATCAGATATTTCCGGTCTTGCAGGTGTCGTCGGACTGTAAGGAAAGGATCATGACCATGAAACTCGTCTCCTACTGGCACGACACCGCTCCCCTGTTTTCGGGAGCGGCGGAGGGACCTGTGGAAGGCCACTATGACGTGGCCGTCATCGGCGGCGGTTTCACCGGTCTCGGTGCGGCGCGCCAGCTCGCGAAAGCTGGCGCGCGCGTGGTTGTCCTCGAAGGGCAGCGGGTCGGCTGGGGTGCTTCCGGCCGCAATGGCGGGCACCTCAACAACGGGCTTGCCCATTCCTATCTTTCCGCCAAGGCGGAACTTGGCAAGGAACGCGCCATCGCCCTCTATAAGGCGCTGGATGATTCAATCGATACGCTGGAGGCATTGATTGCCGAAGAAGGGATCGATTGTAACTTCCGCCGCTCAGGCAAGCTGAAGCTTGCTTCCAAGCCGCAGCATTTCGAAGGGCTGGCGAAAAATTTCGAGGCACTTCATGCCGAGGTCGATCCCGATACCGCGCTTTTGTCCGTTGCGGATCTGAAGGCGGAAATCGGCTCGCCCTTTTACGGCGCGATGCTTTCGAAGAAGAGCGCCATGATGCATATGGGCCGTTATGTCGCGGGCCTTGCCGAAGCCGCCAGCCGGCATGGCGCGGTGATATTCGAAAATGCCGCCGTGACGAAGCATATCCAGAACGGCAAGCTCCATGAGCTGGAAACCCCGCGCGGCAAGGTCACAGCCGACAATGTTCTGGTCGCGACCGGCGCCTATACGCCTTCCGGTTTCGGTTACTTCCGCCGCCGCATCATCGCCGTCGGCAGTTTCATCATCGCCACCCGGCCGCTGACGGATGCCGAGGTCCGGGCTTCGGTTCCGGGCAACCGCACCTACGTCAACTCCATGAACATAGGCAATTATTTCCGTCTGGCGCCGGATAATCGCCTGATCTTCGGCGGCCGCGCCCGTTTTTCCGCGACATCGGACCAGCGTTCCGACGCCAAGAGCGGCGCGATCCTGACGGAAAGCCTGCATCGCATCTTCCCGCAGCTTTCGCATGTGCCGATCGATTATTGCTGGGGTGGTCTGGTTGATATGACCAAGGACCGTTATCCACGCGCCGGTTTCCATGATGGCGTATGGTACGCCATGGGCTATTCCGGCCATGGCGCGCAGCTTTCCACCCATCTCGGCATGATCCTGGCCGACGCCATTATGGGACGGCCGGATACCAACCCTCTGAAGGGGCTGGACTGGCCGGCAGTGCCGGGCCATTTCGGCAAGCCCTGGTTCCTGCCACTGGTGGGCTATTATTACAAGATGCTGGATAAGATTCAGTAGACCGCGTCCGCCTTACGTCACTCGGACCTCTGACGAAGACGAAGCCTCACCCAGATTCGACGTCATCCTCGGGCTTGTCCCGAGGATCCAATCACGTCTCGTAAAATCAAACCGTTGCAGATGCTCGGGACAGGCCCGAGCATGACGAGCGAGGGGAGATTTTCGGACTTTGCATCAATCGTACTGCGGCCTCAGGGCCGCTTTTTGATGTAAAAAAGAAGGGCCGCAAAGCGGCCCTTTAGGCGGGGAGAAAGAAACGGGGGCTTCAGGCAAGCCCGCCGATATGAAATGCCTTGGTCTCCAGATATTCCTCGATACCGACCTGTGCGCCCTCGCGGCCGAGGCCGGATTGCTTGACGCCGCCGAAGGGGGCGACCTCGGTGGAGATCGCGCCGGTGTTGAGGCCGACCATGCCGAATTCCAGCGCTTCACCTACGCGCCAGGCGCGCTTGAGGCTCTCGGTGTAGAAATAGGCGGCAAGGCCGAAGGGCGTGCCATTGGCGATGGCGAGCGCCTCGTCCTCCGTCTCGAAGCGGAAGAGCGGCGCGACTGGTCCGAAGGTCTCTTCGGTTGCCAGCTGCATTGCCGTCGTCGCGCCCGTCAGCACCACGGGCGCTGTATATTGCGGGCCTTCCGGCAGGTTGCGCGGCCTGGTGATGATCGTTGCACCCTTGGCAACGGCGTCGTCAATATGGGCGTGGATTTTCGCGATGGCCGGTTCGTTGATCATCGGGCCGATAGAGACGCCCGCTTCCGTTCCGGGTCCGACGCGCAGGGCGTCGACGCGATCCGCCAGTTTTTTCGCAAAGGCGTCATAAACGCTCGATTGTACGAGAATTCGGTTGGCGCAGACGCAGGTCTGGCCGCCATTGCGGAATTTTGAAACGAGCGCACCTTCGACCGCGAGATCGAGATCGGCATCGTCAAAAACGATGAAAGGCGCATTGCCGCCAAGTTCCAGCGACAGCCGTTTGACGCTGTCGGCCGCGCCGCGCATCAGAAGCGAGCCGACGCGGGTGGAACCGGTGAAGGAAATTTTCCGCACCGTCTCGTTGGCCATGATTTCGTTGCCGATTTCAGTCGGCATGCCGGTGACGATGTTGATGACGCCTGCGGGAATGCCCGCCCTTTCTGCGAGCACACCAAGCGCCAGCGCCGAATAGGGCGTGAATTCCGAAGGTTTGATGACGACCGTGCAGCCGGTGGCGAGTGCCGGCGCGACCTTGCGGGTGATCATCGCATTCGGGAAATTCCATGGTGTGATGATACCGCAGACGCCGACAGGTTCCTTCAGCACCACGATGCGCCGGTCCAACGTCGGTGAGGGGATGGTGCCACCGCCGATACGTCGGGCCTCTTCCGCAAACCATTTGACGAAAGATGCGCCATAGCGGATTTCGCCCTTGGCTTCGTCCAGTGGTTTGCCCTGTTCGAGGGTCAGAAGCAGGCCGAGATCGTCGATATGCTCGATCATCAGCGCGAACCATTTTTCCAAAAGGGCGGCGCGCTCGGCGTGGGTCTTTTTCTTCCATGGGCCGAAGGCGGCATTGGCGGCCTCGATTGCCGCGCGGGTTTCCGTGCCGCCCATGTCAGGCACGGTGCCGATCACCGCCTGCGTTGCCGGATCGATGACATCCACCACCTTGCCCGATGCCGCCGCTTTCCATGCGCCGCCGATCAAACCCGTCTGGCGAAAGAGTTCTTTGTCCTTCAAGCCCTGCATCATAATTCTCCGAAATCAGGCGAGTGCCGCGAGAACCGCGGCGGTGATGGTTTCCGTCTTATCCTTGCCCGGCACGGTCCCGATGCCCCGGCCGGTCGCCGTTTCCAGTGCCGCCATGATCTTTGCGGCTGCATCCTTTTCGCCGAGATGATCGAGCATCATCGCGCCGGACCAGATGGTGGCGATGGGGTTGGCGATGCCGAGATGGGCAATGTCGGGGGCCGAACCGTGCACCGGCTCGAACATCGAGGGCGCGCTGCGGTCGGGATTGATGTTGGCGGAGGCGGCAAAGCCAAGGCCGCCCTGAATGGCAGCGCCGAGATCGGTCAGAATATCGCCGAAGAGGTTGGAGGCGACCACGACATCAAGGCTTTCCGGCGCCATCACCATGCGCGCCGCCATGGCGTCGATATGGTAGCTCGAAACCTCGACGTCAGGATATTCCGCCGCGAGCCTGTGGGTTACCTCGTCCCAGAACACCATCGAATATTTCTGGGCGTTCGACTTGGTGATGGAGGCGAGCTTGCCGCGGCGCTTTTGCGCTTGCTCGAAACCGAAGCGCAAAATCCGCTCCACGCCCTTGCGCGTGAAGATCGATGTTTCGACGGCCACCTCGTCCTCCGTGCCCTGATGCACGCGGCCACCGGCGCCGGAATATTCACCTTCCGTATTTTCGCGAATGCAGAGAATATCGAAGCCATCGGCTTTCAAGGGCCCTTGCACGCCGGGCAGCAGCCGGTGCGGGCGGATATTGGCATATTGCACGAAAGCCTTGCGGATCGGCAGCAGCAGACCGTGCAGCGACACCGAGTCAGGCACTTCCGCCGGCCAGCCGACCGCGCCGAGCATGATGGCGTCGAAGCCGCGCAGCGTTTCGATGCCGTCCTTCGGCATCATCGCCCCGGTTTCCTTGTAGAAGGCGCAGGACCAGGGGAATTCTGTTCCTTCAAACGCAAAACCGGAGGTTTTGGCGACGGCATTGAGAACCTGCCACGCCGCGTCCGTCACGCTTTGGCCGATGCCGTCCCCGGGAATGAGTGCGATGCGATGCGTTTTCAAGAGAATTCCCCTGTTACAGTCCGATGAGGACGCTTTTGCTCTTGCGGTTGGCGAGATAGGCCTCCCGTCCGAGGTCCTTGCCGATGCCGGAGCGCTTGTAACCGCCGGTCGGCAAGATGTGATCGCGCGAACGCCCGTAACGGTTGACCCAGATCGTTCCGGCCTGGATCGCGCGCGACAGGCGCAGGACACGCGAGACGTCCCGGCTGAAAAGGCCGGCCGCCAGACCGTAGGTCGGATGGTCGGAAAGCGCCAGAGCCTCTTCTTCCGTGCGGAAGGTCTGCAGCGTCAGCACCGGCCCGAAGATTTCCTCGGTGACGGCGGGTGAGGTCTGATCGACATTGGCGATCAGCGTTGGCTGGTAGAAATAGCCGGGACCGTCCATGATCGCGCCGCCCGTCAGGCATTCACCGCCATGGGCGACGGCTGCCTGCACGATGCCGTCAATACGCTGGCGCTGCACTTCGGAGATGATCGGTGAATATTGGGTTGCCTCGTCCCAGGTCGGGCCGGGCTTTACCGTCTTCATGCGGGCGATGATCGCGGCGGAAAGGGCGTCGGCCGCACTTTCCTCAACGATGATGCGCGAGCCGGCGACACAGGCCTGTCCCGCATTGGAAAGAATATTGCCGGCGATTGCGGCTGCCGCCTTTTCGATATCGGCATCGGCAAAGACCAGCTGCGGGCTTTTGCCGCCGAGTTCCAGCGTCATGGGCTTGATGCCGGTGCGGGCGACATTGGCCATGATGGCAGCACCCGCGGCGGTAGAGCCGGTGAAGCTGACCTTGGAAATTTCGGGATGCCCGGTAATGGCGTTGCCCGTCACGGGTCCGTCGCCCAGCACGATGTTGATGAGGCCGGCGGGCAGCCCGGCCTTGATGGCCAGCTCAGCCATGAAAATGCTGGAAAAAGGCGTCATTTCCGATGGTTTCAGCACCACGGCATTGCCGGCCGCGAGCGCCGGGCCGAGTTTCCAGCCGGCCATGGAGACGGGGAAATTCCACGGTGTAATCGCGCCGACCACGCCATAGGGTTCGGTCATGATCATGCCAAGGCTCGCATCGTCGGTCGGCACGAGATCGCCGCCTTCCTTGTCGGCGAATTCGGCAAAGAAGCGAATCTGCTCGGCGGTCACGGCGATGTCGCCGGCAATCAGCTGGCCCACCGGCCGTGTGGAAGACAGCGCCTCGATTTTCGCCAGCGTCTCGGCCTCCTGCTCGATAAGGTCGGCCCAGCGCTGCAGGACCTTCGTGCGCTCGCGCGGGCGCACGCCGCCCCAGTTGCTGGTCTTCAACGCGGCCTTGGCGGTCTGCACCGCTTCATCGACCAGTGCTGCATCCGCCCTGGGGCAGCCGGCATATTCGATGCCATCTGACGGGCGATGCATGTCGATGCCGTTTTGAGCCGGGATCAACCGGCCGCCGATGAAATGGCCGATCGGCAAAGACAGGCTGTCTGGATCGAAGCTGAGCGTCATGGGAAGCCCTCTGTGGATATGCCTCAAACCTAGTCCCTGATGCCAAGCAGCATCGACCGACTGCGGCGGGAGCGGTGAACGAAAATCCTGTTTTGCCGCCGGCGGACAGCGCAATCTTCGGTGCGTGTGTCCGCCGGCATTTCCCGGCACGAACCTTCACGGGCGATGCCGAAATGGGGGATATCAGCTCATCCGTTCACGGTGACATAGATCTTGCGCACGGTCTCGATGGTCTTCCACACACCGACGAAACCCGGCTTCATGACGAAGCTATCGCCCGCTGTGTAACGAACCGTTTCGCCGCCTTCGGGGGTGATTTCGATCACGCCTGAAACGATGTGGCAGAACTCGAAGGTCTCACCCTTGATAGACCGGTTTGCGCCGGGCGTTGCTTCAAAGATGCCTGTTTTCACAGTACCGTCACGGGCCTCATCCAGCGCCCAGGTCTTGTAGGAGGGGTCACCTTCGACGAGGCGTTCCGGCATGGTCTTGGTTTTCTTGGGCTCGAAGGTGGGATTGGTATCGATGGTCTTGAGAAGCGACATGGGGGTCCTTTCCTGGAACGGGGTGGGTTAATATCCGCGATTGCGATCAA
This sequence comes from Agrobacterium tumefaciens, assembly GCF_005221325.1. Taxonomy (NCBI): domain Bacteria; kingdom Pseudomonadati; phylum Pseudomonadota; class Alphaproteobacteria; order Hyphomicrobiales; family Rhizobiaceae; genus Agrobacterium; species Agrobacterium tumefaciens. The sequence continues at coordinate 608,928 of NZ_CP039889.1, read as the reverse complement.
CGAGGCCGAGCGGATCGAGACCGGACTGGTATCGTTTGATGTTCTCGACAACGGTGCGCGCTGCCGAATGCGGCTGGGTGACGCTGGCGATATGCGGCGTCAGGAGAATTTTCGGATGTGTCCAGAAACGATGGTCTTTCGGCAGCGGTTCGGGCTCGGTGACGTCGAGCACCGCGCCGGAAAGCCTGCCGCTATCCAGCGCGTCGAGGAGGGCATCGTGATCGAGCTGCCTGCCGCGTCCGGCGTGGACCAGCCCCGCGCCCTCGGGAAGCATTGCGAGACGTTCGCTGTTCAAAAGACCCGTGGTCTCCTCCGTCAGCGGCAGCAGGCAGACGAGAATATCGCTTGTCGAGAGGATCGTGGCCAATCCTGACTCGCCATGATGGCAGGTCACGCCATCGATCTCGCGCGGTGAGCGGCTCCAGCCGGACAGCGGAAATCCGAAGGGTTTCAGCCGCTCTAGCGCCGCAACGCCCAGCATGCCGAGGCCGAGAACGCCCACCCGGCATTCTTCCGCCTGGCGCTGGGGCAGGGCCTTCCACAGGCCTTGACGCTGTTGGCCCAAATAGGCGGGCAAATTGCGGTGAAGCGCCAGCACGCCGAGGCTGACATATTCCTGCATCATGCGGATGATGCCCTCATCCACCATGCGCACGACCTTCACATGGGGAGGGACTGCGTCGATGTGAAACTGGTCTACGCCGGCGCCGATCGAGAACAGGATTTCGAGATTGCGGTAGCGGCCTATATCCTCGGGCACCGTCCAGCTGATGAGGTATCGAACCGCGTCGGGATCGACGCTCGCGGCATCCATCGAAAAGGGCAGGTCCGGCAGGTCGCGGGCCAGGGCCTGGCGGAAAATCTCGCCGCGCTTGGCGTCGGAATTGAAAAAAAACGTCATTTGAAATCCGTGTTCCGAAGGTTCAAACCGTGCAGCGGTTTGCCAGTGTTTCCAGCATGGACTGGCAGGCCGACAGTTCGCCGGTGGTGATATATTCATCCGGCTTGTGAGCGCGGCCGATATCGCCCGGGCCGCAGATGATGGCGCCGACGCCGGCCGCCTGGAAAAGCCCGGCCTCCGTGCCGTAGCTGACGGCGGGAATGCAGGGAGCGCCGGTCAACTCTTCCAGAAGCTTTGCGAGCGGCGCATCGCCCGCCAGGGACAATGCCGGATAGTCGCTCATCGGTGTCCATTCAATATCGATGCCCTCAGCGGCGAGCGTTTCCACGCCATCTCGCACCGGCTGAAGTAGCGCGAGTGGCGAAACGCCGGCAATCGCGCGCGCTTCCAACTCGATGGCGCAATGGTCGGGAATGATGTTGAGCGCCTGTCCGCCCCTCACCGTGCCGATCTGCAGGGAGGAGTAGGGCGGCTCGAAGGTCGTTTCGAAGGGCCCCTGCGTCAGCGCCTGCGCTGTCGCGACCGCCTTTGCCATGATGCCGGTCATCAGGTGGATGGCGTTGACGCCCTGATCGGGCCGCGATGAATGGCCGGAGCGGCCACGAATGGTGATGCGCGCGGCGGCCTTGCCTTTGTGGGCGCGCACGGCAAGCAGATTGCTCGGCTCGCCGATGATCGCGCCCGCCGGCTTCGCGCATAGTTCCGGCAATCGGGCGATCATGTGCGGGACGCCGCGGCAACCGGACTCCTCGTCATAGGAAAAGGCGATATGCACGGGCCGCTTCAGCGCCATGCGCGAAAATGCCGGCGCTGCGGCGAGAACAGTGGCGAGAAAACCCTTCATATCGGTGGTGCCACGCCCGTAAAGACGCTCGCCTTCGGTTCTCAGCGTGAAGGGATCGGAGGACCATTCGGGCTCACCGGCGGGCACCACGTCCATATGGCCGGAGAGGATGTATCCGGCGACATCAGTCGGGCCGAAGCTCGCGAAGAGATTGGCGCGGTCGCCTTCGGGGCCGGCAAGCAGCGATACTTTCGCGCCATGGCTTTCCAGATAATCGGCGATCCATCCGGCGATATCGCCATTGGCGGTTCCGACGACCGATGGAAAGCCGACAAGACGCTCCAGAATTTCGATTGCGTTCATGGCTGCCCCCGTCGTTTCAACGCCGAAAGCTTAAAGTGGCTGATGGCGTTTATCTGCTGAAATGCGGGTGATTTCGGTAGATTGTTGTGTCCTTCCAGTGCTTTCGGAAAATTCGTGCTGGCAAGGCTGGTTATCTTCGGATGTCGTGGGCTGGGCTGCCGGGATCAAGGTTCCGCGCCGGAGGAAATGAGAGCCGTTTGCTATGGAGCTGCTCAAAGTCGATAGTTTCGAGTTGCGAACCGTGGATATCGCCGATGTCGAGGCCGATCATCTGCACGCGCTTTCCATGGCGGTGGGGTGGCGATATCACGCGAATGAATGGTGTTTTCTGCGGCAGTGCGGCGTCGGCCTCGCGGCACTTGATGAGATTGATCGCGTCGTCGCAACCGCGATGCTGTTTCCCTATGATGAGGGTTTCGCGACGCTCGGCATGGTCATCGTTTCCCCGCGCCTGCAGGGGCAGGGCGTGGCGCCATGGCTGGTGAAGCGGCTTCTGGCGAAGTTCCCTGCCATATCGCTCCGGCTCAACGCCACGGATGAGTCGAGGCGGTTGTTTGCCGGGCTGGGCTTTGCTGGAGAGACGGAAAAAGTGCATCTCTTTCGGGGAAAGGCGCAATGTCCGGCAGAGGTGCCGCCCACTGGCAGAAAACAGAAAATTGAGCCGCTGTCCGAAAACCATCTTGCCGATGTGGCCGACATGGACCGGGCTGCTTTCGGCGTTTCACGCCATGGCGTCCTGTTGCGCCTTCTCAGGGAAAAGACGGGTTACGGCCTGTTCGAGGCCGGCCGGCTTGTCGCCTTTGCCTTGCGCCGGGCGGCGGGGCGAGGCCACATCATCGGTCCGGTCGTTGCCGCAGAGGAAATGGATGCGGTCGCGCTCGTCAGGCGGCATTTTTCCGATCTGGAAGAACAGCTTGTCCGTCTCGATGCCGTGCGTGACAGCGGCTCCTTTTCCGATTTTCTCGCGCAATCCGGCCTGGTGGTGATCGAAACGCTGACGACCATGTCGAAAGACGAGCCGCAGCCCACGGGGTCCGGCACGGCGAGAATTTTCGCGCTGGCGGGTCCTTCCCTGTGCTGATTTCGTGCTGAGCTGCGACACGATCGCAATTGACGCCCCGCCTCTTGCCCCTTATGTGAGAAAGCGACGGTTCCTGCAGCCGAAAGGCGAAGGGATTAATAGGGAACATGGTGCGGGCGATCTTTTTCGTCCAATGCCGTGGCTGCCCCCGCAACTGTAAGCGGATTGTCGTTCATCCCAGTGACGCTTGAAGGCGTCATGCCACTGTATTTTTCGGAATGCGGGAAGGCAGATGAGTGACGCAAATTCGTGAGCCAGGAGACCTGCCGTCAAAATAGAAACCATCGTTACGGGCGGGGAAGCCCGGAGGAGGAGATTGTAATGTTATTTCATAACATTTCGTTTGCGTCCTATTACCGTTCTCCGTACAAGACGTCCCGCTGTTGCTGCGCGCTTTGACGCCTGCTGCTCTGGAATAAGATTTATCGTCGACTGGAGAACACATGTTTCATTCTAGACGCCTGCCGGTCCATGCCGGCATTCTCGCCGCTGTGCTTTCGGCTTTGCCCGTTGTCGGTGCCAATGCCGCCGAAACCACCTATCCCCTGACGATCAACAGCTGCGGCCAGGAGATCACCTTCAAGCAGACTCCCGCCCGTACCGTTTCCGTCGGCCAGAGTACGACCGAGGTTCTTTACCTGCTGGGCGTTGCCGACAAGGTCGTCGGCACGGCGCTGTGGATCGGTCCGGTTCTGAAAGGTTATGAGGAGGCCAATGCCAAGGTCGAACGGCTGGCTGACAACGATCCGAGCTTCGAGGCCGTGGTCGGCAAGAGACCGGACCTCGTCACGACGCAGTTCCAGTGGCAGATCGGCCCCGAGGGTGTTGTGGGTACGCCGGCGCAATTCGCCGAACTCGGTATTCCCGTCTATACCTCGCCTGCCGATTGCGTCGGCAAGGACAATTCCGGCGGCGGTGATGGCGTGCGCAACACCGGCTTCACCATGGAGCTGATCTATCAGGAAATTCGCGACCTCGCCAAAATCTTCAACGTTCAGGATCGCGGTGAAGAAGTCGTTGCCGACCTGAAGAAGCGCGAGGAAGCCGCCCGCGCCAAGATCGCCTCTGCGAATGGCAAGCTTTCGGCCGTCTTCTGGTTCTCCAGCGCCGAACTCGATATCGACCCCTATGTCGCCGGCCGCAACGGCGCTCCCGGTTACATCATGTCCGCGCTGGGGCTGAAGAATGTCATCGAAAGCGATGAGGAATGGCCGACCGTTGGCTGGGAAACCATCGCCAAGGCCAATCCGACCGTGATCGTGGCTGGCAAGATGGATCGCCGCCGCTTCCCGGCTGACGATATCGCCGTCAAGCGCAAGTTCCTGGAATCCGATCCCGTCGCTAGCCTTATGCCCGCCGTCAGGCAAGGCCATGTGTTCGACATGGATGCGCAGGCGATGAACCCGACCATTCGCACCATCGAAGGTATTGAAACGCTGGCCGAGGCGATTTCGGCCGCTGGCCTCGCCAAGTGAACCGTTTCTCCACCCAACTTGGCAGGGCGGGGCTAGTTTTTGCCGCGCTCGCCCTGCTGCTTGTCGCGCTGATGGCCGGGGCGGCCATCGGCGAGACCGCCATTCCTTTCGATGTCGTGGCGAAAACCATCGCCAACCGCGTTTTCCACGCGGGTTATCCGCTTGAGCCGCTGGATGAGGGCATCGTCTGGAGCTACCGCCTCAGCCGCGCCGTTGTTGCCGCCTGCTGCGGGGCGTCGCTGGCGCTCGCCGGGGCGGTGCTGCAATCGCTTTTGCGCAACCCGCTTGCCGATCCCTATATTCTCGGCATCTCCGCCGGCGCCTCCACCGGTGCCGTCGCCGTGGCTCTTCTGGGTTTCGGCGCAGGGTTTCTGACGATGCCGGCCGGCGCTCTCATCGGCGCTTTCGTCGCTTTTTCGCTGGTCAGCCTTCTGGCCGTGCGGGCGGGGCATGGCAACAGCGCCATCATTCTGGCGGGCGTTGCCGGTTCGCAGCTGTTCAACGCCATGACCTCTTTCATCGTCACCAAATCCGCCAATGCCGAACAGGCGCGCGGCATCATGTTCTGGCTGCTCGGCAATCTTTCCGGCGTGCGCTGGCCGGATGTCTGGCTGGCGCTGCCAATCAGCCTTGCCGGCCTTGCGGTCTGCCTCTGGTATGCCCGTGCGCTCGATGCCTTCGCCTTTGGCGGTCAGGCGGCAGCCTCGCTCGGCATTCCGGTGCGCTGGGTCTATGCGGTGCTGATCTCTGTTTCCGCAATCATGACGGCCGCGATGGTGTCGCTGGTCGGTTCCATCGGTTTTGTAGGGCTCGTCATTCCGCATGCCTCACGCATCTTCGTTGGTGTCCGCCATGGCATATTGCTGCCGGTGACGGCGCTGACGGGCGCGGTATTCATGATCATCGCGGATATTCTCTCGCGCATCGTCATTCCGGGCCAGGTGCTGCCGATCGGTGTCATTACCGCGCTGGTCGGCGCGCCCGCCTTCGCATTCATTCTGGGGCAGAAGAGAGGGCGGTCATGAAATTATCCGCCCACGGCCTGCATTTCCATGCCGGCAATATCGATATCGTCCGTGGCGTCTCGCTCGATGTCGGTTCCGGGGAGTTTCTCGGCATCATTGGCCCGAACGGGTCCGGCAAGAGCACGCTTCTGTCCATGCTGGCTGGCATCCGCAAACCGCGCAGGGGCCACGTTACGCTTGGCGAGGAACGGCTTGGCTCATTGGGGCGGCGCGAACTCGCCCGCCGGCTGGCCTTCGTGGAGCAGCAGGCCGAAACCACCGAGCGAATTACCGCACGACAGGCGGTGGAGCTTGGGCGCACGCCCTATCTCGGCCCGCTTTCCGGCTGGTCGGAGAATGACAGCGCTATCGTTGATGCAGCACTTGCCAATGTCGACATGGCCGACAAGGCGGAGCGCAGCTGGCACCACCTTTCCGGTGGTGAACGGCAGCGCCTGCATATTGCCCGAGCCTTGGCGCAGGAGCCGCACATTCTGCTGCTGGACGAACCAACCAATCACCTCGATATCGGCCACCAGATCGGCCTGCTCGATCTGGTGCGCCGGCAGGGGTTGACGGTCGTGGCGGCGCTGCATGATCTCAATCATGCCGCCATGTTCTGCGACCGCGTCGCCATCATGCATCGGGGAGAGATGATCGCTATCGGGCCGCCGCGCGAAGTTTTGACGGCGGCAAGGATCGCCGACGTCTTCGGGGTGGAATGTGTTGTCACCACGGACGAGGGTGGTTTTTCCCATATTCGTTTTCTGCCAGCCCATGGACGGGTTGATCCAGCAAGGAAAGTACTGGCACGATGATGACATTCACGACGCTCGCAGACGCTGCTGCAAAGGGCAGACGGTTTTGCGCCGCTGCCGCAATTGCCGTGGTGGCCACAGGATTTCCCCTTCTTGCTTCCGCCGAGACCTTCGAGGTGAAGATGCTGAACCGGGGCGAAAAAGGCCCGATGGTGTTCGAGCCCGATTTCCTGGAAATCGCCCCCGGTGACCGCGTGCGCTTCGTGCCAACCCACAAGAGCCACAATGCCGCGACCATCGACGGCATGATTCCCGAAGGTGCCGAAGGGTTCAAAAGCCGGATCAATGACGAGTTCGAGACCGGGTTTGAAAAACCGGGCTTTTACGGCATCAAATGCTCGCCGCATTACGGCATGGGCATGGTCATGCTGATCAAGGTGGGCGAGGCGGCGCTGTCGCAAAGCTACAGGGAAGTCGATGTGCCCGGCCGGGCCAAGACCCGGCTTGATGATCTTTTCGAGCGGGCGGAAAAATGAGTATTCTGCGGAAGTCTTGAGTGGCGGTCTGGATTGTCTGGGAGGGTGCTTCCGTCATGCTCGGGCCTGTCCCGAGCATCTGCAACGCGTTGATTTTGCGATACGTGATTGGATCCTCGGGACAGGCCCGAGGATGACGTCGTGTATGCGGATAGTGAAGGGGACTGCGGCTTTCCTCAGCCCTTACCAGAAACATCCGGCTTCACCGCACAGACCGCATAACGGTGCTGCAGCCCGCGCAGGATGCCCTTCAGCAGGCTGAAGTTTTTCGCCTGGGCGCGGTGAATGGCCTGAAGTTCCTGATCGATCGAGACAGGCTCGAAACCGGCCCCACGCAACATCGTCGCGACATCGCCGGCCCTCGCACCCTTCGAAAAATGGACCCGTGAGAGGATGCTGTTGAAGGTGTTTTCCGGGTCTGCCGGCTTGTGCGGCTGGTCCGGTTTGACGAGGCCGATGCTCTCCAGGCCGGCGGCCAGTTTCTTGACCAGCTTTTCGCGCCAGCCGGTATTGACGAAATCGCCATCGACGATCAGCAGTTGCCCGCCGGGTTTCAGAACGCGGAACCATTCGGCAAAGCTTGCCTGCGGGTCCACCAGCGTCCAGACCAGATGGCGGGTGATGATGACGTCGGCGCTTTCGTCCGGCTCCATCGTATTTTCGGCGTCGCCGACAAAAAAGCGGATGTTGCGCCCACGGCTTTTCGCCTTTTCCCGGGCAAGCCCCAGCATCGTCTCGGACCAGTCCATGCCGGTGACCTGAAAGCCGAGATCGTCCATCAGGTGCGAGATGACGCCGGTTCCGCTGGCGAGATCGAGCGCCTTGCGTCCCTCACCGCGACCCAGATGTTTCAGGATAAGCGCGTGCCAGGCCGCGCGCTCGTCCTCGGAGAAAATTTCGTGCCCGGGTGAAAGGTCGAAAGTCGCGGCGCGGCCGGACCAATAGGCCTTTATCTCGTCTCTCAGGCTGTCGTTTTTGCCATACTGGATAGTGTCGATCATCGGTCTTCAGCTCATGTACCGGTCAGTTAAGAATGGCTCTAAAACATAAATGTTGACTAGTACAGTCAGAAAATAATACAGCCGCGCCAGTCAACACTGGAGAGCAATATCCGATGCGCATCTCAGCCAAATCCGCGGCACTTGCCCTTGGCCTTCTCGTATCCGCCGCATGGCCGGCATTTGCCGAAAAAGTCACCGTCAAGGATGTGACCGGCCGCGATGTCGAAGTCAATGTGCCCGTTTCGCATGTGATCCTCGGTGAAGGCCGTCAGATCTATTTCCTGGCGGCGCTCGACAAGGAAAACCCTTTCCAGCACGTTGTTGGCTGGCGCGATGACCTGGCGAAAGCCGATCCGGAAACCTATGCGGCCTATCTCGCGAAATATCCTGAGGTCGCCAAGCTGCCGACTTTCGGCGGTATGAAGGACGGCACATTCGACATCGAGCAGGCGGTTGCGCTGAAGCCCGACGTGATCCTGATGAACATCGACGCCAAGACGGCAACCGAAGAAGCGGGCTATATCGAAAAACTCGCCAAGGTCGGCATTCCGCTTGTTTATGTCGACTTCCGCGAAAAGCCGATGGAAAATACCGAGCCGAGCATGCGCCTGATGGGCCAGCTGACGGGCAAGGAAAAGATCGCCGAAGACTTCATCAAGTTCCGCGCCGACTCCATCGCCAAGGTCACCGATACGCTCGAAAAGGCCAATCCGAAGAAGCCTGTCGTGTTCATGGAGCGCGCCGGCGGTTATTCCGACGATTGCTGCATGTCCTTCGGCAACGAGAATTTCGGCAAGATGGTCGAGCTCGCCGGCGGCATCAACATGGCCAAGGACATCATTCCCGGCACTTTCGGCAACGTCAATCCGGAACAGATCATCGCCTCCAACCCGGAACAGATCATCATCACGGGTGGCAACTGGAACGGTTATGTTCCCGGCGGCAACTGGGTCGGTGTCGGTTATGGCGCAGATCTGAAGGAAGCCCATCGCAAGCTTGAAAACCTGACCAAGCGTCCGGCTTTCACCGGCGTGCAGGCGGTCAAGGACGGCAATGTCCACGCCATCTGGCACCAGTTCTATAACAACCCGTATCAGTTCGTGGCCATTCAGGAAATCGCCAAGTGGCTGCATCCGGACCTCTTTAAGGATCTCGATCCCGAGGCGACCTTTAGGGAATTGCATGCCCGCTTCCTGCCGCTTGACTACAAGCCCGGCTACTTCGTGTCGCTGAAGGACGCGAAATAAGACAGGGACGGTGAAGGGGAGCGCCGTCCGATCGATGGATGAAGCCGCAGTCCTGCGGCTTCATCGTTTTGTTTAGGAACTCAGTGAGGATTTCTCATGCGGCTCAACGCTCTCAGGCATCTTGCGGTGCTGGCCTTCTCCCTTCTCGCCATGACGGCGCAGGCCGGAGAGATTACCGATGTCACCGGGCGCAAGGTCGAGCTGGACCTGCCGGCCAAGCGCGTCATCGTTGGTGAGGCCCGTCAGGTGCATGTCATCGCGGCGCTCAAGGGCGATCAGACCTTCGATACCATCGTCGGCTGGCGTGACGATCTCCTCAAGAAGGATCCGGACAGCTACGCCGCCTATGTCGAGCGTTTCCCTCAGATCGAAAAACTGCCGCGTTTCGGTTATGTGCCGCAGGGTGATTTCAGCCTGGAAACGGCCATCACCCTGTCGCCTGATGTGATTACCCTCAATCTGGAAGCGGAAAAATCCGCGAAGGAAAGCGGTTTCGAAGACAAGGCCGCGGCTGCCGGTATCAAGGTCATCTATCTCGATTTCCGCATTGATCCCGAAAAGAACAGCGAAGCTTCCATCGAAATCCTCGGCAAACTCTTCGGCGCCGAAGAGCGCGCCAGGGAATTCATCGCCTATCGCCGCGCTGAAATCGCCCGCGTGACCGACCGCCTTGCCGGCGTCAAGGACCTGAAGCGTCTGAAGGTTTTCATAGAGCGTGCACCCGGCATTTCCGGCGAAGACAATTGCTGCCGCACCTTCGGTCCGGTCAATTTCGGTGCGATGGTCGATCTCGCCGGCGGCCACAATATTGCCGACGGCATCATCAAGACGACCTTCGGCGATCTCAATCCCGAGCAGCTGGTGATTGCCGATCCTGATCATGTCATCGTCACCGGCTCCAACTGGGCGGCGGAATCCGATATCAACCAGTTCGTTCCCGTCGGACGCGGCGCCGATATGGCGCTTTCCCGCGTAAGGCTTGCCAATCTGATGAAGCGCACGCCGTTTCCGGAACTGAATGCCGTCAAGCAAGGCAATGTCCATGCCGTCTGGCACCAGTTCTACGGCGCGCCTTACGAGTTCTTCCCGATCCAGCAATTTGCCAAGTGGTTCCATCCCGATCTCTTCGCCGATCTCGATCCGGGAAAGAATTTTGAGGAATTCCACCGGAAATTCCTCCCCATCACCTATAAGCCGGGCTATTTCGCCTCGCTCGAAAAAGGTTTGAACCAATGACTTCGCTGAATGAAAGCGCCGATGGCGTCAGCGGGCGCGATCAATATCGTGCCCTTGCCGCGCGCAGGATCCTCATCCTCGTCGGGCTTTTCCTCGCCCTGTGTTTCAGCATGGCAGCAGACATGGCACTCGGCCCGGCGCGTTATACGCTATCGGAAGTTCTGGCGACCATTGCCGATCCGGCGGCCGTCGGAAACCAGCTGCGGGTGGTGATCTGGGATATCCGCATGCCGATCGCGCTGATGGCGGTTACCGTCGGTGCCTCGCTTTCGGTTGCGGGCGCGCAGATGCAGACCATCCTGTCCAACCCGCTCGCCAGCCCCTTCACGCTCGGCATTTCAGCCGCTGCAAGCTTCGGCGCGGCGCTGGCGCTTGTCGGCGGGGTGGCGATCTTTCCGGGTGCCGTGCATTACATGGTGCCGATCAATGCCTTCATCATGGCCATGGTCGCAGCCCTCTTCATCCATTTCGCCTCCACCATGCGCGGCGTGACGGTGGAGACCATCGTCCTGCTCGGCATCGCGCTGGTCTTCACCTTCAATGCGGCGCTGTCGCTGCTCGAATATCTGGCTTCCGAACAGGCGCTCGCCGCCGTCGTTTTCTGGACCATGGGCAGCCTGACCAAGGCGACCTGGGACAAGGTCTATATCACCGCCGCCATTCTCGTCGTCACCGTACCGCTGTTCATGCGCCAAGCCTGGGCACTGACGGCACTCAGGCTTGGCGACGACAAGGCGGCCAGCATGGGCATCAATGTGCGCCGGCTGCGGTTGACGACCATGCTGACGGTCAGCCTCCTCGCCGCCATTCCGGTTTCTTTCGTTGGCACCATCGGCTTTGTCGGGCTGGTCGGGCCGCACATCGCCCGCATGGTGGTGGGTGAAGATCAGCGCTTCTTCCTGCCGGGCTCGATCATCTGCGGCGCGCTTCTTCTGTCGGCAACATCGGTCATCAGCAAGATCCTCATTCCCGGTGCGATCCTGCCGATTGGCGTCATCACGGCGCTTGTTGGCGTGCCTTTCTTCTTCGCGCTTATTTTCGGCAACAGGAGACGCGCATGGTAATGCTCGCACTGAAGGATGTCGGGGCTGCCTACGGCCGCACCACAGTCCTCTCCAAGGTCGGCATCGATACGCTCGAAAGCGGCAGCGTTACTGCCGTGATCGGTCCCAACGCTGCCGGCAAATCGACGCTTTTCAAGCGCATCGCCAGCCTCATTTCCGGCCCCGGCCTGGTTGAACTGTCCGACACGGCACGCGGCAACCGCGCCATCTGCTACATGCCGCAGGATACCGGCGCCAACGCCGTGCTGACGGTATATGAATCCGTGCTTCTTTCGGCCAAGCAGGGCGGCGGCTGGCGCGTCCATGATGATGAGTTGTTCGAGATCGACGCCATTCTCAAGGCGCTGAAAATTCACGACCTCGCCTTTCGCGGCCTCGGCGAACTGTCCGGTGGCCAGCGACAGCTTGTGTCGCTGGCGCAGGCGCTCGCCCGCAAGCCGGAAGTGCTGCTGATGGACGAGCCGACCTCCGCACTCGATCTTCATCGGCAGATCGAGGTTCTGGGGTTCGTCTCTGATCTTGCGCAGAAAACCGGCATGATCGTGCTGATCGCCCTGCATGACCTCAACCATGCGCTCCGTTATTGCGAAAACACGATGGTGATTGCGCGTGGCGAAATGGTGGTGAGCGGCAATACCGAAGCGGTGATTACGCCTGCCATGCTGCGCGATATCTATCGCATCGATGCACGCATCGAGCCATGTTCGCAGGGCAGGCCGATGGTGATCGTCGACGGGGCTATCTGAGAGAGCAAGACCCGGCCGCATCTGTAGCCGGGTTCTCGTCGGCCGCAAGTCGTCAAACATAGACCGCTAACGGCATAATTCTTGATAATAATTATCATGAAATATCTGTTCGATGCGGCTTTTGGATGCTAGAGCTACGGACGGCAAAACTGCGCGGCCATTCAGGCCCCGGCGGGTTTCGTTGATCCCTCGAATTTCTCTCGGTTGAGACATGGGCATACGGGAAGATGACAAGCGTTATAACGCTTACGTCGCGCATAGGGTCGACCTGATCAAATACGCCACCCTTATTCTGGGGTCGCGTGCGGATGCGGAGGACGTGGTTCAGGAGGCCTTCCTGAAATTTGTTCCGGAAGCCTCCGGCAATCCTACCAATCTCAAATCCTATCTCTTCCGCATCGTTCGCAACCTTGCGCTCGACAATCGCCGTCGCAGTCGGCAGGACCTTCGGGAACGGCCGGACGATACACCTTTCTGGGGCATGCCGCAGGACAATGGCACGCCGGAGGAACATGCGCTTTTTTGTGATGAAGTTCGGCAGATGCAGACTATTTTGGCCGGCCTGCCGGTTCAGGCACGGGTGGCATTGGAAATGCACAGATTCGGTGGTTACAACATGGAGGAGATCGCGCGTCATCTCGGCATTTCGGTGGCCAGTGCCCACCGGCTGATAAAGGGCAGCATTGTCGCGATTACCAGAGAAATGAAGTAAAATAGCCTTATTGTCCTGCCTTGTGAAAAAAATCCCGTCGTCAAACGTCTTTATAGCAATTGAGAAAAATGACGCTTCCCGTCTGCCTCGTAAAGGAACTGGCCCGGTTCAATGACTGTTGATCCCGATAAGAAGATTGAATTGCCGACCGGGAAGGCGGAAGAGGCGGCCGACTGGCTGCTGCGGCTGCAGGGGGGCGCGACGGAACCGCGATTGAAGGCGGAATTCGAGCGATGGCTGGCGGCATCGCCGGGAAACCGCCTCGCCTGGGAACGGACATGCAAGACCTGGCGGAACCTCGGCCTGGTCGAACCGGAATTCAAGAGCCTCTGGGAAGACGCTGCGCATCTGCCGGGCAAGGCGGCGATAAATCCAACGCGACGGCGCTGGTCCGTCAGGCATTACGCGGGTATCGCCGTGGCGGCGGCATCGCTCTGTCTCGCGGTGCTGTTCATTCCGACATTTTCTGTTCGCATTGAAGCGGATTATCAGACCGGCACGGCCGAAAGCCGTACCATCACCCTCGAGGACGGCAGCAAGGTAGAGCTTGCCGCGGCAAGCGCTCTTTCCACGGATTTCAGGGATGGCCGTCGCACCGTGAAAGTGTTGAAGGGGGAAGCCTTCTTCGATGTCGTGCCGGATAAAGCCCGTCCCTTTGTCGTGGAGGCGAAGAACGTGACCGTTCAGGTGCTGGGGACCGCATTTGACGTCGACTTGACGGATGGCGTGACGCAGGTCGCACTTGCCCATGGTTCCGTGGAAGCTTCCTTCCGCAACGCGCCGCCAACGCGGCTTGTGCCGGGCGAGATGCTGGTCGTCGACGCCGCCGGCGCGATCCGCAAAGAGAATGTCCCGGTCGAAGATATTGGCGGCTGGCGCAAGGGCGAACTCTATGTGGTCGATGCGACGATAGGCTCGGTGGTGGAGCAGATCCAGCGTTATCACCCCGCATGGCTGACCATGGCCGACAAGCGGCTGGCCGAGCAGAAGGTGACGGGATTTTACGATCTGCGCGACCCGGACCGGGCGCTGGAAGCCCTCGTGGAACCTTATAGGGGCAAGGTGCATGCGATCGGCGGTTCAGCCCGCATCATTACCCGCTTCTGAAAGGGGCAGAAGCAGAAAATATTATTTATTTTCAGTAATTTATAAAATTTCTTCCGAAACCCTGAAAAAAATCGACGCGGCAATCGTCTTTTTGTTGAGTAATCCGGTCAAGATATTTCCGGAGCGAAAGACAGGAAGACAGAAGCATTATGCGCCTCCAGATATGCAGGACCGGTTCAGGGAAAAAAGCGGCAGGGCAGACCCGCAGGGCCACGTTGCTGGCGACAACAGCGGTAGCCATTTCATTCGCGCCCCCCGTTCTTGCCCAGACCGGAGCGGATGCCGCCAATTCCAGGCAGCCGGGCGGTGAGCAGGGGGCGACGCGTCCATTCAATATTCCCGCCCAGTCGTTGTCATCAGTCGTTGGCGCTTTCGGCCGGCAATCCGGCCTTCAGGTCACGCTTGCCACGCCGACGGCCGGCAATGTGCGCACTAATGCCGTCACCGGCAGTTTGACGGTGCGAGAGGCCCTGTCGCGACTTCTGGCCGGCACGGGTATCAACTTCCGCATCGCCGGAAATGGCAGAACGGTGATCATCGGCACAGGGGAATCCACTGTCGATCTTTCCGGGGCGGCGGGTACGACCGTTCTCGAAACCATCACCGTAACCGGCAAGACCGGACGCAACGCCCTCGCCGGCTCCGGTTATCAGGGAACGCCAGACTGGGTTTATGAAACGCCCGCCAGCGTCAGCGTGGTCAGTCGCGAAGCGATCCAGTCGGCCGGCGTGCGCAACACGCGCGATGTTTTCAACCGGGTCTCCGGGGTTTATGCCGGCGAGGGCAATGGCAGCTTCCCCACCGTTTCACCCAATGTGCGCGGCTTGCAGGAAAGCGGCCGCGTGGTCGTCTCCATCGACGGCGCGCGACAGAACGCACAGCGTGGTGCGGCGTTCGGTGGCACCGCCAGCTATACCGCAAGCGCCGGTCAGAGTTATGTCGATGTCGCCTTTATCCGTGCCGTCGAAATCGAGAAAATAACCAATGCGCGCTCAGGCAACGCTGGCTCGCTGGGCGGCAAGGTGGAATTCCGCACCGTCAGCGCCGATGATCTGATTGCCGCAGGTGAAAACAAGGGTGGGGAAGTGAATGTTTCCCGCGGCACCAATGGTTATGATTTTCAGGGCTCGGTTCTCGGTGCCGTTCGCGAGCCGGATGGTCCCCTTTCCTTTGTCGCCGGTTATAGCCGCACGATCATGGATGAATACAAGATCGGGACAAAAGGCGAGGCGCGGAACACCGCGCTGACGATGAAAGACCTCTTGGGCCGTGATGGGTGGTCGACGTTTTTCAAGAGTGAAGGCGATTTTGGCGATGTAAAGGCCTCGCTTTCGTGGATGCATCAGGAGAATGATTTCGTTCAGGGCGCTTCCACTGCCATCGACCGGGAAAGCGTGCGCAATGACAGTGTCGTTGCGAAGCTGGACTGGGACCCGGAGAGCGAGCTTATCGACTTCAAGTCGTCGCTGTGGCTGAACGATAATATGACGCATGAATTGCGGGCGGCGCGCACGAGATACGCGGCCGAAACGAACCTTGACATGGGCCTGCGCAGCTTCGGTGGCAGCCTGGAAAATACCAGTCGCTTTGATACGGCGGCGGGCGCGCTCAGCTTGAATTACGGAGCTGAAGCCTTCCGGGACATCGCGACATCCGTTGCGACGAGTGCCACAATCGCACAGAATCCCTCCTATGCCAGCAGCTACACGGCTTTCAGCCCTGCCGGACGGCGTGACGTCGCCAGCCTGTTTCTAAACGGGCAATTGGAGCCGGCGGATTGGATCACGCTCAGCGGTGGTGTGCGTTATGATTGGTCGCGCCTCAAAGGGTCGGCCACCTATTACAGCACCCGCAGCTACCTCATTGACACGTCTGTCGCGTGCGATCCCGTGCGTAATCACTATACGCCCCTGAACTATTTCAATCAGGTTTTTCTTCCGGCAAATCCCAGCTGGGCGACACGTTACGCGCTTTATCTCGCGCGTGCCTGGCCAAACGCCTCGGCAGGTTGCATGCCCGGAACCGGAACAACCAGTGATCCGATACCGGTCACCGAATACCCCGAGCACACTGTCGATATCGATCGCACCTACAGCGCCTGGTTGCCCTCGGCCACCATCGAACTGAAACCCGTCGATTGGTTCCGCCCCTATGTGAGCTATTCCCAGAGCCTGCGCCCGCCGACCATTCTCGAGGCATTTTTTGCCGGTGCGCGTCCGGGTGATAGCGCCGGATATGAATACGCTCCGAACCAGGCTCTGCGCGCCGAAAAAGCGACGACCTATGAAATCGGTGCGAATATGAGTTTCGACGGCGTGCTGCTGGACGACGATTCCCTGCGCATCAAAATGGCCGCCTTCCGCCGGGAGGTGAAGGACTATATCGCTCTTGGGTATCTCGTCACGGATCAGGTCCTCGACCGTACCTATACCAGCTTCGTCAATCTGGATGGCACGACCTATATGCGCGGGCTGGAATTCGAGGGCAATTACGATGCCCGCAGTTTCTGGATCGGCGGCTCGGCAACGATTTTGAAAACGGAATGGCCTGAAAAGACACAGGTTTTCTCCAACAGCGCGGCCACCACATCAGGTGAAATCGTTGCCTGGCCGGGCGATGTCGCGCCCAAGATGAAGCTGACGCTCGATGGCGGCATGCGTTTCTTCGATGAAAAATTCTCGCTGGGTGCAAGGCTCAACCACGTTACGCCAACCCAGTCGCGCACGCTGGATACGGAGGGCAATCTGCGTGAGGTGACCGATCCCTATACGACGGTGGACCTCTACGGTTCCTACGCTTTCAACGACAAGGCCACGCTTCGTTTCGCCGTCAACAACCTTACGGACCGCAAATATATCCCGGCGGCAAGCTCCTACACGGCGCCGGGCCGCACTTTTATCGCGACGATGAACGTGAAGTTCTGAGACGTGGAAGAATTCTCCGGGCTGGGTTGCAGCCCGCCCCGGAGATAAAACGCCTTCGCTACAGGACGAAGGTACCTCTATTGGCCAGCAAAGGAGTACACCTATGGCTACCACAATTCAACTGACGCAGTCTTCCTCCAATCTGATCGGTTACCTCAACGGTTGGACGAGCGGTTTCGGTTCGACCTATGGTGCGTTCTACGACGCTCAGACCAGCTCTCTCGCCACCACCACCATCGATCCGAACACGACCTATGAGGCGTGGGGCGATGGCAGCTCCGGCGGCAAGGGCATCGTCATGAGCGGCGCTCTGCAGTACTCCCAGGGCAACCTGACGGGTTCGGTCGACAGCATCGTTCTGGGCACCGGCTACAGCCAGTCCACCAACGGCATCGCGGTCAGCCAGCAGGAACTGCTGATCGACCCTGATAGCGCCTACTCGCTGGCCGGTGCCCGCGATCTTCTCGATCTCGCCGTCTACCAGCTTGCCCGTTTCGGTTCGCTGGCCGGCTTCTATGATTACTTCGCGGCCACCGGCACGGTGATCGAGGATACGGCTGCCTCCAACACCCTGACTGGCTTTGCCGGCGCGGACACCTTCGTGTTCTCCGGCGGCAATGATGTCGTGCAGGCTGGCCCGACCGGAACCTACGGGTATCAGGACGGCACGGATACGCTTGATGTCTCCGCCTGGGGCGCAACTTCGGTGGACGATTTGTTGTGGTATAATGATAACGGAAATGCCGTTATCCTTTCCGCAACAGACACGTCCGTCTCCATCACGCTGAATGGCGTCGATGCAAATGTACTCGACGCATCGGACTTCATTTTCGCCAGCGCATTGGCGCTTGCCGCGTAAAGGAAAAACAGGCTGTGGGCTTTCAAAACCACCAGCAGACGCCGCCGCAGTCCCTCACTGCGGCGGTTGTTTCGCCCCTTAAAAGCACATTTCTCGGCGTCGCCCTCGTCAGTGGCGTGGTCAACATATTGGCGCTGACGTCGCCGCTCTTCATGCTGCAGGTCTATGACCGGGTGCTGGCCAGCGGCAGCCTGCCGACACTGGTCGGGCTCGCGCTCTTTGCACTTGGACTTTATGGCTTCCAGTGCCTGCTTGATATCATCCGCGCGCGTGTTCTGATCCGCATCGGCGAAGATTTCGACATGCGTTATTCCGGCAGGGTGCATGACGCGGTGGTACGCCTGCCGCTCGTCAACCGCATGCCGGGCGATGGCCTGCAGCCGCTGCGCGATCTCGACAATGTGCGCGGTTTCCTCTCCGGCACAGGGCCGACCGCCTTTTTCGATCTGCCGTGGATGCCGCTTTATCTCGGCATATGTTTTCTCTTTCATGTCTGGATTGGCGTGACCGCACTCGCCGGCGCCGTGCTGCTGGTATCGCTCACGATCCTCACGAACATTTTTTCCCAGAAACCGATCCGCGACACCATGGTGGAAAACATGGCCCGCAACCGGCAGCTGGAAGCCTCGCGCCGCAATGCCGAGGTCGTGCAGGCCATGGGGCTGGGCCGCCGGCTCGGCAAACGCTGGCAGAATTCCAACGAGGCCTATCTCGCCGCCAACCGCAAGGCGGGTGATGTGGCCGGTGGTCTCGGCAATCTCGCGAAATCGCTGCGGGTCGTGCTGCAATCGGCCATTCTGGCGGTGGGCGCCTGGCTGGTCATCAGGCAGGAAGCCTCGGGTGGTGTGATGATCGCGAGTTCGATCATGATGGGCCGGGCACTGGCGCCCGTCGATCTTGCCATTTCCAACTGGAAGTCTTTCGTCGCCGCCCGGCAGAGCTGGGCGCGGCTGAGAGAGCTTTTTGCGCAGATGCCGGCCAGTGCCGCTGCCATGGCCCTGCCAAAGCCTGAAAAGGAGCTGCGGGTCGAGAATGTCACCATCGTTCCGCCGGGAGAAAGAAAGCTTACCGTCACCGGGCTTGGTTTTGTCGTAACCGCCGGAAACGCGCTCGGTGTCATCGGCCCTTCCGGCTCCGGTAAATCCACGCTCGCGCGCATTCTCACCGGCGCCTGGATGCCCGCTGCCGGCAAGGTGCGGCTTGATGGCGCGAGCTTCGATCAGTGGGATCGCGAAACGCTCGGCCGTCATATCGGTTATCTGCCGCAAGGGGTGGAGCTGTTCGATGGCACGATCGGCGAGAATATTTCCCGCTTCGAGGATAATCCCGATCCAGAGGCCATCATCGCAGCGGCCAGGGCGGCCGGAGCACATGAACTGATCCTGCGCTTTGAAAAAGGTTATGACAGTAATATCGGCGAGGCGGGTTCTGCACTTTCGGCCGGACAGCGCCAGCGTATCGGTCTCGCCCGCGCGCTCTACGGCGATCCCTTTATCGTGGTGCTGGATGAGCCGAACGCCAATCTCGATGCCGAAGGCGAGGCCGCCGTGGTCAAGGCGATTACATCGGTCAAGGCGCGGGGCGGCATTGTCGTCGTCGTCGCCCACCGGCCGAGTGCGATCGGCGCCGTCGATTTCATACTGATGATGGAAGAGGGGCGAATGAAGGCTTTCGGTCCACGCGACGAGGTGCTGTCGAAGGTGCTGCGCGCTCCGCAGGCGCAGGCGGTCAAGGGATTTACCGCATCCGCCCAGACCGTCTCGCCGCTGCGTGTCGTTGCCAATGCTCAACCCAAACCCGCGCTGGTGGACGATGTTCAGGATGAGCAGAGCCAGGAAGGAGATGCCGATGTCAAACATTGACCAGCGAACCCATGTCTCCCGCTCCATCCGCAAACATCTTCTTGCCAGCCTTGCCGCAGGCGTCGCGTTGCTCGCCGGTGTCGGCGGCTGGGCCGCGACGACCAATCTTGCCGGCGCGGTGGTTGCCTCCGGTCATCTGGTGGTGGATTCCTATACGAAGAAGGTGCAGCATCCAAAAGGTGGTGTCGTCGGCGAAATCCTGGTGAATGAGGGCGACAGGGTGACGGCAGGTGAGGTGGTCATGCGTCTTGACGCGACCCAGACCCGCGCCAATCTCGCCATCGTCACCAAGCGTCTGGATGAGCTTGGCGCGCGCATGGCAAGGCTGGAAGCGGAGCGCGACGACCTTGCGGAACTCCTCTTTCCGCAGGCTCTGATAGCGCGAAGTGACGATCCCGATGTCGCCTCCGCCATGCGCAGCGAAGCGAAACTGTTTGAATTTCGCAAATCCTATCGTGAGGGCCGCAAGGCGCAGCTTGCCGAACGCATTACCCAGTTCGAGCATGAAATCGAAGGGCTGAAGGCGCAGGAAGTCGCTTACAATAACGGCCTTGCGGTGCTGGAAGCGGAAATCACGTCGCAGAAATCGCTGCGTGAACAGGGTGTCGTCTCCGTGCAGCGGCTGAACAGCTTGCAGACACAGGCCGCGACCTTCGGCGGCGAGCGCGGCGAAAAAATTGCCTATCAGGCGCAGACGGCGGGGCGCATCACCGAAACGAAGCTGCAAATCCTGCAGATCGATCAGGAATTGCGCACCGAGGTCGGCCGGGAATTGCGTGAGATACAGGCGCAGATGGGTGAATTCGTCGAACGCAAGGTCGCCGCCGAAGATGAGTTGAAGCGCATCGATATCGTCGCGCCGCAATCGGGCATGGTGCATGAAATGGCCGTGCATACGGTCGGCGGCGTAGTGACGCCCGCCGATCCGATCATGCTGATCGTGCCTGACGGAGACGAACTGGCGCTGGAGGTGCAGATCGTGCCGAAGGATATCGACCAGCTGCAAGTGGGGCAAAAGGCCATGCTGCGCATGACCGCCTTCAATCAGCGCGTCACGCCGGAACTGGAAGGCCATGTAAGCCGTATCGCGGCAGATATCACCACCGATCAGCGCACCGGTCTTTCCTATTATCTGGCGCGGATTTCCGTACCGGTTACGGAGCGGGAAAAGCTGAAAAATGCGCCGCTGGTGCCGGGCATGCCCGCAGAGGCCTTCATCCAGACCAGCGAAAGAACGGCGCTGTCCTATATCGCCAAACCACTCACCGACCAGATCAGCCGCGCCTTCCGCGAGGAATAGCGGCCTTTTAGCCGGTGACATCATCGGGGTGAGGCACGCGGCCACCCATGACAGGGTCTATGATGTGAAATTGTAGGCGGCTATCGAACGTGGAATAAAAAACCGGTGACATGAGGCACTATCGGCGGCAAAAGGTTTGAACCGATACCGGCTCGTTTTTCATCCATTGGTGCTGGCCTCATGAACATCAAGCAGCTCGAAGTCCTGCGCACGCTTCTTTCCACCGGCTCGACCATTGCCACGGCCAAGGCTATGGGTCTCAGCCAGTCCGGTGTCAGCCGGCTTCTGGCGCAGCTCGAATCGGATCTGTCGCTGACGCTGTTTGCCCGTGACAAGGGGCGGCTCATTCCGACGCCGGAGGCCGCACTTCTTGCCCGTGATGCCGAAAACGTGCTGCTCGCCGTTGATCGCATGTCCGGCCACGCCGAAGATCTGCGCAATGGTGCTGCCGGCCCGGAAATCGTTCGCATCGGCCTGCCGAGCAGCATGTGGGAAAATTTCGCGCCCGCCATGCTGATCGATTATGTCCGGGATTTTCCCGGCGTGCGTATCGAAACCTTCTTCGAGACGACTACCGCCATCAACAAACTGGTGGGTGAGCGGGTGATCGATCTCGGTTTCCTGCGGATGGAAGGTGAGATTGGGCCGGGCATCGATGTCGAACGTGTCGCGACCGGCAAAAGCGTCTGCGTGGTCCGGGAGGATCATCCGCTGGCTGAACTCACCGAAATCACCGTCAAGGATCTGCGCAATGTTCCGCTCGTCCTGATCGGCCGGCAGCGGCCGAACCGTATGGCGCTCGATCAGGTATTCAAGAAGGCCGGCGTCAAGCCGATGGTGAAGATCGAGACCCATACCAATAGTTCCGCCTGCGCCTATGTGGCGCACGGGTTGGGGGTAACGATCATCAGCAGTTTTTATGCTAACCTCTACCGCCACCTTCCCGTTGTCGCCCGACCATTCGTCCCGCAAGCCACACAGGAATTCGGTCTAGCCCGCGCTTCCGGTGCGCCCTTGTCCATCGCGGCGCAGGCACTGAGCGATGCCCTGAAGCGGGAAATCCAGCTTTCGCAAAAAATCGACTGAAAACGGGATTTTGGGCGGAAAATCTCATTGTCCTTATCAGGATGAAACGCGCCGCCATTCTGCATAGACATATGACATTTACGCATAATATTGCGTGATATTTCTCAATCCGTCATAGTCACAAGCAACGAAACCGATAGAGGCGGGATGTCATTCCCCGCCATCAATCGTGGGGAACCGATGATAAGATTCATACTGAGCCGTCTTTTGATGGCGCTGCCGACGATCGCATTCGTGTCGATCACGGTCTTTGCGCTCATCCGCTTCATTCCGGGCGATCCGGCTGCCCTGATGCTGGGCGACATGGCGCAACCGGAACAGATCGAAGCCATGAGGACCGAACTCGGCCTCGACAAGTCCATGCCGCAACAATTCGTCATCTGGGCCGGCAATGTGGTGCAGGGCGATTTCGGCCGCTCCATCGTCAACGACGAAGCGGTGTTGCCGCTGGTCGTCTCGCGCTTTCTCGTCAGCGCCGAGATCGTCGTGGTCGCTGTGCTTCTCGCAAGCCTGATTGCTGTTCCGGCAGGCGTGATCGCCGCCTGGAAACAGAACAGCCTGACCGATCTTGCGCTGGTGGGAACGGCAACGCTGCTCCTCTCCATCCCGACATTCTGGCTGGGCCTTCTGCTTCTGCTGTTCTTTGGGTTGAAGCTCGGCTGGCTGCCGGTGCTGGGATATGTATCGATCAGCGACAATCTCGTTGGCGGCATGCTTTATCTCGTCCTGCCTGTCATGACGCTCGTCATCCACGAAATGGGCGTTCTGATCCGCATGGCGCGCGCCTCCACGCTGGAAGTGCTGCGGCTGGACTACATCACCCACGCCCGCGCCAAGGGTCTTTCGGAAAGCGCCGTGCTCTGGCGGCACGCCTTCAAGAACGCCTTCGGCCCCACATGGACGATGATCGGCCTCATCCTCGGCAATCTCCTTGGCGGCATCGCCGTCATCGAGACGGTGTTCACCATTCCCGGCCTCGGACGGCTGATGGTCGACAGTATTTTTGCCCGCGACTATCCGGTCATACAGGGCTGCCTGCTGTTCGTCTCGCTGTCCTATGTGCTGGTCAATCTGTTCGTCGACCTTCTTTATCCCCTCTTCGATCCGCGTGTGGTTGCCGAATGAAAAAGTTCACACTCAACGGGCTTATCGGCGGCTTTCTCATCGCCCTCCTGCTCATCACTGCCGCAACCGGTCTGTTCTGGACGCCCTATGACCCGATGAAGCTTGGCTTCGCCTCGCGTCTGGCCGGTCCAAGCGCCAGCCATCTTCTCGGCACTGACGAATTCGGTCGCGATGTTTTGAGCCGCCTGATGGTCGGCGCGCGCGCCAGCGTCTGGATCGGCTTCCTGACGGTCAGCTTCGCAACGATCTTCGGCACGCTGATCGGCCTTGTCAGCGGTTATGCGCGGGGCTGGGTGGATGGCCTCATCATGGCCATCAACAATGCGCTCTTGGCCTTTCCGGGCATTCTGCTGGCGCTCGGCCTGCTCGCGGTTTTCGGCGCAAACCAGTATGGCATCATCTTCGCGCTCGGCATTGCCTATACGCCATCCATGGCCCGCGTGGTGCGCGGCGCCGTGCTTTCTCTGCGTGAGCGGGAATTCATCGAGGCGTCGCTGGTGATGGGCAATGGCGAGATCTACACCATGTTCCGCCACATCCTGCCCAATTGCATCGCGCCGATCACGGTTCTTGCCACCTCCATGTTCGGCTGGGCCATCCTGTCGGAAAGCGCGCTGTCCTTCCTCGGCCTCGGCGTGCCACCGCCGGCCCCAACCTGGGGCAACATGCTGGCCGCCGGCCGGCCCTTCATCCAGCAGGCCGCCTGGCTCGGACTTTTCCCCGGTCTCTGCATCGCGCTGACGCTGCTCGGCATCAATCTTCTGGGCGATGCCCTTCGCGACAGGCTTGACCCGCGCATGAGAGGTCTCAAATGACGGACAATATTCTTCTTACCGTGCGCGGCCTTTCGCTGGAGGTCGCAGGAAGCGGCCATCGGGTGGTCAAGGATGTTTCCTTCGATATTGCCGCTGGCGAAATCTTCGGCATCGTCGGCGAAAGTGGGTCGGGCAAGACGCTCGCAACCCGTGCGCTCATCTCGCTTCTGCCTCCGGCCATTGCCGTCACCGGCGGATCGGTCATCTACAAGGGGCAGGACGTGATGTCCTTGCCGACGAGGGAACTTCGCCGCCTGCGCGGCGCAGAAATCGGCGTCGTTTTCCAAGAGCCGATGACCTCCCTCAACCCGTCGATGACGATCGGCCGGCAGCTGGAAGAGGGCTTGATCCTTCACACGAAATTGTCGCCGGACGAGCGCCGCGAGAAAATTCTCGATATGCTGCGACGGGTCGGTATCCGTGATCCCGAAGGCGCACTGGCGGCCTATCCGCATGAATTTTCCGGCGGCATGCGCCAGCGCATCATGCTGGCCTCAGTCATGCTGCTGAAACCGGCATTGCTGATCGCCGATGAGCCGACGACGGCGCTCGACGCTGTCATCCAGCGCGATGTCATGGAATTGATGGTCGAACTGACGCGGGCGGAAGGCACTGCCGTCCTCCTCATCAGCCACGATCTGCCGATGGTGGCGCGTTACACCAGCCGCATCGTGGTGATGGAAAAAGGCGCAATCGTCGAACAGGGCCGCACCGAGGACCTGCTGGACGCGCCGCAGCATCCCTATACGAAAAAGCTGCTTTCCTCTCTGCCCTTCCGGGGCGAACCGCGTACCGTTGACACCAGCAAAGCGCCGATGGTTTCAGCCCGGAATATCGT
This sequence comes from Agrobacterium tumefaciens, assembly GCF_005221325.1. NCBI lineage: Bacteria > Pseudomonadati > Pseudomonadota > Alphaproteobacteria > Hyphomicrobiales > Rhizobiaceae > Agrobacterium > Agrobacterium tumefaciens. The sequence continues at coordinate 584,104 of NZ_CP039889.1, read as the reverse complement.
CGTCGATTATGCCGGCCGCAAGTCGCTGCTCAAGAAGGCCAAATCGAAGCGGGCGCTGCACGGCGTCAGCATCGATATTCATGAGGGCGAGGTCGTGGCGCTGGTCGGCGGCTCCGGTTCCGGCAAGACCACGCTTGGCCGCACCATCGCCGGTCTCGTGAAGGAAAGCGAAGGGCAGATCCAGTTTCAGGGTCGGCAACGCAACGAGGACTGGAAGGACTATCGGCTGAACTGCCAGATGGTGTTTCAGGATCCCTATTCCTCTCTCGATCCGCGCATGACCATTCTGGCGCTTGTGGAGGAGGCGCTGCGCCTCGTACCCGGTCTCGATCAGGCCGCCAAGCGCAAGCGGGCGCTGGAAACGCTGGAGGAGGTGGGTCTCGGTGCTGACTACGCTACCCGTTATCCGCACGAGCTTTCCGGCGGCCAGCGCCAGCGTGTGGCGATTGCCCGCGCCATTGCCCGTCGCCCGCGTTTCTTGATCGCCGACGAACCAGTGTCGGCGCTTGACGTGACGGTGCGGGCGCAGGTGCTCGATCTCTTTTCCGATCTGCAGAAACGTTATGGTTTTTCCTGCCTGTTCATCAGCCACGATCTCGGCGTGGTCGAACAGGTGGCCGACCGTGTCGTCGTCATGCAGGACGGTCGCATCATCGAAGAGGGTGATCGCAACACGATTTTCGACAACCCGAGAGAGGCCTATACGCGCCGGCTCCTCTCGGCCATTCCCGCCCTCGACCAGAATGAAAAGGGCGGCGTGACACTCAAATGGCGTCTGGAAGATAAAGTTTAACAGGAAGATGACTATGACTGTGGCTGCCCAACTGAATGCGATCTGTGATGCACAGCCTTTCGTGACGCGCTTCATGGTGCGCAATCTCCTGACCGGCGAAGAGATCGGGCGCGGAGAAAACGAGGAGACGCCATCGGGCAGCACCCGCAAGACGTCGATTATGATGGCCGTTCTCAAGGCCGCCAGCGAAGGACGGATTGATCTCGACCAGCCCGTCACCTATGAAAAGCGGCTGGCGGAAGAGGTGGCGAGCGGCATGTTCCGCTATATGACGCCCGGCATCGTCATTTCCCTGCGCGATGCGCTGGCGGGCATGATGGTGCTGAGCGACAATGTCTGCACCAAGATGGTGCTGGAGCGGCTGACGCTGGAGGAAGTGGACGGCTATTGCAAGTCGCTCGGCATGGCCAACACGCATCACCGCTTCCTCATTCCGCCTTTGGCGCTGGCGGCGGATCATCCGCTGAAGACCGTCACCACCACCTCGGCGGCGGATCAGGTGCTTCTGCTTCAGACCATTCTCGACGCGCAATCATCGAGCGAGGCGCAGGCAAAGCTCGGCTGCAGCCCGCAATTGTGCGAATGGGCGATGCAGACGCTGAAGAACCAGATTTTGCGGTATGGAATTCGCTCCCGCCTGCCTTTCGAGGCCGTGGTGGCCAGCAAGAGCGGGCGCGGCAAGCGTGGGCGCATGGATGCCGGCATCGTCTACAGAAACGGCGCGCCGTCCTTCATCATCACCACCTATACCGATGAGGTGCCGCAAACCATGCCTGATGGCACGCCGGGCTATACCGTCGCGCTCGAAACGATCGGCCGGCTGGCACAGGCCTGCTGGGACGGGTTTTAATCAATTACAATCAACGACAACAAAGAGGGTAGAACAGTGAAAAAACTTCTTCTCGCAGGTGTTGCCCTGCTAGTGACCGCCAATATCGCCGCGGCACGCGACATCACCATCGCGCAAAGTTCGGATCTGCGCAGCAGCAATCCCGGCGTCAATCGCGACGGCAATACGGATGGTGTGATACTGCACATTGTGGAAGGCCTCGTCGGTTACAACAATGCCGGTGAGGTGAAGCCGCTTCTGGCCGAGAGCGTCGATGTCTCGCCTGATGGCCTGACCTATGCGTTCAAGCTACGCAAGGATGTGAAGTTCCACAATGGCAAGCCGCTCACCGCAGAGGATGTGGTCTGGAACTGGACACGCTACCTGAAGCCGGAAACCAAATGGGCGTGCCTCAACGATTTTGTCGAGGGCGGGGCAGCACACGTCACCGCCGTCAAGGCCACGGATGCATCTACGGTTCAGATCACCCTTGAAAAGCCGTCAGGCGTTTTCCTAGGCCTCATGTCGCGGCCGGAATGCGGTTATACCGGGATGATCTCGCCGGAATCCGTCGCTGCCGACGGCAGCTTCGTCAAGCCCATCGGCACCGGGCCGTTCCAGTGGGACGAATGGAAGAAGGGTGAATATATCCGCCTTGCCAAATTTACCGATTATGTTTCGCCGGCAAATGACGGCAAGCCCGATGGCATGGTCGGTTCCAAGCGACCGCTGGCCGACGGCATCAAGTTTATGGTCATTCCGGATGCTTCCACCGTAAAGGCGGGCCTTGAATCCGGCGTGCTCGACACCGCCGAGATTTCTCCCGATCTTATTCCGGAGTTCAAGACCAACGAGAAGATGCAGCTCATCGTCTCCCGCAATAACGGCAAGAACCTGTTCTACATCCAGACCCGCGACAAGGTGCTGAGCAATCCCGGCGTGCGCCGCGCCATGGCGATGGCGCTCGATCTCGATGAACTGGTTGCTGCCGCATCGAACGGCACGGGTGAAGCCAACGGCTCGATGGTCTCGCAGGACTCGGTCTATTTCGACGAGACCCAGAAAAAGCGTCCGGCCTATGACATCGAGGCGGCGAAGAAAGAACTGGAGGCCGCCGGTTACAAGGGCGAGCCGATCTCCATCATCGCCAACAAGCGTGGCAACGTGCCGAGCTTCCCGGCCGCCGTCATGGCGCAGGCCATGATGCAGCAGGCGGGTCTCAACGTGCAGATCGAGGTGCTGGATTATGCCACGCAGGTGGATCGCCGCCGTTCCGGTAATTATCAGGTGATCTCGCAGTCGGTCGCCCCGCGTCTCGACCCGGCGCTGATGTATGCCTTCTATGTCGGCAACAAGGACAAGAACGCCTCCCTGATGTGGGATGATCCGAAGGCGATCGAGCTGATGAAGGCCGCCTATGTCGAGGCAGACCAGACGAAGCGCCAGAAGATTTTCGACGAGTTTCACGAGCTGATGCTAAAGGAAATGCCGGGCATCTTCCTTTACGACATGGTCGATGTCTGGGGCGCGACGAAGAAGCTCAAGGGCCAGCCGGTCTGGCAGTCGAACGCCCGTCTCTGGGAAGTCTCGGTGGATAACTGATCTGCTACTGCCCGCGCCGGAGGCGAGCCTCTGCGCGGGCTTTCCATCATAGAACGCAAGGATTTGGTGGTGTCTCCGCCGAAGCGCTTGTGCGCGCCCTTAGAGGGCCGAAAATGCGAGGACAAGCCATGAACCGTGAAGCCGTGATGTCGATTGCCGCCGAAATCGAGGCGATGAAGCCCGATTTCACCACCTTGAGCGACAGCATCTGGGATTTCGCCGAACTGAAATTCGAGGAAAGGCAATCCGCCGGGATACTGGCAAGCGCGCTTGAGGAGAACGGTTTTGCGGTTCGCCGCGGTGTTGCGGGCATGGAAACGGCCTTCATCGGCGAATTCGGCAGCGGCAAGCCGGTCATAGCCCTCCTTGGCGAATTCGATGCCCTGGCTGGCATGAGCCAGCTGGCCGATGTCGCGGAGGCGCAACCGGCAGAACCGGGTGCCACCGGCCATGGCTGCGGCCACAACCTGCTCGGCGTCGGCTCATTGATGGCTGCTATCGCGCTTGCCCGACATCTCAAAGCCAACAATCTGCCCGGCACCGTGCGTTATTACGGCTGCCCCGGCGAAGAGGGCGGTTCCGGCAAGACCTTTATGGTGCGCGCCGGCTTGTTTGACGATGTCGATGCGGCGCTGACCTGGCATCCGGCACCGTTTAACGGCGTGCGTTCCACCAATAATCTTGCCGTGCTGGAATATTTTTACCGTTTCAAGGGTGTCGCCGCCCATGCTTCCAACGCCGCCCATCTCGGGCGCTCGGCGCTCGATGCCGTCGAACTCATGAATGTCGGCGTCAATTTCCTGCGCGAACACATGCCGCAGGATTGCCGTGTGCATTATGCAATCACCGATACCGGCGGCAAGGCGGCGAATGTGGTGCAGGCGAAGGCCGAAGTGCTTTACCTGATCCGCGCCCCGGAAATGCGTCAGGCACTCGCTCTTGCCGCACGGGTGGACAAGGTGGCGCGCGGTGCGGCGATGATGACCGAAACCGAGGTGGAGATCGTCTTCGATACCGCCTCCACCAATCTCCTGCCCAATATCACGCTGGAAACGGCGATGCATGAAAACATGGTGGCGCTTGGCCCCATCGCCTTTGATGAGACGGATCTCGCCTTCGCCAAACGCATTCAGGATACCTTTACCGAAGAAGCGATCAAAAGCAGTATCCGGCTCTATCAGATAAAGGGCGACGTCTTTTCCAACCAGAAAATCGACGGCTCGACGCCCCTGCATCTTGGCCTGCGCGATTTCGAGGGACAGTCGCATTTCCGGGCGGGCTCCACTGATGTCGGCGATGTCAGCTGGATCACGCCAACGGCGCAGTGCTGGACGCCCGCCTGGGCAATCGGCACCAATCCACACACCTGGCAGGTGGTAGCACAGGGCAAAAGCCCCGCCGCTCACAAGGCCATGGCACATGCCGCCAAAACGCTGGCATCGACCGGCCTTGCGCTGATGACCTCGCCGGAATTGCTCGCCAATGCCAAAAGGGAGTGGCAGGAAAACACCGAAGGCAGCAAATATGTCTGCCCGATTCCCGCCGATATCATGCCGGGTTCCCACCTGTAAGGCGCTGCGCACTTATCACACTCTCCTTCGCCGCCGTCCATCTGTCGCCAGATTTTCGCAGGCGGCATGATAAATCAGATGAGCGTTCGAGATAAATAAATTCGATGTTTCGCCGGCGTTTTGAAAAGAAGGGCGGCGGATTCCGGTTTGGAATAAATTTTCCATCTCAGCCGAGTTCGTCCTGGCTTCGAACCGGGAGTCCGTAATTTCAACGGCTTATGGCTCCTCCTCGAGGGCGAGAATGAGGCGGACGGAGCTTCGACATCCTCTTCGGCAATCCAGTGCGGAACGCGCGTCTTCTCGAATTTCCCGTCATCACCGCCCTGTGTGCCGCTTTGCAGCGAGGGCTGCGAAGAAAGCATTGACGTTCGAACCAAAAATGGAATAAATATATCGAACAGACAGAAAATCGGTTTCATTATTCCGTTTTTTTGCATCTGAGGAGGTTGCGGCGGGCTTTCGGGTTCGCCTCCGGCTGGGAGAGGCGGCGCCGGACGCCATGGAGGAGAAAACACAATGAAGAAATTTATCATCGGCGCAGCCATGTCTGTGCTTCTCGGCACAGCGGCACATGCGGAGACGGTCGGTGTCTCGATGGCGCTGTTCGACGACAACTTCCTGACCGTGCTGCGTAACGGCATGCAGGATTATTCCAAGGAGCTGAAGGGCGTCACCCTGCAGGTCGAGGACGCGCAGAACGACGTTGCCAAGCAGCAGAGCCAGATCCAGAATTTCATCGCTTCCAAGGTCGATGCGATCATCGTCAACCCGGTTGATACGGATGCGACGGCGGCCATGTCGAAGCTCGCTGCCGAGGCCAAGATCCCGCTGGTTTATGTCAACCGCCAGCCGGTGAACGTTGACAGCCTGCCGGACGGCCAGGCCTTCGTGGCTTCTGAAGAAACGGTCGCCGGTACGCTCGAAACCAAGGAAGTCTGCCGCCTTCTCGGTGGTAAGGGCAAGGCCGTCGTCATGATGGGCGAGTTGTCGAACCAGGGCGCGCGCATGCGCACGCAGGCGGTTCACGATGTTCTGAAAACCGACGAATGCAAGGGCATTTCGATCGTGGAAGAGCAGACCGCAAACTGGCAGCGCACCCAGGGCTCCGACCTCGTCACCAACTGGCTGTCGAGCGGCGTCGAGTTCAATGCCGTTATCGCCAACAACGACGAAATGGCCATCGGCGCCCTTCAGGCCCTGAAGTCCGCTGGCAAGGACATGAAGGACTATGTCGTTGCCGGTGTGGATGCGACGCAGGACGCGCTTGCCGCCATGCAGGCGGGCGATCTCGACGTCACGGTCTTCCAGGATGCGGCAGGCCAGGGCAAGGGTGCGCTCGATGCCGCGCTGAAGCTCGTCAAGGGCGACAAGATCGAGAAGAAGGTCTACATTCCCTTCCAGCTCGTCACGCCTGAAAACGTCAAGGACTACGTGGCCAAGAACTAACCGCGGCCTTCCGGCATCTGCGCCCGTTTTCGATATCGCGGGCAGATGCCGGTTCTCGACGGCGCCGAAGAACGAGCTTCGGCGCCGGCGCGAGCTAGAATTGAATTTCAGTGAATTCAAACTGTTACAGCGCCGTTTTGTCGTGACCGACATGGCGCTGTAAGCCTCCCCGGAGGCGAGGCGCCTTATGGTGAAGCCTGTCGCCGGTATTTTTGTCTATTGTGGAGGATGAGATGGTCGTCAGTCCATCGACAATGGCCGCCGTGCGCGCCAGCGGAGCCGTGCCGAATGCGGAGTTTCTTCTCGCGGCGGATGGCATTCGCAAGGAATTTCCCGGCGTCGTGGCGCTCGATGATGTGCAGTTCCACCTCAAGCGCGGAACCGTTCATGCGCTGATGGGCGAGAACGGCGCCGGCAAATCGACGCTCATGAAGATTCTCGCCGGCATCTACCAGCCGGATGACGGCGAAATCCGCCTGAAGGGTGCCCCGATCCGTCTTGATTCCCCGCTTGACGCGCTGGAAAACGGCATCGCCATGATCCATCAGGAACTGAATCTGATGGCCTATATGACGGTGGCCGAAAACATCTGGATTCGCCGCGAGCCGAAAAACCGGCTGGGCTTCATCGATCATGGCGAAATGTATCGCCGCACCCAGACCCTGCTGGAACGACTGGGCATCGATCTCGATCCGGAAACGCGTGTCGGTGAGCTTTCGGTCGCCAGCCGTCAGATGGTCGAGATCGCCAAGGCGGTTTCTTATGATTCCGACGTTCTGATCATGGACGAGCCGACATCGGCGTTGACGGAGCGCGAGGTCGAGCATCTCTTCCGCATCATTCGTGATCTGAGGGAGCGTGGTATCGGCATCGTCTATATCACCCACAAGATGAACGAGTTGTTCGAGATCGCCGACGAGTTTTCCGTCTTCCGCGACGGCAAGTATATCGGCACCCACGCGTCCACCGATGTGACGCGTGACGACATCATCCGCATGATGGTGGGTCGCGAAATCACCCAGATGTTCCCGAAGGAAGAGGTTCCGATCGGTGACGTCGTGCTGTCGGTCAAGAACCTGACGCTGAACGGTGTGTTCCATGATGTGTCGTTCGACGTCCGCGCCGGTGAAATTCTCGGCGTCGCGGGTCTTGTCGGTTCGGGGCGCTCCAATGTTGCCGAGACGGTGTTCGGCGTCACGCCGGCATCATCGGGCACCGTTGCAATCGACGGCAAGCAGGTTTCGATCGACAGCCCCACGAAGGCCATCCGCCACCGCATGGCGTTCCTGACGGAGGACCGCAAGGATACCGGGTGCCTGCTCATTCTCAATATTCTCGAGAATATGCAGATCGCCGTGCTGCAGGATAAATATGTCGCCAACGGTTTCGTGCAGGAAAACGCGCTGTCGGATGCCTGCGAAGAGATGTGCCGCAAGCTGAGGGTCAAGACGCCGCATCTTCACGAGCGCATCGAGAACCTTTCGGGCGGCAACCAGCAGAAGGTGCTGATCGGTCGCTGGATGCTGACCAAGCCGCGCATTCTCATTCTGGATGAGCCGACGCGCGGCATCGATGTCGGGGCCAAGGCGGAAATTCATAAACTGGTTTGCGAGATGGCACGCCAGGGCGTCGCCGTCATCATGATTTCCTCCGAAATGCCGGAGGTTCTGGGTATGAGCGACCGTGTCATGGTCATGCATGAAGGTCGGGTGACGGGTTTCCTTGATAGAAGTGAAGCCACACAGGTGAAGGTGATGGATCTCGCATCGCGGTGAGGCGCGCCGGGATTCTCAAGGAGGAACGATTATGACTACGAACGCCGCCAACGTGGAGTTGGATGCAAAATCCGGACGCAAGCCGCACCGGCGCATACCGCCCGAGGCCAATATCTTTTTCGTGCTGATCGGCATCGCGCTGGTTTATGAAATTCTCGGCTGGATTTTCATCGGCCAGAGCTTCTTGATGAACCAGCAGCGCCTGACGATCATGATCCTGCAGGTGTCGGTGATCGGCATCATCGCCGTCGGCGTGACCCAGGTCATCATCACCGGCGGTATCGATCTCTCCTCCGGCTCTGTCGTCGGTTTGACGGCGATGTTGTCCGCCAGCGTGGGGCAATCATCCACATGGCCGCGAGCGCTTTATCCGGGGCTGACCGATCTGCCCTTCTTCATCCCGCTGGCTGTTGGCGTATTGGCTGGCGCCCTTGCGGGCTTCATCAACGGGCAGCTTATTGCGCGTACCAAAATCCCGCCCTTCATCGCAACACTCGGTATGATGGTGACGGCGCGTGGTCTTTCCAAGTGGTACACGAAGGGCCAGCCGATTTCCGGCCTGACTGACGGTTTCAACTTCATCGGTACGGGCATCTGGCCGGTCGTGGTGTTCCTCGTCGTCGCCGTCATCTTCCATGTGGCGCTGCGTTATACGCGTTACGGCAAGTTCACCTATGCCATTGGCGCCAACCAGCAGGCTGCGCGCGTTTCCGGTATCAATATCGAAGCGCATCTGATCAAGGTCTATGCCATTGCAGGGCTGCTCGCCGGTCTCGCCGGCGTCGTCACCGCCGCGCGTGCACAGACGGCACAGGCTGGCATGGGTGTGATGTATGAACTTGACGCCATCGCCGCGGCCGTCATCGGCGGCACGTCGCTCGCCGGCGGCGCTGGCCGCATCACTGGAACGGTTATCGGCACCATCATTCTCGGCGTCATGACATCAGGCTTCACCTTCCTCCGGGTGGACGCCTATTACCAGGAGATCGTCAAGGGTCTCATCATCGTCGCCGCTGTTGTCGCCGACGTTTACCGCCAGAAGAAGCGCGCAAAGCGTTAAATCCTCCTCCCTCCCGGACTTGGGGCAAGCTTTCGGGCTTGCCCCTTTTTTTATGGCCGGATGAATGAGGGATCGGCGAAGGTTCAGACCTTGCTGTTGCGGTAGTCGTGAACAGCCTTGCCAAATGCCTCGAACAGCGCGCGCGAGGGCGCATCCGTCTCGGCCCAATATTCCGGATGCCATTGCACGCCGACGGCAAAGCCCTTGGCGTCGATGACGGAGACGGCCTCGATGGTGCCGTCCGCGGCCGTCGCTTCCACCTGCAGGCGCGGCGCGGTCTCGGCAATAGCCTGCCGGTGCAGCGAATTGATCTGGATTTCGCCCGACATGCCGAGATGCTGCGCAATGCAGGAGCCTTCGCGCACATGCACCGGCTGACGGATGGCGAAGGCGACATCACGGTCGTCATGTTCCGGCTTGCGGTGGTCCCATGTTCCGGGCTGTTCCTGAATTTCGGAAGCCAGCGTGCCGCCAAGCGCCACGTTCAGCTCCTGAATGCCGCGGCAGATGGCCAGCATCGGAATACCGCGCTCAATGGCGCGACGGATGAGCGGCAGGCTGGTGGCGTCGCGGGCCGGGTCGAAGGGGCCATCACTTTCCTGCGCCTCTTTGCCGTAGAGGGAAGGGTGCACATTGGTGGCGGAGCCGGACACGAGCAGGCCATCCACCCGGTCGAGAATGGCGTCCACCTCGTTCCCGTCCTCGAAGGCCGGAATGATGAAGGACATGACGCCTGCCACTTTCAATGCGGCTGAGACATACTGGTTCTGTGCGGCGTGCCAGTCGGCTCCGGTGAAATGCCTGATGTCGGCGGGGACGGCGATGATGGGTTTTGGCATGGTGGCTCCGGGACGAATCTCCGAAATTTGTGCGACTGCCGGTGGGCCAAGTCAAGCGTGTGTTTTGCGTTCCATCGGTCATATATGCGCCTAAAGTATAAGGCGCCGCCCGGATATTTCAGTTGCAAATAAAATACGAAGGGGAAGTCCTGAAAATTCCCGAAACAGTCGGTTTTTCCGAGATTAATTCTTGGAACGGGTGCTTGTCAGCCGGGCTGGAACCGTGCTTACTTCGCTACGATGCCTGAACAGCGACGAGGGGAATTCAAAGCTGCGGGCAGCGTTCATATCTGGGAGGATATAGATGGATCGCCGTTCCTTTATGAAAAAAGGTGCGCTTGCGGGAGCTGCCACGGCTGCTCTGGCCGCGCCTGCCATTGCACAGCAGAATACCAAGATCAACTGGCGCTTGACGTCGTCGTTTCCGAAATCGCTCGACACGATCTATGGCGGTGCCGAGGATATTGCCAAGCACGTCGCGGCCGCAACCGACGGCAATTTCACCATTCAGCCCTTTGCCGCCGGTGAAATCGTGCCCGGCCTGCAGGCGGCCGATGCCGTGTCTTCGGGCACAGTCGAAATGTGCCACACCTGCTCCTATTATTACGTCGGCAAGGACCCGACCTTCGCCATCGGCACGGCTATACCCTTCGGCCTCAATGCCCGCCTGACGAATTCCTGGTTCTACGAAGGCAACGGCAACAAGCTGCTCAACGAATTTTATGCCAAGCATAATCTCTACGGCATGATCGCAGGCAATACCGGCGCCCAGATGGGCGGCTGGTTCCGCAAGGAAATCAATACCGTCGACGATTTCAAGGGCGTGAAGATGCGCATTGCCGGTCTCGCCGGCAAGGTGGTGGAAAAACTCGGCGTCGTGCCACAGCAGATCGCCGGCGGCGATATCTATCCGGCGCTGGAAAAAGGCACCATCGATGCGGCTGAATGGGTCGGTCCTTATGACGACCACAAGCTCGGCTTCCAGAAGGTCGCGAAGTATTATTATTATCCGGCCTTCTGGGAAGGCGGCCCGGTCATCCATTCTTTCGTCAATCTGGACAAGTGGAACAGCCTGCCGAAGAACTATCAGATGGTGCTGCAGGATGCCTGCGCTTTCGCCAACACCAGCATGATGGCGAAATACGACGCGAAAAATCCGATCGCCATCAAGCAACTAGTGTCGGAAGGTGCGGTGCTCCGGCCCTTCAGCCAGGAAATCCTCGAGGCCTGCTACAAGGCCGCGCTGGAAGTTTACGCCAACATTTCGGCGTCCAACCCGGATTTCAAGAAGATCTACGAGGACCAGGTCGCCTTCAAGCGCGAGGGCTATCTGTGGATGCAGCTTGCGGAATACACTTTCGATACGTTCATGATGATCCAGCAGCGTAACGGCAAGCTCTGATTATTCGGTAACGGCGGCGGACCGGGCAAAGGCCTCGGAGATTTCGGTCTCCGGGGTTTTTGTTGTGTGCTTATGCCTTCACGAGCCCGTCAATAAAGGATGATTTACGATCAGGTCCGTGGGAGCAGAAGCGGCAGGCTCCGAGACCAGCTGGAGTGTCGGCGGGGATTGGCCACGCCGACCTCGGCAAAGGCCCTGCTCTTACGTGTGGAGGTGATGCGATGTGGAGAACGCTGAGCATTGCAGTCGGCATTAGGAGAAACCGGACAGGCTGGTCAGTGACTGTCCGGTTCAATTCTAAAGAAAATAAACGGAAGGCGGGGGGGCACCCTGTCTCCACTCTGCAATCACAGGCGTTTCGCCAACTCCTCACAAGATGCGCGTTAAGGCCCGATCTTTGGCGGTTCGCCGAGATTAGGCACCCCGGGCAACCCGCCCGGCTGGCCGAAATTGGGCATGGTGTTGCCGCCCTGGTTGCCGAAGGCGGGAATCTCGATCTTGATGGAGTTCAGATCGACCGCAGGTGCCTTGTCCAGCCAGTAGGTGACCGATTCCGGCCAGAAGATCACGATGGCAACGAGGATGAGCTGCATGCCGAGCCACGGGATGGCGCCCATGTAGATATCCGATGTCTTGACCGAGCGCGGTGCGATGGAGCGCAGGTAGAACAGGGCAAACCCGAAGGGCGGATGCATGAAGCTCGTCTGCATGTTGATGCAGATCAGCACGCCGAACCAGATCAGGTCGATGCCGAGCGACTGGGCGATCGGCGCCAGCATCGGAATGACGATGAAGGCGATCTCGAAGAAATCGAGGAAGAAGGCGAGGAAGAAGATGAAGATGTTGACGAAGATCAGGAAGCCGATGGGGCCGCCCGGAATGCCCGACAACATGTGCTCGATCCACAGCGAACCGTCCATGCCCTGGAAGACGAGTGAGAAGCAGGTGGCGCCGACCAGAATGAACACCACCATCGACGTGATGTGCATGGTGGAATGCATGCCCTGTTTGACGAGATCCCAGCTGAGGCGGCGGTGGGCGGCAGCCAGCACCATGGCGCCGACGACACCGAGCGCACCCGCTTCCGTCGGCGTTGCGAGGCCGAGGAAGATGGTGCCGAGCACCAGAAAGATCAGCACGATGGAGGGGATCATGCCTGCCAGCACGCGGAACACCAGCGCCCGGTTGAGCTCACCGCGTGCCTCCGGCGGCAGCGCCGGCAGGTCCTTGGGCCGGACGATCGACATCAGCAGGATGAACAGCATGAAGATCGTCACCTGCAGGATCGAGGGGCCGATCGCGCCAAGATACATGTCACCAACTGACTTGCCGAGCTGGTCGGCGAGAACGATGAGGACGAGGGAGGGCGGAATGACCTGTGTGATCGTTCCCGATGCCGCGATGACGCCGGTGGCAAGCCGCGGATTATACCCGTACTTCAGCATGATTGGCAGCGAGATGACGCCCATGGTGATGACGGAGGCCGCAACCGTGCCGGTGATGGCGCCGAGGATCGCGCCGACGATGATGACGGCGTAGGCAAGACCGCCGGGAATGGCGCCGAACAGCTTGCCGGTTCCCTCAAGCAGATCCTCCGCAAGGCCACATCGCTCAAGGATCGCGCCCATGAAGGTGAAGAAGGGAATGGCGAGCAGCAGGTCGTTCGAGACGATGCCGAAGATGCGCAACGGCAGGGCCTGAAGAAAGGCCGGAGAAAAATGCTCGGTGAAAATGCCGATGACGCCGAAAACGAGGCCGACGGTGGCGAGTGAGAAGGCAACCGGGAATCCGTAAAGCATGAAGATGATCATGCCGAGGAACATCAGTGGTGGAAGAATACCATATTCAAACATGGGAAATATCCTGAAGGTTCAGATCGGCGTGATCATTGCAGGGGCTTTTCGTACTTCGTATCCAGCGCATAAAGCCCGTTGAGGGCGCCGACGCGCTTGATGAGTTCGGAAAAACCCTGAAGAACCAGCAGGGCGAAACCGGCGAAGATGACAAGTTTCACGGGCCAGCGGATGAGACCGCCGGCATTTGAGGACATTTCACCCTGATGCCAGGACAGCGTGAACATGGGCCAGGACAGCCAGGCGAGGTAAAAGCAGGCGGGTATCAGAAACAGCACGATGCCGATGATGTCCACCCATAGGCGGCTTCGCGGAGAGATGGCACCATAGATGATGTCGACCCGCACATGTTCGTTCATGCGCAGCGTATAGGATGCGCCGATCAGCACGATGAAGGCGAACATGTACCACTGGATTTCCAGCCAGCCGTTTGAACTATAGTTCAGTGCGTAACGGACCATGGCATTGCCGGCGCTGACGAGGCAGCAGATGAGCACGAGATAACCGGCAACCTTGCCCAGAGCTTCGCTCACGAGGTCTATCAGCGCGCTTAGTTTTAAAAGCGATTTCATTACTTTCCCCTCTTCCCTTTTGCGGGCCCTTTGCGGGTTTATGGCGGAGAGCAAAGTCCGGTATCCCTACGGCGGCCGCGCCTCCACGCGCATCCGTTGCCACAGGTCCCAGAGTTCCTCCCCACAGAATCCCGTGTATGGTCAGGCGGTTCGAAAAGCAACCAAAACCGCCATGAAACAGCGCGGCAAAGCCCCCTTTTCAACCGTTTGCGAAAGAATGTTGCCCTATGGCACGCTTTGCCCGGGGGAGTAGTCATGATGTATGCCGTTGCCGCTCTTTCGCGCGGAACGCATTGCGCTTTTCGGCGACTTCATGTTACGTCTGGCTCCGGAGAATCCGGCATGGACCTGTGATCGTCCGCGGGCAAATCGTCTCGCAGGACAGGCATGGCGGATGGAGCAAAGGGGAAGCGGAATGAGCGAACATCACACGGGTCCGGTCGAAGTTGGCGCCGAGATGAACTACGCCGAGCACGAAAAGACCTATAACGGTTTTCTGGCCATGACGAAGTATGGCACCATGCTGCTGTGCGTGCTGATGCTGGCCATGACCGCAGGTTTCTTCACATCCGCGGGCTTCCTTGGCGGTCTGGTCGTTTTCCTGGCGCTTTCGGCTGCGGGTTTCGTTCTGCTGCGCTAAGCGATTTCGTTCATGAGCGGTTCCCGGTATGGGAACCGGGGCGATGCCGGATAACCGGAAAGGCCAAGCCATGAAGCGTCTGGTATATTGCCTGTTCCTGCTGATGGCGATTGCGCATCCTGTCTGGTCGCGCGATCTTTCGCCTGCTGAACAGGATGGTCTTCGCATGCAGATAGAGCGGTTCAGCACGGCGTTGAATGCGCAGGATTTCGGAACTGTCAGCAAGACGGTGCCGCCGAAAGTCTTTGAATTCATCGCAAGCGAGGCGGGTATCACCGTGGAGCAATTGCGCGGCGCCTTGACGGCGCAGATGCAGATGGCGCTCGCGGCGGTCAAAATAACCGAATTCACCATGGATACGCAGGCGATCAGCCTCGCGCAAACGCCTGATGGAACGCCCTATGCGCTGGTTCCGACGAAAACGGTCATGGAAACCGGTGGCCAGACCATCGAGGCGAAATCCCATACGCTGGCACTGATGGATGGTGCGGAGTGGTATCTTCTGCGGATCAGCGACCAGCAGCAGGTCACTATCCTGCGCAAAGTCTATCCGTCCTTCGCAGAGGTGACGTTTCCTGATGATTCCATGCAGTAGGTGAAGTAGGCGGGGCCTTTCCTCTCAGGAAAAGCGCCCCGGCCGGAACGGGTCGATCGAGATTGCCGTCTCCTCGCCACTGGCCAGCTGCGTCACCAGACGGGCCGTGGCTGCCGATTGTGTCAGCCCAAGATGGCCATGGCCGAAGGCATAGATGACGGAGGGCGTGGCACGGGCCGTGCCGATGACGGGAAGACAGTCCGGCATGGACGGGCGGAAACCCATCCATTGCTGCCCACCCTCCAGCTTCAGTCCGGGCAGGAAACGCCCGGCCTTCTTCAGCATCGCTTCGGCGCGCCGGAAATTCGGTTTCAGTTCGAGCCCGCCAAGTTCGACAGCGCCGCCGACACGGATGCCAGTCGATAGCGGGGTGACGACGAAGCCATGATCATTGAAATAAAGCTGGCGCGTGAGGTTGAAAGCTCCAGCGGGCAGGGTGGTGTTGTAACCGCGTTCGGTCTCCAGCGGCACGATGTTGCCGAGCGTTGCGGCAAGCTTTCTCGACCAGGCACCACCAGCGATCACCACTTTGTCGGCGTCGATCTTGTCGCCGTTTTCGAGCGTCACGATCGTGCTTTCGCCCACGGCATCGATGCGTTCGGCCTCACCCTTGCGCAGGCTGGCGCCACGGGCAATCACCAGATCGAAAATGGCGCGGGTGAAATCATAGGGGTCGGAGACTTGCAGGCCATCGGGAGAGAATATGGCGTGGCGGAACTGCGGCGCGAGACCCGGCTGCAACGCATCGATCTCGTTGCGGCCGACACGCTCAAAGGTGAAACCGGCACTTTGTTTTTCGTCCCAGTCCCTGCGAGCGGCGTTGAGGCTTGCCTCGCTGTCGTAAAGATCGAGCGTTCCGGTTTTTGAAATGAGGTGTGAAAGCTCCGGCATGGCGGCAACATGGACCATTTCCAACGCCGCCAGCCGGTTGATTTCCGTGAGTGACTTCAGCCCGTGGCGGAAGTTCCGCTCGGCGCTGGCGCGCCAGAAGCGCCACAACCAGGGCGCAATTTTCGGCGCATAGGCCGGTGGCACACTGAGAGGGCCAAGCGGATCGAACAGCCAGCGGGGCGCTTTTTTCATGATGCCGGGCGCAGGGATGGGAATGATCTCGGGAAAGGCCAGAATACCGGCATTGCCGGAACTCGCCCCCCGGGCAACCTCGCCGCGTTCCAGAAGCACGACGTCGCGTCCGGCATTTTGCAGATAAAGCGCGGCCATGGAACCGATAATGCCGGTGCCGACCACCAGCACATCGCATTTCAGGGTTTTGGTCATCGGCGCTCCTGCAATACAAGTCTTTCACCCGCCATAACAATGAATGCCGTTTGGATGAAAGGCCGCATCGCGTCGTTGACGCAGAAATATCAGCACTGTGGCAAATAAGCGGTTCGAAATAAACAAGGCGAGTATTTCAGCGGCAAAGCATATCGACAGTCGACAGAAGACTTGGACCTATAGTTATGAACCATCATTAATCGCAATTTAACGGTGTCCGGCTAGTTTCGCTCGCAGGCAGGCTGGCCGGTTTCATCCTTATATTTAAGGAGTGAAGGGGTCCGCATATTGGTTACTGTTGGGGTTTCAAGCATATGTCTCACTTTTCCAAATTCGGTCTGGATGCTTCTGCGGTGCTTGACGCGCTCAGCCGTTCACAGGCCATCATCGAGTTCGATCTGACCGGTAAGATTTTGAAAGCGAACGATAATTTCTGCAAGGCTGTGGGCTATCAGCCGTCTGAAATCGTCGGTCGCTCCCACAGCATGTTCCTGTCTTCCGAAGACGCTGCCTCGCCGGAATACAAGGCATTCTGGGCAAAACTGTCGCGCGGCGAATACGATCAGGGTCAGTACCGGCGCCTGGCTAAAAATGGCGATGAAATCTGGATCGAAGCCTCCTACAATCCGGTGTTCCGTTTCGGCAAACCTTACAAGGTGGTCAAGATCGCAACCGATATCACCGTGATCAAGCGCAAGAGCGCTGAGGATGATGGCAAGCTTGCCGCGCTCTCCCGGGCGCAGGCCATGATCGAATTTACACCAGATGGGAAAATCCTCGGCGCCAACGAAAATTTCCTCGCGACGCTTGGTTACACGGCGGAAGAAATCATCGGCAAACATCATTCGATCTTCTGCGAGCCGGCCTATGCCCATTCCCAGGATTACCGAGATTTCTGGAAGGAACTTGGCAAGGGCCGGTTCTCGACCGGGCAGTTCATGCGACTTGGCAAAGATAACAAGCGGGTCTTTATTCAGGCATCCTATAATCCGATCATCGATGACCGTGGTCGCGTCTTCAAGGTGGTGAAATTTGCTTTTGATGTGACGGAAAGGGTGCATGCCGTTGAGGAGCTTGGGGCTGCGCTCGAGCGCCTGTCTCAGTGCAATATCCGCGTCACGCTGGATAAACCTTTCGTCGGCGAATTCGAAAGGCTGCGGCAGGATTTCAACAAATCCATAGCCGAATTCCAGAAGACGCTGGAGAATGTTCTCGGCCAGACTGGTGATCTGACACGCAGCAGCCAGGAAGTCAGCGAAGCCTCCGTCAATCTCGCCGAACGGTCGCGTGAGCAGGCGGTGGCGCTCGAAGAAACCTCGGCCGCACTCGAAGAAATCACCGCGACCGTTCGTTCCTCGACGGAAAACATGAAAGAGACGCGCAAACTCGTTCAGAGCGCGCGGTCCTCCACCGTTGCCTCCACCGAGGTCGTGGAGCGCACGGTCGATGCCATGCAGCGCATCGAGACGGCATCGCGGGAAATCAGCCAGATCATCGGCGTGATCGATGAAATCGCCTTCCAGACCAACCTTCTGGCGCTGAATGCCGGCGTGGAAGCCGCGCGTGCGGGCGAAGCGGGCAAGGGCTTTGCCGTGGTTGCGCAGGAAGTGCGTGAACTCGCACAACGTTCGGCCAAGGCCGCCAAGGAAATCAAGGCGTTGATCAACAATTCCGGCAGCGAGGTTCTCGAGGGCGTGAAGCTGGTTGGCGAGACTGGTGAGGCGCTGAAGCAGATCGATGCACTGGTGCGGCACATTGATGGCAATGTCGATATGATCTCCAAGGCGGCGGACGAGCAGGCCGCCGGAATCAGCGAGATCAACAAGGCCGTCAACCGGCTGGACCGGATGACGCAGGAAAATGCGGCGATGAGCGCTCGCACGACGGTCATCAGCACGACACTGGCACAGGGCGCCGATGCGCTGGCACAGCTTGTCAGCCTGTTCAAGCTGAACCGCCGCACTGCTTCGCGCGAAGACGGGCCGTCCATACGGCCGGATACTTCAAATACCGTCCGGCGCGATCAGACCTCCGCAAGGGCGGCCGCATAAAGGGAGCGGCCCCCGGTCCGCTTTTCATGAACAGGATTTGGTGGACGCGGATGCCTTTGGTCGGGCATCCGCATGTCGTTATCCCCGCAGGGCCGGTCGCGTGATACCGAGGTGGTCACGCAGCGTAGACCCTTCGTAATCCTTGCGGAACAGGCCGCGCTCCTGCAGAAGCGGCACGACCTCGCGGTTGAATTCCTCCAGCCCGCCGGGGAAGTAGGGCGGCATGACGTTGAAACCGTCGGCCGCACCGTTTTCGAACCATTCCTGCATCCGATCCGCAATATCCCTGGCCGTGCCCATCACGATATGGTGACCGCGGCCGGCAGCGACGCGCAGCGCCAGTTCCCGGATCGTCAGCTTTTCGCGGCGTGCCAGTTCCGTTAAGAGTTCCGCGCGGCTGCGCAGCTGGTCGGAGATCGGCAGGTCCGGCAGCGGGCCGTCAAGATCGTAATCGGCAAGGCTGTGGCCGATGCGTTCTTCAAGCAGTGGCATGGCGCTCTTGATGTCAGTCCAGCGGTTCAGCTCCTTCAGTTTCTCGCCGGCCTCTTCGAAGCTCCTGCCGATGATCGGCATGAAACCCGGCATGACGGCGACGCTTGCCGGATCGCGGCCGAATTTCGCCACGCGGGCTTTAAGGCTCGTATAGAAGGCCTGCGCTTCGGAAATCGCCTGCTGGGCGGTGAAGACGATATCGGCCGTGCGGGCGGCGAGATCCTGTCCCGGTCCCGAAGAGCCTGCCTGAATGAGAACGGGGTGTCCCTGCGGTGAGCGCGGAATGTTGAGCGGGCCCTTGACCGTGAAATATTTGCCTTCGTGGTCGAGAATATGGACCTTTTCGGGATCGACATAACGTCCCGCCTGCTTGTCCTTGACGAAGGCATCGTCATCCCAGCTGTCCCACAGGCCGCGAACGACATTCACATATTCTTCCGCCACCGCATAACGCTCGTCATGCTCGGGATGGCTTTTGGAAAAATTCGCGGCCGTGCGGGCATAGGAGGTGGTGACGATGTTCCAGGCCGCGCGGCCATGGCTCAGATGGTCGATGGACGCGAAGGCGCGGGCGGTGTGATAGGGCTCGCCATAGGTGGTGGAGGCGGTGGCGGCCAGACCGATCTTGTCGGTTACCATGGCAAGCGCTGACAGTAATGTCAGCGGCTCGAAGCGGGCGATCATCGACGGATGGGCATCGACACCGCTTGTCAGCCCGTCGGCGAGGAATACCATGTCGAACTTTGCGGCTTCCGCCATTTTCGTGACGCGGGTAAGCAAGTCGAAATTCTCGCTGCCGGCCTCCGCATCGGGGTGACGCCAGCCGGAAACGTGGTGCCCGGCACCCTGCAGGAAAAGGCCGAGATGCATCTGTCTTTTGCGGGTCGTAGTGGTCATGGGGATCATGCCTTCATATCGGTCAAGTTATATTTGAGACACCAGAAGCGCTTCGAGCTTCCTGAGGTCGGCTGCGGTCTTCATGCTCCGCACCAGTGCCGGAATCCCGGCGAATTTCTCATTGCCGCCGGTGGCGTCGGCGAACTTCTCCGTCGGATCGTCAATGCCCGGCAAGCCGTCTGTGCGGCGCGAGAAGACCGTGCCGTCCTTTTTCGTCACATCGATGACCACAAAACGGGTGGTCGGATCGGGCGAGAGGCGGCGGGCGGTCTCATCGTGCCGGCGCGAGACTCTTGCCGAAAGTGCGAGCAGATCGGCACGCGCCGGGCGTTCGTCGAAATGGCCGATGCCGAGCGCTCCATCGGCAAGGGCTGCAGCAAAGACATATTCGGGGCTGAAGCGCGCATCGATGCCGGTGGCGGGTGTGGCCGGGCCGACGAGGGCGGCATCGCCGCCCGGCGGGAAGGTGATGATAACAGTTTCAATCTCGTCCGGTGTCAGATCGTGGGCGCTGCGCAGCGCAAGCGCGCCGACGGCGACGGGGTGGGCGGCGGTGCAGCAGGGAAAGGCCTTGAGGGTGAGGCCGGGCGAAACGATCTGCCAAGGCGCGCCCCAGCCGGAAAGAACCCGTTTCGGCTGCTCGGCGCCGAAGGCGAAGGCGGAATAAAAGCCGATGGGATTTTCGAGAAAATCCGGCGCGCCCTGAAAACGTGATCGTGCCAGCCGCGCAGCGGTAAGGCCGGCGCGTGTGGCAAGCCCGGCATGCAGCGGCTTGGCATCGAACCCGAATTGCAGACGAAGGCCGGCCGATTGCGTGGCGGCGAGGCCGAGTGCCACGGCCGTGGTTTGCGGATCGAATTTCAGAAGATGGGCGATCGCCGCCGCAGCGCCGATGGGGCCAAGAGTGGCGGTGGCGTGGAAGCCGTTTTCGTAATGTTTTGTGCCGAGTGACAGGCCAATCCGCGCCATGGTCTCCAGCCCGACGATATAGGCGGCGATGAAGGCATCCGCCGTCGAACCTTCCTCGACCGCGACAGCCAAAAGGGCTGGGATGATGGCGACGGTAGGGTGGCCGCGCACGCTGCCATGGACATCGTCATAATCAAGCACATGGCCGGCATGACCGTTGATGAGGGTGGCGGTAAAGGCATCCGTGCGCAGATCGTGGCCAATGATGCCTGCTGTGCCCGATGTGCCCGGAATAAAGGTGTCGATCAGGATTTTCGTGCTTCTGTCGGCAGCGCCGCCCAGCACGCAGGCGAAAAAATCGATCAATGCCGTGCGGGCGATCCTCACCGCTTCGTCGTCACGCAGCGGATCGGAGGCGGCGATGGCCTCGGCCAGATGAAGGGTGAGTTTTTCGTCGGCGGTCATGACGTCAGATCCCTTCGCCGTCGGTCACCCGTGCCACCTGTCCTCCGAGACCTTTGACGAAGGCGTTGATACGCGGGTTGGTCGACCTGTAGAAGATGTGTTCCGGTGTGCCCTGATCGACGATCAGGCCATTTTCGGTAAAGACGATATTATCACTGATTTCCTCGGCAAAGCGCATCTCGTGGGTGACGAGAATGCTGGTCATGCCATCATTGACGAGATCGCGGATGACGGCGAGCACTTCGCCCACGGTTTCCGGGTCGAGCGCAGAGGTGACTTCATCGAACAGCACCAGTTCCGGCCGCATGGCGAGTGCGCGGGCAATGGCCACACGCTGCTGCTGGCCGCCGGAAAGCTGGCCGGGATAGGCATCGACTTTCTGGGAAAGACGGACTTTTTCCAGCAATTCGCAGGCATGACGCTCGGCTTCCGCCTTCGGCGTGCCGAGAATCTTGATCGGCGCGATGGTGATGTTTTCCATCACAGTCAGATGCGGGAAGAGGTTGAACTGCTGGAAGACGATGCCGATGCGCTTGCGCAGCGCGATGCGCTCAGCCTCGGTTTTCAACTGGTCGACCCGGGTGCCGCCAACGGTGATCTTGCCGGATTGCGGGATGAGCAGGCCGTTGATGCAGCGCAGGATGGTGGACTTGCCCGAGCCGGAAGGTCCGATGATGGAGACGGCGTCGCCCTTGTTGACCGTGAGGTCGATACCTTTCAGGACCTGGTTATCACCGAAGGAGAGATGAATCCCTTCGAGTTCGACAAGCGCTTCTGTGACAGGGGCTTTTGCGGCGGTTTGTGGTGCGGGTGCGGACATGGCTTGTTCCAATCAGCGGGAAGCGAAGCGCCGTTCCAGGCGCTGCGTGAAACGGGAGACGGGATAGCAGAACAGGAAGAACGCCATCAGGACGGTGAGATACACCACGACGGTGAAATCATTGCGCTGCACGGCGGTGCTGGCGTCGGTTGCCGCATGCAGAAGCTCATGCACGCCGACCAGCGAGGCGAGCGCCGTGCCCATGGTGATGGATGCATAAAGGTTCATCCATGGCGGCAGCGAACGTTTCACGCATTGCGGCAGGATGATCCAGCGCAGCGTCTGGTTACGGGAAAAGCCAAGACCCTGCGCCGCTTCCCATTGGGCGGTCGGAATGGACTGGATGGCGCCGCGGGTGATTTCGGCGATATGGGCGCTTGCCGGAATGGCAAGCCCGACCACGGCCTTGATCCAGTCCGGGAAGGGAATGTAATTGCCGAAGGCGACGATCTCGAAAGGGAAGATGTAAGTCGCCGCAAAAATCAGCACCAGATGCGGGGCGTTGCGGAAGACCTGTACATAGGTCAGCGCTGGCGCGCGCACGAGACGGTAAGGCGCAAGCTCCATGATGCCGAGCAGGACACCGATGAAGGTGCCGATGGCGATCGCCAGAATGCTGATCAGCACATTCATGGCGAACCCCTTGGCCAGATAGGGCAGCCATTGCAGCAGCACCTGACCGAGTGAGGGGTCGAGGATCAGCCACAGAATGACTGATATCACCACGCCAAGCAGCAGAATGGTGCCGAAGGGCGGCTTCTTTGCCGCCCGCGTTTGAGAAACAACCGCGCTCATTGGCCAAACCCCGGAACCGCAAGACGTCGTTCAAGCCAGAGACCGGCCCGTGCGACGATGAAATTGATGACGCTGAAGAAGAGGAGGATGACGAGCATCAGCTCGACCACATTGTCGCGCTGGGTCCAGATCAGGATCGAGGCATAGGTGATTTCGCCCACCGCAATCGCAGAGCCGACCGTGGTGAGCTTCACCAGGTTGACGAGATTGTTGATGATCGAGGGCAGGGCGGTACGGATCGCCAGCGGAAACTCCACGTAACGCAAAATCTCCAGTGAACTGAAACCAATGGCGCGCGCCGCCTCAATGGTGGTGGCCGGCACCGCCTCGATACCGCCGCGCAACGCTTCGGCATGGAAAGCGGCAATGTGCAGACCGGTGATGGCAACGACCCAGAAAAAAGGTGTCAGCGGATTGTTCTGCGCACCACCCAGCGCATTGGAAATCAGCATGTTGAGCACGAGGAAACCACACATCAGCTGCACCAGCGTCGGCGTGTTGCGGGTCAGTTCCACATAGGCGCGCACGGGACCGGCTAGCCAGGTCTTGCCTGATGTCAGCATGGCCGCGAAAATGAAGCCGAAGACGAGGCTGAGCGGCAAAGTGACTGCGACGAGGATGAGCGTCATCTTCATGCCATCAAGCCAGATCTGAACCTCGTAACCGCTGTTCAGAAAATCATAGTTGAGGCCGAGATGCGCGGCGAGTTCAATGAAGCGCGCTGTAAATGAATCCTGCATCGGAAATCCATGCTGTTATTGCGGGTGCCGCCGGGCGGGCGGCGCCAGAATGGCCTGCCTTGTTATAAAGCAGAAAAGAACGGCAGGCGAAACCGGCCGTTCTCTAGGGTTGGCGTAAAACGCGTTTAAGGCAGACGCCCGCCATCACGTTAAGGTGACGGGACGAGCCAGATTGCCGGTCGCTTTATTGCGCGGCGGAAAGCTTCTTCTGCTGCTCTTCCATGTAGCCGATGCTGGGCAGGCGGTTGGCCTTGGCGAATTCGATCATCTTGCCGGAAGCGTGCAACTCCTTGACAATCTTGTCGAGTGCGGCCTGCGTGTCGGCCTCGCCCTTGCGCAGCCAGATCACGGAATCGGAAGGGATGAGATCGGTGGGGATAAGGATGCCGTAATCCTTCCACTCATCGGCGCGGTCCTGAAGCATCAGGCTGATCGTACCGTTGACGTGAACGGAGACGTCGCAATTGCCGCCCTTCAGCGCCAGCAGCGATTCCGGCTGGCTCGGCAGCGCCTTCACCTGCGCGCCGTACTGTTCAATCAGCGGCTGGGTGTAGTTCGAGCCCTGCGACACGCAGGCGATCTTGCCCTTCAGGTCCGGCCAGTCCTTGATGCCACTGTCCTTGCGGCCGATGGCAGCGCCGCCCTGGCGGTCATAGGGGGTGGGCACGTAATCGAGCGTTTTGGCGCGCTCTTCCGTGTACTGCATGTTGGCGATGAGAATATCCACCTTGCCCTGCTGCAGGAACTGCACGCGGTTGGGCGGGGTCACGGTTTCGGTGACCAGCTCGACGCCGAGACCGGCGGCCAGCGCCTTGGCGACATCGATGTTGAGACCCTTCTGTTCCTGCGTCTTCGGATCGATGAAACCGAAAGGCGCGCCGGAGAGGATGACGCCGACGGTGAGCTTGCCGCGACCCTTGATGCGGTCAAGCGTTGCATCCGCGTGGGCGGCAGTCGCCATCGAAGCGATGACGACGGTTCCGGCAATGAGTTTTGCGGCAAATCTGGAGAAAGAGAGGGCCATGGGTATTTCCTTTTGCTTGTGGCTGGAACCTACATGACGGACCCGCAGAGAGCGAGAATTGGTATTGCGCAAAAAATACTATGAAGAGAAATGAGTTCCAATAAAGTCTGCAGGCGGAAAAAATATCCTAATAATTTAAAATCGTAGAATCTTGTTCTTTAGGTTTTAGAGGGGTGCGGCTTGTTTCAACCAAAAGGCGAGAAGCAAGCCGCACGGGCTGTCAGTTATCGCCCGGCGTTATAGGCCGCGATCGCCGCCATGTTGACGATATCGCTATCTTTCGCCCCCATCGAGGTGATTTGCACGGACTTGTCGAGGCCAACGAGGAGCGGACCGATGACGGTGGCACCGCCCAGTTCCTGCAGCATCTTGGTGGAGATGGATGCGGAATGGATGGCGGGCATGACCAGGACGTTGGCCGCACCGGAAAGGCGGGCAAAGGGATACTGGCTCTGCATGCGGTGATGGTTCAGCGCCACATCCGCCGACATCTCGCCGTCCACCTCGAAATTGACATTGCGCCTGTCGAGGATTTTCACCGCCTCGCGCACCTTGTCGGAGCGTTCACCGACCGGCTGGCCGAAGGTGGAATAGGCGAGCATGGCGACGCGCGGCTCATAACCGAAACGGCGGGCGAGGTGGGCCGCCTCTTCGGCGATATCGGCAAGGTCTTCCGCATTCGGCATGTCATGCACGGCGGTGTCGGCCACGAAAACGGTGCGGTTGCGCGAGACAACAAGGGAAACACCGATGACGCGATGGCCGGGCTTGGTGTTGATGCAGCGACGGATATCCTCCAGCGCTGTCGAATAATTACGGGTAACGCCTGTCACCACGGCATCCGCATCGCCCATTGCCACCATGCAGGCGGCGAAGTGATTGCGGTCGTTGTGGATCAGGCGCTGCACGTCGCGCAACAGGAAGCCGCCGCGCTGCAGCCGCGCATAGAGATAATCGACATAGGCATCGACACGGCTGGAGAGGCGGGCATTGGTGATTTCGATATTGGTGCGGTCGAGATCGATGCCGGCGCGTTCTGCATTGGCCTTGATGATATCGTCGCGGCCGAGCAGGATGGCGGTGCCAAGCCCTTGTGCGGTAAACGAAATCGCTGCGCGCATGACCTGCTCTTCTTCCGCTTCGGCAAAGACCACGCGCTTGGGCGAACGGCGCACGCGCTCGTAAAGGCGCTGCGTCGTCGAGGCCATCGGGTCGCGGCGGGCGGAGAGTTCGCGGGCATAGGCGTCGAGATCGGGTATTTCGCGCTGGGCGACGCCGGTTTCGATAGCGGCCTTCGCCACGGCGACCGGAATGGCCGAGATCAGACGCGGATCGAACGGAACCGGAATGATATATTGCGGCCCGAAACGCGGGCGGTTGCCCTGATAGGCGGCGGCCACATCATCAGGCACATCTTCACGGGCAAGATCGGCCAGCGCCTGTGCAGCGGCAATCTTCATAGCATCGTTGATCTGGCGGGCACGCACGTCGAGCGCGCCACGGAAGATATAGGGGAAGCCGAGGACGTTATTGACCTGGTTCGGGTAATCGGAACGTCCGGTCGCCATGATGGCGTCGTCGCGGATGCGCGACACTTCTTCAGGCGTGATTTCGGGGTCCGGATTGGCCATTGCGAAAATGATCGGCTTCGGCGCCATGGAGCGGATCATCTCTTCGCTGAAAGCGCCCTTCTGCGAGAGGCCGAACACCACGTCCGCGCCCCTCATGGCTTCCGCCAGCGTGCGGTTATTGGTCTTCACCGCGTGGGCGGATTTCCACTGGTTCATGCCTTCCGTGCGGCCCTGATAGATCACGCCCTTGGTATCGCAGAGTGTGATGTTTTCCGGGTTGAAACCCATGGCCTTGATGAGATCCATGCAGGCAATCGCCGCAGCGCCCGCACCATTGCAGACCAGCTTCGTGGTCTTGAAATCGCGGCCGGTCAACTCGATGGCGTTGATGAGGCCGGCGGCGGCGATGATGGCGGTGCCGTGCTGGTCGTCATGGAAGACGGGAATATCTATCAGTTCGCGCAGGCGGCTTTCGATGATGAAACATTCCGGCGCCTTGATGTCTTCGAGATTGATGCCGCCGAAGGAGGGGCCGAGATAACGCACGCAATTGATGAATTCGTCCGCGTCTTCGGTATCGACCTCAAGGTCGATGGAATCGACGTCGGCGAAGCGCTTGAACAGAACCGACTTGCCCTCCATGACCGGTTTGGAGGCAAGCGCGCCGAGATTGCCGAGGCCGAGGATCGCCGTGCCGTTGGAGATGACGGCGACCATGTTGCCGCGCGTCGTGTAATCGTAAGCACTCGCCGGATTTTCGGCGATGGCTTTCACCGGCACGGCCACGCCAGGGGAATAGGCAAGCGACAGGTCCCGCTGCGTCGCCATCGGCTTGGTCGGCGTGATTTCCAGTTTGCCCGGCCTGCCTTGCGCGTGGAAATCCAGGGCTTCCTGATCCGTTACCGATGTTCTTGTGCTGGCGGGTTTCGTCGTGTCGGACATGGGCTGAGCGTGCTTTCCTGTCGTTATCAGTATAAAAATATTCGTTGTTGTTATGGTATTTTTTGCAGGCCTGCCAAGCCTTGAATGTTGTTCAGTGCAGCAAATTTAAGCGTGATGAAATTTACGGCCGATTTAATCGATTAAGTCCGCATGTTCGTTGTCAAAGGCTTGGCTGATAAGCCTGGCGGGCCATATTCACGAAGGCATCGACGTGGAGGGCAAGCGGACCGCGCCGGACGACCAGCACGCAGTCAGACCATGCGTCGGCGCTGTCGAGCGGCACGCCGGCAATGCCGCGTGTGGAACGCACGGTGCTTTCCGGCAGGATGGAAATTCCCGCACCCGCTTCCACCAGGGCAAGGATGGTATTGATATTGGCGATACGCATGCCGATTTGCGGTTCGCAGCCAGCATCCTCAAAAAGCGTGAGCGCGCTGCTGCTGAGGCCGAGGCCGATCTCGTCGATAGGCAGCAGCAGTTTTTCCCGCACGATATCGCCAGCCGAAATTCTGGGGCTGGAGGCCAGCGGATGACGTTCCGACAGCGCAACGCACAGTTTCGAGCGGTCGAAGGGCATGGCCCTCAGGGTCTGGGGCAACGGGGGAAGGGGCGCACGGATGAAAGCAATATCGGTCTTGCGCGTTTCCACCTGCTCGATCAGCTGTTCCATCGTCATGCCGGGCAAAAGCTCCAGCGTCACATCCCTGTGCTCATCACCATAGCGGGTGATGAGCGTCGGCAGCTTCCGCTCGGCCATCACACTGGTACCGTAACCGATGCGCAGCGTGCCGAGCTCACCGCGCCGGATCTGCTGCGCCTTTTCGAGCGCGCCTTTGGTGCGGGCAAGGATTTCTTCCGCCTCGATGAGCATGGATTGCCCGGCCGGAGTGAGTTCCACACCGCGATTGATGCGGTGAAAGAGCTTGAAGCCCAGGTTCTCCTCCAACTGCCGGATGCGCTGGGTAACGGCTGGCTGGGCGATACCGAGTTGGAGGGCGGCGGCCCGGAAGTTTCTGGCCCTAGCGGCTTCCACAAATATGGTGAGCTGGCGAGTATCCATGGCGGAGAGGTCTTTGTGTTGTCGGGCTTTGCGTGATATAAGTGCAGCTTATCAAAATTGCCTGTCTTTCGCATTGTCATCTTGTCGCAGGCGACGTTATACCGCAACTCAGGATCGTGAGCGTCTTTACCGCCTGTGCAGGTGAGGGCGATCCGGACCGGGGAGGATTTGTTCGAGCATATTGTCCGTCGTCCATGGGGCCGGCGGGAACCTGCAGTGAATGGGTCGAAATGACAGTCACGACGGAAATCTTCCCCACTATTGTTCCCCGTTCAGCCGCGCCGCCACCGGCGCATCTTCGCCTGGCCGCATTGGCGGCGAACTGTCCGCGCTCTGCCGGACACTGAACGATCATCGGGCCTCAGCCTTTTAGGCGGCTCTTCTAACCGGACATTCACTCATGGGTAATCCAGCAACTTCATTGTCGCTCCCGGCCAGATTATGGCTGTTGGTGCTCGGCGCGGTCATCATCGCTGCGGGCCTGTTCTTCGCCATTGGCGGCTGGCAGCTCGCAGCCCTCGGTGGCAGCCCCTATTTCATCACCGCAGGTATCGCGCTTATCGTTTCCGGCCTGCTCATCCTGTTGCGCAAGCCTGCAGGCGCGCTTCTTTTCGGTCTCGTTTTCATCCTCACCGGCGTCTGGGCGGTATGGGAAGCAGGCGTTCACTTCTGGCCGCTGATTTCCCGCCTGCTGGCCGTCGGCGTGGGGGCAACAGTCGTTGCCCTGTCATACCCGCTGTTGCGCCGTGCAGCCGGCAAAACGCCGGCATACGGCTCGTCCTTTGCGGTAGCCGCCATTCTCGCCATCGCTTCCGGCGCTGGCTTTGCCGGCATGTTCGTGGCGCATCCGACCGTTGCCTTCAATGGCGAGCCGACGGCGCTGACGCCCGTAAAGCCGGAAACGGAACAGAAGAACTGGGAACATTACGGCAATACCGCAGGCGGCAGCCGTTTCGTTGCGCTTGATGAAATCACCCGCGACAATGTCAAAAACCTCGAAGTTGCCTGGACCTACCACACCGGCGACACCCCGATCAGCCCCGGTGCAAACGGCGCGGAAGACCAGCAGACGCCGCTGCAGGTGGGTGATACCGTGTTCCTGTGCACGCCGCACAATAATGTCATCGCTCTGGACGCGGATACCGGCGCTGAAAAGTGGAAGGCGGAAATCAATTCGAAATCCTCCGTCTGGATGCGTTGCCGCGGCCTTGCCTATTTTGATGCCAAGGCGCCGCTGAAGCAGCCGACTGCACCGGGCTCCACGCCCGTCACGCCGGCGTTGGTGGCCGAGGGTGCACTTTGCCAGCGCCGTATTCTGATGAACACCATCAATGCGGAACTCATCGCGCTCGATGCCGACACGGGCGCGTTTTGCCCTAACTTCGGCACGAATGGCCGCGTCGATCTGAAGATCGGTATGGGAGATGCGCCGGACCCGCAATATGTGCTGACCTCGGCACCCACACTTGCCGGCACCACCGTCGTTGTCGGCGGCCGTATCGCTGATAACGTACAGGTGGATATGCCTGGCGGCGTGATGCGCGGTTTCGACGCGGTGACGGGTGAACTGCGCTGGGCTTTCGACCCCGGCAACCCTGATATCACCAAGCTGCCGCCTCCGGGCCAGACCTATACACGTTCCACGCCAAACGTCTGGGCATCCATGTCCTACGATCCGGACCTGAACACGGTCTTCATGCCCGTCGGCAGCCCTTCGGTCGATCTTTATGGCGCGACACGCACGCCGCTCGACCATAAATATGGTGCCTCCATGCTGGCGCTCGACGCCACGACCGGCCGCGAAAAATGGGTGTACCAGACGGTTCATAACGACCTCTGGGACTTCGACGTGCCGATGCAGCCGAGCTTCGTCGATTTCCCGAAGGCTGACGGAACGACCGTTCCGGCGCTCGTCTTCGGCACCAAAGCGGGGCAGATCTATGTGCTCGACCGCGCGACCGGCCAGCCGCTGACCAAGGTGGAAGAGGTTCCGGTCAAGGCCGGCAATATTCTCAATGAGCCCTATGCACCCACTCAGCCGCGTTCCGTCGGCATGCCGCAGATCGGTGCGCAGACACTGACGGAAGCCGATATGTGGGGTGCGACCCCGTTCGACCAGCTTTTGTGCCGTATCGCCTTCAAGGGCATGCGTTATGAGGGCCTTTATACGGCGCCCGGCACGGATCTCTCGCTCGCCTTCCCAGGTTCGCTCGGCGGCATGAACTGGGGCGGTCTTTCGATCGACCCGACCACCAACACCATCTTCGTCAATGACATGCGTCTTGGTCTGTGGATCGAGATGAAGGAAGCTGCCCCCACCAAGGCCGTTGCCAGCGGTGGCGAAAGCGTCAATACCGGCATGGGGGTCGTTCCCATGAAGGGCACGCCCTATGCGGTGAACAAGAACCGCTTCCTGTCGGCTCTCGGCATCCCTTGCCAGGCTCCGCCCTATGGCACCATGACCGCAATCGACATGAAGACGCAGCAGATCAAGTGGCAGGTGCCGGTCGGCACCGTCGAGGATACGGGTCCGCTCGGCATCAAGATGGGCCTGCCGATCCCGATCGGCATGCCGACGCTCGGCGGTACGCTCGCCACCCAGGGCGGTCTCGTCTTCATCGCCGGTACGCAGGATTATTATCTGCGCGCCTTCGATACGGCGACCGGCAAGGAAGTCTGGAAGGCCCGCCTTCCGGTCGGCAGCCAGGGCGGCCCGATGAGCTACAAGTCTCCCAAGACCGGCAAGCAATATGTCGTCATCTCGGCTGGCGGTGCACGCCAGTCTCCCGATCGTGGCGACTACGTCATCGCTTATGCGTTGCCGAACTGATCCTTGTGGTCCAACGGTTTGAAAAGGAAACCCCGGGAGATGATTCCGGGGTTTTTCTCTGTCTGCATTCAGGATAACCGCTTTTTCGCGCGGAACCTCACCCTCGTCCTCGCGTTAGGAAAACGGGCCTGCCGGCAATACCCCGCCGTTCACCAAGCTTTCACGAGGCGTATTTATGAGCTTGAACTTATCCGCCCGTGAACCGATGATGGCGGTATTTCGAAATATGTATATTGTCCGGCGCGCCGGGAAATTTTTTAGAGTTGGAAAGGTTTTGTTGTGAACGAACAATCTCGAAAGATCACGCCGGTTCTTCTTGCTGGCGGTGCTGGCTCGCGGCTTTGGCCGGTATCGCGCGATCAGTTGCCCAAGCAGTTCCAGCCGCTGGTCGGCAATCTTTCGACCTATCAGCAGACCTTGAAGCGGGTTGGCGACAAGGGACTTTATTCAGAGCCGCTGGTCATCACCAACGAGGATTTCCGTTTCTTCGCCCGCCGTCAGGCGGAAGAGATCGATCTGCCGGCAACAGTGGTACTTGAACCCGCCCGTCGCGACAGCGCCGCCGCCATGGCCGCCGCCGCCGTGCTGGCCGAGCGCCGTGAGCCCGGATGCTTGGTGCTGGCCCTTGCCGCCGATCATGTGGTGCTGGATGTCGACACGTTTTCCGATGCCGTGAAGCTCGGTGCGAAAGCCGCCGACCAGGGCAATATCGTGGTCTTCGGCCTGGTGCCGACTGAGCCGCGCACCTCCTATGGTTATATCAAGCCGGGTGATGCGATCGACGGCGAAAAAGACCTCAGCACCGTCGATGCCTTCGTGGAAAAGCCTGACGTGAAGACGGCCATCTCCTATCTGGAAAAGGGTTATCTCTGGAACTCCGGCAACTTCCTGTTCCGTTCCGATGTGATGATCGCCGAACTGAAGGCTTTCGCACCGGAAATTCTGGCGGCGGTGACGCAGGCGGTCGAGCAATATGAAAGCGACCTCGGTTTCGTACGCCTGCATCAGGCAAGCTTCGAAGCTTCCCCCAAAAATTCCATCGATTATGCGGTGATCGAGAAGACCAAGCGCATGGCTGTCGTGCACGGCCATTTCCGCTGGTCTGATATCGGCAGCTGGGACGCGATCTGGGAGATCGCCGAAAAGCACGACAATGACAATGCGCTCGAGGGCGATGGCGTCTTCATCGATTCCGAGGGCTGCCTGATCCATTCCACGCAATTGCTGACGACGGTGGTTGGCGCCAAGGATCTGGTGGTGGTGGCCACCAAGGACGCGGTTCTGGTGGTGCCCAAAAACCGGGTGCAGGACGTGAAGGGACTGGTCGACACGCTGAAGGGCGGGGACCATGCGCCGCAGACCCAGACCCACAAGCGCGTCTACCGCCCATGGGGTTACATCGAGCACATGTATGTCGATGAGCGCTACCGCGTCGGCCACATCACGGTCGATCCTGGCCATCGCATCTCTTTCCAGAAACACTACCACCGTTCCGAACACTGGATCGTCGTCAAGGGCACAGCGACTGTCACGATTGGCGAGGAAACCCGGCTGCTGACGGAAAACCAGTCAGTCTACATCCCGATTGGTCAGCCGCACCGGCTGGCCAATGAGGGCCAAATCCCGCTCGAGCTCGTGGAAATCCAGACTGGCGCCTATATCGGCGAGGATGATGTCATCCGCATCGAGGATGATTATAAGCGTCAATAGTAGATAGCCTTTTAAGATAGCACGGCAGAGGCGAGGCGGGAGGTATTCCGCCTCGCTTTTATGTTTTCAAGGACGAGCACCTGCTACTCAAATGCGGATGCAGCAGTGGCCTCCCTTTCAAAAATGGAGGGAACGACAGGACGTAGCATGCCGCCGCGCGCGGATTTTGCCGGATTTCGGGTCGCGAGGGATGTCTAAAATAGCCACATCGAGATTCGCATTTTAAGCGGTTGCTTAATCAAAAATCTTCGCATACGTTCCAACTGCAACGTTTCAGTGAGGGAGGAGACTCATGCGAATGCGTGTTATTTCTGCGGCCTTTTTGGCCAGTGTGATGATTCCAGCGGGTATTGCCGGGGCCACCGATCTTGAGGTGACCCATTGGTGGACATCGGGCGGCGAAGCCGCCGCGGTGGCCGAACTGGCCAAGGCTTTCGATGCGACAGGCAATAAATGGGTGGACGGCGCCATTGCCGGTTCGGGCGGTACGGCCCGGCCGATCATGATCAGCCGTATCACCGGCGGTGACCCGATGGGCGCTACCCAGTTCAACCACGGCCGGCAGGCGGAAGAGCTGGTGCAGGCCGGTCTGATGCGCGATCTGTCCGACGTTGCCGCAAAGGGCAATTGGAAAGATGTAATCAAGCCGGCAAGCCTGCTCGACAGCTGCACCATCGACGGCAAGATTTATTGCGCGCCGGTGAATATCCATTCCTGGCAATGGCTCTGGCTTTCCAACGCCGCCTTCAAGAAGGCCGGCGTAGAGGTTCCGAAGAACTGGACGGAATTTGTCGCAGCCGCACCGGCGCTCAAAAAGGCCGGCATCCAGCCGCTCGCGCTCGGTGGGCAGGCATGGCAGGCCAACGGCCTGTTCGACACGCTGACGCTTTCGATCGGCGGCAAAGACCTCTATCAGAAGGTCTATGGCGACAAGGATGCCGAAGCGGCGGCCGGCCCTGATATGGCCAAGATTTTCGCGGCGGCTGTTGAAGCGCGCGACATGGCCAAGGGCACCAATGTTCAGGACTGGAACCAGGCCACCAACATGGTCATAACAGGCAAGGCTGGCGGCCAGATCATGGGTGACTGGGCGCAGGGCGAATTCCAGCTGGCCAATCAGAAGGCCGGCGTGGATTATTCCTGCCTGCCGGGTCTAGGCCTCAATGACTATATCACCACTGGCGGCGACGCCTTTTATTTCCCTGTTCTGAAAGACGAGGCGAAGACCAAGGCGCAGGACGTACTGGCTGAAACCATCGTCGATCCGAAGACACAGGTTGCTTTCAACCTGAAAAAGGGCTCGCTGCCGATCCGTGGCGACGTGGACCTCAATGCAGCCAATGACTGCATGAAGAAGGGTCTGGCAATTCTGGCCAAGGGCAATGCGCTCACCAGTACCGACCAGCTGATTTCCGCCGATACGCAGAAACAGAAGGAAGACCTGATGGCGGAATTCTTCGCCGGCTCGATGTCTGCGGCAGATGGGCAGAAGCGCTTCGCGGACCTTATCGGTTCTGCTGACTGATTGTGATCTCTCCGGGTGGGGAGCGGTTTGCCGTTCCCCATTCCAACGTCCGGTCCGTGCAATAATCACCAGCATGGGCAGGAGTTTCATGCGGTAAGGTTTTTTGCCTGACCGTTGACTGTAACGTTACAGGAGGAGGTAACATGGCAGCTCAAACACGCTCCAGGCGTCCCAATCAGCTTTTCCGCAATCTGAATTCGAAGATTGCCTCCGTTCCCATGATCTTGACTGCGATGGTGATTTTCCTCGGTGGCACGGTCTGGACGGTGATTTATTCCTTCACCAATTCCAAGCTTCTGCCGCGGGCGAGCTTCATCGGTTTTGACCAGTATGAGCGGCTGTGGGCAGCACCACGCTGGATCGTTTCCATCCAGAATCTGGCGATCTACGGCATTTTGTCTTTGATTTTCAGTCTCGTCATCGGCTTCGTGCTGGCGGCGCTGATGGACCAGAAAATCCGCTTCGAAAACACCTTCCGCACCATCTTCCTTTATCCCTTCGCTTTGTCCTTCATCGTCACCGGCCTTGTCTGGCAATGGCTGCTGAACCCGGAATTCGGCATCCAGTCCGTGGTTCGCTCGATGGGCTGGGAAAGCTTCACCTTCGATCCGCTCTATAATCCACAGATCGTCATCTACGGCATCCTGATTGCGGCGCTCTGGCAGGGCACGGGGCTCGTCATGTGCCTGATGCTGGCCGGTCTTCGCGGCATCGACGAGGATATCTGGAAGGCGACGCGCGTCGACGGCATTCCGATGTGGAAGACCTATATCCTCATCATCATTCCCATGATGCGGCCGGTCTTCATCACCACCCTCGTCATCATCGCCAGCGGCATCGTCAAGGTTTACGATCTTGTCGTGGCGCAGACCAGCGGCGGACCGGGCATCGCGTCCGAAGTGCCGGCAAAATACGTCTATGACTACATGTTCCAGGCACAGAATCTCGGGCAGGGCTTTGCCGCCTCGACCATGATGCTCATTACCGTTGCGATCATCGTCATTCCATGGGCCTACCTCGAATTTGGAGGCAAGAAGCGTGGCTAATATCAGCACCTTGAATACAGTCGCCGCCACCACCGATGCGGTTGCCGGTGATCTTTCCGGTCCGCGCGGCAGAAAGCCGAGAAAGACCTTTTCCCGCCGCAACATCATTCTTTACGGCACGCTTTTTGTCGCCGCCGCCTATTACCTGCTGCCGCTTTACGTGATGGTCGTCACCTCGCTGAAGGGCATGCCGGAAATCCGGCTCGGCAATATCTTTGCGCCGCCGGTGGAAATCACCTTCGAACCCTGGGTCAAGGCCTGGGCGAATGCCTGCACGGGCTTGAACTGCGACGGGCTTTCGCGCGGCTTCTGGAACTCGGTGCGCATTCTTGTGCCCTCCGTCGTCATTTCCATCATCGTCGCTTCCGTCAGCGGTTACGCCATGGCCAACTGGAAGTTCAAAGGGTCGGAGCTGTTCTTCTCGATCCTGATCATCGGCGCCTTCATCCCCTATCAGGTGATGATCTATCCGATCGTCATCGTGCTGCGTGAGCTGGGCATCTATGGCACGCTGACCGGCCTCGTCATCGTGCACACCATCTTCGGCATGCCGATCCTGACGCTGCTGTTTCGCAATTACTTCGCGTCGCTGCCGGAGGAATTGTTCAAGGCGGCACGCATCGATGGCGCCAATTTCTGGCAGATTTATTTCCGCATCATGCTGCCCATGTCGCTGCCGATCTTCGTCGTCGCGATGATCCTGCAGGTGACCGGCATCTGGAACGACTTCCTGTTCGGCGTGGTGTTCACGCGGCCGGAATATTACCCGATGACGGTGCAGCTCAATAATATCGTCAACTCCGTGCAGGGCGTGAAGGAATACAACGTCAACATGGCCGCAACCCTTCTCACCGGGGCCGTGCCGCTGATCGTTTATTTCGTCTCCGGCAGGCTTTTCGTCCGCGGCATTGCCGCAGGCGCAGTAAAAGGTTGAGCTTTATGAACAAAAGCGTTTCCATTCGCGATCTTTCCCTGTCCTTCGGTGCCGTTACCGTGCTGAAAGACCTCAATCTCGATATTTACGACGGCGAATTTCTCGTGCTGCTCGGCTCTTCCGGCTGCGGCAAGTCGACACTTCTCAACTGCATTGCCGGGCTTCTGGAACCGACTGACGGGCAAATCTTCATCAAGGATCGCAACGTCACCTGGGAGGAGCCGAAGGATCGCGGCATCGGCATGGTGTTCCAGTCCTATGCGCTTTATCCGCAGATGACGGTGGAGAAGAACCTGTCCTTCGGCCTTCAGGTCGCAAAGATTCCGAAGGATGAAATCGAGCGGCGCGTCAAAAGGGCGGCTGGCATCCTGCAGATTGAGCCGCTGCTAAAGCGCAAGCCGGCCGAGCTTTCCGGCGGCCAGCGCCAGCGCGTGGCCATCGGCCGGGCGCTGGTGCGGGATGTGGATGTGTTCCTGTTCGATGAGCCGCTTTCGAACCTCGACGCCAAGCTGCGCTCGGAACTGCGCGTGGAAATCAAGCGGCTGCACCAGTCGCTGAAGAACACCATGATCTATGTGACGCACGACCAGATCGAGGCGCTGACGCTGGCGGACCGCATCGCCATCATGAAAAGCGGCGTTATCCAGCAGCTGGCCGACCCGGTCACCATCTATAACAAGCCGAGAAACCTCTTCGTCGCCGGCTTCATCGGCTCACCGTCGATGAATTTCCTGCGTGGCGAGCTGATCGAAAAAGACGGCAAGGTCGTTTTCACCACCAATGGCGTCACCTTTTCGCTCGACGGTTATCATGCGGAAACACCGCTTGCCGCCGGTCGCGCCGTGGTTCTCGGGGTGCGCCCGGAACATGTCCGCGTCGATGCCGATATCGTCAGTGGCGAAGTGCATGAGGCCATCGTCGATATCGAGGAGCCGATGGGCGCCGATAATCTGATCTGGCTGAAACATGCCGGGCATACGCTCTCTGTGCGTGTCGGTGGCCACCGGCGGTTTTCGCCGGGCACCAAGGTCCGCCTCGGCCTCGACCTGACAATGGCCTCGCTGTTCGACGCGCAGAGCGAGGATCGGCTTTAGACGCTGCAACTATTCCCCCACACAATCCCAAGCCCCACATCTCTATGGAGGAGACAATGACAGAACTCGGTTTCCAGCTTTATAGCGCCCGCAATTTCCAGCCTTTTTCCGATATTCTGAAGAAGGTTTCGGCGGCGGGTTATAAACAGGTCGAAGGTTACGGCGCTATGTACGCCTCTCTTGATGATGCCGGGCTGAAGGGCCTGCGCGCTGAACTCGACGCCAACGGTCTTTCCATGCCAACGGGCCATTTCGGTCTCGACCTTCTTGAAGGAGACCCGAAAAAGGCGTTGAATATTGCCAAGGTTCTGGGCGTGGAGGCGATCTATTGCCCTTATCTGATGCCGGATCAACGTCCAACGGATGCGGCCGGTTGGTTCGCCTTCGGCAAACGCCTGCAGGAAGCCGGCAAACCTTTCGTCGATGCAGGGCTGGTCTTCGGCTGGCACAATCATGATTTCGAGTTCAAGGCGCTTGCCGATGGCTCCACGCCGCAGGAGCAGATTTTTGCCGGTGGGCCGGATCTGAAATGGGAGGCGGATATCGCCTGGATTATCAGAGGCAATGCCGATCCGTTTGCCTGGATCGAAAGTTATGGCAAACGCATCACTGCCGTGCATGTGAAGGATATCGCACCATCAGGTGAAAATGCGGATGAAGACGGCTGGGCCGATGTCGGCCATGGCACCGTGGACTGGAAGGGCCTCGTCACTGCGCTAAAGGCGAAATCCGCCACGAAACATTTCGTGGTCGAACACGATAATCCAAAAGACATCGACCGGCTGATAGCCCGCTCGATCGCCTCGTTCAAAACCTACTAAGTCTCACATTTCGGAGTTTCATCATGGCCAGAGATCTTGGCGTCGGCATCATTGGATGCGGCAATATCTCGTCTGCATATTTCTCGCTGGCACCGCTCTTCAAGGGCATCAAGGTGCTTGCCTGCGCCGACCTCAACCGCAACGCAGCGGAACTGAGGGCGGAAGAATTCGGTGTTGTCGCGCAGTCCATCGAGGAACTGCTCGCCAACCCCGAAATCGATGTGGTGGTGAACCTCACCATTCCCGCCGCGCATTTTCCGGTGTCGAAAGCAGCCCTGGAGGCGGGCAAACACGTCTATTCGGAAAAGCCGCTGGTGCTCTCGTTGGAGGAGGGCGAGGAGTTGCGGCGTATCGCCCGCGAGAAGAAGCTTTCCGTCGGCTGCGCGCCGGATACGTTCCTCGGCGGCGCACATCAGCTTGCCCGGCAATATATCGATGAGGGCAAGGTCGGGCGCATCACGTCAGGCACCTGCCATGTGATGAGCCCCGGCATGGAGATGTGGCACCCCAACCCGGGCTTCTTCTTCCTGAAGGGCGGCGGGCCGATCCTCGATCTCGGGCCCTACTACGTTGCCAATCTCATCAACCTCATCGGCCCGGTCAAGCGCGTCGGTGCGCTGACGTCAATGGCAAACCCCACCCGCACGGTGACCAGCCAGCCGCTGAACGGCGAGATCATCCCTGTCGAAACACCGACCAACATCCACGCGCTCTTGGAATTCGTGAACGGCGCGACGATCACGCTTTCAGCGAGCTGGGACGTGTGGTCGCATCGCCACGCCAATATGGAGCTTTACGGTACAGAGGGCTCAATCTACGTGCCGGACCCGAATTTCTTCGGCGGCGTGGTGGAAGCGAGTGGGCGCGACAAGAATATCCAGCCGCTGGAAGACTGGGCGCATCCCTTTGGCATCGCCAATCAGGAAAGCCCGAACGGCCCGCGCGCCAATTACCGCACGGCCGGCCTTGCCGATATGGCGATTGCCATTCTGGAGGGCCGCGATGCCCGCTGCTCGCTGGATCGCTCGCTGCACGGCATCGACGTGATGACCTCGATCCTCAAATCCGGGGAAGAGGGCCGCTTCATCGAGATGACCACGACCTGCACCCAGCCGGCGGCCCTCGGCATCGAGGAGGCGCAGGCGCTGCTGCGCTGATGTGACGGCTGATCAAACAGGCGGTGGGGGAGACTCCGCCGCTTTTTTGTTTTCAGCGGCAACGGCGCATCCGCGCTCTCATCTTAAAGCTCTTCACAATCCCTTCGCTTTGGTTTAAAGCCGCGCCGTATCCGGTCGCAGCCCACCCGGTCAAAACAAGGGATCCCAACTTATGAAAACCATCGTCATCTGCTCCGGCGGATTGGACTCCGTTTCGCTTGCGCATAAAATTGCGGCTGAACACGAACTTCTCGCTCTCGTTTCTTTCGATTACGGCCAGCGCCACAAAAAGGAACTGGATTTCGCCGCCGATTGCGCCAAACGGCTCGGCGTGCCGCATCATGTCATCGATATCCGCCCCATCGGCGCACATCTCACCGGCTCGGCACTGACCGACGACATCGCTGTGCCCGACGGACATTATGCGGAGGAGACCATGCGCTCCACCGTGGTGCCGAACCGCAATGCCATCATGCTCACAATCGCCTTCGGGCTCGCCGCTGCGCAGCAGGCGGATGCGGTGGCGATCGCCGTGCATGGCGGCGACCATTTTATCTACCCCGATTGCCGACCGGGCTTTATCGACAGCTTCAATGCCATGCAGGCCCATGCGCTTGAAGGTTATGCGAACGTTACCCTGTTTGCGCCCTATGTCACCGTTTCCAAGGCGGCGATCGTTACCGATGGCGTGAAATACGGCACGCCGTTTGGTGAAACATGGTCCTGTTACAAAGGCGGCTCTCGCCATTGCGGTCGCTGCGGCACCTGCGTGGAGCGGCGCGAAGCTTTTCATCTGGCGGGTGTCACCGACCCCACCGATTATGAAGACCCTGATTTCTGGGTGGCCGCCACCCATGCCTACGCGGCGCAGGAGGTGCGCTGATGTTCCGCATCACCAAGGAATTTCATTTTTCCGCCTCGCATCAGCTGAAAAGCCTGCCGTCGGATCACCAATGCAACCGCCTGCATGGACATAACTACATTGTCGAGGTGGAACTGAGCGGCGAAGAGTTGAACGAGCACGGTTTCGTTCGTGATTATCACGAGCTTGCGCCGCTGAAGCGTTATATCGACGATCATTTCGACCATCGCCATCTGAACGACGTGCTCGGCCATGACCGGGTGACTGCGGAATATCTGGCGAAGCATTTCTACGACTGGTGCAAGGATAGTCTTCCCGAAACCAGCGCCGTGCGGGTCAGCGAAACCGCCAAGACCTGGGCGGAATACCGGCCATGACGGCGGCTGCACGGAAGGTCGCAGTGAAGGAAACCACGATCCGCATCAGCGAAATCTTCGGCCCGACCATTCAGGGCGAGGGACTGCTGATCGGGCTGCCCACCGTCTTTGTGCGCACCGGCGGCTGCGATTACCGCTGTTCCTGGTGCGATACGCTGCATGCTGTCGATAGCGATTACCGCGATACGTGGAAGCCCATGGCGGTTGATGCGATCTGGCAGGAGGTGCGGCGGCTTTCCGGCGGCGTGCCGCTGACGGTGTCGCTGTCAGGCGGTAATCCCGCCATTCAACCGCTTGGTGCTTTGATCGCGAAGGGGCAAAGCGAGGGGTATCATTTCGCGCTGGAAACGCAGGGCAGCGTCGCAAAAGACTGGTTTGCCGATCTCGACCATCTGGTTCTGAGCCCCAAGCCGCCATCGAGCGGGATGGAAACGGACTGGCGGGCTTTCGAAGACTGTCTTGCTGCTGCCGGTAAGCGACCACAGGTGGCACTGAAGATCGTGGTATTCGACGATACGGATTATGCCTATGCCAAAGCGGCATCGGCGCGGTTTCCGCATCTGGCCGTCTATCTCCAGCCCGGTAACCACACCCCGCCGCCGCCGGATGACGACGATGCGCGCGTGGACATCGATGGGGTCATGGACCGGATGCTGTGGCTGGTGGACAAGGTGAGCGAAGACCGCTGGTTTTCCGCCCGGGTACTGCCGCAGCTGCATGTTTTGCTGTGGGGGAATAAGCGCGGCGTTTGAGGGGGTATAAGTTTCCCTCCGTCATGCCGGATTTGATCCGGCATCCAGCCACGGCGCGTCTGCGCCGTGAAAAGAGTCTTTTGCGATCAAAGACTTGATCGCGCTGGGCCCCGGATCAAATCCGGGGTGACGGAGAGAGAGGAGCGCGCTTTGCAGCGATCCATGCGGCGGCTTGCCCCGCCGCACTTCCGCAAATCAAGCCGAAACGGCCAGTTCCCGCCTCTCCCGATCCGCGATGATCGACAGATCAAGTACCTTCTGCAAATTGGCGGCATGGCGGAAGTCGGGATCGGCGACGCCGCCTTCCATGACCGCCTTGGCGAATTTTTCGTAATTCGTCGCCACCGGATCGACATCGATGGTCTTCCAGATCGCCTTTTCTACATCTTCACCGATGCAGGTACGCAGGCTTGAATATTCCGGCGTGTGGATGACTTCCAGCGCACCCTTGTCGCCATGGATGCGCAGGCGAAGTTCGTTGAGGTGGCCCGTTGCCCAGCGGCTGGCGTGGATGACGCCCATGGCGCCGTTTTCCAGTTCGGCGGTCATGGTGAAGCTGTCATTGGCGTCGAGGTCGTAGACGCCGATCTTGTTGCCCTCGTATTTGTCGAAGGTCTTCAGCCGCGTGAAGATGCGCTCCACATCGCTGCCCGCGCCGTAAGAGGCGAAGTCGAGAATGTGGATGCCGACATCGCCCAGCACGCCGTTCGAGCCGTGCTTGGTGGAAAGCCGCCACAACCACTTGCTCTCCGTCATCCAGTCGCCCCAGGCCTTGGAAACCAGCCAGCTCTGGAGATAGGAGGCTTCCAGATGCCGCACCTTGCCGATCTTGCCTGCCAGCACCATCTCGCGCGCCGCCTGCAAGGGGGCGACGTTGCGATAAGTGAGGTTGACCATGGCGACGAGGCCGGCTTTTTCGGCGGCATCGGCCATTTCGGCAGCCTTGGCGTAGTTTTCCGCCAGAGGCTTTTCGCAGAAGACGTGCTTGCCGGCTGCAAGTAGCTTCAGACTGGTCGGGTGATGGATGCTATCAGGCGTGACGTTCGCCGCCGCATCAAATTCGCCCCAGGCAATCGCGTCATCCAGAGAGGTGAAGGAGAGCGGGATGTTGTGGCGAAGCGCAAAGCCCCTCACCACCACATCGTCCACATCCACCGCCGCCACCAGTTCGACGCCGGGGATTTGCGAGAAATATGTGGCATGGTTGTTGGCCATGCCACCGGTTCCGAGAATGAGAAGTCTCATGCCAGTTATCTCCAAGCCCTTACCTGTAACCTGCTTCGCCTGCCTTGTGCAGCTTGGGGCCGCGTTCCTCGATCGGCTCCAGCGCCTTGTCGACGGGGACATTGGGGGCAGCGTGGACGCTCGTCAGTGCGCCCGCCGGATTATAGGCCCATTTCACCGAATTGCTGATGACCTTTTGCACATTGGCGTCGTGATAGGTCGGATAGGTCTCGTGGCCGGGGCGGAAATAGAAGATGTTGCCAGCACCACGGCGCCAGGTGAGGCCCGAGCGGAAGACTTCGCCGCCCTGGAACCAGGAGATGAACACGGTTTCCAGCGGCTCCGGCACGGAGAACTGCTCACCATACATTTCCTCGTTTTCCAGCTCGAAATGTTCGGGCAGGCCGGCGGCAATCGGGTGGCGCGGATTGATCGTCCACAGGCGTTCACGCTCGCCCGCCTCACGCCATTTCAGCGCGCAGGGCGTGCCCATCAGCCGCTTGAACGGCTTGGAGAAGTGGCCGGAATGCAGGACGATAAGGCCCATGCCTTCCCAGACGCGTTTGGCGACGCGCTCGACGATCTCGTCCTGCACCGCGCCATGGTCCTTGTGACCCCACCAGACCAGCACGTCGGTCTTGTCGAGGCGCTCCTGCGACAGGCCATGTTCCGGTTCCTGCAGCGTGGCGGTGGTGGCGTTGATCTCGGGGTTCGTATTCAGCGCGTCGGCAATGGTGTTGTGCATGCCGTTTGGATAAATCGAACGCACCGTCTCATTGATGTGTTCGTGGATATTTTCGCCCCATACAACGGTGTTGATGGTCATTGTCATGCTCCTCGGTGAAAGCCGGGACCTTGGGTGATCCCGGCGAAAGTTGAAATTTCAGGCGGCACCCCGGGCGGGGTTGCGTGCAAGCGCGCGGCCTTCGGTATCGAAACGATGGATCTGCGTCGCATCCGGCACGAGGGCGATGCGCTCGCCTGCCTTGCGGTCGGTCACGCCTTCCTCGCGAACGACGACGGGTTCACCGGCGCCGATCTCGACATAGATGTAGCTGTCCGATCCGAGCATTTCCGAATGCACGATTTCGCCGCTCCAGCCGCTGCCGTCGGTGGTGATGGTGATGTGTTCGGGGCGGATGCCGATTGTTTTAGCGCCTTCCACCTCGGCATATTTCCCGGAGAGGAAGTTCATCTTCGGAGAGCCAATGAAGCCTGCGACGAAGGTGTTAACAGGGCTTTCGTAAAGCTCCAGCGGCGTGCCGATCTGCTCGACCCGGCCGTCACGCAGCACGCAGATGCGGTCGGCGAGCGTCATGGCCTCGACCTGATCGTGGGTAACGTAGATCATCGTCGTGTCATGCATCGAGCGGTGCAGCTTGGCGATTTCCAGGCGCGTGGCAACGCGCAATGCCGCATCAAGGTTGGAAAGCGGCTCGTCGAACAGGAATACCTTCGGATCGCGGACGATGGCGCGACCGATGGCGACACGCTGGCGCTGGCCGCCGGAAAGCTGTTTCGGCAGGCGTTCCAGATAGGGCGTGAGTTGCAGCATTTCGGCTGCCGCTTCCACGCGCTTCTTACGCTGTTCCTTGTCAGCGCCTGACAGTTTCATGCCGAAGGCCATGTTCTCGAACACGGTCATATGCGGATAAAGCGCATACGACTGGAAGACCATGGCGACGCCGCGCTTGGCGGGCGGCAGGCGGTTCACCGTCTCGCCATCGAAGGAGAGTGTACCGCCGGAAATTTCCTCCAGCCCGCAGATGAGGCGCAGAAGCGTGGACTTGCCGCAGCCGGAAGGGCCAACGAAAACCATGAACTCGCCGGAGCGGATATCCATGTCGATGCCCTTGATGACATCGAAGGCGCCGAATGATTTGCGAAGATCGCGCAGTTGAATGGTGGTC
Source organism: Agrobacterium tumefaciens (assembly GCF_005221325.1). Lineage (NCBI taxonomy): Bacteria > Pseudomonadati > Pseudomonadota > Alphaproteobacteria > Hyphomicrobiales > Rhizobiaceae > Agrobacterium > Agrobacterium tumefaciens. The sequence continues at coordinate 539,841 of NZ_CP039889.1, read as the reverse complement.
ATTGATTTTCTCCTAGCCTTTGACGCCGCCGGCGGTGAGGCCGGAGATGATGCGTCGCTGGAAGATCAGAACGAGGACGACGAGCGGGGCGGTGACGATGACGGAGGCCGCCATGATCGTTCCCCAGGGTATTTCGAACTGCGAGCCGCCCGACAGGAGCGCGATGGCGACAGGCACCGTGCGCTGCTCGTTCGATGAGGTGAAGGTGAGCGCGAAGAGGAACTCGTTCCACGCCGCGATGAAGGCGAGAAGCCCGGTCGTGACGAGCGCCGGCCACATCAGCGGCATGAAAACCTGGGTAATGATGACCCATGGCGTTGCGCCATCGACGATGGCCGCTTCCTCGATTTCGATCGGCAGGTCACGCATGAAGGTTGTCAGCACCCAGACCGTGAAGGGCAGGGTGAAGATCATGTATGAGAAAATCAGCGCCAAGGGCGTGTTGAAGATGCCCGCCCAGCGGATCAGTTCGAACAGGCCGGCGAGAACGGCGATCTGCGGGAACATGGAAACCGACAGGATGGTGAGCAGAAGCAGTGAGCGGCCCCGAAACCGGACACGCGCCAGGGCATAGGACGCCGTTACCGCAAGGAACAGCGATAGTACGACGACGGAAGATGCAACGAACAGCGAATTGCCGAGATTGCGCAGGAAAGTGCCGTTGCCGATGACGAAGCTATAATTGGTCAGCGAGAATTCACGCGGCCAATAATTGACCTGGAACAGCGCCGAGCCGGATTTCAGGCTGGTCAGGATCGCGTAATAGAACGGGAATACCGAGATCACCATGATGACGGCGACCAGCGCATAAAAGGCGGTGGTTTTCAGGATGCTTGGCAGGGTCATCGCGCGGCTCCATCGGTGTTGACGCGCCCGAGCCACATATAGATGACCGTGATCGAGGCGATGATGAGGAACAGCATGGTGGAGGCGGCAGCGCCGTAAGCGAACTTGTCGAAATCGAACAGGTTCTCACGCGCCAGAACGGACATGGTGCGGGTCTGGGCGTTATTCGGCGTAAGAATGTAGATGAGGTCGAAAACGCGCATCGCATCCAGCATGCGGAAGATGACGGCGACCATCAGCGCGGGGCGGATCATCGGCAGGGTGACGCGGAAGAACACCTTGACCGGGTGGATGCCATCCACCTTGGCCGCCTCATACATGTCCTTCGGCACCATCTGCAGACCGGCGAGAATGAGCAGCGCCATGAACGGCGTCGTCTTCCAGATGTCGACGATCAGCACGGCGACCATCGCGGTGTCCGGATTGGCGGTCCATGCGATCTTTTGGGAGATCAGCCCGAGATTGAGGAACAGGTCATTCAATATGCCGAACTGGTCGTTCAGCATCCATGCCCACATCTGCGCCGAAACGATGGTGGGAATGGCCCATGGCACGAGAATGGCGGCGCGCACGAGGCCGCGCCCTTTGAACTCGGCATTCAGCACCAGCGCGACGATGAGGCCGAGCACGGTTTCGAAACTGACGGAGAGAATTGTGAATTTCAGCGTGTTGAGAACCGCGCCCCACCAGGCGGGATCGGCCAGCAGGCCGCGATAGATCGTGCGGCCGCTGCTGAGCGTGATCCAGGTGAGGTAGTTCTTGAGGCCGACGAATTGCGCTCCCTCAAGGTTGGTGAGTGAGGCGTCGGTGAAGCTGAACCATACGGTGCGTACCAGCGGCCAGCCGGCCACCAGCGCCAGCACCAGAAATGTGGGGGCAAGGAACAGCCAGGCGGATTTCAGTCGTTCCGAATGCAGATCGGAGCCGGTGCCGGAGGCCGCGACCGGTCTTTGTAGAGCGATGTCGTTCATGGGATATCTCACGGTTGGAGCGCGGGAGACGGCCAAGTGAGACCGCCTCCCGCGCGGGCCGGGTTACCAGCCGTTGCCTTTGAGATCGGTCAGTTCAACCTCGAGCAGTTCGAGATTTTCAGCCGCCGTGCCGTTACCGGAGAGCGTGTTGTGCACAGCACCCCAGAACTTGGCCGAAACCTCGTTATATTTCACCTTGGCCGAGGCGGACGGACGCGGAACGGCGGTCTGGAAGATCGGCTTCCATGTCGGCATGAAAGGCTGGGCGGCCGCGACATCCTTGTCGTCGTAAAGCGAGGCGATCGTCGGCATGTTGGACAGCTGAACCGCACGCATCTTCTGGGTTTCCTTGGATGCGATAAACTTCACGAGCTGAATAGCCGCTTCCTGATTGTCGGAATATTTCGATACAGCAAGGTTCCAGCCGCCGAGTGTCGAGGCAGGGGCTTCACCTTCTGCGCCAGCCGGCAACGGGGTGACGCCGAACTTGTCCTTGATGGCGCTGTCGGCACCGTTTCCAAGGGCATAGGCATAGGGCCAGTTGCGCATGAAAACGGAATTACCCGTCTGCCAGACGCCGCGCGCTTCCTCTTCCTTGTAGGCGAGAACGCCCTGCGGCGCGATGGTGCCAACCCAGCCCTTGGCGGTTTCGATGGCTGCCGCGGCCTTCTCATTGTTGATGGAGATATCGCCGTTGCTTTCAACGATATGGCCACCGCCGGCGGATGCGATCCATTCCAGCGCGTTGCAGGTCAGGCCTTCATAGGCGCTGCCCTGGAAAACAAAGCCCCAGAGGTCCTTCCGGCCGGCCTCGCGCTCTTTGTCTTGAACTTCCTTGGCGGTTTCGCCCAGTTCCTTCCAGGTTTTGGGCGGCTGCTTGCCGTATTTTTCCAGAAGGTCCTTGCGATAGAAAAGCGCCGGCGCATCGGTGAACATCGGCATGGCGACGAGCTTGCCGTCCACCGTCTGCGAGGCGACGATGGAGGGGAAATGATCGCCGATGACGTCCTTGGTTGCTGCGGTCAGATCCACGAACTGGTCGGCCAGCTGCGGCGCCCAGATCACGTCGGTCTGGTAGACATCGACATCCTTGTTGCCGGCGGCAAGCCACAGCCGGTACTGGCTGAACTGTTCGCTTGATGAAGAAGGCATCGTGACGAGATTGACCTTGTGGCCGGTCTCTTTTTCGAAAGCGGCGATGCGTTCGCGGAAGAACGCGACGTTCTTGCCGGTCGAATTGGCGGCGATGGAAAGCTCGGCCGCCTGAGCCGAAACGGCGGCAGAAAATACGCTTCCGCACAGGAACAAAGTCTTCATGGAAATATTCATTGTCAAACTCCTCCGTTGACGCTCCCGATTGTCCTCAAAATTGAAAGCGCTTTTGACTGACGCGAGGCTCTCAAAAGCTGAGCAATCTGTCAATACTCTTTCTATTTCCCCGGAAATCGGCCGTTTTTGTTCGAAATTTTTCGGTGTTTGCCTTTCGGAATGATCAACTGTAAGGTTTCAGGTGGAGGAAAATTGAAATCGTTTTCAATTTTTGTCGGCTTGAAAAATCCGCGGCGGCGACGCATGCAGGGGCAAATTGGCAAAAAACATGAAGCTCAAGGAATTCGCAGCAAAGGTTGGGCTCTCGCCCACCACCGTCAGCCGGGCGCTTGGCGGCTACCCCGAAGTGCGCGAGGAGACGCGCCAGCGGGTGATGGAGGCTGCGCTGAAATATGGCTACCGGCCGAATGCCAACGCCGTCAGGCTGGCAACGGGCAGGGCAGGCGCCATCGGCGTCGTCATGGGTCGTTCGGGCGGCGGGCATTTCTTTTCGGAATTCATGGGCGGTATGGCGACCCGGCTGGAACGGGAAGAAACAGACATTCTCGTCAGCGTCACCGTCGACAATAATCTCGATGAGGAACTGGCGATCTTCAGCCGGCTGGCGGCGAGCGGCCGCGTCGATGGCATCATCGTGCATTCGCCGCGCCCGGAGGATGAGCGTATTGCGCTGCTGAACCGGCTGGGCGTGCCCTTCATCGTGCATGGGCGCTCAAAGACGGCTTTTGAGCATGCGTGGCTTGATATTGACAACCACGATGTGACCTATCGTCCGACGATCCATTTTCTGGAGCGCGGCCATCGCCGTATCGCCCTTATCAACGGTCCTGTCGGACGCACCTTCGTGCAGGATCGTGAACAGGGTTTTCGCGATGCGCTGGCGACCCACGGAATCACGCCCGATCCGCGTTTCATTATGAGTGAGCACTTCAGCGAGGAGACGGCCTTCCGCTTCGCCCGCTCGCTTCTGGAACAGACGCCGCGCCCGACGGCCTTTGTGGCAGGCGCGATGATGACAGCGCAGGGTGTGTATCGCGCCGCCACGCAGATGGGGCTGACGATCGGCAAGGATGTCTCCGTCATCGCCCATGATGACGTGTTTCCCTATCTCACACCGGAGAGCATGATGCCGCCGCTCTCCACCACCCGCTCGTCCATGCGCATGGCGGGCATGCGGGTTACGGACCTGCTTTTGCAGATCGTTGGTGGCCGTCCTGTCCGCGAAGTTCAGGAATTGTGGCCGGTCGAGCTGATCTTGCGTGAATCGGTCGGCCCAGCCTGAGCCGGTTGCCATAGCTCACTGATTCCACTCCATTTTGTGAACGTCAGTTGATAACGTTCGCCTTTCGTCATCTATACGTTAATCCCTTCTGATGTATAATCGGAACAGTCACGGCGGTATGGAACAGGCCCCGTGCCGGCGCGTTGAGGGGATGCGTCGAAGGAGGATGACGGATGTTTGAATTTTTAAAGCCGCAACAGCAGACTGTGATCGACGACGTCGAGGCGACCGGCACCTATGCCGATGCGCTTCTCAACGTTCCAAGCCCGGAACTCACCCGTTCGACCGCTCGCGAGCATGGTCATGAAGCTCATTCCCGCGATTATTGCGAAAACCGCGATATTTCACGCAGCGCGCTCGGTTTCGTCTGAGCGGTAGCAAAAACCTTCCTAAAAAACGGAACGGAGCCGCCGTCCCCGCGTTTTCCTGTACGACCCGCAGGGCGGCGCGACCTGTACCGAAGGGACCTTACCGGCATTTGACCGATGGGCGAATTGGATGTTGCGCCGCCTGAATGGCGACGGCGCAAAGGCGTTGTCCCGAGAGATTGGAGCGTTGCCGCAATAGGCTGGCGCGTTCATGTCAGGAGGCCGCAATGCCGACCGTTCCCTTCGAGCCTTATCCCGAACCGCCGATGCCCGTGCCGCCGCAGCCGGATATTCCACCTGTGGAAGAGCCAGAGCCCGACCGCTTGCCGGATGAAGTGCCGACGCCCAATCCCGATGAAAATGACGAGCCGCCGAAGATCTTTTAGAAAACCGGCGGTACGGGTGATTCCTAGAGTGGCCCACTCTCGAATTTCTTACTGACGAAAGCCGAGCCTCTCAACCCGAAACGCCAGGGATAATCTACAGCACGGCTGATGCCGATGCGTCTGCCGGTGCTGATGGCCGCGGCTTCCTTCGGCAACCGTAGGAAAAACGGTGGTGCGTTGAGCGGTGCGCCGTCCATCTCCCCGGTAATCGCGAGCGCCTGAGAGAGCTTGCCCGGACCTGAGCAGAGAAGTTTCAGCTCGTCAGTTCCCCGCCGCAGTTTCATCATCTCTATACCGGTTAGCGGCTCGATGGCTCGCAGAAGCACGGCAGAGCCGGGGGCGCAGACGAAGTTGGCGCACCAGTGGATGCCGTAGGACCGGTAGACATAAAGATGGCCGGCCGGGCCGAACATTGCCCTGTTGCGCGGGGTCTGCCCGTTGAAACTGTGGGATGCCGGGTCGTCCGGATGATAGGCTTCGGTTTCCACGATGGTGCCGCCGGTATTGCCGATGCGGAATTCCGCACCGATGAGGGCGCGGGCCACGTCAACCGCATCGCGCAGGAAGAAACTTTCCTGCATTTCCAGACCAAAGGCCTCGTCCATCCGGAACCCCTTCCGCTCTGTGTCGTTCTGAAGTCAGCTTCTATTTGTTTCCAGCATCGGTTTTTGCCGGTGCTTTCCCAGCCGGAGGGCATGTCATGCAACTTTCGACGACCTATGTAAAACACAATAACGGAGTTATCTCCGTCGAGTTCATCGGCAGCGACGGCGATCAGGTTTCCGTTCGGCTTGCCGATGGTCTCGAAGGGATCGACGATGCGGAGGCGATCAAGCGGGCGAGTGCCGTGATGGTGCAGCTGACCGCATTCGGAACGCGCCACGGCGCAGATGCACCCGCGCAATTTTCCGCCCTTGGCACGGCGCAGGATGAGGCCCCGCGTGGCCAGGCCAGCGCCCGAACATCGAAGGACCGCGACATCCTGGAAGAGGAGCTGGAGGAGGGTCTCGAAGACAGCTTTCCTGCGAGCGACCCGGTCTCGGCGACGGTGACGTCGATCGCGTCCCGAAAGGGAGGGCTGTGATCGTGGCTGATCGTAAAGTGGCGCTCATCACCGGTGCCGGCTCTGGCATAGGGCGGGCTGCCGCACTTCATCTGTCTGCGGCGGGTTTCTCGCTCGGCCTGCTCGGTCGCACCCAATCGGAATTGAATGATGTCGCACGCGAAACAGGCAATGCATCCGGCTCTTCAAAGGTTCTTGTCGCCGATGTGGCGGATGAGGCAGCCATGCGACATGCGGTCGCAACGCTTGTCGAGGATTTCGGTCGTCTGGACGTCGTCGTGGCCAATGCCGGTGTCAACGGGGTGTGGGCACCCATCGATGAGTTGATGCCTTCCGAGTGGGACGATACGATCCGCATCAACCTGCGCGGCACCTATCTCACCATCCATGCCAGCGTGCCGCATCTGAAGGCAACGGGCGGTGGCTCCATCGTCATCGTCTCGTCGATCAACGGCACCCGTACCTTCACCTCACCCGGTGCGACCGCCTATTCCGTGACCAAGGCCGGGCAGCTTGCCATGGCGCAGCAACTGGCGCTGGAGCTTGGCCGCCACCGGATTCGCGTCAATGCGGTGTGCCCGGGAGAGATCAAGACGGCGATCGACGAGAACACCGACATCCGCGGGCGGGAAAGGACGGAGGTGCCGGTCCGTTTTCCGGCGGGTGACATTCCGGTGACGGGCGGCGTTGCAGGAACGAGCGAGGATGTTGCCGAGTTGATCGGTTTCCTCGCCTCGGATGCATCACGTCACATTACCGGTACGCCGGTGTGGATCGACGGCGGTCAAGGCCTTCTCCGATAATCTAGCTCCGAGCGCTGCTCCGTCGGCATCACGGGCTTGTGTGCCTATGATTAACGAAAGGGTAACGTCTGTTCACGAGACTTTGTCCATGGCGAGGTTGCCGTGTTGTGGCCACCTTCGGTAGTTAAGCGTCTGCCCGAAAGGCGGGCAAATCAGGCGGGTAGAACGATCCATGGGCATGCAGGCATTGCTGGGTTTCGCGGTTGCGGGGTTGCGGCAAAAACTTAGGACAGGGGCAAGAATAGCTGCGGTCGTCGCGATCGGTGGCACTCTTGCCGCGTGTACCTCGATGGGCCTCGACAGCGTGAAGAAAGACCCGCCGAAGCTGTCCTCCAAGATGATGGCGCAGATGTCTGCCAAGAGCATGCGTCCCGAAAGCCCGGTTCTCGTTCGCATTTTCAAGCAGGAAAGCGAGCTTGAGGTCTGGAAGGTCGACAAGACAGGAAATTACGCGCTGCTCAAGGCTTATCCCATGTGCCGGTGGTCCGGAAAGCTCGGTCCCAAGATGAAGACGGGTGACCGGCAGGCGCCTGAAGGTTTTTATCATGTCTCGGCCGGCATGCTTAACCCGAATTCGCAATATTACGTTTCCTTCAATCTCGGTTATCCCAACCGGCTGGAATCCGCGCTGGGTTACACCGGTGAGGCGCTGATGGTGCATGGCGCCTGCTCGTCTTCCGGCTGCTACGCCATGACCGACAGCCAAGTGGGCGAGATTTATGCCATCGTCGCGCGGGCACTTCAGGGCGGGCAGGATCGCTTTCAGGTGCAGGCCTATCCCTTCCGCATGAGCGCCCGCAACATGGTGGCGCATCGTGACGATCCCAACATGCCCTTCTGGAAGACGCTGAAGGAAGGTTATGATTATTTCGAGGTGACGCGCCGTCAGCCCAAGGTTTCCGTCTGCGGCCGCCGTTATGTCTTCAACAGTGAATTTGACGGCGGCGAGCCCGCCGATCCGCTGGCGGCCTGCCCACCCGCCATCAACCAGCTGGATGCGCAGGTGGCGTCTAAGCTGGCTGAAGAGCAACAAAAACTTGCCGCGGCGATGAGCGAGGGAACTTCTGCCCCGCTTAGCGCGTATGTAGACGGCGGCATGCATCCGAGCTTCCGGGCCCTCCTGAAATCCAGCGGCGCCAAGGTCATGGCATCGCAGGTTTCCGGCACGAAGTACCCTATCAGCCGTCCTGAGGCGGCGCTGGCAGACCCCTTTGCCAGCGTGAGATGATGTAAATGAGGTTTTTCAATTGAACGAGACGACGACCCGGCGGGGTTTCCTGCTTGGAGCAGGCGGTTTGGCGCTTGCCGGCCTTGCAGGCTGCAACACCACGGCGCGTGAGGCCACGAAGCCTGCCGCACCTGCCGAGGATCCGATGTATGCGCTGATGTACGGCCCCAAGCCGGACGAGCAGTTTCCGCTGCCGGAGATTCCCTATAAGCGCATTCCGCGCCAGTTCCTGCGGCAGATGGTGGCGAACCCGACCGGCGAGCGTCCCGGCGTCATCGTGGTCGATACCGCCAATCATTTCCTCTATCTCACCTATGAAGATGGTCAGGCCATGCGTTATGGTGTCGGCCTCGGCCGTGCCGGTTTCGAATGGGCCGGGCGCGGTGTGATCCAGTACAAGCGGCAATGGCCGCGCTGGACGCCGCCCGACGAGATGATCGCCCGCCAGCCGGAACTGGAACCCTATAGCGGCCGCAATGGCGGCATGGAGCCGGGCCTCAAGAACCCGCTAGGCGCGCGTGCGCTCTATATCTTCAAGGACGGTAAGGACACGATCTACCGTCTGCACGGCTCGCCGGAATGGTGGACCATCGGCAAGTCGGTATCGTCAGGCTGCGTGCGCCTGCTGAACCAGGATATCGTCGATCTCTATAGCCGCGTGCCGGACGGCACGCCAATCGTGGTGACGGCGCTCGGCCCGGCACAACAGGGCGTGCCGATCGGGCAGGCGGGCGTTCCGGTGGCGCAATATGGCAATGGCGTGATCGGCGACGGCCTGTCGCAACCGGCACAGGCCTATTGACAACAACAGGTCCGCTTCAAGGCGCAGACGAATTGAAAAATGCCGGCTTGAGGCCGGCATTTTTCTGGTAGAAATTCCCTCGTTTCACAATCGCTTCATGCAACCCGGCGTGCCTCTTCCCCGCCGCCGGCAATTTCCATATCCAGATGGAAACGCGATACGAGCGCGCGCAACCTCGCCGTTTCGGCGGCGAGTGTCGCGGAGGCGGCGGTGGATTGTTCCACCATGGCCGCATTTTGCTGGGTTGCCTGATCCATGGCGTTCACCGCCGCGTTGACTTCGGCAAGACCGGTCGATTGCTCGGCGGACGATGTGGCGATGGCATTCATATGGCGGTCGATGCCGGCGATGCGTTCGCCTATATCCTTCAGCGCCGTGCCGGTCTCAAGAACCAGCTTCACGCCGCTTTCCACCTCCGCGGATGATTGCCGGATATGATCGCGGATTTCGCTTGCGGCCTTTGCCGCGCGCTGGGCGAGATCGCGCACCTCCTGCGCCACCACGGCGAAGCCCTTGCCGGCTTCGCCGGCGCGGGCGGCCTCCACCCCGGCATTCAGCGCCAGGAGATTGGTCTGAAAAGCGATCTCGTCGATCGCGCCGATAATGCCGGTGATCTGCCGTGACGAGGCCTCGATGCGGCGCATCGCCTCTTCGGCATGCGCTACCACCTCGGCCGATTGCAGTGCGCTCTGGTTGGCATCGGTCGCGGCAAGCCGCGCTTCGGCGGCGCGCTTGTTGGCGTTCGACACATTGACGGTGATTTCATCGAGTGCGGCCGCCGTCTCTTCGAGGGAAGCGGCCTGATTTTCCGTGCGGCGGGAAAGGTCGCCGGCGCCGGCGGCGATCTCCCGGCTGCTGCCGTCGATCGTGCCTATGCCGTCGGAAATGGCGAAGAGGGTCTCGGCCAGTTGCCGGACCGAGCTGTTGAAATCGTGACGCAGGGCCTCAAATTGCGGAGCGAAGGCCTCATTAAGCTGGAAGGCCAGATCGCCGGAGGCGAGCCGCTTGAGACCCGCTGCGAGACCGGAAGTTGCGATGCGCAGTCTTTCCGAAGCGTCCTCTTCGGCCTGACGGCGGGTCGCCTCCTGATCGGCTTCCGCCTGCCGGCGTGCCATTGCCGCCTGTTCCTCGAGCACCCGGTTGGCGATGGCCGCCTGCCGGAAAATCTCGACTGCGCCGGACATGGAGCCGATCTCGTCCTTGCGATCGATGCCGGACGGCGGCTGTGATGTGTCACCGCCCGCCAGGGACTCCATATTCTTCGACAATTGCAGGATGGGGCGGATGATCGATTTGCGGGTGAGAAGGAAAAGCCCGGCAGAGAAAAGCGCTGCGAGAACCAGAAGTCCCTTCAGGATGAGATTAATCGCCGCCTTGGTCTTTTCGCTTTCGGCCGATGCCGCGTCGGAGAGCGCCTGAATCTGGTCGCCTGCGGCTTCCATCGCATTTTCGAGCGCGGAGAATTGCCGCATGAATTCCGGCATCAGCTTGATGGCCTCTTCCGGGCTTGAGCCGGCAAGGCCGATCACCGCATTGGCAGCATCCATATAGGTGAAAAGCGGTTTTTCGACGCCATCTACGACGGCTCTGACATTGGTGCCGGCCGACAGTGACTTGTTTGCCTCGATCATCTCGCGGAAACTGGCCTCGTGTTCGGCAAGGTCGGCTTTAACGGCCTTGAGGTCGAGACCTATTCTGGTGTCGGCGGAAAGAATGGCAGCAAGCACGTCGGACCGCAGCGCGTCATGCATCATATCCGCCTGCATGTGGTTGCGAAGCACATTGGCCGAAAGCGCCACATATTCACTGTTACGATTGAGCTTCTCTGTCGCCCATATGCCGACGCTGGCGGCGCTGCCGGTGATGGAAAAGATTGCAATGCTTGCCAATATTATCTTTTTTTGAATCGATGCCATCGGAGCGTTCCCGCGCTATTGTTATACTTCAGGAACATAATGGAACATGCTTAAAAAATGATATATTTTCCCTCAAAATTGATAAAAGCAAAAAAAGGCTGCAATTTGTATTGCAGCCTTTTCCCTATTAGAGATTTACACTCTTTATTGTGCGCGCTTGAGTGCCTCGCCAAGGATGGAAACAATATCGTCGAAATGGGATTTTTCGGCGATCAGCGGCGGTGAAAGGGCGATGATGTCGCCGGTGACGCGGATGAGCAGGCCGCGCTCGAAGCAATCCACAAAGACATCGTAGGCGCGTGCGCCGACAGCACCTTCGCGCGACTGCAATTCAATGCCGGCGATGAAGCCGATGGTGCGGATGTCGATGACATTCGCCGCGCCTTTGAGTGAATGAATGGCGTCATGCCAGACATCCTGCAATTCGGCCGCGCGGGTGAAGAGACCCTCATCGCGATAGATATCAAGGGTCGCAATGCCGGCGGCACAGGCGACCGGATGACCGGAATAGGTGTAGCCGTGGAACAGCTCGATCTGGTTTTCCGGGCCGTGCATCAGCGCATCATGTACCTTGCGGCTGGTGAAGACGGCGCCCATGGGGATAGCGCCATTGGTCAGGCCCTTGGCCGCGGTGACGATGTCAGGCGTAACACCGAAATAGTTGCTGGCGAAGGATGAGCCCATGCGGCCGAAACCGGTGATGACCTCATCGAAGATCAACAGGATGCCATGCTTGTCACAGATCGCACGCAGGCGCTCCAAGTATCCCTTCGGTGGCACCAGCACGCCGGTCGAGCCGGCCACGGGCTCCACGATGCAGGCGGCGATGGTTTCCGCGCCATGCAGGGCGACCAGCCGCTCCAGATCGTCGGCAAGCTCCGCGCCGTGTTCCGGCTGACCCTTCACGAAGCTGTTTTTCGAAAGATCATGCGTGTGGCGCAGGTGATCGGCGGGGATCTGCGGGAAAACGCGACGGTTGTTGACGAGGCCGCCGACGGAGATGCCGCCGAAACCGACGCCGTGATAACCGCGCTCGCGACCGATGAGGCGGCTGCGAGTGCCCTGGCCGATGGCGCGCTGATAGGCGATGGCGATCTTCAGCGCCGTATCGACCGATTCCGAACCGGAGCCGGTGTAGAACACGCGGTCGAGCTTGCCGCCTTCCGGTCCCGGTGCGATTTCCGCCAGCCGTTCGGCGAATTCAAACGCAACGGGATGGCCCATCTGGAAGGAGGGCGCGTAATCCATGGTCGAGAGCTGGTGCTTTACGGCGGAGGCGATCTGCTGGCGCCCGTGGCCGGCATTGACGCACCACAGGCCTGCCGTGCCGTCGAGAACCTGGCGGCCATCATTGCTGGTGTAATACATGCCCTCGGCACTCGTCAGCAGGCGGGGATTGGCCTTGAACTGCCGGTTGGCGGTAAAGGGCATCCAGTAGCTGTCGAGTGAGGTGGAATTGGATCGGCTGGGGTTGTCCATAGTGGTTCTCCTGTTCGTTGCCGCCGATTGAAAGCTATTTTAGCGACTGAACAAGCCCTTTTCTCCCTGTGGCCAAGCTATTGAAAATGCTGTAGGCGTGAAGGCATATTTTCGATATTTCGAACAAGAGCAACGGGGGCTCATGCATGTCGGTGGATATAGGCGGGCGTTTGCGGCATTTGCGGCTGCGCCACAATATTTCCCAGCGCGAACTGGCGAGACGCGCCGGTGTTACCAATTCGACGATTTCGCTGATCGAGAGCAATACCTCCAACCCATCCGTCGGCGCGCTGAAACGTATTCTCGACGGCATACCGATCGGTCTTGCCGAGTTTTTCGCTTTCGAGCCGGAGACCAGCCGTAAGGCCTTTTACCGGGCGGATGAACTCGTTGAGATCGGCAAGGGGCCTATCTCCTTCCGGCAGGTGGGTGAGAATGTTTTCGGCCGTAGCCTGCAAATACTGAAGGAATGTTACCAGCCGGGCGCCGACACCGGCAAGGTTCCGCTGGTTCACGATGGCGAAGAGGGCGGCATTATCCTCTCAGGGCGGCTGGAAGTGACGGTTGAGGAGGAAAGGCGGGTGCTGGGTCCGGGCGATGCTTATTATTTCGAAAGTCGCAGGCCGCACCGCTTCCGCTGCGTCGGTCCCGTGCCCTGCGAGGTGATCAGCGCCTGCACGCCACCAACCTTCTGATTCCACCGGATTTGGTGCGTTGTGACGCTCCGGAGACGGCAAAATCCCGCCAGGCCAAGAAAAACGCTCGCCAGCTACGGCATTTTTGCGTGGCTGCTATGACAAGATGCGGTTCCTTGCCACTCTTTTGCCGTCTTTGCGCCTCTGTTGCGATTTTTCCATCGCTTTTTATTGGCGCAGCGGCAATGGCCGGCAAAAAAATCCCGGCCAATATGTCAAATTTTATATGCATTGCCACAATCTTGCTGCGATGCAAAAAACTTTAATAGTCTGTCACGGACATAGCTCTTCTTCGCGTTCCTGTCTCATCTCCGCAAGTCATAAGAAACACATAAGAAAAGACTGTCGACGGTGCAAAACCCAATACATGAGGCGGCGATACCCATGCTCTCAACACATGGCCATCGGCACATTTGTTGCTTTTTTATGCAACCGTTAATATTGCCCGGGGGTTGATCGGCCGCTCGCGCAAGAAATCGCATAGACGGTTATGGGCAATGTGCCTTACAAAAAATCTATTAGCATCAAATTCCGAACACAGACTTGTTATCTCTTTTAGACGGAAAGACGCGCCTCCGGGCACCGACCAATCGCAAAACATAAATGGAGTTCTCTCTATGAAGTCCGCGACCCAATCGGCTGAACAGACATTCAGCAGCTCCGAAGATTTCGATGTCAGTTTCCCTATCGGGGGCATCGCAAAACGCAGCTTCGATATGACATCGGCTGCGCTTGCGCTGCTCATCTTCAGCCCGATATTCCTGTTGATTGCCGTACTGGTGAAACTTTCCGATCCCGGTCCGATCTTTTATGGTCACCGGCGTGTGGGACATAATGGCCGCTATTTCCATTGCCTGAAATTCAGGACGATGGCGATGAACGGCGATGAGATGTTGCGGCAATATCTTGCCGCCAATCCGGAAGCCGCCGAGGAATGGCGCGCGACCCGCAAGCTCAAGAACGATCCGCGCGTCACCGCTGTTGGTGCCGTGCTGCGCAAGCTCTCCCTCGACGAGTTGCCGCAGCTTCTCAACATCATCCGTGGTGAAATGAGCGTGGTTGGTCCGCGCCCCGTCGTCGACGAGGAGCTGAGCTATTATGAAAACGCTGCCGCTTATTATCTCAGCACCCGTCCGGGCCTGACCGGCCTGTGGCAGATCAGCGGCCGCAATGACGTATCCTACAAGACCCGCGTGGCTTTCGACACGCAATATGTCCAGAACTGGTCGATGCGGCGGGATGTGTTCATCATCGTCAAGACCATTCCTGCCGTGTGCATGTCACGCGGAAGCTACTGAAAACCGATATTGAGTTCGGCTTTATCGATCTTCGTTTCGACACGCACCCTGACCGGGATCCCAAGTCCGGTTTTCGGGTGCGTTATTGGTGCTAACAATACCGGCCGCTTTTGCGGCGCTGCGCGACCGGCCATGTCCGGTTGCGCCACGGCCTGATCGCCCGCGCGGCGATCCGCTAACAGGGAGTTTCCCGATGAACGGCCTTTTTGCCGCCCGCCGCCCGTTTGTGGCTCTCGTCCTTGCCGCTTCCGTTGCCTTTGCCGCGCCTTTATCCGCAATGGCGGCGGAAGGCGCCCAATATAAGCTTGGTACCGCAGACAAGCTGCGTATCCGCGTTGCCGAGTGGCAGCCGGCCGATGGCAGCATCCGCAACTGGGATGTCATCAACGGCGATTATTCCGTTGGTCCCTCGGGTACCTTGTCATTGCCCTTCATCGGCCAGCTCGATGTTGCCGGCAAGACGCCCTCCGAAGTCAGCGATGAGATAGGTGCGCAGCTTCAGAGCAAATTCGCCCTCCGCAACCTGCCTTCAGCTTCCGTCGAGATCGCCCAGTTCCGGCCGATCTTCCTGAGCGGCGATGTGCAGACACCGGGCGAATATCCCTATGCACCCAATATCACCGTGTTGAAGGCCGTCAGCCTTGCCGGTGGTCTGCGCCGTTCCGACGCCGGGCAGCGTTTTGCCCGCGACTTCATCAATGCTCGTGGTGACGCCGCCGTCTACGACAACCAGCGGGCAAGGCTGCTCGCCCGCCAGGCGCGGCTGATTGCCGAGGTCAAGGGTGATCAAGCCATCACCAAGACTCCGGAAATGGAAAAGATCACCGAGATCGATACGCTTCTGGCCAGCGAAAGCGCGCTGATGAAATCGCGCACCGATCGTTACACCCTGCAGCTCAAGGCGCTGACGGACCTGCATGCGCTTCTGGAAAGCGAAGTGGAATCGCTGAAGAAGAAATCGGAGACGCAGAACCGCCAGCTCCAGCTCGCCAATGAGGATCGCGACCGCGTCAACCGGTTGAACGAGCAGGGGTTGGCACTGTCGCAGCGGCGTATTTCCGCAGAAGAGCGCGCGGCCGAGGTGGAATCCACCCTTCTCGATATCGACACGCAGTCGCTGCGCGCCAAGCAGGACATCAACAAGGCGACCCAGGACGAGATCAACCTGCGCAACGACTGGGTGGCCCAGCGCTCCAAGGAATTGCAGGATACGGAAGCGGAACTCGACAAGCTCAATCTGCAGCTGACCACAAGCCGCGAGCTGATGTCGGAAGCGCTGGCGCAATCGGCCGAGGCGATCCGTTTTGATCCCTCGGGCAAATCCGCCACCATCGGCTATGTCGTGGTGCGCGAGGAAAATGGCAAGCCGAAGGAGCAGAAGGTGGATGAAAACACGCTTCTCCAGCCCGGCGATGTCATCAAGGTCTCGTCTGAAATCCTGATGCAGTGAGGTTTCAATGCGGATCGCCAAATCGGCGCTGATCGATCCCGAATGCAACGAGGTTTACGGAATGGCGGCCATCGCGCTGTCATTCTTCGTTTTCGCCTATTCGTCGCGCTTCGGAATGGTTTCGGTTCTGGCCTATTATGGCTTGTGGCTGCCGCTTGTCGTGGTGGATTACCGGCGCGTGCTCGGCAATTATCCGCGTTATCTCTGGATATTCGGTTTCGGCATTTTGACCGTGCTGTCCAGCTTCTGGTCGGAAGCCGCCTCGGTGACCATGCGCGCCTCTATCCAATATATGACGCATATCGTCTGCGCGCTGATCGCCATGCGGGTGATCTCCATCCGCACGCTGACACGCGGCGCATTGATCGGCATCACCCTTGTTCTGCTCTATTCGCTGCTGTTCGGTATCTATCTCTTCGATGCGCTTGACGGTACCTATAGTTTCGTCGGTGCTTTTTCGTCCAAGAACCAGCTCGGCTTTTACGCCTCTCTGGGCGTCATCTTCGCTGCCTCCTCGGTGCTGGTCCTGAAACAGAGGGGCATCTGGCTGCCGATCGCCGGCGTTACCGGGCTGTTATCGGCCTATAGTCTCGTCGCGTCGCAATCGGCCACATCCGCCATCACCACGGCGGCGGTGGTGGCCCTTATCATCGGTTTCATTCCAATCGGCATGCTATCGCCGGCAAATCGCAAGATGACGTTCTTTGCGCTTGGCGGCCTCGGTGCATTGCTGGTCATCGCTTCCCTGCAATTCGGCCTGCTCGATGCCATTCTCGGCATTTTCGGCAAGGATTCGACGCTGACCGGGCGAACCTATCTCTGGCAGCAGGGCATCGAGGCGGGAAAACAGACACCCATTCTCGGTGTCGGTTATCAGGGGTTCTGGGTGGTGGGTTTCGCCGATGCCGAACGGCTGTGGAACGATTTTTTCATTACCGGTCGCAGCGGCTTCCATTTCCACAATACCTATATCGAGACGGTGGTGGAAAACGGCATGGTTGGCGTGCTGCTGCTTGCCATGGTGCTCTACGGAACGCTGCTCGGGCATTTGCGCTCGGTGCTGATGCGAAAGAGCGATCCGCAGGGCGTCATCCTGTTCGCGATCTGCGCCCAGTTCGTTGTCCGCTCCTTCGTGGAGATCGACATCATCTTCCCTTACCAGATCGGCTCGTTCCTGCTTTATTTCGCGGCCGGGAAACTGTGCCTGCCGGCGAGGTCTGTGCAGGGTGGAATGCAATTATCTGGAGTTCGTGACGCCTCCTCCCACCGTCATCCCGGCCTTGAGCCGGAATCCAGCCAGCCCAAGTCCCTGGGCTGAAAAGACTTCTCCCGCGCGCAGGCAGTGTTCCGGCACAAGGCCGGAATGACGGAAGAGAGCTACTTCCAGCCGTCAACTCTATAAATAATTTGCTGAAACATGCGGGCTGGCGTGGATGAAACTCCACATGTCCTTGCTGACCGCGACGATATCGGCGATCGACTTTTCGAGGTGCTCGATTTCCTTCTCATCCATGCGCTCGACCTTGCCGTAACGCACCTGACTGTCATCCTCCACCAGCCGCATCAGTTGCGTGCTGGCGACATCGCCTTTTTCATCGAAGGAATAGATGCAGTGATTATATTTGTTGCGCGTCCTCGCTTCCTTCTTCAGCCGCGCCATGATGGAGAGGATGGTCTTGCGGTCCTTCGCATCGGTGGAAGGAAGCTTCGCCAGGCGCTCGATCAAATCCATGCGCGCCCGCGTGGTATTGAGCGTCAGGAACACGACAATGGCCGCTTCCTTCTCCACTTTCAGGAGATGGACGATCAGATAGATCATCAGGCTTTCCGTGTTGGTCCACACGTAGTTCAGCCTGCCCACCAGCAGCAATACATCCGACATCGCCGCCATGCCGCTTCTCCCGCCCTGACGAATAGACCGATATTATATGTCGACCTATCCGGGAATGACAGTATTACGCCGCTGTTATTTCTTCATCTTTCCTTGAAGGCGCGCGACATGCTGTCGGCGATCGGCTTGGTCAGATATTCGAAGAAAGTCCGCTCCGAAGTCTGGATGAGAACGTCGGCCGGCATGCCGGGCACGGGGTGGAAATTATGCACCTTGGCGATTTCCTCGTCGGAGATCTGCACGCGCACGATATAGACGTCTTTCACCTGAAGACCGGCATTTTCCTCGATACTGTCTGCCGAAACATAAAACACCTTGCCGTTCAGAACCGGCGTGGTGCGGCGGTTGAGCGCGGAGAGGCGAATTGCGGCGGTCTGGCCCTCATGCAACTGGTCGATGGAGGTTCTGAGCACCTGCGCTTCCAGAATCAGGGGAACATGGGCCGGCAGGATTTCCATGATCGGCTTGCCCGTCGTGATGACGCCGCCCGGCGTATGGTAATAGGCGCGCACCACGGTGCCGTTGACGGGGGAGCGGATGACGGTGCGTTCCAGCACTTCGGCTGCGCCGCGCACCTGTTCGCGCACGCTGTCGAGATCGGATTCCGCGATCTCCAGCGCGTCCAGTGCCGCCTGCTTGTTGGCATTGACGGCAATGACTGCTTCCTGGTTGAATTTGGCGATTTCCGCCTCGCTCTGGTTCATTTCCCCGGTCAGCCGGGCGATATCGCCCATGGCGTCGGCAATGGCGCGTTCGAGCGCCAGCATGTCGGTCTTGCGGATGACGCCATCCTTGGCGAGCCTTTCCTTGGAATCCCGTTCCTGGGTCAAAAGCGCCAGTTGCCGGTCGAAGGACTGTTTCTGCCCGTCATAGCCCGCAAAGCGAAACTCCAGCGACTTGATGTTCTTGTTGATCAGATTCAACTGTTCTTCCAGCTTGACGAGCTTGCTGTGGAACACGACGTTCTGGCTCTGGATGATGGATTTGATATCGGGATCGCTCGCTTCCTTCATGACGATCTCGGGCACCTTGAAGCTCTTTTCGCCCTGGGCTTCGGCGCGCAGGCGCGTGACGATGGTTTCGAGGCGAAGGCGCCTCAATTGGAACATGCGTTCATTGGCAAGCGCCGTCGTCTTGTCGAGGGTCAGAAGAACGTCTCCGACCTTGACCGTGTCGCCCTCGCTGACCATCATTTCCTTGATGATGCCGCCTTCCAGATGCTGGACCACCTTGTTGTTACCGGTGGCGACGAAGCTGCCCTGGGCGATGATGGCGGAGGAGAGCGGCGCGGTGCCGGCCCAATATCCGAAACCGCCGAAAGAGGCGAGCAGCACCGCAAGACCGATTGAGCTGTGCAGCCGTATCGAGCGCGGCACTTCGCTGTACCATTCCAGCTGGCCCTGGGGTTTGATTTCGGCGATGGCGTTTTTCTTCTTGAACATGATGATCCTCAACCCTCGATCTGCGGCGACTGGCTGGCCGGGCGGCCATTGCCGGAAAGCGCCTTCAGCACGTCCATCCTTTCGCCGAACATGGCGACCGATCCGTCCTTCAGCACCATGATCTTGTCGACGCATTGCAGGAGCGCCGGTCGCTGGGTGATGGTGACTGTCGTGATGCCCTGTTTCTTGGCGTGCAGCAGCGCCTTGGCCAGTGCCTGTTCGCCCTGCGTATCGAGGTTGGAGTTCGGCTCGTCCAGCACCACGAATTTGGGATCGCCGAAGAAGGCGCGGGCAAGCGCGATGCGCTGTTTCTGGCCGCCGGAAAGCGGCGCGCCATCGGCGGCGACGACGGTCTCATAACCCTGCGGGAAACCGGCGATCAACTCGTGGACGTCGGCCAGCACCGCAGCTTCGTAAATCTGCCGGTCCTCGATATCGTCGCGCATACGGCAGATATTGGCCTTGATGGTGCCGGGGAAAAGCTGCACATCCTGCGGCAGATAACCGATGCTTTCGCCGAATTGCCGCTGATCCCAATTGCGCAGATCCATGAGGTCGAGACGGACATTGCCTGAGGTGGGTAGGATGGAACCCACCAGCATCTTGCCGAGCGTCGTCTTGCCGGAGCCGGAATTGCCGATGATGGCGAGCGATTCCCCCTTTTTCAGCGAAAAGGAAATCCCGTTCAAAATCACCTTCTTCTGCGGCGGGGGCACGAAAAGGATGCGCTCCACATCGAGACGCCCTTCCGGATTGGGCAGACGCAGGCGAGGGAAGTTGAGCGGCGAATTGATGAGAAGCTGCTTGATGCGGCCATAGGCGGCGGCGGATTTGTTGAACTGATGCCAGCCTTCGATTGCGCCTTCGATGGGGGCGAGGGCCCGGCCGGAAATGATGGAGGCTGCGATGACCATGCCGCCCGTCAGTTCGCCTGATAGCGACAGATGCGCACCCCAGCCTAAAAGCGCTATCTGGGTGACCATGCGCGCTGCCTTGGAAACGCCCGAGAACATGATGTTGCGGTCCTGCGCAGCCACATGGGATTTCAGGGAACCAGCGGTTTCACGACCCCACATCTTCACGGCTTCAGGGATCATGGCGAGCGCATTGATGATCTGCGAATTGCGCGACATGGAATCGAGGTGGAAATTGGCGCGGCTGAGATAGCCCGAGGCTTCGGAGAACTGTCGTGCAGTGAAGCGCTGGTTGAGCCAGGCAATGCCGAAAAGCACCACGCAGCAAACCATGATGATGATGCCGAGATGCGGGTGGACGAGATAGACAACCACGATGAAGAGCGGCATCAGCGGTGCGTCGAGAAAGGCGATCAGGGTTCCCGATGTCAGGAAGGAACGCAGCTGCTGAAGGTCCTGCAATGTCTGGTAATCCTTGCCGCTGCCGTGGAGCGAGGCGCGGGCGGCCGCAGACAGGATCGGTGCCCCGAGCTGCACTTCGAGCTCGACGGCGGTGCGCATCAGGATGAAGCGGCGAATGGCATCCATGAAGGCCTGCAGCAGAACCGCGCCGAGAACGGCGACTGTCAGCATGACAAGCGTGTCCATGGAGCGGCTGGTCAGAACCCGGTCGGAAATCTGGAACAGATAAAGCGGTATGGCGAGCAGCAGGATGTTGATGGCGACGGTGAACAGCATCACCACCACCATGTTTCGTCTGACCGCAGCGATACCCTTGGCGAGACTTGCGGCGAAATTGATCGGTTCGCTGCGCTTATGGAAGCCGCTATGGCTTCCACCGCCGCCGCCACCACCGCCGCCATGATCCTCCGGCTCCTTTCCGCCGCCACCGCCGCCGGTAACGGGCCTGCGCTCATTTTCGCGGATCGGCCCGTCATTATTGTCGATGGTTTTGACGAAAGGTAGATCGGGCGCAGTTTTCAGTTCCGTATTGTCGGTCTTTGCTGCCGGTTCCGGGGTTGGCTCGGGTTGCCGGCCCGGTCGGGCCTCGGGCTCTATCGGCGGAACATCCCGCATCTGCGGGGACTGAATGGTCGTCTGGGAGGTCTGTGGCGGTGTAGTCGCGGCGACGGGCACCGCTGCCTTTGACGGTTCATCCGCGCCGGACAATTGGCGCAGGTTCTCAACGGCTTCATTGATGGCTGAAATACAGGCGTCCGTCAGTTTGCTGTCTTCTGCCTCTTGATCCAGCGGCAAGTCGAGCGAACGTCCGTCGGCAATGGTTTTTCTTGAAATATGATCCATTTATATCGGTCCCCTCGATGATCTTGCGGCATCTGCGGTTTTGCTGGCAGCATTGCCGCCGGCAAAACCTATGCGGTGACCGCTTGCATGACGTCGGATGAATGGGCGTTCGACCACGACATGTCGTGACCGGCATTGATGACGCCATTGGATTCGTTTTCGATGGTTGCGGGGTCGTCGTGCAGAAATGCGATGACCTCATTGGCCAACTGGCCCGGCTGGGCGGGCTGCGACGTATCGTTTTCGATGATGCCGCCCTGTATCAGTATCGCATCGGAATAGACGCCGCCGGCGACATAGGTGGTGGAGCCGAAACTGTCGTAATCGATTATCTGCGCCAGATTGATCACGGCGTTGCTGCCGGTATCGATATGAACGGTGGCATCGTCGTTGTTTTCGAGAACCTTTGCCGCGGCCTGGGTCACGTCATCGGAATCGCCGAGTACGCTGACCTGTTTGATGATGCTGACGTCATAAAGGTTGCCAGTGATGTAGAGGACGTTCAGTCCCTCATAGCCGGCAAAGTTCGCGTCATGAGCCAGCGCATTGGGCATATTGGGGTCACGCTCGTTGATCGCGTTCACCGTCTGCTGCATGTAATCCGGCATGGTCTCGAACCGGTCGTTGCCGCCGACATTGTGAATCGAGGCGTCATTCCAGAGCAGGTTGTTACCGGATTGAATGGTGGCGCCATCAGGCGCATTGGAATTGGCGCGTGCCCAGTCATTGTCATAAAGCACGGCGATCTGGCTGATGAGGTTCATGTCGAGCACATTGCCGCCGACGATGATCAGATCGTATTGCATGCCGATGCCGAGGAAATTGGCGATGTTGAGGGCGGCATTGCCCCCCGTCAGCAGGCTGACGCTCGCGCCTGAAGTGGTGATCGTCATCGTGTCGTTGTCGCTGACGAACTGGTACTGCTCGATCCAGTGGACGAAGGAGACATCCCCCTCCAGCACGCTGACACGCCAGGCCGTTGGGAATATTGGCGGTTCACCCGTCTCATGGCTGTCCGCTGCGGCATTTTCCGCGCCGGGATAGATGCTGCGCTGGAAGCTGGCGATATTATAGGCGGCTGTTTCGGCCTGATCTTCGGAGCGGGTGAAGACGGACGAAATCTCGTCCCGGTCGCTATAGATATAGGCTTGGGTGATAGCGTCGATCTGGTGATAGTCGCCCATGACCGCGGTCACTGAGGTCATGACGCCGGTATTGACCAGCGTGGCGATGTTGGCGACGACATTGGCGCCTGCGGCCACATCAAGGCTGTTGCCGGCAGGGCTGTCCTCATGCAGCGGCACATCGCTCTTTTCCGGCTCTTCCGGTGGCTTGGCGATACCGCGATCGGGCATGTAGTCGTCAAGAACAGGCTTTTCGCTGGCTGCAACGCCGTTGATGTAGAGGCCGTTGATATCGTTACCCGCCAGAACGAAATCCTGGTCGGCACCGGTGCCGAGCGAGGTCACGTCGTTTTCGCGGGCGTGGTCGATGTAATCATGTGCGGATTTGGCGAGCGCCTGCAGTGCGTCGTAACTGTCGGTGCGCTGGAAACCGGCAAAAGGCGTGAAGACGGACGCTTCATTGTAGAACTCGACGGTGCGTGCGGTCACGAAACTCGTGTCGCGGGCCACATTGGGACCGTCAGTCATGTTCAGATAGTCGTCATCCTGAAGGATATTGACTTGTGCGGCATGGGCGATCACTGAGCCGGGGCCCGTATGGATCACCAGTTCGCGCTCGTCCTCGAAGGAGAGACGACCTGGAAAACGGAAGTTGGCGGCGGAAATATCGACGGGTATCGCATTTGCAAGCTGCTGCATGTCGTGTTCGACCATGCGCGCGAAATGCGGTTGCAGATAATCGAAATCATAATAGCCGGCGCGATATTTGACGCCGGGATCGTAATCCTCAAGCGGAACGTCGTAGTTTTTGTCGAGAAGCTTTGCGGCTTCATCGTCCGGCAGACGGTCCGGATTGGAATGCGCCGGGCCTTCGCTGTAGTTGCTTCTCAGACGCGCTTCCTCGATCACCGTGTCGAACAGGCCGATGAAATGCGCGATCATGTCTGAAATTCTGTCGATAGACATTGCAGGTCCCTCCCTGATCATCGCGGCAGGACCTTGGAGTGGCGGGCACACATCTCAGAGGCGGTGCTTCATTTCGCCAAGTCAGGTCTTTTAACCGCGAACTGCACCGGCGGGTGCCGGTGCAGCTCTTTTCGTAGAGAGGTGACTATCAGGAGTGATCTTCACCGACATCGGACACATGCGAGTTACCGCCTGTGATCGTGACATCAACGGCATTGGAGAGCATGTTGGCGCCCTGCACCAGTTCCAGATGGAAGCCGGAATTTGCAAGGATTGCCGATGCATCTGCAGTGCTGGTACCTGCTGCGTCGTCGCCGGCCTTGAGGTCCCATCCCTTGCCGTCGATGCCTTCGGCGCCATAGGCGTCGCCTGCATTGGCGCTCAGGTGGTTTTCAGCGCCACCGTTCTGCATCTTGATGTCATAGGCGACATCCTGATCGGCCAGGTGGTTGGCCTGTACCATGCTGAAGCCAGTGTCGTTGCCATCGCCATTCAGCGAGGAGTTGAGGATATTGTCGACGTCGAGGGTGAAGGAGAAGTCGTCACCCAGGTTGAAGGTGAGATCCCCACCGGCGATGCCGAGATTGCCGACATCCTTGACGCCGGTGATGTTCCCGAAGTCGTCATCCGACTTGTAGAAACTGTCAGCGGAATTGAAGCTGTCGGAGGTCGTCGTGGTCTTGGTGGAGGTGTCGTTGTCGGAATAGGAGAACGTCTTGTTGTCCGTATCCGTGACCGTCTTCACATTGGTGTCGTTGTCGCTGTACGACTTGCTTTCGTAGCTCCAGTCGTAATCGGTCTTGATGTCGGTATTGGTTTCAGTGCTGGTCTTGGTCGTCGTGTCGTTATCGCTGTACGACTTGCTGTCATAGCTCCAGTCATAGTCGTTGTCGCGATTGTCACCATTGCCCACAGCGACGTCCACCTTGGCGTCGATATCGACATCCGTGTTGGTGCTGTTGTCGCTGTTGTCGTTGTTGCGGTTTTCGCCATTTGCGGTGCCGACATTGCTGTCTTCAACCTTGGCGTCATTGGTCGAGGTGTTGGCAAAACCCTCGGAAAGCGCGCCGATCTTGGTGATGTCGTCGCCAGCTGGCTGTGGATTGTAACCCATTTCGATTTCCTCCGAAAAAGCTCGGAGCAGCTTTCGAAATCCCTCTCATCTCAAACGGGATTTTTTCGCGCTTGCTCCGGTCGCACATATGGATTGATATTTGCAGATGCACTCGGTACGCATCATCTGCGGCTCGGTATCGGCCCGTGACCGGGCTCTCGTCGTTCAGCCCTTTGTGCGCTACTCGGTAAAAAGGCGCACAAATCCGTTCCTCGCTCCAAAGGGGAGCGCGGTGGCTTCGTCTTTTTTTGCTTGCATGTTTCTTGAAAAGGGACCGGCGTTTTCAAACACACGTTAAAGCCGGCAATGTCTTTTCATCGGTCGCCGTTGAGCGACGGTCAGACTGTGCCGCAGAAAAATTGCGCTTCCTAGATATCAATTCGGGCTAAACACATCGGCGTTTTACTCCGAATATATATGTCGCCGGGGCGGTGATAGGGGGCTGTTCGTCAAGTCGGAGGCAAAGAAAGCCTGTTTGGGCAGGGCAGGACGGCTGTTTCTGAAAACATGGTTTATTTCGGCGGGAAAGCGCCCGCATCCCAAAAAGAAACAGCTTCGGACGTCGTTCGCCGACGAGCTATGTAAATGGATATCAACTAAAAGTTATATTTTACCGGATTGCAAAACCACAGCGAAAGCTTTTCCGATGTGTTTGTTTTTGCAGCGGTTCCGGGATGAATGATTCTATCTCGCTGTAACCTGTTTTGTATGTCAATTGTAAAAAATAACCCGTTTGGGCCATTTATTTACACAGCTTTTCGTATTAGCTTGCGTTAATTAACGGGTAATTAATGATAGTTGACATGGCCTGAGGTGGGAAAAAGCCCCTAAGTATCCAGGGGGAGGCCCGACGGACGACAGACTGCACAACCAAAAAGAAAGTAATGCGTAAGCGCTTTAGGGAGGCGTCAATGTTCATGGGAACGTCAGATTATTCAGCAAAACAAAAAAATGCCGTTGCTCCTATAAATGGAACTTTATTGATCATAGCGGACCCGGATCTGTTTTCCGAGTGCCTCACGGAGGCGTTGGGCAAAAAGTTCCCCACGTTCGCGGTGGTGAGCATAAAGTCGTCGGCGGAGATCGATGATGATTACGGCAATAGTGTCCGCCTCGTCTTGCCTTACCGGATGTCGGGTGAACGGCTTCACACCGTTCTCTCGGAGGTTCGGGAAAAGCACCCCGACGCGCCGATCGCACTTGTCGTCGAAACCATCGATAAATTCGAGGAGCCGCTGAAGCGGCTGGTGGGGATGCGCGTCATCGATGGCGTGCTGCCGCTCAATCTCCGGCTCGATGTCTTCATGGCCGCCGTCGATCTGCTGATGAAGGGGGGAGAGCATTTTCCCGCCGCTCTTCTTGGCAAGCTCACGCCTTATTCGCCGTCCGTCAGCGGCAAAAGCGTTCAAAGCAATGCCGTGATCGCCAACCGCGCCGATGCCCTTGCCGCAGGTAGGAGCGAAGCGGCGGCGCTGACGACACGCGAAGTGCAGATCCTCGACCTTTTGTGCAAGGGCACGCAGAACAAGATCATCGCTGATCGCCTGCATCTGTCCGAGAACACGGTCAAGGTTCACGTTCGCAACATCTATAAGAAAATGAACGTGCGCAACCGCACGGAGGCGGCATCGCGCTTCTTCCACAAGGATGAAGACGCAAGCTTCTCCGGCTGGAAGAACTGAGCGTCAGGCCGGTCTTGGCCGACCGGACGCCAGTTGCTTCCAAGGTTTCTGCCCGAGGCTCAGGGCCTCAGGAAGCAGCGGGATTTCTGCCCGAATCCGCTCGGTGAGCAGATATAGGGAGAAGAACCGAAATAGGCGTGCCGTGATACGGCGGGCGTATCCGAGGCATCGGCAACAAGCGTAACGGCGGCGTTGCCCGTTTTTTGATAACCGTAGGACGCCTTCGCCGGAGCAACCCGGCTCTTGATCGTGGTGGTATCGGAAGACGCGGTCTTGATGAGAACGGCGTCTTCGACAACGGAGCATGACGCCGTCGCGAAGGTGAAAGTCACGAGTGCTGCGGCAACAAGCGCGAAGCGACAATGGCGGGCTGCTTTGCCGCTATGGGAATAAGGCATTTCATTCGTCATGTGTGTCCCCTGAAATCGACTGTCTGTCGCATCTCGCCGGGCGGTTTTGTTCCCGGTGGACCGAGCCTTACAAAACCAGGATAGCCCCGACTGGTTGAGCGAAGCTTGCGCTAATGCTCAATAAGAAAGGCATAATGGAGGCATAGTTAAAAAGTATTAAATCAAGGGGCTATTTTGAGTAATTTTGGGTAATCAATTGTAATATTTCGACAAAATGAAGTTGACCTGTTTTCCTCTGCGCCTATCATGAAAGTTGAAATTTATCGAATCGAAATATTAAAACCTCCAGAAGAAGTAAAAACCGGAGGATGATATTCAAGATATCGCACAATCGGGAGTTTGATCCAGTTTAGTTGAATCAGCCGCGCTGATTCCTCATGGGGAGGTGTGTGTAATGCGTAATTTCGTTCCCAATGATCATGACAACGGTGTCACCATCTACTCTGAATGGAGGCCCGGGCAACGGGTTCTCGTTAATGGTGGCGCCGGTTTCCTCGGTTCCCATCTCTGTGAGCGTCTGCTCAGTTGCGGTCACGAGGTTATCTGTCTCGACAATCTTTCGACCGGCCGCACCGCGAATGTGGAGCATTTACGGAATAATAAGCGGTTCTTGCTGGTCGAGCACGATGTGCGCAAGCCCTATGACATTGACGTATCGCTGATCTTCAACTTTGCCTCGCCGGCATCGCCGCCCGACTATCAGCGCGATCCCGTCGGCACGCTTCTCACCAATGTGCTCGGCGCGGTCAATGTGCTGGAGGTGGCGCGCAGATGCGGTGCAACCGTCGTGCAGTCCTCGACATCCGAAGTCTATGGCGATCCCCATGTCAATCCGCAGCCGGAAACCTATTTCGGCAATGTAAATACAATCGGGCCGCGAGCTTGTTACGATGAGGGCAAACGCAGCGCCGAAACATTGTTTTTTGATTATCATCGCTGCTACGACGTCGATATCAAGGTGGGGCGCATCTTCAACACCTATGGGCCGCGCATGCGCCCCGATGACGGACGCGTGGTTTCGAACTTCATCGTCCAGGCGCTGAAGGGCGACGACATCACCATTTACGGCGATGGCAGCCAGACCCGTTCCTTCTGCTATGTCGATGACCTGATCGACGGTTTCCTGCGCTTCTCGGCCAAACCGAAAGATTGCAACGGACCGATCAATCTCGGCAATCCCGCAGAAATTCCGGTGCAGCAGCTGGCCGATATCGTCATCCGCATGACGGGTTCGCGGTCGCGCATCATACATCTGCCCGCCGCGATCGACGATCCGCAGCAGCGCCGCCCCGATATTTCGCGGGCAAACGAGCTGCTGAGATGGCAGCCGCGTGTACCGCTCGAAATCGGCCTGGAAAAAACCATCGTCTATTTCGATGCGCTGCTCGCCGGCAGACAAGTGGCGGAGGCCGTATGAGATGCCCCGCACAATCCTCGTCACGGGCGGGGCCGGATTCATAGGCAGCCACATCTGCAAGGCGCTGGCACGATCCGGCTTCAAGCCCATCGCTTACGACAATCTCTCGACCGGTCATGCGGATTCCGTTCGCTGGGGGCCGTTCATCCAGGGTGACATTCTTGATGGCGCGCTGCTGAAAGCGACGCTTCGCGAGTTCTTGCCGGCCTTCGTCATCCATTGCGCGGCCAACGCCTATGTCGGCGAATCCGTCGAGGATCCACGCAAATATTACCGCAACAATGTCGGCGGCAGCCTGTCGCTGCTGGATGCCTGTCTCGACCAGAATATTGGCGGGCTGGTGTTTTCCTCCAGCTGCGCCACCTATGGTGTGCCCCAGCAATTGCCGATCCGTGAGGAAACGGCGCAGATGCCGGTCAATCCTTACGGGCGCACCAAGCTGATCTTCGAAATGGCGCTGGAGGATTATGCCGCCGCCTATGGTCTGCGTTTCGTGGCCCTGCGCTATTTCAATGCAGCCGGCGCCGATCCGGACGGTGAGCTCTACGAACGCCATGAACCGGAGACCCATCTGATCCCCCGGGCGCTGATGGCCGCCGCTGCACGGCTGCCGCAACTCGATGTTTTCGGCGCGGATTACGACACCAGCGACGGCACCTGCATTCGCGACTATATCCATGTGAGTGATCTCGCCGATGCCCATTTGGCCGCCGTCAATTATCTTGCCGATGGTGGCGAGACGCTGCGTGTCAATCTCGGCTCCGGTCACGGCACATCGGTCGGCGATATCATCCGGGCGATCCACCGGGTGACCGGGCAGGAAGTACCGGTGCATTTCGGCGCAAGGCGCGCCGGCGATCCGCCCGCGCTCTTTGCTGACATAAGACGCGCGGAAGAGACGCTGGGCTTCACCCCGAAGCGTTCGGACATCGACACCATCATCCGCACGGCCGGCCCCGGTTTCGGACTGGAGGTGCGGTCATGAAGACGCACTCGACGCCATCAGTGCCATCGGCCCGCGCGATCGCTGCGACCGGCGATCTGCGGATGCAGCCGGTTTTCAGCGGCTGGAACCGCATGGCCTATCGTCTCGGCATTGGTGGCTGGCTGGTGACCCTCGCTTATTTCTGGATCTGGTGGCTCGATCGCGATCGCGTCATCGACTGGCCCTATTATACGGTCGTCACGATAACGCTCGCGTGGATCACGCTTCTGCCGTCCTATTTCATCTTCATCTTCCTGAATGCGAAGATCGTCGATCCGCAGTCGCCGCTGCCGCGGGGCAGGGTGGCTATGGTTGCCACCAAGGCGCCGTCGGAACCCTTTGCCGTGGTGGAAAAGACACTGCTCGCCATGCTGGAGCAGAAAGGACTGGAATTCGATGTCTGGCTGGCCGATGAGGCCCCGGATGCGCACACACTGAAATGGTGCGGGGCGCACGGCGTTTTCGTCTCCACTCGACAGGGCGTTGCCGACTATCATCGCAAGACCTGGCCGCGGCGCACGCGTTGCAAAGAGGGCAATCTCGCCTATTTCTACGATCACTATGGTTACGAGCGTTATGATTTCGTCGCCCAGTTCGATGCCGATCATGTGCCTGAACCGGATTATCTGCGTGAGATCATGCGTCCCTTTGCCGATCCGACAGTGGGATATGTCTCGGCCCCGAGCATCTGCGATGCCAATGCCGACCAGAGCTGGGCCGCGCGTGGTAGGCTTTATGCCGAGGCGAGCCTGCACGGCGCGCTGCAGCTGGGCTACAACAACGGCTGGGCACCGCTTTGCATCGGTTCGCACTATGCCGTGCGCACGAAGGCCCTGCGGGAGGTCGGCGGCCTTGGGCCGGAGCTTGCCGAGGATCATTCCACCACGCTTCTGATGAATGCCGGTGGCTGGCGCGGCGTCCATGCCGTCAACGCCATCGCCCATGGTGACGGGCCGGTGACCTTTACCGATCTCATCGTGCAGGAATTCCAGTGGTCGCGTAGCCTGATGACCATTCTGCTGCAATATTCGCGGCACTACGTTCCGAAGCTGCCCCTGCGGCTGAAGTTCCAGTTCCTGTTTTCGCAGCTCTGGTATCCGTTGTTCTCCGGCTTCATGGCCCTGATGTTCGTGCTTCCGGTCGTTGCACTGGTACGAGGCCATGTGCTGGTTAACGCGTCTTATCCGGCGTTCCTGACGCATTTCCTGCCGGTTTCGCTGATCATGATCGTGTTTGCCTTCTTCTGGCGGGCCACGGGCGCCTTCCGTCCGCATGATGCGAAGCTTTTCAGCTGGGAAGCCATGGTGTTCCTGTTCCTGCGCTGGCCCTGGTCGCTGATGGGTGTGCTGGCGGCGATACGCGACACGGTCCGTGGCGAGTTTGTCGATTTCCGCATTACGCCGAAGGGCACGCAGGCAAAACCGCCGCTGCCGCTGCGGGTTGTAGCGCCTTACATGGTGCTCGCGGCGCTCAGCCTTCTCGCCATGGTTCTGGCGCCGCGGGAAAACGGGGCGGAGGGGTTCTTCATCTTCGCCGCCATCAATGTGGCGATTTATGCGGGTCTGTCGGTGTTTCTGCTCATCCGCCATGCAATGGAAAACGGTTTGCCGAGGCTGCCGGCCCTGCGTGGGGGAGCAAGTGCTGCCGCCTGTTCCCTGCTGCTGGTGGTCGGAAGTGCTGCCGAACTCCGCTCCCATGCGATTGGTGGGCTGGAAGCCCTGTCGCACGGGCAACCCTATGTCAGTTTTACCGAAACGCGGTTCACGGTCGCCGGTGCGGGCGTGGAAGGCGCGAGGTCGGTACGCCTGAAACTGCGCATCGTCCTGCCGATATCGCGTGGACCGCAGGAAATGCAGGCGGAACCCATCGTTGTGCCGCCACCGGCGGTGGCAACGGGAGAAATCATGCTGGCCGACAATAGGGTCGGACAATGAAGGAGGAGGCTGTGATGAAAACAACAATAAGCAAATGCGGATTCTCCGCTTTCGTACTGTGTCTTGCAGTGGTTGCGCCAAGCGCCGTCCATGCTGCAGGCGGCACGAAGACGCCGAAACCGCTCAGAACCAGTGAAGTCGTGGACATGTACTTCGACAAGACCTGGAAGTGGGATACGGGCGGCGGACGCTTCATCGCCGACGGCCGTAGATTCCTCGCCGCAACGGAAGAAAAGGGCAAGAAGTCCGTCGGTGAAGGCCGCTGGACTGTCGATGCCAACGGCACACTGTGCATGCGGGCCACCTGGAAAGCCGAGGCGGGAAGCGGCAAGGCCGATACCTGCTTCGACCACGGCCGCATCGGCAAGGTGCTCTACCAGCGCAAGCAGGGCGGGCAATGGTACGTGTTCCGGCACAATCCGCCACGCCCTGGCGATGAATTCCTCAAGCTCGTCCGCAAGGACGATGTAACGCCGCAGATCGCCGCTTACGACAAGGCGATGACGGCAACAAGGTAAGGAGTAAGGTGTCATGCAGATAACAAGAAGAACACTTCTGTTCGCAAGTGGTGCCGCCGCAGCCTTTACCGCCGGCATGTATCCGGTGCTCAAGCTCGACGCACAGGGTGTCGCCCCCATGACCTCTACGGGCATGAAGACACTTGCCGACAAACGTCCGACGTTGCATGCGGATGGCATTCGTTTCGGCGCCTATGACCCGCATGGTGATTTCACCGGACAGACCGGGGTGGCAACGGAACATCTGTTCCTGCCCTGGGAAGACGTGGATCTCGACAGTCTGGCGCTTGCGGATGCCTATGCCATGGAGCGCAAGCGCAACGTGCTGATCACGGTCGAACCATGGTCCTGGGACGTCAACTGGCGGCTTTCGTCCGACGAGTTGCGGCGCAAGGTGCTGAGCGGCGATTACGACAAGAACATGCAGGCGATCGTCGCCCGCATGTCGGCGATGAAGAGCCCGCTGATCCTGCGCTGGGGACAGGAAATGGAAGACACGTCCGGCCGCTTCTCGTGGTCGGGCTGGAACCCGCGTGATTACATCACCGCCTATAAACGAATGGTGGACATGACCCGCAAGGCGGTTCCCGGCGTCAAGGTGATGTGGTCACCCAAAGGTCTGGATGGCCTGCGGGCCTACTACCCCGGCGACAACTACGCGGATCTCGTCGGTCTCTCGGTCTTCGGCCTCGAGGATTATGACAAGATCGAATATGGCGGGCCGAAGACGTTCACGGACCTGCTGCGCAAGGGCTATGGACTTGTCGAGACCTTCAACAGGCCGGTCTGGGTTGCCGAACTGGGCTATGAAGGCGGCGATTCCTATGTTCGTCCGTGGATGAACGACGTGACGTTGAAACAGGCGGATTTTCCGAAGCTGGAAGAGGTCGTCTATTTCAACGACAAGGATGTGCATTCCTGGCCGCACAATCTCGGCAAACCGGACTGGCGCGTCGTGCGTCCGGCCAAGGCTTGACTGATCTCTGAAACCGGCGAGCGGCCAATGCCGCTCGCTTGGTGGGCGAGTTTATTGCTCCGCTGCCAGCACGGCCTCGGCCTCATAGATGGCGCAGACGATGTGATAGAATGTACTTGCCGGCGCGGGCTCGTCGAGCATCGGCTTGTCGGCTGGCCATTTGTCGAACCACAGGCCCCTGACCGGCGTGTCGAGGAAAGGTTGCAGCGCGCCGATGGCACGCAGGCCCGAGGTGAGGTAGCGCTGCCGCTCCTCGCCATCAGTGACGCTCGCAAGCCGCACGGCCGCTTTCAGCCATTCCGTCTGCGGCCACAGCCGCGCCAGCCCGTCATGCACCGAAAAATCGTCGTAAAGGCTCATGATCGCCACCTTGCGGCGCGGGCAAATGCCGTGCTCTTCGCCGATCTCGAACAGGCGTCTTGCCTTCCCGATCGCTTCGTCGTTTCCGCGCAGGCTGCCCCAGCGCACCAGAAGCCAGGCCCATTCGAACTGGTGGCCCGGCTCCATGATGCGACCCTTCTCGCCCTCATGGGGTGTCCAGTCATGGGCGAAGAACTCGCGTAGCCCGCCATTGTTGTCATCAATGAAGCGGGTGAGTGCAAGGCCGGCAATCTCATCGGCCAGCGCCGACCAGGGGCCTTGCGGGTCCTGCGCTTCCCAGGCCAGCATCGCCTCGAAAAGATGCATGTGCGGATTGGAACAGAGCGGGGTGCGCGGTGGGTTTTCTTCCTCAAAGCCAGCGACGGGATGCCTGTAGTCGCGCTCGAGGACGGCGAGGATATCAAGCGCCCTGCCGCGCATCTCGTCCTTGTGTTCGGGAAGGCTTGCGGCCGCCTGTGCCGCGGCGAAAAGCGCGAAAGCCTGATTATAAAGATCGAAGGAGGGATCGATCAGCCGGCCAGTCTGGTCGGCAAGGTTGCCGTAGAGGCCGTTTTCAAGCCGATAGACCTTCTCGAACCAGGAGAGGCCATGCGAGAGCGCGTCTTTCCACGGCCCCTGCCAGCCATGCTGGCCGGCGGCGGCGAAACAATAGGCTTGACGCGGCTGCACGCGGGCGCGGCGGTCATCGGAAAAAACCGGTTTCGCATCCTGGCTGAGACGCTCGTAAAAACCGCCATCCGGACGCGCCGATCCCGCCTCCCACCACAAGGGCAGGGCGTCTTCGTCAAGCCATTTCCGTAATGTTCCGATCTCTTCGGCAAGCGCCTGCGAAATGCTCGGAAATTGCACTGTCATACGATAACTCTCTGTTTTTACAGTTTAATTAAAAAATTGACCAATAAAAATACGTAATAATAGACGCAAGTAGACCATGGGACATATTGCGCTGCAACCGTAAAATTATCGGCCCGACAGGAAGCCAACCCCTGGCGCCGCCATTGGTTCCCCGCTCGTTGGTGCAGATATGGGCCGCAATAGCGATTCGCGATTCATAAAGTGTCAGAAATTACAATGCAAATTTGAGATTGCTTATTCGTAGTCCTCACGTATTTCGTAACAATGATCTGGTCATTAGTGATTCGGTTTCCTTTTAACCTGGGCGGTGTTGGGGAAATAAAGGGGCGCAAGGCAGTGAGATTTTCTGCCTATACTTCATTGCTGTTCTCCGTTGCGGTTCTTTCGGCCTGCAATACTCCCGCGGGCGTTCGGTCGTTCGGGGGCGCGCAGATGGCATCTCCTTCCGAAGCGCTGATTTTCCCGCCGCCCGGTGGTCCCGAAATCGTCGCCGTGGTCAATCGCACCTATTCCAACGCCGTAGCGCAGCAGGTCATCTTGCGTTCCGAGGCCGCCACGCCGGGGCAGAATTATCTCAAGGCCGAGTTTTTCGGTCCGCAACAGGCGGGCGATACCGATCGTGACGCTCTGACTTTCAAGGGGTTCAGGGCGTCCTCCGTCGCCCGGGAAATCCGCGCCGAGTTTCCGGGTGAAAACATCGCCATGTCGGCAAATTATCTGCAGAATGGTTATGGCGCATTTTCCTATGCTGCCGGTAGCGGCCGCGGTGGTGATACCTGCCTTTTTGGCTGGCAGGACATACGCTCGCCGGAAAGCATGCGGCAGGATTATCGCAATCTCGGACGCATCAAGGTGCGGTTGCGGCTTTGCCAGTCGGGCGCGACTGTCGAGCGGCTGCTGGCGGTCATGTATAATTACACGATCACCGGCACCTACGCTTCGCCAAGCTGGAACCCCTATGGCACGCCGCAGGCGGTGGATCAAAATCTCGGCCGACCCGGCCACCCGGTCTATCCCCTGAAGGCGCAGGATGTACCGATGCTGCCGGGCGGCGAGGTGACGGCCAGTGTGCCGCCCCGGCCGGCGCGTCGCGTGACGGCCGTCGTGCCCGCGCAGCCGGAACCACAGCCGCTGCCGCCCGTTGCTGCTGTCAGTATTCCTTCGCCCACATCGGCGGGTGCGCCATCCCAGCCTGCGCGGCCCTCGGTGGCAGGCGGGCAGGTTGATGGCAGGCAGATCAATAGCCGTCCGGTAGAAAGCGGCCCGCAACTGTCGCAGGTTCCGCAGGTGTCCATTCCCTCGCCAGCTTGCCTGTCCGGTTCGGGAGCGGCAACCGGATGCAGGTGATCGGCGGAGCCAACGGGGAAGGGAGCGCCGAGGCGCATATCACGAAATTTCCGGGCCGAAATTCCGGACGGGGAAGAGAACGGAAAGTTTCTGGATGAACAAGGCCATTACCGTCATTGTCTGGTTGCTTGTGTCGCTTTGCGTTCTGGCCATCATCACGATGCCGGTGAGCCTGCAGACGCATCTGGTCGCGACCGCGATTTCCCTCATCCTTCTGGCGACGATCAAGAGCTTCAACGGGCAGGGGGCCTGGCGGCTGGTGGCGCTCGGTTTCGGCACGGCCATCGTTCTGCGTTATGTCTACTGGCGCACGACGAGCACGTTGCCACCCGTCAACCAGCTCGAGAACTTCATTCCCGGCTTTCTGCTTTATCTGGCGGAAATGTACAGCGTCGTGATGCTGGGCCTCAGCCTTGTCATCGTGTCCATGCCGCTGCCGTCGCGCAAGACGCGACCCGGCTCTCCCGACTATCGGCCGACGGTCGATGTCTTCGTGCCGAGCTATAATGAAGACGCCGAACTTCTCGCCAATACGCTGGCGGCGGCCAAAAACATGGATTATCCGGCCGACCGTTTCACCGTCTGGCTGCTGGATGATGGCGGCTCGGTGCAGAAGCGCAATGCCGCCAACATCGTCGAAGCGCAGGCCGCGCAGCGCCGCCATGAGGAACTGAAGAAGCTCTGCGAAGATCTCGACGTGCGCTATCTGACACGCGAGCGCAACGTCCACGCCAAGGCCGGCAATCTCAATAACGGCCTCGCCCATTCCACCGGCGAACTGGTGACCGTGTTCGACGCCGATCACGCGCCCGCCCGTGACTTCCTTCTGGAAACGGTTGGTTATTTCGAAGAGGACCCCCGGCTCTTCCTGGTGCAGACGCCGCATTTCTTCGTCAATCCGGATCCCATCGAGCGCAACCTGCGCACCTTCGAGACGATGCCGAGCGAAAACGAGATGTTTTACGGCATTATCCAGCGTGGTCTCGACAAGTGGAACGGTGCGTTCTTCTGCGGCTCCGCCGCCGTGCTTCGACGGGAGGCGCTGCTGGAAACGGACGGTTTCAGTGGTGTCAGCATCACCGAGGATTGCGAAACCGCATTGGCGCTGCATTCGCGCAGCTGGAACAGCATCTATGTCGACAAGCCGCTGATCGCCGGGTTGCAGCCGGCCACCTTCGCAAGTTTCATCGGCCAGCGCAGCCGCTGGGCGCAAGGCATGATGCAGATTTTGATTTTCCGTCAGCCGCTGTTCAAGCGTGGTCTCTCGTTTACGCAGCGCCTCTGCTACATGTCGTCGACGCTGTTCTGGCTGTTTCCGTTCCCGAGGACCATCTTCCTGTTCGCGCCGTTGTTCTATCTGTTCTTCGACCTGCAGATTTTCGTGGCGTCGGGCGGCGAGTTCCTGGCCTATACGGCGGCCTATATGCTCGTGAACCTGATGATGCAGAACTATCTCTACGGCAGCTTTCGGTGGCCGTGGATTTCGGAACTGTACGAATATGTGCAGACCGTTCACTTGCTGCCGGCCGTGGTTTCTGTGATCTTCAATCCCGGCAAGCCCACCTTCAAGGTGACGGCGAAGGATGAGTCCATCGCCGAGGCGCGGCTCTCGGAAATCAGCCGGCCGTTCTTCGTCATTTTCGCGCTGCTGTTGGTGGCGATGGCCTTTGCCGTATGGCGCATCTACAGCGAACCCTACAAGGCGGATGTCACGCTGGTGGTTGGCGGTTGGAACCTGCTCAACCTCATCTTTGCGGGCTGCGCGCTGGGTGTCGTCTCCGAGCGCGGCGACAAATCGGCGTCGCGACGCATTACGGTCAAGCGGCGGTGCGAGGTCCAACTGGAGGGCAGCGATAGCTGGGTCCCCGCTTCTATCGATAACGTGTCGGTGCACGGCCTGCTGATTAATATTTTCGACAGTGCCACAAACATCGAAAAAGGCGCGACGGCCATCGTGAAGGTCAAGCCGCATAGCGAGGGCGTGCCGGAAACGATGCCTTTGAACGTGGTGCGAACGGTGAAGGGCGAAGGTTTCGTCTCAATCGGCTGCACCTTCTCGCCGCAGCGAGCTATTGATCACCGCCTGATCGCCGATCTGATCTTCGCCAATTCTGAACAGTGGAGCGAATTCCAGCGCGTGCGCCGCAAGAACCCGGGGCTCATCCGTGGCACGGCGATCTTCCTGGCGATCGCGCTCTTCCAGACGCAGCGCGGCCTTTATTATCTCTTGCGCGCAGGTCGCCCCGCTCCCAAAAGCGCCAAACCTGTCGGAGCCGTGAAATGATCGGCCGCAAACCCATCCGGGATTCTTTGACAGTATTGATATGCGCGGTTGCCACCGGTGCGATGGCGCAGTCCTCGCCTTTCGATATGACGCCCGAAAGGCCGGCGCAGACTTCGCCCGCACCCGTGCCGCCCACTATTCCGCCCGTCGCGCCACCGCGGCAACCACCTGTCCAGATGCCAGCCCCGACGCCGGGCCAGCCCTCGGCTCCGCCGCCCTTTGCGGTTCAGCCGTCGCAGCGCCCGGCCGCTCCGCCATCGCCGCCCGCTTTGGTTCCTCCGCGCCAGGAAGGTGTAAGACCGGTTCCGGCGGCGGCCTCGTCGCCTAATGCGGACAGCCGGCGTCGGTATATCCTGCCCTATGAAAAGCTCAGCCTTTCCGGTGAGATCGATCGCCGGCAATGGAGCATCTATCTGACGCCGGAGCAGGCGAATGCCGCCGTTTCTCTCAATATCGGCTATCAGAATGCGATCGTGGTCGCGCCGGAAAGCTCGAATTTTCAGGTGAGCCTGAACAATGTCGCGCTGGATGCGGCACGGATCGAAGCGCCTGACGGCGAAGGCATTGTCGCCCTGAAGATACCGCCCGGCGTCTTGCAGGTGGGCTCAAACGTCGTGACGCTCGGTGTGCAGCAGCGCCACAGAACCGATTGCACGATCCAGTCCACCTACGATCTGTGGACCGATGTGAACCCTTCGAACACCTATATCGGCTTTGACTCGGATGTCGCCGGCAGCTTTGCCAATATCGACGATATTCAGGCAACCGGGCCCGATGGCAAGGCGATGACCTCGATCGAGATCGTTGCGCCGGCACTCGGCAATCCGGCATTTGCGGATTCTCTCCTGCGTCTTTCGCAGGCGCTGGCGCTCAGAACCCAGATGCCGAACCAGACGATCCGTTTCGTTACCGCCCCTTCCACCGAGCACAAGGCGGGCACGCTGACGGTTTTCGTCGGCACGGTCCGGGAGATTGCCGGCGTGGCTGGAGCGCTGCCGCCCGAGGCGTCGGCGGGGGCCTTTGCTGGTTTTGGCGCTGCCGGTCCCGGCAATTCCTCGCCGCTTTTTGTCAGCGGCCCGACGCCGCAGGCAGTCCAGTCGGCCATCGAGACGCTGTTCTCCTCGATATCGCGCACGCCCGGCGCCCAGAGAACGACGTTTTCGACCCGCAGCTGGCATGCTCCGGATGTGCCGCTTGTCATGTCGGACCGCCGTATCGCGCTTTCCGAACTTGGTCTGCAGAGCACCGAATTCAGCGGCCGGCGTTTCCGCACTGAGTTTTATGTCGGCATGCCCGCCGATTTTTATGCGTCGGCCTATGGCGAGGCGTCGCTGCTGCTCGATGCAGCCTATTCCTCGCAGGTCTTGCCCGGCAGCCATGTCGATATCTACGTCAATGACCAGATCGCCTCGACCGTGCCGATCTCCAACAATGGCGGCGGCATTTTCCGGCATCTGCCGATCAATGTGACGATGCGCCATTTCAAGCCGGGGCCGAACAAGGTGACCCTTGAGGCGGTGCTGATGACGGCGCAGGATCAGGCCTGTGCGCCAGGCGCACCCGCCAGCGCGACCCCGCGTTTTGCCCTGTTCGACACTTCGGAAATTCACATTCCTAATTACGCCCAGATCGGCCGCAAGCCGGATCTCGCTGCGATGGCGGGCGCCGGCCAGCCCTACCGCACCGGCGGGCCGGTTGCATTGTCGCTCGACCGCTTCGATACCGACACCATGTCTGCAGCCGCTACGCTGGTCAGCCGGCTTGCCAGCGTTTCGGGACATCCGATTGATATCGAGACCGTTGCCTCGCCGCTGGTGATCGGTGACCGCGATGCGCTTTTCGTGGGTACGATCTCGCAATTTCCGCAAGCATTGATCAGTCAGTTCAATCTCGTTCCCTCCAGCCAGATATCCTGGAAAATGGGAACCGGCGTGCAGGTTCCCGCCCAAAACAGCGACACTCTGTTCAACGATTGGCGGGAGCGGGTGGATGGCGGCATCTGGCAGGGGCAGGTGTCCTCTTTCGAGGAGTGGATGAAGCGGAATTTCGATCTGAGCTCGGATACGTTGCGCTTCCTGCCGGCGGCGGAACAGCCCTATGCGCCGCCCGGCAATGTCTCCTTCATGCTGACCCAGGGCCTCAGCCCCTCGGGCGATGGGGTATGGACGCTGGCGACGGCACCGACATCGGCGGAACTTCTCGACGGCATGCAGGCAATGACGCGGGAAAACCGCTGGCGCGACGTCACCGGGCGTGTTGCCGCCTACGATGCCGCAGCCGAAAAGATCGAAACGGTGGAAGTGGAGCGGCCCAATCTTTATGCTACCCGGCCATTTTCAGTCTCGAACTGGAGGCTGATCGCAGCCAACTGGCTGTCGTCCAACGTTCTTTCCTATTCCTTGGCATTCATTGGCTTCGTGTCACTGCTCGGCCTCGCGACCTTCGTGATGCTGCGCCTGATGGGGCGGCATAGATGACGAACGGGATTTCGAAAATTGCCGGGATTTTTTGCCTGTCGGTCATGATGCTTTTTGCCGGCCTCTCGGCCAGCCGCGCCGCTTCGATCTCGCCGGATGCATGGGCCGCCTATAAGGGTGCGTTTCTCGATCCCGGCGGCCGTATCATCGATACCGGCAACGGCAATATCAGCCACAGCGAAGGGCAGGGCTATGGCATGTGGCTCGCCGTGCTTGCCGACAACCTGTCCGACTTCGAGCTGATCTGGAGTTTCACACGCACCGAATTGCTGGTGCGCGATGATGGGCTTTCCGCCTGGAAATGGGATCCGCGTACCAGACCGCATGTAACGGACATCAACAATGCCACGGATGGCGACATCCTGATCGCCTATGCGCTGGCGCTGGCGGCAGGGCAATGGAACCGGCAGGATTATGCCGAAGCATCTGCCGCCATCGCATCCGTCATCCTCAAGAAGACCGTAGTGCAGCGGGGCGGGCGTACGCTGCTTCTGCCAGCCGCCAGCGGTTTTGGCGAGGGTGACAGGGCCGATGGGCCGGTGGTCAATCCGTCCTATCTGATTTTCGAAGCCTTTCCGGTTCTCAATCTCGTCGCGCCGTCGCCACTCTGGAAAGCGGTGGCCGATGATGGCGCGGTGCAGATCGGCGCCTTCGCGTTCAGTGACAGAAAACTGCCCGCCGACTGGGTGTCGGTGAAAACGAAACCGCAGCCGGCATCGGGCTTTCCGCCGGAGTTCGGATACAATGCGGTGCGCATACCGCTTTATCTGGCACGGGCGAATATGGGCTCGCCTGAGTTGCTTTCCCGGCTGAAAGACGGAATGACGCTGGAAAGCGGTGCTGCCGGCACCTTCGATCTGAAGAGCGGCGCGGTGAAGGATGTTCTGTCCGATCCCGGTTATCGCATCATACCGGCGCTGGCCGCCTGCATGGCCGGTGGTCCGGCCGTTTCCGCCGAACTTAAAAGTTTCCAGCCAACACTTTATTATCCTTCCACATTGCATCTTCTGGCATTGTCGTTTCTGGCAAGGAATAACGGGGAATGCCGATGAACAAGCCACTGTCGACCTCGGCTCTCATCCTGCTTCTGATTGCGCTTGCCGCCTTCCACTGGCGCGACAGCATTCTCGGGCGTGTGTCGGACGTGCATACATCGGCGGTCGGCGACAACCGGGCGCTACAGCGCATTTCACCGTCGGCCAATCCGGCGCAGATCAGTGCTTTCGTCAAAAACCGTGAGATGGCGCAGGCAACGATGCCTGTCACCACACCGCCAGTCACCGTTCCTGCGAGCGATCCGTTGCCGGTGACGCAGGCTGGCGGGCAGCCGCCGCAAACACAGACGGCGCAGGCCCCGCGCGCACCCCAGCCTGCATCGGCCGATATGCCCGAGGTCGATCTCAGCGCGCTGCGCTATTTTGCAGCCCGTGGGGATACGCAGCGCCTTCAGGCCGAAATCGCGCGTCTTCGCACGCTTTATCCCAACTGGACGCCACCGGCCGATCCTCTCGCCATTCCCGAAAACGGCGACCCCAAGCTCGACGCCATGTGGCAGCTTTATACCGACGGCCGTTATGCCGAGGTGCGGAAGGCGATTGCCGACCGCCAGCAGGCCGAGCCCGACTGGCAGCCACCCGACAATCTCATGGGCATGCTCTCACTTGCCGAAGCCCGCCAGCGGCTCGTCAATGCGTCCGATCTCAGGCAATATTCAGCGGTGGTGGATACGGCAGCAAACAATCCCGGCCTGCTGACCTGCGGCGAGGTCGATGTCCTGTGGCGGGTTGCCGATGCCTTTGCCAATACCGAGCGGATGGCACGGGCGCGCGACGCTTATCTCTACATCCTCAACAATTGCACGGCCGCCAGCGACAGGCTCGCAACGGTGCAGAAGGCATCGGCGCTTTTGCCGGCCGAGATGATGGCCGAGTTGCTCGCCAAGGAAAAACCGGGTGCGGACGGTCAGCTGGAATTCGAGCCGGTCAAGAACGATCTCGCCCGCCAGTTCGTGGCCAAGGCGGGGGAAAAACAAAAAGAGGGCGAAAAAGAGAGCGTAACCGTAACCGTTCCCTCCGCCTATCTGATGCGGCTTGAAAGGCTTGCCGAGACCGACAAGCTCGCAAGCGACGCCCTGCTGCTCGGTTGGTACAATATCCGCCAGAAGAACATGGCGGAGGCAGAAAAGTGGTTCCGTAGGGCGCGTGAGGAAGAAAACAGCGCGTCGGCCTCACAGGGTTTGGCGCTGGCGCTGATCGATCGTAACGAGCCGCGTGAGGCCGAAGACGTGATGTATAAATGGCGCACGGCCTCCGATGATGCGCTTGCGACCTATCTTGCGGCGACAGCCAACCTTCTGGCGCTGGAGCCGCCGGTCGTTCTGCCACCGGATGTGCTGCAGCGCATTGCCGGCGAAACGGTGGCGCGCAAGGATGCGGCTACCGCGCAGCAGTTCGGCTGGTATTCGCTTGCTTTCCGGCAGACGCCGCTTGCTTTGCAATGGTTCAGCACGGCCCTTGGCTGGAAACCCGACGATGAGCCTTCAGCCTATGGCATGGCCGTCAGCTATCACGATCTGCGCAATCTTGCCGGTCTGCGTGGCGTCCAGCAGCAATGGGCGAGCCGCTCTCAACGTATCGCCGATGTGGGGACGGCGCGGATGGTGGACCAGTCCGGGCAGGTAGTTGCCCCCGTTAGCACACCGCCTGTTGCCCAGCAGGTTACGGCACCCTTGCCGACCTATGCGCCTCAGGTCGGGACGGCGGTGGTCTATGACCAGCCTGTCGTCCAGCAGCAGCTTGAGCCATCGCGCAAGCAGGCGCGCCGGCCGACGCAGACGCAGGCGCAAAGGGAAACCAGCGCCGCGTCCCGCCCACGGTCCTGCGCCGCCTATCCCGATCCGCAGCGTCTGTCGCCGCAGCAGGCGCTCGACCTCGGCTGGTGTTTGATGGAAACGAACCGCCCGGCAGAGGCGCTGAAAGCCTTCGAATCCGCGATTGAAGGCGGCCAATCGACGGTGAAAAGCGATGCGGCCTATGGCCAGAGCCTTGCCTACCTGCGCATGGGGCTGACGGACCATGCAGCCGTCTCGGCGACGAAATCGCGCATGGATCGCCCGCGGGCGACCGAATTGCAGGTCTCGATCCTTGCCGACAGGGCAGTTTCCGCTTTCCAGACCAAACGTTATGCAGAAACGCTTCTGCTGCTCGACCAGCGGGCGCGGTTGGCAGACGAGCGCGCGGACCTGATGGTGCTGCGTGGCTATTCCTACCTTGCCATGCGCCGGTATGGCGATGCGGCGCAGATTTTCGAAAGCCTGACAGCCATCGGAAATCAGGATGGCATCAAGGGGCTGGCGGCCGTGCGCGCGGCCCGGCCGAGCAACGGCCCGCAGGGCGGCTGACGGCGACGCAAGGCTGGCCGTTGCTATTCCACGTTTGTCAGATTGCGGATGATGCGCATGAAGATGCGCGCGCCGATGCCGATCAACGCGTCAGGAAAGTCATAGTCGGGATTGTGCAGGTTGGGATAATCCCTGCCTGCCCCGAGAAAGAACATGGCTGATGACGAGACGGAGTGGAAACGGCCGAAATCCTCGGAGGCTCGCATGGGAAGACCTTCCGAGTCATGCGGGATTTTCTCCTCGTCGAGTGCCTGCCTTATATGCCCGACCGCCTCGGGCGTATTTTCGCAATGCAGGAAAATATCGTCATA
The DNA here is from genome assembly GCF_005221325.1 of Agrobacterium tumefaciens. Classification (NCBI taxonomy): domain Bacteria; kingdom Pseudomonadati; phylum Pseudomonadota; class Alphaproteobacteria; order Hyphomicrobiales; family Rhizobiaceae; genus Agrobacterium; species Agrobacterium tumefaciens. The sequence goes on along the minus strand of NZ_CP039889.1, from coordinate 496,192 downwards.
GGTGATGTCGAGTGTCAGCTGGTGCTCGCCTGCCACCTTTTTCGCCAGTGATTCCGCAGCTGCGCAGAGCTTTTCCATCCGGTCGTCGGTCAACGTTCTGAGCGTCGCCCAGATTTCCGCATCGGCAGGAGAAATACCGAAGGCGGCTTCGCCCATCACGGCATGAGTGATTGTCACCATTGAAAAATCGGGTTCGGGCGGGAAGCCGGAACCCAGTTCGGCCAGAGCCGGCATCATCAGGGATATCGCTCGCATCGGTGAAACGCCGTGTTCCGGTGACGAAGCATGCGCCGTCTTGCCCGAAAGGCGGATCTTGATGCCGCGCGATGCGCAATTGACCGGCCCTTTCAGCACACTGACATGGCCGAGTGGCAGGCCGGGCAGGTTATGCAGTGAGAAGGAATAGTCCGGTTTTATTTCGTGAAAACGCGGGTCGGCGAGGACGGCGGCGGCACCTGCGCCGGTTTCTTCTGCGGGCTGGTAGAGAAGGATGACGCGACCGGTTTGCGGCCTTTGTCTGGAGAGGCCGAGCGCCAGTGCCGTCAGGATGGTGGAGTGACCATCATGGCCGCAAAGATGGCCCTTGCCGTCGGTGCCGGAGCGATAATCGGCCTCGCTCTTTTCATGAATCGGCAAGGCATCGAGTTCCGAGCGAATCAAGATCGCCGGACCGCTTTTACCGCTGTCATAGACTGCCGCCACGCCATGGCCGCCGAGATCGGCAAGAAGCCGGTCGGGTTTTGTCTGCGCGAGGAAAGTGCGGATACGCCGCGCGGTTTCCTTCTCCTCCCCGGAAATTTCCGGATGGCGGTGCAGATCATGGCGAAGCTCGACGAGATCGAGCATGTCCTTGTTGGTCAGAAACATCTGAATTCCTTGCAAGTCGGCGGACGGGTTTCTCCTGCCGCAACTTACAGGGCGATGCCTTTAATGCAAAACTTTTGGCGGGTGCCAGCGCTTGGCCGTCGTTTTCGGTTTGGCAGCGAGCGTGACGACATCGGGCGGAAGCGGGGCCGTGGTCTTTGCCTGTTCCAGCCGCGCAAGGGCGGCACGGGCTTTTTCGGCGTATTCCAGATGCGCCGCATCGTCGGAATGATAATGCTGCAGTCTTTCCAGGATTTCTGCCGCCTCCATCTGTCGTTCGGCGGCAATCAGTGCCACCGCGCATTTGTAAAGTGCTTCGCGGTGGAAGGGCGCGCGGTTGGTCACTTGGCGGAAGGCCTCGGATGCCTCGTGATAGTGCTGCTGCGCCAGCCGCGTCTCGCCGATGCGCAGCCACAGGACGAGTGGTTCCTGGCCTGCTGCCAGAAGGCTGAGAAAGGCAATTTCGGCTTCCCGGAATTCACCGCGGTCGAAGGCGAGATTGGCAAGCCCGAACTGCGCGCCGAGATGGTCCGGCGCTGCGGAAAGAACCTGACCGAAGGCAATGTTGGCCTCGCTTTTCTTACCGCTCTTGTAGAGTTTCAGGGCCTGTTCGTAGACGAAGCGGACGCTGCGCGGGTGGAGCGTGCCGCCGAGATTGTCGCCCGAGCGGGTGCGGAAAAGTGTGCAGCTTAGCTTATGCTCTTCCGGGCCGAAGAAGTATTTATAGGGCTCGTTGCCGCGCAGGAAATCATAGGTCTTGAAGCCCTGCTCGATCGCTCTGCGGATGCAGTGACCATGCAGCACGAGACCGGGGGAAGGTGTTTTCCAGTTCTCGTCGCGGCCTGTGATGTAGAACAGGACCGATTTTTTCTGCCGGTCGATGATGTTGGCGAGTGCGCCGAGCGGCTGATCGCCGAACCAGAGCACCGGCACTTCCAGATCGCCGCGCAACCAGACATCCATCAGCATCTGCCGCGTCGCGCCGATCAGGAGTTCAGTACGTTCCTTGCCCTTGTGTGGCGCCCAGCGAATGCGCCAGAAATCGAACAGGATGTCCATGTCCCGTTTGATGGTATCCTTTGTCGCGAAGGTGAAACGGTATTCGTCACCGCCCTCCACCTTTCGCAGGAAGCGTCTGAGCTTCTGCCGGGTCTGGCTGCTCATATGGCTTTCGAGATAGCCGTCGAACGTCTCGGGCAGGCTCACCACCGGGCAGATGCAATTGTTGATGTTGTAGGAGTTAGTCGGCATGTTATCGCGGAACATGACGAGCGGTCCCTGAAGGGCGCGGATCATCGCATCGCGCCTTTCCGGCGGGCCGGAGAGGTAGTCGAGCTTTAGCTCGGTCCAGTTCTGCTGGCGTATAAAGGAGCAGAAACCGGCAACGGCGTGGTTTTCGTAGTCCGGCAGGGAGATGAAGCCGGTGTAATCCGCCGCCGCATTGCCGGCCATGACGATGCTGTCGTGAAAGCGGCCGGTCTTCTTGTCCGGTTCGGTAACGATGCGGAGCGGGAAAAACGCCACATAGGGCGAGCCTTCCGGGCGCTCGCGCAGTGCCAGGATGAACCAGCGCCTGCGGCGCGGCATATAATCCCTCAGCCAGCCCCAGGACAGGAAATGCCGGGCGTGGGGATCGGCCATGAACACCGCGTCCCAGTTTTGCCTGATCGCCTCGAAGCCGGCGTCGGTGTCGATGATATCGATGCGCATTGTTGCCCCCTCCCAATACTGATCACACATTCGGGAGGCTTCATTTTATGGGTAAACGGCTGGCTTCAAATATTCCCTTCGGGTGAAAGCCCGGCATCAAATGGGATTAACCCATTGCCCTTAACCGATTGGCCGCGCCGCGACAAAAAAGACCTTGTCAGCCGGTTGCAGCACTCTAACATGCGGCGCTGAATGCATGTCCGGATCAACGGGCCGCATGGCACGGGAGTTCTCATATGGCTGTTCCTTTCATGCTTCTGACCGGCGCAAGCCGCGGAATAGGGCATGCCACCGTCAAGCTTTTTCAGGAAAAGGGCTGGAGGATTCTCACCGTTTCTCGGCAGCCCTTTTCCGAGGAATGCCGGTGGCCATCGGCGCGAGAGAGCCATATCCAGGCCGATCTCGAGAATTTGTCGGGGATCGATGACCTGGCAGACGAGGTGCGCTCGCGCCTTCCGGAAGGCAAACTTGCCGCCCTCGTCAACAATGCCGGCATTTCACCCAAGGGCGAAGGCGGCAGCCGTCTCGGCGTGGTGGACACCACGGCCGACATCTGGACACGCGTGCTCAACGTCAATCTCGTTTCCACGGCGCTGCTCGCCCGCGCGCTTCTGCCGGAACTGGAGGCCGCGAGAGGCTCTATCGTCAATGTCACCTCGATTGTCGGCTCGCGTGTACATCCGTTCGCCGGCGTGGCCTATGCTACATCGAAGGCAGCCCTTGCGGCGTTGACCCGCGAGCTTGCGCATGAATTCGGCCCGCGTGGCGTGCGCGCCAACGCCATTGCGCCGGGCGAAATCAATACCGCCATTCTGTCTCCCGGAACGGCAGAACTCGTGGATGCGCAGGTGCCGCTCGGCCGGCTCGGCACCACAACAGAGGTGGCGCAGACCATCTATTTCCTGTGCTCGGAACAGTCGAGCTACATCAACGGCGCGGAAATTCACATTAATGGCGGCCAGCACGTCTGACGCCACAGCCATCAACCGAAACGGAGCCCTTATCGATGACCATCCTGCCCAATTCCGTCGAGGCACGCGATATCGCCTATCAGATGCACCCGAACGTCAACCTGCGCAAATTCGAAAAGACCGGCGGTCTGGTGATCGAAAGCGGCGAGGGCATCTATGTCACCGATAGCAGCGGCAAGCGCTATATCGAGGCGATGGCGGGGCTTTGGTCGGTGGCGCTCGGTTTCGGTGAACAGCGGCTGGTGGAAGCGGCAACGAAGCAGATGCAGAAGCTGCCCTATTACCACACCTTTTCCTATAAGACCCATGGCCCGTCCGTCGATCTGGCCGAACTGCTGATCGAGCTTTCACCGGTGCCGATGTCCAAGGTGCATTTCACCTCCTCCGGCTCCGAGGCCAACGATCTCGTTGCCAAGATGGTCTGGTATCGCTCGAATGCGCTGGACAAGAAGCACAAGAAAAAGATCATCGGCCGCATCAAGGGCTATCATGGCGTGACGATCGCATCCGCCTCGATCACCGGCCTGCCGCGCAACCATGAGAGCTTCGACCTGCCGCTCGATCGTATGCTGCATACGGCCTGCCCGTCTTATGTGCATTTCGGAAAGGAAGGGGAAAGCGAGGCGGATTTCACCGCGCGTATCCTGAAGGAGCTGGAAGACCTGATTCTCCGCGAAGGTCCCGAAACCGTTGCCGCCTTCTGGGGTGAGCCGGTGATGGGTGCCGGCGGTGTTCTCCTGCCGCCGGAAGGGTATTGGGAAGGCGTGCAGGCGATCCTGAAGAAATACGACATCCTGCTTGTCGTGGATGAAGTCATTTGCGGTTTTGGCCGCACCGGCAAGATGTTTGCCTGCGAGACCTATGACATCAAGCCCGACGTGCTTGTCGTCTCCAAGCAGATTTCGTCGTCCTATATGCCGCTTTCGGCGATCATCATGAACGACAGTTTCTACCAGCCGATCGCCGATGAATCAGACCGTATCGGCTCCTTTGGTCATGGTTACACCGCCTCTGGCCATCCGGTCGCGACGGCGGTGGGCCTCGAAAACCTGAAGATCATTCAGGAGCGCGATCTCGTCGGAAATGTCGCCCGGCTGGAGGGCAAATTCCTCGATCATCTGAAGGCGCTTGCCGATCACCCGCTTATTCATTCCTCGCGCGGCATCGGCCTTCTCGGTGCGCTGGAGGTGAAGCCATGGGAGGACACGAAACCGGGCGATACGACGCTGGCGCTGGCCGCGGCGATCGAGAGCGAAGGTGTCATCACCCGGCCGATCGGTGAATCCATCTGCTTCTGCCCGCCGCTGATCATCACGGCCGAGCAACTGGATGAGCTGTTTGCCGGCGTCAAGCGCGGTCTCGATAACGCACTGGCGGCAAGGGGCTGAGGACTTGGGAATCGCATCGGCCGGTATCCGGCCGATGCTTTCTATCCCCTGTAGGCCACAAGCACCGCACCGCAGGCAATCAGCACGACGCCGAGCCAATTGGGCAGCGACAGTCTTTCTCCCAGAAACAGTACCGCAAAGACGGCGACGAAGACGACGCTCAGCTTGTCGATGGGCGCGACGCGGGCGGCATCGCCAATCTTCAGCGCCCGGAAATAACATATCCACGATGCGCCGGTCGCCAGACCCGAAAGCACGAGGAACAACCAGGTCCGCCCGGAAATGCTGGAGGGTTGCTGCCAGTTGCCGGTGATATAAACCATCAGGCCCGCGGCGGCGAGAATAACGATGGTGCGGATGAAGGTGGCGAAATCGGAATTGACGTTTTCGATGCCGATCTTGGCGAAGATGGCGGTCAGTGCCGCGAAAGCCGCAGATAGCAGCGCCCAGAATTGCCAGGCCAGAAACACGTTCTTCATGCGGCCACTCCGTTTATCGTATTGCGCCCTGTCTGGCTCTATAGCATCGTCAGGTCGATAAAACTGTTTTCGTTCAGGGCCGGAACGATGAAAGGCCGGTGCATCCACAGGATACACCGGCCTTCATGCGAGGCCTGTCCGGACGGACCGGAGCAGGCAGGACCTTGGGAGGTCGTATTATTCGGCGGGCTGAACCGAAGCCGGAAGCTGGTCCACATCCGCGATGCTCGTGAATTCTTCCTTGCCGCTCAGGACGCGCGAGAGCTGGTCCTGATCGAGTTCGCCTTCCCAGCGGGCAACGACGATGGTGGCAACCGCATTACCGACGAAGTTGGTGAGCGCGCGGCATTCCGACATGAAGCGGTCGATGCCGAGGATCAGCGCCATGCCGGCGACCGGAACCGAAGGCACGACTGACAGTGTGGCCGCAAGCGTGATGAAACCAGCGCCGGTGATGCCGGCAGCACCCTTGGAAGAGAGCATGGCCACGAGCAGCAGCAGGATCTGTTCGCCGAAGGACAGGTGGATACCGGTTGCCTGGGCGATGAAGAGGGCGGCCAGCGTCATGTAGATGTTGGTGCCGTCAAGGTTGAAGGAATAACCGGTGGGAATGACGAGGCCGACGACGGAGCGCTTGCAGCCCGCCTTTTCCATCTTGCTCATCAGGCCGGGCAGGGCGGCTTCGGAAGACGATGTGCCGAGAACCAGCAGCAGCTCTTCCTTGATGTAGCGGATCAGCGCGACGATGGAGAAGCCGTTATAACGGCAGACTGCGCCCAGAACCACGAACACGAACAATGCGGACGTGATGTAGAAGGTGCCGATCAGCATGGCGAGGTTGGTGACGGAGGAGATGCCGTATTTGCCGATGGTAAACGCCATGGCGCCGAAAGCACCGATGGGGGCGGCTTTCATCAGGATCGCGACCAGCTTGAAGATCGGGTACATCATGGCATGCATGAAATCGGTGACGGGCTTGCCCTTTTCACCGACGATGCCGAGCGCGATGCCGAACAGAACCGAGAAGAACAGCACCTGCAGAATGTCACCGCTGGCAAATGCGCCGACGATGGTGGTCGGGATGATGTTCATCAGGAAGCCGGTGATGGTCTGCTCATGGGCCTTGTCGGCGTAGGTCGCGACGGCCTTGGCATCCAGCGTGGACGGATCGATGTTCATGCCGGCACCCGGCTGCACGGTATTGGCGACGATGAGGCCGACAACCAGCGCGAGGGTGGAGAAGACCAGGAAGTAGATCATGGCCTTGCCGGCCACGCGGCCAACCTTCTTCATGTCATTCATGCCGGCAATGCCGGTTGCGACGGTGAGGAAGATGACGGGAGCGATGATCATCTTGACGAGGCGGATGAAGCCGTCGCCGAGCGGCTTCAGCTGTTCGCCGAAGGCCGGATAGAAATGGCCGAGCGCGATACCGGCGATGATGGCCACGAGAACCTGAAAATACAGGTGCTTGTAAAATGGCTGCTTGGCGTGGCCTGCGGCCACGGCTGTCGTATCGATCATGTTTTTTCCTCCTCGGCCTCACCCTGCCTTTATTGGCCTCCCGGGATCGCCGTGTCGTTGACGGCTTCGTGCCGATTGCGGAGTCATGTGCAATGCGCATGCCAGACTTGCTTATTTGCCGTAACCGGCTGATTTCAAAAGTAGTTTTTATTGAAGCTTCGCCGGCTCGCGGCCGTTTGTGCGGAATTCCGGACAAAATCTCTTGCGGTCCGTGTGTAAATCCGCACAATCATCCCATGACCTATCAGGATCAGGCACCTCATTCCCAGGCGAAACGGCGGGCGCAATGGCTGGCGCTGGCCGGCCTGTGGCTGCTGGTCAGCCTGGGTGCTCTGCTGGTGGCCGATGAATTCGCCCGTCGCCAGGCGATACGTACCGCCGCCTCCGAGGCCTCCACGGATGCCGAACTGAAGATCGCGCTTTTGAACGTCGCGCTGGAGCGGCCGCGCGCCATTCCGCTGGTCCTGTCGGGTGATCCCGATCTCGCCGCCGCGCTTGATGGCGGTGGTCCGCCCGCCCTCGACCGGCTGAACCGCAAGCTGGAAGGCCTGATCGAAGGCACGCAGTCGTCGGTGATCTATGTCACCGGGCCGACCGGGTTGACCATTGCCTCCAGCAACTGGCGGCAGGACGACAGCTTCGTTGGTTCTAATTATGCCTTCCGCGAATATTTCCAGGCGGCGATGAAGACGGGCATGTCCGAACATTATGCGCTGGGCAATGTCAGCCGCCGGCCGGGTCTTTATATTTCCCGCCGCATCGATGCCGGCGACGGGCGGCCGCTCGGCGTCGTCATTGCCAAGGTGGAATTCAACCGCTTGGAGGCAGACTGGAACATCGGCGGCAAACCGGTCTATGTGGTCGATAGGAACGGCGTCGTGCTGATGACGAGCGTGCCGGAGTGGCGTTTCAAGACCGTTGCGCCCATCGACGAGGCGCAGCGGAAGATCATCGCCGAAAGCCTGCAATTCGGCAATGAGACGCTTGCGACCCTGCCATTTAGGGCGGCCCGGTCGTCGGGCGATGGCGTTCCACTCGTCCATGTCGATGGACCGGGGCGCGAGCGCGGCGATTATCTGCAGCTGGAAATGCCGGTGCCGACGACTTCATGGACCCTGCATTATCTGCAGCCCGTCGCACCGGCGCTGAATGCCACAATCCGCGAGGGCAGGGTGGTGGCGCTGGCGACATTGATGCCGCTGATGGCGCTTTCCGCACTCTGGCTGTGGCGCAGGCACAAGGCGCTCAGGGAAAAAGAAGAGGAACAGCGCGCCCGCACTGAACTGGAAATGAAGGTGCAGGAACGAACCCGTGACCTGACGAAAACGCGCGATCATCTGCAGGCCGAAATCACCCTGCATGAAAAGACCACCGGCGAGTTGCGCAATGTGCAGCACGAACTGGTGCAGGCCAACCGCCTTTCCATTCTGGGCCAGGTGGCGGCAGGCGTGGCGCATGAAATCAACCAGCCGGTGGCGACCATCCGCGCTTTTGCCGACAACGCCCGCACGTTGCTGAAACGCGATCGTCTGGCCGAAGCCACCGAAAATCTGCAAGACATCGCCGCTCTCACCGAGCGTATCGGCACCATTACCACCGACCTTAAGATACTGGCGCGCAAGGGCCGCACCGCTGCCGAACCCGTGAGCGCCAGGCTGGTTATCGAAGGCGCGGTCGTGCTGTTGCGCAGCCGTTTTTCCGGGCAGATGGATGCGCTGGATATCGCCTTGCCGGATCAGGATCTGAAGGTGCTAGGCAGCCGTATCCGGCTCGAGCAAATCCTCATCAATCTCCTGCAAAACGCGCTGGAAGCCACGGAAACGATTGACACCGCGCATGTCGAGGTGCGCGTGCGGGAGGAGGGCGACATGGTCGTGATTTCGGTCAGCGATAATGGCACCGGCATTCCGGAAGCCATCCGTGCCCAGCTTTTTTCACCTTTCAATACATCAAAGGAAAGCGGCCTCGGCCTTGGCCTCGTCATCTCCAACGATATCGCTTCCGATTATGGCGGTCGTATCGAGGTGATGAGCAGCGGGGCGGGCACGTCTTTTTCCGTATATCTGAAGCGAGCGTGACATGACGGCGAATGGAACCATATTCCTTGTGGATGACGACTCGCAGCTGCGCAAGGCGATGGTGCAGACGCTGGAACTCGACGGATTGCCGGTCACCTCCTTTTCCCGCGCCGAGCAGGCGCTTGCGGCCCTGAATGAGGATTTTGACGGCATCGTCATCACCGATGTGCGCATGCCGGGCATGACCGGGCTCGAATTCTTCGACCATGTCCGCAAGATCGATGCCGATCTGCCAGTCATCCTCATCACCGGCCATGGCGATGTGCCGATGGCCGTCGATGCGCTTCACAACGGCGCCTATGATTTCATCGCGAAACCCTTTCCCGCCGAACGCATGGTGGAAAGCGCACGTCGCGCGCTGGAAAAGCGCCGTCTCGTACTGGAAAACCGCGCGCTTCGCCGGGCTGCGGGACAGGCGGAGGACGATCTGCCGTTGATCGGCCAGACGCCCGCCATGGAACGCCTGCGCACCACGCTGCGTCACATTGCCGATACGGATGTGGATGTGCTGGTCGCGGGGGAAACGGGCAGCGGCAAGGAAGTGGTGGCAACGGCGCTACACCGCTGGAGCAAGAAACGCGCGAAAGGCAATTTCGTGGCGCTGAATTGCGGCGCGCTGCCGGAAACCGTGATCGAAAGCGAGCTTTTCGGCCACGAGCCGGGGGCTTTCACCGGTGCGCAGAAAAAGCGTGTCGGCCGCATCGAACATTCCAGCGGCGGCACGCTGTTTCTGGACGAGATCGAAAGCATGCCGCTTGCGGTTCAGGTGAAGATGCTGCGCGTGCTGGAAATGCGTGAAGTTTCGCCGCTCGGTTCAAACGAGGAGAGGCCTGTCGATATCCGCGTGGTGGCGGCGGCCAAGGTCGATCTCGGTGATCCGGCCGAGCGCGGCAGCTTCCGCGAGGATCTCTATTACCGGCTGAACGTGGTGACGCTGTCCATTCCGCCGCTGCGCGAACGCAAGGCGGATATTCCGCTGTTGTTTTCCCATTTCGTCACCAAAGCCGCCAACCGTTTCAACATGCCGGTGCCGCAGATCAGCGCCGGCACGTCCCGCCGCCTTCAGGACCACGACTGGCCGGGCAATGTCCGAGAACTCGGGCATTTCGCCGAAAGGGTGGTGCTGGGGCTGGAGGCAGAACCGGTGGCTGCGCCCGCCTCGCAAGCCGCAATTCCCGCTTCCGGCACCCTGCCGGAGCGCATGGATGAGATCGAGGCGCGTATCATCCGCGAAACACTGGAGCAGTCCAACGGAGACGTGGCGGAAACCATCGCAACGCTCGGCATTGCCCGCAAGACCTTTTACGACAAGCTGCAACGTCACGGTATCAACCGGACGGATTATGTGAAGAACGGCACGGCGTGAAATGGCGCGGATGCAGACGGAAAAGCCGCGAACGTTTCAGTCCGCGGCCTGACAATAACGGCTATATCCGTGTTGAAGGTCTTCCCGATCAACCCGCTACGCAGAAATGGCGCTGGCCGTCATAATCCGTATACGTGCCGGTGCGGGAGTTGAAGCTGCGGTAACGCTGCGAGCAATAGTCGTACCAGGCGTTGGTCCAGGGTTCGATGGTGCGATAGGTGGCGCGCTGGCCATAAACCGGGCGGCTGTCATAAACAGGCTGCGGGCGGTAAACCGGTGCCGGACGATAGACCGGAGCGGGCCGATAAACCTGCTGCGGCTGATCGTAGCGGTAGTCGGGCTCTTCATAGACATAGCTCGGCTCATAACGGCGGGGCGGGTCGATATAGACGCGTTCATCATCCACCGGTGCCGGGCGGGACATTGCGGAGCCGACGGCGACACCGGCAGCAAGACCGAGCACACCGCCCAGAATGGCGGCGTCCCGACGGTTGCGGCGGTCCCAGTCGCCGGCGGATGCGCTGCTGAAGGGAACGATCGTGGCGGCGGCGACAGCGATCGTCAGAACTGTTTTAGCTGCAAAGGACGACATGGTGTTTTCTTCCATCCAAGTGGCAGGGCGCTGCCAGTTGCAAATTCGATGGTTAAGGAAATACCGCCCGGCTGCTGAACGGGCGCTGAATGAATTGTGGCGGACCGGCGGCGGCTCGCAATTCCTGTTTGCGCGCGCCGTACTTCGCGCTAGAACTTGAGAGTAAACAGGACGCCCCGATGAGCCTTTCCCATATAACCGTCAATCCCGATTCCTCGCATGAAGACCGTGCACAGGCCATTCGCGATACGCTGCGTGATGCCATTGTCGACCGGCGGCTCGCACCGGGAACGAAGCTGTCGGAAGCGGAAGTGGGAACCCTGTTCGAGGTCAGCCGCACGGTGGTGCGCGCAGCCCTTCAGATGCTGGCCTACGAGGGTCTGGTCAAGGCCGAGCGTAATCGCGGCGCCTTTGTTTCCAACCCCACGCCGGATGAGGCGCGGCAGGTTTTCGCCTCACGCCGGCTGATCGAACCGGGTGTCGTGGATGCGGCAATTGAAAAAATCACGCCCACGGCGGCGAAGCGGCTGAGGGAACATCTGGTTGAGGAAAGCCGCCATCAGCTTGAGCGCGGCCCAACCGCCAGACGTGCGGAGATCAAGGCGTCGGGCGATTTTCACCTGATGCTCGCCTCGCTTGCCGGCAATGCCATTCTCGAAAAATTCATGGATGAGCTGGTGGCGCGGTCATCGCTGGTCATCGCGCTCTATGGTCGCTCGGGTGTCTCGAGCTGCGGTCATAATGACCATGCCGACCTTCTGGATGCGCTGGAGGCGAAGGATGCGGCAAAAGCCCGTGCGCTGATGCTGCGGCATCTCGACCATATCGAAGCCGATCTCGACCTTCGCATGAAGGAAGGGCTGGCGCTCAAGGACGCGCTGGCGCTTTGATTACTGCCCATCCCGCCTGGCCGGCGGGACGGGGCTCTTCTACTTCGCCTCAGGCGGCGTAACGGCTGATGGCCAGATCGTGCGTGTCGATCTCCGGCTTGTTCCCGCTGATCAAATCGGCAAGCACCCGGGCCGAGCCGCAGGACATGGTCCAGCCGAGTGTGCCGTGACCGGTGTTGAGATAAAGATTGCTGTAGCGGGTGGCGCCGATGACGGGCGTGCCATCAGGCGTCATCGGGCGCAGACCGCACCAGAATTTCGCCTGGCTCTGATCACCCGCGCCGCCGAACAGGTCTTCCACCGAATGGGCGAGCGTTTCCTGGCGTGCGGCCGGCAAATCCTTGCTGAAACCGGCGATTTCCGCCATGCCGCCGGCGCGGATGCGTGAGCCGAGACGGGTGATCGCCACCTTGAACGTCTCGTCCATGACCGTGGAGACGGGCGCGCGCTCCTCCTTCACAACCGGAACCGTGATGGAATACCCCTTCACCGGATAAACCGGCAGGGTCAGCCCGAGTTGCCGCACGAATTGCGGCGAATAGCTGCCAAGCGCCGCCACGAAAATATCCGCCTCCATCAGCCCGCGCGTGGTTTCCACGGCCTTGATGCGGCCGCCTTCAACGATGGGGCGCATGATGCCGGTATCGTAAAGGAAGGTGACGCCCGCCTCTTCGGCCATGCGGGCAAGCTCCGTGGTGAACATGAAGCAGTCGCCTGTTTCGTCGCCGGGCAGTCGCAGGCCGCCGACGATCTTTTCCTTTGCGGGTGCAAGGCCCGGTTCGATGGCGGCGCAGCCATCGCGGTCGAGAATCTCGAAAGGCACGCCGCCCGCCGTCAGCACGTCCACATCCTTGCCAATGGCGTCGAACTGCTTCTGGGTGCGAAACACCTCCAGTGTGCCCTGCATACGCTGGTCGTATTCGATGCCGGTGTCTTCGCGCAGCGCCATCAGGCAATCGCGGCTATATTCGGCAACGCGCACCATACGGCTCTTGTTGATGGCATAACGTGCCGAGGTGCAATTGCGCAGCATCTGGCTCATCCAGCGCCAGGCGGCCGGATCGGCTGTCGGACGGATGATCAGCGGTGCATGTTTCATGAACAGCCATTTCATCGCCTTCATCGGAATGCCGGGGGCAGCCCAGGGCGAAGAATAACCGGGGGAAACCTCGCCGGCATTGGCAAAGCTGGTTTCAAGTGCTGCGGCCGGCTGGCGGTCAATCACCGTCACCTTGTGTCCGGCTTTGGCCAGATACCAGGCAGATGTCACGCCGACGACGCCGGCTCCGAGGATAGTGACGTTCATGATCGTCTCACTTGTGATTGACTGATGTTGAAGCGGTTGCCGGGCTCATGCCCGGCTGAATGTAGTTGCGGCGGTAACGGCGACCGAGGCCGGTCAGGATCTCATAGGCGATCGTACCCGCGTCCTCGGCAATGTCTTCCAGCGTCTGGTCTGGCCCGATCATCTGCACGAGGCTGCCCTGGGTCAAATCTCCCTCGGGCAGGGCGGATATGTCGAGAATGATGCTGTCCATCGAAACGCGCCCGGCAATCGGCAGACGAACGCCATTATACCATGCCGCGCCGCGATTGCTGAGCGAACGCGGCAGGCCATCGGCATAGCCGGCAGCGATTGTCGCAAGCCGCGTCGGACCGTTCGCCGTAAAAGAGCCGCCGTAACCGACCAGCGAGCCGGCGGGGACGGTGCGGGTCTGGATGACGGCGAGATCAAGACGGACGACCGGCTTCATCGGGTTGGGGCCGGCAGCGGAAGGCGCACCGCCATAAAGCGCGATGCCGGGGCGCAGCAGAGCGTTATGATAATCACTGCCGAGAAAAATGCCGCCCGAATTGGAAAAACAGACCGGCGTCTCGGGAAAGGCGGTGGCGGACTTGCGCATCACGGCGAGCTGCGCGGCATTGGAGGCATGATCCGGCTCGTCGGCGCAGGCGAGATGGCTCATGACGAAGGCGATTTCAATTCCATTGAGCAACTGCGGCTGGGCGGAGAGGATTTCAAGCTCTTCGGGGGAGAGCCCAAGGCGGCACATGCCGGTATCGATCTGCACGGCGGCAGTGAGCGTCTTGCCGAGCTTTTTGGCATGACTCGACCATTGGGCGATCTGTTCCAGCGAATTCAGAACCGGGGTGATGGCCATGGTGGCGCAGGAGGTCTCGTTGCCGGGCTGAAGGCCGTTGAGGACAAAAATCTGCGCTTCTGCCGAAAGCCGGAGCCTGAGCGCCAGCGCCTCATCGATATGAGCAACAAAGAAATTGCGGCAGCCTGCCTCGAACAGGGTCTGCGAGACGATATCGGCGCCGAGACCATAGGCATCGGCCTTGACGACTGCCGCCGTTTGCGATGCTGGCGCCATCGCCGCAAGGGTTAGATAGTTGTCGCGCAATGCGCCGAGATCGATGCTCAGATGGCCGCTTGCACCACCGGCTGCCTGCTGGCGGCTGATCTGCATATCCATGGTCGTTCACCCTCATTTTTATCCTCTGAGGGTATTGCAACGATTACCGAATTTCTTGGCGATTATTCGAAGGAAATGCGATAGAATGTGAAATCACGCAATTTTCGTCGACCAATTGGAATTTTCTATGTCGTCACTTGATGCGACTGACCGCCACATCATCCGCATGCTTCGGCTGAATGCCCGCATCAGCAACGCAAAGCTTGCCGCAGAGGTCGGGCTTTCGCCGTCCGCGTGCTTGCGCCGTGTCGATATTCTCGAGCGGGAAGGCATTATTCGCGGTTATACCGCCCTGACCAGCGGCCTTGCCGGTGGCGAGGTGATTTCGGTCATCGTCCAGATCACGCTCGACCGGCAGACGGAGGATTTTCTCAACCGTTTCGAGAATGCGGTGCGGCGGTATCCGGAAATCCGCGAATGTTATCTTATGACCGGCGGCTCGGATTACTTTCTGCGCTGTGAGGCGGAAAGTGCGGGGGATTTCGAGCGGATTCACAAGGAGATCCTGTCGAAACTGCCGGGGGTTTCGCGCATTCATTCGAGCTTTGCGATCCGGAATGTGCTGGCGACGCCGAAGGCGCGGTGAGGGGGCGGAGTGTGCGGCCACCCCCCTCTGTCCTGCCGGACATCTCCCCCTCAAGGGGGGAGATCAGATGGGGCGGTCGCTCGGTCCCAAGCGGCGATTTCACTACAGGATACCGGGGCTCACTGAATGCGGGGAGCAAGCCGCTTGTCGATCTCCCCCCTTGAGGGGGAGATGTCCGGCAGGACAGAGGGGGGTAAGTCCCGCGCCCCACCCATCGATATCACCCCCACCACCGATAAAAATGATGCACCGGCCCCCGCCCGGACCCAACGGCAAGCCCCCGCCCGGCATCGAGCGCCCCGTTAAGATAATCCTTCGCAAGCCCAACCGCCTCCCGCAATTCACATCCCATCGCAAGATGGGCCGTAATCGCAGCGGCCAATGTACAACCGGTGCCGTGGTCGTTTTTCGTCTCCACCCTCGGCGCAGAAAGCGCCTGCATGGTACCATCCGCAAACAGATAATCCGTGCTTTCAGGCCCATCGCCGTGGCCGCCCTTGATGAGTACGGCCTTCGCGCCGGCCTTCAGGATCAGCTCCGCCTGGCGGGTAATCTCCTGCTCCGTCTCCGCAATATGGGTCCCGGTCAGCAACGCTGCTTCGGGCAGGTTCGGCGTGACGATGGCGGCGAGCGGCAGAAGCTCGCGCCGCAACGTCTCGATGGCATCTTCATGCAGCAGCCGGTCGCCGGAGGTCGCGACCATGACGGGGTCGAGCACCACCGGCTGCGATTGCTGCCGAAGCCGTTCCGCGATGGCGGCGATGGTTTCTATCCGCGAGACCATGCCGATCTTTACCGCATTGACGGCAAGATCGGAAAAAACCGCATCCATCTGCGCGACGATGGTGGCGACCGAAATATCCTCCACGGCCGTCACGCCCCTGGTGTTCTGGGCGGTGATGGCGGTAATGACGCTCGCGGCATAGGCGCCAAGTGCGGAGAAGGTCTTGATATCGGCCTGAATACCGGCGCCGCCGCCGCTGTCGGAGCCGGCAATGGTCAATGCAATTGAAGTCATGGTTCTCTCGCTTTCAGCGCCGCGTCAATTACGGAGCGGAAGTCCTTGGCTGCGCTGGCGATATCGGCTGCACGGAAGATGGCGGAAATGACGGCGACCCCATCCGCGCCGGCGGCCACGACGGTGGGCACACTGGCAAGATCGATGCCGGCAATCGCGCCCACCGGCATATCCGGCTGCCACTCCTTCAGCAGGGCGCGCAGCGTCGTAAAGCCTTCGATGCCGACCGGCTTGTCCGGGTTGACCTTTGAAACGGTCTCGAACACGCCGCCGATACAGGCATAGTCGATGGGCATGGAGGCCGCCCTTTCGGCATCGGCGCGGTTCTTGACGGTGAGGCCGATGATCGCCTTTTCGCCGAGAATGCGCCGTGCGGTCTCTGCGTCCATGTCGTCGGCGCCGAGATGCACGCCATCGGCCCCCGAAGCGAGCGCCACGTCCACCCGGTCGTTGATAACAAGCGGTACGCCGGTGCCGGCGATGGCCTCGCGGATGGCACGGGCATTGTCGATCATCTCCCGCGTCGAGCCGTGCTTGTCGCGATATTGCAGGATGGTTGCCCCATTGAGCGCAGCCGCCAGAGCCAGCTCCGGCAGCGGCGCGACATCGGCAAGACTGGCATCAACCAGCGCGTTGAGGCGGTAATCAACCTTGTTCATGCTCAATCCTCGCATGATTTATGATGTCTTCACCGGAGATTTCGGAAAGCGCATCCAGAAACGCCGGTTCGAATGTGCCGGGGCCTTTGGCGTGTTTTGCGGCCAGTTCGGCGGAAACGCCTGTCACGGCAAGGGCGGAAGCCGCCGCCGTCAGCGCGTCTTTTTCCACTGCCATGAAGGCGGCGATGACGCCGCCGGAAAGGCAACCCGTGCCTGTCACCTTCGCCATCCAGGGGTGACCATTGACGATCCTGACATCACGCGTCGTATCGCCGAGATGATCCACCGGTCCGGTTTCGATCCGCACCACATCAGGTGCATCGCCGATCAGGCTCATTTCTGCGCGGTTGCCACGGACGATCGTGGGGGAAAGGGCAATGAGTTCACGCGCAAACTCCAGCCGCGAGGGTGAATAATCGACATGAACGGGGTCGACGATCCACGGCTTGCCGGATTTGTTGGCGATCTCGATCGCCAGCCGGATGACCTTGCGTCGTTCGGCGTCCAGCGTGCCGAGATTGACGGTCAACGCATCTGCCTTGGTGACGAAGCTCTCGATTTCTTCCAGCGAGGTCGTCATCGAGGGAATGCCGCCGATGACGGTGATGCCGTCGGCGGTGAATTTCTGTACCACGGTGTTCATCAGGCAATGCACGCGCGGGCGCGTCTGCCGCACGCGCTCCAGAATTTCGGCGGCCTTTGCCGCTGTCGGAAAATTGCCGGTCATGGCTGTTGCAGCTCCACGGCGATATCGTCCGCTGGGGGGACCTGCTTGATCAGCTGCATCTCCTGCATGAAGGCGCCGAAACGGGCGTAGCGGGCACGGTCGAGTGCTGCGGGGCGCTTGGCGAAACGTGGCAGCGTGTCGAAAAAGGCCTGTTTGTTCAGGGCATCGTCAAGGTTCGGATAGGCCTTGATGAAAAGCTGCCAGGCGTCCTGCGGATGGTTGGTGATGAAGATCGCGGCCTGTTCCACAGCGGAGAGGAAACGCGGCAGGCGGCTGTCCTTTACGAGATCGCGGTGGGTGACAAAGATCAGCTCGTCATAGGCCGGCACGCCATGTTCTTCGGGGAAGAAGGAGCGGCCCTCATGCCCTTCGAGCTTCATCTGAGTCAGTTCGAAATTGCGAAAACCGCCGAGCGTGGCATCCACCTTGCCGGCGATGAGGGAAGGCGAGAGCGAGAAATTGACGTTGACCAGTTCGACGTCGTCCTTCGTCAGCCCGTCCTTCTCCAGCATGCGCTTCAGCATCGCATCCTCGAAACCGGAAACGGAAAAACCGACCTTCTTGCCCTTCAGATCCTTCAGGCTCTTGATCGGCCCGTCGGCGAGAACCGTGACGGTGTTGAGCGGGGTTTCGACCAGTGTGCCGAAACGCACGAGCGGCAGGCCGGCTTCGTGGTCGAGATAGAGGTTCGGCTGGTAATGCACGCCGATATCGGCCTGTTTTGCCGAGACGAGGCGCGGCACGGCGGAAGGGTCAGCCGGAGGAACCAGCTCCACTTCCAGTCCCGCATCGGCAAACAGGCCGCGCTCCTTGGCGATCACCATCGGTGCATGATCGGGGTTCACGAACCATTCGAGCAACACGGTTAGCTTGTCGGCGGCCTCAGATTGCATGGGCGCAAGCACGCTTGCCGCTGCGATGGCGAGGGAAAGAAGAGTTCGTTTCATGGTGCCGAAAGTCTCCGTAAATATCTGAAAGGAATGGTGTGTTCTGTTTCTTTGGCCCAGGGGGCGAGATTGGCTGTCGCCAAGTCGACGATCAGTCTGAGCAGCACGGCCATGACGGCCAGAATGGCCATGGCGGCGAACATGGTATCGGTCTGCATACGGGCATTGGACTGGATCATCACGAAACCGAGCCCGGCCGATGCGCCCACCCACTCGCCGATGACGGCGCCGAGCGGGGCAAGTGGCGCCGCCACCCTCAAGCCCGAAATCAGCGAGGGAAGCGCCAGCGGCACGCGCAGCCGGGTGAGGATCTGCCAATGGCTCGCTTCGGTCAGCGAGGCGGCGTCGAGGATGGCGCGATCGGTGCGGTTGAGGCCATCGGTGAAGGCGGAGGCGACGGGAAAGAAGATGATGACTGCGGTCATGACGACTTTCGAGGCCACGCCGAAGCCGAACCAGAGGACGAGGATGGGGGCGAGCACGAAGACCGGAAAGGCCTGCAACACCAGAACCATGGGCCAGACGAGGCGGCCGAAGCGCGGGATGGCGGCAATGGTGAAGGCGACGAGAACACCGGCGGTAATACCTGCCGCGAGCCCGAGCGCCATTTCACCAAACGTCACCAAGGCCTGTCCCAACAGGAAGCCCGGCTGACGCAGGAAGGCGGCGGCGACATCGGCGGGCGATGGCAGGATATAGCGCGGCGGCGCAAACAGCCATGTCCCCGCCTGCCAGAGAAGGAGCAGAAGACCGACACCGCTCAGCGCATGGGTGGCACGCATGAGCCGGGCCTCAAACGCAAACGCACCATGTGCGAAGGACGGAAGGTTTCAGCATCATCGGTCGTCTCCAGATGTGACAATCTCGAAGATCAGGCATAGCGGAGAAGAGAAAGGGCAGCGCCTTCAAGGCGCGACAGTTCCGTTCCTACGCCGGCATGACCCGGATCAGGTTCAAGGGTCCGGCTCATCGCCATCTCAGCACCGTCAGGTGCTCCCCTCGGAAGAGCTTGTTTTGTAGGTCAAGTTTTAAAAATGTCAACGGTCCATGGCTGGCCGGCTATCGGTGGCCGACTGTTATGGTGCGGCGAGAAATATAGTTATTAGTTATATCGAATTTATCGACAATTAGTTATGTCATTAAACTATATCGCAATGACGTTCGGCTAGCTATGGCCCCGCATTCATAGAAGCGCGGAGACGAACTTGAAAAGCATCTGGCGGGACAAGTCTGGAAATTTTGCCATCCTCAGCGCCTTGCTGATAATACCGCTCATCGGATCCGCCGGCGTTGCGCTCGACATAACGCGCGGCCTGGGCGTCAAATATGATCTGCAGATGGCCGCGGATTCCGCAGCTCTGGCGGCGGTTGCCGATAGTTCGGCAAGCGCTCAGGCCGCAAAGAGGATGGTAGGCGACGGCGTCATTGCTGTCGGCGAGAAAGAGGCCGCAGCCTTCTTTCACGAAAATCAGCGGGGGAACCCGGACTACAGGCTTCTGTCTCTCGATGTATCGGTGATCAAGCGCGGGACCATTATCGAGTCGTCAGTGAGCTTCAGGGCTGCGGTGAATACGACGCTTTCCCAGGTGCTGGGCAAGGATTTGGTCACGGTTGCGGGCGGTGCGACGGCCAAATACGAAACGGAGACTTTTACCGATTTTTATCTCGTCCTCGACAATTCGCCTTCCATGGGTGTGGGCGCCACGCCCGCCGATGTCGCGGTGATGCAAAAGACGATCGGATGCGCTTTCGCCTGTCATCTAACCACAAAAGACGGCACGTCAGATCCGAACAGCACCTATTTCAGGATCAAGAACAAAGACCCCGACTCCAAGGATCGCATCAACGCCACCACGCGCATCGATGTGGTTGCCAAGGCAACCGCGAGCTTGATGGATACAGCAGCGAGCACGCGCAAGAGCAATGACCAATATCGCATTGCCGTCTATACGTTAGGGAAGACCGCAGATGATGCCTTACCGGGCAGGGACCTGCTCGAAGTTGTGTCGCGCACGTCGGATTTGAAAGCGGCCAAGAAAAAGGTCGCCGAAATCGAGCTCATGTCGGTTCCCAGTCACGGACATAACCGTGACCAGCACACCAATTTCGATCGGGCCCTTACCAAGATAGAAGACAAGATGGGAACCTCCGGCAGCGGTGCCAGTTCCGCCACCCCGGAGAAAGTCGTATTCTTCGTTTCAGATGGCGTGGGTGACAGCTACAAGCCAGATAAGTGCACAAAACAAACGACGCAGGGAGGCCGGTGCCAGGAGCCGATCGACACAAGGCTTTGCACCGAGCTCAAGAAAAAGGGCTTCCGGATCGCCGTGCTTTACACCACCTACCTGCCATTGCCGGGTAATGGCTGGTACAGGCTCTGGATACAGCCGTTCGAGACGGAAATCAGCACGCGCATGCAGGACTGCGCTTCTCCGGGGCTGTTTTTCGAAGTCAGCCCTTCCCAGGGCATCAGCGAGGCGATGTCGGCGCTTTTCAAAAAGGCGATCAGCACGCCGCGCCTGACGAGTTGAGCCTTGCGCCCGGCAGCGTTTTGCCCTCTGCCTGTGCTTCCCATTGCCATGACGGAAACATTTTCGATTGCAATGTTAGTTATTTAGGAAATTAGATTTATCGAAAATTAGTTATCCTTTGAAACTGCATTTCAATAGTATTTGTTTAAGTCTCGCCTCCACAAGGGTTTCGGGGGCGAATTTGAAAAATATCTGGCAGGATAAAACAGGGAATTTCGGTATTCTCAGCGCCTTGCTGATGGTGCCGTTGATCGGGGTTGCCGGGGTGGCCCTTGATGTGACGCACGGCATGACCGTCAAATCGGACCTGCAGATGGCGGCGGATGCGGCAGCGCTTGCGGTGGTTGCCGATACGTCCGCGAGTGTTCACAAGGCGAAGGAAATGTCGGGCGATGGCGTCATCACGCTGGGCGGCGATGAAGCCTCGGCCTTCTTCGACGCGAACAAGCGGGCCAATACCGACTACAAGCTCCTGTCTCTCAATGTGTCGGTGATCAAGCACGGAAACGCCATCGAATCCTCCGTCGACTTCAAGGCATCCGTCGGAACGACGCTTTCGCAGATACTTGGAAAAGATCTCATCACTGTTTCGGGCAGCGCGACGGCCAAATACGAGACGGAGACCTTCAGCGACTTCTACGTCCTGCTTGACAACACCCCTTCGATGGGTGTCGGCGCCACGCCGACCGATGTTGCCACCATGGTTGCGAATACGAGCGACAAATGCGCTTTCGCCTGTCATGTCGTGAAGGACGGGGTGGTGGATACGAACAGCTATTATTACAAGGCCAAAAGCCTTGGGGTGACCACGCGCATCAACGTGGTCGCAAAGGCGACAGCGAGCCTTATGGATACGGCAAAGTCCATGCGCAAAAGCAGCAATCAATATCGAATGGCAGTTTATTCCTTCGGAGAGAAAGCCGAAGATACAAAGCTGCTTGAAGTCGTGCCGCTGACATCGGATCTGGCGATAGCGAAGAAGAAAGCCGCTGAAGTCGACCTGATGTCGATCCCCAAGCAAGGGTTCAACAACGACCAGCAGACGGATTTCGACCGGGCACTGACCCAGATTGGCGACAAGATCGGCTCTTCGGGCACGGGTGCGAGTTCGGCGAGCCCGGAGAAGATCGTTTTCTTCGTGACCGATGGCGTTGGCGATAGCTACAAGCCGTCCAGCTGCACCAAAAAAACGACTGGCGGTCGCTGTCAGGAGCCGATCGACCTCAAATATTGCACGAAGCTCAAGGAAAAGGGTTTTCGCATCGCGGTGCTCTACACCACCTACCTGCCGCTGCCGACCAACGACTGGTATAATAGCTGGATCAAACCGTTTCAGCCGGAAATCGGCGCACGCATGCAGTCCTGCGCTTCGCCGGGGCTGTTTTTCGAAGTCAGCCCGTCGCAGGGCATCAGCGACGCGATGACCGCCCTTTTCAAGAAGGCCATCACATCACCCCGCCTGACGGGGTGATGACAAGGACAAAACTTTTAGGCCTTCAGCCGATGGCGCGAAGCTGTTCGAACAGCCGGTGATGGCTGCTATCGGAACGATAGAACACCGCCGGCTCGCCGAGTGGTGCTTCGACGGTGATGTCTCGCCCGCCGGAATGACGCTTGCCGCTCCATAGATGCACCCATTCGCCGTCGCCCGGAAGGTAGAGTGAGCGCTGCGTTTCGCCCTCTTTCCAGACGGGTGCGACAAGCATGTCCGATCCGTAGAGATAGCAGTCCTGAATGGCGTAGGTCTGCGGCTCATTCTCGTAATGCAGGAAAAGCGGACGCTGTACCGGCAGGCCCGTCTTCGCCGCCTCGGCGGAAAGCGATTTCAGATAGGGAGCGAGCGCGACATAGGTCGCCGTCATGCGGGCGAAATGGGCGAGAACCGTTTCATCCTGATCGATCTGCAGATTGTCCCGCGGCCGGTTGCCCTCATGGGTGCGCATGACAGGGGTGAAGGCGGCCATCTCCGTCCAGCGCATGATGAGTTCGGCCGTCCGGACATTGCCGAACAGGCTGGTATAACCGCCGATGTCTGAGTGATGATAGGCATTGCCCATGAGGCCGGAGGAAAGCGCGCCGCAGATGACGGTGACAAGTCCGTCGTGACGGGAGAAGTCGACAGACTGGTCGCCGCCCCAGATCAGCGGGCAATGGGCCTGCACGCCGGTGAAGCCTGCGCGCATGAAGAACAGTGCCTCGCCGGTCTTGCCGCGACTTTCGACGCCCTTCGCATTGACCTCGGCCCAGAGCGTGGGCCAGGCATTGTGCATCAGCTTGGCGTCGACGCCGTTCGACAGTTTGATGTCGATCGGCAGATATTCGCCGAAATCTGCCATCCACCCGGAAAGGCCGAAATCCAGCATGTTTTTGCCGATAATTTCTTCGGCGAACCAGTTGGCGGCGGCCGGATTGGTGAAATCGACCACGCCGCAATCGAATTCGCCGAAGTCCACCAACGCCGTCTTTCCATCCGCATCGGTGGCGAAATAACCCGCCGCTTGAGCGACGGGAAACAGCGGGCCGTCCACGCAGAGATAGGGGTTCACATAGCCCAGGAAACGAATGCCCTGATCGGCCAGCTCGGCGATCTTCTGGCGCAGATGCGGGTAGCGGGTCTCATTCGCCTGCCAGTCCCAGAAGAGGCGCGCGCCGAAGGACGTCTGGCGAAGCCCAACCCAGTCCTCGCACCACAGGCCGGAGACCTTCGTTCCGGCAGCACGGATTTTCTCCAGCCGGGCAAAGGAGTTGACGCCATCCTTCAACCCGATGATCGCGCCGTTATAAACCCAATCAGGCAATTCCGGCTGGCGTCCGAACCGCAGTGACAGGGCGGAGACGATATCGGTGAAACTGTCACCCGCGAAGAATTCGATCTTTTCGGGGATCGCCCAGATTTCGATCTCATGGAAATCGCCATTGCGGAAGTCGAAGACCGAATAGGCGGTCGTTCCCACATGCAGCGCGTATTTGCGCGACGAGAGCCAGGTCGGCTGCGGATAGTTGGTGTTGTAATAATCACCACCCGCCTTGCCGCTGACATCAGACTTGAAGGTGATTTCGGTGGTCTTGTCTCGGCCTACCCCGGGCTCAGAGGTCCAGAGAGGGAAGCGCCGGCCGCGCATGTCGAAATAGGACATCTGCTCGCCGCCGCCCCAGACATGCTCGTCCGTTTCCGCGACGACGCGTAGCCAGAGGCGGTTGACCGTCTCATCCAGCGCCGTCAGCCTGATAGCGTTGCCGTCGAGCGTCAGGCGAAGGCGCGGCGCTTGTCCTGGCGAGGATGAGAGCGTGACTCTGTCGCCGCTGACCTCGGCATGGCGCAGGGCGGTTCTCTCGATGACATAGTCTTCGATATCGAAATTGCCGCGATACATATCCATCCGCTCCTTGCCGAAACCGGCGAAGAAGGCCGGATTATCGGGTGAATGGGAAAGGATGGTGCGGTTGCCGATCGCGAGCGTGAAGCCGTCTTTGGTCGTTTCGAAATGCATGACTTAACCTTTTTAGCCCTTGAGACCACCGGCGGTGAGGCCCGAGACAACCCGTTCCTGGAAGATGACGATCAGAATGGCGACCGGTACGATGCCGACCACCAGCGCTGCCGAAATGACCGGCCAGGGGAAGGCGAATTCACCCTGGTAAAGCTGGATGCCGACGGGCAGGGTGCGGAGCGCCGGGTTGGAATTGAAGGAGAGCGCCAGCAGGAACTCGTCCCAGGCATTCACGAAGGCAAGAATGCCGGCGGTAAAGACGCCGGGCGCGCAGAGCGGCACCACCACCTTGAACAGCGCGCCGATACGGGTGCAGCCATCTATCATGGCGGCGTTTTCGAGATCGCGCGGAATGCTTTCGAAGAAGGAGACAAGCATCAGCGTGCAGACCGGCAGCGAAAGCACCGTGTAGGGCAGGATCAGCGCCGTCCAGCTGTTGAGCAGGTTGAGCGCGCGCATGATTTCGAACAGCGGCACCAGAAGTGTGACAAGCGGGAAGGTGGAAACGGCGATGATGAGCGAGAGGATCAGCGCCCGGTATTTGAGGTTCAGTCGCGCAAGTGCATAGGCCGCCAGCACCGAAATCAGGATGGTGAGTGCGGTGGAGAGCAGCGCCACCATGAAGCTGTTGAACAGGAAGAGATGCAGCGGCTGATCGGAAAAGGCCTGCATATAATTGGCAAGCGTCGGCGCGTGCGGAAACCAGGTGATGGGTTTCACGGTCAGTTCCGCTTCGGTCTTCAGCGAGGTGAAGAGAATCCAGATCGCAGGGAAGAGGCCATTCACCAGAAGAATGGAGGCGGCGATGAAGCGCAGCGGCTTGCCCGAGAAGAAGGAGGACAGACCGGAGGAGGCGGCAGCGGTGCTCATGGGTTAGTCCTTCGTCCTGATAATGCGGAGGTAAACGGCGGTGACGCACATGGAGAGCGCAAACATCATGACCGCCAGCGCCGAGCCGTAACCGAGATCGAGGAAGGAGACGGTGTTCTGGTGAATATACATGGCAAGGGTCGTGGTGGATGTGCCCGGGCCGCCTCCGGTCATCATGTAAGGAATATCGAAGGTCTGAAGCGCCGTGATCGTGCGGAAGATGAGCGCGACGACGATAGAGGGTTTTAGCAGCGGCAGAGTAATTTCGAAGAACTGCCGGATCTTGCCGGCGCCATCCACATCCGCTGCCTCGTAAAGCGAGCGCGGAATGGTCTGCAGCCCGGCGAGGATCATTAGCGCCATGAAGGAGGAGGTCTTCCAGATGATCGTCAGGCAGATGGCCGCAAAGGCCCAGTTTGGCGAGTTGAACCAGATGATGCCTTCAATGCCTAGTCGGTTCAGCACATCATTGACCACGCCATATTCGTAATGGAAGAACCACGCGAAGATAAGGCCGGCAAAGGAGAGTGGCAGCGCCCAGGGAATGAGAAGCGAAAGCCGCATCGGCCATTGCATCGAGAAAGGCAGGTTGGCGAGTAGCGCGAGGCCAAGGCCCATGAAGAGCGCGCCGGGCACCGTGATCAGCGTGATGAGAACCGTATTCCAGGTCGTTTCCCAGAAGATCGGATCGTCGAACATGGCGGTGTAGTTTTCAAAGCCGATGAATTCGGCCGGCACGCCTGAGGTCAGCGACAGGCTGAAAAACGAGGTATAAACGAGCCGCGCCACCGGATAGATGATGATCAGCGACAGGAGAATGGCAGCAGGCGCCAGCAGAAGCACGGCAAGCGACCGGTCGCCGAGATCGAGCCACCGCGTCCAGCGCGGCAGCTGCTTTTCGTCCACCCGGACCATGGTTCTTTCCGGCATTGTCACACCTGCCACTCCCGCAACTGGATTCACGTCATCGTCTCCCGATCGGACCGGTTGATATCCGGCCCGTTTATCGCGCCGCTCGGGCGCGTTTATTCCTGTCTGTCGAAGCAGCCGGAAAGGGCATGGCAGTCATGCCGCTTTCCGGCCTTGAAGTTTAGCGCAGAACGCGCCGCAGACGGCTTTCCATCTGCTTTGCGCCGTCCTCTGGCGTCATGACGCCGGCAAGTACGCCGTTGACGGTGGTGCGGATCGTCTCGCTGACCTCGTTGTAACGCGGCGTCACGGGGCGGGCCTTTGCCGTTTCCACGACTGGCAGGGCATCCGCGAACCACGGGATTGCCTTGGTCACATCGGCATCCTTGTAGAGTGCGGCATAGGTGGGCAGAAGGGCAGCGTTGATCGCCATGAACTTCGACACATCCTGACCGGAGAGATATTCGACAAGTTTCTTGGCTTCATCCTGCTGCTTGGAATAGGCGGAAACGCCGAATTCCCAGCCGCCGAGGCAGGTCGTCTGCTCGCCACCCTTGACGGCCGGCAGGCGGGCGACGCCGACCTTATCGTTCACCTGCGATTCCTTGCCCTGAAAATGCGTCCAAGCGTAGGACCAGTTGACGGCGAAGAGAACCTTGCCGGCCTGGAATTCCTTGCGAGTGTCGTCGGTCGCGACTTCGGAAATGTTCTTCTTGGAAATGCCGTCGTCAACAAAGCTCTTCCAGAGCTTCAGCGAATCCACCGCAGCCTTGTTGTCGAAATTCAGCTTGCCGTTTTCGACCAGAGACTTGCCCTCGCTCCAATAGGGCAGGAGGAAGGTGCAGACCGCGCCTTCGATCGCCTTGCCCTGGAAGGACAGGCCCTGAAGATCGGGGTTCTTTTCGCCTTCCATGACCTTCTTGGAGGCTTCCTTCAGCTCATCCCAGGTGGTCGGCGGCTGGATACCGTATTTGTCCAGCAGGTCCTTGCGGTAATAGAGGAACATGGAGTCGGCGAAGGCAGGCAGCGCCACGATCTTGCCGTCCACCGTGTTTGCTTCGGCATAGGTCGGCAGATAGGCCGACATGTCCTTGCCGGAAAAATCGCTGGTCCAGCCGGCGGTGGCGAATTGCGCGGGACGGATGACGTCGAGCATCAGCACGTCGAGGCTCGAATCCTTGGCGGACATCACGGTGTTGAGATATTGCGCCTGCATTTCCGAGGTATTGCCGCCGGTCTCGATCGCCACCTTCACGCCTGGCGTCTTCGCCTCATATTGGTCGAGTGCCTTGCGCCAGACATCTGGCTGATGCTGGCTGGACACGAAAATTTTCAGTTCGGCATCGGCAAACGCCTGTCCCGAAAAAGCAAGCATGGTTGCGCAAAGCGCTGCGCCAACGAGGGCTTTGCCCCTGATGGTTTTGAGTGTCATGTGTTCCTCCCGTTATTAAACTCTTGGCCGCAGCGTTTTTCGCCCGGCAATCAGTGAATCGAGCGTTCCGTCGCCGCGTCGAAAAGATGGACCTTGGACGGATCGACACCGATCCGCAGTTCCTCGTTCGGCGTTGGCCGAAGCTGCGGCGGCATGCGCGCGGTCAGCGCCGCATCGCCAAGGCTGAAATGGACGAGCGTGTCCGAGCCTAGCGGCTCCACCACCTGCACCCTGACGGCAAGCTGGCTGTCGAAGCCCTCGGCGGGGCCGAAATGTTCCGGGCGAATGCCAACGATGACTTCGCGGCCTTCGAGTCCCGTTTCACGCGATGGTCGGATGGCCGCCATCGGCAGGGAATTGCCGTCGAAAAATGTCAGCCGGTCGCCATTTACCTTGGCGCGGGCGAAATTCATGGCGGGTGCACCGACAAAACCACCGACGAAGACGCTTTCCGGCCGGTTATAGACCTCGTCGGGCGTGCCAACCTGTTCGATATCGCCGCCGCGCAGGATGACGATGCGGTCGGCGAGCGTCATGGCTTCCACCTGGTCGTGGGTGACGTAGATGATCGTCGTGCCGAGCTGCTGATGCAGGCGCTTGATTTCGGTACGCACCTGTCCGCGCAGCTTGGCGTCGAGGTTGGAAAGCGGCTCATCGAACAGGAAGACCTGCGGGCGGCGCACGATGGCGCGTCCCATGGCCACACGCTGGCGCTGCCCTCCTGAAAGCTGACCGGGCCGGCGGTCGAGGAGATGCTCGATGCCCAGCATCTTTGCCGCCTCGTCGATGCTGGCATTGGCCTGCGACGCGCTGACACCGCGCACCTTCAGGCTGAAACCCATGTTTTCGCGCACCGTCTTGTGCGGATAAAGCGCATAGTCCTGAAACACCATGGCGATGTCACGCTCGCGCGGCGGCAGCCGGTTGACGACACGGTCGCCGATCATGACCTCGCCGCCGCTGATGCTTTCCAGCCCCGCGACCATGCGCAGCGTCGTGGATTTGCCGCAGCCGGAAGGGCCGACGAACACGACGAATTCGCCATCGTTGATTTCAAGGTCTATGCCCTTGACGATGCGAAGCGCACCGTAACTCTTGTCCAGCTTGCGCAGGCTGACCGAAGCCATATTTTCCTCCTCACGACCGGCGCGCCCGGAATTTGAATGGACGCAATAGCCGGTATCAACCTTCAAGTTCCCCGTATCGCGTCTCCGAAAATCGATCCCGATTGTCTGGCGATATCGTGGGATGGCGAAACGCCTGTCTCCCTGAGGTCGTGATATTACCTTTCATAAAAAGGAAATCAATAGTGTATCAATTTTATTTCTGACAGAAATCAAAAACTACTAACTTGTTGATTATAAGAAATATAACTACAAAATCATCCGCCGGGCAGGCCGCAACTTGCTTGCCTCCCGTCAAATTCCTTCATCCATGTGGATCACGCGAAATTTGCGCAATCTCAACGTATGCGAGAAACGTAGCGGGCGACGGTATGGTCAAACCAGGTCCAGGAAACCTCGGCCACCGCGCCATCCTGCGCCTGGCTGAGGCGCAGCACCCGCGGCACAGAGGTGCCAGCTTTCTGGCCAAAGACCTCGGGCGTCCATTCGGGCACGTCACCGAGATCGATGCGATCCTCCGCCTTCGATATCCAGAGATTGAGGCGGGTGCGGTAATAGAGGTAGAGGGATTCCGACATGTTCTCGATGGCGATTGTGTCGACATAGGAGCCATCAAGCCAGATCTCCTCGATGGCTGCAGGTTTGCCGGCGATGCGTCGCAGACGGCGTATCCTGTGCCCTTCCGCCGAGGTGCCGAAGGCGGGCAGGTCGGCGGGCTTGGCAAGGCGGGCCACATCCAGAACCTCCGCAGTCGGCAGGCCGCCGCCCTCGATCAGTTCAAGCCGGAAGAAGGCGTAGACGCTTTGCGGGTCACTGACGGCACGGATGTAATTGCCTGACCCTTGCACGCGCTCGAGAAGGCCGCGCTCCTGCAATTCGGCGAGCGCCTTGCGTAGCGTGCCGACGGCAATGCCGAGATCGGCCGCCATATCGCGCTCCGGCGCCAGCTTTTCGCCGTCGATCAGCCGGCCGGCAGCCACCTCGCGCACCAGCATTTCGGCGATCTGCATATACATGGGCAGGCTGCCGCCAGTGTGTTTCATGATGCAGTTCCTCCCCCGAAACAAAAATTGATACATCATTGATTTACATATTTCTTGATGTTATGCAAGAAAAACGAGAGCGGCCCTGAGGAGGAATTGCATGACCGTCGTACCCGTTACATCCGCTGATCTCGATGCTGCTGAGGTCTCCTGGTTTTCCGCTTTGTGTTCCGATGATTACGCCTATCTGGGCGTGCCGGATGGTAGCCTGCGCTCCAGCTTCGAACATTGCTCCGATATCGTCAAAAAAGCCGAGGAACTCGGTTTTCGCAACATTCTCTGCCCTTCGTCCTATCAGGTCGGGCAGGACACGTTGAGCTTCGTTGCCGGCTGCGCGCCGATCAGCGACCGCATCAATTTCCTGGCGGCTATCCGCTGCGGCGAAATGCAGCCGATCATGCTGGCGCGGACCGTGGCAACGCTCGACCACATGCTGAAAGGTCGCCTGACGCTCAACGTCATCAGCTCGGATTTCCCCGGCGAAGTCGCCGACAGCGCTTTCCGTTACAAGCGCAGCCACGAGGTCGTCGAGATTTTGCGTCAGGCCTGGACGCGCGACACCATCGACCATGACGGTGAAATCTACCAGTTCAAGGGTGTGTCGACTGAACCGGCAAGGCCCTACCAGCAGAATGGCGGCCCGCTTCTCTATTTCGGCGGTTATTCGCCGGATGCACTGGAACTCTGCGGCGCACAGTGTGACGTTTATCTGATGTGGCCGGAAACGAAGGACCAGCTGGCAGACCGCATGCGCGCCGCCCATGAGCGCGCCGCCGCCCATGGCCGCACGCTGGATTACGGCCTGCGCGTTCACATGGTGGTGCGCGATACCGAACAGGAAGCCCGCGAATATGCCGAACATCTGGTCTCGAAGCTCGATGACGAATATGGCCAGCTGATCCGCAACCGCGCCCATGACAGCGGCTCGCTCGGCGTCTCGCATCAGGCGCGCGCCCGTGAACTGGCCGACAAGTTCGGTTATGTCGAACCCAATCTATGGACCGGTATCGGCCGGGCGCGCTCCGGCTGCGGTGCGGCGCTGGTCGGTTCGACGGATCAGGTTCTTTCGGCATTGGAGGAATACCAGAAGATGGGTATCCGCGCCTTCATCCTCTCCGGTTATCCGCATCTTGACGAGGCGGAACATTTCGGCACCAAGGTGCTGCCGCAGATGAAAACCTGCTCCCTGCCGCATGCTTACGGCCGGGTGCCTTCTGAAACGCCTGCCACGCCGCTCGGCAACGGGGAACGCCACTGATGGAACGTATCGCTCTTTCTGAAACACTCGAACTCAGCCGCATCGTCTACGGCATGTGGCGTATCGGTGACGACGCCGATACATCGCCGGCGCATGTGCAGGCGAAGATCGAGGCTTGCCTGGCTCAGGGCATCACCACCATGGATCAGGCGGATATCTACGGCGGATACACGGCGGAAGCCATTCTCGGCGGCGGCCTGAAGGCTGCGCCCGGACTGCGCGACAAAATCGAAATCGTTACCAAATGCGGCATCGTCGCGCCGGCCGGACGTCACTCCGCCGCCCGCGTCAAACATTACGATACGACGGCTGGCCACATCAATGCCTCGGTCGAAGCATCGCTGCGCGACATGGGAACGGATCATGTCGACCTGTTGCTCATTCACCGTCCGGACCCGCTGATCGATGCGGAAGAAACCGGCAAGGCGCTCGATGCGCTGGTCGCCTCCGGCAAGGTCAAGGCGGTGGGCGTTTCCAACTTCCGCCCGTGGGACTTTTCGCTGCTGCAATCGGCCATGAGCAACAGGCTCGTGACCAACCAGATCGAAATGAGCCTTCTTGCCACCGATACCTTCACCAATGGCGATCTCGCATACCTGCAGGAAAAGCGCGTTTCGCCCATGGCCTGGTCGCCGCTCGGTGGCGGTTCGCTGTTTTCAGGCGCGCATGGTGGGACAATGGCTGCCCTGCAGCGCATCGGCAAGGAACAGGGCATCGACGCGACGGCTGTCGCGATCGCCTGGCTGCTGCGCCATCCGGCAAAGATCGTGCCGGTGCTCGGCACTAATAATATCGAGCGGATCAGAACCGCTGCCGATGCGCTCAGCGTGACGATGGACCGCCAGACCTGGTTCGAACTCTACACCCTTGCGATTGGAAAAGAGGTGCCGTGATGACAGTGGCAGAGGCGATGAAAATGCCCAATGAGCACGTATTCGTTCCTGGCGGCGACAACAGCCGCAGCTTTCGCAATGCGCTCGGCGCTTTCACGACAGGCGTGACTGTGGTGACGGCCACGACGCCGGAAGGTCCGATCGGCATGACGGTCAACAGCTTTGCGTCGGTTTCTCTCGATCCGCCGCTGGTATTGTGGTCCCCGGCGAAAAGCTCGTCACGCCATCCGGCTTTCAGTGAGGCGACCCATTTCGCCATTCATGTGCTGAGTGCCGATCAGGATGTGCTGAGCGCCCGCTTTACCCGCAATGGCCGTGCTTTCGATGATCTGGAATGGGAAATCAACGACGAAGGCGTGCCGGTCATTCCCGGAACGCTCGCCCGTTTCGAATGCCGGCGTGCTGCGGCTCATGATGGCGGTGACCATACGATCATCATCGGTGAGGTGCTGCGCGCCGCCCATCGTGATGGTGATCCGCTGTGCTTTTCTGGCGGGGCCTTCGGTCGTTTTTCCCGGCAATAACAGAGCTTCGCCGGGACCGTCACTTCCAGGTTCCGGTGGAGTATCGTTACTCAACCGATCTTCTGGCTTATTTTACGGAGCACGCCGGTCGTGCTCCGTTTTGTCTTTCTCCAGGCAGTAAAAAATAGATTTTACGCTGTTCTTACTGGAAATCATCTTCCAAACTGGCTTAGTTGACTTTATTCGAGGCGATCGATTCGCCGAATCGAAGAAAGTCCGCTTTCTGCGTGGATAAGGGAGATTGAATGTCCGCTTGTTTCTGCCATGGCTCGGAAGGTCAAAGCCGTCCGACAGCGGAAATGCGCGGAGCGACGGTGCGCAGGTTTGTTACCGGCGGTGGAGCGGTTTTTTTTACCCTTTCGGTTTTTGCTGCGCCCAATGCTGCAGCCGAAACATTACTTTGGACAGGTTCCGGCGGCGAGGACTGGTCTACGGCCGCGAACTGGGCGCTCTCGCGACGTGTGCCTGACGCTGGTGATAATGTTTTCATAGATAGATTCGGGCCGGCGATCACGATCGGCACAAGCGCCGAAGCGAATGAAGTCTCCATTGGCGTCAGTATCGGCGGGAACGGCACGCTGGTGGTGCTGGGCGCTTTGGAGACGAAATCATTCTACCTTGGTGTCGCCGACGGGTCTTCTGGCGCCGCGACTTTTTCCGGTGCGACCTGGAAAAACGACGATGACAAGATCGTTTCTGTCGGCGGTAGCGGTACGGGTGTCCTTGTGCTTTCGCACGGTACGACGGCATCGTCTGGAACGGTCAAAATCGGTGGAATCGGGACGGGAAACGGCTCCCTCACGCTTGATAATTCATCCAGCCTCACAAGTTCCGATACTGTTTTCGTGGGTTTCGGCAGCGGGTCGTCGTCCGGCAGCGGTGGAGCCGGCAGTCTGAATGTGCTTGCAGGCAGCAAGCTGGATAGTGTCCGTGGCGTTGTCGCCGAGGATGAAGACACAACAGGAACTGCAATCGTTTCAGGCCAAGGCAGCCGCTGGACAACCTCGGGCGAGATGGTGGTCGGCGACGCCGGTGTCGGCACACTCACTATTACCGGCGGCGGAACCGTCATCAGCCAGACGACGACGGTGATCGCCAATCTGGAGTCGGCGGACGGCAGCGCCGTCACGGTCAGCCGTCTGGGCTCGTCGCTGCAAAGCCGTGACACGCTGATGATCGGCAATGGTGGAGCCGCGACGCTTCTGGTCGAGGCGGCAGGCTCCGTCGACAGCGGCAACGCGGTTATCGGCCGCCATTCGGTAAGTTCGGCGACGGTGACAGGTAACGGTTCGAACTGGAAGACCGGCGATCTGCAGATCGGCGGCGATACATCCGACCCTAGCGGGACGGCGGGCAACGGGAGGCTGAATATTGCGGCGGGTGGCACGGTGCAAACCACAGCTGCGCAGCTTGGCGCGGTTGCCGGGGCAACAGGCGCTGCCGTTGTCGACGGTCGGGGGTCGGCATGGACCATCGGTAGCGGTGCTCTCGACATCGGCGCCAAGGGCGCGGGATCGTTGGCTGTCACCGGCGGCGGCCTCGTCGACGCTCGAAACATCGTGCTCGCCACCAATGCCGGCAGTAGCGGCTCGGCCCGGATTTCCGGCGCAGACAGCACGCTGCGCAGTGGTGGCGGCCTCACCGTGGGGCGCGGCGGCAATGGCGCGTTGGTGGTCGAAACTGGAGGCACTGTCGAGAGCAATAACAGTGTCGTCGCTGCGCTCAGTGGTTCCTCTTCGTCTGTCACCATTACCGGTGACGGTTCCAGCTGGAAGGTGACCGGCACCCTGATAGCCGGTTATCAGAATACATCCTCGGCCGATGTCACGGTCAGTGCCGGTGGAGACATTCGGGCGGGGCAAGTGATGCTTGGCGATCTGGCCGGCTCTTCCGGGACGATGACCATCACCGGCGCAGGCTCGAATGTTACTGCCTATGTCGATAGAGGCCTCGGCACTTCCGGTCGCCTCACTGTCGGGCAATCCGGTTCCGGCGATCTGACGGTCACGAATGATGCATCGCTTGATGCCTATCAGCTTTATGTCGGTTCTTCGGCGGGGTCGGATGGAACCGTGTTCGTCAGTGGCGCAGGTTCGCGCGCTTCGGTCAGTGACATGCTGGTGATCGGCGCTGCCGGAAGCGGCTCCGTCGAGGTGACGGGCGGGGCGGCGTTTGCAGCACCCACCATCGTGATCGCCTCGGCGGCGGGTTCGACCGGGGTTTTGAACATTGGCGCCGCTGCCGGGCAGACCGCTCGTTCGGCTGGCGCGGTGGATGCTCGGACAATCAGCTTCGGCGCTGGTAATGGCAGGATGGTGTTTAATCATTCCGAGACGGCTTATTTGCTCGCCGCCGATATTTCTGGGGCGGGCAGCGTCGTTGCGCAAAACGGCATCACCCGGCTTTCCGGCAATAACAGCTATTCCGGCGGCACCACGATTTCGGGCGGCACCTTGCAGGGGACGGCGCGAAGTTTCGGCGCCGGCGATATCGTCAATAATGCACGGCTCGTCGTGGATGGGGCCGGTACGTTTTCGAACGTGATGAGCGGCAGCGGCAGTTTTGAAAAGACCGGTGAAGGTAATCTGGTTCTGACGGCGGACAACACCTATTCGGGCCCGACTGCGGTTTCGGCTGGAAAACTCAGCGTCAATGGTTCGCTCGCAAGCGTCGTTTCGGTGGCGGGCGGTGCGACGCTCGGCGGCTCAGGCACGATTGGTGGCCTGATGGTCGGCTCGCGCGGCACGCTTGCACCGGGCAATTCGATCGGCACGCTGACCTCTACGGGTAATGCGACATTCGCGAGTGGCTCGACCTATGCCGTTGAAATAGACGCCAATGGCAATTCCGACAGATTAGCCGTGACCGGCACCATCACCATCGATAACGATGTCAACCTTGTCGTCACTCCCTTGACGAACCATTCGGCCTTCAGTCTGAAGACGCGATATTCGATCTTGAGCGCGACGGGCGGGATTGCCGGCACATTCTCCAACATCGATGAGAATTTCGCCTATTTGACCGCCGGCCTCACCAAGAGTGCCGATGGCGGTGTCACCTATCTGTCCTTCAGCCCGGCATCCATGGGTGCCGGTTTCCTTACTGCTTCAACCTCGACAGCCAATGCGCGCGCCGCCGCCAATGCCGTAGAGGCGCTCGCAGAAAGCGCGCCTTTGTACGAGGCGGCCGTCTTTCTTCAGCAGGGCGAAACGCAATCAGCCTTTTCACAGCTTGCGGGGGAGATTCACCCGTCGCTCGCCATGGCCCTGATCAATCGCAGCGGGCAAACCCGCGATGTCATTCTCAACCGGCTGCGCAGCGCCTTCGAGGGGGTCGATGCGCGGCCGATCCTGCCGGTCGCTTATGCGGAAGGCGGTCAGAACCCCCTAGCCTTTGACGAAGGGGCGCTTACCTTCTGGTCAAGTGGTTTCGGTTCTCGCGGACGTATCGATAGCGACGGCAATGGTTCATCTGCCGATATGAGAGGCGGTGGCGTTCTCTTTGGCCTCGATGGAGAACTGAGTGATGGCTGGCGTGCCGGGGTGGCGGCCGGTTATGGCCATGACGATATCAACCAGACCGCGCTTGTCGCTTCGGCCGATGTGGACAGCTACTATCTGGCCACCTATGCGGGTACGACGATCGGCCCCGCCTCTTTGCGACTTGGTGCAATCCACGCTTTTCAGGATGCCGAAACCCGCCGGTCGATTTCCTTCTCCACGCTGGAGGAGAGCCTTTCCGCGAGCTATGGCGGTTCCACATCGCAGGTCTTTGCCGAAGCCGCCTGGCGGTTCGATTTTGACCTCACCCATATCGAGCCTTATGCGAATATTGCCTATGTGAACACTCGAACGGATGCCTTCCAGGAAAAGGGCGGCATTGCGGCGGTTTCCGCCGGCTCCGCACGTTACAATCAGCTTTATACGACACTCGGTGCGCGGATCACCCGTGATATCGCGCTTGAAGGCATGCTTGGCCGCGCGATGTTCGATCTGGCGTGGCGTCACAATTATGGCGATGCGGCCGTGGGCAGCAGCCTGTTCTACGAGGGTGGTGGTGCGTTCTCGGTCGCGAGTACCGCGAGTCCGCGCGATGAGGCGATATTAAATCTGGGGCTGAGCTACGATCTGACGCCATCGGCCACTTTGACATTCCGTTATGGTGCGGTTTTCGGGGCTGGCGTTCTGGATCAATCCGCTGCCGCCGAACTTGGAGTTCGTTTCTGATGGGACACAATCAAAGCTGCATCGCGAAAGCGGGGCTTGCGGTTTTTCTTTGCGCCGGTGCCGCGGTGGGTGATGCGGCTGCGCAGGAGGCGGCGAAAACGCCATTGCACGAGGTTCACGGAAGCTGGCAGCTTGCCTGTGCGGCTGCTGCAAAAAAAGACGGTGCCGATATCGCACCCTCCACAGGGGGAGAGACGAAGCCGGCTTGCGCCATCGCCCAGGTTCAGCTTGAGGAAAAAACCCGCAAGCTGGTCGTTTCCGTGGAGTTCCGGCTGGACGATGCCACGACGCCCGAGAGACTTACCGGCACCATGGTGCTGCCGTTCGGTCTGGCCGTCACCAAGCTGTTTTCGGTGAAATCGGGAAATATGCGCTTGCAGGAAGTGCAGGTCAGCACCTGCCTGCCGGTGGGCTGCATCGTGTCCTTCACGCCCTTCATCGAACTGATCTCGGCGCTGAAGGCGGAGCAGACGCTCACTATCGAGGCGCCTGATCTGCAGGGCCGCACCGTGTCGTTCCAGCTGCAGGGCAAAGGTTTCCCCGAGGCGCTGAAACGCCTCGGGGAGGTGCGTTAGGCTGCGACCGAATCCGGTTCGGTCTTGCCTTGCGGTTTTTCCTGTTCGGCATGGGGCTCAACGTTTTTCCTGCGGGAAAATAACCCGGTGAGGAAACGGCCGAAGCGGTCCATCTCCACGAAGATCACAGGTGTGATGAACAGCGTCAGCAATTGCGAAACGATGAGACCACCGACCACGGCGATGCCGAGCGGCTGGCGCAGTTCCGAACTTGCGCCGGAGCCGAGCGCGATGGGCAGCGCGCCCAGCAATGCGCAGAAGGTGGTCATCATGATCGGCCGGAATCGGCGCACGCAGGCTTCGTGAATGGCGGTTGCGGGCGGTTCCGCTTTTTCGCGCATCAGTTCCACCGCCACGTCGATCATCATGATCGCGTTTTTCTTCACGATACCGATCAGCATCAGCAGGCCGATGAGTGCGATGATCGAGAAATCCATGCCCATCACCTTCAGCGCCACCAGCGCCCCGAAGGCGGCGGCCGGCAGGCCGGAGAGGATGGTCAGCGGGTGGATGAAGCTTTCATAGAGCACGCCCAGCACCACATAGATGGTCAGCACCGCCGCCAGAATGAGGATGCCGGTGTTGCCCTGGCTCTGCTGGAAGATCGCCGCCGTGCCGCCATAGCTGGTGAATACATCCTGCGGCAGGCCGATCGTGGTCTTGATCTGGTCGATCCGGCTTGTGGCATCGGAAAGTGCCACGCCATCCGGCAGGTTGAAGGAAATCGTGGTGGAGACGAGCTGGCCTGTCTGGTTAATGGTAACCGGTGCCTGTGTACGGGTCAGCGAGGCGAAGTTGGACAGCGGAACCAGAACCCCGGATTTCGCGGAAAGAATGTTGATATCGCTGAGGAAATCATCATTCCAGGGCTTTGAGCTGTCGAATTCCACGATGACGTCGTAACTGTCGCCGGTCGACTGGATTTGCGCCGCCGTATAACCGCCGAAGGACATTTCCAGTGTCTTGCGCAGCTGGTCATTGGTGATGCCGAAGGCCGCCGCTTTTTCTGAATCGACAGAGATCGTGGCGGCAATCGCACCATTCTGGGCGTCGGAGGTGACTGACGTAAATGTATGGTCGCGGCGCATCGCCTCCATCAGCTTGTTCGACCATTCATTGGTCGTATCGGCGTTCAGGCCCTGAACGACGAGCTGGTACTGGCTGGCAGAACTGCGTCCGCCGAAACGCAGGCTCTGCTGTGGGTTGATATAGGTGCGGATGCCCGCCACCTTCGACGTGGCCTGCCCCAGTTCGGTCAGCACCTGACTGAGCGGCGCGCGTTCTTCCTTGGGTTTCAGTTCAACAAACATCGAACCGTTGTTCAGCGGATTGCGTGAATTGCCGCCGACGATGGAGGTGACATGCACGACGGCCGGGTTCTTGCGAATCTGATCGGCAACCTGCGCCTGAAGATCGCGCATCGCCGTGTAGGAAATATCCTCACGCGCCTGTGTCGAGACCGAGAGACGGCCGATATCTTCCTGCGGGAAGAAGCTCGAGGGCAGCGTTTCGAACAGGTAGAGCGAGGCAGCGACCGAGGCGAGAAACGAGGCAAGCACGATGCGGCGGTGGGAAAGGCACCAGCCGACGGCCTTGCCGTAAAGGCGAAGCGTGCGCTCGAAGCCAGCATCGAACCAGCGGATGATGGCCGGCGGCCGGGAGGAATGGCCCGACAGGCGAGAGGCGAGCATGGGCGTCACCGTCAGTGAAACCAGCGCCGAGGCCATGATTGCCAGCGTGACGACCATGCCGAACTCGTTGAAGAGCCTGCCGATCACGCCGCCCATCAGCAGAATGGGAATGAAGACGGCCACCAGCGAGACGGACATGGACAGGATGGTGCCGCTGACCTCTGCCGCGCCTTGCAGGGCCGCCTCCCGCATCGGCAGGCCTTTTTCATGCAGGCGCAGGATATTTTCCAGCATGACGATGGCGTCATCCACCACCAGGCCTACCGATAGCGTCAACCCCAGCAGCGAGATATTGTCGATGCTGTAGCCTAGAACATACATCATGCCGAAAGCGGTGATGAGCGACAAAGGCACGGCAAGGCCCGGAATGATGGTCGCCGTCAGGTGCCCGGTGAAGAGATAGATGACCGCAACCACCAGCCCGATGGTGAGGAACAGGGTGAACTGGACGTCCGAAATTGCATCCTTGATGGCGGTCGAAGCGTCATTCATGACGTGAATATTGACGGATGGTGGCAATTGCTGATGAAGCGCCGGCAGCTTGGCCTTGATGGCATCGACCACTTCGACGGTATTGGCATCCGGCTGCCGCTGCACGGCGAGAATGATGGCCTGTTCGCCATCGAACCAGCTGCCGGCATTGGTATTGTCGATGCTGTCGGTGACATTGGCGATATCGCCGAGATGGATCGGCGCACCATTATTCGTCGAGACGACCAGCGAACGGAAGGCGGCTGCATTGGTGCGCTGGGTATTGGCCTCGATGGTCAGGCGCTGATTGTCGGTCTGCAGGGCGCCCACGGGCACCTGATTATTCGCCTGGGCGATGGCCGTTGTGACGGTATCGACACCGAGCCCTCTTGCCTGAAGCTGCGTCGGATCGAGGCCGATGCGCACGGCATAGGTTTGCGCACCATAGATGCTCACCTGCGCGACGCCCGAGATGGTGGAGAGAAGCGGCGAGATGATGTTCTCGGCGATCTCATCCACCTTGCTGGTCGGCATTTCCTTGCTGTTGACGGCGAGCAACAGCACCGGCGCATCGGCCGGATTGGTCTTGCGATAGCTCGGCGTCGTCGTCATGTTGCTCGGCAACTGCCGTTGCGCGCGCGAAATGGCGGCCTGAACATCGGCCGCCGCAGCGTCGATATCGCGGTTGAGATCGAACTGCAGCACGATCGAGCTGTTGCCGAGCGTGTTGGTGGCGCTGATTTCGCTGACGCCGGGAATGGTCTCGAACTGTTTGACCAGCGGTGTGGTGACCGATGTGGCCATGGTTTGCGGCGAGGCGCCTGATAGCGACGAGGACACGTTGATCGTCGGAAAATCCACCTTTGGCAGGGCGGCGACCGGCAGCAGGCGGAAGCCGGCAAGCCCGGCCAGCACGAGGCCGATGGCGAGAAGTGTGGTGGCGACGGGTCGGTTGATGCAGAAATTAGGGATCATTGGCCGCCAACCTGTTCCTGCGGAATGTTGGCGGCCACATTGGCAGCCGCACCGCCCTTGT
The DNA here is from genome assembly GCF_005221325.1 of Agrobacterium tumefaciens. Taxonomy (NCBI): domain Bacteria; kingdom Pseudomonadati; phylum Pseudomonadota; class Alphaproteobacteria; order Hyphomicrobiales; family Rhizobiaceae; genus Agrobacterium; species Agrobacterium tumefaciens. The sequence continues at coordinate 455,839 of NZ_CP039889.1, read as the reverse complement.
CGGAAAATTGCTCGACCACGAACTGGCCATCGGCAAGTTCGGACTGACCCTCGACGATGATATGTTCGCCACCATTGAGGCCGCTGGCAATGGCGGTGAGATCGCCATTCGAGCGGGCAACTTCCACCGGTGTCATATGGGCATGGTGATCGCTATCGACGGTATACACGAAATTGCCCTTCGGCCCGGGCCGCACGGCGACCGTCGGCACCACGATCATTTCATCGTCCGAGACGAAATGGGCCGTGACGTTCACAGACTGGCCGGGCCACAGAAGACCACGATCATTCTTGAACTCCGCTTTTGCCAAGACGGTGCCCGAGGTCTGGTCCACCGTATTGTCATAAAAACGCAGGACGCCACGCATGGGTTCGCCACCCGTCGCCGCCGGATCGACATCGACAGCGGTATCTTTTGTCACGCCTTCACGCAGTTGCGGCAGGTAGCGCTGGGAAAGCCGGAAACTGACCGAGATCGGGTCATATTTGGTGATCGTCACGATATTGATGCCTGCGCTGAGATAAGCGCCGGGGCTGACAGTGATATCGCCGAGCCGCCCGTCGAACGGGGCCCGGATTTCCATATGTTCGAGCGTCACCTGATCTGAGGCGAGCGTTGCCTTGTCGGCGTCGATCTTGGCGCTGGCGCTGTCGCGCGCTGCCCGTGCCTGATCCAGCACCTGCTGGGATTCTGCACTTTGCTTGACCAGATTGGCGGCGCGCTGGAAGGCTGCTTCCGTCTGCTCCAGCGTCGCCTGGTCGGCGGCGATATTGGCCTTGTCCTTGTCGACGGCGGCAAGGGCAATACGATCATCCAACTTGAGGATCAGATCGCCCGCCTTGATATGCTGGCCGTCCTTCGCGCTGATTTCCGTGACGAGGCCGGCCTGAAGCGGCGCGATATTGGTGATATCGGCCGCAACCGCCCACCCCGTCGCCGTTGCATCCATCGGCAGCGTCGCCTTGGCGACGGCGATGGTGCTGACCGTGGGTGGCCCGCCATTGCGCCTTCCGCCACCTTGTCTTTGTCCCGACTGCCGGGCGGGCTGGCCGTTCTGGGAGGACTGCGTTGCAGTTTCGGCGCCGGGCTGCGGAGACGCACTGGAAAATTGTTTGAGATAAGGGATTTGATCGAGCGGCAGGCGATCCCTAAAATACCAGGTAGCGGCGGCTGCAATGGCAAGAACGCTAAGGGCGGTCCAGAAACGTTTCATCTGACGATTCCGCGTAATGAGAGTACATGTTTCCCGAACATGTGCGGCAAGCCTTGGGAGCAGCTTTCCCCCACAAGACACCCAATGCGCTGTGAAATCACCTTAAACTTTTGTAATGGCGGCGACAATGCCCACAGCTGCATCGCCTTGCCACGCAGGGGCTGGAGCACTTTCGGGCAAGTCACCCGGTCCGAAGCCCCATGCCCGGTCATCGCCATGTTCGCCGCCGGGGCCGGCCAACGAAAAAAGCCGCCTCGTTTCCGGGCGGCTTTGATGGGGCGGCGGGATGACGAGCGTCAGAAGGCCCGGATGGCGTTGCGTGTCGTAAGCACATCCTCTGCAACATTGCCCGTGGTTGCCGGAACGGAGCCGACGAGATCCAGGAACTTGTAAAGTTCTGTCGCCTGCGAATTGGTGACGTAGATGATGTCGCGATCCTGCATCGGGAACTTCGTGGTGGCAAAGAAGGTCGACGGATCGCGCAGGTTGGCGCGGAAGATGACCGGAATCTCCTGCCCGGGGAATTTCGACGTATCGATGCCGAGCTTCACGAGAAGATCGCGCCTCACGGTACGATAAATATAGACCTGCGCGGGGTCCGCACGGGAATCGAGCAGGCCGCCGGCTTTGCCGAGCGCATCCGAAAGCTTCAGACTGGCGTCCTCGAACTCGAAACGTCCGTTCAGGCCGGAAGCGCCGAAGGCGAGATAGGTGCGGCGCTCACGCTCCACCATGATTGTGTCACCCGGAACCACATAGATGTTTTCCGATGGCGTGCTGACGAGGTGGTTGTAGTTGATGCGGGCGGTCTTGCCGCGGCGGATCAGCGTGACGTAGGATTCGATATTCGGCGCACTCAGGCCCTTTGCATAGGAGATGACGTCGAGAACACGATCGCCCGCTTCCGAAAGCTGAACCTTTGTCGGCTCCTTGACGTCGCCCAGCACGGAGGCCTGTGCGGAGCGGCTGGAAATCTTGGTGATGAGAACCTGCGGTTCGATGGCGCGGTTGGCGAGCCGTTCCTCGATTTCACTCTGCACATCCTCGACATTGCGGCCGGTGGCGCGGATCTTGCCGGCATAGGGAACGCTGATATTCCCCTCACGGTCCACCGTCTGGTTCGGCAGGCTGATGAAATTGCCGGGACGGCTGCCGGCGTCATTTGGAATGAACAGGCCACCCGCCTGGCTTTCGAAGATCGCAACCTGCACCACGTCGCCGACACCCATCGGCAGCGCCGGCACGCCACCCTTGCCGCCGCCGAAGCTGCCGAGCAGGGTGGTGTTGGTGGTGTCTCCGACGTAGTTGAGAACGGCGCTGTTGACATCGATCAGGGCGTAATCGACGCCTGCGGTCTTGTGTTTGTCCTTGGACGCAAATTTTACGGAAGCGTTGGATTCGATCGTCGCCGCATCAGGGCCGGAGGCCGCAGTGACCGTGCAACCCGAAAGTGCTGCAGAGGCAAGCAGAATCGAAACATTCAATAAACGCATTTGGTCCTCAAAATGAATTCCGTCCGAAAAAGTGGAAATAATCCGGACACCGTATAATTTTTTAAAAACAAGCACTTCTTACATGATGCCGGTAAAGGAAATCCAAACCGGTATTACATCCCTTCAGCGGAATCGCATTCCGAGATGTTTACATCTCCCAATCAAGCCTATGCCTAATTTAAAGCGATGCTTCAAGTTCTTCATCTCTCAATCGCACCAGAAAAATCCGGAACAGGTGCGATATTTGAATTCCCTGATGGTGTCAGTATTGTCGCTCTTCAATATTCAATTTTCGTCATAATCTCTTTGATTGCTGCATTGCGCTAGTGCAGTTTTGTCACGCTTGCACGGTTTCTTTTTCAGCTGACTTCAGTGGTGCCTAATCAATTGTTCTATATATTTTTTTTACGGTGTCAGGAATAGGTGCTTCTGAAACAAGGAGCTTCAGGATGACGTTTAGTCATTTTTTAGTTCCGGAATGGCGAATGTTGCGTCTGCGTTAATCGGTTTCTCCGGCTGCTCTGAAGCAACATCGCGTCGGCGATGCGCCGAGGCAGGCAGGGCCACCCATTCATATATCCCGAAACGTATAGCGGCCATTTGAACAATGGTGGGCAGGGCAATGCCAATGATCGTCGTGATCGCCAACAGGCTAGCCATGTCTGTTACGTGGAGCAACTTTACCGCGATAGCCCGGCCAAAGCCGATTGCGATGATATGCATTACATAAACGCCGACGGACAGCTGGCCCAGTGTCTTGAGCATTAGCGAAATCGCGTTCTCGCGAATAACCAATCCTTGTGAAATTGCGATAACCAAGAATATGCCAAGGATCGCGGATAAAAAAGGAAGCCGTTCGGGGATTTCAATTTGCCACGAGAAACAGGTGGAAATCGCAAAGGCGGTCAAAAGCGCCAGAAACGAGCGCGTCGTGTATCGCCACTGCTGAAAGCCATATTGCTTGGCAACAATGCCAAGCGTGAAATAGATGAAGCCGTAGGCGATGTCCCACTGGACCGGCTGGCTGTGCAGATAAATGAAGATGAAGAGGACAAGCGCGACTACCATGCGGACAAGGGCGGGTACCCTTGCGAACAGATAGGATGCGAGTTGGCAGAAAAAGAGTGCGTAGAGAAACCAGAAGGGGCTAATCGGACTCCATAGAATTTCCAGCACTCTAGTGAAATCAATAGTCGTGTTTGTGAGACCCAAATGCCCCATTATCACCATTAGGCTACCATGCAGGACCGACCAAAATAGATAGGGATACGCGATATTTTTTCCGAGCTTGGCGAAGAAATCCTTAGGTGCGGTATTTTGTCCGGCGAAGAATAATCCCGACACGAAGAAAAAAAACGGCATATGGAAGGTGTAAATTGCATAGTCGGCAAAGCCGATGAGGCTGAAGTGCGGGGGCGCGCCAGAACCATTTAGGCCTCTTTCCGCGTGGCCGAAAACAACAAGGACAATACACAGGCCTTTGGCAATATCATAACTGTTGTCGCGCGGTGTTCTAGGTCCCATGTGAGCCCTCAACAGGAGTTGTTATTGAGGACAGATGCAGACTGAGGGCGCTGCGTCATCACGCCCGCTCAGCCAGTGCGAAATTCACGGTATCTGCGAATTCCCTGAGGAAGCGCTCGCGCGAGAAGCGGGCGGCATTGTCGATGCAGGCGCTCTTGTCGAAACTGTCGGAATTCTCGACGAATTCCTGAACCGCTGCACAGATTGCCTCCGGTGTCTGCTCGCCGAAATAAAGGCCGGTCGGCTGGTTTGAGGCGCCGAGCGGAACGACGGTTTCCAGCACGCCGCCCTTGCCATAGGCGATGACCGGCGTGCCGAGCGCCTGGGATTCGACCGGCACGATGCCGAAATCGTCTTCCGCGGCAAAAACGAAAGCCTTGGCTTCCGCCATGTATTTGTGAAGCTCCTCATTGCCGACAAAGCCGAGGATTTCGACATTCGGCGCAGCGATTTCGCGGATGCGTTTCATGTCCGGACCGTCGCCGATGACGACAAGCCGCTTGTCGGGCATCTTCGCAAAGGCCTCCACGATCAGGTGCACCTTCTTGTAAGGCACCAGCCGTGAAGCGGTGACGAAATAATCGCCTTTCCAGTCGGAAGGGGAAAGATGCGCGGTATCGACAGGCGGATAGATCACCGTAGAATCGCGCCCATAACATTTGCGCACGCGGCTGCGGATGAATTTGGAATTCACCGTCATCAGATCGACGCCATGGGTGGTGCGGATATCCCACATGCGGATGTAGTGGAGAATGGCGCGCGCGATCCACGAGGCGAAGCCGCGATTGAGCCGGGTTTCCTTGAGATATTGATGCTGGAGATCCCAGGCATAACGAATGGGGCTGTGGATATAGGAGACGTGAAACTGGCCCGGACCGGTGATGACGCCCTTGGCGACCGCATAGCTGGATGAGATGACGAGATCATAGCCGCTGAGATCGAACTGCTCGATGGCGAGCGGCATCAGCGGCAAATAGGAGCGATATTTTTTCCTGGCGAAGGGCAGCTTCTGGATGAAGGAGGTGTTGACCGGACGCCCGCCGAGAAAGCCCCGGTCGCGCTCGCTCATGAAATCGACGAGGCAATAAAGGTCCGCGTGAGGATAAATCTCGAGAAGGTTGTGAAGCACTTTTTCGGCCCCACCTCTGTCGGTGAGCCAGTCATGCACAATTGCCGTCTTCATAATTTCCTCAATAATTTCAACGTAATAAAAAAGTATTGTCTGCTTTTGAATAAGCTCGGCGGTATTGAATATCAGGTCTGTCTGCAGCCCTTAAAAACACGGCTGCGGGAAGGTGAATAAGGTAACGATAAATAAGAATGGGCAGTTGTGTCTGTCCCAGTCCAATCTTTAATAGCACTTTGTTCGCAAGTGCGAAACATCCAACCTGCGTAATTCTCCGCTGCCGTTTCCCTTCGAACGCGCCCAGCAATGTCAGCGGTGCCGTTTCGCTTCTTTTCGTTTCCCTGAAAAATCCTGTTTCCAGTTCGCCGATACCGGAAATCCGTCATTGCGCCGCATGGTCATTGACAAGGCGTCTTATCGAGATATTCTGTTATAAAGATGCATATAACATAATAATGGAACATCGAGTTAGAACGAAGAGCTGGGAGCTTGACCATGAGACGTAAACTTGCATTTCTCGCCACCGCCGCACTGTTGCTGGCGCCGGGTGTGATGATGGCTGCGGAAAAGGGTGGCGTCATCAACGTCGCGACGATCGGCGAGCCGCCGACACTCGATCCCATGGCCTCGACCGCCGATCTGGTCGGCATCGTCACGCAGCATATTTTTGAGACTCTCTACACCTTCGACAAGGGCTGGAAGGTGACGCCGCTTCTCGCTGAAAGCCTGCCTGAGATCAGTGCGGACGGAAAAACCTACACGATCAAGCTGCGCCAGGGTATCAAGTTCCATGACGGCAGCGACATGACCTCGGAAGATGTCGTCGCCTCGCTCGGCCGCTGGATGAAGATCGCCTCGCGCGGCAAGCAGGCCGCCGGTTTCATCGACAATATTTCCGCGCCCGATGCCGGAATGGTGACGATCACCCTCAAGCAGGCCTATGCGCCGCTGACCTCGCTTCTGGCTTTCAACAACTCCGCCGCCATCATTCTGCCGGCTGAAAAGCAGGCCGAGCCGATGGCCGAGTTTGTCGGCACCGGACCCTATATGCTGAAGGAACGCAAGGCGGATCAATATATCCAGCTCGTGCGTTTCGACGGCTACAAGTCCCGTGATGGCGAAAGCGATGGTTATGGTGGTGCACGCCATCAATATCTCGATGAAATCCGCTTCGTTCCGGTGCCTGATCCGAATACCCGCGTGGAAGCCGCTGTTTCCGGCCAATATGACTATGTCGATTCCATCCCGGTGGAATCCTTCGACAAGGTGAAGTCCTCGTCGGCCTCGCAGCCGATGATGCTAAAACCATTCGGTTTCCCGGTCTTCGTGTTCAACACCAAGGAGGGGCTTGCTTCCAAGCTCGAGGTCCGCAAGGCCGTAACCGAAGCGCTGAACATGGAAGACATGCTCGCAGCCGCTTTCGGCAGCACGGATTTCTACGCGCTGGACGGTGCCTATTACCCCGACAATTTCTCCTGGCACACGGAAGAGGGTGTCGAGGGCAATTATAATGTCGGCAACCCGGAGGCCGCCGCCGAAAAGCTGAAGGCAGCCGGTTATAATGGCGAGCCGTTGCGCATCCTCACCAGCCGCCAATATGAGTTCCATTACAAGATGGCGCAGGTGGCGGCGGAATATCTGAAGCTTGCCGGTTTCAAGGTGGATATGCAGGTGGTGGACTGGGCGACGCTGACGCAGCGCCGCGCCGATCCGAAGCTTTGGGACATCTATATCAGCCACAGCCCCTTCCTGCCGGAACCGGCGCTGATGGGCGCGCTGTCCACCAGCTCGCCGGGCTGGTGGGATACGCCGGCACGCAAGGCGGCAGTAGACGCCTTCACGTCGGAAGCCGATCCGGAAAAGCGCCTCGCGCTTTGGGCCAACGTGCAGAAGACGATCTATGCCGAGCTGCCGCTCATCAAGATCGGCGACTTCAATGCCGCAGCGGCCAAGTCCAACAAGCTTGATGGTGTCGACCCGGCTCCGTGGCCGTATTTCTGGAACGCTTCGGTTACGAAATAGGATCAGCTTGGTCTCGGGGTGCTGGGTGCTATAGCCGCACCCGTCATCCCGGCCTTGAGCCGGGATCCAGCGCGATCAAGTCCTTGATCACAAGGGACTCTTTCACCACGCGGACGCGTGGTGGCTGGATGCCGGATCAAGTCCGGCATGACGGAAGTAAGCGTTTTTCCCGATCCTGAGCGCCGGAATTGCCGGCACCCATCTTTAACTCAGTTCAACCGTCGCCTGGTCGCGGCCTATCACACGCTTCGGAGCCTTGATACGTGATACGGTATATTTTCCAAAGACTTGCAGGAATGATCGTGGTGATGTTCCTCGTCGTCACCATCGTTTTCGTCATCCTGCGCGTCACCCCCGGTGATCCGGCCGCCGTGATGCTGGGGCCGGATGCTTCGGCGCAGGATATTGCCGAGCTGCGCACCCGCCTCGGTCTCGATCAATCACTCGGCGTGCAATATGTCTATTATATCGGCCAGTTGCTGAAGGGCGATCTCGGCCAGTCGATCTTTCTCAACATGCCGGTTGGATCGGCGCTGCTGGACCGGGCGGAACCAACCTTTTTCCTGACGATCTTTTCGCTGCTGATTGCCAGCGTCATCGCACTGCCCATCGGCATCTATGCCGCTTACCGGCGCGGTTCCTTCGTGGACCAAGCCGCGACCACCATTGCGATGCTGGCGGCGAGCATTCCGAGCTTCTGGCTCGGCCTCATCCTCATGCAGTTCTTCGCCGTCCGGCTCGATCTGTTTCCGGTGTCGGGATATGGCGGTCCGGGCGCAAGCTTCCTTGAGCGCATGTATCACCTGACGTTGCCGGCGATTGCGCTCGGCCTCGTTTCCTCAGCGCTCATTCTACGCTTCACCCGCGCCTCGATGCTGGATGTTCTCGGTGACGATTATGTCCGCACCGCCAGAGCCAAGGGCGTTAGGGAGCACCGGGTGGTGATGAAACATGCGCTGAAGAATGCGCTCATTCCCATTCTCACCGTGCTTGGCCTCACCGCCGCAGTGCTGATTTCCGGCGCTGTCGTCACGGAAACCGTCTTCGGCCTGCCGGGTGTCGGCAATCTTGTCGTGTCGGCCGTGCTCCGGCGTGATTATCCGGTCATTCAGGGCGCGCTTCTCGTCATCGCCGGGCTTTACGTGCTCATCAATTTTGCAATCGACATGCTCTATTTGCTGGTCGATCCGAGGGTTCGTTACTGATGGCCAATATTGTTTCCACCACCCCGCCGGCGCGCAACCCGACCATCCTGTTCATTCGGCGTCTCCTGAAACGCAAGACAGTCGCTGCCGGTCTCATCGTGCTTTTCATCTTCGTGCTGCTGGCGGTTTTCGCGCCGATGATTGCGCCTTATTCGCCGTCGAAACTGTCGATCGTGAACCGGCTGAAGCCGCCGAGCGAATTGTACTGGTTCGGCACCGACGAATTTGGCCGCGATGTGTTTTCCCGCACCATCTATGCCGGAAGACTGTCGCTTCTGGTTGGCGCGGCCGTTGTTTTTCTCTCGTCGGTCATCGGCATCACGCTCGGCCTGCTTGCCGGCTTCTTCCAGAAGCTGGATACGCCGATTGCGCGCCTGATCGATGCGATGATGGCATTTCCGGATATTCTGCTGGCCATTGCGCTGGTCGCGGCACTCGGCCCGTCGCTGACGACTGTCATCATCGCGCTTGCAGTCGTTTATTCGCCGCGCCTTGCCCGCATCGTGCGCGCCTCGACACTGGTGATCCGTGAGTTGCCCTATGTGGAGGCGGCGAAGGCGCTTGGCATTTCCACCTTCCACATCATGACGCGGCATGTGCTGCGCAATCTGGTCTCGCCCATCCTCGTGCAATGCACCTTCCTTTTCGCCAGCGCCATGCTGGCCGAGGCGGGGCTTTCGTTTCTGGGGCTCGGTGTCAGCCCCGAAATACCCACCTGGGGAACCATGATCTCGGCAGGCCGCCAATATATCGGCCAGGCTGACTGGATGACCTATTTCCCCGGCTTTGCCATCATTCTTTCCGTGCTGTCGCTGCAAATGGTCGGCGACGGGCTGCGGGACATGCTCGATCCAAGACTGCGAAGGGATTTGTAATATGTCGTCCGGCGAACAGGCAAAAACGCCTTTTCAAGCTCCCATTCTTCTCACCAATGTCAAACCCGTCGGTTTCGGAAAGGGTGCGTCACATGCCCCGACCGATATTCTGATCGGCGGCGACGGCAAGATCGCAGCCGTTGGCTCTGCCCTGCAGGCGCCTGCGGATGCGCAGCGTATCGATGCCAAGGGCGCCTTCATTTCGCCCGGCTGGGTCGATTTGCATGTGCATATCTGGCATGGCGGCACCGATATCTCCATTCGTCCCTCCGAATGCGGCGCGGAGCGTGGCGTGACCACGTTGGTGGATGCCGGTTCGGCTGGCGAGGCGAATTTCCATGGTTTCCGCGAATATATCATCGAACCTTCGAGAGAGCGCATCAAGGCCTTCCTCAATCTCGGTTCCATCGGCCTTGTCGCCTGCAACCGGGTGCCGGAACTGCGCGACATCAAGGATATCGACCTCGATCGTATCCTCGAATGTTACGCCGAAAACAGCGAGCATATTGTCGGCCTGAAGGTGCGGGCGAGCCATGTCATCACCGGCTCCTGGGGTGTAACGCCGGTCAAGCTCGGCAAGAAGATCGCCAAGATCCTGAAAGTGCCGATGATGGTGCATGTGGGCGAACCGCCGGCACTCTATGACGAGGTGCTGGAAATCCTCGGCCCCGGTGATGTCGTGACCCATTGCTTCAACGGCAAGTCGGGCTCCAGCATCATGGAAGACGAGGACCTGTTCAACCTTGCCGAACGCTGCGCCGGTGAAGGCATCCGGCTGGATATCGGCCATGGCGGCGCCTCCTTCTCCTTCAAGGTGGCGGAAGCGGCGATTGCACGCGGCCTGTTGCCCTTCTCGATCTCGACGGATTTGCATGGCCATTCGATGAATTTCCCGGTCTGGGATCTGGCGACGACCATGTCGAAGCTCCTGTCGGTTGATATGCCCTTCGAAAATGTCGTCGAGGCCGTTACCCGCAATCCGGCCTCCGTCATCCGCCTCGATATGGAAAACCGTCTCGATGTTGGCCAGCGCGCCGACTTCACCATTTTCGATCTCGTGGATTCCGATCTGGAAGCGACCGATTCAAATGGCGATGTGGCGCGCCTGACGCGTCTGTTCGAGCCGCGTTACGCGGTCATCGGTGCCGAGGCGATTGCCGCCAGCCGTTATATTCCAAGGGCGCGCAAGCTGGTGCGCCACAGCCATGGTTATTCCTGGCGCTGAACCCGAATGGAATGGCGGGGCATACCCTCCGCCTTCCGCAGACATTACGGGATACCCGTCCCGGCATTATGAGGAATTCGCGTGAAACAGTCTTCGCTTGATGCAGAAGGGCACCTTTCGCCCTATGACCGGCTCGCTGCGCTCGGCATCTCCCTGCCGCCGCCGCCGCCGCCAATTGCCAATTTCGTCACCCATGTGGTGGAAGGCAACATGCTTTATCTCTCGGGCCAGGGGCCGCGGGAAGAAAACGGCCGTCTCTATGCCGGCAAGGTGGGCGCGGAAATCGGGCTGGAAGAGGCCTATAATCATGCGCGTCTCACCGGCATCAATCTGCTTGCCGTCATGCATGAAGCGCTGGGTGATCTGTCGCGTGTGAAAAAAGTCGTCAAGCTGCTCGGCATGGTCAATGCCGTCAGCGATTTCCGCGATCATCCGAGCGTTATCAATGGCTGCTCCGATCTCTTCATCGATGTGTTCGGCGATGCGGGGCAACATGCCCGCTCCGCCGTGGGTTTCGGCTCATTGCCGGGCAACATCACCGTTGAGATCGAAGCGATCGTCGCGCTCAAAGGTTGAGGCTATTCAGTGGTTGCGCCAGCCCATCAGCTTTTCGATCCGTTCCGCCGAGACCCTGACCTGTTCGGTGTAATGGTTTTCGTCCGCCAGCACCTTCTGTTCCGGCAGCACGATGGAAATCGTCGCAACGCATTCGCCCCTGTTATCGCAGATCGGCGAGGCGATGCAGGCGACGGCGTAATCGGATTCGGCGACCTGTATCGACAGCCGGTCATGGAAAGCGGCGCCTGCCGATTGCGACAGGGTCTCCGGGTTGATTTCCGCGCGGCCGGTGGGCGAGGTGCGGGCGCAGCGCTTGAACAGTTCGACACGCTCCGCCTCCGGCAAATGACCGACGAGCAGGCGGCCCGACGCCGTCCAGTTCAGGGGAACGCGGGTGCCGACGCGCGATGCGACCTGAAAATGGCTCGGACCATCGGCCATGGCAAGCACCAGCATATGGTCGCCATCGCGGCCGCAAAGCTGCACGGTCTCGCCCGCATGGCGGCACAGATCGTGCATTTCGTGGGTGGCGACACCCATGAAATCCAGCGAGCGGGCATAAGCAAGGCCATAATGGTAAAGCCGCGCGCCGAGCCAGATGTTGCCATCGGCGTTGCGCGCCAGCATGTTCTTTTCGACGAGATCGTCAATGATCACATAGACGGTGGAAAGCGGCGCCTTAATCGCCTTGGCAATCGCGTAAGCGCCGGCTGGCGATCCGGTTTCGTAAAGGTAATCAATAACCTGAAGCGCACGGTCGATGCCGCTGACGCGCGAGCGCTTGGCCGTCTTCGCGTCCGGATTTTCCTCCGTGGGAGACACGGCGGTTGAAGGCATTTCGTCCAGTCTATGGGCGTCCAATTTTGGCTCCTCATCGGTTTTGAGAAGCTATTACATTATTATGGCATATATGTCGATGCCTATCGCATCGCAAAGACAGGAGAAAGACATGACCGAGGATATCAGAAGCAGGATCGGCCTTCGCCCGGTCATCAACGTCTCGGGCACCATGACCTCGCTCGGCGCGTCGATTGTCGTTCCCGAGGCCGTGCAGGCCATGGCGGCCATCCTGCCGCAATTCGTCGAGATCAATGATCTGCAACGCAAGGCAAGCGCGATCATCGCGAGGCTGACGGGCGGCGAGGCTGGTTTCGTCACGGCGTCCTGTTCCTCCGGCATCAGCCTTGCGGTGGCGGGCGCCATTACCGGCAATAATCTGCTGGCCATCGAAAAGCTGCCCGATGTCGCGCCTGAGAAGAACGAAGTTCTGGTGCAAATGGGGCATGTGGTGAGCTATGGCGCGCCGGTGGATCAGGCAATCCGCCTCGGCGGCGGCAAGGTGGTGCTGGTCGGCCAGGCGACATCGACCCATCGTTTCCACATGGAAAACGCCATTACCGAAAAGACGGCTGCGGCGGTTTATGTCGTCTCGCACCATGTGGTGAATTACGGTCTGCTGCACCTTTCCGAATTCGTCGAGATTGCCCACGCCAAGGGCGTGCCTGTTATCGTCGATGCGGCGTCCGAATATGACCTGGAGCTGTTTCTGGCGACGGGCGCGGATGTTGTCCTCTATTCCGGCCACAAGTTCCTTGGCGGTCCCACTTCCGGCATCGTCGCCGGCAAAAAGGAACTGGTGCGCAATGCTTTCCTCCAGAATATGGGCATCGGCCGCGGCATGAAGGTCGGCAAGGAAAGCATTTACGGCGTCATGGCGGCGCTGGAAACCTGGGAAAAGCGTGACCATGACGGCATTCGCGAGCGCGAAACCGGCTATCTCAACCTCTGGAAAAAGACGCTGGACGGACGCCCCGGCGTGACGGCGCTGATCGAGCCCGATCCGACCAACAATCCGCTCGACCGGCTGCGCGTCATCATCGATGCCGAAGAAGCGCATATCACGGCATGGGACCTGACGACGGCGCTGGCCAGAGGCAATCCGCCGATCATTGCCCGCGATCACGAGGTTGAACACCGTTATTTCTATCTCGACCCCTGCAACCTGCATCCCGGCCAGGAAACCATCGTGGCTTCCCGCCTGGCGGAAGAACTGGATAAGGCGCGCGCCTCCAACGAGGTGATCGCTACACCGTTCGAAGACCGCAGCCGCCACCGCTTCGACGGCATGCTGCGCTGGCCGGACTAATAACGACTGCATATGGAACGAGCGGGTGCCGCGAGCTTCTTCTCCCCGCCGGGGAGAAGGTCGCGGCAGCGGGATGAGGGGGCAAGGGTGCTGTCAATCGCTGACGTTGCCCCCTCATCCGACCCTTCGGGCCACCTTCTCCCCGGCGGGGAGAAGAAACAAGCCGCCACGCCGTGCCTGAGTTCAAACGAGAAGAAAAGAAGGGAACGATCATGACCATGCCGCAGGCAGTACCGCTTAGTGTAGAAGATGCCGTGCTTTCCGTCCGCAATCTCACCACGTCCTTTCACGTGGATGGCGGCTGGAAACCCGTGGTGCGTGATATTTCCTTTGATGTCGGGCCGGGCGAGACGGTTGCGATCGTCGGTGAAAGCGGGTCGGGCAAAAGCGTGACATCGCTTTCCATCATGCGACTGCTGGATCGGGAAAGCAGCAGGGTTCAGGGTGAAATCCTGCTCGGCGGTCGCAACCTGCTCTCGCTTTCCGAGGACGCCATGCGGCGGGTGCGGGGCAATGAGGTGGCGATGATCTTTCAGGAGCCGATGACCAGCCTCAATCCGCTGTTCACCATCGGCGACCAGATTTCCGAAGCCCTGCTGTGCCATCAGCCGATGTCGAAAGTGGATGCGCGGGCCGAGACGATCCGCCTGCTGGAAAAGGTCCGCATCCCCTCCGCCGCCTCGCGTTTCGATGAATATCCGCACCGCTTTTCCGGCGGCATGCGTCAGCGCGTGATGATTGCCATGGCGCTCGCTTCCCGGCCGACGCTCCTGATCGCCGACGAGCCGACGACGGCGCTCGATGTGACCATTCAGGGCCAGATTCTCGACCTCATCAAGACGCTTCAGGAAGAGGAGGGCACCTCCGTCCTGTTCATCACCCACGATATGGGCGTGGTGGCTGAGATCGCCGACCGTACCGTCGTCATGTATCGTGGCGAGCAGGTGGAAGTGGGCGCGACGGCAGATATCTTCCATCGCGGCAAACATCCCTATACCCGGGCGCTTCTGTCCGCCGTTCCGGTTCTGGGGTCGATGAAGGGCGAGGAAAGGCCACTCCGGTTTCCCATCGTCAACACCACCACGGGGGAAACGCAGGAACCGGCACGCCCGGCCGATACCGTTGATGTCAGCGCCCAGCCGGTGCTGAAGGTGGAGGGTCTGACCAAGCGTTTCGACATTCACTCCGGCCTGCTGGGACGGCTCAGCGGCCGCGTCCACGCGGTGGAGAATGTGTCCTTCGATCTGAGGGCCGGGGAGACTCTATCGCTGGTGGGCGAGAGCGGCTGCGGCAAGTCGACCACCGGTCGTGCCATCATGCGGCTGATCGAGCCGGATGCCGGTTCGGTGGTGGTGAACGGCGAGAATATTCTCGCCCTCGACAAGATGGGCATGCGCGAAATGCGCAAGACGGTGCAGATGATCTTTCAGGACCCTTTCGCCTCGCTCAACCCGCGCATGACAGTGGGTGCGGCGCTTGCCGAGCCGTTTCTGGAGCATCGCATGGGCAGCGCCCGCGAGGCGAAGGAGGTAGTGGCCGACATGCTGGAAAAGGTCGGTCTCTCGCCGGATATGGCGGCGCGTTACCCGCACGAGTTTTCCGGTGGCCAACGCCAGCGCATCTGCATTGCCCGCGCGCTGGCGCTGCAGCCGAAGGTCATCGTCGCCGATGAAAGCGTCTCGGCGCTGGATGTCTCGATCAAGGCGCAGGTCATCAACCTGATGCTGGATCTGCAGCAAAGTCTCGATCTTGCCTTCCTGTTCATATCCCATGACATGGCTGTGGTGGAACGCGTCAGCCACCGGGTGGCGGTGATGTATCTCGGTGAGATCGTCGAAATCGGCCCGCGTGCTGCCGTTTTCGACAATCCGCAGCACGACTATACCCGCAAGCTGATGGCCGCCGTGCCGGTGCCGGACCCGGACCGCCGCAACACAAGGCGCGGTGCGGCGAATGACGAGCTGAAAAGCCCGATCCGAGCGGTCGATTATGTCGTGAAGCCGCGTGAGTATCGCGAAGTCTCGCCCGGCCATCTCGTCGCCTGTTAAAGTCCCGGCACATCCGACGTTGCGAAGGGGACGCGATAACCGCGCTTAAAACTTTCCCGCTGTCCAAGCTGGCGATACCACCGCTGTACCGCCGGAAAATCATCGAGATTGATTTTGTGGCGCGCGAAACGCGAGACCCATGGCCAGATGGCGATATCGGCGATGGAAAAATCTCCAGCCACATATTCCCGCCCCGTTAAACGGTCGTTCAATGTCCGGTAGAGGCGCTCCACATCCGCGGTAAAACGCGTCTCGGCAAAGGGGGCCTCTCTGGCATGATAGGTCAGGAAATAATGGGCATAACCGAGTGTCGGGCCGAAATTGGCGGCCTGCCACATCAGCCATTCGGTGACTGTCAGTCGCTCGGCGCTAGAGGCGGGCAGGAGCCGGCCGGCCTTTTCGGCGAGATAGAGGAGGATCGCGTTTGATTCCGTCAGGACGGTGCCGTTGTCATTGTCGACGATTGCCGGAATTTTCGAGCCGGGATTGATGCGGATATAATCGGCCGCGAACTGCTCGCCTTTTTCGATGTCGATGGCGTGGCTGCGATAGGGCAGGCCGAGTTCTTCCAGCGCAATCGAGATTTTGAGGCCGTTGGGCGTGATCCAGGTGTAGAGGTCGATCATAGGCTAGTCGAACATCGCTTCATCGAGCGGCAAAGCGCGCCTGCCTTTCTTGCCCGTCACATCGGAAAGGTCGGTGTAAAGACCACGCAGGGTCAGAACCAGCTCGATAATGCGCGGGTCGGTGACGCGATAGATCACCGCCTTGCCTTCACGCGAACCTTCGATCACACCGGCGTCGCGCAGTTCGGCTAGCTGCTGGGAAAGTGTGGGCTGTTGAATGCCGAGTTCGTATTCAAGTGCTGAAACGGACGCTTCCGTTTCCATGAGGTAACAGACAATGGCCAGACGGTTGGCGTTGGCGACAAGCTTCAAAAGTTCGCTTGCTTCCACCACACTGCGGCAGATGAGATTGGAAACCGGTTTCGTCACAACTAAAGGCCCATGTTTCAGACTATAAAAAAGTAAAATGTATAACGATAAATTTCAATGGTTTGATGGCGCGAACTTTCTGGCGGTTTCAGAATTTTTAAAATCTACCGGATTGATAGATTTCTCTTTCGCTTTCCGAAAGAGGATCGCCAAAACGTTCCTCGAAAACACTCTATAAAAAAGTAGATTGATTGCGAAATGAGGTGTCGACATGAAAATCGGGGTCCATCCCAACAATCTGCATTTACGGCTCGCCCGGCTCTGGCCCGGCGCTTTCGAGCAATTTAATCCGGAATTCGTGACCTATCGCGAAGGACGCGATACGGCGGCTCTGCTGGAAAAGGGCGACATCCATTTCGGTGGCACCGGCTCGACGCCGCCCATTGAAGCGGACGCGCGCGGGCTTGCGGCGGTCTATATCGCCGCTTCCGCGCCAAGGCCCGCCAATGGCGCAATCCTCGTGCGGCGCGACAGCCCGATCCGCTCAGCCGCTGATCTCTCGGGAAAGCGCATATCGCTGATCGATGGGTCGTTTCACACCTATCTTCTGGCGCGCAGCCTGGAAGGGGCGGGTCTTGGTCTTTCGGACGTGACGCGGATTGAAAGCGGTGACAGCGACAGCCTGCTTGACCTCGTGGAAGGCCGTGTCGATGCCTGGGTAACGATGTCGCCACGGCTGGAAAAGGCTCTGACCCATGAGGAGATCAGCCTTCTGGTCCGTTGTGGTTCTACCATTCCCAACCGATCGCTGTTCTGGACGCTGGCGCGTCACAATATAGCGCAGGAAACACGACAGGCGATTGCGGCCGAACTGGACCGCGTCGGCCGCGCCGTCATGGCGGATATCGACAGGGCTGCAGCGCTGCTTGCCGCCGAACCGGGCAGTGAGGGTGATGCGGCATCCTGGGCGAAGGTGCTGCGCTCACGCGATCTTTCCGTGGTGCCCGCCGCTGAAAATATCCTTGCCGAACAGCAGGAGGAGGCCGATACGCTTTACAGGCACGGCCACTTCTCTTTACCGGTCTCTTTGCCGGTTCTGGCCGGGCAAAACCCGGCCCCGCAATCAGCCAGCGTCGGAGGCGACAGATGAATGTTTTCTGGTACATGTGCGCGCCCGACGGCGCCTATCCCTGGCACCCGGAAGGCTCCCGCAAGGTCGATCTCGGTTATTACAGGCAGCTGGCGATGGCTTACGATCAGCTGGGTTATACCGGCGCGCTGTTTGCCACCGGCGCGCATGATGTCTGGGTTCTGGCGGGTGCGTTGCTCTCCTATACCGAGCGGCTGAAGCTGCTGGTCGCCATCCATCCGGGCCTGATTGCGCCGACGCTGCTTGCCAAGATGGCGGCGACGCTTCAGGAGTTTTCGCGTGGCCGTCTGCTGATCAATGTCGTCTCTGGCGATGCGAAAATGCTCGGCGCTTACGGCATGACCATGCCGCATGACGAGCGTTACGATATGGCGGATGAATATCTGCAGATCTGGCACCGGCTTTTCGCCGGCGAGACGGTGGATTTCAAGGGGCGGCATTTCCAGACCGAGGGGGCGAAGCTCGCACTGCCGGTGGGGCAGGGCATAGAGCCGCCGCCCTTGTGGTTCGGCGGTTCTTCGGACAAGGCCATCGATGTTGCCGCCAAACATGTCGAGACCTATCTCTCCTGGGGTGAAACGCCCGATCAGATCGGCGCGAAGGTCGACCTCGTCAAGGCGCGGGCGGAGCAGCTTGGCCGCGAACTGGAATATGGCATTCGGCTCTATGTCATCGTGCGTGACACGGATGAAGAAGCATGGGCGGCGGCCGCCGACCTTTACGGGCGCATGGATGAGCGCGCGATTGCCGCCAACCAGCGTTTTGTCGGCAAGACCGATTCCGTCGGCCAGCAGCGCATGACGGCGATGCATGGCGGGCAGAAGCCGGAAAACCTGCACGATCTGGAAATCGCTCCCAATCTCTGGGCCGGCATCGGGCTTGTCCGTCCGGGCCCGGGAACCGCGATTGTCGGTTCGCCGGATACTGTCATCCGCACGCTGGAGGCCTATAAGAAGGCGGGTGTGAACACCTTTATCCTATCCGGCATGCCATTGCTGGAGGAAGCCTTCCGCTTCGGCGAAAAGGTTCTGCCACGTCTCGATGTATCGCGGGAAGTGTCAGCGGCGAAACAATTCACCTGGTCGACCCTGTTCGACCGCGACCTCTCGGCCAAGGCCTCCTGAGCATGGTGCGGGAGTGGAGAAGAACAACATGACGGCAAGTCCGGCAACAACAATCGCGCAACGGCGCTTTGGTCCACAACGTGTGGCCGAACGGGCGCTTGCCGTTCTGGACAAGGCGCTCGGTGCGGTTGCCGCCGCAATCCTTGCGACGCTGCTTGTGGTGGTGCTGGTCAATGTCGCCCTGCGATACCTGTTCCATACCGGTTTCATCGGCGCGGAAGATCTGGGTATCTGGCTCAATGTGGCGATGATTGCGGTCGGCGCGCCGCTCAGCCTCAAGAGCGCTCTGGCCATGCGGCTGGATGTATTCGTGCGCTTCCTGCCGGAACGCTTTCATGCCGCAACCGAAGTTCTGGCCGATGCCTTTTCCTTCGTCGCAGCCCTCATCCTCGCCTTCGGCGGGGTGGAGATCGCGGCCATGCTGGGCGGCACGTCGCCAACGCTTGGCCTGCCGGAATGGGTGCGCTTCGGTTTTCTCGGAGCGGGCGGCGCGCTGATCTTTGTCTATCTGGCGCTTCAACGGGTTGGTGAAGGCAAGGCGCTTGCCGTTCTGCTCTCCGTCGCCATCGCGGTCGTTTCTTATGTCGGCCTGCCGGAACTGTTTATCGATACGAGCCTGCCGCCAAGCCTGTTTCTGGCGCTGACGGCGGCACTGGGGCTGGTGCTGGCGGCACCGCTCGCCCATGCCTTCCTTGCCGCCGCTTATGTGGCGATCGCCTTCGGCAGCACCTTGCCGGAACCGGCCATCGTATCCTCGACGGTGACGGGCATGTCGAAATTCCTGCTGCTGGCCATTCCCTTCTTCCTTTTGGCCGGAAGCCTGCTGACGGAATCGGGCGTCGCCAACCAGTTGGTCCGTTTCGCCGCCTCCATGGTCGGCCACCGGCGGGCAGGGCTGGCACAGACGACGCTTCTGACCAGCGTGCTGTTTTCCGGCGCATCCGGCTCTTCGGTCGCCAATGCCGCCTTCGGCGCGTCCACCTTCCAGCCGGAACTCGTTAAGCACGGATATCCGCCCGCGCAGGCGGGCGCGATCATCGCCGCCACCTCGGTGCTTGATAATGTCATCCCGCCCTCCATCGCGTTTCTCATCCTCGCAACGGCCACCAATCTTTCGGTCGGCTCGCTGCTGGTCGGCGGTTTCTTTGCCGGCGGGTTGATGGCGATCTGCCTTGCGGTGGCGATCCATTTCAGTGTGCGAAGCGTCGATACCTTGCCGCGCGCGACGGGCGCCGAGCGCTGGCGCTCGGCCATCGCAGCCATACCGGCCTTCGGTCTTGGCGTGATCGTCGTGGTCGGCATCCGCATCGGCATTGTCACGACCACGGAAGCCGCAGCGCTTGCGGCGCTTTACACGCTACTTCTCGGCTTTGGTTACCGGCTGGGGGCAGGGCGCATTTTTGCAACCTTCCGACAATCCGCTGGAGAGGCAGCGGCCATCGGTCTTCTGATCGGTACGGCCGGGCCTTTCGCCTTCCTCTTGGCGGTTGATAATGTCTCAGGCCTCGTCACGGATTTCGTGACGTTGCTCGGCGGCAGCAAGATCGCGGTGCTTCTGCTTTCCAACCTCATCCTGCTCGTGGTGGGACTGGTGCTGGATATCGGGGCGGCCATCCTGCTGTTCGGGCCGATCCTGCTGCCTGCTGCCGTGGCGGCCGGCATCGATCCGATCCATTTCGGCGTCATCCTGGTGGTCAATCTAATGATCCATGGCCTGACGCCACCGCTCGGCATGCTGATCTTCGTGGTCAGCGGCGTCACCCGCATTCCGGCCACCGCACTTTTCCGCGCCGTGGTTCCTTATCTTGTCTCTCTTCTCGTTTCCCTGGCCATTCTGTGCGCCTGGGCCATTTTCTTCTAAATCCGGGGCTTTATTCATGACTATTATCGATCGCCGCAATCTCCTGAAACTCTCCGCCATCGGTGCGGCGACGCTGGCCGCACCCGCCTTCGTCCGTACGGCAAATGCCAGAACCCGCAGCATCACCGTTGCCTCGCTGTTTGCCGACGACAAGCCGGAGACGAAAATCTGGGTGAAGATCAGCGAACTGGTGGAGGCGAAGTTGCCCGGCCGTTTCCGTTTCAACATCGTCAAGAGCGGTGCGCTGGGCGGTGAAAAGGAAGTGGCGGAAAATATCCGCCTGGGCTCGGTTCAGGCGAGCCTTTCCACCGTTTCCTCGCTCTCCGGCTGGGTGCCGGAACTGCAGATTCTCGATCTGCCCTTCCTGTTCCGCGATGCCGATCATGTGCGCAAGGTGGTGACGGGCGAGACAGGCACTGATCTGAAGACGAAGCTCGCCGCCCAGCAATTCATCGCTGCCGATTTCATCAATTACGGCGCGCGCCATCTGCTGACCAAGGAACCGGTAACCCGCCCGGAGCAGCTGGAAGGCAAGAAGATCCGCGTCATCCAGAGCCCATTACACACCAAGCTGTGGAGCGCCTTCGGTACGACGCCGGTCGGTATTCCGATCACGGAAACCTATAATGCGCTGGCGACAGGCGTGGCCGATGCCATGGATCTCACCAAATCCGCCTATGCCGGCTTCAAGCTTTATGAGGTCGTTCCCTATCTGACGGAAACGGGCCATATCTGGGCGTCAGGCGTCGTCTATTATGGTGCGACCTTCTGGAACCAGCTGGACGACGAAGAGAAGAAAGTTCTCTCGGAAGCCTCCAGCGAAGGTGCGCAATATTTCAATCAGCTGATCGTCGAGGACGAGGTAAAGTCGGTCGCACTTGCTCTTTCGAAGGGCGGGAAGGTTCTGCAGCCGGAGGCTCTGGATGAATGGCGCAAGGGCGCGCAGGGCGTCTGGCAGGATTTCGCCGGTATCGTCGGCGGTATCGGGAAGATCGAGACGATCCAGTCGGCCTAAGCTTATCGGGCCGAACGATGAACGGGGGAGGCGCGTGAGCGTCTCCCCCTTTTTTTATTAGCGGATATCCTGCGGCAGAACGTCGGAAGGGATGTTCTGGTAGGAAACCGGGCGCATGAAGCGGCGGATCGACATGGTGCCAACAGAGGTGGCGCCGAAGTTCGTGGAGGCCGGGTAAGGACCGCCGTGAACCATGGCTTCGGACACTTCCACGCCGGTCGGGAATCCGTTGGCGAGAACGCGGCCGGCCTTGCGCTCCAGGATCGGCAGCAGCTTGCGGCCGAGTTCGGCATCGCCGGCGTCGAGATGCATGGTTGCCGTCAGCTGGCCTTCGAAGCTCTTGGCGACCTCAAGCATTTCTTCGGTGCTGTCGACCGTTACGATCAGGCCGAGCGGTCCAAATACTTCTTCTGCGAGTGCGTGGTTGGCAACCCAGTCCTTGCCGGAGACCCGGTAGAGATAGGGCGTCGCATTGCGCAGATTGCAGGTGGTGGTCAGCACATCGCGCACGCCATTGCCGGCAGCGATACGGTCACGGCCGTCGCGATAGGCGGCGGCGATGCCATCCGTCAGCATGACCTGCGGGCCGACTTCGGAAAGAGCCGCGCGGGCGGTTTCAGCCACGGCGTTCGCCTGCTCGGAGAGAATGACGGCGATGCCGGGATTGGTGCAGAACTGGCCGGCGCCCATGGTGAGCGAACCCGCCCAGCCCTTGGCGATGGCTTCACCACGGGCGTTAACCGCTTCCGGCAGCAGGAACATCGGGTTGACCGAACCCAGTTCGCCGAAGAAGGGGATCGGTTCGGGGCGCTGGGCGCAAAGATCGAACAGCGCGCGGCCGCCGGCAAGCGAACCGGTGAAGCCGACCGCCTTGATGCGCGGATGCTGCACGAGCGCGGAACCGACATCGCGGCGACCGCCCTGGATCAGCGAGAAAACGCCGGGATGCAGATTGTGCTTCTTGACGGCGGCCAGAACGGCTTCGGCAACGATTTCGCCGGTGCCGGGATGGGCGGAATGGCCCTTGACGACGACGGGGCAACCGGCAGCCAGTGCAGCAGCGGTGTCACCACCGGCCGTGGAGAAGGCGAGCGGGAAGTTCGACGCGCCGAAGACGGCGACCGGGCCGATCGGGCGCTGCATCAGGCGGATATCCGGGCGCGGCAGCGGCTGGCGATCCGGCAGCGCTTCGTCGTGCCGGCGATCAAGATAGTCACCCTTGCGGATATGCGAGGCGAAAAGACGGAGCTGGCCAACGGTGCGGCCACGTTCGCCCTGCAGGCGTCCTGCGGGCAGGCCGGTCTCGGACGAGCCGATTTCGGTGATGGCGTCGGCGCGTGCTTCGATCTCATCGGCGATGGTGTCGAGGAAAGCGGCGCGCTCTTCGCGGGTGGTGTAACCGTAGCTCCAGAAGGCCTCTTCGGCTGCTTCTGCGGCTGCATTCACCAGATCGACGGTGCCGACCGAAAAATCGAAAGCTTCGCCATGTGCAGGTTCGCTGCGGAATTTCGCTTCCGTTGCGACCCATTCTCCTGCAACCAGATGTTTGCCGTGCGGCTTGAAACTCATTGTGCTCATCCCTGAAAATCTGATCCTGTGTGGAAAATCCACCCGACACCGTGACATCGCACCGAAAGGCGACAGCGTGAACGCCATCAGCCGCGATCCGCGTCCGGTTGCCTTCTGCCTTAGCCCGTGTGGGGCCTGAACGAAAGCCGGTTTTTGAACTATCTGAGCAAAAAGTGTGATTAATTGGGCGAGGCGTGAAAAAGTCCCGCTTCCGTTTCCCAGGGCGGCACTCTATTGTTACGCCATGATGACAAACAGACTCCCGAAATATGTCGCCTGGTCGGTTCTCCTGCTGATCGTGATCGTTACAATCTGCCCGATCGGCTTTCGTCCGCACACGCTGACAAGTGTTGGTCTCGACCGGGCCGCCGCCTTCGCCTTCTGTTCGGCGGCCTTCGTGCTGGCCTATCCGCGTTACTGGCTGGCAGTCATCCTCGCGGGTATTTTCGCGGCTTTCGGTATCGAGGCACTGCAATTCCTGTCGCCCACACGTCACCCGCATCTGATGGACGCCGCCGTGAAAGCCGCTGGAGCGATTGCCGGCGGACTGGCGACCTTCTCCTATCTCATTTTTCGGGCACGGTTGGCCGCAGGCTGACGAAACGGCCCACGGTCAATTTCCCGGCTCAGCCTTGCCGTTCGCAAGGCCGAAACGGCTGTGCGAAAGCGTGCGTTCGATGCCACGCAGTTCCGCCAGCCCCTTCAGCCGGCCGATGGCAGGGTAACCGGGCTGCGCGCCGCGCGTCAGGTCGTCGAGTATTTCCTGGCCGTGGTCGGGCCGCATCGGAATGGTATGGTCGTCGCGGCCCTCCGCCCGGCGTCGGGCCTCTTCGGTAACGAGTGCGGCGATGACGGCGACCATATCCGTCCCGCCTTCGAGATGCTCGTCCTCGAAGAAGGAGCAGGGTATGGTGTCGGTATCGCGCGTCACATTGCGCAGATGCACGAAATGAATACGATCGGCAAAACGGTTGGCAATGAAGGGTAGATCGTTATCCGCCCGTGCGCCGAGGGAACCGGTGCATAGCGTCACGCCATTGGCGCGGCTGTCGACTTGGGACAGCATATGGGTGTAGTCCGCTTCCGTTGAAAGAATACGCGGCAGGCCGAGCAACGGCCATGGCGGATCGTCGCCATGGGCGCAGATGTTGATGCCGACGTCTTCGGCAACCGGCGTCACCGCGGACAGAAAGTCGATCAGGTTCTGTTGCAGTCTTTCCCGGTTGATGCCGTGATAGGAGCGCAGTTTTTCGAGAAGCTGGGCGAGCGTGTAACCATCCGCCGAACCGGGCAGGCCAGCACCTATATTGCGCCCGAGCGCGGCGATTTTGGTGTCCGGCATCTCGGAGAAGCGTTTTGCCGCTTCCTCCAACAACCAGTCCGGATAATCGGCCTTCGCGTCGGGGCGCTTCAGAATATGGATGTCGAAAGCGGCGAAATCGGTGAGATCGAAACGCATCGCCCTCGCGCCATGTCTGGTTTCCCAGCGCAGGTCGGTGCGGGTCCAGTCCAGCACCGGCATGAAATTATAACAAACGGTGCGGATGCCGGAGGCGGATAGGCGGCGCAACGTTTCCTGCCAGTTGGCGATATGGGTTTTCCAGTCGCCGGTTTGGGTCTTGATATCCTCCGAAACCGGCACGCTTTCCACGACATCCCAATAAAGCCCGCCGGCCTTGATCGCCTCATGCCGTCTGGCGATCTCGTCCACCGGCCAGACATCACCGGTGGCGATGTGATGCAGCGCGCTGACGATACCTTCTGCGCCCGCCTGAGCCGCATCCTGAACCGTGACCTTGTCGACTGGACCGAACCAGCGCCATGTATGTCTCATCTTTAATCCTCAAATATCAGTCTGCGGAAAATGTCAGTTGCACCTTGCAGGCGGCGGAACGGTCTCCGGCCTGTTCGAATGCGGCTTTTGCCTCGCCAAGCGGGAAGCTGTGGGAAATGATCGGCCGCACGTCGATCTTGCGGGTGGAGATGAGCTCGGCGGCAATGGCGAATTCGTCGTGGAAACGTTGCGAGCCGCGCCAGACAATTTCCTTCCCAACCAGCGCATTGAGCGGAATGGTGATGTCGCCCGTTACACCCACCTGCACGATGGTGCCGCGGGGGCGCACGCAGGCGAAGGCGCTGCGAAGCGCAGGACCGGCTGCGGAGCAATCGAAAATGACGTCGAAATAGCCCTTGTTGTCCTGATAGGGCAAAAGCGCCTCAGTGTCCTTCGCGACATTGATGGTGCGGTCGGCACCCATGGCGGGTGCGCGTTCAAGCGCTGCATCGGTGAGATCGGTGGCGACGATGATGCCGGCGCCGGCATGGCGGGCGGCGGCTATCGTCAAGAGACCGATGGGGCCGGCGCCGGTCACCAGTACCTTCGCGCCTGCCAGATCGCCAGCCTGTGCGACGGCATGCAGGCAAACCGCAAGCGGCTCGGTACAGGCGGCCTCGGCGGGCGAGGTGGCGTCTGAAAATGTCGCGCATTGTTTTGCCGGAACCACCAGCCGGTCGCGGAACATGCCCTGTTCGTGCGGCAGGCGCATGGCGCTGCCCATGAAGCGCATGTCGAGGCAGTGGATCGGCTGGCCCTTCAGGCAGAAATGGCAATGGCCGCAGGGCTGCGAGGGGTTGACGGCGACGAGCTGACCGATGGCAAGCCCGCTGACACCTTCTCCCAGTGCTCGCACATGACCGGAAGCCTCGTGGCCGCAGATGATCGGCTCGCGCACCCGCACGGGGCCGAAACCACCATCCTGATAATAATGCAGATCGGAACCGCAAATGCCGCCTGCCGCCATGGCCAGCAGCACTTCACCGGGGCCGGGGCCCGCCACCTCCTGCGTTTCGACGCGGATATCTTCACGGGAGTATAGACGTGCCACGCGTGTCTGCATGACGATGCCCTCATATTTTATGGAATGATCGAACCCGCGCGGCGAACCGCGCGGGCAGGGGATGTTTGTCTTAGCGGATCAGGCCCATTTCGGTCGGCAGCCAAAGCGTGATGGCCGGAATGAAGGTGATCAGCAGCAGAGCCACGAACAGCGGCACCAGCCAGGGCAGAATGGCGACAGTGGTGCGTTCGACGGAGAGTTTCGCCACGCGCGAGAGCACGAACAACACCATGCCGAGCGGCGGGTGAAGCAACCCTATCATCAGGTTAAGCGTGATGATCAGGCCGAAATGCACCGGGTCGATGTTGAACTGCAGCACCAGCGGCAACAGGATCGGCACGAGGATGGTGATCGCCGCAATCGTATCGAGGAAGCAACCGACGAACAGCATCAAGAGGTTGACCAGCACGAGGAAGATCCACTTGCTGTCGGTGATCGTCAGGATCGCTGCCGACAGAAGCTGTGCCGCCTGACTGACGGTCAGCAGCCATGCGAAGACGGAGGCCGCCGCAACGATGAAGAGCACCGAAGCGGTTGTTTCGATGGTGTCGAAGGTCGATTTCGCCAGTGTCTTGAAGGTCATCGTCCGATAACGGACAAGCCCGAGGAACAGCGACCACAGAACGGCGGCGACGGCTGCCTCCGTCGGCGTGAACCAACCCATGGTCATGCCGCCGATCAGGATGACAGGCGTCATCAGCGCCATGACGGCGGAGAAGTCGAAATACCAGTCGCAGGCAAGCAGGATGACCAGCACGATCAGGATCGACAGGTTGAGCGACAGGCCGAATGCCGTGAGGATATAGATGCCGAGCGGCACCATCATAACCACGAAGACTTCGATCGATGCACCGAAGATGGTCCTGAGACTGAAGGGCGTATCGGAGCCCCAGCCCTTGATATAGGCAAAGACCGCAACCGTGATCATCATCAGCAGCGTCATGACGACGCCGGGCACGATGCCGGCCATGAACAATGCGCCGATCGAGACATTGGCCATCATGCCGTAGATGACGAAGGGCAGAGACGGCGGAAAGATAGGCCCGAGCGTTGCGGAAGCGGCGGTGACGCCGACGGCCGCTTCGACCGGATAACCGTGATCCTTCATGGCCTTGATTTCGATGGTGCCGATGCCGGCGGCATCGGCAAGCGCCGTGCCCGACATGCCGGAAAAGATCACCGAGCCGATGATGTTGACCTGTGCGAGACCACCCTTCATCCAGCCGACCAGCGCGACAGCGAAGGAATAGATGCGTCCGGTCACACCCGCCGTGTTCATCAGGTTGCCGGCAAGGATGAAGAAAGGAACCGCTAGAAGCGGAAAGCTTTCCACACCCGCGATCAGGCGTTGCGCCGCGATGATATCAGGCGCGACGTTGTAAAACACGATGTAGAGCAAGGAGGCCGAGGCCATGGAAATGGCGACCGGCAGGCCGATTACCATCAGCAGAAGAAATGAGCCGATAAGAAGCAGCATCTGATCAATCCCCCGCGCTCTGGAATTCTTCGGGCCGTTCCAGAACGGAATAGCCGCGCTGCATGTTGGCGATGAACACCTGCACGGACCGGAAGAACATCAAGACAAATGCCGCCAGGACCGTGTAGAAAACGATGTTGCGCGGCAGCGCGACGGTCACCATTTCTTCATCCGCGACAATTTCCAGATAACGCCACATCAGCCAGGATGTGTAGGCGAAGAACAGGATGCGCAGCACATCGACAAGGATCGACATGGCGCGGGCCACCTGTGGCGGCACATAATGATAAAGCACATCCACCTGGATGTGGCGCGACATGCGCACGCACATGACGGAGCCTAAAAACACCACGCCGATCAGGCAGTTGACGGCAATTTCCTCCGTCCAGGCGTAGCTGTTGTTGAGCACGTAGCGGGTGAAGAACTGAAGGAACACACAGCCGGTCATCAGCCAGAAGAGGCCGAGCGTGACCCAGTCCTCGAATGAATAGACCTTGAGATCGACCTCAGGCGGCGCCTCGTCGAACGTGTGGGCGAGTTCCTCAGGCGTAACCTGAGTATGGATTTCCTGCGACATTGAGATATCCCGTCTGGAGAGAAAGGGCGGTGCGGCAAAGGGAGCCGCACCGGATCTTGGCTCACTTGACGGCGCGAATGGCTTCCCAGTCGGCCTTGTCGTAACCGAAGTCCTCGAACTTAACTTTTTCGATGACGTTCTTCTCGAAGTCGGCCTTGTCGACCTCAGCCACGGTCAGGCCACGCTTCTTGAAGTCTTCCACGAGGCTTTTCTCGCGTCCCTCGATGGTCTTGGTGGTCCGCTCGGCGGCCTGCTGCATGACCTCGGTGAAGATTTTCTTGTCTTCATCGGAAAGCTTGGACCACAGGTTCTTCGAGATCACCGTGTTGAGATGGTCGACGATGTGGCCCGTCAGCACGATGTTCTTCTGCACTTCGAAAAACTTCTTTGCCTCGATGGTGGTCAGGGGGTTTTCCTGCGCATCGACGGTGCCGTTCTGCAGCGCCAGATAGACTTCCGCAAATGCAATCGGTGTCGTGTTGGCGCCGCAGGCGCGGGGCATTGCGAGATAGGCGGGAACGTCGGGAACGCGCATTTTCAGCCCCGCCATGTCGGCGCAGGCGGCAATCGGCTTGTTGGATGTGGTGTGGCGCGTGCCGTAATAACTGACAGCGGCGATGTGGTTGCCGGTCTTGTCTTCGTAACCCTTGGCGAGACGTTTGAAGATATCGCTCTTGGTATAGGCGATCAGATGGCTCGGATCGCGGAAGATGTAGGGGAAATAGGTGACGCCGATCGGCTTGAAGTCACGCGCGGCGAAGCTCGAGCCGGAGATGATGATATCCACCGTGCCGATCTTCAGGCCCTGGTTGATATCAGCTTCCTTGCCAAGCTGAGAGGCCGGGAAGACATCGATCTTGTAGCGACCATCGGTGCGCTTGGCGAGTTCTTCCGCAGCCCAGACCGAATCCGTGTGGAACGGCTCGGAGGTTTCGTAAACATGGGCCCATTTCAGCGTGGTCTGTGCCTGCGCAGCCAGTGCGGAAAGCAGGATGGCGGCTGTTGCGCCCATCAAAGTCGACAATCTGATTTTCATTCTTAACTCCTCCCGAATTAAAGCCAGATGTGTTGTTTTTTCCGTCGCCGGTCGCGGCAACGGTCACTCTTCTCCGATCGTTTCCTCCCCGAAACTCTCGGAAAATCTCTTTTGCGACAGCGTCAGATGCTGCCGCATCGCCTCGCGAGCCCCTTCCGGATCGTTGGCGGCAATGGCGTCGCGGATCGCGCGGTGTTCCTGCACGGCGAGGTTCCAGGTGTGCGGGCCTTCAAAATAGCTGGCGAGCTTTTCAAAAAAGGGCGACAGGCTGCGCTCGTCATAGATCAGGCCGGTAAAGCGATTGAGCGCCGAATTGCCGATGATGTCGGCAATGGCGGTGTGGAAGGCCCGGTCGAAATTGAGCGCCTTTGGCGAGCTGTCGAGCGCGCCGGCCATGCGTTCGATGATGTCGTCGAGCTTGGCGATGCATTCCGGCGTGGCAAGCCGCGCGGCTTCCTCGGCAATCGCGCTCTCTATGATGCAGCGCGCCTGCAGGATTTCGAATGGACCATGCGCGTCCGGCACCGGCGCCTTTTCCCTGGCCTGTCTGGTCGCAGAGCTGACGTAAACGCCGGAACCCATGCGGATATGGATGTGGCCCTCCACTTCCAGAACGATGAGGGCTTCGCGAACGGTCGGGCGGGAAACGCCAAAGCGTTCCGCAAGGTCCCGTTCCGCCGGCAGGCGCTGACCTTCGGTCAGCTCCCCGCTTTCGATGAGCAAGCGAATTTGTTCCGCGACCAGCCGGTAAAGGCGGCGCGGCTCCAGAGCCACAAACATGATATCCCTCCCAGCGCGAAGGTCTCCCCCCGTTCGCGCAAGCGGTAAGATGGTCTTACCAATTTTATTAGGACGCATTTCTGCGGGGCTGTCAATTAGCCGTTTTGGAAAAGCTTATGGTTATTCTTGAGGACGGTTCAGCGGGTCGGTGGTCGCCGGCAGCTCTTCAGCCTCCGCTGCTTGCCAGCTTCAGGCTGCCATTCTCACCAATCACCACATCCAGCTCGCCGTAACCGCCGATGGAAAGATGCGGCGTTTCGATCGGGTGGGAATGGGTCACGTTGATGACCACCACCGCAGCCCCCATGCGTTCACCGGCTTGAATGCCGGCTGGAGCATCCTCGAAGACCACGCAGCTTTCCGGCGCAACGCCAAGCCTTTCGGCGGCCTTCCGGTAACCTTCGGGATCGGGCTTGCCGTTGACCACATCGTCGGCACAAATCATGACGGGTGGCGGTGTGATGCCGGCTGCGGTGAGCCGACGCTCAGCCAGTTCGCGAACGGCTGAGGTGACGATGGCCCACTTTCCCGCCGGCAAAGACGCAAGAAAGTCTGCGGCGCCCGGTATCTGAATGATGCCCTCAACATCATCCATCTCGGCGCGCAATATCATGTCCGCCTGTTCATCCACATCGAGACCGGGGACCGCCTCACGACGGATAACCTCAGATGCCCGCATGCCGTGAATGCGCTGCAGGAAAGCAATCGGCTCAATGCCGTTTGCAACGGCCCACTCCCGCCAGACGCGCTCGACGACAGCGATCGAATTGACCAGCGTTCCATCCATGTCGAACAGGAAGGCCCCAAACTCTTGCGAAAATATCTGGTTCTGCGGCGGGACTTTGCTGTGCATCTCATTCTTCCGTTGGAACTATCGGTACAGCCCGTATCTACAGTATCGGGAGACATAACGGAATCGCTTTTCGGCTGCCAAAGGCAGATGGTTATCTTCTGAGCGTTGCAGGCACGTTGTTCCAGAATCGGACGCTGCGTGATGCCCGCGAGTCGAGCCGGGAAAGTGGGGGAGGTGGGGAGAGCTTAACCGCAAGAAGGCGTCAGCTTGCAGCAAGGATGCACTGCTATCATACGCCTTCATTCGCGAGGCAGTTACATGAATTCAAGCTTTAACAGGTGTTTTTGAATGTTTTGCATGAAGGCTTTTGCGTGAGGAATTTTATTAACGAATTCACCGCGTCAGGGCGCGCGTTAACCATTTGTTAACCATATTCGAGGTACCTAATTGTCAACGATTTGTTTACCAAGATGACCAAAGTGCTAACAGACCAGCGTTCGATCCGTATCAAAGGCCGCTCCTTCCTCGCGGTCGTCCTGTCCCCCGAATCTCCGGTCGATCAATGGCTGGAAAGGCTTGATGATCTGGCCGCTCGTTCGGCCGGTTTCTTCCTGTCGCGGCCTGTGGTTCTCGACGTGTCGGAGCTGTCGCTCGACAAGGCGGGCCTGAAGGAATTGCTGGCGGCGCTGAGAGAACGCAATGTCGGCATCATGGGTATCGAGGGTGTTCGCCCGTCGATGATCGAACCGGGCATGCCGCCTTCGTTGAAGGGTGGCAAGCCAGCTTCCGATGTCGAAGTGGAGCCGGTCGCCGTCGCTACCGAATTGCCGGAAGGTAAACCGCACGCTTCGGGCGAGGTCCGGGCCGTCGTGCAGTCACTGGTCATCAATGAACCGGTTCGCTCCGGTCAGTCGATCATGTTTCCCGAGGGGGATGTCACCGTCATCGGCTCGGTTGCCTCGGGTGCGGAAATCATCGCTGGCGGTTCGGTGCATATTTACGGCGCGCTGCGCGGGCGGGCCATGGCCGGTTCGCTCGGCAATGTCTCGGCACGCATCTTTTGCCGCAAGCTGGAGGCCGAGCTTCTGGCCATCGATGGCGTCTACAAGGTCGCCGAGGACATTGACGACAAGCTGCGTGGCCAGCCCGTTCAGCTCTGGCTGGAAAACGATACGATCAAGGCCGCAAAACTCGGCTGATAACAGAGAAACGAACAGGAACAGGAGAGAGCCATATGGGGAAGGTAGTCGTTGTAACTTCCGGCAAGGGCGGGGTCGGCAAGACCACCTCGACCGCAGCGCTTGGCGCCGCATTGGCGCAGAACAAAGAGAAGGTCGTGGTTGTCGATTTCGATGTCGGCCTGCGCAATCTCGATCTGGTCATGGGTGCTGAACGCCGCGTGGTTTATGACCTCGTCAACGTCATTCAGGGCGACGCCAAGCTGACGCAGGCGCTGATCCGTGACAAGCGCCTCGAGACGCTGTTTCTGCTGCCTGCCTCGCAGACGCGCGACAAGGACAATCTGACGCCGGAAGGTGTCGAATGGGTCATCAACGAGTTGAAGAAACATTTCGATTGGGTGATCTGCGACAGCCCGGCCGGCATCGAGCGCGGCGCGACGCTGGCCATGCGCCATGCGGATGTCGCCGTCGTCGTCACCAATCCGGAAGTTTCCTCGGTGCGTGACAGCGACCGCATCATCGGCCTGCTCGATTCCAAGACACTGAAGGCCGAGCGCGGCGAGCGCATGGAAAAGCACTTGCTCCTGACGCGTTACGATTCCGCCCGCGCCGAACGCGGCGACATGCTGAAGGTGGATGACGTTCTCGAAATCCTCTCTATACCGCTGCTCGGCATCATTCCCGAAAGCACGGATGTGCTGCGCGCTTCGAACGTCGGTGCGCCTGTCACGCTTGCGGATGCCCGTTGCGCGCCCGCCATGGCCTATTTTGACGCCGCCCGCCGCCTCTCCGGCGAGGATATCCCGGTCGTCATCCCCGGCGAGAAGCGTGGCATCTTCTCCAAGATCTTCGCAAGGAGGGCTGCATGAGCATCTTCAGTATCTTCCGCAAACAGAAGTCGGCACCGCTTGCGCGGGAGCGCCTGCAGGTGCTGCTCGCCCACGAAAGGGCGTCGTCGGGAACCGATCTCGTCGCCGTTCTCCGGGAAGAAATTCTCGCCGTCATCGCCAAGCATGTGCAAATCGATGGCGACCGTGTGCATGTGAAGATGGATCGCGACGAACATTTTTCCATATTGGAGATCGACGTCGAAATCCCGCTGAGTGCCGATCTGCGCGCTGCGTAAGAAATTTCATAAAAACGCCGCCCACCTTGGAGCGGCGTTTTTTATTCCGCTGTCGTATCGACTGGTCTTCGAAACGCCTCGGCCAGATCGCCAGGCAGAGGACGCTGGAGGTTCATCCCGTTCGGCGGGATCGGCGCGTTGAACCATTTGTCGTAGATTCTCTCGATTTCGCCGCTTGCATAAATCTGCCCCAGCGCTTCGTTGACGGCGTCCCGGAAACCGGTATCGCCGTGCCGCAGCATCAGGCCATAGGGCTGTGGCGGGGCGAGATATTCGTTCGAAATGACATAATCTTCCGGCCTGCCGGTCTCGGCGACAAAGGAACGCAGGAGAATATCGTCCATGACGAAGGCAGAGGCGCGGTTTTCCGTCACCATGTCGAAACTGCCCTCGGTGCTGTCATTCTGCAGGACGGCGATGTTCATTCCCAGTTTGCGATTGAGCACGTTGAGCTGGCTGATATTGATGGTGCCCGTCGTCACCACCACCGTCCGTCCGGCGAGATCGGCGACGGTGTTCAGGCCGCTCGATTTCAGCGCGACATAACGCGTGCCGGTGATGAAGTGGCTGTAGGAAAACCAGACGGCCTTGCGTCTTTCCTCCGTATTCGTGCTCGCCACGCATTCCATGTCCATGGTGCCGTCATTGAGAAGCATGATGCGGTTGCTGGGCGTGCGTTTAACGAACTCGACCTTCAGCTCCGGTAAGCCCAGCTTTTTCTTGATCGAATCCGCCACTCTCAGGCACAGTTCGATACTGTAGCCGATCGGTTCCGGGGCGGTGCCCAGATAGGAAAAGGGAACGTTGCGGTCGGCATAGCCGAGCCGGATCGTGCCTGTTCTGGCAATGGTTTCAAGTGTTGGCGGTTGGGCATCGTCGCTGGCCGCCTCTGCGGGCAGAAGACTGAGGAAAAACAACAAAAGCCACAATGTCGATCTCTGCATCGCGCATCTCCAGCTAAAATAATCCGTTAAAACATCGTCATCAAATCAATGCGGTTTGGCGTCTTGCGCTTTCAGTCCTGGTATTCACTCGGATGGTCGTAGGCCTGTTTCAGGGAGGCGGCCATCGGCAGGTTCAGGTTCATGCCATTCGGCGGAATGGGTTTGGTGAACCATTTTTCATAAAGGCCGTGAATGGTTGAACTGGTGAAGATATGCCGAAGACTATCATTGACCGCCGCCTTGAACGCCGGGTCGTTCCGCCGGAAAACCAGACCGTAGGGTTCGGGAGCGCTCAGGGTTTCTTCGGAAAGTGCATATAGGTCCGGATTTTCCGAGGTCGCCGCCAGCGCCGCCAGCAATATGCCGTCCATCACGAAGGCGGAGGCCTTGCCGGCAACAACAAGCTCGAAGGCTTCTTCATTGGTCTTGGTCGGCATTACCGAGATATTGAGGTTCTTCGCGCGGTTTATGGCGTTTAGCTGTTCGATATTGACGGTGCCGGAGGCGGATGTGACGGATCGCCCCGCGAGATCGGCAAGGCTTTTCAGATTGTCCTGCTTGCGGGAGAGAAACTGCGTTGCGGTCATGAAGTTGGGATAGGAGAAATCGACGATCTTGCGGCGTTCGCTATTATTGGTGGTGGCGGCGCATTCAATGTCGATCTGGCCGCTGCGGACAAGGATGAAGCGGGTCGCGGGCGTTGCCTTGACGTATTCGAGTTCGATCTTGTCGAGCTTGAGCTTGCTGCGAATATCCTCGCTGATCGCCCGACAGAGATCGGTCGAAAAGCCGGTAACCTCGCCATTGGGCAATTGATAGGAAAAGGGCGGCTCCGCCTCGCGATAGCCGATGCGGATTTTTGCGGTTCTGGCAATCTGCTGAAGCGTGTCGCCTGCTTCGGCTGCCTGCAAGGCAGTAACAGGGGCAAAGCATGTGAGGAAAAGGCAAAATACTGAAAGGCGCATATTATGTCCTTTTGGCCGGCGGCCGGTTTCTCAAATCGCTTTTTGTGGTGGGTGATAGGCGTTGCGTACTGACTGACCGACATCGTCGATCTCGTCCTTCGCGACCGGGGTGATAACGGCGCGATTCCTGAGTATCCGGGCAAGCGGCGCGGGTTCGGCAAAATAGTAGCCCTGCGCTTCATCGCACCCCGAAAGCTTGAGGGCCTCGAGCTGATCCATGTTTTCAACGCCCTCGGCGGTCACCTTCAGGCCGATCTGCTCGGCCATGTCGATGATGGTGTTGACGATGGCCGAACACATGGGATTGGCGGGCAGGCCGGAGACGAATTCGCGGTCGATCTTGATCTTGTCGAAGGCGACGTGGGTCAGCGTGCTGAGCCCGGCATAACCGGTGCCGAAATCATCAAGTGCTAAACGGACACCTCTTTCCTTCAGCAGTTTCAACGCTTTCGTACTGCTGTCTCGCTCCAGCATCGCGGTTTCCGTGACTTCCAGTTCGAGCCGCTCGGCCGGGAAGCCGGATTTTTCGAGTGCGCGGTCGACAACAGGGACAATATCATCATTGGAGAGCTGAACGGCGGACAGATTGACGGCGAGCCTGATATCTTTCGGCCAGCGCATCGCATCTGCGCAGGCCTGCGCCAGCACCCATTCGCCCAACGGCTTGATGAAGTTGTTTTCTTCCGCAAGGGTGATGAAGCGGTCCGGGGTGATGAGGCCGAGTTTGCTGTGCCGCCAGCGGGCCAGCGCCTCATAAGCGACGATGCGGCCGCTCTGCAGATTGACCACGGGCTGGTAATGCAGCTCGAATTCGTGGTTTTCAAGCGCGGATTTCATGTCGATTTCCAACGCATGCTTGTGCTTTGCCGCCATGTCCATGCCCGGCTCGTAGAAGACGAAATAACCGCAGCCCATGGATTTTGCACGGTAAAGGCCGAGATCGGCATGTTGCAGGAGCTGCGTGGCGGATGTGCCGTGACCCGGCGCGCAGGCGATGCCGATGCTGGTATCGATGCTGATATCGCTGCCTTCGAGGTTGAATCTGCGCGAGACCGCATGCACCACCCGCGCTGCCAGCATCGCCGCGTCGCTCTCGCAATCGCCTTTTGTGGTTTGGATAATCGCGAATTCGTCGCCGCCGAGACGGCTCACCATGTCGTTTTCACCGAGCACGGAAGAAATGCGCGAGGCCACCGCCACCAGCAAGGCATCGCCGGCGGCGTGTCCCAGCGTGTCATTGACGGCCTTGAAGCGGTCGAGATCGAGCAGCATGACATTGAATGGCTGGCCTGACGCGGCAAGATGTTCGAGACGGTTTTCCAGCGTCTTCATCAGCAGCACGCGGTTGGGCAGTCCGGTCAGTGCATCGTGATGCGCCATATGTTCGAGCTGCTGCGCCATATCGCGTATCTGCCGCAGGCGTCCGCGTTCCAGAACCGCTTCACGCAGTGTTTCAATGGCGGTCGCCATGTCGCCGATTTCGTCCCGTCGTTCCTGAAACGGTGTGACGACATCGGTTTCTTCACGGGCAATTCGAAGTGTTGCCTGCACCAGCGCCGGGACCGGTTTGAGGAAATGCCGGGCAATGACGGTCACAAGCACGCCGGTAACGGTCAGGACCACGATCAGCGCGGCGAGCGAATTATAGATCAGCTTGCGCTGTGCGCCGTAAAGCGCGTCCGAACCGCCGATACTGACGGCGACCGCGCCGATGGGTTTCTTCGTTTCCGTGCTGATGATCGGCAGCAGGCCGATATAGTGGCTGGACTCGCCGATGGTGGCAAAACCGGTGGAAAAACGCGCGGCAACCGCATCTCTGGAAAAGATGGGATCGGTGGCAAGCGGCTTTTCGCCGTCATCGGTGGCGTTGTCAAAGGCGGTAGCGATCTGGCGAAAGCCGGAATCTGCCTCGTCATAACGGAAAAGCCAGACGGCATTCTTGGTCTGTGCGCCAATAAGCGCGAGAACGTCACTGGGGTTGAAGCCGGTGACGAGAATGGAATCATCATCGCCAATCGGTTTGTCGGTCAATATGCCATTGACCTGCCCGTCCGCATCGGCGGTGACGCTGACATAGGTGTAGATGCTGCGAAGCGTGGCGCTGGCAATCTGCGAGTTGACGCGGGCCTGGTTGAGCCATTGCTCGCCCGCAGCGGCGACGAACATGTACCAGCCGACGAGTGCGCCAATGCTGTAGGAAAAGATTACGCCGCCCAGAAAGATGAGGGTTATCTTGCTGGCAAGTGACCGCCGCCGCGAAAACCGGCCTGTTTCCGGTTGCGTCGGTGAGCGAAGCTTCTGGCCCGGTTCAACCTGTCTATCTGTCCCCTGATAGGCAGTCTCTTCCATTCGCGATAGTCCCCCGCGATGTCGCGTTATGATTGTTTTATGGAATTTTTATAGGGCATGTATTTCAGCGGTGTCTGCTAAATAATTCAACAAAGTTTAGATGCGATTAAGAATTAGTCCGTCTTTTTATAGTCGTTGCTGATATACGGCGTGACAGGCCTATACCTGTGGTTGAAAAAACTAGCCTGCCGGAAACGGAGCGCGGGCTCAGGATTTTGCGCCGCCCGGATGACCGTGGCTGTGGTGATTGGCCTTGCCAAGTGGCCGAGAAACGGCATGTTGGGCGCGACATGCGGGTTTCAGGGAAGATATCATGGCTCATCGGGGCAAAAACATCGCGCAGCTTTCCATTCTTATCCAAAGCGGCCATCTCGATCCGCGCGCTTTGGCGGAGGAGACGCTCGATGCGATCAGCAAAGAGGATGACCAGGCGATCTTTGTCAGCCTGACGTCAGAGCGGGCCATGGCGGAGGCGGAAGGTGCCTCGAAACGCATTCGTGAGGGCCGTTCCTGCGGCGTACTTGATGGTATTCCGGTGGCCTGGAAGGATCTGTTCGATCTCGAGGGCATTGCCACCACCGCCGGATCGAAGGTGTTGGCTGATGATGCGCCCGCATCCCGCGATGCGGATGTGGTGGCGGCCCTGAAGCAGGCAGGAATGGTTTCCATCGGCCGCACCAATATGAGTGAGTTCGCTTTTTCCGGTCTTGGCATCAACCCGCATTACGGCACACCGCGCAATCCTGTTTCCACGGACGGCCATCGCCTGCCGGGCGGTTCGTCATCGGGGGCGGGCGTTGTCGTAGCAGCCGGTCTGGTGCCGGTGGCGATCGGTACGGATACGGGCGGATCGGTGCGCATTCCGGCCGCCTTCAATGGCGTGGTGGGGTATAAGGCGAGCCGTGGCCGCTATTCGATGCGCGGGGTTTATCCTCTGGCGAAAAGCCTCGATTCGCTCGGACCGCTTACCCACACCGTGCAGGATGCCATCTGGGTGGATGCCGCGATGCGCGGCAGGACGGCTGCCGATCTGGTGCGCATGCCTTTGTCTGGCGTGTCGCTGGTGGTGCCGGAAACGGTGGTTTTTGATGGCATCGAGGCGGGTGTCGCGGCCGCATTCGAACAGGCGGTGGAGCGGCTAGCGCGCGCCGGCGCTTCGGTGCGGCGGCAGGCATTCCCGGTCTTTTCGGAATTGTTCGATCTCATCAGGGAAAAGGGCGCGCTGGTGACGGCGGAAGCCTTTGCCCTGCACAAAACCCGTCTGGAAGGTGCTGAAGCGGCGCGCATGGACCCGCGCGTTGTCGTGCGAACAAGGCTCGGAGCGAATATCTCCATGCCTGACTATATCGCCATCATCGAGGCGCGCGAACGGATGACGGCGGCGTTTTCCGCCATGATCGGCAGGGACGAGCTTCTGGTGTCACCGACATTGCCGCATGTCGCGGCGAAGGTGGCGCCGCTCGTGGAAAATGACGACGCCTTTTTTGCGATGAACGCCAAGACCTTGCGCAACACCCAGATCGGTAATTTCCTGGACCATTGTGGCGTGTCGATCCCCTGTGGAACAGGCGACGCGGGAATGCCGGTCGGCCTGCTGCTTTCCGGCCTGCATGGGACGGATGATCACCTGCTGGGTATGGCGACGGCGGCGGAAGAGATTATACGCGACTGGTGAGATGGAGGAGCGGTCTTTCAAGACCGCTCCCGCTGCAACCGTTACCGCGCCGCCCAGTTCGCGCCGCGGCGGAACATGGTCTTCATCTGCGGCACGGAAAATTCCTTGGCCTGATGGCCGAGTGCCGAATAAAAGACGCGGCCCTTGCCGTATTTGCGCTTCCAGACCACCGGCATCACCACGCCGTCGATCCACCACGCGTGATCGCCGGTGAATTTCGTTGTCGCCAGAACCTCGTTCGAGGGGTCGACATGCATGTAATATTGTTCCGACGTATAGGGGAAATCGGAAATACCCTCCATCAGCGGGTCGTCCGGCCGGGTGATGTTGACCGTGTAATCGATGATATTACCGGGATGGGCGACCCACTGGCCGCCGATCATGAACTGATATTCCACACATTCGCGGAAACTGTCGCCAGCGCCGCCATGGAAGCCGGCAATGCCGACGCCGTTTTCGACGGCGGCTGTCAGGTTCTTGATCTCTTCCTTCTCGATCTTCGACATGGTGACGATCGGCACCACGAGGCTGAGATCATGTACTGAGGGATCGGCAAAGGCTTCCGTGCTGTGCTCGACATAGACCTTGAAACCGTCTTCCTCCAGCATGTCCTTGACGATGGTGGCGCATTCCTGTGGCTCGTGGCCGCTCCAGCCGCCCCAGACGATGAGTGCTTCGCGCATTTATTTCCTCCTCAGGATTATTTGCCGAGCTGGCCGTCGACCAGCGATGTTTCAAGCGGAGCAGGGCGCTCCACCTTGGTGGTGATGGAAACGGTGGTGCCGCTGTCCGATGCCGTCTGGAAGGCTTCCATGACTTCCAGCACATGCAGGGCAAGGTCGCCGTTGGCGCGGTGCGGACGGTTCTCGCGGATGGCATAGGCCATGTCGGCGACGCCGATGGAACGGTAATTGCCGTCAGCATAGGGCGAAGAGAGTGCCTGCGGTTCGAACTGGCCGCCCTTTTTCAGCAATTGCACCTCGCCGCCGAAGTGGTTGGGGTCGGGCACGATCAGCGTGCCTTCCGTGCCGTAAATTTCCAGCGGCACATGTTTATGGCCGGCGACATCGAAGCTCATGCCTACCTGCACCACGGCACCATTCTCAAAAGCCAGAATGCCTGACACATGTGTCGCGACATGGACCGGGATTTTCTCGCCGTTCTTCGGTTCACTGGTGATGAGGCGCTCGTTGCGCGGTGCAATGGCAAAGCCTGCGACCTTGGCCACCGGGCCAAACAGGTTGACGAGGTCGGTGATGTAATAAGGTCCCATATCCAGCATCGGCCCGCCACCAACCTCGTAATAAAAGGCGGGGTTGGGGTGCCAGCGCTCATGGCCGGGGCACATGAAAGTGGCCGTTCCGCCAACGGGCTGGCCCAGCACGCCTTCGTCGATCAGGCGGCGTGCGGTCTGGTGTCCGCCGCCGAGGAATGTATCCGGCGCCGAGCCGATGCGCAGACCCTTGGCCTTTGCCGCATCCGCAAGGTGTTTGCCTTCCGCGAAATTGATGCCGAGCGGTTTTTCGGAATAGGCATGTTTGCCGGCGTCCAGCGCCCGCAGACCCACTTCCACATGCGCCTTGGGGATCGTCAGGTTGACGATGATTTCCACCGAAGGGTCAGAAAGAAGCGCGTCGACGCTCGTTGCCTGAAGGCCGAATTCTGCCGCGCGGGCCTTCGCCACCTCCTCGTTCATATCCGCAAGACCGCGAATATCGAGAATCGGAAACGAGGCCATGGCCTTGAGATAGGCGCTGGAGATGTTGCCGCAGCCGATGATGCCGATACCGACCTTTTTCATGTGATTCCTCCCGTAAATCAGAAATGCCGAATCCCGTGCTCAACCTTGTGGGCTAAAGCGCCGGCCCCGTGGTGTTCCATGGCGATTCGTAAAGTTCGTAAAGCGCGACGGCCGCAGCCCCCTGCGCCCATAATTCGTCGCTCGCAACGTCGAAAACCAGCTCGGCTACGCCGGCCAGCGATGGCGGCACGGCGGCGTTGTAGCTGTCGCGGATGCTGGTGATGAAGGGTTCGCCAAGCTCCAGACTGGAGCCGGTGATGATGACCCGCGGCGGCGCAAACAGCGTGACGATATTGGCAAGCGTCAGGCCGAGTGCGGCACCGGCGCGCAAGGCTGCCGTGATCAGCTCATTGTCTTCAGCCGCAATCAGCGCATGGGCATGCTGCATGCCGCGACCGAGCCGGATGGCCTCGGCAAAACGCCCGTCCACCGGGCGCGAGCCAAGAATGGCATTTTCGCCCGCCTGGCTCGCCAGCCGCACCGTGCCTTCATTGGCGAGGCCGATGACGAGATCGCCGAGATTGTGGCTGAGGCCGCCCGCGCCGCGAAAGAGCTGGTTTTGATGCAGCACGCCAAGCCCGAGCGTCTGTTCGAGCGAAATCAGCACCATGTCTTCCAGATCGCGCGCATGGCCGAACCAGTGGTGGGCGAGCGTAATGGCGTGGGCGTCGCTTTCGATGATGGTCGGCGAATTCAGCCGCGCCGTCATTTCCTCGGCGAAGTTGACATTCACTTCCCGGAGAATAGGGCTGCTGCGGATTTTGCCGGTGCGATGTTCGATGACGCCGGGTAGGCCAAGACAGACCATGTCCACATCCTCGAGCGAAAAGCCCGCATCGACGACGCAGCGGCGCACCCCGTCCTCCACCAGATCGGCGATGACGCCAATCGGCTGGCGGTCGACGCGGATCGGCAAGGAAAGGGTAGACAGCACGTTGCCGCAGAAATCGGTGACGACGAAAACCATGCGGTTTGCGGCGATCTTGGCGCCCACCACACGGGCGGCATCCGGGTTCAGCTCCAGCATCACGCGTGGTCTGCCGCGTGCGCCTTCGGTGCGGATATCGCCGATATGGCGGGTGAGGATAAGCCCGTCATCCAGCAGCGAGGCGGTGATCGCCGACACGGTCGTGGTGGAGAGTTGCGTTCTTTCGCTGATTTCCACCCGCGAGATTGGTCCATGGCGGCGGATGCTGTCCAGCACGCTCAGCCTGTTGATCGCGCGCATCAATTCTGGGTCTGCGGTCTTCATAGGGTCCTGCGATCAATGCCGTTACGTCCCGATTTATATCGGAATGCGGATTAAATAACGGAGTGGGGGTGGGGTGTGTCAAGCACAAAGCGCAAAAAATCGGCGCCGCGCCTTGACAATGAGCGAACCCTGATATGAATTAATCCGCATTGGGGAATAAATGAGGAAATCCCCGAGGGAGGATCACCATCATGACGATTTGGCACGCAGGCGCAAGCCTGAGCGGCAGGCTGACAGGCTTTGCCGCAACGACAAGCATTGCTCTCATGCTCGGCGCCGCCAGCGCCTCGGCCGCGACGGTCGTTAAATGGATGCATGTGGAACTGGACCCCAAATCCGTGGCTGTCTGGGAGGAAATTGCCAAGGAATATGAGGCCAAGCACCCCGATGTCGATGTTCAGCTGCAGTTCCTCGAAAACGAGGCCTTCAAGGCAAAATTGCCGACGCTGCTGCAATCCAACGACGTGCCTGACTTCTTTTACAGCTGGGGCGGGGGCGTCCTTGAGGAGCAGTCCAAGACCGGCGCGCTGAAGGACCTGACCGAAGTTTTCGATGCCGATGGCGGCAAGTTGCGTCAGGCCTATAATGCCTCCGCAATCGATGGTCTGTCTTTCGATGGCAAGGTCTGGGCCGTGCCTTACAAGGTCAGCCTCGTCAGCTTCTTTTATAACAAGGAGCTGTTTTCCAAGGCCGGCGTGAAGGCGGAAGACATCAAGAGTTGGGATGATCTCGGCACAACGGTCAAAAAGATAAAGGAAGCCGGCATCGTGCCGATTGCCGGTGGCGGCGGTGAAAAATGGCCGATCCATTTCTACTGGAGCTACCTCGTCATGCGCAACGGCGGCCAGGCCGTCTTCGATGCCGCCCGCAAGGGCGAAGGCGAAGGCTTCATGGACCCGGCCATCATCAAGGCGGGTGAGCAGCTGGCCGAGTTCGGCAAGCTCGAGCCCTTCCAGCCCGGTTATCTCGGTTCCACCTGGCCACAGGCGCTCGGTGTCTTCGGCGACGGCAAGGCCGCCATTATTCTCGGCTTCGACAATACCGAAGCCAACCAGCGCAAGAATGCCGGCGACGGCAAGGGGCTTGCCCCTGAAAATATCGGCCGCTTTGCCTTCCCGGTCGTTGAAGGTGGTGCTGGCAAGGCCACCGACACCCTGGGCGGGTTGAACGGCTGGGCGCTCACCAAAAACGCTTCCAAGGAAGCGATCGATTTCGCAACCTTCCTGACCAGCAAGGAAAGCGAGGAGAAAATGGCGACCGCCGGCATGATCCTGCCGGTTGCCACGGGTGCTGCCGGTGCGGTGAAGAACCCGCTGCTGGCAGATTCGGCCAAGCAGCTTGCCGCTTCCACCTGGCACCAGAACTTCTTCGACCAGACATTGGGTGCCGCCGTCGGCCGTGTCGTCAACGATGTCTCGGTTGAGATCGTGTCCGGCCAGATGACCGCGGAGGAAGGCGCCCAGCAGATTCAGGACGCATTCGAACTGCGCTGACCTGACGATTTCCATGGCGGCGCCGCCAAATATGCGGCGCTGCTTATCTGCCTCCATGAAAGCGGATAGAGATGACGGATATTTCCATGACTTCTGCGTCCATACCGGCGCGCGGCGCGACAAAGGCCAAGCGCAAGCAAAGTTCGGTCGCGCATGACCGGGCGCTGACCCTGCTGGTGTTTCTGCCGCCAGCACTTCTGCTCTTTACCCTGTTCGTCATCCTGCCCATGGGCGAGGCGGCGTGGTACAGCCTTTACCGCTGGAACGGTTACGGCACGCCGACCGATTTCGTGGGTTTGAAGAATTTTCAGGTCCTGTTCGGCAATGCCGCCTTCTCGCAGGCCCTGATCAATAACGGACTGATCATCCTCATCTCGATCCTGATCCAGATTCCGCTGGCGATCTGGCTCGCCATGATGCTGGCGCACCGCATTCCCGGCGTCGTCGCCTTCCGGCTGGTGTTCTTCCTGCCCTATGTTCTGGCTGACGTCGCGGCAGGTCTGATCTGGCGTTTCGTTTATGATGGCGATTATGGACTTTTCGCCGCCATCTCCAATTTCTTCGGCTTCGCCAATCCTTATGTGCTGGCCGACAAGGATGTGGCGATCTATGCCGTGCTCGGCGTCATCGTCTGGAAATATTTCGGTTTCCACATGATGCTCTTTATCGCCGGCC
Organism: Agrobacterium tumefaciens; assembly: GCF_005221325.1. Classification (NCBI taxonomy): domain Bacteria; kingdom Pseudomonadati; phylum Pseudomonadota; class Alphaproteobacteria; order Hyphomicrobiales; family Rhizobiaceae; genus Agrobacterium; species Agrobacterium tumefaciens. Next base: position 411,729 of record NZ_CP039889.1, on the reverse strand, counting down.
TTCAATCCGTCGACAAGAACGTGCTGGAAGCGGCTGAAATCGACGGCGCGTCCGGCTGGCAGAAATTCCGTTACGTCACGTTGCCGATGCTCGGCTCCACGGTGCGCCTGTCCGTCTTCTTCGCGGTCATCGGCTCGCTGCAGCTTTTCGACATGATCATGCCGCTTACCGGCGGTGGCCCGTCCAACTCCACGCAGACCATGGTCACCTTCCTCTACACCTACGGCGTCATGCGCATGCAGGTGGGGCTTGGCAGCGCGGTCGGCGTCGTTCTCTTCGTCATCTGCGTGACGCTCGCCTTCGGTTACAAAAGGATTTTCATGCGCCATGACTGACACATCCACTTCCATGCGCATGCCGCTGCAAACCAAGCTTTATCTTTATATATCGCTGAGCCTGATCGCGGCCATCGTGCTCATCCCGTTGCTCACCACCGCACTTGGCGGCTTCAAGACGCTGGGAGACCTGCGCGTGAACCCCTTCGGCATTCCGGCCGAATGGCAATGGGCCAATTACGGGGACATTCTGCTCGGCAAGCGCTACTGGCTGCAGATCTTCAATTCACTTGTTATCGCGCTCTTGACGGTGTTCCTGACGCTAACGGTTTCGGCCATGGCGGCCTTCACCTTCGCGCACGTAAAATTCTTCGGCTCGTCCTTCCTGCTCAATTATTTCCTGCTGGGGCTGATGTTCCCGGCGGCCACCGCGATCCTGCCGCTCTTCATCCGCATTCGCGATCTTGGCCTGCTCGATACCTATTGGGGCGTGGTCCTGCCGCAGGTGGCCTTCGGGCTTGGCATGAGCATTCTTCTGTTCCGCAATTATTTCCGTAATCTGCCCGAGGAGCTGTTTCAGGCCGCCTTCGTGGATGGCTGCGGTTATCTGCGCTTCTTCTGGCACATTTCCATGCCGCTCTCGCGGCCGATCGTGGCGACTGTTGGCATCGTCTCGTTCGTCGGCAGCTGGAACAGCTACATCCTGCCGCTGATCATGTTGAATTCGGAATCGAAATATCCCTGGCCGCTTGGCATCATGGTCTATCGCGGCGAATTCGGCACCGAATGGCAACTCGTGCTCGCCTTCATCACGCTGACGATCCTGCCGACCGTCATCGTCTTCTTCCTCGCACAAAAACACATCATCGCGGGCCTGACGGCCGGTGCCGTCAAATCGTGACGTGAAAGGAGCAAAACATGGCTTCCGTCGAACTTAGGGATATCCGCAAGTCCTATGCCTCGCTCGATGTCATTCACGGCATCTCGCTTGATATAACGGACGGCGAATTCATCGCGCTGGTTGGGCCTTCCGGCTGTGGCAAGTCCACGTTGCTGCGCATGATCGCCGGGCTGGAGGAAATCACCGATGGGGATATCCTCATCGGCGACAAGGTGGTCAATGGCATGACCCCGCGTGAGCGCAACATCGCCATGGTGTTCCAGTCTTACGCGCTTTATCCGCATATGACGGTGGCCGAAAACATGGGTTTCAACCTGAAGCTTGCCGGCCAACCGAAAAACGTCATCGAAGAGCGTGTGGCGGAAGCCGCCCGCATGCTCGATCTCGGCAAGCTTCTGGACCGCAAGCCCTCGCAGCTTTCCGGCGGCCAGCGTCAGCGCGTCGCCATGGGGCGCGCGGTGGTGCGCAACCCTGCAGTCTTCCTGTTCGATGAGCCGCTCTCCAACCTCGATGCCAAGCTGCGCGTGCAGATGCGCAGTGAAATCAAGGCACTGCATCAGAAGGTCGGTACGACCTCCATCTATGTCACCCATGACCAGATCGAAGCCATGACGCTGGCAGACCGGGTGGTGGTGCTCAATCACGGTCGCATCGAACAGCAGGGCACGCCGCTCGAGCTTTACAAGACACCCGCCAATCTCTTCGTCGCCGCCTTCATCGGTTCGCCCGCCATGAACCTCATCGAAGGCGTGGTCGATGGCGAGGGCGACCAGCCCGCCGCCCGGCTGAAGGATGGAACCGCGATCCGCATTGCCGCCTCCAGAAAGGTCAAACGCGGCCAGCCGGTGACGATTGGCTTGAGACCGGAACATATCGGCTCGATCATCGGCGGCGATATCTCGCTCTCCGGCAGGACGGTGCTGGTGGAACCGACCGGCGCGCAGACCCATGTGGTCTTTGAACTGGCGGGTGATCAGGTGACGGCGGTGGTGGATGGCGAGCAACCGGTGAAGGTCAATACGCCCTTTGCCGCCACCGTGCATCATGAACGTGTGCATGTCTTCGACAGGGCCAGCGGCCTGGCGCTTTAGGCTTGTTTCGTTTTTTAGTGAAATAGCGAAATTCTCTCGCTCCCCGGCATTTGGGGCTTGTCTGAAAATTATGAGCGGTTAGCTTGGCAAAATGGGAGCCAAAGCGGTTTTACCGCTGAACTGTATCGATACAGGAGGAGATTTTTATGAAAACGATCAAGGGACCGGGTCTTTTTCTCGGTCAGTTTGCCGGTGATGCTGCGCCTTTCAATACATGGGACGGCATTACCAAATGGGCCGCAGAAAAGGGTTATGCCGGCGTGCAGGTTCCCACCTGGGCCGGGCAGTTGATCGATCTGAAAAAGGCCGCGGAATCCAAGGATTATTGCGATGAATTTGCGGGTGTGGCGCGCCAGAACGGCGTTGAGGTGACCGAGCTTTCCACCCATTTGCAGGGCCAGCTGGTTGCCGTTCACCCCGCCTATGACGAGGCCTTCGATGGTTTTGCAGCACCTGAAGTGCGCGGCAATCCGAAGGCTCGCCAGCAATGGGCGGTGGAGCAGGTGAAGCTTGCGCTGAAAGCCTCGAGAAATCTCGGCATCAACGCACATGCGACCTTTTCGGGCGCTCTTGCCTGGCCCTTCATCTATCCGTGGCCGCAGCGCCCGGCCGGTCTTGTGGAAACCGCCTTTGACGAGCTGGCAAAACGCTGGACGCCGATCCTTGATTACGCCGATGAGCAGGGCGTGGATGTCTGCTACGAAATCCATCCCGGCGAAGATCTGCATGATGGCATAACCTTCGAGATGTTCCTGGAGCGGGTGAAGAACCATCCCCGCGCCAACATGCTCTACGACCCCTCGCACTACGTGCTGCAATGCCTTGATTATCTCGACAATATCGACATCTACAAGGATCGCATCAAGATGTTCCACGTCAAGGATGCGGAGTTCAATCCGACCGGACGGCAGGGTGTTTATGGCGGTTATCAGGGCTGGGTGAACCGTGCCGGCCGGTTCCGCTCGCTGGGCGACGGGCAGGTGGATTTCGGTGCGGTCTTCTCGAAAATGGCGGCCAATGATTTCGACGGCTGGGCCGTGGTCGAGTGGGAATGCGCGCTGAAACACCCTGAAGATGGCGCGCGCGAAGGTGCTGAATTCGTCAAGGCGCATATCATCCGCGTTACGGAAAAAGCCTTTGACGATTTCGCATCTGGTGGCACCGACGATGCGGCCAACCGCCGTATGCTTGGGCTTTGAAAGCATTTCAGGGGAGATATTATGGCTATTGAAGGAAAGACAACCGACAGGGCGAACAAGCGGATTCGCCTTGGCATGGTCGGCGGTGGTTCGGGTGCCTTTATCGGCGGCGTTCACCGCATGGCGGCGCGGCTCGACAATCGCTTCGATCTCGTGGCAGGGGCCCTGTCCTCGACACCGGAAAAATCTCTCGCTTCCGGCCGTGAACTGGGGCTCGACCCTGAGCGTTGCTATGGCTCGTTTGAAGAAATGGCCGAAAAGGAAGCGCTGCGCGAAGATGGTATCGAGGCAGTGGCCATCGTCACCCCTAACCATGTGCATTATCCGGCGGCGAAGGCCTTTCTGGAGCGCGGCATCCATGTCATCTGCGACAAGCCGCTGACCTCCAATCTGGACGATGCGAAGAAGCTGAAGGACGTGGCCGACAAGGCCGATACGCTTTTTATCCTGACGCATAACTACACCGGTTATCCGATGGTGCGGCATGCGCGCGAGTTGGTGGAGGCCGGTGAACTCGGCACGATCCGTCTGGTGCAGATGGAATATCCGCAGGACTGGCTGACGGAAGCAGTGGAACAGACCGGCGCGAAACAGGCGGTCTGGCGCACCGATCCGGCCCAATCCGGCGTAGGAGGTTCCACCGGCGATATCGGCACCCATGCCTATAATCTCGGTTGCTTCATTTCCGGTCTGGAAGCGGATGAGCTGGCGGCGGATGTGCACACGTTTGTCGAAGGACGCCGTCTGGATGACAATGCCCATGTGATGATGCGCTTCAAGCCAAAGGGCGGCAAGCAGGCCGCCAGGGGCATGCTCTGGTGCAGCCAGGTGGCGGTCGGCCATGAAAACGGATTGAAGATCCGCATTTATGGCGACAAGGCCGGTCTCGAATGGACGCAGGCCGATCCAAATTATCTGTGGTTCACGAAGCTCGGCGAGCCGAAGCAGCTGATCACCCGCGGTGGTGCCGGGGCAGGGGCCGCAGCCGCCCGCGTCACCCGCATCCCGTCGGGCCATCCGGAAGGATATCTCGAAGCCTTCGCCACCATCTATACCGAGGCTGCACATGCCATCGAGGCGCGCCGCACCGGTTCGGCACTGGACAAGGCGGTCACCTATCCGACGGTGGATGACGGCGTCAAAGGTGTTGCCTTCGTCACGGCCTGCATCGAGTCAGGTAAGAAGAATGGCGGCTGGGTGAAGCTGTAAGGCGACGTTGCTGCTTGGTTTCTTCTCCCCGCCGGGGAGAAGGTGGCTCGAAGGGTCGGATGAGGGGCAAGGTTGCCGGATTTCGGAGAGCTCGCCCCTCATCCCGCTACCGCGGCTTCTCCCCGACGGGGAGAAGAGGCAAGCGGAACTCGCTCGCTTCCTCTGCGGCGATCACCTCCGAGTTCCGTAGCCCAGTCGGACACCACCTGACGGCCACATCAATTAACGCGTGTCGACTGCTGCTGCGTCCGCTCTGTCACCGGGCAACCATCCTCGATCTTGGTCCAAGAGGAAACGTTGAGCTTCATCTCGCAGCGTGCAAGATAAGAAACGCCATCGACCTTCAGGCAGGATGTCTGGCCGAGTTCGAACATGGTGCCGCGATTACGGCATTTGCAATTATGGGCATCCGCCAAAGCGGGGCTAAGGGCCACTATCAGGCCGGGTACGAGCACTCCAAGACGCATGGCTGAGGCTCCCAAGGATATGCGTCAATTTATACCTGTCCGGCGGCATAGTCAAAACGGCCTCTGCCTGATGATGCCGCGACCGGACGGGAGAGCCGGCTCGGACGCTTCCGCATTCACCCGATCAAAATCGCCCTGATATCATTCACATTCGTCAGGGTCGGACCGGTCACGACAAGATTGCCTGCCTCCTTGAAAGCGGTATAGCTGTCGTGGTTCACCAGCGACTGGCGCGGATCGACACCGGCGGCGCGCATACGCTCCAGCGTATCCGGTGTCACCACGGCACCCGCCGCATCTTCGACACCGTCTATGCCGTCGCTGTCGCCGGCAATAGCCCATATGTCGGCTGCGCCTTTCAGCGTCAGCGCGAGGCTCAGCAGGAACTCCGTGTTGCGGCCGCCCTTGCCTGTCGGTCCCTTGCCGCCAATGCCCTTGTTCAACGTGACCGTGGTTTCTCCCCCAGAGAGCAGCACGGCCGGGCCTTTGACCGGCAGACCCTTGCGGCTGGCGGAGAGGGCGATGCCGGCCATGACAGCACCGACATCTTTTGACTCACCCTCCAGCGAATCTCCGAGGATAAGTGGCGTAAGTCCGAGCTTCACAGCCTCATCCGCCGCCGCCTGCAGGGCGAGCGAAGGAGCCGCGATCAGCCGGATATCCTCTTCGATATCGCCGGACTTCGGGGTTTCCTCACCCTTTTCCAGCACCTTGCGCACATTTTCAGGAAGATCGAGTGCATATCGGGCGACGATTTCCCGCACGGTCGCGATATCGCTCGGATCGGCAACCGTCGGGCCGGAGGCGATCTCGGAGGGGTCGTCACCGGGAACGTCGGAAATCAGCAGCGAAACAACTTTCGCCGGTTTGGCGGCCAGCGCCAGCCGCCCGCCCTTGATGCGGGAGATATGTTTGCGTACCGCATTCATTTCGGAGATGGTCGCACCGCTGGCCAGAAGGGAACGATTGACAGCCATCTTGTCGGCAAGCGTCATGCCTTCGGCCGGGGCCACCATCAGCGCGGAACCGCCGCCGGAAATCAGCGCGATCACCATATCGTCGGCAGTCAGTCCTTCGACGGTGGCGAGAATGCGTTTCGCCGCTTCCGCACTTTTGTCATCAGGTACGGGATGGGAAGCCTCGATGATCTCGATACGGGAGGTTGGGACGGCATGGCCATAACGCGTCACCACCACACCGGAAAGATCGACATGCGGCCATGCCGCTTCCAGCGCTGCGGCCATGGCGGCGGAGGCTTTGCCCGCACCCACCACCACACAGCGGCCCTTGGGCGGAGAGGGGAGATGCTGTTGCAACACCCTTGCCGGATCGGCGCTTGCGACTGCCGCCATGAAAATCCGGTTGAGGGCGTCTTTGGCGCGGCTGTCGTTCCATGCGGTCATCGGTTCATACTCCAATCCAGAGCGCGCCAAGCGCCAAAAGGGCGGGCAGCGCCTGAATGAACAGGATCTTCATGGTATTGGCGGTGATGGCGCCGAAAATACCGGCTACCAGAACGCAGGTGAGGAAGAAGACGTTGAAGCTCAGCCCGGTATCGCCCTGCATGAGCCCATAGATCAGCCCGGCTGCCAGAAACCCGTTATAAAGCCCCTGATTGGCGGCCAGCACTTTCGTCTGCCGGGCAAAATCCGCCGAAAGACCGAAGGCCTTGCGGCCGGCCGGCTTCTCCCACAGCAGCATTTCCAGAATGACGATGTAAATATGGATGGCCGCAACCACGGCAATCAGAATGCTGGCGATCATCGGCGGTTCCTCCAAACCATGATGCCCTCCGCCGTGGTTTTCAGAGGGCGAACGGACCATTCCGTTTTAACGGCGAGGCGAAGGGCTGCAAGGCCAGAATCTCCTCTTTCCGTGCAAACTGTTGAAGACCGGCAGCCTGTTGCTTGACTCTTTGCTGAAATAGGAACAAAACAAGAACAATAAAGATGAATAACTGGAATTGAAACCTGTCATGCCATGCAAAAACGCGCGGACCAGTTGCTCGTTGTCGAAGAGCTGCGTGAAAGGCTGGAAAGGATCGGTAACGGCCCTGAGCGGCTGCACGAGACCTTGCCTTTCGGCGTGGATGCCATCGACCATCACCTGCCGGGAGGCGGGCTGAAGCTTGGTTGCCTGCATGAGCTGAGCGGCGGCGGCAATGGCGCTGCCGATGGCGCGGCGGCAGCGCTGTTTGCAGCCGGTGTGGCGGCACGGCTTTCCGGTAAGGTTTTATGGTGTGTCACCCGTCGGGACCTGTTCATGCCGGGTCTGACACAGGCCGGCCTGTCGCAGAACCGGCTCATCATAGTCGAATGCCGCGATGAAAAAGGCGTGCTCGACTGTTTTGAGGAGGGACTGCGCTGCAATGGTTTCGGCGCGGTGATGGGTGAATTGGCAAAGTTGCCGATGACCGCCTCGCGACGGCTGCAACTGGCAGCGGAAACCTCTGGCGTGACCGGCATTGCCATCCGCCGTTTCCGGCGTCCGGCCGATGCGGCGCTGTTCGGCGAGCCGACGGCGGCCGTCACCCGCTGGCGTGTCTCTGTGCGGCCCTCTTCGCCCCTGCCGGTGCCGGGGGTGGGCAGGCCGCGCTGGCTTCTGGAACTCTTGCGATGTCGCGGCGGCGAAAGCGCTGAATTTGAAGTGGAAGCCTGTGATGCAAAGGGTCGTCTCGCTCTACCTGCCGACATGGCCGACGGATCGCTTCCGGCGTCTTTCGGGCAAGGACGCGCCGCCGGTTGAAAAGCCGCTGGTCATGATCGGCCGTCAGGGCAGCCGCCGGCTGGTGCTGGCGCTCGACAGGGCGGCCAAGGCAGCGGGCATCCGGCCCGGCACGCCGGTCAGCAAGGCGCAGGCGCTGGTGCCGGGCCTGCTCGTCGAAAATCTGGACGCGGCGGCCGATGCCCGCGCCCTGCAGCAACTGGCCTTTCATTTCCTGCGCATCTATGCCCCGATCGTCGCCGCTGATCCGCCTGACGGGCTGGTGCTTGATACGGTGGGTGCGGACCATCTGCATGGCAATGAGACGCTGATGCTGAGCGGCATGGTCAACCGCCTGCATGCCGCAGGCTTTACCGCCCGCGCCGCCATTGCCGATAGCTGGGGTGCGGCCCATGCGCTGGCGCGTTTTGGCCGTGAGGAGATCAGCATCATACCGCCGGGCGGCCAGAGAGCGGCGATCAGCGGTCTGCCGCTTTCCGCGTTGAGGCTGGAGGAACGGATCGTTTCCGGGCTGAAGGTGCTCGGTTTCCGCACCATCGGTGAGCTTGCCGAAGCCCCGCGCGCGCCGCTCACCCTGCGTTTCGGCCCCGAACTCGTCCGCCGTCTTTCCCAGGCTTTCGGGGAGATCGGCGAACCCATCGAACCGGTGCGGGTGGCCGAACTGGTGGAGGTGCGGCGCGTCTTTCCCGAACCGATCGCGGCGGCGGAGACGATTGCCCGTTATAGTCAAAAGCTGGTAACGGCGCTTTGCGCCGCGTTGGAAAAGCGCGGTCTCGGCGCTCGCCGGGTCGATCTGGTGCTGCACCGGGTGGATAGCGGTCTGCAGGCCATACGGGCTGGCACGTCCAGACCGGTACGTGATGTCAAACAGCTTGTCCGGCTCCTGACCGACCGTATCGACACCATCGATCCCGGCTTCGGTATCGAGATGATGGTGCTGACCGCCACCCATGCCGAGCCGCTTGTCGCCGCGCAGGCCCGCTCCTCGCTTCTGGAGGAGGAGCGTGCGGAAATAGCCGATACGGTTGATGTCATCCTTAATCGCGGCCACAGGGTCTATCGTTATGCGGCGGTGGCAAGCGACGTGCCGGAACGCTCCATTGCCCCTGTTGCGGCGCTTGCGCCTGAGGATACGCTCGGTTGGCCCGGCCACTGGCCGCGCCCGGTCAGGCTTTTTGCAAGGCCGGAACCCATCGAGACGCTGGCGCTGCTGCCGGACTACCCGCCGCGTTATTTCCTCTGGAAGGGCGTGCGCCATAATGTGCGGCGCGCCGACGGGCCGGAGCGCGTGTTCGGCGAATGGTGGAAACGCGACCGGGAAAAGGCCGCCGTGCGCGATTATTTCACGGTGGAAAATGAAGGCGGAGAACGCTTCTGGATTTTCCGCTCCGGTGATGGCGAACATGCCGAAACGGGTTCGCAGGGCTGGTTCATCCATGGGGTCTTTGCATGAATACGCCCCGTTATGCCGAACTTCAGGTGACCACGCATTTTTCCTTCCTGCGCGGGGCAAGCTCCTGCGAAGAGCTTTTCGAACAGGCCAAAAGCCTCGGCATCGAGGCGCTTGGTATCGTGGACCGCAACAGTCTTGCGGGCATTCCCCGCGCTTACGAAGCCGCCAATAATCATGGCATCCGCCTCGTCATTGGCTGCCGGCTCGATCTGGATGACGATCTTTCCGTGCTCGCCTATCCCATGGATCGCCCGGCTTACGGCCGGCTTTGCCGGCTGCTGTCCGTCGGCAAGAAAAGGGGAGGCAAGGGCAAATGCCGGCTGGCTTGGGACGATCTCGTTGCCTATGGCGAAGGCCTGATCGTCGTGTTGCTCGCTGACCTCGCGGATGATCTTTGCGCACTGCGGCTGCGACGTCTCAAAGCTGCTTTTGCCGACAGGGCCTATATGGCCCTTAGCCTCAGACGCAGGCCGAACGACCAGATGCGGCTTTTCGAACTGTCCGACATGGCTCAAGCCTCGGGCGTGCCGACCGTGGTGACCAATGACGTGCTGTTTCATGTGCCCGAACGGCGCATGCTGCAGGATGTTGTCACCTGCATAAGGCACAATTGCACCATCGACGAGGCGGGTTTCCGCCGCGAGCGGCATGCCGACCGCTATATGAAACCGCCGGAAGAAATGCACCGGCTGTTTGCCCGTTACCCCGAGGCGCTCTCCCGCAGTCTCGAAATCGCGAAGCGCTGCACCTTTTCGCTGAAGGAACTGGTCTATCAATATCCCGAGGAGCGGAGCCTGCCGGGACTGACGGCGCAGCAGGCGCTGGAGAAGATGGTATGGGAAGCGGTGCCGGGGCGTTATCCGAAGGGTTTGCCTGAGAAGGTGGAAAAGGCGTTGCATCATGAGCTTGGCCTGATCGGCAAGCTGGAATACGCCCCTTATTTCCTGACGGTGAATGCCATCGTCCAATTTGCGCGGGGGAAGGATATTCTCTGTCAGGGACGCGGCTCGGCGGCCAATTCCGTGGTGTGTTACGTGCTTGGCATCACCGCCATTGATCCCCTCAAGGTTGACCTCCTGTTCGAACGTTTCGTCTCGGAAGAACGGCGCGAACCGCCTGACATCGACGTTGATTTCGAACATCAGCGGCGCGAGGAAGTCATCCAGTGGGTTTATGACACTTACGGTCGCGACAAGGCCGCGTTGTGTTCGGTCGTCACCCGTTATCGAGGGCGCGGGGCGCTACGCGATGTCGGCAAGGTTCTAGGCCTGCCGGAAGACCTGACGAAACTCCTCTCCTCGCAGGTCTGGCGCTGGAGCGAAGGGGTGGGCGAAAAGCAGGTGAAGGAACTGAATCTCAATATGGAGGATCGCCGTCTTCAGCTTGCCTTTGAACTTGCCAATCAGCTCGTCGGCACACCGCGCCACCATAGCCAACATCCTGGCGGCTTTGTTCTGACCCATGACCGGCTGGACGAGTTAGTGCCGATCGAACCCGCTGCCATGGACAAACGACAGATCATTGAATGGGACAAGGACGATATCGATATCATGAAGTTCATGAAGATGGATTGTCTGGCGCTCGGCATGCTCTCCTGCATGAAGCGCGGCTTCAATATGCTGGAGGAGCGTTATGGAGTGAAATACGACCTCACTTCCATGCCTGATGATGATCCTGCAACATTTGAAATGATCAAGAAGGCCGATACGCTTGGCACCTTCCAGATCGAAAGCCGGGCGCAGATGTCGATGCTGCCCCGCCTGAAACCGGCAAAATTCTACGATCTCGTTATTCAGGTCGCCATTGTTCGCCCCGGTCCCATTCAGGGGGATATGGTGCACCCCTATCTTCGTCGCCGCGATGGAAAAGAGGAAGAGCATTATCCGAAAGAGGAGCTGAGAGGTGTGCTTGGCAAAACCCTTGGCGTGCCGCTGTTTCAGGAACAGGCCATGCGCGTCGCCATCGAATGCGCCGGTTTCTCCCCCGGCAAGGCGGATCAGCTCCGCCGAGCCATGGCCACCTTCAAGAATGTCGGCACCATCTCCAAATTCAGGCAGGACCTGATCGACGGCATGGTCGCGCGCGGTTATGAAAAGGAATTCGCCGAGCGCATCTTCAAGCAGCTCGAAGGGTTCGGCAGTTATGGTTTCCCCGAAAGCCACGCGGCCTCCTTCGCGCTCATTGCCTATGCCTCCTCATGGCTGAAATGCCATCATCCCGATATTTTTTGTACTGCCATTCTCAACTCGCAGCCGATGGGGTTTTACGCTCCGGCGCAGATCGTGCGCGATGCGCGTGACCATGGCGTGGAAGTGCGCCCGGTCTGCGTTAATAACAGTCGCTTCGATTGCACGCTGGAGCCCACGGGCAAAAAGAACGATAAGGGTGAGGAACGGTTTGCCGTGCGGCTTGGCCTGCGCATGGTGAAGGGGCTCTCCAACGATCACGCCGCGAAAATCGTTGCAGCCCGGCAGGATAGGGCTTTTGCTTCCGTCGATGATCTTTGGCGAAGGGCGGGTGCTCCGGCTGCTGCTCTCGTCTGTCTCGCGGAAGCCGATGCCTTCCTGCCGTCGCTTCGTCTTGCCAGACGCGAAGCGCTCTGGGCGATCAAGGCCCTGCGGGATGAGCCGCTGCCGCTTTTCGCCGCCGCTGCCATCAGGGAAAACGCCGTTATCGAGGAGCTTCAGGAGCCCTCCGTTGCGCTTCGGCCCATGACTGACGGTGGTGAGGTGGTGCAGGATTACGGCCATGTGGGGCTGACCCTGCGCGAACACCCCATGACCTTCCTACGGCGCGATCTTTCCCGCCGGCGCATCGTCACCTGCGCGGAGGCGGTACGTGTCCGCGATGGCACATGGCTGGAAACGGCGGGTCTGGTGCTGGTGCGCCAGCGCCCCGGTTCGGCAAAGGGCGTGATCTTCATGACGCTGGAGGATGAGACGGGCATTGCCAATGCAGTGCTGTGGGTCAAAACCTTCGAAAAATACCGGCGCGTGGTGCTGTCCGCCGGCATGGTCGGCATTTACGGCAAAATCCAGCGGGAAGGCGAGGTGGTGCATCTGGTCGCTCACCGGCTGACCGATCTTTCGGAGGCGCTGGACAGCGTGGGCGAGCGTAACCACGCCTTTCCCCTGCCGCACGGGCGTGGTGACGAGTTCCACCATGGCATGCCGCCGGAAGATCATCGCGCGATCAGCAAACGTCCCCAGCCTGTCCTGGAGGATGACGACGCCGTCGAGCGGATAAAGGTCATTTCACGCAATTTCCACTGAGAAGCCTTTATGCGGCATCTTCCAGCAGGGCCTTATCCTTCTTGCGAAACTGGCTCGGCGGCGCGCCTATCACCCGTTTGAACGCACGGCTGAAAGAGGCCTCGGAATCGTAACCCAGTCTTTCCGCGGCGAGTGTCACGCGCATGCCTTCCCGCAGCCACAGCCTTGCCTGGTGCATGCGTACCCGCACCACGTAACGTGCCGGGCTTTCGCCAACAATACGGGTGAAACGTTCGGCGAAGCTGGAGCGGGATGCGCCCATCAGCGAGGCGAGTTCCTCCACGCTCCAGTCCTTTTCGGGGTTGAGATGGATGGCGGCCAGCACCCGCCCAAGTTCGGGGTTGCGCACGGCGGCCAGCCAGCCGCTGGAATCGCCGCAGCCATGCTCCACCCATGTGCGGATCAGGGTTGCGGTCAATACATCGGCAAGCCTTGCCAGAATGCCACCCGCGCCGACGCGGTTCAGTTCCACCTCGCGCGTCATGGCCTCCAGCAAATGCGGAATGGCCGGGTCACTTTTGGCCAGATCGCTGGTCAGCATAACATCCGGCATCAGTTGCAGCAGCGGATGCAGATTGTCCATGTTGAAACGCATCGAAGCGGTAAAGGCCACGGTATCACCGCCGGCGCTCGCGCATTGCAAGTCGAAAACACCCTGACAGACTTCCTTTTTGCCGAAATGGTCAAAGGGAGACGGCATCACATTCTCACCACTGCCCAGCACATGGGCGTGGCCACGGGGCAGAAGAACGGCATCGCCGCATGTCAGCGTCAGCCATTCCCCGGAAGGTTTCTGCAGTTTCGCCTGACCGACCCCGATGAAATGAAACCGCGCCGCGTCCTGTTCGGGAAAAGCCGTCGCCCAGGGTGTCGCCATGCGGCAGCGGCCATATTCCACGCCGTCTAACCTCAAGCCACGCAGCATTTCTGTCAGGGCATCATTCATGGCTTTCTCGCAAATTCGGACAATTGGTTAAGGAATATGGATTTTTTAGCATGGAAACGCCGGGCTGTCACGCATAGCTTGCGAAGCATTGATTTGCAGTTGTTGATCCGGCCTCCCACCGGCTTTCACCGCGCGCCTCCGTCTTCGCCTTTCTGTTTCAGGGCGTATTCGGGGAATGCGCATCAGGAGATTTTCATGAATAACCGGACCATAAACGAACTCGAATATGTGCCGCGTCCGGCAGAGCCGGATGCGAAGTGGGCCGCCGTGGTTTCGCTTGCCCTTGGCGTCTTCGGGTTGGTGACGGCGGAATTCCTGCCGGTCAGCCTTCTGACGCCGCTTTCGGCCGATCTTGCCGTCAGCTCCGGCATTGCCGGTCAGTCCATCACCGTCACGGCGCTGGTTGCGGCGGTTGCCGGCCCCGGCATCGTCATCGGCACACGCAGTATCGACCGCCGCTGGACGTTGCTTGGGCTCACCACGCTGCTGATCATTTCCAGCACGCTCGCCGCCCTTGCTAATGGTCTCGTCATGCTGTTCACCTCGCGCGTTTTGCTCGGCATCGGCCTTGGCGGCTTCTGGGCCATGTCGGCGGCGCTGGCGCTCCGGCTCGTGCCGCCTGATAAAATGCCGCGCGCCATGGCCATCATCCTGACAGGGGTTTCCGTCGCCACCGTCTGTGCCGCACCGGTCGGCGCGTGGATCGGCGCGACGCTCGGCTGGCGTGCGGCCTTCGTCGTTGCGGGTGCGCTCGGCGTCATCGCCCTCGTCGTGCAATTGCTGACCGTGCCCTCGCTGCCGCCGGCCGGTGCTCCCGGGCTTTCCACCATGTTCCGGCTGTTGCAGCGTCCGCAGGTCCGCATCGGTCTTCTGACGACGCTCTTCATCGTTGCGGGCCACTTTGCCGGCTTCACCTATGTCCGCCCGTTCCTGGAAGATGTGACGGGGCTTGGCGTAGAGGTTATTTCTCTCGTGCTTCTGGCTTATGGTATCGGCGGCTTCTTTGGCAATCTCTTCGGTGGTTTCCTCTCCGAAAAGAACACGGCATGGGCGGTAACCTTCGCCGCGACCCTGATCGCCGCATCGGCTTCCGTTCTGGTCATTGCGGGTGCATCGCCCCTGATTGCGGGCTTTGCCATCGCCGCCTGGGGTTTTGCCTTCGGTGCGCTGCCGGTCAGCGTGCAGAGCTTCATCACCAGGGCTGCTTCCGATGAGGCGGAAAGTGCCGGTGCGCTGCTGCTCACCACGTTCCAGATCGCCATTTCCAGCGGTGCGGTTCTGGGTGGTCTGCTGATCGATCTTCATGGCGCGACCATGGTCTTCGTCTTCGTTGCGATCTCCGCCCTTCTCGGCGCATCGCTGATGGCATCACGCCGGGGCGTGGTGCCACAGGTCGAGGCCTCGCAGGGCTAAGATACGGCTTGAAAAAGCGGACCCGCATTCGTGCGGGTCCAAAGAGTTGCAAAGACGTTGCCGCTCTGCCTAGGCGTCGCGCCTTCAAACCGTCTTGATTGCGTTCTGCGTCCGGTCCTTGCCCACCTCGATCACATGCCGCATCGCTTTCACCGCCGCATCCGCATCGCGCGCGGCAATCGCATGCACGATGCGCAGATGGTTGGAGGCGATCTCGGCGATGGTGCCGGGCGAGGCGGCGGGCGAGGAAAGCTGGAAGGAAATCGCAAGGGCCGCTTCAATCAGCCCGCTTGCCGAGCGCATGAAGGGATTGCCGGACATATGCGCCACGGCCAGGTGAAATTCGAGATCGACCTTGGCGATGGTTTCCGGCGTATGTTTCGGATTGTCGAATTTGGCGGCGATGACATAGAGCGACACGATATCGTCATTGGAGGCCTGCAGGGCCGCCGCAGCTGCCGCTGCCGGCTCCAGCGCGAGGCGGATTTCCGCCAGATGCTTGACGAATTCCTGGTCGATGCCGGCTTCGCAGCGCCAGCCCAGCACGTCGGGATCGAAGAAGTTCCAGCTTGAACGATCAAGAACGCGGGTGCCGACCTTGGCCTTTGGTTCCACCAGCCGCTTGGCCGCCAGTGTCTTCATGGTTTCGCGCAAAACTGTGCGCGAAACGCCGAAACGCATGGAGAGTTCGGCATCATTGGGCAGCAGTGAACCTTCCGCAATCCTGCCCGAGACGATGGCGCTGCCGAGTTCGGAGACCACATGGGCGTGGCTGTTCCGGCGTTTTCGTCCGCTTATCGTCGTTTCGAGCAGCCCCAACAAAGCCTCCGTTTTCGGTTATGCCGGATGTGGTCCGGCCAGTCTCCTGTTTGAATACCAGATGATTGCGCGCTGCAACACGATGAAGACGAAAAGCAGCACGCCAATGACGATTTTCGTCCACCAGGAGGACAAGGTTCCGTCAAAAACGATGTAGGTCTGGATCAGCCCCTGGATCAGCAGGCCGATGAAGGTTCCTGCCACCAGTCCCGTGCCGCCTGTCAGCAGCGTGCCGCCGATGACGACTGCGGCGATGGCATCCAGCTCCACGCCAACAGTCGCCAGCGAATACCCTGACGAGGTATAGAGCGTGTAGACGATGCCGGCTAGGCCGGAGAGGAAACCGGAAAGCGCATAGATGCCGATCGTCGTCGCCCCGATCGGCACGCCCATCAGTTCGGCCGATTGCGGGTTGCCGCCAAGCGCATAGATGTTGGCGCCGAAGCGTGTGCGGCTGGCAATCAACATGCCGGCGGCAAAAACGATGAGCATCAGTATGGCGAGCGCCGTCAACCTGCCACCGCCCGGAAAGCGGAAATAGAAGCCCTGGATCTCGTCGATGAAGGGGTGCGAAATCGGCACCGATTGCGTGGAGATCAGATAGGCTGCACCGCGCGCCAGAAACATGCCCGCCAGCGTGACCACGAAAGGCGGTATGGACAGGAAACGTATCATCGCCCCCATCAGGCAACCGAACAGCGTGGACACCACGAGCACGATGGCGAAGGCCAGAAGAGGATGAATATTATAGGTGCCGACCATCACGGCGACGAAAACGCTGGTGAAGGCGATCACCGAGCCGATGGACAGATCGATGCCGCCCGACAGGATCACGAAGGTCATGCCAACGGCAGCGATGCCGAGAAACGCATTGTCGGTCAGAAGATTGCCGATCACCCGTGTCGACAGGATCGCCGGATATTGCAGCACGCACAGAAGATAGGCGATGAGGAAAATCGTCAGTGTGGTGAGAAAGGGAAGATTGCGGCTATGGATCATCGCGCTGTACCTTCCTTGGTCATTCCGTTGGCAGCGGCCGGTTTTGCGTGCGGCTTGGGCGTTCTGACGAAGCCCAGAACCGCCATGATCGCCGGCGATTGCAATGTCAGCACCACCATGATGATGCCCGCCTTGATGATGAGGTTGAATTCCGGTGGGAAACCGGAAACCAGAATGCCGGTATTGATGGTCTGGATGATCAGCGCGCCGATCAGCGATGCGGTGATGGAGAAGCGGCCGCCATTCAGCGATGTGCCGCCGATCACCACCGCCAGGATGGCGTCGAGTTCCAGCCACAGCCCGGCATTATTGGCATCCGCGCCACGAATATCCGCAGTGACGATCATGCCGGCAATCGCCGCACAGAGGCCGGAAACGGCATAGACAAAAAACAGCAGGAAGCGTGCCCGAACCCCGGCAAGTGCCGCGGCACGGCGATTGATGCCGGTCGCTTCGATCAGGAAACCGAGCGCACTTTTGCGCACCAGAATGCCGATCACCAGAGCCGCTGCTACCCAGATGATGACGGGCAGGGGAACGCCCGCAAAGGAACCGGAGCCGATGGCGGAGAAGCTGTCATCGTTGAAGGTGAGAATGACACCTTCGGTGATGAGCTGGGCGATACCGCGTCCGGCCACCATCAGGATCAGCGTGGCGATGATCGGCTGGATGTCGAGAAGGGCGACCAGCACCCCGTTCCACAGGCCGCAGGCAATGCCGACAGCAAGCGAGACGGCAAGGACAGTGGGAATGGAATGGCCGTTGCTGATGAGCGTGGCGGCAACGGCACCGCAAATGGCGATCACCGCGCCGATCGACAGATCGATACCCTTGGTCGCGATCACCAATGTCATGCCGATGGTCAAAAGTGCGACGGGAGCGGCGCGCACGAGAATATCGATCAAACTGCCGTAGAGCCTGCCATTCTGAAGCGAGACATTCAGAAAACCAGGCGAAATGATTGTAATCGCTGCCAGAATGATGAAGAGGGCGGCGAGCTGGGGTGCAAGTCTCTTCGGGCGTCGTGTCAGGGCCACCATCATGCCGCCTCCGTTTTCGCCGCATCGGCGATCGCCCGCATGATGTTGTCGGCGGTGACTTCGCCCCCCTTTAATTCGCTGACGTGGCGGCGGTCGGACAGCACGACGACGCGATGGGCAACGGCGGTAAGCTCTTCCAGTTCGGAGGAGATGACCACGAGCGACATGCCCTCGGTACAGAGTTTTTCGATCATTTTGAGAATTTCTGCATGTGCGCCGATATCGATGCCGCGGGTCGGTTCATCGAGGATCAGAAGCCGGGGATGGGTGGCGAGCCAGCGTGCCAGAATGGCCTTCTGCTGGTTGCCGCCGGACAGGAATTTTATCGGCCGGTTGGGATCGGCCGGGCGGATATCGAGCGATTTGATGAAGCTTTCGGCAAGCTCCGCCTTCTGCCGGCGTGAAAGCGGCCGCGCCCAACCCTGACGGGCCTGAAGCGCCAGCGCAATATTGTCGGTCACCGAAAAATCGCCGATGATACCATCAGTCTTGCGTTCTTCCGGGCAGAAGCCGAAGCCGGCGGTGATGGCGGCTTCAGGTGAGGAAATCGCCACCGTCTTTCCGTCGATCGTGGCCTTGCCGGTGTCGGGCTTGTCGACGCCGAACAGCAGGAAAGCCGTTTCGGTACGGCCGGAGCCGAGAAGACCGGCAACGCCAACGATCTCACCGGGGCGAATGCCGAGATCGAACGGCGCGATGCTGCCGCGCTTGCCATAACCTTCAAAACGGATCGGCGGTTCGCCATCGACAACCGTATCGTCCGCCGCCTGATGCTCGTGGGTGATGTGCTGAAGTTCTCGGCCCAGCATCATCGCGATGAGTTCGGATCTGGGCAGGCTGCCGATATCGCGCGTGCCGACGAGGCGGCCGTTGCGCAGAACCGTCACGCGGTCGGCGATATCATAGACCTGATTGAGGAAATGCGTGATGATGATGATGCCGATGCCGCGCGCGCGCAGGTTTCTCAGCACTCCGAACAACATCTCGACCTCATGGGCATCGAGGCTGGCGGTCGGCTCGTCCAGCACCAGCACT
Source organism: Agrobacterium tumefaciens (assembly GCF_005221325.1). Lineage (NCBI taxonomy): Bacteria > Pseudomonadati > Pseudomonadota > Alphaproteobacteria > Hyphomicrobiales > Rhizobiaceae > Agrobacterium > Agrobacterium tumefaciens. The sequence goes on along the minus strand of NZ_CP039889.1, from coordinate 392,886 downwards.
TTGCCGGAAAGATCGACGGCGCGGGCAATGGCAATGATCTGGCGGATGGCGACGGAATAGCTGGAAAGCAGGGCGTTGACGTCGATGGAAAGCCCGTATTGGGAAAGTAGCGCCCGGGATTGCTTCTGCATCGACGCCCGGTCGATCATGCCGAAGCGGTGCGGCTGGCGGCCAAGAAACAGATTTTCCGCAACCGTGAGATTTTCGAGAAGGTTCACTTCCTGATAAACGGTGCCGATGCCGAGTGCCTGTGCCTCGCCGACATTGGCGGGCGAGATCTCGCTTCCGTCGAGAAAGATCGAGCCGCTGTCGCGGTGGTACACGCCGGTCAGGATTTTGATGAGGGTTGATTTGCCCGCACCGTTTTCGCCGAGAAGCGCATGGATTTCACCGCGTCCGAGCGAAAAATCAACGCCGTCCAGCGCCGTGATCCCCAGAAAGGATTTACCGATGGCGCGTGCTTCCAGAAGTGGTGCCGTTTCGGACATTGATGAGGTCCCGGATAAGAATGCGACGACGGAGCGGCACGGGGAGGTGCCGCCCCTTTCGAAGAAATGGCTTAGTAGCCCAGGCCCTTCTTCGCCTCGTAGACCTTCATCGGGTCATCCGACGCCGTGTAGAGCTTGGATTCGGTCTGAATCCACTTTGCCGGCGCCTTCTTGTCTTTCAGATAGGCTTCAAGCGCGTCGAAAGCGGGGCCCGCCATGTCGGGCGTCAGTTCCACCGTGGCGTTGGCTTCACCGGCCGCCATGGCCTTGAAGATATCAGGAACGGCATCGATGGAGACGACCTTGATGTCGGTTCCGGGCTTCAGACCTGCTTCCTTGATGGCCTGGATTGCGCCGACGGCCATGTCGTCATTATGGGCGTAGACGGCACAGATATCCTTGCCGCCGCCTTCAGCCTTGATGAAGCTTTCCATCACTTCCTTGCCCTTGGTACGGGTGAAGTCACCCGTCTGCGAGCGTGCGATCTTGATGTTTTTGTGCGAAGCAATGGCTTCTTCGAAGCCCTTCTTGCGGTTGATGGCAGGGGAAGAGCCGGTGGTGCCCTGAAGTTCGACGACCTTGCAGTCCTTCGAACCGACATCCTTGACCAGCCAGTCGCCGGCAACCTTGCCTTCGTGAACTTGGTCCGAGGTGACCGCGGTCAGATAAAGATCGTCAGGCGCTTCGATCTGGCGATCGAGCAGGATGACGGGGATTTTTTCTTCCTTTGCTTCCTTCAGCACGGCGTCCCAGCCGGTTGCGACGACAGGTGCGATCAGGATCGCATCGACGCCCTGCGCGATGAAGCCGCGAACGGCCTTGATCTGGTTTTCCTGCTTCTGCTGAGCGTCGGCGAATTTCAGCGTGACGCCGCGTTTTTCGGCCTGCTGCTTGGTGACAGTGGTTTCAGCCGCACGCCAGCCGGATTCCGAACCGATCTGCGAGAAGCCGACGGTGAGCGATTTTGCGGAAACACTGGATGCAAGGCACAGCGAAACGGCGACAGTGACTGTCGCGAGAGCTTTTCTCATCTTATTCCTCCCAGAGATGATGTCAGCGTGACGGCCACACTATGAGCATATAGTAATACTCTTGAAAAGAGGCATTTTCGCATATTTTAATTTTAAAGTGGCTCCAAAATCATGGGATTCCGAAATAAATCGATAAAAATCAATAATATAAGATATTCACGTTTTCTGATTCGAGCAGTGGGCATCGCCACTTTGTCAAGTGCTATATCGCTTGACAGAATGCGATAATGTCTAATAGTAATACAAATAAGAAGATGATTTTTGTCGGGATTTTGGGTCGCAGGACCCATGATTGAACCGGCGAAAGAGGGAGGGAGATTCCGTTGCGCAATCCCGCGATGGCCGTAAATACCGAAAAATATTCGGTTAAAGCCGAAGAGCAGCCCGATGCCACTCGTCTGGGCTCGCACTGTCGGTTATGCGTGATCTCCGAGACGCTGATTCCATTTTTCTTGCGCGCAACATAAGCTTGTCGCATTTCGTAATATTTTACCGTTGGCCACTTCCGGCTGGAGACCCGCATCATGACGACATCTGATAATCTTCCTGCAACTCAGGGCAAGCTCCGCTCGCGTGCCTGGTTCGACAACCCTGCCAATGCGGACATGACCGCGCTTTATCTCGAGCGTTACATGAATTTCGGTCTCAGCCAGGCCGAGCTTCAGTCTGACCGCCCGATCATCGGTATCGCGCAGACCGGTTCGGACCTTTCGCCCTGCAACCGTCACCATCTGGAACTCGCTAACCGTCTGCGCGAAGGCATCCGCGAAGCGGGCGGCATCGCGATTGAATTCCCGGTGCATCCGATCCAGGAAACCGGCAAGCGTCCGACCGCCGGTCTCGACCGTAACCTGGCTTACCTCGGCCTCGTGGAAGTGCTTTATGGCTATCCGCTCGACGGCGTCGTTCTGACCATCGGTTGCGACAAGACCACGCCTGCCTGTCTTATGGCGGCGGCCACCGTCAATATTCCGGCCATCGCCCTTTCCGTCGGCCCCATGCTGAACGGCTGGTTCCGTGGTGAGCGCACCGGCTCCGGCACCATCGTCTGGAAGGCCCGCGAACTGCTGGCGAAGGGCGAGATCGATTATCAGGGCTTCGTCAAGCTCGTTGCCTCGTCTGCCCCGTCCACCGGCTATTGCAACACCATGGGCACGGCAACGACCATGAACTCGCTGGCCGAAGCGCTCGGCATGCAGCTTCCCGGCTCCGCCGCCATCCCGGCCCCTTACCGTGACCGCCAGGAAGTCTCCTATCTCACCGGGCTGCGCATCGTCGAAATGGTCAAGGAAGACCTGAAGCCTTCCGATATCATGACCAAGGATGCTTTCATCAACGCCATCCGCGTCAATTCCGCCATCGGCGGCTCCACCAATGCGCCGATCCATCTGAACGGGCTTGCCCGCCATGTCGGCGTCGAGCTGACCGTGGATGACTGGCAGACCTATGGCGAAGACGTGCCGCTGCTCGTCAACCTGCAGCCAGCAGGTGAATATCTCGGCGAGGATTATTACCATGCCGGCGGCGTTCCCGCTGTCGTCAACCAGCTGATGACCCAGGGATTGATCATGGAGGACGCCATGACGGTCAACGGCAAAACCATCGGCGACAATTGCCGTGGCGCGATCATCGAGGACGAGAAGGTCATCCGCCCCTATGAGCAGCCGCTCAAGGAGCGTGCCGGTTTCCGCGTGCTGCGCGGCAACCTGTTCTCCTCGGCCATCATGAAGACAAGCGTGATCTCGGAAGAGTTCCGCGGCCGTTACCTCTCCAACCCGAACGATCCGGAAGCCTTCGAAGGCCGCGCCGTGGTGTTCGATGGTCCGGAGGACTACCATCACCGCATCGACGATCCGTCACTGAATATTGACGCCAACACTATTCTGTTCATGCGCGGCGCCGGTCCGATCGGTTATCCGGGTGCGGCGGAAGTGGTGAACATGCGCGCGCCGGATTATCTTCTGAAGCAAGGCGTCAGTTCGCTGCCCTGCATCGGTGACGGCCGCCAGTCCGGCACGTCGGGCAGCCCGTCCATCCTCAATGCTTCTCCGGAAGCGGCGGCCGGTGGCGGTCTGTCGATCCTGCAGACGGGTGACCGCGTCCGCATCGATGTGGGCCGCGGCAAGGCCGATATCCTGATATCCGGTGAAGAACTGGCGAAGCGTTACGAGACGCTGCATGCGGAGGGTGGTTACAAGTTCCCCGACCACCAGACGCCATGGCAGGAAATCCAGCGCGGCATCGTCAGCCAGATGGAAACCGGCGCGGTTCTGGAACCGGCCGTGAAGTATCAGCGCATCGCCCAGACAAAGGGCCTGCCGCGCGATAATCACTAAAGGCAGGGCCGTTTCGGCCGGCCGCTTTCAAAAATCAGCCCCGGGGCGTCGTCCCGGGGCTGAAATATTTTCGGACATTCGACAAGCATCGCTCTTCAAAACCGCCGCAATGTTCCTGATGTGTGAGGCATACAGCGCCTCGTCGCCCGCCTGCCTACTCCTTCGAGGGGGAGAGCGGCTTTCCCAGATAAGGCAGGAAGAACATGTAGAGCCCGCTGAAGACAAGCAAGGTCAGCGGAAGAAGCGGGGCATAAACGATCACCGGCGGTGTCGGGCCGAAAGCCATCGAAGCGAAGTTCGCCAGAATGGTGACGGTCAGCAGAATGCCCAGCCACCGATGGCTCTGCCTTATCCAGTTTCGCAAGATCAAAGTCGCCCCCGAGAAAAAGCATCCATGATGGAATGTGACACACGGTTGCCTCAACGGGCCTGAACGAGCTTCCAGCCATTGCCGGAAGGGTCGCGGAAACTCGCATCCACTGATCCATAGCGGGCGATTGGTTCCTGGGTGAATTCGACACCGCGTTTGTGCATGGCGTCAAAGGCCTTCTGACAATCCTCGACCACCAGAACCAAAGGCGGCATGGCGCCCTTGGCCACGGCTTCGTTCAGATCCTGCGCCGTCGCCTCGTCAACGGTCGGGGCCTGCGGCCGAAACAGGCCGAGCTGGAAATCCGGCTGGTCCGGATGCTGCACGGTCAGCCAGCGATAATCGCCGTTGCGTGCGTCCGTATGCACACGAAATCCAAGTTTTTCGACATAAAATTGCAGCGCCTCGTCCTGGTCATGAACGTAAAGCCCGACGACTTGAACACCATTTTTCATGAGCTATCTCCCTTTCACTCACCGTGCCTACCGCCTTTCGCCTGTCGGCGCTTCTCCGAAACTGCGATTGTGAGATGGGGGCGGTGGGCGGCGCTGACGAAGCAATGGGGAACCTGTTCGAGATCGGCAGGGGAAAGCCGCATTTGTCGCCGCACTTCTCTAGGGTTCTCCCCGGTTACATCGCGGAAAACGCGGCCAAATGTGCCGATGCTGTTCCAGCCGGTCTGCAAGGCGATGTCGATGACTGGAAGATCGGTGTCGCGCAAAAGCGCCACGGCGCGCTCCACCCGGCGGGTCAGCAGATAGCGGTGAGGGGGTATGCCGAAGGCATCGCGAAACGATCTTGCGAAATGCGCCTGCGAGGCGCCGCTGACTTTTGCAAGGCGTGAAACGGGCCATGCCTCATGCGGTGCCGCGTCCATATGATCCCTGGCGCGCAGCAGGCGGCGCAGGAGCAACAAGTCTCTGTTTGCAGAGTTCTTTTCATTTCCAGAAGGCATGTGGCAATCATTGAATGAACCTGCCGTCCTTGGCAAGGTTCATGCCGGCGAGCCGCTGCGGGTGATTTAGATCACCGGATAAAGCGACCAGAAGAACAGTTCATATTCCTGGTCACGGTCGTCATCATGCTGTTCGTCGTCCGGTCTGCGCGGTGTCTTGTCCTGAAACTCGGTCTCCACCCGCTCATTGATGACGGGCATTCTTCGGCCGATGCCAAAGAGGTCAAAGGAGAGCATGTTGAACCCTGCTACCATGGCCAGTTCCCTTCTTCACGCGAGTTAACGGTGTGTTAAGTTTCGCGCGTTGCCATGATTTCGTCAAGATTGGCCGGGGAATTTGTCTACTATTTTTAACAACAATGCCGTGATTGGCATTCCAACGGTGCCGGATTTCACGCAATGAATGTTTACCCGTGCCGTCAAACGTCTTTCGAAGCGGCTTCGGAATAGCTCTTTGCGGCCGCTTCCAGCGCGGAATCGGTATTTGCGGCATGGCCGAGGGTCTTCAGGGCGTTTGCGACGGCGGCGATATTGGCTTTCACCGCCTCCGGATGCGCGCGCCGGCCGGTGTGGTTGAGCCTTATCAGCCGCTCCGTGCCGGGGCCGACGCCGGCGGAAATATCCGCGCCATGCTGTCTGGATACAGCGGCGTGAAACGCTCCGGCTTCGACGGTATCCGGCAGGATCGCCGTGGAAACGAGGGCTGACGCGTGCGCGTCTTCCACCCAGTTGGCGATCCCGAGCTCCCTGATGCCATGACGGGTGGCCGCTGCTGCCCGCTCGTGGCGCGCGTTGGCGGCATCCAGCCCCTCCGCCTCGATCCTGTCGAGCGCCGCCTCCAGCGCATAAAATTCCAGAGGTGCCGGCGTTCCGGGCAACGCGCCGCGGCCCGCATCCACCCAGAGCTTCTTCTGGTCGAGAACCGAAAGCACGGAATTGGTGGGCGCCTTGTCGTGCGAAAGAAGTTCCCACGCTTTTGGGCTGATCGAAATGGCCGATATGCCGGCCGGGCCGGCCAGCGCTTTCTGCGGGCCGATGACGGCGATATCGATGCCAAGCCGGTCAACGTCAAAGGCGTGGCCGCCAATCGAGGCCACGGCATCAACCAGCGTGACGACGCCTCTGTCTTTCGCGAGCGCGGCAATGGCGGGCAGGGGGTTGAGAATGCCGCTTGCCGATTCCGCATGCACGATAGCGAGAAGATCGAACCCCGGCCCTTCATCCAGCGCCCGTTCCACCTCGGCGAGCGTCACCGGCTTTGCCGGGCTGGCCGTCAGGTTGCGTACCGTCGCGCCGCCCCTCTCCAGCCAGCCGCCGAACCATGCGCCATAGGGGCTGGTGACGATGTTAAGCGCCTTCAGCCCCGGCCGCGCGAGGCTGGTGGCCGCCGCCTCGAGCGCGAGTACAGCCTCGGCCTGTATCAGCAGCACATCGTTTTTCGTGCCCATCAGGGCGGCCAGCCGATCGGCCAGCACGGCGTAACGCTCGGCGGGGAAGGCGGGCGGGTCGAGAAGCAATGCGTAATCCGGGGCGGGCATGTCTTATCCTTGCATGGTGGTGGTGAGCCGCGGTGCGGCGTCGATCAGGCTTCTGGCGATCGAGGATTGCGGGGCGGAAATGATAGCTTCGGTCCCGCCGATTTCGACGATCCGCCCCGCCTCCATGATGGCGACACGGTGGCAGACGGCGCGGATGACCGCGAGATCGTGGGAAACGAAAATACAGGAAATCGCCGTTTCCTGCTGGATTTCCACCAGTAGTTCGAGAATCTGCCGGCGAACCGAAACATCGAGCGCCGAAACCGCTTCGTCCATAATGAGAAGCGACGGCTTGAGCGCAATGGCGCGGGCAATCGCCACACGCTGCCTCTGCCCGCCCGAAAGTTCGAAGACGGAGCGACCGGCATAGGCACCGGGCAGGCCGACACGCTCGAGAAGGCGGCGTATTTCCGCCGGGCGCTCGCGTCTCTGAACGATGCGGTGAATGCGCAGCGGCTCGCTTATGGCATCCTCGACGGTGGCGCGTGGGTTGAAGGCGCCATGCGTATCCTGAAACACCATCTGCATCTGCTGCCGGGCGGTGCGCAATGCACTGCCGCCAAGCGAGAGCCAGTTGCGGTTTTCGAAACGGACCGTGCCTTCGTCGGCGGGGATCAGCCGCATGAGGATGCGCGCCAGTGTCGATTTCCCGCAGCCGGAGGGGCCGGCAAGGCCCAGCGTCTCGCCGCGCTTGAGCGAAAACGAGATATCGGAAAGCGCCGCCACCGTTCTTGCGCCGGTGCGGTAGGTCTTGGAAAGGCCGTCCACGCTCAGAAGGGTTTCATTCATGGCACGGCCTCGCTGACGAGCAGCGGGGTCGAAAGATCGAGATAATCGGCAAGCAGCGCCCGGGTATAGGCATGCGCGGGCGCGGAAAGCACCCGCCGCGCCGGGCCGTGTTCCACCAGCTCGCCGGCGCTTAAAACAGCGATGTCGTCGGCAAGGCTTGAGGCAAGGCCGATATCATGGGTGATGAACACAAGCGTTCTTTCTTCCTCGCGCACGAGATCGTCGAGAAGGGTGGCGATGGCCGCCTGGGTTACCGTGTCGAGCGCGCTCGTCGCCTCGTCGGCAATCAGGATCGAAGGGCGCGCTGCAATGGCGGCGGCAATCGCCACACGTTGCCTCTGCCCGCCGGAAAGCTGGTGCGGATAGGCGGAGAGCAGATGGGAGGGATGCGGCAGCCGCACCCGTTCCAGAAGATCGCGGGCAAGATCGCGCCCCTGCCGCCAGGAGAGACCGAGATGCCGCACGGCGCCTTCCGCCACCTGTTCGCCGATGGTCAGAACCGGGTTCAGCGTCGCGCCGGTATCCTGAAAGATCGTGCCGATATCGCGGCCCGGCAGCGGTCTGCCGGTGAAAAGACCGCTGTCGCGGCTCCAGGAAATATCGCCCGAAACCTGCGCGCTTGCGGGCAGAAGCCCGGCGATTGCCTTGCCGAGTGTGGATTTGCCCGAGCCGCTTTCGCCGATGATCGCCAGCCTTTGTCCCTGCCGTATCGTCAGTGAAACCTTGCGCAGCGCCGGTGCGTCGGCCGCTCTATAACGGACGCTGAGATCGTCGATCCGGCAAAGGGCGTTGCCGCTCATGGTGCCTGCCTCCTCGTCGCCATCGCCTTGTTGATGCCTTCTCCGAGAAGATAGACGCCGAGCACCGTGACCAGCAGGCCGATGCCGGGGATGACGGACAGGAACGCGGCTGAGCGGAGCACGTTGCGTCCTTCCGCGATCATCGACCCCCAGGTGACGATATTGGGATCGCCAAGCCCGAGGAAGGACAGCGCCGCCTCGGTGAGGATAGCGGCGGCGACGATGATGGCGGCGAGCGCCAGAACCGGCGGCAGGGCATTGGGCAATATTTGCCGGAAGGCGATTTCCAGCGGATGCATGCCGATGGCGCGGGCGGATTGCACATAATCGCGCTCGCGGATGCTCAACACCTGCGCCCGCATCAGCCGCGCCGGATCAGCCCAAGCACCGAGCGCTATGGCCAGAATGACGATGGGCATGGAAGGGCCGATGGTGCTGACGAAGGCGAGCGCCAGCAAGAAATTCGGCACGATCTGGAAGGCATCGGTGACGCGCATCAGCGCTTCATCGACGAGACCGCCGGCAAAACCGGCGATCGTGCCGATGACGGTGCCAATCACAAGTGCTGCGGCGGCCGCACCGATGCCGACGAGAAGGGATGCCTGCGCGCCGTGGGCAAGTTCGGCCAGCACATTGCGGCCCAGCCGGTCAGTGCCGAGCGGCAGGGTCGCATCCGTGAAAGGTGCAATCAGCGGCTCGCTGATAATGGCCAGCGGATCGCCGGGAAACACAAGCGGAGCGGCGAGCGCGGTCACCACAAGCAGTGCGAGAATGATGAAGCCAGTCACGCCTTCGAAACTGCGCAGGAGCCGGAGAGCGAAACTCATGCCGCACTCTCCCCGCTGCCGATGCGCGGATCGAGAACGGAATAGAGAATATCGACGGCGAGATTGACGAGGATGACGAAGACGGCGCTGGTTAGGATAATGCCCATCAACAGCGGCGTATCTCGGCCACTGACGGCCTCCTGCGCCAGCCGGCCGAAACCGGGAATGGCAAAGACACTTTCGATCACCACGCTGCCCCCCAGCATGGTCGCGGCCTGCAGGCCAAGCACGGTAACGAGCGGAAGCGCCGCGTTGCGGGCAACGTGACGCAGCACGACCCGCCCTCTGGAAAGCCCCTTGGCCTCTGCAAACAGCACGAAATCCAGCGGCCAGACGGCCGCCATGGCGGTGCGCATGACGCGCAGGAACAGGGCCAGATAGATGAGGCCGAGGCTGGCGACCGGCAGGACGAGATGGCGGGCGATATCCAGCGCCCTTGCAAAACCCTGCTTGCCCGAGGCGATTGTTTCGATGCCTGAGGTCGGCAGCCAGCGAAGCTGCACGGCAAAGACGATGGCAAGCACGAGGCCGAGCCAGAAACCGGGCGTGGCGTAAAGTGCAAGCGAAAGCGTTGAAAGGACACGATCCGTCAGCCCGCCGAGGCGCGCGCCGGCGATGATGCCGAGCGCGGTGCCGGCGATGAAGGCGAGTGCGGTCGCGCTGCCCATCAGGAGCAGTGTATTCGGCAGCCGCTCGAGGATCAGCCCCAGCACCGGCCGGTCAAAGGCGAGCGACCAGCCGAAATCGAGCCGCAGCACCGAACTGGCATAAAGCCAGAAACGCGCCAGCATCGAACCATTGAGGCCATATTGCTCGCGCAGCGCATCCCGCAGCCCGGCATCGCCGCCGCCAATGGAAACGAGATAGGCATCCACCGCATCACCGGAGGCATTTTCAAGCAGGACGAAGGTGAAGATGAGAACGATCAGCAGCACCGGAATGGCGCTGATCGCCCTTCGCCGCAGCAATGTCGCCGTGCGTCTCACGGCGCTGCCTCAGCTATCGACCGCCGTATCCGCCCAGTTGGAAACCGCCCAGCGCGGATTGCTGGCGACATGTTTGACCGTGTCGCGCGCCACCGTGATGAAACCCCATTCGGCGACATTGATCAGCGGCAGATCGGCGACGACCTGTTTCTGGAAATCCTTGTAAAGTGCTGTCCGCGCAGCCGTATCCACGGTTTGCGCTGCCCTGTCGATCAATTCGTCCAGCGTCTTGTTCTCGTATCCGCCCTGATTGGAAAAACCAACGCCTGCCGGAATGCCGGAGCGCACGAGAATGGTGGTCGAGATCGCCGGATCGCCGCGGAACACCGGCGGTGCAATGGCGAGATCGAAGGCGTGGTCGGTATAGACGGCCTTCTGGTGTGCGGCGGCGTCATTATTGACCAGCTCGGCATCGATACCGATCTCCTGGAGCGCCTGACGCAGATAGGAGCCGAACTGCTTGGTTTCATTGAAATAGGGTGCGGGCAGCAGCTTCAGCGAGAAACGCGTCCCGTTCGGTCCGCGCGCATAACCGGCCTCGTCCAGCAGGGCGTTGGCCTTGGCGACGTCGAAATCATAGGTCTCGACATCGTCGGTATAAAATTCCGGGGCGTTTTTCGGCACCGGCCCTGTCGATGCCGTGGCATAACCCAGGAACACCTTGTCGATGACGAATTTCTTGTCGATGGCATGGGCGATGGCCTTTCTGACCTTGAGGTCGGCCAGTTCCTTGCGGCGGTGGTTGATTTCCACCACCAGCTGATAGGTCAGCGCCTCGTAGCCGTCGGCGATCACCTTGATGCCGGGCTGCTTGGCAATGCGGGCAAGATCAGCCAGCGGCACGGCGGAGAAGGCGGCCAGCTGGATTTCTTCCGCTTCCAGCGCCGAGGCCGCGCCCGCGCGGTCCGGCAAGACGCGATAGATGATCTCGTCGAGCTGCGGCTGGTTCTTAGCCCAGTAATTGGGATTGCGGGTCAGGCGGTAATATTCGCCGGGCTTATATTCGGCAAACACGAAGGGACCAGTGCCGACCGGTTTGGTATTGGCCTGATTGGCGGCAATATCAGTGCCCTCATAGAGATGTTTCGGCACGACGCTGGTGACCACCGGCAGCGCATTGCGGATGAGCTGGAACGGCGTGGGTTTGGAGAAATGGAAGACGGCCGTGTGGTCATCGGGCGTTTCCACCTTTTCGAGATTGGCGAAGACCAGCCGCCCAAGGTTCTGCAGCGGTTTCCACACGGAGAGCGCCGAAAACGCCACGTCCGCCGAGGTGAAGGGCTTGCCGTCATGCCAGGTCACGCCCTCGCGCAGCTTGAAGGTGGCGCTGAGGCCATCATCCGATCCCTGCCATTCGGTGGCAAGCCGCGGTTCCAGCCCGTCCTTGCCATTAAAGGAGGCTTCCGCCAGCGGCTCGACGATCTTGCTGGCGATATAAAACACGCCATTGGAGGCGACGATGGCCGGGTTGAGGTTTTTCGGCTCGGAATCGGCCGCGACGATCAGCCTTCCCCCGGATTTTTCCTGCGCTGCGGCAATTCCTGCCAATCCCGTGGTTGCGGCAAGAGCAAGCGAGGTCTTGAGAAGCGAGCGGCGGGACAGCTGGACAGGCGACATGAATTTCACTCCGAAATGAGGGCGAGACGGCGTTGTTGCGACAATGGCGGTCAGGCCGATCCTAAAGCCGCAACCTCGGCAGTGTCCACGTTAAATCACTGGCTTTACAGCAATGTTTTTACGTTGCGGCGCTGTTTGGGGAAACAGTATGCTTTACACGCAATCAGCTTGCGAGACTGCTGGAGGCGATCCTCAATACTCGACGTTATCCTCGGGCTTGTGAGGGAGGCTTCATTGCAAGGCCCCACAGCCGCCTTGCAATCTTGCGGGCACCCCGGGCGGTATGCTCGTCGCGACTGCACAGCACACAGCACTCCCACCTATTTCGCCGCCTGCCGCCACAACTGGCCGACAATGCGGCTTTCCGTGTGGGCAGATTCGGAAAACACCTCGTCCGCCAGTTCAAGGCCTTCGGCACGCAGCGCCTGCTGCCGCTCTATGATCGCTGCGAGTAGCAGGGCCAGCCGCTCGCCATTGCCGAAACGGTCCGGCTCCCGGTCGGCGATGGCGGCGAGGACGGAGAGATCATGCTCGTGGCCGAGAATATCGACCAGCCGCTTGGTGTCGGCGCGCTTGGCGCGCATGGCGGAGGGCCAGATGCGGCGCATCAGGCCAAGATGCATCCAGTAGGTCTGGCCCGCCTTGCGCAATTCATGAAAATGTTCGACATCCGCCTGCTCGCGACAACAGGAGAGCGCCTTGCGCGCTTTGCCCCTCTGTTTCGCCCAGCTGGTTTTCACCAGTCTTGCGGTCCTTTTCACGTCGTCCGGCAGGGAAACGGCTTCCAGCCTTTCGCGTCCCGCCTCGCAGCCAGTGATAGCCGCTGCAATCGCCTCATCGAGACCTGCTTCGTGGTCAAGGGCATCGTCGCGGCGTTCGCGCAGCATGATGGTGACTGACCGCAATGCCTCGCCCTGCGTGTCGGAAAGCGCAAAAGCCTCGAGATATTCTGCGGTTTCCACGAGCGCCGTCGCATCGCGCGCAAAGGCGAGCGAGCGGGCGATATCTCGGAAGCGGGCATTTTCCTCGCGGGCGAAATCGGGAGCAGCCTTGCGGATCAGGCGGTAGAGCGCCCGCAGCCGCTTGAAGCGCTTGCGGGCATCGTGCACGGCCTCACGCGATCCCGATGGCTGGTCGCGCAGGATGGTGACTGCATCGCCGATCAGCTCTAGTCCGGCCCGGCGGATCTCATCGCCGAAGGGCTTTTTCGGATCAATTCTGAAAGGCATCCGACAGGTCTCCGTTCGGACAGTCCATGGCGAGCGACTGGTTGGAGAAGCGCTTGTCTCCTGTTACTTCCCTGCCCAACCAGGATGGCAGATCGGGAGTGGCGTTCTCATCATTCATCTCGACTTCCGCCACGACCAGGCCGCGATATTTTCCTTCGAAAACATCCACCTCCCAGGTGAAACCGCCATGGTCCACGGTGTGGCGCGTCTTCTCGATCACCACGCCCGGTGCGCTCGCCATCAGCTCTTCCGCGTCTTTGAGGGGAATTGAATATTCATATTCATCGCGGACAAGCGCGCTTGCGCCGATCTTGATGGTCAGTGTCGCATCACGCCCGTCGACGATCCTGACCCGGACCGAGCGATTTTCCAGCGAAGCGACATATGCCTGCTGAAAAGCCATGCTATGCGTCACCTCATCGCGCCATTCACCGCCTGCAACAAGAAACTTCCGTTCGATTTCCTTGGCCATGCTGTCTCCGCAAACTGGGGGGCCAGATTATCGCAAGAGGACGACATGAAGAAGCGAATTGATTGAAGTATCTGGACAAAAAATGGCCCCGCCATGCCTCGACATCAAAGCCGGGGCAGGCTAATCGGTAAACGGGATTTCAATCGTTTCAATCGCGCAAGGAGGCTCGTCTTGGCCCAGGATTCCGAAAAACTTCTCTCCATCCTCAAACTGCAGCCGGTCGTGCCGGTGCTGATCGTGGATGATGCCGCTTCCGCCGTGCCGCTCGCGCGCGCTTTGGTCGCAGGCGGCCTGAAGGCAATCGAGATCACCATGCGCACACCGGCGGCGCTCGATGCCATCCGCGCGGTTGCCGCGGAAGTGGAAGGCGCCCATGTCGGTGCCGGCACCATCCTGAACGCCAAGGATTTTGAAGCGGCGGCCGAAGCCGGCTCCACCTTCATCGTTAGCCCCGGCATCAACAAAAGCGTGCTGGAAGCCGCGCGCGGTTCCAAGGTGCCGCTGCTTCCGGGTGCGGCCACCGCCAGCGAAGTCATGGCGCTGCGCGACGAGGGCTACAAGGTGCTGAAGTTCTTTCCGGCCGAACAGGCCGGCGGCGCGCCTTACCTCAAGGCGCTGTCTTCGCCGCTTGCCGGCACGGTATTCTGCCCGACCGGCAGCGTGTCGCTGAAGAATGCCAATGACTACCTGTCGCTGCCGAACGTCGTCTGCGTCGGCGGCTCCTGGGTTGCCCCGCGCGAACTGGTGGCGACCGGCGACTGGGCAGGCATCACCAAGCTTGCCGCCGAGGCGGCTGCCCTGCGCGGCTGATTTGTATCCTGTCAAACCCGTTCACGAAGGCGTGAGCGGGTTTGACATTTATATTCGGCCCACGGCTTCCTATCTCCCCTGTAGATTTGACCCTTACAGGAGATTTTGATGTTCGACGCCAAGAAGCTTCTTGAACAATTCCTCGGCTCGCAGGTGCCGGGCCTTTCGGGAAGCGTCCGTGACAGAGCCGGGCAGGCCGCCGATATCGCCAAAAACAATCCGATGAAGGCCGGAGCGCTCGCCGCCGCCATTTTCGGCACCAAGACTGGCCGCAAGCTCGCCGGCAATGTCGCCACCATCGGCGGTGTCGCTGCCATCGCAGGCCTCGGTTATCTCGCCTACAAGAATTACAAGTCCGGCCAGGCTCCGGACGCTGCACCGAAACCCGAGCCGGAGCTTCTCGCCCCGCCCACCGATTCCGCCTTCCATCCCCAATCGCCCGCCCTTTCCAATGATTTTGCGCTGAAGCTCATCCAGGCGATGATCGCTGCCGCCAAGGCCGACGGTCACATCGATGAAAAGGAGCGCGCCAATATCATGGACAAGGTGCAGGTCTCTGGCCTCGATAGCGAAGCCGAGCGGTTCCTTGAAAAGGAACTCGCCGATCCGCTCGACATCGACGCGCTGGTGGCCGCTGCCCGGACGGAAGAGCAGAAGGTGGAGCTTTACACGGCTTCGCGGCTTGCCATTGAGGCGGATACGCGGGCGGAGCGGGGATATCTTGATCTTCTCGCCGGGCGTCTGGGGCTGCCGGATGCGCTGGTGGATCATATTGAGGCGACTGTGGTGGCGGCGAAGGTGTAAGTCGGAGTTTGGGGTTCACCCCCCTCTGCCCTGCCGGGCATCTCCCCCTCAAGGGGGGAGATCGACCCGAGGCGTGCTCTCGGCCATCCTCAACGTTGCGAGTGAGCGAGCGTTACCTGCTGGCTGATCTCCCCCCTTGAGGGGGAGATGCCCGGCAGGGCAGAGGGGGGTGAGCCACAGGCTCTGACGCCATCTTCATGCCCCATATCCACTGTTGTCATCCCGCCCCGCTTGCCCTAATCCTTCTCCCAGCAAATGGGGAAGAGAATGCGCGATCTGAATGATTTTAGAGGATGTCCGGCGCCCAAGCCGGTAGTGCTGAAGGGCCGTTATGTAACCGCCGAGCCGTTCGATAGCGAAAAACATCTCGCAAAACTCTGGGCCGCGCTCGGCGGCGAGGGCGTGAATGCGCTGCTCAAATATTTCCCGCAAAGCGCCTTTCCCGATGCCGAAGCCTTTGGTGACTGGCTGATCGGTGCGGGCGAAAAGCTCAACTGGGTCACGCTGATCTTCATCGAAAATGCCACCGGCGAGGTCGTCGGTATGGCGAGCTACATGCGGCCCGATCCCGCCAATGGCGCGGTCGAAGTCGGTTCCGTTGCCCACGGCGCGAAGATGAAGCGCTCGCCGCTCGCGACGGAGGCGCATTACCTGATGGCGAAACATGTGTTCGAGGATCTGGGGTATCGCCGTTACGAGTGGAAATGCCACAATGAAAACGAGCCTTCCAAGATCACCGCGAAACGCTATGGTTTCACTTTCGAGGGCGTTTTCCGCCAGCATATGGTCTCGAAGGGTAAA
Organism: Agrobacterium tumefaciens; assembly: GCF_005221325.1. Lineage (NCBI taxonomy): Bacteria > Pseudomonadati > Pseudomonadota > Alphaproteobacteria > Hyphomicrobiales > Rhizobiaceae > Agrobacterium > Agrobacterium tumefaciens. Next base: position 377,033 of record NZ_CP039889.1, on the reverse strand, counting down.
AACCGGGATACGGCGTGGTTCTCGATGATCGACGGCGAATGGCCGCTGATCGGCAAGGCCTTCGAAGCCTGGCTTTCGCCTGACAATTTTGCGGCCGATGGCAACCAAAAGCGCAAGCTTGAGGATATCCGCGCGGAGCTGACCGATGCCAGCGCCTGAGAAGCCGACATCTGCAAAGCCGACCAAGGGCAAGAAGGATTGGTCGCCGGCCATCGCCGCCGCCCTCATCATCATCGGCTTCGGGATCGTCTTCTTCGTCATGCCGAAGATCATGTTGTGGCTGGGTGATTATTCGCCCTGGCTTGCAGCCGGCTTCGGCACGGTGGCCGTGCTGTGTTTTTTCCTGCTGTTCTGGCTGCGCGCCCGTTACCAGCGCCGCCGCGACGGGTAGAGCACTAAAATGCTTCAGAACTGAAGCGACGCGCCGAGCAGTAACAGCCCCATGATCAGCACGAAAAGCGCGCCGGCGATTTCGATCGCGTGGCTGATACCGGCGGCCTTGCGGCTGCCGGGACCGGCGAAGCGCACGGCAAGCCCCTTGGCGGAAACGGCCATGATGGCGAGAGCCGATACCGTGATGGCGGTGCCGAGCGACATGGCGAGCACGGAAAGCACGCCGCCGAGATAAAGCCCGTTCAAAAGCGCAAAGCTCATGACGATGATCGCACCCGAGCAGGGCCTGAGCCCGACGGCGATGATGGCCGACCATGCCTCGTGCAGGCTGAAATTTTTGCCCTTTAACAGCATGGGGTCAGGCGCGTGCGACTTTCCGCAGGCGGTGCAGAGATCGCCGGTGCCGTTATGGTCGTGATCTGCGAAAACCGGTTTGCCCTGGAAACGCAGCCCCGTGCCCATGCCGGTGGTTCGGGCCATGGCGGTCTCGCCCGCCGTGGCGAAGACGGGAACCGGTTCGCGCCGGATACGCAGCGACCAGAGCTTTCGCACCAGCAGCCAGGCGCCGAACAACGCCACCATGGCGAAGCTTGCGATCTCCATCGCCTGCGTCGCCTTGGTCATGGTGATGGAGGTGCCGCGCAGCACCAGCCATGCCGCGCCCACAAGGCCGATGGCCATCAAACCCTGAATGAGCGCCGAAACGAAGGAAATCAGTATGCCGCGTCTCAGCTGCGTTTCATTGGCGATCATATAAGACGAGATGACCGCCTTGCCGTGGCCGGGGCCAGCGGCATGGAACACGCCATAAGCAAAGGAGAGGCCGATCAGCGAACCGAGCGCCCAGCCATCCTCACGCATGGCCTTCAGCGCGCCGGTCAGCGCCCGGTAGAACATCTGCTGGTGCACGTTGATCCACTGCATCAGCGGTGCAAAAGGTCCACCGACGGAAAAAGACGGTTCGGCCGAACCGATGCCGAGCGGGGACTGCGCATGGGCCGCGTCGGCCACCGCGATGAGGCCGATGGCGACGGCGGCAAGGCTTGCCCTGCGGCTCAGCATGATATCTCCAGCCGGGTGGCGAAGAGCTTGGTCATGTCGGTGCCGGTCGGATCGTTGAAGAAGGCGTCGGTGAGCGAACTCTGGTTCTGCGAGATCACCTCGTCGGGATCGGGGCGCACGATATGGTGCTTGCAGGCATTCAGATCCTTGCCCTGCGTCGCGATATCGCCGTCCTTGGCAAAATCGATCGCCGTATACATGGTCGGATCCCAGGCGCCGAAACTGAGCTTGCCCTTGATGGCCAGAGGCTTGGTCGGCTTTACCGAGAAGAACATCAGGATCTGCTGATCCTTATAGTCCACATGAATGGCGTCAGGTTTCCCAAATTCGACCGGTTTCCCGTTGGCGGTGATGAAGGTGTAATAGGAGTATTCAGCAAGCGATTCCTTGACCGTATTGCCGATTTCGGCCAGTTCGTCCTTGTCCAGCTTAAGGTCGCTGTTCTTGTCGTAGTCCATCACCACGCTTGCCGAGAACATCTCGTCGAAACGCCAGATATTACGCACTTCCTGGATGGTGCCGTTCGGCCCCTCGACAACTTCCATGCGGGCTTCCGCAAAGATGTGCGGATGGGCCGAGGCGGCCAGGGGAATGGAAGTCAGGCCAGCCGCAAGGAGCAATAGTCGTCTGTTCATTATCCGGTCTGTCCCGCCTTCGAATCTCGAAGGCACGACTCTAGCAGAAATTGGGACCGAATTTCGACCTGATCCCGCGCGGCTCCCGAGAGATGTCAGAAGGTGCCGCTGAAACGCGATGTGATGCTGGAGCCGTCATAAGCAAGGTCGGTATCGCGCTCGCCATGCAGCAGGCGATTGAATTCCAGTTCGAGCTTGCTGTTCTTGCCGGTATCAAAGGTCAGCGTTGCCACCAGCCTGCGCTCGCTGCTGTCGTAATTGTAGTAGATCCAGTCTTTCTGAACGCGCCGCAGGGCAAGATCGAGCCCCACTTTTTCGGTGAGCCTGCTTTTCATGACGAGCTGCCAGCGGCGGTGAAATTCGGCGATGGAATCGTCCGGATCAAAAAGCGCATAATCCTGCGAGTAACCGACGCCGAAGGCGAGGCGTTCCGAGGCTTTCATCTCCGCTTCGGCGCGCAGATAAGGCCGGGTGCGTTTCACCTTGTCGCTTATCTCGTCGCCGGAGATGCTGGTGAGACCCGCCTCGGCCAGAACCGCGAAACGTTCGGAGAACTTATAGCCATAGGCCAGCGAGCCACGCAGCGTATTGGCCGGGAAGCGCTCATATCTTTCCTGCTGGCCTTCCGGCACGAGAATGCGGTCATAGGCAATGGTCAGTCCGGCTTCGCCGCCGGCGAGCGGGCGCACATGTTCGGCCTTCAGCGATAAAAGCGCCTCGTTCGCTTCCAAGCGGGTGGGCATGAAATATGCCGGGCGGAACCGCGCCTTGCCTTTCATCAGGCTGGCATAACTTGCCGTCAGCGTGTTCTTGCCGCCGAGAGCGAGGATGCCGAGCTGGGAAGAGGCTTCCAGCTTGTGATCCAGCCGCCGGTAACCGATGTCTTCTTCCGGCAGATGCAGGAATATATCGCCCGCATCGCTGCGGGTGCCGCGCAGCTCGACGGCCCATTCCAGCTTGTCGGAAAAGCGTTTCGTCAGCCCCAGTGCCGCGATGGTGTTGTGTTCATTGGCGAAGCTATAGCGGGGGAGGCGGACCTCTTCATGCTCGAGCGAATAACGCAGCTCCGCACCCTCAAGCACGACCTTGCCATTGAGCCCCAGGCCGGCGCGCAGCGAAATTGCGCTCAACCGATTGGTGTCGGCGAAATAATTGCTGTCATAGGCGATGCCGGACTTGTAGGTGACATTATGCTCATCGGCGCTTTCACCCGCCCGCGCACCGGGGGCGCAGGTAAGCCCGAGAACAAGCGCGATATATCCCCCCAGCCGCATTCGCATCTCCGGTCTCTAATTAAGCAATATCTTATATTTGGATGGTTAATAAAGTGTCTTGCGCCGTTTTACTGTTGTAACGCCGCTGCAGGGCATCGATGCTGAAATGGAGGCAGGGGAAGAGAAAGCTTGATATGTAAAATTCTATTAAAATCACCAGTATTAAAGTTAATTATTTATTGTAATATTAGCCTTTGCTTGAATTAGAATCCTCTAAATATACAGTTCAGTTACGCCAGATGGCGTGATCAAACATAAGAGGAGAGAGAAATGATTGCTAAATTTGCTTGTGTCGCCGCTATTCTTACTGTCGCTTCCGTTGGTCAGGCCAATGCGGGCGGTCTTCTGGGTGGCATCCTGTCGGGTAACAGCAACAAGGGCGGCGCCCTTGTCGTCGTCTCGCCGAGCATCGATCTCGGGGTCAACGGTATCCTGTCCAATAACGGGATTCTGAACGGCAACAAGACCGGCATCCTGAACGGCCTGCTGAACGGCAACAAGACGTCCGTCGATGTCATCGACAACAAGAATGACGGCGGCAAGAAGCGCCGGCACTGAGGGACGAAGAAAGGGATCGCGAAACCCCAGGCTTTCGCCATCCCGCTCTGAAGCAATGGCTCGGAAATCGACAGGGATTTTCGACACAGACGGTGCGCGCAGCACATGGACCGGCAAAGACCCGAGTTGCGCATGTATGGCGCATGGCGCTGCCGGCAATAACAAACGGCGCATCGCATGACTGAAAGGGGGCCTTTGGGCTCCCTTTTTTTGTTCAGTATCATCGGGGAGTGGGAGATTTTCATTCCGAACCCATAGCAGTTTCGTGTGCTTACCGATCAAGTAATGCTGCTTATCTTTGTAGTTATATTTATATATACTAATTTATTTATTTTAAATAAATGAAAATATGAGATGTATATGGAATTTTTATTTAAAAATACTTTAATTGGTCCGTTTTTGTTACTTGATTTTAACTTATGATTGTTTCAATTAGCGCGTGTCTCGGACTCGCCATTTTCGATTGTACTTTCGGTGGCGGGTATGTTCACGGTCCGCATTTCGGCGGTAAGAGGTTTTCAAGGAGCTATTTATGTTGAAACAATCATTTCTCGCCCTCGCCGCGCTCGGCGTTCTTTCCAGCATAGCCGTTGCCGCTGACGCCGTGAGCGATGTTCCGGCTGCGCCGGTCGTCGAAGATGTTGCACCTGCCTTCTCCTGGGGCGGCTTTTATGCTGGTGTTTCGGGTGGCTATGGCTGGGAGCGCGTAACGGCGTCAGTCGATGGCGAAACCGTTAAAGGAAACTTCAACGGTGGGCGTTTTGCAGGCTTTACCGGTTATAACTTCGAGGTAGCCCCGTCCGTCATTCTTGGCGGTGAGGCCGATGTCGGTTACGCTTGGGGCAACAAAACCGTTGATGGTGATAAAGTATCCGCGGGTCTAAACGGTTCGGTTCGCTTGCGTGCGGGCTATGCCTTCGACCGTGCCCTGATTTACACTGCAGGTGGTTACACGGCGACGGATAGCGAAGTGAAGAGCGACGCATTCGGCAAAAGCAGCAGGGTACTTCACGGCTGGACTGTTGGCGCAGGTGTGGACTATGCCTTCACCGATAATGTCTTTGGTCGGTTGGAATATCGCTATAACGACTTTGGCAAAGAGACTTACACAATTGCCGGCGAATCTTTCCGCGGCGGTCTTAGCGACCATGTTGTCAACGTCGGCCTTGGCGTGAAGTTCTGATCAGCTGTTCGTCATTGCAGATTACGGGCAGGACCTCCCCGGCGTCTGCGAGGCTCTGGCATCAATATGGATAACAACCAGCCCGGTAAAGAGGCTATTCCCGGGCTGGTATTTTTGAACGGCCAAGACAATAGTTTTTCGAGGAACGGAGACCTTCTGCGATGGGTGGGGTGCGCAGCACAGGTGCGCGACCCTGCTTCGCAGGGAACGAAAACACACAACGCCTTCCGGCTGGGCTTGAACAGCACACCCTTTTGATGTGATGGTGGCTCCAATCCACTCCCGCTGCCCAGTCTCCAGTCGATTCCCATGCTACAGAAAAGCACGTCGCCGGGCGCTTTTGATCGTCAGGCCTATTTGATCGCGCTGCTGGTTTTCATCGCCGGCAGCACCAATGCCGCCATTGTGCCGTTTATCGGTTTCTACATCATACAGGTGCTTGGCCATCCGCCGGCTACGCTCGGTCTTTATAGCGTGACGGCGGCGCTCGCCTCGATCATCGCCAGCCGCATCTATGGCGAGCGGGTGGATGCCGGTGTGCGGGTTAGGCCGTTGCTGCTGCTGTCCGTCGCCGGGGCCTTTGTGGCAGCGGCTGCCGCCAGTTTCGGGCATCTGGCGCTGCTGGTGGCGGTAACCGCGACGGGTATGGGGCTTTCCAACGCGGCCACAACGCTTGTCTTCAGTTATGGGCGTTATCACGGACGGGTCGAGGCGCTCGATACCATCGCTTATAATGCTTTCCTCAGAATGATGGTGTCGCTGGCATGGATGCTGTTGCCGGCCGCCGCCTTTCTGATCGTCGATTTTGCCGGCGCAAAGGCCGTATTCGTGAATGCGATGCTGATGGCGGCCATCTGGGGCGCGCTCGCGCTGGCCATCGTGCCGCGCAGCCAGACCTGCCCGATGGAGCGGCGCAATGAAGGGACTGGAGAGGGCGCGCCCAACCTGCCGCTGCTGATGGCGGCGGCGGCGAGTTTCTGCATGTCCTTTGCCCATGCGCTGTGCGCCTCGGCTTTACCGGTGTTTCTGGTGCGTGAGGTGGGCCTGCCGGATTATGCGCCGGGCCTGTCGCTCAGCGTCAAATGCGCCATGGAAGTCCTGCTTATCCTGCTTGCACCGCGCATCATGCGCCGGGTCAGCGCACGGCTGCTTCTGAGCGGTGCGGCGGTGACGGCGATCATCGCCTTCAACATCATTGCTTCGGTAAAAACTCTGCCGGCCATGCTGGTCGGTGCTGCGATCGAAGGGGCCTATTACGGCCTTTTCGCCGGCACCTGCCTCACCTTCGTGCAGGGCTTTGCCCGAGGACGCACTGCGCGGGCGACGGCGCTCTACATGAATTCGATCTTTCTTGCGGCACTTTTTGCCGTGCCGCTGATGGGGTTCGTATCGCAATATGCAAGCTTCGGCACCTCGATCCGGCTGGCTTCCGCCGGCGCCGGTGCGGCGCTGCTACTGCTCTTTTTGACGCGGCGGCAGGTGGCGGAATAGGGTATTCCGGCGGAAGTGAGGTGGATTCATCTGGCCTTCAGCCCGCACAACCTCATTCCTGTATTGAGGACAGGAATGAGGGTTATCGCGGCCTTCAGGCCGAAATATCAATAATCCCGCAATCGCCCGCTTCCGAGGCAAAGGCGAGCAGATTGCCGGTGGCGCTCCAGTCCATGGCTGTGATCGCGCCCTTGCCGGGGCGGCGCAGCAGGGCTTCCTTGCCGTCCGCGAGCCGCACGCCGAGGATCATGCCGTCGATGAAGCCGATGGCGAGCACGTCTTCAACGGGGTGGAAGGCGACATTGGTGGCCATGATGTTGGCGCGGCTGCCGAGTTCTTCCGGGGCCTTGCCCATCGGGCCATCCTTGCCGGAGAACGGCCAGACGATGGCGGCCGGCGCGCCCGAAGAGGCGAGCCATTTGCCCTTTGCCGACCAGGACACGGATTTGACCTTGGCGGGATAACCCGTCATGCGCATGTGGCGCGCTTCCATGCCGCCTTTGGTGGCTTCCATCTTCCAGCCATGCAGGGCGTTTTCCTGCATGGTGGTGACCAGGAACTTGCCGTCGGGCGAGAAGGTGACGCCGTTATGCGCACCCTTCCATTCGAGATCGACGGGATCGCCCGCGGTTGCCACCCAGTGGAGTGTCACGCCGTTATAACGGGCAACGGCAATGCGCAGGCCCTTCGGCGCAAAGGCGATCGCCTCCACTGTGCGCTCTTCCTTGAATTCCTTGACCGTGCCGTCAGAAAGCCGCACGAAGCTGGACTTGCCGACGCCATAAGCAACCGCCTTCTGCGGCCCGCCGGCAACCACGCTCACCCATTTGCGCGGCACATTGGCGATTTCGCTGATGCTGCCATCATGGCCGATGCGCAGAACGCGCCCGTCTTCGCCGCCGGAAAGCAGCGTGGCGCTATAGGGGTCACGCACGCAGGTCAAAAGCCCGTCATGCGCCTCAGTCACCTTCTCGCCGCCATCCAGCCGATGAATGGTGCCGGCAGCGGTGGCAAACAGCGGAATGTCACCGAGAAAATGGGTCGAGACCACATGGCCTTCGATATCAAGCGGGGCAACAGTCGGCATGGGGCATCGGTCTTTCGTATGTGTGTCTGATGGGACGACGACGCGCCGGCCCGGCGGTCGCCATAGTTCTATGAGGATTGTTTGCGCCCGTCGAGTCGTAAGTCTTATCCGTCATTCCGGCGATTAGCCAGAAGCTGGAACGATCAAGCCATTGATTGGAAAATGCTTATCGCTCACGATACGGATGCGCCGCAGCATCACCCCGGCTCAAGACCGGGGTGATGGAGGGACGAGGATCAGGCCGTCGCGAGGCAGGCGTTGAAGCTCTTTTCCAGCTTCTCGCGGTCCAGTTCGCGGCCGATGAAGACGAGGCGGCTTTCGCGCTTTTCGTCTTCCTTCCAGGGGCGCTGGTGATCGCCCTCGATGATCATGTGCACGCCCTGCACCACGTAACGTTCCGCATCGCCCTTGAAGGCGATGATGCCCTTGAGGCGCAGAATGTTCGGGCCGTCGGTCTGGGTGACCTTCTGGATCCAAGGGAAGAACCGCTCGGGGTTCATCTCGCCGCCGCGCAGCGAAACAGATTGCACAGTGACGTCATGGATCGGGGAGACCGCGCCATGGTGGTGATCGTGGCCATGATCATGATGGTGGTGATGATGCCCGTGATCGTGATCATGATGATGGTGGTCATGGCCGTGATCGTGGTGATGATGGTCGCAATCGGGGCCGCAGGCATGATCTTCATGGCCGTGCTCGAGGAAATGCGGGTCGTTTTCGAGCGCACGTTCCAGATTGAAGGCGCCCTGATCGAGAACCCGTGCCAGATCGACGCCGGAACGGGTGGTCTTGTAGATGCGGGCTGAAGGATTGATGGCGCGCACGATATCTTCGATGCGGGCCACTTCCTCAGGCGAAACGAGGTCGGTCTTGTTGACGACGACGACATCGGCAAAGGCGATCTGGTCTTCGGCCTCGCGGCTGTCCTTCAGGCGCAGCGGCAGGTGCTTGGCATCGACGAGGGCAACGACGGCATCAAGCTCGGTCTTGGCACGCACATCGTCATCCATGAAGAAGGTCTGGGCGACGGGCACCGGGTCGGCAAGGCCTGTCGTCTCGACGATAATGCCGTCGAAACGGCCGGGACGGCGCATCAAGCCTTCCACGACGCGGATAAGGTCACCGCGCACCGTGCAGCACACGCAACCATTGTTCATTTCGTAGATTTCCTCATCGGATTCGACGATCAGATCGTTGTCGATGCCGATCTCGCCGAATTCATTGACGATGACAGCGTATTTCTTGCCGTGGTTCTCGGAGAGAATGCGGTTGAGAAGCGTCGTCTTGCCGGCGCCGAGATATCCCGTCAGGACGGTGACTGGAATGGGCTTGGCTGTTGCTGTTTCGGTCATGGAAACCTCGTGTGGAGCAAGGCCGGTTGCGGCCTTAAGGAGAAGTGTCGTCGTCCATATAGGCGCGATATCAGGGCAGTTCAAAGAGATTTTGGCCGAATCCGGCCAAGTGGCTCAAATTTTGTTATGAAATAACGTTATGTCAAAAGCGTGGACATCTTCAAGCAGTTCGACAAGGCCGTTGACCGCGTGGGAAATGAGCCTTTCGCCCTTTTCCGCAGAGGCGGCGGCGGCGTTTCCGGCAACGCCGTCAGGGTTGAGATCGCTCATCAGCCAGCCGAAGGCGTGGGGGCCATAGGCGCGCAGATGGCTGAAGCGCTGCGCGAAATCGCTCTGGCGCGAGGGGAAATTCGCGGCCTTTTCCATCGCCACAAATTCGGGATGAAGCGCCAGCATGACGGAGGTTTCGATATCGCCGCCATGGATATCGACCGCCTTGTCCTCCGACCTCACGATATCGGCCGGCATGCCGAAACGGGTCCAGCTGGTGGCGACCGCCAGCATGCCGAAGCGGGCGCGGGCCTCGGTGGCGACGATGGTCATCAGCGGTGAATTGCCGCCATGGGCGTTCAGCATCACGAATTTGCGCACGCCTTTTTCATATTCCGCCTTCGCAATGCCGAGCCAGCGCTCGATGGCCTCGTCATAACGCAGGGTCTTCGTGCCGGGAACATCCATGTGCTCGATTGAATAACCGACGGGCTCCACCGGCAGGAAGGAGACCGGCAGATGCGCCGGCAAAACGGCGGCGAGGCGCGAGACGATGCCCGCCGCAATCAGCGTATCGGTCTCGAAGGGCAGGTGAGGGCCATGCTGTTCTTGCGCTCCGAGCGGCAGGACAGAAATTGCACCTGTTGCGTGAAGATGAGGGTCTGTTACGTTTTCGTCGTGATAATGCGTGTATGAGTTTGGCATCTGGCAGTCCGCGCGTGCATTCGGTAAGGATTTCCAGCAACATATATCGGTTCCGCCACAGGGTAAAAGGCACTCGCATATGAGCAAGGACAAATCCGGGCATAAGGACAAAAGCGCCAAGAAGGAAAAGGGCAGCAAGAAGGTAAAGGACGTCAAAAAAAGGGATGAGAATTTCAACCCGGAGGAACTGGCGCAATCCATCACCCAAGCCGCCCGCTCCATGCGCACGGCGCTGAGCCACAGCCTTTCCGAAAGCGGGCTTTATGCGGGCCAAGACGGCGTCATCCTGGCGCTGGCGCAGGAAGGCAGCCTGACGCCGGGGCAGATCGCCCAGAAACTCGGCGTCAAGGCGCCAACCATGACGCGCACCATCGGCCGCATGGAGGCCCAAGGTTTCGTGGAACGCAGCGGCGACGACGAAGATGGCCGTGTGACGCTCGTGAAGCTGACGGAAACAGGCCTGAAGAGCGTCGAGCACATCAACACATCAATAGCGGATTGCGGAGCGCGCGCCATAGAGGGGCTTTCGGCCAAGGATATTCGCAACGTTGTTAAACTTCTCAAGGCAATCGACGCCAATCTTCAATAATTTGTTGAAATTTTTAAACGTGCCCTCTGTTTTTATGGATATTCCTTAAACAGGTTGCGGATTTTGTTTAAATTGTTTAATTGCGATTTAAACAGGGACATCCGTCGCTGACATGCGTTTGGGGAGGAATGCCATGGCACAAAAGGTTAAACTGTCGACGATTGCCGAAAGTCTTGGTCTTTCGACCGCCACCATTTCGCTGGCATTGCGCGACAGTCCGCTGGTTGCTTCCGATACACGCGACAAGATCAAGGAACAGGCGCGGGCGCTGGGTTATATCTACAACCGCCGCGCCGCCAGCCTGCGCACTTCGCGCTCCGGCATTGTCGGCGTGGTGTTCCACGATGTGATGAACCCCTTTTACGGCGAAATCCTGAAAGCCATTGAAAGCGAGCTGGACCGCAGCCGCCAGACCTTCATTCTTTCCAACCACTATGATTCGGTGGAAAAACAGCGCACCTTCATCGAAACGCTGCTGCAGCTCGGCTCTGATGGAATCATCATGTCGCCGGCGATCGGCACGCCGATCGAAGATATGACGCTGGCCGAAGAAAACGGCATGCCCGCCATCCTCGTGGCCCGCTCCATGGACGGCGTCGACATGCCGACCTATCGCGGTGACGACAGCTACGGCATTTCGCTTGCCACCAACCATCTGATCAGCCTCGGCCACCGCACCATCGCCATGGTTGGTGGCACCGACCAGACCTCGACGGGGCGCGACCGTTACCAGGGTTATGTCAACGCGCTGCGCAAGGCCGGCATCGAAGTGGATCCGAACCTGCGCATTCCTGGCCCCCGTTCCAAGCAGGGCGGTTTCGAGGCCGCCGTGCATTTCCTCTCACTGCCGCAGAAGCCGACTGCCGCCGTCTGCTGGAACGATCTCGTCGCCATCGGTCTCATGAACGGCATTTCCCGCGCTGGCCTGGTGCCGGGTGTGGATATTTCCGTCACCGGCTACGACGATCTGGAAGAGGCGGCGATTGCCACGCCGGCTCTGACCACGGTTTCCAACGGTCAGGCCGAGGTGGGGCGTCTCGCGGCCCGCGCGCTGCTGGACAGGCTGGCGGGCAGCCATGAGCCTGACGGCATTCACCTCATCAAGCCGGAAATGCGTATCCGGCAATCGACCGGGCCGGTGCGGCCGCGGGTTTGAGTACATCGCCCGGGAGCATGGATGCGGCAGGCTGCATGTTTCTGGTTGTTCGCGACGTTTCCTTCTTCCGTCATTCCGGCCTTGAGCCGGAATCCAGCCACCGCGTGTCCACGCGGTGAAAAAGACTCTCTCAGCCCCAGGACTTGGGCTGGCTGGATGCCGGATCCAGTCCGGCATGACGGAAATGGGGCGCAAAAAAATCGGCATGAAACTTCCGTCTGCCCCCATAGCATCCCCTTATTGCCCTTTTCACGGCCGCCGTTGTTTGAAAAGATCCCCGCCCAGGGGAGTGGGATGGCGAAAGGTTCGCCTGAAACCCGCTCCGGCTATTGGAATGTTATCAGGAGGAATATCCGCTCATGTCTGACAAAAAGGCCGTTGTTCTCGTTCCCGGCAAGATAAACCCGCGCGTTCTCGAGCGCCTCGAAGGCAAGGTTGAGATAGTGGCCGTGCCTGCCGGTGCCGAGCCGGTTCTGCCTGATGGTGCGGCGGAGCGCGTCAATGCCATCGCCGTTTCCGGCGTCGTCAACGCCAAATGGATCGATGCGCTGCCGAAGCTCGAGATCATCGCCAATTTCGGCGTGGGTTATGACGGCGTTGACGCCAGACATGCCGCTACGCGCAACATCGTGGTGACGAATACGCCTGATGTGCTGAACGACGAGGTGGCCGATACCACGATTGCGCTTTTGATCAACACCGTGCGCCGGCTCTATCAGGCCGAAACGTGGTTGCGCGATGGCAAATGGGTTGGCGAAGGCCCGTTCGCGCTGTCGCCGTTTTCGCTGCGCGGCCGCAAGGTTGGTCTCTTCGGCATGGGCCGCATCGGCCAGGAAATCGCCAAGCGGCTCGAGCCCTTCAAGGTTGAGATCGGTTACCACACCCGCAGCAAGCGCGATGAGCTCTCCTACACCTATTACGGCTCGCTGAAGGAGATGGCGCAGGCCGTCGATATTCTGATCTGCATCGTGCCCGGCACGCCGGAAACCCACAAAGCGATCAATACCGAAATCCTGACGGCGCTTGGGGCCCAGGGCGTGTTCATCAATGTCGGCCGCGGCTCCAGCGTCGATGAGGATGCGCTGCTGCAGGCGCTGGAGAGCGGTGCGTTGGGTGCTGCCGGTCTCGATGTGTTTTATGCCGAGCCGAAGGTGCCGGAAGCATTTTTATCGCTGCCGAATGTTTCCCTGTTGCCGCATGTCGCTTCCGCCTCGATCCCGACGCGCAACGCCATGGCCGATCTGGTGGCGGATAATATTCTCGGCTGGTTCAGGGATGGCAAGGTGCTGACGCCGGTGCCGGAGACGCCGGTCAAGGGGTAATAACTTACCGCCACACGCCGTCACCCCGGACTTGATCCGGGGTCTAGCATGATCAAGTCTTTGATCATAAAAGACTCATGTCACGGCGCAGACGCGCCGTGGCTGGATGCCGGATCAAGCCCGGCATGACGGAAGAGACGTTTTCGCCCTTTGTCGACGTCCTATTCCGCAATCTCCTCCGTCCTCACCCATCGCCCTTCGGCAAAGGATCGGGCCATGGCGTGGATACTGCGCTCGATCTTCAGCCCTTCCTCGAAATCGATGATATGGGCCTTCTTGCCCTCGATCGCCGCAACCAGCTCCCGGCATTCGATCACCTTCAGATCGTTGAAGCCGAGGCCGTGGCCGGGGGCGGGGATGAAGCGATCATAGGGCTTGTGGTGGGGGGCGGTGAGGATGGTTCTGAAACCCTGCTCTTCCGGGCGTCCGTCCGTGGTGTAGAGCTGGAACTCGTTCATCTGCTCCTGATCGAACAGGATCGAGCCTGTTGAGCCATAAATCTGGATGGCGATGCGGCCCTTGCGGCCCCAGGCGGAGCGGTTGGCGATGAGCACGGCGGAAATGCCGCCTTCGAGCTTCAGGAGAACGCTGGCTAGATCATGCGTCTCGACAGCGCGTTCGCCGCCGCCGGCAAGCGGACGGGTCTCATAAGGTTTGACCATGTCGGTGATGGCGCTTTGCGCGTGGCCGAACAGGGCGTAGAGCAATGACAGCGGGTGCACGGCAAAATCATCCAGCGCGCCATAACCGGAAGAAGCCTCGCTCTTCCAGTAGAAGGGCTGGGTAGCGTCGGCCATGAAGTCCTCGTCCATTTCGGCGCGGACGTGATAGACATTGCCGATCGCGCCTTCGTCGATCAGACGGCGGATATGGCGGATGACGGGGTTCTGAATGTAGTTGTAACCCATCGCCGCCGCCTTGCCGGACCGGCGGGCGGCATCGCGCATCTTCACCGCATCTGCAAAGGCGGGCGCCATCGGTTTTTCGCACCAGACATGCTTGCCGACCTCAAGGGCGGCAATCGCCATTTCCGGGTGGAAGGCGTTGGGTGTGGTGACCGAGATCACGTCGATCTCGGGATCGGCCAGCAGGTCGCGCCAGTTGCCTGTCGAGCGGGCAAAACCGAACTCAGCGGCTTTCTTCGCCGCCAGCTCCGGGTTGACTTCCGCCAGCGTCACGAGGCGGGGGCGTTCCACGTCGCCGAAGACACTCGTGACGTTGTTCCACGCGAGCGCGTGGCATTTACCCATGTAACCCGTGCCGATAAGGCCCACGCCAAGAGCGGCCATGGTCTCTCCTCCCAAATTTTTAAAGTGAAATATAACTGTCAGGGATTGTCGCGCTTGAAAATCCAGTCGTGATCGGGATGATTCTTGAAGCGCCATTTGCGCATCGGCCCCGCCATCACGTTCAGATAATACATCTCGTAACCATAGGGCGCGCCACAGGGGTGGTGGCCCTTGGGCACCAGCACGACATCGCCGTCAGACACGGCCATGGTCTCATCAAGCGAGCCATCTTCGGTGAAGACGCGCTGGAAACCGAAACCCTGCGCCGGGTTGAGGCGATGATAATAGGTCTCTTCCAGATAGGTCATGTCAGGATAATTATCCTCGTCATGCCGGTGCGGCGGATAGGACGACCAGTTGCCCGATGGCGTGAAGACTTCCGTTACCAGCAGGCTGTCGGCCACGTCGCGCTCTTCCATGGCGATGGGGAAGATATAACGCGTATTGGCGCCCTTGCCGCGTTCCGTCAGCTGCACGCCGGCCGGGCCGATCTGCTGCGCCTCGCGGCTGCCTTTTTCGCCGGGTGCGGTGCAGACGCCGACGGTGCAGTCACTCGTGGCCGTCAGCGACCATTCGGAGCCGGCCGGAACATAAACGCAATGCGGCGGCTTGCGTTCGAACACGTTCAAGCGGTCGCCGAGTTCGCCGAAGTCCTTGCCCCCGGCGGAAACCGTCGCCTTGCCTTCGACGAGCACGAGGATGACTTCGGTATCGCCGGTGTTCTCAGCGGCGGTTTCGCCCGGCTTCAGGCGGTAAAGGCCGAAACCGACATAACCCCAATCCGCGCTTTGGGGCGTGATATCGTGCACCTTGCCGCTGGTCGCGACCGGCTTGCGCAGAAGTGAGGTCATGGTGGTGTTCCTTTTTGGTCAGTCGTTCGTCGGTTATTGCCGTCTCGTCACCCCGGCCTTGAGCCGGGGGTCAGCCGACGCGCGTCCGCGCGGCGGGGAGAGTCTTTTCAGCCCAATGACGGGGGCTGGCTGGATACCGGCTCAAGGCCAGTACGACGGGCGCGGGGAAGGCCGCGCCCGTTCGTCAATTCCGTTCAAGCAGCCTCAGCCTTGTCCAGCCCCGCCTCGCGCGCAAAAGCCTTCAGGGATTTCAGCCCAAGGCTCTGATATTCGAACGGGTTGCGTACGTCAGGGTCCTGTTCCGCCTCGATCACCAGCCAGCCGTTATAGCCATGCTCGGCCGCCACCTTCAGCACGGGCGGGAAGTTCACGCCGCCTTCGCTGTCGCCCGGCACGGTGAACACGCCGCGGCGAACGCCTTCGAGGAAGGAGAGCCGCTCGCCCCGAACCTGATCGGCAATGACCGGACGCACGTTCTTGGCATGGATATGGCCGACGCGGCCCATATATTTCTGCGCGACGCGCACGGGATCGCCGCCGCCGAACAGGCAATGGCCGGTATCGAGTAGCAGATGCGTCTTCGGGCCGGTATGCTTCATCAAGAGGTCGATCTCGTCTTCGCTCTCGACCACCGTTCCCATGTGGTGGTGATAAACGAGGGTGATGCCCTGCTCGGCGGCAAAGGCGGCAAGAGCCTCGACACCTGCGCCGAATTTCGCCCAGTCCTCGGCCGCAAGGCGCGGACGGTCAACCAGCGCTGTGTCATCAGCGCCGTGAATGGCATTGGAGGTCTCGCAGACGATGATGACCTTCGAGCCCATGGCCTTCAAGAGATCAAGCGCCGGCTGCATGGCCTTCTTCTCGGATTCGATGTCGTCAGTCAGAAGGTTCAGCGAATGCCAGCCGGAGACGAAGGAGAGGCCGCGCGGCGAAAGCACGCCTTTCAGGCCTTCCGGCTCCGTCGGGAATTTGTGCCCCTTCTCGATACCGTCGAAACCGATCTTCGCGGTTTCATCGAGGCATTGCTCCAAGCTGATATGCGCGCCGAGCGTGCGGTCGTCGTCGTTGGACCAGGCAATCGGGTTGGTGCCGTAACGGATCATCTTACTGTCTTTCCTTGACATGGTTTTCATAACGGGCGCGGGCCGGGCCGATTTCGGCGCGGTCGGAAACTTCAGGCACCGCGACATCCCACCAGTGACCACCGGCCTGCGGGGTCGGATAGGGGTCGGTATCGATGACGATGACGGTGGTGCGGCTGGAAGCGCGGGCGGCGGCGAGCGCCTCTTCCAGCTCGGTTATGGTGGAAACCTTGCGCGCATCCGCGCCCATCGAACCGGCATGGGCCACGAAATCGATGGCGATCGGGTTGACGTTGGTATGGGCGTAGAGATTGTTGAACTCCGCGCCGCCGGTTTCCATCTGCAGGCGGTTGATACAGCCATAGCCCCTGTTGTCGGTGATGACGAGGGTGATCTTGACGCCCATGGCAACCGATGTGGCAAGCTCGGAATTCATCATCATGTAGGAGCCGTCGCCGACCATGACGATCACGTCCCGGTCCGGTTCCGCCATCTTGATGCCGAGAC
The DNA here is from genome assembly GCF_005221325.1 of Agrobacterium tumefaciens. Classification (NCBI taxonomy): domain Bacteria; kingdom Pseudomonadati; phylum Pseudomonadota; class Alphaproteobacteria; order Hyphomicrobiales; family Rhizobiaceae; genus Agrobacterium; species Agrobacterium tumefaciens. The sequence goes on along the minus strand of NZ_CP039889.1, from coordinate 360,287 downwards.
CGCCGGCCACTTCATAACCCATGCAGGAGAAGCCGTATTCCATGTGATAGGAGAGGGGCAGCTTGGATTTCCACAGCTGGTGAAGCTCGCCCGGCATGGTGCCCGCCGCGCACATGACGACGGTATTGTCGCGCGACTGGCGCTGCACGGCGCCGATGACCTGCATGTCGGTGGGCAGGCTGTTGGCGTTGTCCTCGCCCGGTGCCGCCGTGTCGGCATCGGCCTTTTCGAACCATGCAGCCTTGAGACCGGCATCCGGTGCCGCAAAACGGTGGCTACCAAGCGCTGCGGAGAGTTTCTCAAGCCCGATCTTCGCATCCGCCGTCAGGCTGATGGCATCATGCTTGGCGCTGTCATATGGCTGGACATTGAGCGCCAGGATCTTGCGGTTCGGGTTCTTGAACAGCGCCCAGGAACCCGTGGTGAAATCCTGAAAACGGGTGCCGACGCCGAAGACCAGATCGGCCTTTTCGCTGATGATATTGGCGCTTTCCGCACCGGTAACGCCGACGGGACCGAAATTCAGATCATGATCCCATGCGAGCGCCGATTTGCCGGCCTGCGTTTCGACGACGGGAATGGAGTGGGTTTCGGCAAAGCGCTTCAGCGTCTCGGTTGCGCCGGCAAAATGCACGCCGCCGCCGGCGACGATAATAGGGTTCTTCGCTGCCTTGAGCGTAGCGACCGCCTCTTCGAATTCCACGACATCCGGCTCGGGACGACGTTGGCGCCAGACCCGCTTTTCGAAGAAACTCTCGGGGTAATCATAGGCTTCCGCCTGCACATCCTGGCAGAAGGCGAGCGTGACGGGGCCGCAATCGGCCGGGTCCGTCATGGTGCGCATGGCGCGGGGGAGCGCCGTCAGCAACTGCTCCGGCCGCATGATGCGGTCGAAATACCGGCTGACCGGGCGGAAGCAGTCATTCACCGTCATGGTGCCATCGCCGAAATCTTCGAGCTGCTGCAGCACGGGATCGGGGCCGCGATTGGCGAAGACATCGCCGGGGATCAACAGCACTGGCAGGCGGTTGACATGGGCAAGGGCTGCCGCCGTCACCATGTTTGCAGCACCCGGGCCGATGGAGGAGGTGACCGCCATGGCGCGGCGGCGGCGCAGTTGCTTTGAATAGGCAATGGCCGCGTGGGCCATGGATTGCTCGTTCTGGCCTCGATAGGTCGGCAGTTCGTCGCGGATACCATAAAGCGCTTCGCCGATGCCGGCGACATTGCCATGACCGAAAATGGCCCACATGCCGGCAATATAGGTTTCGCCATGCTCGTTCATCTGCGCTGCCAGGTAACGAACCATGGCCTGCGCAGCCGTCAATCTGATTGTTTTCACGCTGCCTCTCCCTTTTTGGCGCGCGCCTCATCCCAAATACGGCACAGGCTGGTGTAACGCTGCGTCATATCCTTCACCGCTTCCTCGTCGGTTGTCTTGCCAGAAAGCCAGCCACGGGCGGCGTCCGCAAAGATCGTGCGGCCAACGGCGAAACCTTTGACCAGATCGAAACCGGCCGCAAGGCGGAAGCTTTCCTCCAGCTCGCTTTGCGGGGCGTCGAGACCGAGAACGACGATGCCTCGCACATAAGGATCGTTACGATGCACGGCGTCGCAGGCATTCTTCCACGCGGCGCGGGTCTTCATCGGCTCCAGCTTCCACCAGTCGGGGTAAACGCCAATCTCGTAAAAACGCTCGATGATGCGGGCGGCGGTCAAATCGTCGGTCGGGCCGACCTTGGAGGGAATGACCTCCAGCAGCATTTCCAGCCGGTTGCGCCGTGCCGCCTCGAACAGGCGCATCACGGTCTCTTCCTGCGCAGCGCGCATCTCTTCGGTGTCATCGGGGTGATAGAAGCAGAGAACCTTGACGACATTTTCGAGCGGCCATTCCGACAGGCCGCCGAAATCCTTGCCGAGATCGGGTTCCAGCGTCAGCGGGCGCGAGCCCGGCCATTCCACAGGGCGGCCAATCCAGAGGCCAGAACCGCTGGCGGCAAAGAGCGCATCGCGGCCAAGGCGGCCATCGCAGAGAATGCCGTATCCCGCCTCACCACCGGCAACTTGCTGCGCAGCCTGAAGGCAGAGCTTCTTGAAAGCGCCGATCTGCTCGTGCTTGACGCCAAGCTCATCGGCGATGGCTTCCAGCTGCATGCGGTGATCAAAGGCGAAGACGCGCATCGTCTCCCATTCACCCTTGCGGTTGGTGGACCAGTGCACCTGCTCCAGCGCCTCGTCCTTGCGCAGCGCCTTGTTGCGAATGCCTGCCTTGAAGAAATATTGCAGCTCTTCCCAGCTCGGATAGGCGGGTGTGCAGCCATGGCGGGAGACGGCGAAAGCGCCGCAGGCATTGGCGTATTTCAGAGTCGTCGGCCAGTCCTCGCCGCGCAGCCAGCCGCGGAACAGCCCGGCCATGAAGCCGTCACCGGCGCCGAGAACGTTGAAGACCTCGATCGGGAAACCTTCGCCAGTCTCGCCATCATCAAGGCTGGCAGGAATATCGCCGGCGAAAACCGAAGCACCCATCGGCCCGCGCTTGCACACCAGCGTCGCATTGGAAACCTTGCGCACGGCCTTCAACGCCGCCAGCGTATCGGTGGAGCCGCCGGCAATGTGGAATTCCTCTTCCGTGCCGACGATCAGATCGAAGAGATGCAGGGTGGATTGCAGCTTGGCGGTGACCTTCTGCGATTCCACGAAGCGGCTCTCACCGTCGCCATGGCCGGCCACACCCCAAAGATTGGGGCGGTAATCGATATCGAGCGCGGTCTTCGCACCGTTTTCACGGGCGAGTTTCAGCGCCTTCAGCACGGCCGCTTCCGTTTTCGGATGCGACAGATGCGTGCCGGTGGCGCAGATGCAGCCGGCGTCGGCGATGAAGGCGGGATCGATGTCTTCTTCGCTGAGCGCCATGTCGGCACAGTTTTCGCGATAGAAAATCAGCGGGAACTGGTTCTGGTCGCGAATGCCGAGCAGCACCAGCGCGGTCAGCCGCTCCGGGTCGGTCTTCACGCCGCGCACGTCCACACCTTCACGCACCAGCTGTTCGCGGATGAAACGGCCCATATGCTCGTCACCCACACGGGTGATGACGGCGCTGTTCAATCCAAGGCGCGCAGCGCCGGCTGCGATATTGGTGGGCGAGCCGCCAATATATTTGGCAAAGGAGGCCATGTCCTCCAGACGGCCGCCGACCTGCGAACCGTAAAGGTCGACAGACGAGCGTCCGATCGTGATAAGATCAAGTTTTTTCAAAAGGTTCCTCCTTAGCACCGCACGCTGGCGCGGTCTGCCTCATGTGTGTCGAGCGGATCAGGCAACCATGCCGCCGGCCATTGCCATCCCGCTCCGGTGAGCCTCCTCCGCTCACTTGTCCCGTCACGAGACGGACAGTCGTGGAATGTCCGTTTCATGGATTTGGATCATAAATTCTATTTTTTCCATTTTCAATAAAAATATTCAGGCCGTCTTGCGTGTTCCCACAGCAACTGCCAGCGTGATGGCGAGACAGAGCGTGGCCGAAAGCGAGCGGAATGCGCCGAAATCGATCTCGGTGACGGTCAGCAGCGTTGCGCCGGATTTTCGGAGCGGATTGACGGCGGAATCGGAGAGCGCCACGACCGGAATACCGTTGGCGCGGGCGTTTTCCGCCAGTTCCAGCGTCTCTGTGGAATAGGGGGAGAAGGTGATGGCGATCAACGCGTCGTCGCGGGAGATGGCGCTGATATTGCTGAGCCCGCCAACGGCGCTGTGCAGCACCGCCGGCACCTTCATCTTCTCGAAGGCATAGGCCAGATAGCTGGCGATGGGGAATGAGCGGCGCAGGCCCATGATGTGCACGGTCCGCGCCTTGGAGAGCGCTGAAACCGCCTCGTCAAGCTGCTTCGTATCGACCGATTTTAGCAGCATTTCGAGCGAAGAACGGCCGGCTTCAACGAATTCCGCCAGCAGACCGGAGGCGCTCTCGTCGCCCTTTTCACGCAGGTGGTCGAGTCGCGTGGCATAATCCGGCCAGCCGCCGACATAGGAATCACGAAACAGACGCTGCATTTCCGAAAAGCCGGAAAAGCCCATGATCTGACAGAAACGCATGAAGGCCGAGGGCTGCACGCCGGCGCCATCCGCCATTTCGGCGACGGTGGAAACGGCGATGCGATCCTGATTGGAGGCGACATAGTCGGCGCATTGCCGCAACCGCTTCGGCAGGCCCTCCGCCACTTGGAGCAACCGCTCCTCAAAAGCCTTCACCGAATCTGGCGCCTCGATTGCCGTCATTGTCGTTCCTTTGTGCAGACTGAAATCGTGTGCACTTTAGCCCCAATGGAATTTTTATTCCATTGAGTTTTTTGGAAGCCGACGAATGAGGGTGAGGGGGCTTAGTGCAGCCCGCCAACCCCGAGATGCGTATCGATAATACCAGGGTTCTCAGAAAGCTCGCTCGACGGTCCTTCCCAGACGATGCGGCCGCGTTCCATGATGATGGCGTGGTCGGCGAAGTCTATGGCCATCTGGATGCGCTGTTCGATGAGAAGAATGGTCATTTCGCCGGATTGGGCGAGCTTGGAGAAGGCGGCCATCAGTTCTTCGCAGATGACCGGGGCGAGGCCTTCAAGCGGTTCGTCAAGCAGCAGCACGCGCGGCTGGCCGAGAATGGTGCGGGCCGTGGAGAGCATTTGCTGTTCGCCCCCGGAAAGTTGCGAGCCGAGATTGCGGCGGCGCTCTTTGAGGCGCGGAAACAGGGTGTAGGCTTCTTCGATGGCCGATTTCGGCCGGGTCTTGAGGCCGACGAAGAGGTTTTCCTCGACGGTCAGCGTCGGGAAAACATCCCGCGTTTGCGGCACATAACCAAGGCCGGCTTTGGCGCGGGCAGCACTCGGCAGGGCGGCGATGTCCTGCCCGCCGATACGGATATCGCCGGCAAAGCGTTTCGTCTGGCCGGCCAGCGTGGCGAAGAGGCTGGTCTTGCCGACGCCGTTGCGGCCGAGCACGGCAAAACGCGAGCCCGATGGCACGGAAAGCGACAGGCCCTCAATGACCCTTGTCGGGCCATAACCGGCGGTCAGATTGGCGATTTCAAGCGGCGCTGCGGGCATCGGCGTAACTTCCCAGATAAGCTTGGCGGACTTCCGCATTGCTGGTGACGTCTTCAGGCGAGCCGTCGAAGATGACGGCGCCGGCCGCCAGAACCACGACGCGTTTGGCGAAACGGAAAACCAGATCCATGTCGTGCTCGATCATCAATATGGCGAGGTCGGCGGGGAGCCTGTCGAGCGCCTGTTCAATGCGCGCCGTTTCCGTGGAAGGTACGCCGGCAGCCGGTTCGTCGAGCAGCAGGATTTTCGGGCGAAGCGCCATGGCAAGCGCGATCTCGATCAGCCGCTGCTGACCATAGGCGATTTCGCGCACCCTTGTTTCGGCAAGCGGCAGAAGGCCGAGCGTACCGAGAATATCGTGGGCTTCGCTCATGACCGAGGGCATGGCGCGATAACGGCCGAAAATCCGGCCGGTTTTGCCTTCGCGCTGGAGAATGGCCAGCGCCACATGTTCTTCCGGCGTCATATCCTGAAACAGCCGGGTGACCTGGAAGGAGCGCACAAGGCCGCGCTTCACCCGCTGGCTGGCGCTGAGGCCCGTCACGTCCTCACCGGCGATGCGCACCGTGCCGGCCGAAGGCTTGATATTGCCGGTGACGAGATTGACGAAGGTGGTCTTGCCGGCGCCATTCGGGCCGATCAGCACCGTGCGGTCTCCCGGCGAGAGCGACAGCGAAACGTTGTTGGTGACGACGAGGCCGCCGAAATTCTTCTGCAGGCCGGAGACTTCGAAAATGGCGCTCATGTGCGACCTCCCCGCAGGCGGGCGATGATCTGTTCACCCGCGCCGTAAAGCCCGCGTGGTGCGAAGAGCACGACGGCAATCAGCAGTAGACCGACAATGGTGAGCCAGTGGAACGGATTGGCGGCGGAAACGACATCTTCGAACCACATGAAGGTGACGGTGCCGATCAGCGCGCCGTAAAGCGAACCCGCGCCGCCGAGCACCAGCATGACCAGCGCTTCGGCCGAAAGCGTGAAGCTGAGGCTGTCGAGGCCGACGACCTGGGTGGAAATGGCATTCAGTGCGCCGCCAATGCCGGCGACGACGCCCGATATCACGAACATCTTCAAAATCGTGCCGTTGACAGCGCCGCCCATGGCCTGAATGCGGATGCTGTCCTGCTTGACGCCGCGGCATAGCATGCCGAAGGGCGAGTGCACCACGACCCTGAGGGCGAGGAAGACGAGGAGCAGCAGACAGACGCCGTAAACATAGGCGGTGCGGCCGAAAAGATCGAATTCGAAGGTGCCGAACAGGGCGTCTGGGGAAACGCCTGATAGCCCGTCGCTGCCGCCGGTCCAGCCCGACGCCTTGTTGGCCGCCTCGTGGAACAGGTGAACGACGGCGATGGAAAGCACCAGTTGCGGCAGACCGTGGGCGCGCAGCAGCACCGTGCCGGAAAGCAGCCCGGCCACGCCGCCCGCTGCCGCGCCGATGACGGTCATCAGCAGCGGATCGGTGATCTCGAAATGTGCGGCGGCGATGCCGGCGGCATAGGCACCGGCGCCGAAGAGTGCGGCATGGCCAAGCGTTGCAACGCCGCAATAGCCGGTGACAAGATCGATCGACAGCACCAAAAGCGCAATGGCGATGATGCGGGTCAGAAGCGCCAGATTGTCAGGGAAGAGATAATAACCGGCAATTGCTGCGGCGATGATGAGGAGCGGCCCCGCGATAGCACGCAGGGGCGAGCGCGCCTTTGGGATATCTGCCGTTTCAGTCACGTCGTTCATGAGCACCGCCATCTCATTTCGCCCTTCCAAGAAGGCCGCGCGGGAACAAGGTGATGATCACGATGACCGCCAGATAAAAGAAGAACTCGCCATATTCGGGGGCGAGATACCGCCCGGTCGTATCGATCGCGCCGAGCAGCAGGCAGGCGATCAGCGCGCCGGGAATGGAGCCTGCGCCGCCGACGGAGACCACCACGAGGAAGGTGACCATGTAGCGCAGCGCGTAATAGGGTTCGACCGGTAGCAGCTCCGCGCCGATGACGCCGCCCATCGCGGCAAGGCCGACGGCGATGGCGAAGCTGACGGCATAGATGATTTCCGTGCGCACGCCGAGTGCGGCGGCCATGGCGGCATTATCGACCGCCGCCCGCAGCTTGATGCCGAAGGCGGTCTTTTCGAAGGTGAACCACAGCGCACCGGCCACGGCCAGCCCGCAGGCAATGGCGAAGATGCGGTGGGTGGCGATGGTGCGGAAGCCGAGGTCGGTCGGGCCGGCGAGCTGCTGCGGCAGCGGAATGGTCTTCAAAGTGGGTCCGAAGACGAAATTGGCGATGCCGATGATGCAGAAGGTGATGCCGATGGTCATCAGCACCTGCGTCAGCTCAGGCGCGCCATAGATGCGGCGATAAAGGAAACGCTCAAGCGGAATGGCGATGACGATCGTGCCGACGATGGCGACGAGGATCGCCGCCGCATAACCAAGGCCGAGGCCATGGGCGGCATAGGAGGCGAGATAACCGCCAATCATGGCGAAGGCGCCATGCGCCAGATTGACCACCCGCATCAGCCCCATCGTGACCGAAAGGCCGATGGAGATGATGAACAGGACCATGCCATAGGCAAGCGCATCGATGAGGATGCTGAAAACCGTCTGCATGCTGAAAAACTCCTCCCGGTGCTGTCTGCCCATCCGGGCTGGAGACGGGCCGCTTCTGGCGGCCCGACAACGTCGCTAAAGCAGCCTTTTATTTCGCAGCGGCGAGACCCGGATCGCCCTGCTTTTCGAAGGTCTGGACTTCCTTGTTGTAATAGGTGCCGTCAGCGCTCTTGGCCACTTCGCGCAGATAGATGTTCTGCGTGATGTGGCGGCTTTCCGGATCGATGCTGACAGGACCGCGCGGGCTTGTCCAGGACAGCCCCTTCACCGCGTCCACCGCCTTTTCCGCATCCTGTTTGCCGCCGGTCGCCTCGATCATCTTGCTGATGACATACATGCCGTCAAAGGCGCCGACCGCAGGGAAGGACAGTTCCTTCGGATTGCCGATCGCCTTGGCAGCGGCTTCCACGAAGGTCTTGTTCTCAGGGGAATCATGCGAGACGGCGTAATGGAAGGTCGTCTGCATGCCAAGTGCGGCCTCGCCCAGTGCGGGCAGGTCGGATTCCTGTGTCAGGTCACCCGGTGCGAAGAGCTTGACGCCTGAAGATTTCAGGCCGTTATCGTTGAAGGCCTTGACGAAGCCGAGCGTCGTCGGGCCCGACGGCAGGAAGGCGAAGACGCCCTGCGCGCCGGAATCCTTCACGCGCTGCATGATGGGGCTGAAATCATTGGTGGAAAGTGGCATGCGGATGGTTTCCACCACCTCGCCGCCGGCAGCGGTAAAGGCGGCCTTGAAGGCGTTTTCGGCATCGACGCCAGGGCCGTAATCGCTGACCAACGAAATGACCTTCTTAACGCCGCCGTCAAAGGCCACCTTGGCGATGGGGGTGGAGGTCTGCCAGGTGGTGAACGAGGTGCGCACCACATAGGGGCTCTTGGTCACGATGGCCGAAGTGGCGGCATTCATGATGACCATCGGCACATTGCCCTGCTTCAAAAGCGGCGTCACGGCCATCGCGTCAGGGGTGAAATAGAAGCCGGCGAGATATTGCACGCCTTCCTTCACCACCAGCTCCTGCGCCAGCGCCTTGGACTGCGCGGGATCGGCCTGCGGCACGTCGCGATAGACGACCTCGACCGTGTCATCGCCGACCTTGTTGCCGTGAAGGGCAAACCAGGCGTCAATGCCGGCCTTGAAGTTCTTGCCCTGCAGCGCAAACGGGCCGGAGAACGGACCGACCACGCCGACCTTGATCGTCTCGGCATAGGCAGCAGTGCTGAAGCAGATGGCCGCGATTGCGACGGTGATCCGAAATTTCATGGTTTCCTCCCAGTTGATCCGTGGCTCCCATCCACCGATCCAGACTTGCCAGATTGATGATTAAGAATATCAAAGTAAAATGAAATAAGGGGGGTAATAGATAACCTGACGGTTATCAATACCCGCGTGTTTGTTCTCTCCTGCCGATCGCTCGCCACGCCCTGGCATATGAGCCCCGGTGGCCTTCGCACCTCGGTTCGGCTCGATGTCCGAATGATGGCGGACGCTGCGACCGCCGTCGCAAAGGCGCGGGTTTTGTCGATGAGAACAGTTTCGCGCAAACTCAACGCGGGATAGTGCCGGTGTGGAGACGAACCAATGCCTTAACCAGTTCTAAGGGGATTGTTCGTAGTCTCGCGAAGCATATTGTGAACTTTATTCGGTGTCTGATGGGCGAATATCAAAATAGAGTTGTTGAGTTGATGCGAGATCGTGTCGGCGAAAGTATACTCAACAACAAGATCGAGCGCCGCGAAGCATTTCTTCGCAAGGCGCTGGCGCTGTATCGCGTCATGGGCGGAGACGGGCAAGGCATGCACGCTGCGGTGGAGGATGTGGTCAATCTGCAAAAGCCGAGTGTTGATGTCGCTATTGGCGACGTGATGCATGAGCTGGCAGCAATCGGTCACGTTGCCGATCTCGATATTATCCAAGCCGGGTACAACAAGCTTGATGCCGCTAATATGCATATTCTGAGCAAGGGCAAGAGGCTTTTGCAGAAGCAGCGGGACCAAAAACTCGCCGGCACGGCAGGAAAATAGGCCGCCCATCGAGGGCGGCCTGCAATATCAGGCCACTTCCCTGACGAGAATCTCCTGCCAGGCATCATAGGCCGAAAGCACCGTTTCCATCTGTGCGGTGTGGCCGGTGATGAAGTCGTTGCCATAGATCGTTTCATCGGGATATTCGGTAATCAGCGTCATCGGCACGGTGTGGCGGTCGTCGATGGACGACAGGCACGGAAAGCCGTTGATGATGCGGAAACCGGTTTCCCCGGCGTGGATTTCATAAAGCGCGATCTGGCGGTTGTTGTAGTCGAGCAGGCCGGGAATGGCGCCGAGATGGCGGGTCACCTTGTCGAGCAGGGCTTCCGCCTGACTTTCCCAATCCGCATGGTGGCGGATGATGAGGAAGAAACCCTTGGGTAACGTCCACATGGCGAAATTGCGCGGCACGTAACCGGAAAGAGGCCGGGTCCATTCATGCGAGGGATAACCGTGCAGGTTCACATGCAGGCTGGCGCCGCTGATCTCCTGCGCCTTGAAGCGGATTTCCTTCTCGTTCAGATGCGCGCCTGAATTTTCCGCCGTGCGGTATTCGAGATCGTCGCCCAGCGCCGTATAACGTGCCGCATGGTGCATATGACGGGGATTGTCGACGCGAAGCCGCTGGTGCAAAGCGTAACCATCAGGGTTTTCCAGCGGCGAGATGGTGAAATGCGCGCCCTTCCGCTTAGCGAGTTTGCGGGCCGCACGGATTGCGCCGACGATGCCTGTCGTCTCGTTGGGGTGCTGGCCGCCGCTCACCATCACGGCGGCATCGCTGCCGGCGACATAACGGGCGGCAAGGATGCGGCCGGAGCGGGAGCGGGCCTCGAAGGCCGCGCCGCCAATCTCCGAAAGCAGTTTGGCTAGCTGGTCTGCTGCGACCGGTTCGCGGGCGGTATCGATCTGCTGTTCGCGGCCATCAAGGAAGGTGGTGGTGAGCGGACGGGTCTCGATGCGGACGGAGACTTGGCCTTGGCTTTTGGCGATCTCCGGCACGATCTGGCCGGGTTTCAGGCCCCGGTCGCCGAGTGGCCGGCCGGACTTCTTCTGGAAGAATTCCAGCAGGGAGAAATAGAAATCCTCATGCAGGGCTTCTCGCAGGCTGACGACCTCATCGCCGAGGGAGAGCGGCAGATCTTCGGCGGGATGCGCGACACGGATGTTCAGTTCCTCGAAATAGGGCTCTTCATTGCCCCAATCGTGGTTGGCGACGGCATGGATCGCCGCTTCGAAAAGCCGCTCGTAATCCGTCTCCAGCCGTTCGCCTGCTTCACCAGAAACGCGGAACCAGCCGGTGGGAGAGACATTGGTTTCCCCGACGATATCGGTATGAACCCGGTTTGGGGCTAGAACCTTCAGGGTTTCCTGCTTGCCGTTACGGCTCAGTGCCACGTCGTAATGGAAGGCGTCGTCGTCGCGGGCGATGAAATCGATCTTCGCATCGCCCACCAGTGACGCCAGCGGATAGGCCTCCAGCCGGAAGCGGTTGGCGGGGGCGTTGGCGTGCACGGGGTAACGCACCTCGATGGTATCAACGCCATCCAGATTGATCTCTTCCAGAAAGGTGAAGAGAAGCGGTTTATAGGCGCTGCGGATGCGGGCGCTGACGCCCTTTTTCTTCAGCCTCTCTTCGGCCTCGCGGCGGCTTTTGGCGTCATCAAAGGTCCATGCCTCGAAGGACTGGCCGGGTGTCGCGCGGCTGACGAGGGCATCCAGAGTACGCTCGAAGGTCTGTTCGAAAATCTGGCTCATCTGGGTTACCTCGAGGTTCTGCCGGTGGGGTCAAGGCTGTCGCGCAGCCAGTCGCCGAGAAGGTTGAGGCCGAGCACAGTCAGCAGAATGGCAAGACCGGGGAAGACGCTGACCCACCATGCCGTCTGCAGATAGGTGCGGCCATCCGCCAGCATGCCGCCCCAGCTCGGAATGGTCGGATCGACGCCGAGGCCGAGGAAGGTGAGGCTGCTTTCCAGCAGGATGTTATTGGCGACATTAAGTGTCATCAGCACGATGACGGGGCCGATGAGGTTCGGCAGCAGGTGCTGGAGAATGATGCGCCAGTCCTTCACGCCGATGGCGCGGGCGGAAAGAATGAATTCCCGCTCCCGCAGTGTCAGCACCGAGCCGCGCACGAGGCGGGCATATTGCACCCATTGCGAGATGATCAGCAGGATGATGGTGTTGGTAAGGCTGCCGCCGACGATGGCGATGAAGGTGATGGCGAGCAGGATGAAGGGCATGGCGAGCTGGATATCGGCAAAGCGCATGACCAGCATATCCCAGAAACCGCGGTAATAACCGGCGACCAGACCTACGGCGACGCCGAAGACTACGGCGCCGATGACCGAGGTGAAACCGACCAGCAGCGAAATCTTGCCGCCGGCGACGACGCGGGCAAGCACATCACGCCCAAGCGGATCGGTGCCGAGTGGATGGGCGGCATTGGCAAATGGCTTGGCAAGGCGCGCCATCAGGTCGATCTTGTCGGCTCCGCCCGGAAACAGCACGTCGGAAAAGAGGACGGCAAGGCAGATGATTGTCGTGAGCGACGCGCCGAGGACGAATTCGAGATTGGTGAAGCGCGCGAGACGCGAGGTTTTGGCAGCCATCGTCACTTACTCCGTGCGGATGCGCGGATCGACAAGCCCGTAGGCGATATCGACCAGAAGGTTGATGCCGACGATCATCAGCGACAGCACGGTGATGACGGCCTGTAGCACGGGATAATCGCGCGCCCCGACCGCATCGAAAGCCAGCGTGCCGAGGCCCGGCCAGTTGAAGACGCGCTCGATGACGACGATGCCGCCGAGCAGCCCGCCAAATTGCAGGCCGAAATAGGTGATGAGCGGAATGGCGCAGTTGCGCAGCGCGTGTTTGTAGAGAACCTTGCTTTCACTCAGACCCTTGGCGCGCGCCACCATGACATATTGCGAGCGCAGCGTGTCGAGCATGGCGGTACGCACGAGGCGGACATTGGTGGCGGTGAGGATAACGCCCATGGTCACTGATGGCATGATGTAGCTGGCAAAACCGCCCATGCCGCTGGGCGGCAGCCAGCCGAGCGTGATGGAGAACAGCAGCACCAGCATGGTGGCCAGCCAGAAATTCGGGAAGGACAGGCCGACGAGCGAGAAGATGCGGATTACCTGATCGGCCGTCTTGCCGCGCGAGGTCGCCGCCTTGATGCCGAGCGGAATGGAAAGCGCGATCGACACCGCCATGGAGATGAAGGCGAGCAGCAGCGTGGCGGGCAGGGCATCGGCGATGAGGCGCGAAACCGGCGTGCTGCCGGTGAAGCTGCGGCCGAAATCGAGTGTCACGAGGCCCTTCAGGAAACTGAAATATTGCACGAAGAACGGCCGGTCGGTGCCGAGCGCCGCGCGAATGCGCGCCAGATCGTCTTCCGTCATGCTGCCGCCGCCCTGGAACATGGTGACAGCCGGATCGCCGGTGAGGCGAATGGCGAAAGAAACGAGAAGGGTGATGGCGATGACGACAAAAATCGCCTGCAGCAATCGCTTGATGAGGAAACCGGCCACGTTTTTTACCTTGAAGAGAGACCCGGCCTTGCCCGCATTGCGGCGGGCAAGGTGTGTTGATCAGAAAACCAGCCTGATTATTCGACGGTGACGTCGGTCAGCTTCAGGCGGTTATCCGGCGGTGCGACGAAACCCTTGACCCGCTTGTTGATGCCGTAAATGGCATTGGTGTTGTAAAGCGGAATTTCCAGCGCGCGTTCGGCGGTATAGCTGCCGATTTCCTTGAGGATCTTTTCGCGCTCGGCACGGTCGGTCAGCGGACGCTGGGATTCCAGCAGCTTGTCCAGCTTTTCGTCCTTGTCGTAAGGGTTCCACTTTTCGCCCGAGTGGTACATGGAATAGGCCGTGTTGTCGTAATCGAAGGTCCAGCCGCCCCATTTCTGCTGGAACATCGCGCCGGTCTTACCCTGCGGGATGATGTCGTTCAGCAGAACGTTGGTTTCATAGGGCTTGATGGTGGCGGTGATGCCGACCATGGACAGATAGCTGGAAATGACCTGCGCCACTTCATTCATCGTCGCGTCATTGCCGCGGATATCGATCTGCAGCGCCGCGCCTGCCTTGACGCCGGCTTCCGCGAGCAGCTTCTTTGCACCTTCGGGATCGTAAGGCAGCGGTTTCAGATCGGCGTCGTAACCGAAGGACAGCGCGCTCTGGAAGCTGGCGATTTCCGATGCCTGACCGGCGAGGATCGACTTGACGATCGTGCCGCGGTCGACCGCCATGATGATGGCCTTGCGCACCTTCGGATCGGCGGTGATGCCGTCACGGGTGTTGAAACGCAGCGCATCCACCGTCGGGCCGGGAACGCTGACGATCTGAAGCTTGGAATCGCCTTCGATGACCGGGATCATGCCGATCGGAATGGTCGGCGGAATGACGAGATCGACGCGGCCGGCCTGAAGTTCGGCAACGGCGGTCGAGGGCTCAGCGATGAAGCGATATTCAAGCTCGGAGAGTTTTGGCGCGCCGCCCCAGTAATCCGGGTTGGCTTCGAGCTTGATGTTGTTTTTCGGTGCATAGGAAACGAATTTGAATGCGCCGGTGCCAACGGGGTTGAGGTTGAAATTGTCCTCGCCCTTTTCCTGAATGTATTTCGGCGGCACGATCATGCCGCCATAACCGGCAAGCTTGGTCAGCAGCACCGGATCCGGCGCCTTCAGCTTCATGTCGACAGTGTAGTCGTCGATGACATCGACGCTTTCAATGGCGACATAGTTGGAGCGCTGTGGGCCCTTGGCACCCTGTTCGCCGAGAAGGCGCTCGAAGGTGAACTTGACGGCGGCGGCGTTGAAGGGCTCGCCATTGTGGAACTTGACGTTCTGGCGCAGCTTGAAGCGGATGCGCTTGCCCTCATCCAGCTCTTCCCAGGATTCGGCAAGGCCGGGCACAACCTTCAGGTCCGGGCCGCGATAGGTCAGGCCATCGAAGATGTTGGTGGCGACGGCCGCCCACTGCACGAGGAAGGTGTCGATCGGATCCCAGCTGCCGGGGTCCTGCGGGCTGGAAATGGTCATCTTGCCGGTGGCGAAAGCCGGTGCGGCGGTGAAGGCCGTGGCGGCCATGGCAAGTGCGACGAACGTTGTCGTCATCCCCTTCTTGATCATTGTCATCTACCTGTTCCTCTTCAGATGGTTGCAGTTCTGGTTGTTATTCAGGCGCTCTTCGCGATGAAGTGGCCCGGATTGATTTCCTCATGGGCGAGAATGGCCGGCTCGTCGCCGACACGGCGCACGGGATTGGGTATTTCGCCCTCGATCATGGCGATGCGGCGCTCGATGGTCGGATCGGCAACCGGCACGGCCGAAAGCAGACGGCGGGTATAATCATGCGTCGGCGTTTCGAACACCTGCCGGCGGCTGCCCATTTCCATGATCTGGCCAAGATAAAGCACGGCGACGCGGTGGCTCATCTTTTCCACGACAGCCATGTCATGGCTGATGAAGAGATAGGCGAGCCCGCGCTCGGCCTGCAAATCCATGAACAGATTGATGATCTGCGCCTGAATGGAGACATCGAGCGCCGAGAGCGCCTCATCGGCAATGATGAGCTTCGGATCGGAAGCGAGCGCACGGGCAATGCAGACACGCTGGCGCTGGCCGCCGGAAAACTCGTGCGGATAACGCGTGGCGTGTTCGGAGCTAAGGCCCACACGTTCCAGCAATTCATCCACGCGCCGGCGTACGGCCTTCTGATCATTGATCAAACCATGGGTGTTGATCGGCTCGGCAATCGAGAACCCAACCGTCTTGCGCGGATCGAGCGAGGCGAAGGGATCCTGGAAGATATATTGCACTTCCTGGCGCATGCGGAAGCGTTCCGCCGCTGACATCTGCGAATAGCTGCGGCCATTAAAGGCAATCTCGCCTGATACCGCCGATTGCAGCTGCTGGATGGTGCGGCCGATGGTGGATTTGCCGGAACCGGATTCACCCACCAGCGCCAGCGTCTCGCCGGCATGAATATCGAAGCTCACCTTCTGCACGGCGCTGCAACGGTGCGTCGCCTTGCCGAATAGGTTCTTGCGGATATCGAAACGCACGAACAGGTCCTTGACCGACAGCAGTGGCTTGTCGTCATATTTCGCGGTGTTTTGCACGCGCTCTTCACCGATGACCACCGGCTGGCCATCCTGTAGCACGGTGAGCGGCAGTCGCTTCGGGAACGCTTCGCCCTCCATGCTGCCAAGACGCGGAACGGCGGAAAGCAATGCGCGCGTATAGGGGTGCTGCGGGTTGGTGAAGATATCCTTGACCGGACCTTCCTCGACCTTCTTGCCCTTCCACATGACGACGACGTCATCGGCCATTTCCGCCACCACGCCCATATCATGGGTGATGAAGACCATGCCCATGCCGAGCTTCTTCTGCAGGTCGCGCATGATGTTGAGGATCTGCGCCTGAATGGTGACATCAAGCGCCGTCGTCGGCTCGTCCGCGATCAAAAGCTTCGGCCGGCAGGCGAGCGCCATGGCGATCATCACGCGCTGGCGCATGCCGCCGGACAGCTGGTGCGGATACCGTTTCAGAAGCTCGGCCGCATCGGGCAGGCGCACCATTTCGAGAAGTTCGCGGGCTTGCGCCATGGCAGCCGTCTTGCCGAGCTTCTCATGCAGAACAAGCACTTCGCAGATCTGGTCGCCGATGGTGAAGACGGGGTTGAGCGAGGTCATCGGCTCCTGGAAGATCATGGCGATCTCCTTGCCGCGGATCGATCGCATCTCTTTCTGCGAAGCCTTCAGCAAGTCCTTGCCTTCAAACAGGATTTTGCCGGTGGGGTAGGTCGCGCCCATCATATCCGCAAGACGCATGGTGGAGAGCGAGGTGACCGATTTTCCCGATCCCGATTCGCCGACGACCGCAACCGTGCGGCCGGGCTCGACGCGGAAGGAAATATCGTCCACGACGCGGCTGTCGCCAAACTCGACGCTCAGGCCTTCGACGGACAGGAGGGCGTTTGCGTTTGCGGCAGTCATATCATCGTCTCCGGCATGGCCTGCGCAGCAAGTCTGGCGCAGTCATCTGAAATGGAAAAGGGGAAAAGGTCGCAGGGAAGCATGCGCTGAGCAACGCCATGCGGAAAGAACAGGGATGTCACGCGGGGCTGCATATTTCAGGCCGCTTTGCCTGAGGAAGGCGCCTTGGCCGTCGCCCAGCAATATAAGGCCGGCGATGCCGTCGAAGCGCCGCTGGTGCCCTCACAGGCACCATCAGGATAATTTGCGTCGGCCGCAGATTCGACGATGCGCATGAAACTCTATTCCCCCACCCTTGTTTTGTCGAAAAAGCTAACAAAACAGAACAATCATGTCCAGAGTGTTGAACAATTTTTGTGTACTGCTCTACAAATGTGCAGGCGCATCGATTTTGAGCGTCAATTTGCACCGAAGGCCGCGAAAGATGCCTGTGTCGCGGAATTGCTGTCACTAAAAGCCGTTTTCCTCTGCGCAGGCAGGCGGATAAATTTATGGTGAGCTTGCAAAGCTGAGGGAGCGTGGCGATATCCACGTTCCATCCAATCGGGGTGAGCGCGGAGAGCGCTGCCCGCGGGGTGGATGAAGAGCGATGAGGAATGGAAATGTCAGGCATGAACAACGAGGCAGGCAGGGTCAGGCTGAGCGGTTTTCTGCGGTGCTTATCGGAAGATGATGTTGAACTGGTGCGGCACCATCTTCCAGAACATATTCGCCTGACGAGAGCGGAACCCGGTTGCATTTCTTTCGAGGTGTCTCAGACCGACGATCCGCTGATCTGGCGGGTGGAGGAGCTTTTTGCCGATCGTCCTGCCTTTGATTTTCATCAGCAGCGGACGCGGGCATCTGCCTGGTTCACAGCGACCTCCGCCATTCCACGGGATTATGAAATAACGACTTTGGCTTGAATGAAAACGGGCCGCAGCGGCATTTCTGCCGACTGCGGCCCGATCGGATTTTGGTGCCGGGACTTATTCCTTCGGCATGCCAACCGGCGGCGCAAGGCGTCGCTGGGCGGCGATGCGGAAGGGGGCGTTCATTGCGCCATAACCGCTGTAAGCCCCGCGCCGTTCGATGATTTCGAAGAAGAAACCTTCCCCGAAGGTGCGGCTGTAGATCTGGAAATATTCGCCATTGTCGTCGCGGTCATAAAGAATGCTCGCTTCCCGCAGCGCATCGGAAAATTCCGGTTCCAGGCCCAAGCGGGCTTCGAGATCATCGTAATAATTGCGTGAGATCGGGAGGGCGTGGAAGCCGCGCGCCTGCATCGCCCTGGCCGTTGCGAAAATGTCGTCGGTGGCGAAGGCGATGTGCTGGATGCTGGTGCCGAAACCTTCAGCCAGAAATTTGCCGGCGAAGGTCTTGCGGTTGTCCGCGCCATTCATGGTCAGGCGGAAATGCGGCGAGGGCACGCTTTCAATCGCCTGGCTGCGCACCAGCCCGCCCGGATCGACCACATCGACCATCGGGGTACGCCGGGAGGAAAACAGCGAGGTGTAGAACAGAAGCCAGGTCAGCATTTCATCATAATGCGTTGTTTGCGCGAGATGATCGATGCGCGTCAGGCCGGCATCGCTCACCGCCTTCTGCCCCTGCGTCGGCACAAATTCCTTGTCCCAGATGGAGGCGAGCGCCGGCGAAGCATCGAGGAAATAGATGACGCCATTGCCCACGCCCTGAATGGCGGGAACGGCGACTTCGCCTGTCTTGCGCGGTTCCGCGAAGGTCGGTGCGCCGAGCACTTCGGCCCGCGCCAGCGCTGCCTTGGCATCGTCGACCTTCAGTCCGAAGGCATAGGCATTGGTGCCGTGGATAGAATAGGAGGCACCGGCGAAGCTGTCGCCGTCATCGCCGGTATTGATGACGATGCGGATATCGCCCTGGGTATAAAGATCGACCGTGCGGTTGCGGTGTTGCGCCGCTTTTTCAAAACCGAGCGTGGCGAGCAGCGCTTCCAGATTGGCCTTTTCCTCCGGCGCCGTGGTGAATTCGACGAATTCCACGCCCTGCGTCTCTACCCGTTCCGGCATGGCAGGCACATCGATGCGGATATCGGGTTCGAGACGCCGCACCTGGTCCATGAGGTTGATCAGCGAGCGGTGGCCATCTTCGGCAAGCAGCCGGGCCGAGCCGCCGCGGAACTGGTCGTTGAAGATTTCCAGCGACAGCGGGCCGCTATAACCGGTCGCGGCCACCGCGCGCATGAAATCCACGACAGGCAGATCGCCTTCACCCGGCATGTTGCGGAAATGGCGGCTCCAGTAGAGCAGGTCCATGTCGATCAGCGGCGCATCGGCCAGCTGCACGATGAAGATCTTGTCGCCGGGGATGGAGCGGATCGAATTGGGATCGATCTTGCGTGACAGCGTGTGGAAACTATCAAGGATGATGCCGACATTGGCGTGATCGGCGCGGCGTACCACCTCCCAGGCATCGCGGTGATCGCTGATGTGGCGGCCCCAGGCCAGCGCCTCGTAACCGACACGCACACCATGTTTTGCGGCCAGTTCGCCCAGTTGGTGGAAATCGGCCGCGGCGCGGTCGATGCCGCCGAGCGAGACCGGCGAGACATTCGAGCAGATCAGCATCAGATCGGTGCCGAGTTCGCCCATGATATCGAATTTCCGCTCAGCCCTCTCGAAAGCACGGGCGCGGTGCGGCTCCGGCATGCCCTCGAAATCGCGGAACGGCTGGAAAAGGGTAATGTCAAGCCCGTGATCGGCTGCCAGCGCCTTCACCTCGCGCGGGGAGGCGTCATAGGTCAGGAAATCATTCTCGAAAATCTCTACGCCGGAAAAGCCGGCCTTGGCGATGGCCGCCAGTTTTTCGGGGAACTCGCCGCTGATGGACACGGTTGCGATGGATGTGCGCATTGGCATGCCGTGTCTTCCTGTGTCATAGCTCGCCATATTGCCTTCCTTTTCAGCCTTATGTACTAATTGGTTAATAAGCAGGGCGTGACCTTAAGGCCGCCCGCCGCATCGATGGAATGGATGATGACCAAAAGCGCGACTTCGAACCCAACCCGAGAAACCCGGCAGGCGAAGCGCGATCCGGAAGGGGTTCGCCGCGACATTCTTTCCGTCGCCATGGAGGAGTTTTCGCAGAACGGCCTCTCCGGCGCGCGCATCGATGAGATCGCGGCGCGCACGCGCACGTCCAAGCGCATGATCTATTATTATTTCGGCGACAAGGAAGGCCTCTACAAACGCGTCCTGGAGGCGGCCTATGCGCAGGTGCGCGGCGGCGAAGGCAACCTTGAGCTGGATGATCTGGAGCCTATTGCCGCACTCGAGAAGCTCTGTCGGTTTACCTTCGAGCATCATCGCCGCAACCCCGCGTTCGTCCGGATGGTCATGACGGAAAACATTCACCACGGCAGGCACATCAGGGTTTCGGAAGCGATCCGCAACGTCAACCGACCGGCCATCGAAATCATGCGTCGAATATTGAAGCGCGGGCAGGATACTGGCCTGTTCCGGCCCGGATTGGACGCTCTTGAACTGCATTGGCAGATCAGCGCATTGTCGTTTTACAACGTCTCGAACACCGAAACCTTTTCGTTCAATTTTGGCGATACGCTTTTCAGTGAGGCCGGCCAGGAAGCGCTGTCCGCGCATGTGGCGGAGATGTTGCTGCGCTATGTGCTGAAGCCCGAGCATATTACGCGGATCGGGAAAGACGGTTGATAAGGTGGCGTAGCGCCACCCCGTAACCTTCGATGCCGAGACCGGCGATCACGCCTTCGGCACGGGTCGAGACATAGGAATGGTGCCGGAAGACCTCGCGTTTATGGATGTTGGAAATATGAACTTCGATGACCGGCGCCTCGAAAGCGTTCAGCGCATCGAGGATCGCCACTGACGTGTGGGTAAAGGCGCCGGGATTGATGACAATGCCTGCGGACTTGCCGCGGGCTTCGTGGATCCAGTCGATCAGCTCATATTCCCGGTTGCTCTGGGCAAAAAATAGAGCGTGGCCGGTGGCTTCGGCGATTCCACGGCAATCGGCCTCGACATCGGCGAGTGTCTCGTAGCCGTAGATTTCCGGCTGGCGCTGGCCGAGCAGGTTGAGGTTCGGGCCGTTCAGGATCGTGAAAAGGCTCATGCCACACCCTCCGCCATGCAAAGTTCGGTGAAATGCGCTGTCATGCGCTTCGCATCCGGCTCGTGGCCGCAGAAGAGGCGAAATGCGCCGACGGCCTGGAACACGGTCATGCCGCCGCCGGGCAGGGTGCGGCACCCCTTGCTGGCCGCGGTCGCCAGAAGCTCGGTCACCAGCGGCATATAGACGATATCGGCGACCCAGTGCTTTTGTTGGATCAGCTCGGCCGCAACCGGCATGCCGGGATGGGCCGGCATGCCCATCGGCGTGGCATGGATGAGACCATCGGCAAAGGGCAGCGAGTCGGCCGGGTCTTTGACCGCGAAGGCACGGCCTTCGCCAAAACGGGCATTGAGCTCGTCGGCCAAACGGTCTGCTCGTGGAAAATCCCGGTCGACAATATCGAGCCTGATAATATCGAGCTTCAATGCGGCATGGGCCACCGCAACGCCGGCCCCACCCGCGCCGACCAGAAGTGCCCGGTCGCGCTTCGCATCCGGCAGGCCGCGCACAAAGCTTTCGTAAAAACCGTACCAGTCGGTATTGTGGCCGATGCGGCGTCCGTCCCGGAAGACGACGGTGTTGACCGCGCCCAGCATGCGGGCATCGTCGGAGAGTTCATGCAGATGCGGAATAACGGCCTGCTTGAAGGGATGGGTGATGTTCGTCCCGGCAAAACCGCGCGCCTCCAGCTCGTCGAGAAGAGCGGGAAGAGCACTCTGCGGCAGTTTGCGGACGGTGACATCCACAAGCTCATAGGAATAATCGAGGCCGTGGGCCGCACCTTCGCGCATATGCAGCGCGGGCGATTTGGAAAGCTGGATATCGGCGCCTATCAGGCCGACCTTGAAGGATGTTTTTTCTGTCATGATCAGGTGTCGCTCATCGGACGGTGTGGGAGAGGCGGGACAATCCCGCCCGCCTTAAGAGCGCGCGAACCTCAGTGGTGGGCGAGAATTTCGCCGAGGAACGTGCGCGTACGCTGGTGCTTGGGATCGCGGAAGAATTCTTCCGGCGGGCCTTCCTCGATGATCTCGCCTTCCGACATGAAGACCACGCGGTCGGCCACCTGCCGGGCGAAACCCATTTCATGGGTCACGCAGATCATCGTCATGCCGTCACGGGCAAGGCCGATCATGGTGTCGAGCACTTCTTTCACCATTTCCGGGTCGAGCGCCGAGGTTGGCTCGTCGAACAGCATGGCCTTCGGTTCCATGCAGAGCGCCCGGGCGATGGCTGCACGTTGCTGCTGCCCGCCGGAAAGCTGTGCCGGATATTTGTCGGCCTGGTTAAGGATACGCACGCGCTCGAGATATTTGCGCGCCGTCGCCTCGGCATCGGCCTTGGAAAGACCCTTCACCCGCATGGGGGCAAGGGTACAGTTTTCCATGATGGTCTTGTGCGGGAAGAGATTGAAGCTCTGGAACACCATGCCCACTTCGCGGCGAACCGCATCGATGGCGCGGCTGGAATCCGACAGCGTGGTGCCCTCGACGGTGATCTTGCCCTCCTGGATTTCCTCCAGATGATTGATGCAGCGGATAAGGGTGGATTTGCCCGAACCCGACGGGCCGCAAAGAACGATCTTCTCGCCCTTGCGAACCGTCATGTTGACGCCTTTCAGCGCATGGAAGGCTCCATACCACTTTCCAACCCCTTCAAGGGCGATCAGCGGAGCCTGTGCGGCGGAGGATTGCGACATGGAACTTTCCTTCATGCTTTGCAGCAGCGTTTAGTTGATGGTGTAGGGAATGTCGGGAAGCGAGGCCGGGAAGTCCGGAACCGGGCGCTTCATCCATTTGGCATAGACTTTTGCGAGATCGCCATTGGCCTTGGCCTTGTCGAGCCAGGCGTTGAGCGCTTCGTTCCAGTCCTTTTCACCGGGGCGCGTGGCGGCGCTGTTGTAGAGGGTCACGAGGTCGAACTTCACCTCGTAATCCTTGCCGCCGGCCGCCGCGAGACGGTCGCCATAAAACTGGTTGCCGCCGATCGCCTCGATCTGGCCCGACAGGATCGCCTGGATGGTGGCGGCGTCGTCATCGAAGCGCAGAATATTGGCCTTGGTGCCGGCACCTGCGGTCAACGCCGTATCCATCGGACTGGATTTCGGCGCGCCGACGGTCATTCCCGTGAGATCGTCGAAATTGGCGATCTTCCTGTCTTTCGTGGCATAGACCGACATGACGTTATGCGCGTAAGGCTGCGCATATTGTACATTCTTCGCACGTTCCGGCGTCATCCCCATCGACGCGAACAGGGCATCGACCTTACCGGTGCGGAGCGAAGGAATGCGGTTGGCTACGGCAAGCGGCACGAATTCCACTTTCAGTCCAAGATACTCCGCAAAACCCCTGGCCAGATCGGCATCGTAGCCTTCCTGCACGCCGGATGAATTGATGAAGCCCCAGGGCGCATTGTCGCCCTGAATGCCGATCACGATCTTGCCGCTGGCTTTTGCTTCTTCCAGCGTTCGTGCATTTGTCCCTGCAGGCGTCAGGATCGGCAGCAATGCTGCCAATCCGACTGCGAGGGCCGTGCGCCAACGTGTCTTTGTCTCAAAGATTCCCATTGGTTGCTCCTCCCAATATACCTGTCCCGGTGTTTCACTTCACGGTGAAAGGAATATCCGGCAGGCTTTCAGGGAAGGCCGGAATGTCACGCTTCATCCACTTGTCGTAGATCTTGGCGAGCTGGCCATCCGACTTGATCTTGTCGAGGAAGGCATTGATGGTCTCGTTCCAGTCCTTTTCGCCTGGACGTGTGCCGGCGCCGTTATACATCGTCGTCAGATCGAACTTCGATTCGTATTTGCCCTCGGCGGCCTTGTTCAGCCGGTCGCCGTAAAACATGTTGCCGCCGACCGCTTCGACCTGGCCGGAAATCAGCGCCTGAATATTAGCGGCGTCATCATCGAAGCGCAGAATATTGGCCTTGGAACCCGCGCCGGCGGTGATGGCCGTATCCATGGCGCTCGATTTCGGCACGCCGACGTTGAGGCTGGTCAGATCGTCAAAGCCGGCGATCTTTTTGTCCTTCGGGCCGTAGACGGAAAACACGTTGCCGACGTAGGGCTTGGAATATTGAATGCTCTTGGCGCGTTCGGCGGTCATGGCCATGGTGGCGAAAAGCACGTCGACCTTGCCGGTCAAAAGTGCCGGGATGCGGTTGGCCACGGCGAGCGGCACGAATTCCACCTTCACACCGAGATACTCGGCAAAGGCCTTGCCGATATCTGCATCGAGACCATCCTGCACGCCGGTGGAATTGACGAAGCCCCAGGGCGAGTTATCGCCCTGAATGCCGATGACGACCTTGCCCTTGGCCTTGGCCTCTTCCACCGTGCCGGCGAAAGCATCGACCGGTGCGACGAAAGGCAGGGCAACCGTTACCGCGGCGAGCGCGAGCAGGGCGCGGCGTGAGAATTTCATATTGGTAGTTTTCATCTTTTGCTCCTCCTTACAAAGCTGATGAGATGATTTTTGATGATTAGCGGGACGCGGCCTGCAGCCGCTTTTCAACGCCGGCGCCCCACAAGGAAAGCGGCCAGCAGATCAGGAAATAGATGATGCCGACGATGGCGAAGACGGTGAGCGGACGGAACGTCTGGTTGGAGACGATCTGGCCGGCGCGCGACAGCTCGACGAAGCCGACGATTGCCGCAAGCGAGGTGCCCTTGATGAGCTGCACGAGGAAACCGATGGTGGCCGGCAGCGAAATCTTGAAGGCCTGCGGCAGAACTACGTCCTTCATGCGCGACACGTAGTGCAGGCCGAGCGCATTGGCGGCTTCCGTCTGGCCCTTCGGTACCGCCTGGATGCCGCCGCGCCAGATTTCACCGAGAAAGGCGCTGGCATGCAGGGTAAAGGCGATGGCGACCGCGATCCAGGCATCGACATTGAGGCCCGCAAGCGCCACGCCGTAATAAACCACGAAAAGCTGCATCAGGAGCGGCGTGCCCTGGAAAACGGCGATGAAAGCCGTGCTGGCACGCTGGATTGCCGGGCTGTCCGCGACGCGGGCAAGCGCCACGCAAAGGCCGAAGACACCGCCGCCGATGAAGCCGATCAAGGTCAGCGCAAGGGTCCATTTCAGGCCTTGCATCAGGAAGAAGAGTTCGTTGGGACCGATGGATGCCATTGTCTTCTCCTCACTTGACCGGATAGCTGAAGGATGCGCGCGAGATGAGCGCGAAAATGCCCATCATCAGCGAGGAAATGACCAGATAAAGCAGCGTGATCGAGAAATAGACCTCGAAGGAACGGAACGTATCCGCCTCGATCTTCTGCGCCACCGAGGTCAGCTCGTAAGCCGCGATCGACGTACAGACCGAGGTGGTCAGCGTCAGCATGATGAACTGGCTGGTGAGCGAGGGATAAACCGCCCGCAGCGCCGGCTTTAAGATGATGTGGCGGAAAATCTGCGCGCGGTGCAGGCCGAGTGCCAGCCCCGCTTCCACCTGGCCCTTGGGAATGGAATCAACCCCGCCGCGAATGATTTCAATCGCATAGGCGCCACCGTTGAGAGCGAGCGCGATGATGGCGGTGACCGTCGGGTTGAGCTTGATGCCGATCTGCGGCAGGGCGAAGAAGATGAAGAATATCTGCACCAGAAACGGCGTGTTGCGGATGGCTTCCACAAAACCGATGACGAGCCCGCGCAGCAGCTTGAAGCGCGAACGGCGGGCAACGACGCCGAGAACGCCGATGACTGTCGCGAGCGACATGCCGGCAATCGCCAGGCCGATTGTCGCAAGACAGGCCAAAAGCAGCTCGGGCAGGCGCTCGATGACCGCCGAAAAATCGAGACTGTAAGACATTCTTCCTCCCAACCCGTTCGGGTCCGGACAGGCGTTTTTGCCTTGTCCGCATCGCTCTGGAGCCTTGCGGCGTCAGAGCCCTCCATTTTTATTTGCTCCTGCCGTCGGAGGCCTTAGGTCCTCGTCACCGGCATGGTGTTAATCCTAATGTTTGTACCAGTTAGTTCATTTTTGTGTCAAGTATTTTGTCCGGTTAAAAAGCAGCTTTTGTGCTGTTTTTTCATTTCTTTTATTTTCAATTAAATGGTTTATTATCAATGGCTAAGGAGCAAAACCACAAGCGCTTTCCACGCGCGGTCAACTCGCCTCCGGCATGCTTTCTGGCAGTGCCGGAATCCCCTTTTCGTGCTCAAAACAAACCCGCCCTGCGGCTAGTTTTCGTCTGTGCCGAGCCTGTCTATCTGCGCTGCCAGTCGTTCGGCGATCAGCAACGAGGCACCCGTTGCCGTCACCATTTGCGGAAGCGACAGCCATTCCAGCATCCAGCCCGCGCCGGATCGTTCCTGCTCATGCACGAGCGACTGGTGCAGCGCGGAGATTTGCACCGCATTAAAGCGGGCGAGCGCCACCAGCGTTTCGGCATTGACCGGATTTTGCTTGTGCGGCATGGCCGAAGAACCGCCGCCGCCGGACAGGCGGATTTCCGTACCGAGTTCGGCCATCAGGGCGATATCCTGCCCGAACTTGCCGAGCGCTCCGGTGACGAGCGAGAGAATATTGCTGAATTCGGCGATACCGTCGCGCTGGCTCTGCCATTGCGGCCTGTCGGCAAGGCCGAGCCGCCTGGCGAGATCGGCGCGTACGGTTCCGGCCTTGTCGCCGAACTTTTCCAGCGTGCCGGCAGCGCCGCCAAATTGCAGGGCAAAACCGCTCTGCGCGAAGGTTTCGAGCCTGAGCAGGTGGCGCTCAAGCGGCGCGATCCAGCTTGCCGCGCGGTCGTCCACCGTGATGCCGATGGCGGCCTGCATGCGGGTATAACCGGTAAGCGCGTTATGGCCGTCGCGGGAGGCGAGGTCGCCCAGCGTGTCGATGAGACGGCCAAGCCGGACGGCGATGATTTCGGCTGCAGCCTTCAGCCGGAGCATCAGGCCGGTATCGATGACATCCTGGCTGGTTGCGCCGAAATGCACCTTTTCCGCCGCCTTGCCGGCGACGGTTGCCCGCATCTGCCGCACGAGTTCAGGCACCACCACGCCGTCTTTCGCGACGCCATGACGAAGGGCGGTCATATCGGCGGCAAACTCCGAAAGCCCCGAGACGATTGCCTTCGCCACATCCTCGGAGATGATGCCTGTCCCGGCTTGCGCCTGCGCCAGAGCCGTCTCGAAACGGACCATGGCGTCGATATCCGCCCTTGCCGAAAACAGCTCGACGATCTCACTATCGCCGAAAAGGCCTGACAGGAACGGATGCTCGAAGGGGGAAAGGCTCATTGTCCGTCTCGCTTTCTTTTGCGCATATCGTCGTCGCAAAACCGCTGCACACTTTTGCGCGATATGCGTCAGATATCGAAAAACACGGTTTCGCCTTCGCCCTGAAGGCGGATATCGAAACGATAGACGTTGCCTTCCTCCTTTTTGGCGACAAGCGTGGGGATGCGGCTTTTCTGCTCGATGCGGGCAAGAACCGGGTCGGCCGCATTGGCCTCCTGTTCCTCCGGGAAATACATGCGGGTCTGCAGGCCGATATTGATGCCGCGGGCAACGATCCAGAAGGTGATGTGCGGCGCCATCGGCCGGCCATCGCGGAACGGCACCGTGCCGGGCTTGATGGTCTCGAAGACGAATTCGCCGGTGTCCATGTCACCCGGCGAGCGGCCCCAGCCGATGAAGTTCGGGTCGGCCTTGCCGCGGGTTTCGCTGGGGCTGTTGTAATAACCGTCGGTATCCGCCTGCCAGATTTCGATCAGCGCGTCCTTCAGCGCCATTCCTGCGCCGTCATAGACCGTGCCGCGCACACTGATGCGCTCACCGCGCGCCTTGTCGTTATAAAGCGGACCGGAACCCAGATCCTTTTCGAAGACGCCTTCGATGCCGACGAAATTCGGCGTGCAGCCGATATGCACATAGGGGCCTGCCGTCTGCGAGGCGGTTTCCTTGAAATAGTTGAGCGGCTGAACCATGCTCAGTTGCCCTCCATGCGGTTTTCGAAAAGGGTCGAGCGGCGGCCGCGCAGAACGATATCGAACTTATAGGCCAGCATATCCATCGGCAGTGTCGCATTCATGTCCAGCGGCGCGATCAGCCTTTTGATCGCATCCTCGTCCGGAATGGTCTTTACGATCGGACATTTCCAGATCAGCGGATCGCCCTCGAAATACATCTGAGTGATCAGCCGCTGCGCAAAGCCATGGCCGAAGACCGAGAAATGGATATGAGCCGGCCGCCAGTCATTGACGCCGTTCGGCCAAGGATAAGCGCCGGGCTGGATGGTCTTGAACCAGTAATAGCCGTTCTCATCCGTGATCGTCCGGCCGACGCCGCCGAAATTCGGATCGATGGCGGCGAGATAACTTTCCTTCTTGTGGCGGTAACGACCGCCGGCATTGGCCTGCCAGAATTCCACCAGCGCGCCATCCACGCCGCGGCCGCGCTCGTCCAGCACCCGGCCATGTACCAGAAGGCGCGGGCCGATGGGCATTTCGCCGGGGCGGGCATAGTTGAGGATGAGATCGTTATCCAGCGGGTTCAGCATGCCATGGCCGAAGACGGGGCCGGTAATCTCGCTTTTGGTGCCCTCAAGCGAAATCAGAGCGCGCTGCGGCGAGCGCAGGATCGAGGTCTTGTAGCCGGGCGCATAGGCGAGTGGATGAATATCACGGTTGCGCGCGAAGAAAGGCCCGGTTTCAGGCGGCTGATTGCTCATTTCGTCTCCTCCCCATCGCCAGAATTATCAGGAGAACTATCGGCCTTCATGCTAGCCAGGGCAAGCTTGGCAATCTTGAAAGCATGGTTGGCGGCGGGAACGCCCGCATAGATCGCGACATGCAGCAGCGCCTCGCGAATATCCGCCTCCGTGGCGCCGGTATTGACGGTGGCGCGCACATGCATGGCCAGTTCCTCATCCTGCCCCAGTGCTGCCAGCAGGGCGATGGTGACGATCGAGCGTTCGCGCTTCGTGAAGTGGTTGCCGGACCAGACCGTGCCCCATGCACCCTCGGTGATGAGTTGCTGGAAAGGCTGGTCGAAGCCGGTCGTCAGGGTCTGTGCGCGGTCGACATGGGCGTCGCCCAGCACCGCGCGGCGGGTTTTCATGCCCTGTTCGAAACGTTCGTTGTTGTCGATATGGTCCGCCATCGGTCAATGCTCCGGCAAGGTCTTCAGAAAAATGGAAGCCGCCCGCGCGTAGGCGAGCGGTTGTTCAAGGCAGGGAATGTGGCCGCAGCCGGCGATGGTGACGAAGCGGCTCGCGGGGATGAGGCCCGCCAGCGCCTGCACCAGCTCCGGCGGGGTGGAACCGTCCTGATCACCCGCAATACAGAGCGTCGGCGCGGCGATGCGCCCGGCCGCTTCGGTAAAATCCGCATCGCGAATGGCGGCGCAGGTGCCACTGTAGCCGGCCTCCGGCTGTTGCGAGAGCATGTTGCGGGCACCGGCATAGGCGGCGTTCTCAGGCTCGCGGAAGGCGGGCGTGAACCATCGCTCCATGACAGGATCGACCAGCGAGGCGAGGCCATCGGCGGCGATCTTGTCGATACGGGCATTCCACATCTCAGTCGTGCCGATCTTGTGGGCGGTATTGCTGAGCACCAGTGCACGGACGAGATCGGGCCGGTGCGCATAAAGCCCCTGCGCAATGAGGCCACCGACCGACAATCCCCAGATGACGGCGTTTTTCACGCCGAGATGATCGAGAAGCGCAATCAGGTCGCCGGCGTGATCGTCTATCGAATAGGGAGTGCGCCCGACATCGGAAAGCCCATGGCCGCGCTTGTCGTGCAGCACATAGGCATAGTCATCGCCGAGCGCTTCGATCACCGTATCCCAGATGCGGAAATCGGTGCCGAGCGAATTGATGAAGGCGATGACAGGCTTACCGCTGTCCAATCCCTTGACGCGATAATGGATCACAGTCTCGCCGCAGCGCAGAAAATGCATGGCATGCTCCTCCTGCTAAGAATATTGCAAGCCGGTTCCGGTTAAGTAAAATGACATTATCGATGAAAATCATAACCACTGGATTATATGAGCTATGGTCGACCAGCGTATCAAGTTTCGCCACCTGCAGACTTTCGTGGAGGTGGCCCGGCAGAAAAGCGTCATCCGCGCCGCCGAAATCCTGCATGTCAGCCAGCCGGCGGTGACGAAGACCATTCGCGAACTGGAAGAGATTCTCGGCGTCTCGCTTTTCGACCGGGAAGGGCGCGGCATTCGCATCAGCCGCTACGGGGAGGTCTTCCTGCGCCATGCCGGTGCGACGATGACGGCGCTGCGGCAGGCGGTCGATTCGGTATCGCAGGAGGCGGCCCGCGCCGGCCCGCCGGTGCGAGTTGGCGCTCTGCCGACCGTGTCCGTCCGCATCATGCCAAAAGCGATGGCCGGTTTTCTCGCGGAAAAGACCGGTAGCCCGGTGAAGATCGTGACGGGTGAAAACGCCGTTCTGCTGGAGCAGCTGCGGGTCGGCGATCTCGATCTCGTCGTTGGGCGTCTCGCCGCGCCGCAGAAAATGGCGGGCTTTTCCTTCGAGCATCTTTATTCGGAAAAGGTGCGCTTCGTGGTGCGCGCCGGTCATCCGCTTTTATCGCCTGGCCTCTCGGTGTTCGATCACCTGCATGAATATCCGGTGCTGATGCCGACGCGGCAATCCGTCATCGGCCCCGTCGTCGAGCAGTTTTTGATCGCCAACGGCGTTCCAGCGCTGCCGATCCGCATCGAAACCGTATCGGACGCCTTCGGCCGCGCCTTCCTGCGCACCAGCGATGCTATCTGGATCATCTCGGAGGGCGTGGTGGCGGCGGATGTGGCTGACGGCATTTTGGCTATCCTGCCAGTCGAGACCGGCGATACCAGCGGCCCGGTGGGGCTGACGGTCCGGGCCGATACGCAGCCCTCGCTGCCGATGTCGCTGCTGATGCAGGCCATCCGCGAGGCGGCGGGCGAGTTGCTGGATGGGAAGACGGAGGCCACCCCTCAGTAAGGAAGCCCGACATAGTTCTCCGCAAGCGCGGTGGAGGCGGCGCGGGAGTGAACGAGATAATCCAGTTCCGCCTCCTGGATGCGCTGGCCGAAATCCTCCGTATCGGGAAAACGGTGCATCATCGTCGTCATCCACCAGGAGAAACGCACAGCCTTCCAGATGCGCGACAGCGCCTTCTGCGAATAGACATCAATGCCGGCTTCAGACCTGTCGCGATAAAACTCGATCAGCGCCTCGCTCAGATAATGCACATCGCTGGCGGCGAGGTTCAGGCCTTTGGCGCCGGTGGGCGGCACGATATGGGCCGCGTCTCCCGCCAGAAACAGTCGCCCGAACCGCATCGGCTCGCTGACGAAGGACCGGAGCGGCGCGATGGATTTTTCAAAGGATGGGCCAGTGACCATGGCATCCGCATGGTTTTCCGGCAGGCGGCGGCGGATTTCATCCCAGAAGCGCTCGTCGCTCCAGTCTTCCAGCCGGTCATCCAGCGAACATTGAATGTAATACCGGCTGCGCGTATGCGAGCGCATGGAACAGAGGGCAAAACCGCGCGGGTGGTTGGCGTAGATCAGTTCGTGGTTGACCGGCGGCACATCGGCGAGAATGCCGAGCCAGCCGAAGGGATACACCTTCTCGAATTCCTTGATCGCACCTTCAGGCACGGACTTGCGGCTCACCCCGTGGAAGCCGTCGCAGCCGGCGATGAAGTCGCAATCGATCCGGTGGCTTACGCCGTCTTTCTGATAGGTTACATAGGGGCTTGCGCCATCGAAATCATGCGGCTCGACATTGGCGGCGTCGTAGATGGTGACGAGGCCCGCCGCCTCGCGCACATCCATCAGATCATGGGTCACCTCGGTCTGGCCATAGACCATCACGCGTTTGCCGCCCGTCAGATCGAACAGATCGATGCGGTGGTCGCGGCCGTCGAAGGTCAGCGAAAAACCGTCATGCGGCAGGCCTTCCCGGTGCAGGCGCTTATCCGCGCCAACCTTTTCCATCAGCTGCACGGTGCCTTCTTCCAGCACGCCGGCGCGGACGCGGCCGAGGATATAATCCTTGCTGACCCGGTCGAGAATAACGGTCTCGACGCCTGCTCCTGCCAGAAGCTGGCCAAGCAGCAGTCCCGATGGGCCGGAGCCGATGATGACGACCTGTGTGCGCATTCTTTCCTCCCGAACTGGTCTCCCATCGAGAAATTGACCATGGCGGCCCACAAGCTCAATGGACTTTCCGGTCCGTAAATTGCACAATCCGACC
Source organism: Agrobacterium tumefaciens (assembly GCF_005221325.1). Lineage (NCBI taxonomy): Bacteria > Pseudomonadati > Pseudomonadota > Alphaproteobacteria > Hyphomicrobiales > Rhizobiaceae > Agrobacterium > Agrobacterium tumefaciens. The sequence goes on along the minus strand of NZ_CP039889.1, from coordinate 328,228 downwards.
ATTATACGGAGGAGTGGGGTGAGATGCGGGTTGCTGCCAATGACGGGCTTTATGGCGATGAAGCCGCGCAAGGCACCGATTTTCGCTTCCATTGCGAGACGCTTTTCTCGAGAAGCAGCCTGCACCGTTTCGAAATCGGCCTGCACCATCATTCCGCCTTTCTGCAAATCTTGTACATTTTCGGCGGCGAGGGCGATGCGTTGCTGGACGGCCGCATCGAGCCGATCCGCCCGCCGGTCGCCATCATTGTGCCCCCGGGTTTCGAACATGGCTTTCGTTTTTCCCGCGATATTGGCGGGGTGATCGTTACCATGCTGCCCGGCGCGCTGCCGGCATCGGTGCAGGCCTTGTTACTGCGCAATTTCCAGCAGCCGGTGCTTCTGCCCTTGCGGGATTTCACCGAGAAAGAAGGCCTGCGCAGCGGGTTCGAACGGATTTCCGCGGAATATGAGGTGCGCGAGATTGGTCGCGATGCGATGATCGAAGGCCAGCTCGCCACTGTGGTCTCGCTTCTTTCACGGGCGGCGCGGCCGCTTCTCGAAACGAGCGGCGAAGGTCTTGCCGAACAGCGTTTCGAACGGCTGCTATCGCTGATCGCCCGCCATATCCGCGAGCCGCAGAAAGCCGGGTTTTATGCCAGGAAGCTCGGCCTTTCCGAAACCCATCTCAACAGGCTCGTCCGTTCGGTCTCCGGCCTCAGCCTGCAGCGGCTGATCGCTAAGCGTCAGATCGAAATCGCCCAGCAGGAACTGGTCTTTACTGTCTCCAGCGTGCAGATGATCGCCGAAGGGCTTGGTTTTGCCGATCCCGCTTATTTCAACCGCTTCTTCAGGCGGGAGACCGGCATGACGCCGCGTGCCTGGCGTCTCGCTGAACAGCGCAAAATGGGTGATATAGGCGCGCGGTTGACACCGTCCCAGTCTCAGACCAGCATTCGCGCCAGCTCCCGCTGAACGGAAAGAAGCGCCGGCAGATAACGCTCCACCAGATCCTCCATTGAGGCGACTGAAGCGGCAAGCCCGACATTGAGGGCGGCAACTGTCTGGCCGCGCATGGTTTTCAGCGGCACCGCGATGGAGCGAAGGCCGATCTCCACCTCCTGATCGATCAGCGCATAACCGCGATGGCCGGTCGCCTCGATTTCGGCGAGCAGAGCGTCCATGCCGGTAATGGTCTTTTCCGTGCGCGCCACCAGCCGGGAGGCTTCGAGAATGTCGCGCTGCCGCTCGGCCGTCTGAGCCGAAAGAAGAACCCGGCCCATGGAAGTGCAATAGGCGGGCAGGCGCGAACCCGGCATCAGCGCAATCGACATGACCCGCTGCTGGGCGGCGCGCGCGACGTAGACGATTTCGGTCTCGTCCAGAATCGAAGCGGAGGTACTCTGGCCTATCTCTTCCGAAAGACGGTCGATGAGCGGCTGCACGATCTTCGGCAGCGGCATGGTGGCGAGGCAGCCGGTGCCAAGCCGCAGCACCTTCGGCGTCACGGTGAAGAACTTGCCGTCATAAGCTGCGTAACCAAGCTCCGAAAGCGTGAGCAGACAGCGGCGCGTCGTGGCGCGGTCCAGCCCGGCAATCTCGGCGGCATCGGAAATGGAAAGCCGCGGCCGCTCGGCGCTGAAGGCTTCGATGACCCGCAATCCCTTGGCGAGACCGCCCATCATGTCTCTTTCGCTGACGGCCATGTCACGACTCCATTTGTGCGATATACGAACAAAAATCATATAGCGCACAAAATCCTTGCCGTCGAGGCAGTTTCGGCTTTACCTCATGGCCACGCAGCCTTGCCGGTTCCATCCGCTTGGCTGGATGGAGGTTTTGAGAATGGACAAGACAATCAAGAGTGCGGAAGAGGCGCTTGCCGGCATCGGCGACGGTGCGACGATCATGATCGGCGGTTTCGGCGGCTCCGGCGCGCCCATCGAGTTGATCCATGCGCTGATCGACAGGGGACCGAAGAACCTCACAGTCATCAACAATAATGCCGGTAACGGGCGCATCGGCATCGCGGCGATGATCGACGCAGGCATGGTCAAAAAAATGATCTGCTCCTTCCCGCGCTCTTCCGATCCGCGCGCCTTCACCGACAGATATCTGGCCGGTGAAATCGAGCTGGAACTGGTGCCGCAGGGCACGCTTGCCGAGCGCATCCGCGCTGGCGGTGCGGGCATTCCGGCCTTCTACACCCCGACGGGCTTTGGCACGGAACTGGCCAACGGCAAGGTGATCGCGGAATTTGACGGCCGCTCCTATGTGCAGGAACGCTGGCTGAAAGCCGATTTCGCCATCGTCAAGGCCGAGCTTGGCGATACCTACGGCAACCTCACCTACAACAAGGCGGGGCGCAATTTTAACCCCCTGATGTGCATGGCCGCGAAGACCACCATCGCGCAGGTCTCCAGGATCGTCGCCGCCGGCGAGATCGACCCGGAGCATGTCGTGACACCAGGCATTTTTGTGAACGGCGTTGTGGAAATCCCCGATCCGCAACAGGAAGAAGTCCTCATTCGCGCCGGAGTAGCCTACGCATGACCACGACCATCGACACCCGCGAAGACATCAAGCTTTCCAACGCCCAGATTGCTTGGCGTGCGGCACAGGACATCGAGGACGGCGCCTACGTCAATCTCGGCATCGGCTTTCCGGAAATGGTGGCGCGTTACCAGCCGCCCGGCCGTCAGGCGATCTTCCATACCGAAAACGGCATCCTGAATTTCGGCGAAGCGCCACCTGAGGGAGAAGAGGACTGGAACCTCATCAATGCCGGCAAAAAGGCCGTGACGCTGAAGCCGGGTGCCGCTTTTTTTCACCACGCCGACAGCTTCGCCATGGTGCGCGGCGGGCATCTGGATGTGGCGATCCTCGGTGCCTATCAGGTGGCGCAAAATGGCGATCTCGCCAATTGGCGCGTCGGCTCCAAGGGCGTGCCGGCCGTCGGCGGGGCCATGGATCTGGTGCATGGCGCCAAGCAGGTCTTCGTCATCACCGAACATGTCACCAAGAATGGCGAGCCGAAGCTCGTTGAGAAATGCGCCTTCCCGCTGACCGGCGTTGGCTGCATCACCCGCATCTATACCAGCCATGCGGTGATCGACGTGGTGGACGGCCGTTTCGTGCTGCGCGAAAAGCTGCCGACGATGACGTTTGAGGAATTGCAGGCCATGACCGGCGCGCCGCTCAGTGTGGATGGCGCGGTAGCCGATCTCGTTGCACCGGAACTTTGAGGAAACACCGATGACCGAAGCCTATATCTGCGATTATATCCGCACGCCCATCGGCCGCTTCGGCGGCGCGCTCTCTTCCGTGCGGGCCGACGATCTCGGCGCGGTGCCGCTGAAGGCGCTGATGGAGCGCAACCCTTCCGTCGATTGGGAGGCCATCGAAGATGTGATCTTCGGCTGCGCCAATCAGGCGGGCGAGGACAACCGCAATGTGGCGCGCATGTCGCTGCTGCTTGCGGGCCTGCCGGTTTCCGTGACCGGAGCGACGATCAACCGGCTGTGCGGCTCCGGCATGGATGCTGTCATTGCGGCCGCCCGCGCCGTCAAATCGGGCGAGGCGGAACTGATGATCGCCGGCGGCGTGGAAAGCATGAGCCGCGCGCCCTTCGTTTTGCCCAAGGCGGAGAGCGCCTTTTCGCGTAATGCCGAAATCTACGACACCACCATCGGCTGGCGCTTCGTCAACCCGCTGATGAAAGCGCAATATGGCGTCGATTCCATGCCGGAAACGGGTGACAATGTCGCGGTCGATTATCAGGTCTCGCGCGAGGATCAGGATGCCTTTGCCGTGCGCAGCCAGCAGAAGGCGGCTGATGCACAGGCCAATGGCCGTCTCGATAAAGAGATCGTCTCGGTGACGATCCCGCAGCGCAAGGGCGATCCGCTTGTTGTCGCCAAGGACGAACATCCACGCGCGACCAGTCTCGAAGCACTGGCGAAGCTCAAGCCCGTCAACAAGCGCGAAGGCGCGACGGTGACGGCGGGCAATGCGTCTGGAGTCAATGATGGTGCGGCCGCGCTCATCATCGCTTCGGCGGAAGCGGCGAAGAAATATGGTCTCACCCCCATTGCCCGCATTCTCGGCGGTGCCGCCGCGGGTGTGCCGCCACGCGTGATGGGCATCGGCCCGGCGCCTGCCTCGGCCAAGCTTTTGGCCCGGCTGGGGTTGAAGCAGGAACAGCTTGACGTGATCGAGCTGAACGAGGCCTTCGCCAGCCAGGGCCTTGCGACGCTGCGCCAGCTCGGCATTGCCGATGACGATGCGCGGGTGAATGCCAATGGCGGCGCGATTGCTCTTGGTCATCCGCTTGGCATGTCGGGTGCCCGCATTGCCGGCACGGCAGCGCTTGAGCTCTCCTTGAGAGGGAAGCGGTTGGCGCTTGCAACCATGTGCATTGGCGTCGGGCAGGGTATTTCCGTGGCGCTGGAACGGGTGTGACGGGATAACGACATTCGGCATCGTGATACGGTGTGAATGCCGTGCCGGAGTTTCCTTACGCGTCACAGCGGCTATTCAGGCCACTCGGCAGGCGGTTTTCCCGCCTTTTGGCATATGCCACACTCCTCATTCCTGTGACAAGCACAGGGATGAGGAGAGGCGTGGTGGACTAGTAAAGCAGGCGCCGCGCTGGGCGCGGCCTAAGCATTCCTGCCGTGACGCTCCCCGCTCATATCTCTTCGCGCATGTTGGATTCCATCATGATCCGTGAGATGTTTTGCGAGATATGACGGGAATCTTTCCGCCTCCGGGGTGTCCACATGAAGCGTCCGACCATCACCGATGTTGCAAAAGCCGCCGGCGTCAGTGTCGCCACCGTCGACCGGGTGCTGAACGGTCGCCTGCCGGTGCGGGAGGAAACGGCGCGACGGGTGTTCGAGGCGGCGGAGAAGATCGGCTTTCATGCCGCCAACATCATTCGTCAGCGCATGCTGGCCGATATGCCGTCCTACAGTCTCGGCATCACCCTGCGCAAGGAACGGCACGCCTTTTACCAAACCTTTGCCGACGAGCTGGAGCTTGCGGCGCGCAACATCCGGGACCGCCACATCACTCTGCGCATCGAGTTCGCCCAGTCGGGTGAGCCAAGTGAGCTTGCAGCGCTTCTGAATGGCATGAAAGGCCGCGTGCAGGCTGTGGCCGCCACGGGGCCGGATCACCACGATGTCACGGCCGCCGTCGAGGCGCTGAAGGCCAAGGGCATACCGACGTTTTCGCTGCTGTCAGATTTTGCCCAGGGCGTGCGGGAAGCCTATCTCGGCGCCAACAACATGAAGGTCGGGCGCACGGCGGCGTGGATGATCTCCCGGCTGGCGCGCGGCAAGGGCAAGGTGCTTCTTCTGCTCGGCGGCCACCGTTTCCATGGCCATTCCCTGCGTGAGACGGGATTTCGCAGCTACATGCGCGAATATGCGCCGGAATTCGAGGTGATGGACGCGCTGATTACGCTGGAGACGCGTCGCCTGACCTATGAACTGGTCATGGACACCATCGCCAAGCACCGGGATCTCGTCGGCATTTATTGCGTCGGCGGCGGCATGGAAGGGGTGATCGAGGCGTTGCAGCAGGAAAACCGGCAGGAGACCATCGTCTGTCTTGTCAATGAACTGACGCCCGAATCCCGTCAGGCGCTGCTGGAACGACGCATCAGCGGCGTCTTCCAGACCCCGCTGCGCGAACTCTGCACCGATCTTCTGGCCACTATGGTTCACAGCATCGAACACGGCATGGCGGAAACGCCGGGGCAGCGTTTCGTGCCTGCTCATCTGTGGGTTCCTGAGAGCCTGTGATGGTTTGATAGATTCTATCATAAATCTAGCGCCTGTTTCTATCAGGCTTGATGGTTTCGCCGGTCTCTGACGCGTTGACGCCGCGACCGGACTAGGAAATCTTGGCCACCTGTGGAGCGGGTAGGAGGCCGACCTCCACGACATTAGATTATTTCAGGGTTGCTTGACGCCGCAAATTTTCCTTTGCGGCGAAGGGGCAGCTTTTGCCGGAAAGCCATGACAGCACAACGTTTGCGAGATGGTGCAACCGGTTCTTTTCAAAGGGTTTTGGAGGAGGACGACATGAAAAGACATTTCGCAATTGCAGCTTTTGCCGCCATGCTGGCGACGAGTGCATCGGCTCAGACCGTCGGGGTTTCGATGGCGCTGTTCGACGATAATTTCCTGACGGTGCTGCGCAACGGCATGGTCGATTATTCCAAGGGCATGAGCGGCGTTTCGTTGCAGGTCGAGGATGCGCAGAACGATGTCGGCAAGCAGCTGAGCCAGGTGCAGAACTTCGTCGCCGCCGGCGTTGACGCCATCATTGTCAATCCTGTCGATACGGACGCGACAGTGGCGCTTTCGCAGGCTGCTGCCGCCGCCGGTATTCCGCTTGTCTATGTCAACCGCCAGCCGGTCAATCTCGATAGCCTGCCGGACAAGCAGGCCTTTGTCGCCTCCGATGAAAAACAGTCGGGCACCCTGCAGACGCAGGAAGTCTGCCGGCTCTTGAAGGAGGCGGGCAAGACGGAAGCCAAAGCGGTGGTGATGATGGGTGAGCTTTCCAACCAGGCGGCCCGCATGCGCACGCAGGATATCAAGGATGTGGTCGCCACGCCCGAATGTAGTTTCATCAAGCTTGTCGAGGAACAATCCGCCAACTGGTCGCGCACGCAAGGCTCGGATCTGATGACCAACTGGCTTTCTGCCGGCGTGGAGTTCGATGCCGTCATTTCCAACAATGACGAAATGGCCATCGGCGCTATCCAGTCTCTGAAGGCGGCAGGCCGGTCGATGGACAGCGTCATCATCGCCGGCATCGACGCCACGCAGGATGCTCTTGCCGCCATGGCGGCGGGTGATCTGGATGTCAGCGTTTTCCAGAACGCCGCCGGTCAGGGCAAGGGTGCCCTGGATGCGGCGCTGAAAATCGCCAAGGGCGAGACCATCGACAAGAAGGTCTTCGTGCCCTTCGAACTGGTGACGCCTGACAACCTCAAGAACTATCAGGCCAAGAATTGAGCCATGGCCGTGTCCAGGCGGCTTCTCCGCTCCCGGGGAGTGCCGCCGGGCAGGCCGAACGCGCCGGAGCCGGGACATGACCGGCTCCGGCGAAGGGTGCCGTTCGAACTCGTTACCCCGGAAAACATGTCCGCCCACGCGAAATAAGCCGGTGCTTCGGCCCCCGTCCATTTATCCCTCCACTGGAAACAGCCATGAAACATACGCTCGATCCCCACATGTTCCGGCACCTTTCGTTGCCGGAGACCTGCCGCAAGGTCGCAGACCTCGGTTATGAGTACGTCGAACTTTCGCCCCGCCCGGATTTCCTCTCCTGGTGGACACGCCCGAAGGTCTATCCCGAACGCGTCGCTGAATTCAAAAGGGCGCTGAAGGACCACGGCGTCGGCCTTGCCACGCTGCAACCCATGTATCGCTGGGCGAGCCCCTATCCGGACGAATGGGAGGTGGCGATAGACAACTGGAAACGCGCCATCGAGATTGCCGTCGAGATGGAATGCCCGATGTTCGTTTCGGAATTCGGCCGTGGCGGCTCGCCGGATCGCAGCCTTAACGATCGTTCCGGCCTGCATCGCCCGGAAACCTGCGAGGCGCAGTTCTTCCGCGCCATGGATATTTTGGTACCGATCCTCGAGCGGGAAGGGCTGGTGCTGTCGCTGGAGGCGCATCCCGAAGACTGGATCGAGGAGATCGCGCCTGCCATCGATATCATCAAGACCATCAATTCCAAGGCGGTAAAGGCCTCCTTCATCGCGCCGCATACGTTCTTTTACGGGCCGGACATGGTGGCTAACCTGCGCGAGACCGAAGGACATCTGGTGCATGTGCGCCTTGCCGATACCTATGACCACAACAAGTCGTCGCAGCTGCGCTACATCGTCAATCCGCCCGGCTCCAAGGTCAGGGTGCACCAGCACACCGATTTCGGCCAGGGCGAGATCGACTGGGAGACCTTCTTCGCAACGCTTGCCGATATGAAATTCGATGGCGTGCTGTCGAACTGCGTTTTTGCCTGGGAAGATCGCGTCGATGAAAGCGCGCGGTTCATGCTCAGCGAAACCCGGCGATACGTCGCCAAATACTGGAAATGAGGTTTTTCAGATGACTGTGAGAATTGGTGTCGTCGGCACCGGCGCAATCGGGCGTGATCATGCCCGCCGTATCAACAAGGTTCTGGGCGGCGCGAAGATCGTTGCGCTGAGCGACGTCAACCGCGCCTCGGCCGAGGCGGTCAAAAATGAGATCGCCCCGGATGCCGTCGTTTTCGCCACCGGCGAAGAGCTGATCGCATCGCCTCATGTGGATGCCGTGCTCGTCACTTCATGGGGCGCGACCCATGAGCAATATGTGCTGGAGGCCATTGCCGCCGGCAAGCCGTGCTTTTGCGAAAAGCCGCTGGCGACCACGGCGGAAGGGGCGAGGCGCATCGTCGAGGCCGAGGTTGCGTATGGCACGCGGCTGGTGCAGGTGGGCTTCATGCGCCGCTACGATGCCGGTTACGTGGCGCTGAAAAAAGCCGTGGATACGAAGATCGGCGCGCCGATCATGGTGCATGCCGCCCACCGCAACCCGGCGGTTCCTGAGCAATATGTGACGCCCATGGCGATCCACGACACCATGATCCATGAGATCGACGTGCTACGCTGGCTGCTCGATGACGATTATGTTTCGGCAAGGGTTCTCTTCCCCCGCTCCGCCGCCCGCAGCCACGCAAGGCTGAAGGACCCGCAGATCGTCATTCTGGAAACCGCCAAGGGCACGATCATCGACGTCGAAATCTTCGTCAATTGCCATTATGGCTATGATATCCAGTGCCAGGTGGTGGGTGAGGACGGCATTGCCAGCCTGCCAGATCCGATGTCCATTCAGACGCGTCTTGGCGCGAAGTTGCAGAATGACATTCTGACCGACTGGAAAGATCGCTTCATCGCGAGTTACGATGTTGAATTACAGGATTTCATCCACGCGGCGGCGAAGGGAACGGCATCGGGACCGAGTTCCTGGGATGGCTACGTGGCCGCCATTACCTCCGATGCCTGCGTTGCCGCGCAGGAAACGGAAGGGGCCGCGGTCGCCATCGAGCTGCCAGCCCGTCCTGCCCTTTACAAGTGAGGTTTTTATGCGTTTTGCCATCAACCACATCACCGCGCCGAAGCTTTCCCTCGAGGAATTTTTCGCGACCGCCCGCAGGCTCGGTCTCACCGAAGTCGAAATCCGCAACGACCTGCCTGATATCGTTGGCACAATGAACCCGGCTGCGGTGAAGGCGGCCGCCGAAAAAGCGGGCGTGTCGATCATCTCGATCAACGCGCTTTATCCCTTCAACGTCTGGTCGGGTGACCTGCCGAAACGGGCGGTCGCCATGGCCGATTATGCGGTGGCCAGCGGTGCCAAGGCGCTGGTGATGTGCCCGCTCAATGACGGCACGGCGGTGCCCTTCGATGATCTCGTGACCGCGCTGAAGGCCATGAAGCCGATCCTCGAAGAACGCGGCCTGACCGGCCTTGTCGAACCGCTCGGCTTCCCGGTCTCGTCGCTGCGCACCAAGGCCGAGGCCATCAAGGCCATCGACGCTGCTGGCGGCGGCGATGTCTACAAGCTGGTGCACGACACCTTCCACCATCACCTTGCGGGCGAGACCGTGTTCTTCCCCGAACGCACCGGCCTCGTGCATATTTCCGGCGTTACAGACCCTGCCGTCTCCGTCGCCGACATGCTGGATGCCCACCGCGTTCTGGTGGATGGCGACGACCGGCTGGAGAATATTGCCCAGATCAGGACGCTCGAGGCGGCCGGTTACAAGGGGCCTTACAGCTTCGAGCCTTTTGCGACTGAGGTGCATGAACTGAATGACCCTGCCGCTGCCGTGCGGGATAGTATCGGGCATATCTCCCAGGCGCTCTGACCGCAGCACCGCCCGCGGTTCGCCGCGGGCGGCGCTGATGGCCGGGGATAAACGAACGGCAAAAACCCAAAGAAATCAATTCCGGATTTACGGATGATGCTGTAGTCTTCCAGCGACTAGAGAACAGCAAACAGGCACGGGTATTCTTCAGACCGACTGCGTGACGCAGGCTTTCTGCCCGCACCGTCCGAAGAAGAGTGGTTGGATTTCCCCTTTATGAAAATAGACCGGAAAACGACGCTTAAGGACGTGGCGCGGGAGGCGAATGTTTCGCTGAGCACTGCTTCGCATGCCATCAACGGCACTGCGCCCTTGACCACGCAGGTTCGCGAGCGGGTACTGGAGGCGGCGCGCACGCTCGGTTACCTCGAAAACCGCCGGCAGAAGGCGACGATCGCCACTTTGCGCGTCGTGCTTCTGGCCATGACCAATGACGCAGCCCCTCAGAGCGACCTCAACATGGTCAGCTGGACGATGCTGAACGGTTTTCGGCGCGAATGCGAGCGGCGCGGCATTCGCATCGTTCCCTATGTCAGCGCGACGAGCCGGATTGATCCGGTCGCCGTGGCGGGGGCTGCGGATGCCGACAATGTCGATGGTATCGTGGTTCTCAATGATGACAGGCCGCAGCTGGTTGAGGCGCTGTCGGCGCTTGGGCGGCCTGTGGTGCTGATCAATGGCGAAGACCCGGCCATGATCGTCGATACGGTGACGGCCGAAAACCGTTTTGGCGCGCGGCTCGGCATCGAGCATCTGCTGTCGCTCGGGCATCGCAATATCCTGCATATCACCTGGAAGGGGCGCACGACGATCCGCCGCCGTTATGATGGTTTTAGCGACGCGTATCTCGCGGCGGGCCTTGTCGTGCCTTCGGATATGGTGGTCGAGGTCGACAGCTATGAGCCGCAATGGGGCGAGGCCGCCATTCGTCGGCTGCTGGCCGAGGAACGTCCGCTCAGAAATGCGACGGCGATCTTCTGCGCCGCCGACAATCTGGCGCTCGGCTGTCTGAAGGCGCTGACGGAAGCCGGAATACGGGTTCCCGATGATGTCTCGGTGCTGGGTTTCGACGATATCATGCCAGCGGCCTTCAGCGCGCCGCCGCTCAGCACCATTCAGTTGCCGGCTGACCGGTTGGGCGGTGCGGCGCTTGCGCTGCTGGAGCAGCGGCTGGTGGCAGCCGATCCGACACGTCCGGCGCATCGGCTGGAACTTGGTTGTCGGCTGGTGTTGAGAGGCAGCATCGCGCCGCCCCCCAGGTGATGTCGGGGATTATTTCATTCCCGTGCCGGCAATGCCTGTTGTGATGTAACGCTGCAGGAACAGGAACACGACGGTGACGGGTGCCAGGCTTAGGAAGGTCATGGCGAGAATATAGTGCCATTGCACCGAGAACTCGCCCTGAAAGGCGTTCAGTCCCACTTGCAGCGTGAAGTTCTCGCGGCTGCTGAGAACGATCAGCGGCCAGAGGAAGTCGTTCCAACGCCAGAGCACCGAGAAGATGGCGAGAACCGCGAGAGCCGGGGCTGTCAGCGGCAGGATGATGCGCCAGAAGATGCGGAATTCGCTTGCCGCATCCACACGGGCGGCCTCGATCAGCTCGTCGGGAATGGTCAGCATATATTGCCTGAGCAAAAACACGCCGGTCGGAGTCGCGACGGTGGGGATGATGACGCCCCAGAGATTGTCCACGAGGCCGACGCCGACGATGACGAGATAGGCCGGCACCATGACGACGGTGAGCGGGATCATCAGGGTGGAGATGATCAGCACGAAGATCGCCTTCTCGCCGCGGAAGCGGTATTTCGACAGTGCGAAGGCCGCCATGGCGTTGACGATCAAGGTCAGAACAGTCGCGACGAGGGTGACGAAGACCGAGTTCTTGAGGAAGGTCAGGAAGCTGAACTGGGTCAGGGGATCGGTGAAGTTCTCCGTCGCGATGGTCAGTTTCTGAACCGGCGTTATTTCGCGTGTATCGACGCTGACGGGCGGGCCGGGATTGGCGGGGTCCACCATCTGAGCTTTGAGGCCGACACGGCGGATCATGGCCATTTCCCGCTCCACGTCATCGATGGTGGCTTTCCATAGGCTGAGCGGTTTATCGTACCCTTGCACCTCCACCTGCACGGCGGCGCGGGGCAGAAGGCTCGGCGGAAACCGGGTGATTTCGGCTTCCGGCTTCAGCGATGACATGGCGGCCCAGACGACCGGGATGAGAACGGCGAGCGTGCCGCCGATGAGCCAGACCCAGGAGAGGATGTCGGTGAGGCCGATCCGGCCGGGGCGGCGGGTACGCGTGAGGAACGCGACGGCGTTGGACATGGTCAGGACTCCATCTTTTTGCCAAGGCGCAACTGCACGAGGGTGAGTGCGAGAAGCACAAGGCCCATGAGAACCGATGCGGCGGAGGCAAGGCCAAACAGCCTCAAATCGCTGCCAAAGGCCATCTGGTAGATATATTGCACCACGAATGTATTGGCCGTGCCCGGCCCGCCGCCATTGGTGAGAACCCAAGCCTCATCAAAGATTTGCACCGAGCGGATCATCAACAGGATGAGCACAACGAGCAGGTTGGGGCCGAGAAGCGGTAGGGTGATGCGGAAAAGCGTGCGCCGTGGCGATGCGGCATCGATGGCGGCGGCCTCATAGAGATCCTTCGGGATCGCCTGAAGGCCGGCGAGCAGGATCAGCGTATAAAAGCCCATATGGAACCAGACCGAAACGACGACCACGAAGAAGCGCGACCAGCCGACATCCAGCAGGAAGATTTCCGGCGGCACGCCCAGCATCTGGAAAAAGGCGTTGAGCAGGCCGTTGCGGTCCAGAAACCATTTCCAGATGAGGCCGATGACGACGGGCGACAGCAGCACCGGGTAAAAGAACATGGCGCGGAAGAAACCGCGCGCGGCGATCGCCCGGTTGAGGATCAGCGCCGTGATGAGCGCGACCAGCAACGTGGCGACGACATTGAAGGCGACGAACCACAGCGTGTTCCAGATCGCTGTCCAGAACAGCGATTCCCGGCAGCTTCCAGGGTCCATATAGCTCTGGCAATCCAGCAGCTTGCCGAAATTCTCCAGACCGACAAAGGGGCGGTCGGAGATCAAAAGTTCCGTACCGCCGGTAAAGGCGTAGCCGACGGCAATCGCAATCGGCAGGAAGGTGAAGATGCCGAAAAGAACGAGGTTCGGCATCAGGAAGATATAGGGCATGCGCCTTTTGCCGATCAGCCGCTCGATGAAGTTGAGCGGAACTTCGGCGATTGCCATCACGGCATCGAGCGCACGGTCGGACAGTCTCGCAAGCGTCGGATTGGCCATGCTAACCTCTCCTTTCGCTCTCAAGACGCGGCAGCGCCAGTTCGGTGGCGGGATCAAAGACATGCACCTTTTCCCGTGCCGGCATGATCTTCAGAACGGAGCCGGAAGCGGGCGCGAAATGACCCGCCTGATGCACGATGATCTGCTCCTTCTCACCCTTGATATTGCCATAGAGATAGGTCTCGGTGCCGAGGCTTTCGTGGTACTGCACCTCGAAGGGCAGACCGGTATCCGCGATGGTGAAATGCGAGGGGCGAATGCCCGCCAGAACCGCCTGTCCGGGACTGACCGCGGCCGGATCGGCAAGGCAGGGGAGCGACACACCGTAGCCGGCATCGATGGCAATGCTGCCGTCTTCGCCCTTGATAATGGTGCCCTTCAGCATGTTCATGCGTGGCGAACCGAGGAAACCGGCAACGAAGAGGTTGCGCGGATTGTCGAAAAGCTCAAGCGGGCTGCCCACCTGTTCGATACGCCCGGCGCGCAGCACCACGATCTTGTCGGCCATGGTCATGGCTTCCACCTGGTCGTGGGTGACATAGATCATCGTGGTCTTGATATCGCGGTGTAGCCGCGTGATTTCGGCGCGGGTCTGCACGCGCAGTGCGGCATCGAGGTTCGACAGCGGTTCGTCGAACAGGAAGATGTCAGGCTCGCGCACGATGGCGCGGCCGATGGCGACACGCTGGCGCTGGCCGCCGGAAAGCTGTTTCGGCTTGCGGTCGAGATAAGGCTCGATGGCGAGCATACGCGCGGCCTCATTGATGCGGCTTTCTATTTCCGCCCGCTTGAAACGCAGGTTTTCCAGGCCGAAGGCGAGGTTCTTGCGCACGCTCATATGCGGATAAAGCGCATAGGACTGGAACACCATGGCGATCTTGCGCTCGGCCGGCGACAGCGCGCTGACATCGCGTCCGCCAATGCCGATGGTGCCGGAGGAGACGTCCTCAAGCCCCGCGATGATGCGCAGCAGGGTGGATTTTCCGCAGCCCGAAGGGCCAACGAAAACGACGAACTCCCCATCCTCGATCTCAAGATCGATATCATGCAGGACATGAACGGCACCGAATGCCTTGTTGAGGTTCTCTAGCTTCAGACTTCCCATTACCTGCTCCCTTCGGGCAAGCTCGCCGTCGCGACGATCTCTTCGATATTCCAGCCCTCGGGCAAGGGCGTCATTCTCCTGATGGCGACATCATGCGCCGAAAACCCGTGAACGCCCGCAAGGTAAATCGCGGGCATGCCGCCCGGATAATCCTCCATGCCGACGATCCGGCCCTGTGCATCCTGCGTCCAGGCATTGGCGCGGCCAGCCGCATCGGCGCTTGGCGCTATGTCGGCATTGGTGGGGCGAAGGTCATATTGCAGGCCGGTGCCGAGCTTGCCGGGCTGCTGCGCAAGCGTGATGCGCTCCAGCCGGACATTGTGAATGCCGGCCGCCGAGGTGGAGACAATGTTGATTGCTCCCTCCATCGAACCGCTCAAGTCTTCCACGACCAAATTGTCCACGCTGCCGGCCTGCCGTTCGGGGCGACGGTCGACGACCGTGACGGTCACCGCTTCACCGGAGCCCCAGAAACCACCCGGCGTTTCCTGGCACTCGGCCTCGATCCGCGAAAAGCGGATGTTGCGCATGGCGCCGCCATCGCGGGAGAACAGGCCCATGCCGCGATTGGACTGCACGACCTTGCAATCCTCGAACACCACATTGATGAAATCGCCGAAGGATTCGGTGCCGAGTTTCAGCGCGCAGCTCATGCTGGAAACGGTGCAGCGGCGCACGGTGATATCGGCGCAGACCCCCACGGCCTTGCCATCCGGCCCGGCGCTGGTTTTCAGGCAGATGCCGTCATCGGCGGTCGAGATAAAGCAATCCTCGATCAAGGCGCGCCGGCAGGCATCGAGCACGATGCCGTCGGTATTCGGCAGGCGGCGGTCGTTTTCGATGCGCAGGTTGCGGAAATGGAGGTCCTCGCAATCGACCATATGCAGCGTCCACATGGGGGAGCCGCTGACGTGGAGGTTTTCGAGGCGCACGTTGCGGCAGGCTTCCAGCACCATCGCGCGTGGGCGTTTTTTCGCCGGGATATAGGTTCCCATGGCCGCGTCATCGCCGATGATGAAGTTTTCACCGCCGGCCTCGATACGGCCGGGACCGGTGACGGCGATATTGCTTGCGCCCTTGGCAATGATCATCCCGCGATCGGAGTCTTCGGCAATCACCGAAACCCGGGTGAGCGCATAAGCGTCGTAATCGGAAACGGGGGCAAGCACCGCATCTTCGGCAAGGTGCAGTTCCACGTCGCTTTTGAGATGGAGGCCGGCGCTGACATGACGCCCGGCCGAGAGAGACACCCGCCCGCCGCCTGCCGCTGACACGGTGTCGATCGCCTGCTGGATGGCCGCCGTGGCATCAAGGCCACCTGCCGCAACTGTGATGTCCTGACTGATGTTCATAATGCTCACGATGCCCTCGGCCTTTTCAGAAAAACGTCGATCAGAAGCAGCATGGTCAGCGCCTGCCCGTAGGGCGTGGGCAGGTTGGGAATACGGCGGTAGAAATCGAGATCGTGGCCCATCGGCGTGCCGTCGGAAACGCCGTGAACGACGCCTTCATCGTCGATATTGCCAAGCACCGCCTTCAGAGCGCGTTCCGCATGCGGCCGGTTCTCTTCGCCGAGAATGCCGGCCTCGATGCCGCGCAGGATGCCGTAGGCGATGCCGGCGGTTGCCGATGTTTCGACCGGCGAGGTCGGGTCATCAAGCAGCGTATGGAACATGCCGTCTTCACGCTGATATTTTCTCAGCGACCGCACCTGGCTCGAAAGCACGTTGGCGAGGAAACGCTTGTCCTTTTCGGCAAGCGTCGGCGCCAGCTCGAAAAGCTCGGGAATGGCGACGGTGATCCAGGAATTGCCGCGCGCCCAGAAAGCGTCCGCGAAATTGTGGCGGCCGTTGAAGGTCCAGCCGTGATACCAGAGCCCGGTGATGGGGTCGGAGAGATACCGCGCATGGATCATGAACTGGTAGACGGCCTCGTCGATCCAGTCCTGGCGTTTGCAGACCACACCGGCGCGGGCGAGGAACAGACAGGCCATGAACAGCGTGTCGTCCCAGAGTTCGCCCTCGTTCAACCGCTCCTTGACGACATGCTGGAAGCCGCCATCTTCTGTTTTCGGCAATTCATGCACCAGCCAGTCGGCCCAGTCTTCCACCAGCGCGCGGAAATCCGGCCGGTCGACATGTTCTGTCAGGATGACGAGCGGCAGCATCGGCGCGGAACTGTTGATCTGGCGCGGCGGCAGGCCGCGGTCGATCTGCCAGCCATACCATGTCACGAGGTCGTCCAATGCCTTCTGGTCATTGGCGGCGAGCGCCCGGCGCAGGAAGCCGTAAAGGCCCACACCCACTTCCCAGTCCCATTCATCGAACTGGATCTTGCCATCGGAACCGCCGCTGACCAGACCTTCCTGAATGCCCTTGAGGCGGCTGAAGGCGGCGGCGACATTGTCGATGGTCGTCCTGAGAGTGTCTTTTTCCATGCTTGGCTGGGTCATCTGTCAATTCCGCTAGGAGTAAAAGGGGCGTGCCGCGCCATCCGAGGTGGGATCGGCGCTGTCGAAGGTGATTTTCGGTTGCGGTTGGTCATGGTCAAAGGCCATGGCCTGTCCGCCGATGGTGAAGCTGCCGTCCCAGGTGAGCGTTAGGTCTGGCCCGCCGGGTGGTGTGACTGTGAGCAGCCGGTTTTCGGCATCGAAGGTGATCTGAGTGGCGAGAATTTTCTCTCGGAAGCCGGCGAACGCCTGCCCGTCGCCGCAGCCGATGACGCCGATCCAGCCGGCGCGGCGGCCGGGCGATCTGATCTCGCGGTTGGCGGTGGCGCCAGCGGTGATGGGCTGAAGCCCGTTCGTCGCATAAAGTGCCGCAAAACCACGGCCCGAACGGGTGATGACCCAGTTGCCGTCCATTACCACCTCGTCCAGCCCGTCGCGGCCGAGATAGGCATGGGTCCAGTCATTGCGGTGATCGTCCGTGTCGAAGATCAGCATTGCGATATCGCGGTGCTGCGCCACGCGCGGCAGGATGCCGCTGCCGGCCCAGTAGGAGGGGCGTTGCGTACCCCAGGGATCGTCCTCGCCGGGATGATTGACCCAGAGCCGCGCCATCGGATGGCCGGCAAGCTTGATGTCCATGACGTGTTGCTGGTGACCCTTGCGGCCGGTCTTGTGGTCCACCACGGTGGAAAGCTGGGCGGCCTCGTTCTTGAACAGCACGAGCTTGCCGGGCTCCAGCCCCTGCGCATAACGTGCCTCGACCATGCGGCCAGTCTCGAGTTGGGAGAGGGCGGCAAGATGCGCCGGCGGCAGGTAATCGCCGCAGCAGAACATCGGCAGCGAGGCGACGCCATTGTTGAGCCAGCCAATGCCGAAAGCGACCTCAGCAAAGGGCGCCAGCTCCGTCAGCGGCCCGGCGCGCAGTTCCTTGTCATAGGCTCGCCCTTGCGAACCGGAGGGAACGCCGCCGAGCGTGTGCAGCGCGATCATTTCGAAAATGAGATCAAGCTGGTAGCGCGCGCGGGCGGCAAGCTCCGGCCCCGCCCAATGTTCGATGGCGAGGAGGCCGATGAAATCCACGGGGTAATAGGCGGCCGAATTCCACTCCGCGAGGCCATGCGCCTCGACGCTGTCGAACCAGCGCTCCAGCCGGTCCGCTGCCAGCGCCGCCTGCTCTCTGCCGGTGCGGCCCGAGGCGGTGAAGGTGGCGTCGGGCCGATAGTGCCCGGCGAGCAGCTGGCTGGTATGGAAGCAGAGGACGTGGTTTTCGCTCCAGAACCACATGACGTCGTTGCCCGGCTCGTCCACCCAGTAGCGATAACCGAGGATTGAGGCATCGATGCGCGCCCGCATGTCCGCCGGCAGCCGGTCACCATGGGCGCGCACCAGCCAGAGCAGTGGTATCATGATGAAATCGGAGCAGTCTTCGCGTCGGTCGATGGAGTGCAGCGTGGCATCAACGATGCCGCCGATCGTCTTGATGTCATCGCTGCCGGTGGCGACCATGGCGAGCGCGCGGCCGATCCGCCAGGCGCCGAAACGGGCGCTGAAGGAGAGGGCCGCCTTCTTCCGCTCGTTGATATCGCCGAAGGATGCTTCCGGCGCGATATCGCGCATGAAGGCGGCGTCGATGACGCGGGTGACGGTGCCGGATCCCGATCCGAGGGTGATCCTGACGCCATGATACCCGTCCGCGATGCCAATCGTCTCGGGGATCGTCAGCGAGGATTGCCCGGCCTTCAGCACGGTGTTGACATCGGCGAGTGCGGCGCGCTCATGGCCATGGCTTTTGACAGCGATATACACCGGCAGGTCGTACGCAGGTGCTGCGCCGAAGACAAGCTCGAGCGCGCTGCCGGAAAACACGTCGCGGGCGGGGTGCACGTCGCGCACCAGCGCGGCGAGACGTTTCGTCTCTTCGCGGTCGAGAGGGACCGGCAGCACCACGGTCAGCGGTACGGCGTCGATGACCTCGAGCTCGAAGAACCAGATGATGTCGCGCTCCGCCAGGTCCTCGCAGAGCAGCAGCACCTCATTGTCGCCCGCCGCAAGCGATAGCGTAACATCACGGCTGCTTTCGACATTGCGGATGAAGGGTTCGAAGCGCAGCTGTTCGACGCCGTTTACCCAGATGCGAACGCCGCCGCAGGTGCGAAGCCGCAGATGCGCCTGCCTTGCCGCATCGCTGCGGAAGGTGCCCTTCAGCCAGCGCTGCACATGGGTGGGAACGTGCCAGAAGCCGGTGAATTCGACGCGGCGGTTGGAGCCGGGCAGGTTGAGATGCGACACCGGCCAATCCGTGTCGGGCGTGATGTCGCGGCCGATCATGGTCTGCTGGAAGGCCTTGCGGCAGGGCAGGTCGCCGACATCGACGAAACCGTTGATGAAGCGGTAATTGACCCGATCCTCTGCCGGAGCCGGCGTGCCCGCAAACGATCTTTCCATCAGATCCGAAACGATCCAGGCCGTCACCGTTTCGCCATTGGCGACGCTATAGGTCGGCTGCGAGGCGCTTGCCGCAAATGCTGCATTCGTCATATGGATCGCCTCCCGTCGATCTATTATGAAATTATTTTCATGAACTGATCTTCGCTTTTCCGCGTCGATTTGTGCGATTTACGCAAAACAAACAGCTTGACGTTTATTCTGTCAAGTCGCAAAACATTATAAATCGAATTTGGCAGAGGAGCTTTTGTTCGGTTTGTGAAAATGTTTTCATTGGGAGGATGAGCATGATGAAATTGTTTTCAGGGGTAAGCGCCCTTGTATTTGCCTCCGTCGCCGGTCTTTCGGCCGCCCAGGCAGAGACCCGCACGATCACGTTTCTTTTTACGGATGACGACCAGGGCTACGTGCAGCGCATGGCTGCGCTCAGCAAGGAGTTCGAGGCAGCCAATCCGGATGTGAAGATCAATTTCGTATCGTCGGGTTATGATGCGGTTTCCAAGCAGCTGCCGGTGCAGCTGGCGGTGGGCGAGGGTCCTGATATCGCCAAGATCACCGACTGGCAGCTGGCGCCCTATTATCTCGACATGCGGCCTTACATGAAGGATGCGGAAGCCTTCGCGAAACTGCACGGTTCCAGCCTCGATCAGCTTCGCCTGCCCAATGTCAACGATCCGAAGTCGATCAACGGCTATATGGCGTCGCAGACGCTGAACCTGCCCTTCGTCAATAAGACGCTGTTCGAGCAGGCCGGCGAACCCTTGCCCGGCCCGACCGCGAAATTCAGCGAGATCGTCGAGGCATCCGCCCGTGTCGCCAAGGCGACCGGTGTGCAGATCCCCTTCACCATGGACCGTTCCGGCCACCGTTTCTCCGGCGGCGCCTTCTCTTATGGCTCGACCTATGTGAAGGACGGCAAGTTCAGCTTCCCTGACGATGCAGCCAAGAAATATATCGCCGATCTCTTTTCATGGACGCAGAATGGCAGCTTTCCCAAGGAAATGTGGGGCGCGGCCGGCGGTTCGCAATACAAGAACATGGGTGACGAGTTCGTCAACGGCAATGTCGTGACGTATCTGGCCGGTAACTGGATGGTCAATCCGTTCCAGAACAAGATCGGGGATACCTTCGAGTGGACCGCGATCAATGCGCCTTGCGGCGATGCTGGCTGCTACGCCATGCCCGGCGGCACCGCGATCGTCGGCTTCAAGCGCACCAAATATCCTGAAGACGTGGCCCACTTCATCGAATTCCTCGGCTCCGAGAAGGTGCAGCGGGAAATCGCCGAAAACTACGTCATCCTAACGGGTGCGGAGATCGCCAATCCGCAATACAAGCTGAAGAGCGAAAACGCCAAGGCGGCGATGCAGGTCTTCCTCGACAACAAGAAGAACGTGCCGCAGGCCGCCCGCGAATTCGAGCGCGCCAAGGGCGGCAGCGCCATGTATCAGCAGATCGTGCAGCGCATGAGTCAGCTGATCGTTGGCGAACTCACGCTCGACCAGACCTACAAGGTTCTGGAAGACGATATCGCCAAGATCAATGAGGCCGTCGCGGTCAAGAAATAATCGCCACTCGTCCGGCCTTGCCGGAAAAGCGAAGCCATCGAAGACCATGCCCGGAGCCTCTCTCCGGGCATATCCATCCCCTCATTGCAGGCGGATATTGCCGCATACGCTGTCTCGATCAGCCCCATCGAAAAACTGAAATAAGCGCCGTTTAAACCTGATGACGAGGCGCGCGGAAAACCGCGTCGCCTGTTTTCGTCACGCGTCACTCGCTGCAAATCATAGGATTCGTCATGGCCAAACTGAATATGTCGTCTTTTCCGTCTGTACGCGCAACGCTGCTTGCCTCCGCCGCATTGCTGGTTCTCGTTCAAGGCGCTCAGGCATTCGATCGCAACGGACCGGCGGGTCAGGGGTATGCCATCACGGTGCCGGAGCCCGCCGCGACCTATCCGCTGCCGCTTGCCGACAATTATCGCAACCAGACGGGCAAGAATGCCAAAGGCGAGGAGGTTCGCGCCTATGACGATCGGGACAATCCGATCATCGACATCCTCTCCGGTTTCAACCGCATCTGGACACTCGGCGATCAAAAATGGGCGGATGGTGGCGCCAATGGCGATGGTCCGACGGATTTCAGCCATGTGAAGATCGTCAATCCCGCCGTATGGCAGGAAAACATGCGCTACGTGCTGTCCGTAACGGGCAACAACCGCACCCGCGCCGCCGCTGTCGAAGCCTATATGAACGACCGCCGTTCGCAGGGTTACAGCGTCATCGACGGCTTAGGCCCGCTTGCCGGCTGGTATCGCGAAGGGGCGGGCGCGACGACGACGATCAATCATACGCTTGCCGATTTCGACCCGAACGAGGTTATTACCCGCAAGGAAGACGACAAAGGTACCGAGGCCGGTGCGGCCGATAGCGAGCTGAAGGATTTCATCGCTTTCATGAAGGTGATCCGCGGCCCCGAAGGCACGACATCGCCGGCGAAATATTTCTATTCCACGCCACGGCCCTGGCGCATGAACGACAAGGGCGAGGTGATCGAGACCGGCAAGGAAACCATCGGCGACCGTAGCTTCGAAAGCCATGACAGCGATCCGGGCGTCATCGTGCCGGCGCTGAAATATGCCCGCGAAAATCGCGGCCGTGGCAAGGATGGCGGTTTTCCGAGCGGGCACACCAATGCCGCCTATCTCGCCGCCATCGCTTATGCCTATGCCGTGCCGGAGCGCTTTTCCGAATTGCTGACGGCGGCTTCCGAACTGGGTGAAAGCCGCATCGTCGCCGGCATGCATTCACCGCTCGACGTGATCGGCGGCCGTATCACGGCAACCGCCATGGCCGCCGCCATGTTGCGGGATCCGAAAAATGCCGAGGTGAAGAAGGCCGCGCATGACGCCGTGCAAGCCTATTTCGCCAAACGCCTGCCGCAGGGCCAGTCCCTCATCGATTTTGCCCATGGCTCAAAGCCTGACGTCGACCGTTTTGCCGATGCGGCGAAGAATGGCGCGGATTATCGCCGGCGCATGACCTTTTCCTTCAGCCGCGATAAGGTCGCAGGTGATGCGCCGATGGTGGTGCCGAAGGGGGCCGAGGTTCTGCTGGAAACACGACTTCCCTATCTAGATGCCGCAGAGCGGCGCGCCGTGCTGTTTTCCACCGGCATCGAGGCCGGTTATCCGCTGCTTGACGACAGCAATGGTTGGGGCCGGATCAATCTGGTGGCCGCTGCCGGTGGTTATGGCGCGTTTAACGGCGATGTCCAGGTGACGATGGATGCCGCCGCCGGTGGTTTCAATGCCGCAGACCGGTGGACGAACGATATTGCCGGGGCAGGGCGTCTCGTCAAATCCGGTAGTGGCACGCTGACGCTCAGCGGCAACAACAGCTACAGCGGCGGTACGATCGTTAAGGACGGCACGCTGGTGGCGTCCTCCGCCGATGCACTGGGAACCGGCGGCGTGCTGGTCAGCGGCGGCACGCTTTCGCTCGGCGGAGAGACGGATCTTGTCATCGGCGGCGACTATGCGCAGTCGGGCGGCACGCTGGCGGTCGATCCGAAAAAGGCTGCGCTTCGGATCAAGGGCAATGCGGTGCTGGACGGCGCTACGCTGAAGCTCGTTTTCGATGGCGGCGCGCCGGCCGCCGGCACGCGGCTCGACGTGATCTCCGCCAACGGCCTGAACGGGACATTCGCGACGATAGATGCGGGCAATGTGAAGGTGCGGCCGGTCTATACCGGTTCGGCACTGTCGGTGGTGGTCGAATAGGCCGATGCAAGAGGCCTGCCGGGCGCGGTTTAAGCCGCCGCGCCCGGTGGTTTCCGTTTAGGAGTGCTGCCGCCGCATCAGCAGGAAGATGACAGGTGCGGCGAGCAGGGAGACGATGGCGGCCAGCGCGAAGGAGGCCTGATAGCCGAATTTTTCGGCAATCGCGCCGGCCCCCAGCCCGCCCGCCATGCTGACGATGCCATCCATGCACTGGAACAGGGTGAAATCGACGCCGGCCTGTCGTGGGTCAGACCAGCCCATGAAGCAGGCGTAAAGCGCGACGAAGCCGATGGACATGATACCCGAAGAGCTTGCCACCGCCACCGCCATGACAACCCATTGCGAGACATCACGGTGGGTGCTGAAATAAGCGAAGACGAATAGCAATGCCGTCTGCACGAAGATGGCGACCAGCAGCACGCGTGACGGGCCATAGAGCCGCACCAGCGTACCGCCGAGCAGCGCGCCGGCGAAACCGACGATCATGCTGCCGACGCCATTGAGCGCGCCGATGGTCGCGAGATCAAAGCCATAATCGACCAGAAACGGGCCGAGCATCGCCAGCCCCCATTTCTGCGCGGCGACATAAACGGCCGCGACCAGAAGGCCGGTGCGGACTTCCCGCCGCTGCAACGCATTTCTGATGGATGGCAGGTGGTCGCGGGTCTGCGTCACCGTCTTTGCCGCCGGACCCAACAGGAAGGGCAGGGCCAGCAGGATGACCAGCCCGGCCATGACCAGCGTGGCGCTCATCCAGCCGGAGCGCTCCACCAGCACCAGAAACAGGCCGGCGCCGATGGCGGAGCCGAGATAGGAGCCGCCTACCTGGGCGGCATTGCCCCAGCCATGATGCTCTTCCGCCAGCGTTTCGACCGCATAGCCGTCGCAGGCGATGTCGACTGTCGCCGTCACCAGCGCGATTACCGACAGGATGGCGATTGCGACGGAAACCGGCGACGGGCCGGTGAAAGCAAGAACAGCGAGGCCGCAGGCGCAGGCGGTGATGCCAGCGCCGACGATGACCCGCGAGCGGTTCCTGCCGACCGGCGGCAGGCGGTAACGCTCCACATGCGGCGACCACAGGAATTTCAACGCCCAGGGCAGAACGACGAGATAAAGCAGGCCGATCTGGTCCAGCGGCAGCCCGGCGGTTCTGAGCACCGCCGGCAGGCCGAGAAAGGTCAGCCCGCCAATCACGCTCTGGCCGACATAGAGCCCCCCGACTGCCACGAAGACGGCGGCCGGCGACGGCTTTGTTGCGACGGGGTTCTTCTGCAGCATCAGAAACGATACCGGATGCTGCCGACGATCTTGCGGCCTTCGTCATAATAGCAGAAGCCCGTGGTGCACACCTGCTTGACCTCATCGAGAAGGTTGGTGGCATTGATCTGCAGCTTCACGCCTTCCAGCGAAGGCAGGGCCTTGCCGAGATCGTAGCGCAGCGAGGCATCGACGAAGGTGCGGGCCTCATTGTCGAGAATGGGCGTGTGCTGGTTGTCGCCGAAGCTCGATCCGACATAACGCAGGCCCGCGCCGATGCCGAGGCCTTCGAGCGCGCCATCCTGGAACTCGTAATCGGCCCAGAGCGAGAAGGTGTGATAGGGGGAGGAATTGAGCTGCTTGCCCACCGTTTCCGACGTCAGTTTGGTGATTTCAACGTCGTTATAGGAATAGGAGCCGATGAGGCTCCAGCCATTGTCGAGCGAGGCCGTGGCTTCGAGTTCCACGCCGCGCGAGCGCAGGTCGAGCTGGCGCAGCAGGTTGATGCCAGACGAGGTCTCATAGACCGTCGCATTGTCCTGATCGAGATTGAAGAAGGCGGCGCTCAGCAGGGCGTTATATTGCGGCAGGGCGTATTTGACGCCGAGCTCATATTGCTTGCCGACCGTCGGCTGCGCCTGGCCCGTAACCGTTCCCGTGGTGATGATGACGCCGGGATTGGCGACGAAGGAGGTGCCGTAGCTGACATAGGGCATCACGCCGCTGTCAAAGACATAACCGAGGCTGGCGCGGCCGGTCGTCTTGGTTTTATCGCCGTCATAGGTGGGGGCCGTTGCGTCTCCGACGGTCTGGGCCTGATATTCGGTATCCAGCCAGTCGTGACGAATGCCGGCCGTCAGGCGCCAGCGGTCGATTTCGACCTGGTCCTGCGCATAGATGCCGAGCGTGTTCATCCGCTGCTTCAGTATCAGCGATACGTCGGGCACATAGGTGAAGGTGTCGGTGAAGGGGCTGGCGCCGTTGCCCTGTTTCGAGGTGTAGGACATATGGCTGAAGTCGATACCGGTCAGCAGCGTGTGTTTTGCCGGGCCGGTCTCGAATTCGGTCTTCAGGTAATTATCAGCGGAAACGCCTTCATTCTCCTCGATGGTGATGCCGGGATAATTGGCGAAGACCCATTGCTGGTCGGCCGAAAGCCCGGAATACCGCGCCTTGCTGTAGAAGGTGACGTTGTCGTTAATTTCGTGCTCGAACTCATAGCCGATACGCCATTGTTTTTGTTCGAAATCATTAAAACGGGAATCGCCACCATAAACCGATGTCGCACCGATGGAAGTGCCGCTCGCGCCATATTTGTTGATGTAGCCCCAGGTGCCGCCGGTGGTGCTGTCCATATATTCGCCAAGCAGCGTCAGTTTGGTGCCGGCATCCGGCTGGAATGTGAAGGCGGGCGCGATGAACAGCCGGTCGTCCTTGATGGTGCTGATTTCGTTGCGGCTGTCGCGGGCCACACCTGTCAGGCGGTAAAGCATGGTCTTGTCGTCATTGACGGCGCCGGAAAGATCGAAGGCGCCCTGCACGCGACCAAAGGAGCCATATTGAAGTTCAACCTCACGCAGCGTCTCTTCGGTCGGGCGCTTCGAGACGATGTCGACGATGCCGCCGGAGCTGCTTGCGCCATAGATGGAGGCGGCAGGGCCACGCAGGATGGAGACGGCTTCCACGCCATAGGGTTCCAGCCGGGCGCTGCCATTCTGGCTACTGACCTGCCGCAGCCCGTCGCGGAAGATGCCGGTGGTGCTGAGATCGGTGCCGCGCACCTTGAAGGCATCGAAACGCGGCTCCGCACCATATTGGCCGATGCGCGCGCCGGGCGTGTAGTTCAGTGCTTCCGAGAGGTTCTGCGGCTTCAGGTCATCAAGCTGCTTGCGGCTGACGGTGGTGATCGACTGGGCGGTTTCGGCAATTGGCGTGTCGGTCTTGGTGGCGGTGCGGCCGGATTTGCCGACATAGCCCTTGCTTTCCAGAATGCCCTTGGCGCCTTCGAGACCATTGCCCTGCACGGTGATGGGGGCGAGCAGGGTGGTGCCGGCGGCGGCGGAGCCGCTGCTTTCCGCTGCCTGGCTGGCGGGATCGAAAATGCGGACCGTGTTGCCGCCGGCCAGAGTATAGTTCAGTCCCGATCCGGCCAGAAGCCCGCTGACGGCGGCTGGGACACTGAGCGTGCCCTTGACGCCAACCGTGCTGCGCCCCTTGGTGATGGCGGACGGATAGACCATGCGCAGATTGGCCTGACGGCCGAAGGTGAGGAGGGCGTTTTCCAGCGGTCCGGCGGGAATGGAGACCGTGACCGTTGCGGGCGCACCGCTTGCGGCAGGCGGTGTCTGCGCTCTGGCGGCGCTGGCGCCGGGACCTGCCGCAACGATGCCCCCGATGATCGCCGTCGTCGTCAGCCAGAACCAACCGCGTGCCTGCTTGCCCAAATTCATGTCATTCCCTCTCACTCGTGATCTCATGCCACCCGCCAAAACGGGTGCTGATTGACTAGAGTGAAAAGGCAGCCCGCCTCCTGACGTCGGAGCCGCAAAAAATTACGTTTTATCGCGAGCGGACAAAAACCAGCATGTCCGAAAGCCGCGACACCGAGACGGGAAGGCTTTCTTCGAGAATGGTGAGTGCCTGATCGGTATCCTTCAGGTCGAAGATGCCGGATACGCGCTGTTTTGCCGCCGCCTCATCGAGGATGACGATGCGGCCTCGGCGATATTGCGAGAGAATATCCAGAACCTCGCGCAGCGGCTGGCTGGAAAAGATGAGCTTGCCCTCACGCCAGGCCATGCTGCTGGCGACATCCTTGCGGGCGCGCAGCAGCTTGCCATTGTCGCCAAGCGTCACGGTTTCGCCGGGGGTGAGAACGGCGACATCGGTATCCGTCGTCACCTCGACGCGGCCTTCCTCTACCTGCACCTCCTGCGGCAGCGCGCCGCTGCCGGCGCGCACCGAATAATGGGTGCCGAGCGCCTTTGCCGTCATCGATCCATCTTCGACGATGAAGGGGCGCTCCGGGTTTTTCGCGACATCGAAATAGGCCTCGCCGCGAAGCAGGGTGATGCGCCGTTCGTTTTGCGAATAATGCACGGTAATCGCCGTGTCGGTATTCAGGCTGATGCGGCTGCCGTCTTCCAGCGCCAGCATCCGCGTTTCGCCGATTTCAGTGTAATAATCCGCCTGCCAGCGGTCCGTTAGTCCGCTTTTCTCCGCAAACAGGGCCGCAAGTCCGATGAGGCAGAGACCGGCCACACCCGCCAGCATCGCCCCGCGAGGCCCGCGCCGTTTTTTCGGTTCGGCCGGTGCAAGCTCGATCTCGCCGAGTTCTCCCCAGAGATGTTGCATGTCCTCATAGGCGGCGGCATGGGCGGCGTCGGCCCGCAGCCAGATATAGAACGCTTCACGCTCTGCTTCCGTCGCGTCTGCGGATTGCATGCGCGCCACCCACAGAGCGGCTTCCTCGGCCAGGCCGTGATCTGTCAAGCCGTCGTCGTTCAGGCCGTCCGGGCGCTTATTCATGTCCTGATCTGCCGTTTTCTTTGCGTGCTTTGCATATTCCCTTTCCCTTATAGAGTGAAAAAGGATGCGAACACCTGATGCCGGATTACATTTTTATTTGTGCGCGGAGCTGACGGCAGTGCAGCAGCGCCTTGATGATGTGTTTTTCCACCATGTTGCGGGAAATGCCGAGCCGCGCGGCGATCTCGCCATTGGACTGGCCATGCAGCCGGCTGAGCACGAAGACCTGCTGGCAACGTTGGGGCAGTGCCTCGATGGCCCTTGCCATCAGGATGAGATGCTGCCGGGCGGCCACGATCCGTTCCTGCCCGGGTTCCTCGCAGACTACGGCAAGACCTGCCTCATAGGGTACGAATAACGGCCTCTCACGCGACTGGCGGATGACCGTAAGGCGCGCGACGGACCGCGCGATCTGGAAGAGATAAGCCTGCGGATTGTCGATGAACGTCGCATGCGAGACTTCCAGCGCCCGCAGGAGGGTTTCCTGCATTGCATCGGCGGCATCTTCACGGTTCTGCAGCCGTCGGCGGAAAAACCGCATCAGGCGGTTTTCTTCCTTGGCATCGAGAACCTCAAACAGGGCTTTGCTCATCAATCGACCCGGTGACGTATCGGCGTGACGCAAGAGGCGGGCGAGGGATATGCGCACCGCATCACGTCGATATAAACATGACTATTGCTGTCATATTTACTGTCTTCGGGCGCTTGCTGCCAACCCGTAAAAAACCGGGGGGGGCGGATCAGGCTCACGTTTCCGTGATGATTGTTGCGGGATTACATCAGCCTGTAGGGGTTGCCCGCTACTGGAAGTAGCGCACCCGAAGCGGCAGCAGCGCAGCGCCAATCGCGGATGGATCGCCCTGCGTCTCGCTGAGAACCAGCTTCGCCTCCTTCGGGCCGACGCCGTAACGGTGTTCGCGCTGGGAGGGCATGTGCGTGCGTTCGATCATCATGCGGCCGAGCGCACGCGGCAATTGCCCGCCAAAGACAATCGCCTGAGGATCAAGTACCGCGATCAGGCTTGCCACCAGCCGGTCCACCTGCGGCATGGTTTCGGTCAGCCATTCCTCGACGCCTGGCCACGCCGGATCAAACTGTCGATAGAGTGTTTCAATCGAATGGATATCGACCCTGTTTTTCTGCAGGGTGGCGATCAGATATTGCAGTGCCGGGCGTTTGGGCGATTCATCGGGGCTGTATATGCCGCTGAATTCGCCGGCATTGCCATGGAAGCCGTGGAACGGTTGCCCGCCGAGGATCAAACCGCCGCCGAAGCCGTAATTGAAGGACAGATAGGCGAAGGTCTGGCACCAGGAACCGACACCGCGAAGACTTTCGCCGATCGCGCCGGTGGTGGCGTTGTTCTCCAGCCAGACAGGCAGTTGGAACCGTTTCTCAAGGATAGGCTTCAGGTCCATCAGCGACCAGTCGCGCAGGGGTTCGGGCGCATTAAACGCGCGGTCTTCCGACACGAAGAAGCCCGACATGGAAAAACCGAGACCAAGCAGGCGCTCGCGCGGAACGCCATGTTCCGCCAGCAGCCGTTCGAGGGCCAGCGCCAATGCGGCGAGTGTCCTCTCCCGGTCTTCCGGAAGCATGGCAAGTTTTTCCTCGACAATCACGTCGCAGCGGAAATCCGCGATGCAGATCACCACGGAGTCGGTGTTGATGGAAATGCCAAGCGAATAAGCCGCTTCCGGCACGAGTTCGATGGTGGGGCTAGGCTGGCCGCGCGTGCCCTTGAGCGGTGCGCCGGTGCGCAGAAGCCCGCGCTCCAGCAGGCCGTCGATCAGTCGGTGTACGGATTGTTGCGTCAGGTTCGTGTGACCGGTGATCGAGGCGCGCGCAATGGGACCCTGGCGGCGCACGATATCCAGAATGAGACGCTCATTCTCGCTGGCAAGCGGCTGACGGTCGAAGGTTTGGTGCGGCGTCTGATCTGTTGTCATGACCTTTTGGATAACGGCTGCGCGAGGCGGCGGCAACATGGAGCATCCGGTCGCGCTCGCATTTTTCACTGGACTGTCACAAATATTACACTTAGAGTGTATTAATAAGGGGTCGGTCAACAACAGCTCCCGAGGAGGAACCATTCAATGCGCATGAAATTTCTTGCGATCGCCGCGCTTGCGCTGGCGACGACGGCAGCGCCGTGTCTATCGGCTGACAGCAACATGAAAAATCTCGACTTCGATCTGTCCAAGGTCACCCGCGACAATTTTTACGACATCGTCGTTCCCGCTGCCAAAGCCGAAGGCACGGTAACGATGTATAATTTCGCCGGCAGTTTCGCCGATACTTGGAAGGAACTGATTACCCGTTTCGAAGCCAAATATGGCATCAAGGTCGCGTACAGTGACGTGAAGGGCGATCAGGCGAACCAGCAGCTGATCGCGGTACAGGCGGCAGGGCAGGATTCGCCTGTCGACGCCTATTTCGCCGGTGGTGGCAGCTATCCGCTGCTGTCTGCCAAGGGTGTCGTCGGCAATATTGCGCTGACGAGAATCCTGCCGAACATGGCCAATTACAATCCGGAAATGGCCGAGACCGTTTTCGGAAAGCCGCATGGCGGCAGCTTCCCGCTGGTGCACCTCAACCAGACCGCCATCGGTTATGACTCTGCCTTCGTGAAAGCCGAGGATGTGCCGAAGAGCTTCGAGGATCTTCTCGTCTGGGCAGAAAAGAACCCCAAGCGTCTCGGCGTCACCCTGCCGGCCAAGGGTGGTTCGGGCGGCGGCTTCATCTATTCGGTCGCACTCAATTATCTTACCGGGGACTGCCGCAAGCAGCTGACCGACTATACCCAGACGCTGCAGCAGGCCGAAGACTGGGCGATGGAGTCCGAGTGCCTCACGCCCGTCTGGGATTATTATCGTCGTCTTCTGGCCGTGGCCGAACTGACCAACGGCAATGCCGATACGCTCAACCTCATCAACAACCAGCAGCTTTATATGGGCACCGTCTGGGAAGATCAGGTCATGAGCTTCCTCGGCACCAAGCAATTACCCGACAGTTTCCGCGTCACGCTTCTGGAAAAGGGTCAGGTCGGCTCTGGCGACGCGATGTTCGTGCCTGCCAATGCGAAGAACGTCGCCTCGGCGCTGCTTCTGATCGACATGGCGATGAGCAAGGAATTCCAGCTCTGGAAGCTGGAAAACAAGGCCTCCCGCTCTCCGCGCACCGATGTCACCAACGATCTGATGCCGAAGGCCGTGCAGGAGCATGTTCTGCCGCAAAGCGTCTATCCGCGCCTGTCGCTGCCGGCTTTCTGGGACATGTCGACAGCGCTTGCCGAAGCGCTCGATGAAAAAGTCCTCAACCAGTAACGCCGTTGGGATCACCGGACTGTGCGGCCGCAAGTGCCAGCACGGTCCGGATACCCTTGGTCAAAAAATATGAGGGAGGCTCGTCATGAGTGAACTCGAGATCAGCAATATCAGCAAGGATTACGGCGCGAGCCGGGCGCTTCATCCCGTGTCGATCACCGTGGAACGGGGCGAATTCGTCACTATTCTCGGCCCTTCCGGCTGCGGCAAGTCCACGCTTTTGCGCATCCTCACCGGCATCAGCCAGCCTTCGGGCGGTGAAATCCGGCTAGGTGGCAAACGCATCGATCAGGCGCCGCCGGAAGCGCGCGACATCGCCTTGGTTTTCCAGTCCTATGCGCTCTTCCCGCATATGTCGGTCGCCAAAAATCTCGGCTTCGGGCTGAAGATGAAGAAGGTCGCGAAGGATGAGCGGGTCCGCCGCATCGCCCATGCGCTTGATATCTGCAATCTCACCGGGCTGGTGGATCGCATGCCCCGGCAATTGTCCGGCGGCCAGCAGCAGCGTGTGGCGCTGGCGCGCGCCATTGTCATGCAGCCAAGCCTGCTTCTGTTCGATGAGCCACTCTCCAATCTCGATGCTAAACTCCGCGATACGCTGCGCCACGAGCTGACCGAGCTTCACCGCCGCATTGGCGCGACCAGCCTTTATGTGACACATGATCAGGCTGAGGCGATGGCGATGTCGGACCGGATTGTCGTCATGAATGCCGGCCGGGTGGTCGAGATCGGCACGCCGCGTGAGCTTTACCGGTCGCCGAAACATGCCTTCACCGCCGGCTTTCTCGGCCAGACCAATCTTCTGCCCGTATCCGCCGAGGGCCAGCAGGCGCAATTGCCTTGGGGCCAGTCCGTGACATTGGATCAGGCGGCGGCCGGTAATGTGCAGATTTCCGTTCGCCCGGAAAACATCCACATCCGCGCCGATCAGACCGGTGACGGCACGGTTTCCGCCGTTTCTTTCATGGGCGCCAATGCGCTCTATACGGTCGAGATCGGCGGCCGCCAGATAAGGGTCAGCCAGTCCGGTGCGGAAACTCTGATTGACGCCGGGCAAAGGGTCGCGCTGCAGTTTCCCGGTTCGGTCCATCTTCTCGATGACAGGATGGCGGAGGAGGCGGCATGATGGCCGGGCTCCTTCGAAACAGGCGCTCCCAGCTTCTATTCCTGCTTTTGCCGGGTGTTGGGTATCTTCTGGTCTTCTTCGGCGGGCCGCTGCTCTCGGCGCTGATCGGCAGTTTCCGGCAGGAGGATGGCGGCTTCACGCTGATGTTCTACCAGCGGATTTTCACCCGCGCGTCGATGATCCGGGGGCTCACGACCTCTATCTATTACGGCGTCATGCCGGTCATCGTCTCGCTTGCGGCCTCGGTGCCGCTGGCGCTTCTGATCCGCAAGAGCTTTCTCGGTCGAAAACTGTTCAGCGGCCTTTACAAGCTGCCGATGGCGGTGCCGGGCATCATCGTCGGCCTGATGGTGATCGTCGTCTTCGAAAGGGGCGGTTTTCTCGACCGGCTGGTCGCGCCGCTCGGGCTCGAACTGCCTAAGCTCGTGCGTGATGACTGGGGCATCGGCGTCATTCTCGCCAGCGTCTGGAAACAGATACCCTTCGTGACGCTGATCATCACCAGTGCCTTTGCCGCCATTCCCGAGGATATCCGTTATGCCTCGCGCACGCTTGGCGCTTCGCGGTTGAAGACCTTCTTCTTCGTGGAAATACCGCTTGCCATGCCCGGCATCACCGCCGCCATTCTTCTCACCTTCATCGGCTCCATGGGCTCCTACGCCATCCCTGACATCGTCGGCCCGCCGACGGCCCGGCCGCTTTCGGTGCTGATGATCCAGGAGTTCAACCAGGGCCGCTTTAATCAGGTCTATGC
Organism: Agrobacterium tumefaciens; assembly: GCF_005221325.1. NCBI lineage: Bacteria > Pseudomonadati > Pseudomonadota > Alphaproteobacteria > Hyphomicrobiales > Rhizobiaceae > Agrobacterium > Agrobacterium tumefaciens. Next base: position 295,214 of record NZ_CP039889.1, on the reverse strand, counting down.
CATGGGCATGGTGCTGAGCCTCTTCGCGGTCTCCGTCCTCATTCTCTATTATTCGCTGACATCCCGCATCGGCCCCGGCCAAACCCGCGGAGACGCATGATGAGCGCTATCACCATTGAACCTACCCTCACTCCTCGTCGCCGTGCCTTTACGCCAGAGGACAGGATTTTCGTCTCCATCGGGCTTTATGGCGCGCTGACGCTCGCCATCGCCGTGCCGCTGGCGCTGATGTTCCTGTGGAGCATTGCCGACGGCTGGTCGCCGCCGCTTCTCGTGCCGGAGCACTATACCTCGGCGCGCTGGGCGGGCATTCTCAGTGATGCAAGCCTCGTCCGCGCCGCGATCAACAGTATCCTGATTGCCATTGTCGTCACCTTCCTGACGGCGGCCATCGCGTTACCCACGGCCTGGGCCATGGCGCGTTTTCCCTTCCGGCTGAAACGGCTGGTGGAGATTTTCATTCTGGCGCCGATCATCATTCCGGGGCTGGTTGTCGCCGTGGGCATCGGGCAGGTGTTTCTTCTGTTCGGTCTCGCTTATTCGGTAACGGGGGTCATTCTCGTGCAGATCGTCGGCACCCTGCCGCTGATGATCCGGCTGATGACGGCGGCACTGGAAACCATTCCCGATGACCTCATCCACGCCGCCCGCTCGCTTGGCGCGGGAACGGTCGGCATTGTCCTCCACATCATATTGCCGCTAGCGGTGCCAGGTCTTCTGGCTGGTGGGCTGATGTCTTTCATCGGCAGCTTCGAGGAATTCGACAAGTCCTTCATCGTTGGTGCGCCCGTTGTCGAGACCTTGCCGATCAAGCTCTACATGTATCTCGACCCCTATTCGATGCAGCTGCCGCTCGCCGCCATCGTCTCCTTCATCCTGCTTCTTCCCGCACTCATCGTCTTCATCATCGCCGGCCGCATCCTGCGCGACGATCTGATGGCGGCGGGCATGGGGAAAATCTGATCCGGGCGCTCAAACCCGGTAATTGCAACGTCCGAAAGTGAAAACCATGCACCAGACCTTTGCCACCTCCCGAAAGATCTCCACTCCCTGCAATGTTCTCGCGCTCTGCTCGCGCGACAATCCAGCCATCCTGACCATCGCCCATCGTGGTTTCTGGACTGCCACTGCGGAAAATTCGCTCGCCTCCGTCCGCGCCGCTGTCGCGGTCGGCGTCGAGATGATCGAGATAGACACGCAGGCGACAGCCGATGGCCGCCTCGTCGTCATTCACGATGAAACGCTTGACCGCACCACGACGGGCAAAGGGACCGTGAGCGCGCTGCCTTTCGAGGTGGTTCGCGCAGCGAAGCTGAAGGCCGGTGCTGGTGGTGACGGCGCTGGTCTGACCGATGAATGTGTGCCGACGCTGGAGGAATTACTGGAAGAGGCGCGCGGCAGGATCACCGTCAATATCGATACCAAATTCACCCGCGATCTGCCGCAGGTCATGGAAACCGTGCTGCGGCTCGGCGTCGAGGATCAGGTGCTGGTGAAAACCGATATCGATCCTGAGGCGAGCCGTTTCGAGGTGCTGGAGACCGACTGGTTCGGCAAGATCCCGCATATGCCGATGTTCCCGGTGAGAAAGGGCAGGTTCGCCGAGGATCTGCGCCGGATCGAAGCCTTGAAGTCGCCGATGATCGAAGTGAAATTCACTGACATTGCCGATCTGGCCGAAGGCCGTGCGGAGATGGAGCGTCAGAATATCCGCCTCTGGATCAACTCGCTCGATGTTTCCCATTGCCTTGATTTTAATGATACGCGGGCGCTGTCCGATCCCGAAGCCGTCTGGGGTGCTCTTGCCGAGGCGGGCGTGGGCGCGATCCAGACCGATGAAGTCGAAGCGTTCACCGGCTGGCTGAAGACGGGCGCCGGCGAGACGGGCAGGGCGTGGACACGATGAGCGAGCGTCTCGACCGCGCCGTCGCCATCATCGAGGAAGCGATGGGCCTTGCCCTTCGCTTTTTCGAGGCGCGCGACGCCATTGCCACCCGGACGAAGGGTCTTCAGGATTTCGTCTCGGAAGCCGACACCACGGTCGAAAAGCTGGTCCGTGACCGTCTGGCGGAAGCCTTTCCCGGTGAAACCGTGCTGGGCGAAGAAATGGGCGGTGTGGCCGATGACGCCTACTGGATCATCGATCCCATCGACGGCACTGCCAATTTTCTGCGCGGTTCGCCGCTCTGGGGCATCTCGCTCGGCTTCGTGCGCAATGGCCGGCCGGAACTCGGCGTCGTCGCCATGCCGATCTTTAAGGATATCTATGCCGCGGCCGACGGGACCGGACTGATGCTGAACGGCAAACCACTTGCCCGCCATGTACCCTTCGACGATGTGCAGGTCATGTCGCTTGGCGACAGCGCCGCCGCCGATGCGGAAGAAGTCGCTGCTCTGAATGTAGGGCTCCGGCATGCGGGCTGGGTGGTGGAATCCATCCGTTCGACGTCGATCGGTCTCGCCTTTGCCGCACGCGGCATCTTCGACGGCCATCTACAGAAGCTGACGACCATGTGGGATATCGCCGGCGGCTTCGTTCTCGCGCGGGAAGCCGGCCTGGATGTCCGTATCGGAACCCGCCCCGGCAGTGGCATTCCGTGGGTCGCTGTGGGAACGCCGGCGCTGATGACGGTGACGGAAGGGCTCTGGCCGGAGATTGCTGGATAAGTGCAGGCCGAAATTGGGTGAACTTTTTGAAAAGCAGATGCCGGATGCTCTGAGACACCCAGCATCTTGCTGTTCTCTGAACCTCAGTTTTTGTGGACCAGAGCAACGGCGTCCGCGCCTGCTGGAAAATGGAGCTGCCCCGACGTGTCATGCACCGCGCCCCACACCGCTTCGGCAACATCGGTTTCACGGGTCGTCAAAGCCGGTGTGGCAAAAGCCTCGAGAACTGGCCTTGCGAAGGCCGCGTAATCATCGGGAAGCAGCTGCTCAAGCGGCAGGATGGCGTTGTTCGTGAAACCGGTTGTCGGGGCGTAACCTGGCTCTACCAGCTTCACGTTGATGTTGAAATGAGCCAGTTCATGCGCGAGGGAACCGGTAAAACCCTCGATTGCCTGCTTGCTGGCGGTGTAAGCGGCGGCAAGCGGGAAAGAAGCAAGCGTAACACTGGACGTGACGTTGATGATCTTGCCGGACTGGCGCTTTCTCATCTGCGGAATGACAGCCTGCGTCATGGCCATTACACCGAAGCTGTTGGTGTCGAAGATCGTGCGAACTGCCGACATCGGCGTTGCCTCAAAGGCGCCGACCATGCCGATGCCCGCATTGTTCACCAGAACGTCAATCGGGCCGGCGGCATCAACCGCCGCTGCAATGCTCTCCTCGTCCGTCACATCCAGCGGCAGCACCCGCAACCGGCCGTTATCGCCGGCGAAGCGGGCAGCTCCCGGGCGCCGCATGGTCGCGATAACATTCCAGCCGCGTGCGAGGAACAGTTCGGTAATCGCTTTGCCATAACCCGACGACGTGCCGGTAATGAGGATGGTGTTGGTCATCTTAAATCTCCTTTGTTGATGCGCAGGAGATAGACGGTCGTGATTAGATGATATATGCTCAAACGGCTATTATTTGTTATTGATCGTCCAATATGGATCCTTTGAGCGATATCGTCGACCTTTTGCGACCCAGCGCCGCCGTCTCGAAGCCGATTTCCGGCAAGGGCAGATGGGGAGTGCGCTATCGCGCCCATGATGCACCGGGTTTTGCGCTTGTTCTGGCCGGTGCGGCTTGGGTGATGATGGAAGGCCGTGATCCTCTCCGGTTGGAACGTGGCGATTTCCTGCTTTTGCCCACGACGCCCGCTTTTTCGCTTTGCAGTGAGACCGATGTGGAATGTCTTCCGGTCGAACCGCAAGATCAGCCCGTCCGCCATGGCGAGCAGGAGGGGATGCCCGATTTTCTCGCGCTGGGCGGAAGCTTCACGTTTGAACGTATCAACGCTTCGCTTCTCCTGTCGCTGATGCCCGGTCTGATCTACGTGCCGGCCGCGGAAAAGGGGGCATCCCGGCTGGCGCGGCTGATCGAGTTGTTGTCTGAGGAATGCGCAAGTGAAGATCCGGGCAAGGAACTGATCATCCGGCGCATGCTGGAGGTTCTTCTGGTCGAGGCGCTGCGCCAGCCGGACGTTGGCAATGAAGCAATTCCTGCGGGATTGGTGAAGGGAATGCGTTTGCCAGGGCTTGCGCGTGCATTATCGGCCATGCATGCGGATGTCCGTACGGGCTGGACGGTTGCGGAACTGGCGGGGATCGCTGGCATGTCGCGCTCGGCATTCTCGGCGCGCTTCCTTGAAATGGTGGGCTGCGCGCCGATCGAATATCTGGCCCGCTGGCGGATGGCGCTCGCCAGAGACGCGCTGATGCGCGGTGTAAAGTCCCTCGATCATATCGCGGAGGAGATCGGTTATGAATCCGCCAGCGCATTCAGCACAGCTTTCCGCAAAAGAAACGGTGTCGCTCCGGGAATTTTTGCCCGCGCAAATGGGGACAGACGCCGGCAGGTAGGTTTTCTCTAGGCGCGCTCGCTCCACAGGTGCAGACAGCCGTCAACTTAATCCGTTACTGGGTAAGAAGGCTGCTGTCTAACAGCGGCTAGGCCCAACCCTTCAGCGCCCGGCCGGAATAATAGCTTGGCGTTGTGGCGCGGTAGATCGGTATGCTGGCGGCGCCGAGATGGGGTAGGTCGCTCATCATCGATTTGCGTATTTCCGGGGGCTCGACGAAAAAATCCTCGCCCAGCATTTCAAGCGAGCCGATGCGCTGCACGATATGTTCAAGAATCCAGTCGGGTAGCGATCCGCCAAAAATGATGGCACCGGGGTCGATCGTTCGGGCAACGGTCAGTGCGAGCAAACGAAGCTGGTCCGTCGCCCTTTCAAGCCAGGCAGCCACGGCCGGGTGATCGGAATAACTTTCATCAATATCCTTCAAACGCCTGATGTCCATGCCGTGAGCGGCCAGAGTGTCGCAAAGGTCCTGTCCCGAAGGACGCGCATGGGGTTTTGGAAACAGGCCGCCAAACTCACCCGCATTGCCGTTCGTCCCGCGATAGAGGTGGCGCTGCACCACCACCGCTCCGCCTATGCCATATGTGAGCCAGATCATTGCAAAATTACGGATGCTTCGGCCCGCTCCATAATAAAGCTCCGAGAGAATAACGGTATTGCCGTCGTTTTCATGAAAGACCGGAAAATCGAAATAGGGCTGGAAGTCTTTGTCGACATCGATGTCATGCCAGCTCTCGAATTGTCTGATGCGGAAGACATGGCCACGGTCTCTTTTGAAGTGGCCCGGAAAGCTGATGCCGCAGCCAAGCACATCCTTCTTTTTGACCTTTGCTTTTTCAAGCGCCTGGCGTGCGGCGGCCTTCGCCGTCTCCATGATGTGCTCGAAGCTGTAGTCCTCCAGGTCAGATCTGACTTCGTGCCGTATCGTGCCATTGAGATCTGCGATGCAGACCCGCAGGTCATCCGGATTGAAGTAGACCCCGATTGTGAAAAGGCCGTTCGGATTGATCTCGATCGCGGTAGACGGTTTCCCACGCTTGCCGTCGTTGCGCGCTTCCTCAGCCTCGATGATGAGGCCGGATTCAAGAAGGCTGGATGTCAGACGCGTAAGGGTCGGTGCCGACACATCCATCTCGCGCGCCAGCTCTATACGGGACATGCCACCCTTGCCGCGCAAAATCTCGAGCAGACGCCGTTCATTGTAGCCGAGGTCGATCAAGCTATTCTCCCGCGAGATGTTACGTCGGATGAATAGCGCAAACGACGCGATTGTACAGCAAATTTCCCGTTGTGAGTTGAGGGGCGATGCTGCGGTAATATTAGAATGCATTTGTTTATCAGCGGGATAGTTCATTTTAATTTTTGTAATGAATTCGCGCTTGACATATTAATTTACGTAAAGAAAATAAATTGCAGACAGCGAGCTGCGACGACAAAACCAGTAAAAAATTAAGTCGCGGGACATCGTGGTCAGGGAACAAAAAAACGGAGAGCCCTTTATGCGTCAATCATGCACTATTTTCGCGCGCCTTGTTGCTGGCGCAACCTTCCTTGCCAGCGCGGCTTTCGCCCACGCGGAAGGCACTGTCGTGGTCTATTCGGCAGCGCCGCAGCAGCTCATGGACGAGTTGTTGCCCCTGTTTGAAAAGAAGACCGGCACCAAGGTCGAACTTGTCAAGGCCGGGTCCGGTGAGTTGATGAACCGCATCAAGGCGGAAAGCGGCAAGGCGGCAGGCGACGTGATCTGGAGCGTTGATGGCACCGTCATCGATTTTTCCGCCGATCTCTTCGAACCTTACAAGCCTGTCGAGGCAGCATCGATCAACCCAGCCTTTTCGCCGAGCACCAACTGGGTTCCTTTTACCGCAGTCGTCACGGCCTTCATCGTCAACAAGGAAGCGCTGAAAGGCGCGCCGGTTCCGACATCGTGGGCCGATCTTGCCAAGCCAGAATATAAGGGCCTGATTTCGTCCGCCCGTGCCGATCAGTCCGGCTCCGCCTATATCCAGATGGCGACGGTTTTGCAGGATTTCGACAGTGAGGAGAAGGGCTGGGAAGTCTATACCGGCATTCTCGGCAACTCCGTTCTGTCCACCTCTTCAGGCGCGGTTCCGCGTTTCGTCAATGATGGCGAGCAGGCGGTTGGTATCACGCTCGAAGACGCCGCCCTGCGCTACAAGCTTGGCAGCGCCCCGGTAGAGATCGTTTATCCGAAAGAAGGCACGGCAATCGCGCCTGACGGCATGGCGCTCGTCAAGGGCGGCCCCAACGCCGAAAACGGCAAGGCGTTCATCGATTTCATCGTCTCCAAGGAAGCGCAGGAAGTGGTGGTAAAAGCAGGTCGGCGTTCCGTCAGAACCGATGTTCCGGCCAATGCGGCACTTGTTCCGCTGTCCGATGTTCCGGATGCGAAATACGACTTCAAGTGGGCTGCGGACAACCGCTCGCGCCTGATGGAAAAATGGAACGAGATCCTACTCGACGTCCAATAAGACGTTAAGGCGGCGGCGAAGGCCGCCGTCCCCACGGTATCGCATTCATACTCGCATTTTGTCTCGTCCGCCGTGGTCGTGTGCCGCGCAGGATATGTCATGGAGCAGCACATGGCCGCCGTAGAAATTACCAGCATCAAAAAAAGTTACCGGGATGTCGTTGCTCTCTCCGACATCAATATCTCCATTCCATCAGGATCGTTTTTTACGCTTCTTGGACCGAGCGGTTGTGGCAAGACCACGCTTCTGCGTACGATTGCCGGTTTTCATCAGCAGGATAGCGGCAGCATCAGCATCGAAAGACAAGCGATAGAACATGTGCCGGCCCATAAGCGCGATGTCGGCATGGTGTTTCAGGATTACGCGGTGTTTCCGCATATTTCGGTGTTTGACAACATCGCCTTCGGCCTGAAGCAGCGCAAGGCGTCTTCAGCCGAGATCCGCGAGCGGGTCGGCAAGATTCTCGATGTGGTGCAGCTTGCTCCCTATGCCAATCGAATGCCGCACGAACTCTCCGGTGGTCAGCAGCAGCGTGTGGGTCTCGCGCGCGCACTCGTCATCAACCCGAAAGTGCTGTTGATGGACGAGCCGCTGTCCAACCTCGATGCCAAGCTTCGCGTGGACCTGCGGCGGGAGCTGCGTGAAATCCAGCAGGCCATGAACATCACCACCGTCTATGTCACGCATGATCAGGAGGAGGCGCTTGCCATGTCCGATCTGGTTTGCGTCATGTACGGCGGCGTCATTCAACAGGCCGCACCGCCGTGGGAGGTCTATAACAATCCGGCCAACCGCTTTGTCGCATCCTTCGTGGGGGCAAACAACTTCCTGACGCTTGACCGTTCGGGCGAGCAGACATCCATATCCGGCCTCAAGGTGACGCTGCCGCAGGCGGATGCGATTTCCCCGCAGCGGAAGATCGTCGCCGCCATCCGCCCGGAGGCGATTTCTGTCGGTCCTTCCGCAATCGGTGGTGACGAGCGCATCGAACTGCCGGTGACCATAAGGCTGGTCAGCTTCACGGGGCGGGAGATGAACGTCGCTGCTGTGCTCTCGTCGGGTGAGGAAATCGAGGCGATCACCAAGCCATCTCCGGAGATTATCGCACTCCAGCCCAACCAGAAGACCACTTTCTCCTGGCGCGCGGCCGATGCGAAGCTGTTCGGCGAGGGTGTAACCGGGGAGCGCCTGTCATGACGGATATGGCTGCGACTGCAACGCCGGGCGGTTTCCGCCTGCGACTGCCAGGTTTCTGGACAAGCGTGACGGTGTTTGCCGTCATCCTGCTGGCGATCTTCCTGATCCTCCCGATTTTCAGCGTCTTCTTCATCAGTTTCTTCGATGCCAAAACCGGTGCGTTCGGTCTCAGCAACTATGCGGAAGTGTTCACACGGCGTTTTTATACCGTCGCACTCTGGAATACGCTTCTCATCGGTGTGCTGGGCATGCTGGGCGCTTGCCTTCTCGGTATTCCGCTTGCTTTCTGTACCTCCCGTTATCGCATCAAGGGGCGCACTTTCATTGCCACCTTCGCGGTTCTGGTTCTGTGCGCACCGCCGTTCATTGGTGCTTATGCCTGGATTATGCTGTTCGGTGCCAACGGTGCGGTCACTAATCTCTTGTCCTTCGCCGGTATTTCATTGCCGACGATCTACGGGATCCCGGGCATCGTAATGGTCTTCAGCCTGAAGTTCTTTCCCTACATCTTCCTGATGACGGAGAACGCGCTGAACACCATCAACAAGTCCTATGAGGACGCGGCGGAAAATCTCGGCTGCACGGCGTTCGAACGTTTCCGCAAGATCACCTTGCCGCTGGTTTTTCCGGCAGTCAGCACCGGCGCGATCATCTGCTTCGTGCTGTCCATCGCCGACTTCGGAACGCCGGCAATCCTCGGCAAGGGCATCAGAACGCTTTCGACCATCGCCTATGCGCAATACACCTCCGAAATGGCGGGAACACCGACCATGGCGGTGACGATTTCCATGGTGATGATTGCAATTTCGATGGCGGCACTTCTGTTGCAGCGGCACATTCTTGCCAAGCGCCGTTACGCCAGTTCGCTTACCAACAGGCCGGTCAAGCAGTCCACGCGCCCGCTGAAATCGTTCATCGTCCACGGCTTCTGTTATCTGGTCGTCTTCATCGCCATGCTGCCGTCGCTGACTGTCATCTACACCTCGTTCCTCGCAACCAGCGGCCCTGTCTTCACCGGGGGCTTCGGGTTGGACAGCTATGCCCGTATCCTTCGCGATTCACCGCAGGCGATTGCCAATAGTTTTACATTCGCGCTGGCCGCCGTGGTGCTTATTGCCATCGTTTCCGGGCTGCTGTCCTTCATTGTCGTTCGACGTGACAATGCGGTCTCCGGCTCGCTCGATCTTCTTCTGATGGTGCCATATCTCATTCCTGGCGTCGTCATGGCGATCGGCTACGTGACGACGTTCCGTTATCCGCCCTTTGACATCACCGGGACGGCGCTCATCATCGTCCTTCTGGTGTTTATCCGCCGGCTGCCCTATGGCGTCCGCTCGACGACATCAATCCTCAGGCAGATCAAGCCATCGATCGAGGAAGCTGCGGTCAATCTGGGGGCGTCACCGGCAAAGACCTTCCTGTCGGTGACAGTGCCGTTAATGCTGCCCGGTCTCATCATCGGTTCGCTGATGAGCTTCATTACCGCCATCAACGAACTGTCCTCGACGCTGATCCTCTACACGGCACGAACGATCACCATGCCGGTCCTGATTTATATTCAGGTGATCGACGGGGAATTCGGCACGGCGGCGGCGCTGTCCACCCTGCTTCTGGTCAGTACCGGGATCTGCGTCTTCGTGGTTTTCCGCCTGTCCGAAGACAAGGAAGCCTCCTTCGTCTGACCGCTTGAAACCCTCATGAAAGACGATAGCACGGTGACCGGCATGTCGCCGCCTGCTCCCCTCTGCAAGGAAACAATACGATGAATATCGCGAGCTTTTCGCAATCGAAATACAAGAATGCCGCAACGCCGGGGGACGATGTGGCAATTCTTCTTCCCGGACGGGTTCTCGCCGTTTTTGACGGTGCGACCGACCCGACCGGCGTGAATTATGGCGGGCTGAGTTCCGGTCGGATCGCCGCTCTTGCCGCCGCAAAGGCGGTGGCGGAGATGAGTATTCAGGGTATTTTGCAAAGTTGCGAGGCAGCCACGCTGTTCCAGACCGTCAGCGATATCCTGAAAAGTGAGGCTGAGCGCATCAATGCCAGCCATCCACCATCCACCACGCTCGCCATCGTTGCCGATATGGGTGATAGCTTTCGGCTGCTTCTGGCTGGCGATTCCGGTGTTCGTATCAATGGGGACAGGCTGCTGCAGCATGCCAAGCTCATAGACCGGGTCAGCACGTCGGCGCGCATCCACGTCTTCAAACAGCTTTTCGCGTCAATTGGGGATGGTGATGCAGCGGAGGCCAAAACCCGCGCCACCATATTTTCCGGCCTCCGAGCGGCTGTCAAAGCCGAGATCATGAGTGCGACCGACGCGGAAAAAGTGATCATCGCCGCCGCAGCCGCAAGCGGCCTTCAAAACGACCTCGAAGCCGTCGAAGAGTTTCTGATGGGCGGTATTCGCGTTCAGCCACATTATGCAAATAGACAAGGCCATGTTTTGGGATACGCCTCGATCAATGGCGGGATGGTGATGGAGGAGGGGACGGTCGACCTGTCGCTCACCAAGGACACGATCAACAGCCTGGAAATCTTTACCGACGGTTATCTCTCACTGCCCACCGGGATCGACGTCGTCGACTGGGAAGCCGAATTCGCCCGCGTCGAAGCGGCGGATTTTCACAAACTCAACGACTATCCATCGGTAAAGGGATCAACATCGAGCGAATTCAGCGACGACAGGACGGTTGTATGCCTGAAGGCGCGATGAGAGAGATTCGTGCCGACAGCTATTTTGTTACCTCCGCACCCTTATAATTGCGTTCACTCCAGAGCAAGGCTTTGTGCAACGGATCGAACCTCGCTTCGATGATCGTGCCGACGAAGAGGATGTGATCGGCGACATCAATGGAGCCAACGAGTTCGCAATCCATGGAGAGCAGTGCCTTGGCAAGCCTAGGGCTTCCCGAAGGCCAGACATCCCAGCTGCCGACGGAAAACCGGTCCGGCAGGTTTCCTTTTCCGGCAAACACGTCGGCGATCTCCTCCTGTCCTCTGGACAGCGCCGTGACGGAAAATTGCTGGCTTGCGGCGATGAGATCGACCATGCGGCTGCTGGCGTCGATGGAGATCATCAGAAGCGGCGGCTCCGCGCTGAGCGGCATGAAGGATGTAATCGTGCGTCCGATGCGTTCTCCGGCATAGGAGGTCGTGGCCACGGCGACCGTGAAGGCGAGGCCCGCCATGGCGTCCTTGAATTCACGCGGTGAGATCGTCGGAGAGGTGGAGGTTTTCAGCGGAACATGCGCGTGATTGATCACACCGCCATCGATCAGCCTGAGATTATGAGACATGCAGTGCCGGGCTAACCGCCCGCTCCCGGATTTTTCGAAAAAATGGAAAACTTGGCCGCAGCACCGTTCATGATGTCGGCATTATCAGGCGGCGTGCTTTTCTGGTGCACGCGCGGCCAGATGCCGGAATAGTGGCGATTGAGGTCGAGCCAGACATGCAGCCCGGCCTCGGTATCAGGCCTGATCGCCGCGGCCGGACATTCACGCTCGCAAATCCCGCAGTCGATACATTGATCGGGGTGAATGACGAGCATGTTCTCGCCTTCGTAAAAACATTCGACCGGGCAGACCTCCACGCAGTCCATGTATTTGCAGGCGATGCAGTTTTCGGTGACGACATAGGGCATGGAGATGCTCGAATGGAGTTGCAGCCGGACGGCGGCTGTCCGGCTGCGCCTGACCCGACCGGCCGCCCAGAGCAGCGGGGCCGGCCGGGTTGGTGGGGCTCAAATCAGAGACGGGCGGCGACTGCCTGCCAGTTCACCAGATTGTCGAGGAAGTTTTCGATATAGGCCGGACGCTTGTTCCGGAAATCGATGTAGTAGCTGTGTTCCCACACATCGCAGCCAAGGAGCGCATTCTGCCCGAAGCACAGCGGGTTGACGCCGTTTTCCGTGCGGGTGATCTTCAGCGCACCATCAGTATCCACCACCAGCCACGCCCAGCCCGAGCCGAATTGCGAGGCGCCGGCGAGGGCGAAATTCTGCTTGAACAGCGCCACCGAGCCGAAAGACTGCGTCAGTGCATCTTCCAGCGGTCCGGGTATCGTGTGTTTTTGTGGCCCCATGATCTCCCAGAAGAGATTGTGGTTCCAGTGCTGGGAGGCATTGTTGAATATGCCGGACTGCGCGACCGCACCTTTTTCATAGGTGCCGCGCACGATGTCCTCGAGACTGCTTTTTTCCCATTCCGTGCCCGTGATCGCCTTGTTGAGATTGTCGACATAGGCCTTGTGATGGAGATCGTGATGGAACTTCAGCGTCTCCTCGGACATGCCCGAAGGGGCGAGCGCATCATGGGCATAGGGGAGGTCGGGAAGCTGGAAAGCCATGGGGTATCCTTTGTCAACTGTTCGCTCAAGAGCATGGAAAGAGCCTTGCGAAAACAAGGTGACAATACTTCTAGGACCTCAATCACGGTTGAGGTCAAGCGGTTTTTGGGGGATGAATCCATTGCCCTGCGGGCTTATAAAATATGCACCCCGATGGCGCGGATTACGGCTCGTCGATGTTCAGCATGGCGACCCATTCTTCGAGGGCCCTCCGTATTGCAGAGCCCGCATCTTCCCCGCGGACGAACGCCCAGCATGTATGTGCGCCTTGCCACACGGCGGCCATCTGCCACCCGAGCCGCTCCGCTCTCTCCTTGTCGCTGGCAAGGCGGCGGCCAAGCGCGTGGGCGAGGGTGTGTCCCCAGAGGGCTCCTCTCGCCCGCAGCTTCGGATTGCGAATATCTTCCCTGAGCAGCAGCAGCCCGTCACTGGCGTTCTGTTCTGCGGATTGAGGCGGCATGAGGCGTATGAGAAGGGATATGGCGCCCAGCGGCGTCAACGGTTCCTCCTCATCGGCCCTCTCCGTTTCCGCCTGCAGTCTGTCCCAGGCGCGCAGAAGCACGGTTTCGACAAGGTCTTCGCGTTTGCCGTAACGCTGCACCAGGGTTGCCGCAGATAAGCCGCAGGCCTTTGCGGCTGCGGCAAAAGTCAGCCCATCAGGGCCTGTCTGCAACATGAGGGGCAGCAGGGCATCCAGCACCTGATCATCTGAAATCGACTTGTGTCTTGGCATGAAAATATATAAACATATATTCATTTATAAATCAAGGAGGATGATATGGCGGTCATTCGCGGATATATCGCGGCGAGCCTGGACGGGCGGATCGTTTCTGGAGACGGCTCTCTCGACTGGCTCTTCAAATATGACGATATGGACCTCGGCGAACACGATTACCGGTTGTTCCTGAAGGAAATTCGAACCGTGGTCATGGGGCGGGCGACCTATGATTTCATCGCCAGTGAACCGTCGCCCTGGGCCTATGGAGATCAGCGCGTCATCGTCGTCACGTCGCGGCCGATCGAGGCGCCCAAGGGAGCTCTGGAGGTGCGGAGCGACGTGGACTCGTTGATCAGGGAATTGCGCGCTCTCGATGACGGCGATGTCTGGATGCTGGGCGGTGGAAAGCTGCAGATGGCCTTTCTGGAGCGTGGCGCACTGGATGAAATCGAGATTTACGTCATCCCCGAAATCCTCGGCTCCGGCCGGCCTCTCTTTCCTCTGACCGGTTACCGGGCAAGCCCGACGCTAATCAGTGCAACAGCAATCGAAAAGGGCTGCGTGAGATTGCATTACCGCTTTTCATGACGCTCAGGCGGCCATTGACAACGCATAACGCCAGCGGAGGGCCAAGCATTGCCTGCAACGCTAACCGAACAAGTCCGGCCTGCGTTGCCGCCATCACTGATACGCTGAAAGCCGTCGAGTATCTGCGTGACCCTGCCAACCCCATGGACCCCTCATCCATGGTTGCGGGCGGCTATGCCGATTTGGAAATGCGGTTGGTCAATGGCGCGTTTGGTGGCTTGTCGAATCAGGATCTCGCCGCAGTCGTCTATGCAGAACGTCTTCGGACCATCGAGTTGCTGACGCGATACCCGGATTCCGTCCAGGCGGCTCTCAAGGGTTTTGTTAATCAGTCAATTGTCAACGCAGCCATCGCTGTTCTCACATTTGGCATTGCTGAAAAGATTGGAGCTACGGGACCGAAGGGCAACGCTGGTCAAACCTCTGGTGAGGCTACAAATAACCAAAACGGCACGACATCAGGTACATCCGCTGCAAGCAACGCAAATGCCCAGGCTGCGCTGAAGGCTAAATTGTCAGGCTTGCAGAAAGCACAACAGTCAGCTGTCGTCACAAAAACGCGCCTGATGGTAGAGTTCGTTACTATACGCAGGAAGTTCAAGCGCGAACTGACGGCCCCACGCGCGGTGCATCGTTTGTCACGGAGTACAATCCCTCCACAGGCTCAACAAGGCAGTGGATGGAAAGCTACGATCATTCAGGGAAAGTCATTCGAGTTCATCCCAAGAGCATTGATGGGAGACCGGTAAACGCACAACATTATCCTCCAACGGGGGCAGAACTGGAAGGATGGAAATGACACTGGCACCTGGCGAATTAGCTGTAATGTTTGAGAGGGAACTGCTCGGTGGTTTCAATCCGACGAGAGTTTCGAGACTAGCAACCCGCATTTATCAGCAACATGGCTTGGAACTTACACCGTGAACTGCCCCCCATTTCGACCGGACAGTCGGCATAAGCAGAAAGGCTCAAGCACAGGCTTGAGGACAGGCTTATGTCTAACGAGTATCGACACGTTGAATTGCTGACGGGTGATGTTCGCCGCAGGCGGTGGACAACCGAGCAAAAGCTGACAATCATTGAGCAGAGTTTCGAACCCGGCGAGACGGTATCTTCGACCGCTCGCCGTCATGGCGTCGCGCCCAATTTGCTTTATCGGTGGCGCAGGCTCTTGAGCGAGGGAGGTGCTGCAGCCGTGGATTCTGACGAGCCGGTTGTCGGGAATTCGGAAGTGAAGAAACTGGAGGATCGCGTCCGGGAGTTGGAGCGCATGCTCGGTCGCAAGACGATGGAGGTCGAAATCCTCCGCGAAGCCCTTTCCAAAGCGGACTCAAAAAAACGGATATCGCGGCCGATCTTGTTGCCGAAGGACGGTTCGCGATGAAGGCCGTCGCAGACACGCTAGGCGTCTCCCGTTCCAACCTCATCGAGCGGCTGAAAGGCAAATCAAAGCCGCGCGGAGCCTACCACAAGGCCGAGGATGCGGAGCTTCTGCCCGCCATTCGCAGGCTGGTGGATCAAAGGCCGACCTACGGCTATCGGCGGATCGCCGCGCTCCTCAATCGCGAAAGGCGAGCCGCCGATAAGCCTGTCGTCAACGCCAAACGGGTTCACCGCATCATGGGCAACCACGCCATGTTGCTGGAGAAGCATACGGCCGTTCGCAAGGGCCGCATCCATGACGGCAAGGTCATGGTCATGCGCTCAAACCTGCGCTGGTGCTCCGACGGTCTGGAGTTCACTTGCTGGAATGGTGAGGTCATTCGTCTCGCCTTCATTATCGACGCCTTCGACCGCGAGATCATTGCCTGGACGGCAGTTGCCAATGCGGGCATCTCCGGCTCGGACGTGCGCGATATGATGCTGGAGGCGGTCGAGAAACGCTTCAACGGAACCAGAGCCCCACATCCAATCGAACATCTGTCGGACAATGGGTCGGCTTACACCGCGAGGGATACGAAGCTGTTCGCCCAGGCGCTCAACCTGACGCCCTGCTTCACGCCGGTGGCCAGTCCGCAGTCGAACGGAATGTCAGAAGCTTTCGTCAAAACCCTGAAGCGAGATTACGTCCGCATCTCGGCACTACCGGACGCCGAAACGGCGCTCCGTCTCATCGACGGATGGATCGAGGACTACAATGAAATCCATCCCCATTCCGCTCTCAAGATGGCTTCCCCTCGGCAGTTCATCAGGGCTAAATCAATCTAGCCGACATGTCCGGCGAAACGGGGGCACTCCACACCGAAAATGGACGGCATAATCCTCACATTAATGGCAATGGAGGAGGGGCCAGAGTTTCAACTAAGTGAAACCGAATTTTTAAGCCTAATCAAAGAGATTAAATCATTGTAGTAAAAACCATCGGAGATTTAGTCCCATTTAAACCAATATGGAAACACTTGGACCGAGGAGCAGGAAGTCGGCCTCCGTGCTGTCGGCGCTGAACCGCCCCAAGCTTCTGGACCAGCAGATGGCAGAGTCTCCGGCCTATCGACTCAGTCCGAGCCCCTGAGACCGTGCAAGCTGCCGTCTCAGCGTATGGTCATGGCTGAGTTCAGCATGGCGTGTACGATGCACCACGCGGGCGATTGTCTGGATCTGCTCGGCCTGCTTTGCGAGCTCCGGACGTGTCTCCAGCTCCTCTGCAAACCTGCGAGGATCGGAACTACCAAACCGCCGCGTGAGTGCTTCGGCCACGACCTTGGCCTCATCGAGCGCGGCTCGGCCCTCAAGTGACGATCGCAGCTCTGTCATGAACTTGCTTCGTCTCTCGACCGGCATCTTCTCCACTTTGGCAAGGATTTCGGCGCTGCGCGAGGTCAGGCCAGGGACCTCGATCACATCACGCTTTTCGCGCTGCCATTGTTCGCTCGCGCGCTCTTCGCCCAGACGGCGCTCCCACGCCTCGGAGATATAGCCGATATGGGCAGAGAGAGACCTGGCATATTGCAGCGCCTCTTTCCGTTCCTTGTTGTTCCCGAACAGGCCCGACTTGCCGCGTAGCTCTCCGAAGCGCTCTGGCTGCTCGGCCATGGCCTTTGCCATGATTTTTCCGTTGCCGTCCTTCTCGGTCATCGCGGTGCGCAGTCTCGCGGTGACCTCGACCGGGTCACGGAACACGTGCCGCGCAACTGACTCAACCGTATCGAACCTCTGATCGATGACGGACGCCGCCCTTTCCCGGGCTATTTGTTCGATGCTGCGGTCGTAGCGCGTAATCGCTGGCACCAGCGGACCGGGCTTACCGGGTTCCAGCGACGATTGCTGGCCGGCAGTTTCTGTTTGGGCAGGGACGGCGTCCTCTTGCGACATGAGATCGGACCACCGGATGCGGCGATATCCTTTATTGTCCTCTATCCGGTCGTCGCGCCGACCGTCATCGATTTTTGGTGCGAGATCATGGAGCGGATCGTGCTGGCGAACAGGGCCGGCCAGATCGCCGGCACGTTCCTCGTGAACCTGCTGACGCTCTGATGGCCGATCCTGCTGCTCCCGTTGCAGATGTGCCGACGCGGATGAAAGTTCTTGGTCGCCACGTCGGCGGGAAGCAAGTTCGATCTCGCTTCTCACCCCAAACTCTTGCCCGACCCACGGGTCGCTTGCGATCCCGCGCCGCTCGGCAAAGTCGCTGATGTAATCCAGCGTGGTTTCCTTCGCGCCGGAACGCGACAGGCGGCTTGTCAGCTTCTGGTAGGCCAGTTCATCACCCTTGACGACACGCCACGCATTGCGCTCGGCCTGCGTACCGTCCGGAAGCGTCACAGGCGTGGCCCCTTTATGCTGAAGGCCAATCCTGTCCCCGATCTTTGGCGAGGCCTCCTGCATGGCCCGCTTGAGATCAACACCCCACACCGTGCGCCGCTCGCCCTTGTCATCCTCCAGCGTCACAAAATAGTTTTCTCGCGCCTGGCGGTTATGCTCGTAGGGCGCAACGCCGTGATCAACCAGCCGGCCCGCCTTGGTGAACTCCTGGATGTCTGCATAGAGCTGCACGCTGTCGCGATGCCTTGTCATGGCGACATAGGTCAGATGCCGGTCCATGGTGCTGGACGCCAGCACAAAGGCGCGATCGACCGTCGCTCCCTGGTTTTTATGGATCGTCGTCGCATAGCCGTGATCGATCGCCTGGTAGCTGTCTGTTGGAATGCTGACACTTTCGCCACCTCGACCATCGAGCCGGGCGAGGATCTTGTTTGGTTCCACATGCTCGACGGCGCCAAGCATGCCGTTTTTGACGCCGAGGTCGCGGTTGTTTTCGAGGAAGATGATCCGGTCACCGGGGCCGAAGGCGCGTTTGCCGTTATTGGTCTGGAAGGTTAGTTCGCGACCGGCCTCTCCATCCCCACGGTCCGCACCGTCGCCCAGCCCGTGGCTGTGCTCCAGCAAATGGCTGCGCTGAAGTTCGCCACGGATGGCGGCATTGAGGGCGCGCACATCGGCTCGGCGATGCGCCATGGCAATCCGGGTGCCATCGGCACGCTTCTCACTATCGGCAACATAATCATGCACGATCTCTGCCATCGCTGCGTCGCGGCTTTCTGCAAAGTGGATGTCGCCGTGTTCGCGGTAGGCGGCCAGACCCTCGGCCGTCTTGTGGGTCGCAAAGGCAACCGATGCCTGTCTCTGCCAATCATGACGCTGGCGGCGAATGTCGGAAAGTTCGACATGGCCGATCTGCTCGGCAATCGCCCTGAAGGGTGCACCGGCCCCGATCGCCTGCAACTGCTCATGGTCGCCGACAAGAACGATCTTTGCACCGCGCTCTTCAGCCTCGCCGATGAACCGGGCGAGCTGCCGGCTCCCGACCATGCCGGCCTCGTCGATGACGAACACGTCACTGCTGCCGATCATATCCCGGCCATGGTCCCAGCTGTAAGTCCATGACGCCAGGGTGCGGCTCGGGATGCCAGAGCTTTCCTCAAGACCCTCGGCGGCCTTTCCGGCAAGCGCCGCCCCATGGACCTGATAACCTTGAGCCTCCCACGCCGCACGCGCGGCTGCCAGCATGGTGGACTTCCCAGCACCAGCAAACCCGACCACGGCCGCGATGCCTTCAGGCCCCGTAATATGTTTGATCGCATGACGCTGTTCGTCCGACAATCCTGCTGGCAGATCGCTCGCAGCAAACGTGCCGTCAGAGCTTTTCCGAAGAGAGCGATCCTGCCTTTCCATTGCACGCTCGATATGGCGCGGATCGACACCGTGGGAATGCGCCTGATGTAACCGTTCCGCCGATCGCGCCATGCCCACTTCCAGATCAATCATCTCCCGCGTCGAATAGCGCGCTTTGGACACGTCGCCTGTCTCAGGATCGATGCGCTCAGCCTGAAGCTCCACAAGCGCTGGTGATGCCATGACAGCCGCAAAAGCGTTTCGGAACGTCTGTGCGTCATCGTTGATGTAGCGATGCAAGGTTTTGGCAATATCGTGTCGATCGAACACGCTCTTTTCATTGCTGATCAGCAACAAAACCTGTTCCGGTTTTTCGCCGATCAGCGCGGCATTTCGCCGTGCTGCCTCGTTATCCAGCCGGCCGCGCTCGACTGCCATTCCTTGCTGGCGCATTTGCGACGCATGCACGCCCATATGCCCGGTCGGCGACAACTCAAAACCGCGCTCGGCATGCGAGCGATGATCGATGCGAACGTCCAGGCCTTCGCGCTGAAGCGCACGGATGGCGATGCCTTCCCATGCCTGCCTGATATCGCGGAGCTGCATGTCGGTTGTCGCCATACCGTTTGCCAACAGCCGTGTGTTCTTGTGCTCAAGAAGAGTTTTCTCGCCAAGGCCGGCTTTGCCAACTTCTCGCGTCGTCATCAGCACATGCGCATGGTAGTTCCTGATATCACCATGCTCACTTGGCGAATGGATTGCAAAATCCACGGCCGCGCCATAGCGGTTTGCCAGATCCTGGGCAAAGGCGCGTGCAGCCTTCAGTCGCCCTTCTGCCGAAAGCTCATGCGGAAGCGCGATTTCGAATTCGCGGGCGACGCGGGCATCCTTTCGCTTTTCTGCAAACTCAGCGGCGTTCCACAAAGCCGAACGATCCAAAGCCCAGTCGGCAGAAAGACCTTGCGGCAGCACGATCTCTTTATGCTCGACACCCTCTTTGCGGGTGAAGTCATGCACAAGGCCATCGCGATGATTGGTGAGCAGAACCGCGCAACGATAGGCGGCAGATGCCACAGCGCTGCGGCCGGATGAGCGCGAGACAGGTTTGGTGCTGAGATGATAAATCGCCAAACGAAATCTCCGGTCCTCAACGGGGAAATTCAGCGCTCCAATGCGGTGCAAGTCGTAAGTGCGCCCTTGTCTGTTTACCGGTGGCGAGGCTAGCAACAACGAACGGGCATTTCGACTACTAAAAGTAGTAGTCGCCAAGCGGTCATTGCTCGTGTTTGAATAGGGACACAAATGCATCAATCCGCGGAGGGCGACATGCGCAAACCGATCGCACAATGGATGAGGGAGCTGGAAGAGCGGACGAAAACATTGCAGGCGCGACTGGACAAACGGGAGAGGGCGCAGTCAACGCGTCGGAAGGCTTTGCCGGTTCGTTCGTGCTGGCGCAGTTGCAGAAGGAGGATCAATGCAGTCGTCGTGCCCGTGTAGCATCAATAGCTCCGTTCAGATCAGAGTCGTTTGTCCCAAGGGTGCATGTGGATAGTCCGGTAAGACAAACATTCGATTGGTGGCTACCAAAAATCGGAGTTTCAAAGAACTTTGCAATGGCCCATACAGGATACCGTCCAGAAACGGAGCAGACATGAAGACCAGCCTTGAACATTTGCCGGAACGAAAGCAACGCGAACTCGCACGCGTCGTCGGAATTATCCAGGAAGAGTTTGCTGATCTGGTCGAGCGCTCCAAGTCTGACGCCAAGAAGGATGGGCGGATTTTCAAAATCATCCTGTTCGGTTCTTATGCGCGTGGCACCTGGGTGGATGAACCGCATACATCGAAAGGCTATCGCTCGGATTTCGACATTCTCGTCATCGTCAGCAACAAGGAGTTGGCCGATCCCAAATACTGGGACAAGGCGACAGACCGGCTGATGTGGGACAAGGAGATCGAGACGCCCGTGGGCCTCATCGTGCATGGCGCTCGCGAGATCAGCAATTTTCTAAATGATGGCCAATACTTCTTTGTTGATCTCGCTCGCGAAGGTGTTGTTCTTTATGAATTCGACGACCGGCCGCTGGCTGAAGCGAAACCGCTCAGCCCGGCCGATGCACTCAGGGTGGCCGAAGAGCATTTTCGAAGGCATTTTCCTGATGCGCGAGACTTTGCTGATGTAGCAAAATATCTCGTTGTGAAAGGCAATCTGCACCTAGCCGCCTTCAATCTTCATCAGGCAGTGGAGAGCGCCTACAACTGCTACCTGCTGACGCTGACAAATTATTCGCCAGCGTCGCACAACCTCAAATTCCTGCGTGGACTTTCCGAAAGTCGTGACCACCGTTTGATCGACATCTGGCCGCGCGACCGTCAGCGATTTACCACGTGGTACAACATCCTGAACGAGGCCTACGTCAAGGCACGCTATTCGAAGCGTTTCGAGGTTTCCGAAGAGGCGCTGACCTGGCTTCAGGAGCGGACCGCGGAACTTCACAGGCTGGTTGAGACGCTCTGCCGTGAGCATATCGAAAAGCTCGAACAGGCCGCCGGACAAGCGGCAAATTCGAGCGACTGAACTTCATCGGTGGCAGAACAATCCTTAGCTCAGGTAGCAGCCACCGCAGCGTGATGAACAACAGGATCCAACCTACTCTCACAATCGCTATGTCGATCTCCTCATAGAAACTGGTCTGTCTTCCAGGAGCAAAGCCGTGGTCAACAGCGGCAGTTCCGGTGCGACTGCAATCGAAAGGAATAATCGTGGCAAGGAAAACCATCGAACAGCGCCTGGCTGAACTTGATGCGCAGCGTTCCGCCCTCAAGGCCCGTCTCTCGAAAACCGAGCGCAACAACGATATGCGCCGCAAGGTCCTGATCGGGTCGCTCATTCTGCATCACCTGGAGACCTCGAATGATCAGGAGTTCAGCGCGCAACTCGGTGAATGGCTGCGCCGCGAACTACCGGGCTTTCTGACACGCGACAATGACAAGGTACTCTTTACGGATCTGATCGGACCAATACAGCCGGGCACAGGAGAGTGTGGCGACAGTACGCAGGGTGCTCCATGAACCGATCGCGACTTGTCCGGGGCGCATTCAAAAACATGATGCGAGCCGCCGCGCGTGATCCGCTTTGGGCATTTCTGGCTTTGATTGCCATGCCCTTCCGGATCTGGAAACGGCTCCTCGGATTTATCTTCATCCTTATCATCGTCACGTTTGTGATAGGCATGGGCGGCCGTCATTTCCTCGAGCAAACGGGTTTCGGGCGGGGGGCGGTTGTCTACATCATCCCCGATCTCGTCACCCTGCTGGCGCTTGCCGCTATCACCTTCCGGTTCATCACCAGTGCGCTGATTTTGCATTTCGGGGATAGTGATGCAGAAACCCATGGCTCTGCCCGCTTTGCGACAGACAAGGAGATAGCTGCTCTTACCGCGTCCGGCTCAGGCCTGTTGATCGGTCGTGATACGAAAACCGCGAAGCCCCTGCGCTATGATGGCGCGGCCCATCTCCTCACCATGGCGCCGACCCGTACCGGCAAGGGCGTGGGTGCCATCATCCCAAACCTGCTGACCGCCGATCGTTCGTTGATCTGCGTCGATCCAAAAGGCGAGAATGCAAGGATCACCGGCCGTGCGCGCCAGAAATTCGGACCGGTTCATGTGCTCGATCCTTTTGCTGTCACCGACAAACCCTCGGCAGCCTTCAATCCCCTGGCCATGCTTGATCCCCAAAACCTCGATGTCGCAGAAGACGCCAGTGCGCTTGCCGACGCTCTCGTGTTCGACGAACCGGGAATGGCGGGCGAGGCGCATTGGAACGAAGAGGCAAAAGCGCTGATTGCCGGGTTGCTGCTCGAGATCGTTTCGGCGGAACCTTTGCGACGCCGGCACCTTGAAACGCTTCGCGACTATCTCACCCTTGCTCCGGAACAGTTTGCAGCGTTGCTCAAGCGCATGCAGGAAAGCGATGCGGCAGGCGGTCTTGTCGCGCGTGCCGCAAACCGCCACCTCGGAAAATCCGATCGCGAAGCCGCAGGCGTTCTGTCCGCAGCCCAACGCCATACGCATTTTCTCGATTCACCGCGCATGACGGACGTCCTCAGCCGCTCGGATTTTCGGTTTGCCGATCTCAAGCGCAACAACATGACAGTGTTCCTCGTCCTTCCGCCTGATCGTCTCTCGACCTATTCGCGCTGGCTGCGCCTGCTTATCTCCCAAAGCCTGCTCGAAATGGCCCGCGATCCGATAAAACCGGCGACACCGGTTCTCTATCTGCTCGATGAGTTCGCATCGCTTGGGCATTTGGCGCCAGTCGAACGCGCGATGGGCCTAATGGCGGGTTATGGTGTCCAGCTTTGGCCCATCCTCCAGGACATCCATCAGCTGCGTGCCACATATGGCCACCGCGCCGGAACTTTTCTGTCAAACGCAGGCGTGCTGCAGGTCTTCGGGGTCAACGATCATGACAGCGCCCGCCTCATCTCTGATTTGCTCGGACAGGAAACGGTCGTGTTCCAGACGATGGCGAGAGCGCTCGATTCCGATAAGACCGGCATTTCCTACAGCCAACAGCATACCGGTCGGCCGCTGCTCACCCCTGATGAGGTGCGCAATCTGCCGGCAAAAGGACAATTGCTGTTCCTGGCCGGGCAACGACCAATTTTTGCTGAAAAGCTTGCCTACTTTGCCGATCGAGAGTTCAGGGAGATGTTCGATCTAGTCTAACGGGAACCGCGACAAACAGGCAGTCTGGCATCTGCCCGCAACTTTGTATCGGAGGCCCTTGGGCTCTCTTCGGCGCAACGGGAAGCGGATAGATGAGCGTTTGTCCAAATTGCAGTCCTGCGGCGACGGCGGCATCGCGGGGTGGTGGGGATGATTAGCGTATAGAACTCGCACCGATGAGGCGCAACTCCGCTATAGTGCCCTTGGCGGTCTACCTTATGCCAATCATGATTCACAGGGTGAGGCTCATGTCGGCTAGATAGGGCCAACCGCGCTGTTGACCTAGAGGTCTTCGATTTTCCTGGATTCGCGTCGTATCGTTTTTAAGCGCGAGGTATTAGCGACGGAGTAGTAACCTTGATAGAGCACCCCAGGAGTCTAGACCGGGTCTCGTATTTCATTTTGGGAGTGTAGACATGAAAACGCTGGCAGCCGTTTCGGCTTTCCTGGGCAAGACTTTTGCCGTCTGGGTAATCCTGCTTGCCGTCCTCCGCTTTTTCTTTCCGGATACGTTCAAGCAGATCGCGCCCTGGATCGTCACGCTTCTGTCAATCATCATGTTCGGCATGGGTCTCACACTTTCGGTCGATGACTTCAGGGAGGTCGTGAAAAGGCCGTTCGACGTGACGATCGGCGTGCTCGGCCAGTTTCTCATCATGCCGCTTCTGGCCGTGCTGCTGACGCTTATCATTCCCATGCCGCCGGAAGTCGCGGCCGGCGTCATTCTGGTCGGCTGCTGCCCGGGCGCCACTTCTTCCAATGTCATGACTTATCTCTCCAAGGGCGATGTCGCGCTGTCGGTCGCCTGCACCTCGGTCACCACGCTCGCGGCGCCGCTGGTGACGCCATTTCTCGTCTGGCTGTTCGCAAGCCAGTTCCTGCCCGTCGACGGTTGGGCGATGTTCCTCAGCATTGTCAAAGTCGTTCTGGTTCCGCTGGCGCTCGGTGCCGCCCTGCAAAAGCTCCTGCCCGGCCTTGTCAAGACCGCCGTACCGGCGTTACCGCTCGTCAGCGTCATTGGCATCGTCCTCATCGTTTCGGCGGTGGTGGGAGGATCCAAGGCGTCCATCGCGCAGTCCGGCCTGATGATTTTTGCCGTCGTCGTTCTGCACAATGGCCTTGGCTATCTGCTCGGTTATCTCGGGGCAAAGGCAACGGGCCTGTCGCTTGCCAAGCGCAAGGCCATTGCGATAGAGGTCGGCATGCAGAATTCGGGCCTTGGCGCAGCACTTGCCACAGCCTATTTTTCGCCTCTCGCTGCCGTTCCGAGCGCCATTTTCAGCGTCTGGCACAATATATCCGGCGCAGTCCTGGCGAACTGGTTTTCGAGCCGGGTAGACACAAACTCCGCAAATAGGGCCGCGTGAAGCGCCACATCGGTCAGGTCGCCTGCAGTACAGGCGGCCTGATCCGCCTTGGAACGATATGGCCTGACGATCAGGTCGGTGGATTAAGCCGGGCAAAGCCGGCTTGTCGCTGATACGGGAAGTGCGGGTAGGGCGCTGTCGTCTCGCTGGCTTTATCCAGCGTCGCTACCTGTGCCGATGTCAGCTCCCATCCCACGGCATCGAGGTTCTGGCGAAGCTGCTCCTCATTGCGCGCGCCGATAATGACAGTGGAAACAGTGGGGCGTCTGAGCAACCAGTTGAGGGCGACCTGAGGCACGGTCCGGCTTGTCTCTGCCGCGACAGCGTCGAGCGCATCGATCACGCGGTAAAGATCTTCATCATTGACCGGCGGGCCGAAGCCGGCGGTTTCATGCAGGCGGCTGCCCTCAGGCAGCGGTGCGCCGCGGCGGATTTTTCCGGTTAGCCGCCCCCAGCCAAGCGGGCTCCAGACCATGGCTCCAAGGCCCTGATCCGCGCCGAGCGGCATCAGATCCCACTCGTAGTCGCGGCCAACAAGCGAGTAATAGACCTGGTTGACCACATAACGCGGCCAGCCATATCGATCGGCGACCGCCAGCGATTTCATGATCTGCCAGCCTGAAAAATTCGAGACGCCAGTATATCGCACCTTGCCCGACCGGACGAGCGTATCGAGCGTCGATAGCACTTCCTCAACCGGCGTGAAGGCGTCGTAGGCGTGGAGCTGAAGGATATCGATATAATCGGTCTTAAGGCGACGCAGGGCGTCATCTACCGCGCGAAGCAGCCGGAAACGGGACGATCCGGCGTCGTTTGGCCCGTCACCCATCGGCAGGCTGGTCTTGGTTGAGATGAGAACGCTGTCACGCCTCCCCTTGGTGGCTTCGCCAAGCACTTCCTCCGATGCGCCATTGGAATAGACATCGGCGGTATCAAACAGGTTGACGCCTGACTCCATGCAAATATCGATCAGACGTCGGGCTTCTGCGGCATCTGAATTGCCCCAGTTGCTGAAGAGCGGGCCGGAACCGCCGAAGGTTCCGGTGCCGAAACTCAAGACCGGCACTTTCAGACCGGACTTGCCAAGCTGGCGATATTCCATGGGTCGTTCCTTTGTTGCTTCGAAATGGTCGTGAGCGTGGCCCTCTGCCCGCCCAATCGTGATCTGACAGACGAAGACTGCGCTGTGTTGCAATCGCTGTCGGAAGATAGACGCTTGCTCTTCAATGAAATAGAATGCCGAAAATATTATCACTTGTGAGATGAAGTCATCATGGCGCGACTGGAGATCAACCGGGCAGGGGAGATGGAGATCTTCGTGCGGGTCGTCGAACTCGGCGGTTTTTCCCGCGCGGCCGCGGCGGCGAACATGACACCTTCGGCAGTGAGCAAGCTGATCGCACGGCTGGAAAACCGCCTGGGCGCGCGCCTGCTCAACCGTTCCACGCGGCAGCTTCAGATCACGCCGGAGGGCTGCGCCTTCTATGAAAGGGCCACCCGTATCCTCGCCGATCTCGAAGAGGCCGAACGCGCCGCAGGTGAGGGCGAGCAGCCTGTCGGCCGCGTGCGGATCAACACCAGCGCGTCCTATGCAACGCATATTCTTGCACCCATCCTGCAACGGTTTCTTGCGCTTCATCCGGGTATCACGCTCGATATCGTCCAGACGGATATGGTGGTTGATCTTCTCGCGGAACGCATGGATGTCGCGGTGCGCGCCGGGCCGCTCAAAAGCTCAACTCTCGTTGCCCGGAAACTCGGTGAGACAGGGATGACCATCGCTGCCGCCCCGGATTATCTGGAGCGCTACGGCGTGCCGCAAACCATAACCGATCTGGAAGATCACAATCGGCTCGGATTCGGCTACGCCCGGTCCGTCGATGGCTGGCCGTTGCGGGACGCAGGAAAGACCGTCGTCATTCCGGCGACGGGGCGCGTGCAGGTGAGCGACGGCGAGGGGCTTCGCCGTCTCGCCCTTGCCGGCGTCGGTCTGGTTCGCCTTGCCGCTTTCACCGTGCGGGAGGATATCGCCGCCGGCCGTCTCATACCGATCCTCGATCATATCGATACGGGTGAAACGGAGATGTTTCATGCCGTTTATGTCGGCCAACGGGGACCGCTTCCAGCACGTATTCGGGCTCTGCTCGATTTTCTCGGCGAGTATGGGCGGGTAAAATGACCCTCCCTGGGCCCCAAAAGGCGCGAGTGGGATCAGGGCCTCAGGCTGCCGGAAAACGGCAGCAGCCGGAGGAGCGAAGGCTATCGTTTCGGACCTGAGACTGTGAAAGCACCAGCCGATTCCAGCGTTATGCGCGTCTCGCCAGCAAGTGCGCTTGGTATCGCACCGCAGAGGCTACCCGTCGTCACGACATTGCCCGCCTTGAGCATGTCGCCGGTGTTGAATGCCGAATTGGCGAAGGCGACAAGTGGAGCAAGCGGATCACCATTCGGATGCTTTACCTTGGCATCGAACAGCGACACCGGTCCCTCGGTAACGGTGAGCTGCAGCAGGTTCTCGCCGTTCCCGGTAAAGACCTCCACGATGCCTTCGTCCAATTCCGGGCCGATGACGAAGCCGTGGTTGGCGAGGCGATCCGCGAGAAAGAGCGGAAACGGCACCTGGTTTTTCTCCACCAGCCTGTAGCGAAGAAGTTCAGCGCCGAGGTGGACCTTGTCAATAAATCCCGTCAGGTCGGCCCTGGTCATCCGTCCAGCGGTTAAAGCAGGGATGTCGGCGGAAAGCGTGAAGCAAATCTCAACTTCAACACCTTCGGTGCCATCTTGAGGAAAACAAGCGAGATCGGCGTCGTTGACCCTAACACAATCGAAAATCGGAGCCCCAACAGCCTGGCCATCCGGCCGGATCGCCAGTTTCCAGCCGGCGACCGGCTTTGCCCAGTTTTCAGTAAAGGCCTGCTGGACTGCCATGGCCGCTGAAAGGGTGCCGGGAACGAGACCCTCCGCCTCAAGCTCTACCAGAGGAATTCTCGCGCCCTGCCGGCTTGCCTCTGCAAAATTCTCCGCCAGTTTTCGAATCGCCGTCATTCCGCTTATGTCTCCTGATGATCTCATACGCGGGATGCTGTCACGATTTGGCGCAGTCTGCCAAGGCCATCAAGGCTGAGTACAGTTCCGGCTTTGCGGAGGGCGATCCCTAAGCATCGCTGCGGAATACTCACGACTTTTTTCAACAACATGAGGGAGCCGGCCAATCATCATTAGGGCTAGGGCGGGCGGAACGATGGTGGATCGCGCCGTTTTAACGAGGGAAGCACGCGAAGCACAAATCGCGTAGTGGCAAATGCCTTCCAACCATCTTTTCTCTAGGAGAAGTAAAGTCGAGCGGCATTGCCGCCCGACTTCTTTCGTTGGTTACGCGACGTCCACTTCGAATTGGATGCTGTGGAGGCGCTTGTAAAGACCGTCATTGGCCAACAATTCACGCCGGCTGCCCTGTTCGACCACTTCACCATTGTCCATGACGACGATCTTGTCGGCGCGATTGATGGTAGAAAGACGGTGAGCGATGACGATAGAGGTTTTATTAAACGTCAAACGTTCCAAGGCGTCGCGGACAAGAGCCTCCGATTCCGAATCCAGTGCACTCGTCGCTTCATCGAGAATCAGAATATCCGCGTCTCGCAGCATTGCACGAGCAATGGCCACACGCTGTCGCTGACCACCTGACAGGCCGGAGCCGTTCTCGCCGAGCCTGGTGTCGTAGCCGTCTTGCATCTTCATGATGAAATCATGCGCATTTGCAGCCTTGGCCGCAGCGATGATCTCTTCCTCCGTTGCATTGTCACGGCCGACCGAGATGTTGTGCCTGATGGTGCCGGAGAACAGGAAGGTTTCCTGGCCCACGTAAGAAACATGTTCGCGCAGGCTGGCGAAAGAAACGTCGCGCAGATCCATGCCGTTGATTTCAACGGAGCCGTTCTGTGGGTCATAAAGGCGCATCATGAGGTTGATAATGGTAGATTTGCCGCTGCCAGAAGGGCCCACCAGCGCAGTCATTTTACCTCCTTCGAAGAGGACGCTGACATCCCTGAGAACCGGCTGGCCGGAAACGTACTCGAAGCTGACGTTCTTGAGTTCGACATCGCCACTTGCCTTAGGCAGCGCGACTGCGTCTTTTTTCTCGGTCAACGTCAGAGGTGCATCAAGGACCTCGAACATCATACGCACGCCGATCATCCCACTTTCGATCTGGACCCGCATACGCGCCAATCGCTTGGCAGGCTCATAGGCTAAAAGAAGTGCTGTAATAAATGCCATCAGATCGCCGGGGGAGCCACCTTTTTCCAGCACAGTGTAACCGGAAACGGCAATGACCACAGCTATGGCAAGGCCAGACAGCGTCTCCATAATTGGGCTCGTCGCCGCTTCCAGCTTGGCTATGCCGTTGGCACGCTGCTCTACGTCGGAAACTGCTTTGTTCATGCGCTGACGCATCAGCTTTTCAAGCGAGAAGGCTTTGATGACTCTCACGCCGATGCTGGTTTCTTGGACGACGGCGACGATCTCACCAAGCGACGCAAGCTCAGCCTCCATGATCTTTCGGACGCGCCGCAGCACGAGGCGGACGCTGAATATCGCCAACGGACCGATGATCATGGAGATCGCGCTCAAAAGGAAATTTTGCGCAAACATCACGATGATCAGACCGATGAGCGAAAATAGATCGCGCACGAAAGATGTGACGATTGTGTCAATGACGCTCCGTGCAGCCTGGGCGTTATAGGTCACGCGGATGAGAAGCTCAGAAGATGGCAAATTTTGAAAAAAGGACACCCCCTGTTTCAAAAGCCGGTCGTAAATCTTGCGCTGCTGCTCTGCGACAATACTATTTCCAGCCTTGCTGAGATAGAAGCTCTGGACGAAAGTTGCTAAGCCCTTCACAATGAAAATTGCGGCGACAGCAAAGGCGATCTCGAGGACGACGTCAAATCCTTGCTTCAAATACACGCTGTTGACGATGTCGCGCATTATCCACGCGCTCAAAGAGGTCGACGCGGCCACCACAACCATCGCCGCTATCGCCGCGGAGTACCAACCAACGTGTTTTTTAAAGTTCTCTTTGAAGAGCCGCGTCAGCAACTTCTTGTCGTTTGGCGACAAAAACGATCCGATCAAGGAAGCATCCTATTCAGTTTTGGTAAATGAGCCGCTTGCCGGAGTTTTCAAAAATGGCTCACCTCATGTGCAAATCCAGCCGTTGAGGGGGCAGTGATTTTTTTCCGGCATTCCGAGTTACCGTGTTGCAGCGCTGCAAATACGTCGAACTCCCAATGCTGTCAATATTCGACGGCCATCTCTGCCATTGTGCCTTGCATTTTACAATTTGGCTTCCTGCCGCTTATTGCACTAAATCTACGGGCAAGAAGGAGCCGAGGAGTCGGAAAAATCGGGTTTTAATAGTCGGCCGCCCAATTTCAGTCGGTGTTGTCTGCCGGCTTTATGTGATCAAATGCGGTGGGCCAGAGAAGATCTGGGTTTTGCCCCTGAGCATCGACGGAGGTGGAGACTTGAAGGTGTTTTAAGGCCAGCTATAAGCTGCGCGTTTCGATTACGTACGATTGTGTGGTTCAGCGCAAAATTGATCTCAATGCGGCCGGTGCTTATTCCAGTGGAGTAGGCCTCAGGCACAGTTCGAAGCGTGTTTGCGATATAAACGTGTAAGTCTGGGACTTGTATCTGAGGTCAAGAAAGCGATATTGACTGTGAATGGGGTGACCGCCATACCACCGTGGGTATGTCTACGAAACGGGATGTGTGAATGCAATTCGAGGCGTTTTCGATATTTGGCTTGAAAAAGGTAATACCTACCCGTTTCGGTGATAGCAGGGGTTACTTTAGCGAGGTTTTCAGGAGTGAGTGGTTTCGCGAAAATGTAGCGGACGTGGAGTTCGTGCAGGATAATGAATCGCTCTCTGCGCGGGCCGGAACTGTACGCGGCCTTCATTTTCAGACCGAGCCTTTTGCACAGGGCAAGCTTGTCCGCTGTGTTCGCGGACGGTTGCTCGATGTGGCAGTCGATATTAGAACGGGATCGCCCACCTTCGGACAATGGGCCTCCGTCGAGCTTTCGCCCCAAAATGGAGAGCAGCTGTGGGTTCCCTCGGGATTTGCCCATGGCTTCATGACGCTGGCCGATGATACGGTCGTTTCATACAAGGTAACGGCGCCGTATAGCGCAGCTAACGACCGCGGCGTCAAATGGGATGATCCCGCTATTGGAATAGAGTGGCCTCGGACGTACGACGTTGTGCTTTCCGACAAAGACGCCAAGCACCCGCTGCTGTCGCAATTGCCTAAATATTTTACTTACCCAAAAACTGGAAATTGATAATGCGCGTTCTAGTTACCGGTGGCGCCGGATTTATCGGCTCGGCACTCGTCCGTTATCTTGTAAGCGAGATCGGCGCGGATGTTCTCACCGTCGACAAGCTGACATATGCAGGGAACCTCGCATCGCTCAAACCGATCGAAAATGCGCCCAATCACCGCTTCCTTCAGGCCGATATATGTGACCGGACCGCGATGAATGACGCCTTCGCGACATTCCAGCCAGACTATGTGATGCATCTGGCCGCCGAAAGCCATGTCGACCGCTCCATAACCGGCGCCGCTGATTTCATCCAGACCAATATTAATGGCACTTTTACGATGCTGGAGGCGGCGCGGCAGTACTGGAGCGGCCTTGAGGGTGACGCAAAGTCTAACTTCCGCATGCTGCATGTTTCGACGGACGAGGTATATGGCTCTCTGGGCGACAATGGTCTTTTCGAAGAAACGACCCCTTACGATCCGTCGTCGCCATACTCCGCCTCGAAAGCCGCAAGCGATCATCTCGCCACGGCCTGGCAGCGCACTTACGGCCTTCCGGTCGTCATTTCCAACTGCTCCAACAATTACGGTCCCTTCCACTTCCCGGAAAAGCTCATTCCGCTGATCATTCTCAATGCTTTGGAAGGCAAACCGCTGCCGGTTTATGGCAACGGCACAAACATTCGCGATTGGCTTTATGTGGAAGACCATGCCCGCGCCCTGTGGCTCATCGTTCAAAAGGGTCTGGCCGGCGAGAAGTACAATGTCGGCGGGAGAAACGAACAGAAGAATATCGACGTGGTGAACTGCATCTGCTCGATTCTCGACGAACTGCGTCCTCGATCCAAACCCTATGCCGAGCTCATCAAATACGTCACGGATCGCCCTGGTCACGATGCGCGCTACGCCATAGACGCCACGAAGCTCGAAACCGAGCTTGGTTGGAAAGCGCAGGAAAACTTCGCTACCGGCATTCGGAAGACCGTGGAATGGTACCTCGATAATGCGTGGTGGTGGCAGCCGCTTCGCGAGGGTGTGTACTCCGGGGAACGCCTCGGCGTTCTGACGAAGGGCTGAGCGGATGCGGCTGGCAGTCACAGGCAAAAACGGTCAGGTCGTTAGCGCCCTCCGGGCATTGGCGAGTAACGAGCTGGAGATCGTGACGCTCAGCCGGCCGGAACTCGACCTTGCGCAGCCTGAAACCGTTTCGAAGGCGCTACGGGACGTGAAACCCGATGCCGTAGTATCGGCTGCCGCCTATACCGCTGTCGATAAGGCAGAAAGCGAGCCGGACATCGCCTTTGCCGTTAATCGGGACGGAGCAAGGGCCGTCGCGCAGGCGGCGAGAGACCTCGGCATTCCCGTCATTCATCTTTCTACGGATTATGTTTTCGACGGTACCAAGGCCACCGCCTATGTCGAAAGTGATCCGACAGGCCCGACATCAATCTACGGCCGCTCAAAGCTCGAAGGCGAACAGGCTATTTCGGAGGTTACCGGCAACTACGCCATTTTGCGGACAGCTTGGGTTTATTCGGAGTATGGCAACAACTTTGTAAAGACCATGCTCCGGCTGAGCGAGAACCGTGACGAGATCAATGTGGTCGCGGACCAGTTTGGATGCCCTACCTCAGCCAACGACATTGCAGCGGCGACCATAACGATTGCCAGAAAACTCGTTGCAGACTCCGCCGTAGGTCTACGTGGGATATTTCATTTGTCTGGAACCGGTGAAACGAACTGGGCGAATTTCGCGAAACAGATATTCGCATTCGCTGAAGAACACGGCGGGAAGTCGATGATCGTCAAAGACATCACGACTGCACAATACCCTACACCAGCCCGGCGTCCGGCAAACTCGCGGCTTGATTGCAGCAAGTTAGAAGAAGTTTATGGAATAAGACTGCCGGAATGGGAAAAATCAACGCGCGCGGTCGTTTCCGCTCTTGCGCAGAGTAAAAAGGAAAAGCCATGAAGGGCATCATTCTCGCTGGCGGCAGCGGCACGCGCCTGCATCCGATGACATTGGCGGTCTCGAAGCAAATTTTGCCGGTCTATGACAAGCCGATGATCTATTATCCACTGACGACGCTGATGCTGGCAGGCATTCGAGAAATCCTTATCATCTCGACGCCGCACGACATGCCGCTATTCCAGAACCTCTTGGGTGACGGATCGAAATGGGGGCTTTCCATAGAGTATGCCGTTCAACCGAGCCCCGATGGGCTAGCGCAGGCCTACATGATCGGCGCGGACTTTGTGTCGGGCTCGCCGTCCTGTCTCATTTTGGGCGACAACATCTATTACGGCCACGGACTGCCAGAGCTCCTGCACGAGGGCACGAGCGTTAAAGATGGCGCGACGGTTTTCGCGTATCACGTCAATGATCCCGAAAGGTACGGTGTTGTTGATTTCGATAGCGAGATGCGTGCCCTTTCGATCGAGGAAAAACCCGCCAATCCCAAGTCGAATTGGGCCGTTACCGGGCTTTATTTCTACGACGCGGATGTGGTCGATATCGCCGCTAATCTTAAACCTTCGGCGCGCGGCGAATATGAAATTACAGACGTCAATCGGATCTATCTTGAGCGTGGCAAGCTGAAGGTATCGATAATGGGTAGAGGTTACGCCTGGCTTGATACCGGCACTCCCGACAGTCTTCTCGAGGCAGGTGAATTCGTGCGGACGCTGGAAAAGCGACAAGGCTTCAAGATTGCTTGCCCAGAGGAGATCGCCTTGACAAAGGGCTTCATTACGAAATCCGAGTTCTCAGTACTGGCAGAGAATGCTGGCAAAGGTGATTATGGCATATATCTGAGGAGACTTGCCTCTTATTAATTCTTTCGAGTCTATTGATGCGAACTGCGCCACGGCGTTCTACGACAGAAGCTAATAAACAAATTCGCCAACAGGCGTGGGATGATGCGCCTAACTTCTGGGGTCAAAATGGCTAGCTTGTCGCTCTCGGACGTAACGGTTGTATCTGTTTGCTATAAGAGCGATGCGCTAGTAGCGGATATGATCGCAAGCATCCCAGAAGCAACACCAATCGTTCTTGTTGACAACGGGAAAACAAACAGTTTCGCGAACCTGCCTGCAGATAGGGACATCAGGATCGTTCAGTTGAAGGAGAATCAGGGGTTCGGACGCGGTTGTAATGCAGGCGCAGCCCTTGTGCAGACACCTTGGATACTGTTTCTGAACCCCGACGCCCGGTTAACAACTGGCTCAATTGAGGCGTTGCTGGAAGCAGTCGCCCGTCATCCCCTGGGCGTCGCCTTCAATCCAAGAATCTCAAACTCGGACGGGAGTGAATACTTCAAGCGGAGGTCTTGGCTATTGCCGCGCAACCGCTACATGAAAAAGGGCTGGCCAATGGCGGACACTGTCGTTCCGGTCTTGAGCGGCGCTGCATTTTTTGTTTCGAAACAAAAATTCGTTGCTGTGGAAGGCTTTGATCCAGCAATATTTCTCTATCATGAAGACGATGACCTATCATTGCGTCTTACGAAACTAGGACAACTCGTATTCGTACGAGATGCCCTTGTATATCACACCGCGGGGCATTCATCGGGACGATCTCCAGAAATTGCTCGGCTCAAGGCGTTTCATATGGCGCGATCAAGAATTTATGCTGGAAAGAAGCATCAGCGGCCGCTTGTAGTTTTTTCGACTCTTATGCAAGCCGTTGCTCTTTTTGCGTCCCCCGCGATCATATATTCGGCCCGACGGCGCGCAAAAGCAGCCGGCTTCCTCGCTGGAGCCGCATCCACGATATTTTCTCCGCCGCCAAGTGCCGACTCCAGTCTTTGAGTTGAGAGGGTACACAACGATCTCATATACTTGACGCGGAGCGTGCTCTACGAGCCGCTGCTGTGGACAACAGACAACCGTTTCGAATCCAACTTTTCAAGGCTTCTTGAGATCATTCTAGTCGTTGCGGAATTATCGACCGGCCAAAGAGTTGAAATAAGATGTTCGGAATGACTTGCTATCGGCGGTAGCGTTGTAATGCACTTCGGGCACAAAGCTTCCAAGTAACGGTCAATCGTATGTTTCTGAGTGTCATTTCCCACAATCTCGAAACGCGCTAGCATTTCCAGAGCGCTTTTGTTGTAGATACCAAACACCATCCCGATCACACTATTAAGGTGCAAGAATTCCTCTCCGCCGAAGTTGGCTACTTTCGTTACAACGGCATCGTCGGAAAGATCGCTGAGTAGACCGGAAAACACATCCCAGTCAGAACTCTGGGATAGGTACTGCTCAACTATCTGGAGCCTTTCCCTTACTTCGATTTGGAAACCTGCGTCATCCTCATATATCATCAGATTAGAGAAATCTTGGCGAAGGGCCTGAGACGCGAGAAACTTATAGCTTCTGGCACAACCCTTCCAACCATCAATGTCCCTCAAGCCATTAAAGAGCCAA
Organism: Agrobacterium tumefaciens; assembly: GCF_005221325.1. Classification (NCBI taxonomy): domain Bacteria; kingdom Pseudomonadati; phylum Pseudomonadota; class Alphaproteobacteria; order Hyphomicrobiales; family Rhizobiaceae; genus Agrobacterium; species Agrobacterium tumefaciens. The sequence continues at coordinate 259,380 of NZ_CP039889.1, read as the reverse complement.
GCATCGGGCAGAAGATTTCTTTTTGCGAAGTTGTAACGCTCTGTCTGCTCAGGAAGTGCAAGAACGGCTCTAGCCGATGGCATACGCAAATCACGACAAAGGTCAAACACTTCTTCCGGTGATATCGCACCGATCCCGTTTAACACCCGCACGAGATGATATGTCATTCCGGAAAAGTCGGTATCTTTGTCAACTGTCGCCGGTCCGTCCCAACCATCCAAGGCTTTTTGAATTTTCGACAAGTATGATTGGATATCGCCCACGGGGACAAAATCGACCAAGTCTGCAAAGTCTGTCCGGTCCAGTTGGTCTACTGACTCCTCCGATACTACGCGGGCCCCAAAAGAAAGAGCTTCGCTTAACCTCGTTGTCTCCAATAATGCGCCTTCATAGTAGTGTATATTAGCGACTACTTTGGTTCTTTTCAGTAGGTCTTGGAGGTCGTCGCCAAAAAGGTTCGATTCGACTCGAATATTGAATTTCTCTGATAGCGCATTCAAATAGCGCCCGCGCCGCTCCGCCGCTATTGAACCATAAAATAGGACGTCAATATCTCGCTCCACCTCGTTTTTCTCGGGTTGGAGCTGTAACGGTCTGATCGGAACGTAATATAGCTGCTTGGACGGCAGCGATCTTTCGTGAAGGGCGGCAATGTTGTCAGAGGAATAATCGATCACAGCCAAACTTTTGCTGAGTCTGCCCAAATACTCGTCAGTGGCCCAAGAAGATGCCCTAACCTGTTCCATCTGGAAGATTATCGTCTTATTGGCAGGTGGCATCAATGCAAACATCTGAGGTGCCACGACAACGTACAGGTCATGCTCAAATTTTTCAGGCATTACAGTGGAGCTTGAGAACTTAAATCGGCTGTGCTTCAGCGCCTCCTGGATTAGTTGAGCGATTATTTTTGTATGGGGCGTGGTTACGATATGCAACGTTTCCGCTCGCGCAACCGTGCCCGACTTCAATATCTCGCGGAGGAAGTCAGTGTATTCTAAGTTGAAGTGTAATTCTGGGCTCGCGTCGTAACGTGAGTACCACTTTTGAAAACAGGGCCGTACGCGACCGTCCTTCTTCAGCAAAATCCGTTTCGTTGATTCTCTGGGCAGCCCTAATTTCCGATCCTTGAGGACAAGCTTGCGCAGCCATCCCCGAGGACGGCCATCCCGGTGAAATGCAAGCCGCATTAGCTTTAAGCCTCTGGCCGGGCTATTAGATACCGATACGTTATTTTCGCCCTTCAAATTTAGTTCATCGCTCAAATGTTGCAATTTTTCGTCAAGGGTGGCCGCAATCGACATTGCGGCACTGAGTTTGCCCACCAGGCCGTCAATCATTTCAGCGGCACTCATTGTTCCTGTTAACAAAGCAATCCCGGCGCGCATTTCCTCGACAACCTTGCTATGCTGATGAGCTCTTTCGATGATTGCTTCACTTCTGTACACAGTTTCTTCTAAAATCCCTCCGCGCACCTTTTCGTCCCAGCCTTGATTGTCTGAAGCAACAGCGATTAAATATAGGGGGTCTGGAAGACCTGGTGTAGGCACGACGGATTCGATACCGTAGGACTGAATTTCTCCCTGTCCCTCTTCTTTAAAAATCGCAGAACCGTAGACAATTCTTTGGCCCATCATGGCCACATACTTGAAATGTTTCGTGAGCAATTCTTGAAATTCGTTACGATATAACTCTTTGACATGAAATTCATTTCTGAAATTGCGTAAATCTGAATATGTTTTTTTGTCAGGACTGGATATTATAAGAACGCCATCAGCCTTCAAAACGCGTCGCACTTCCAGCATCATTTGTTCGTGCTCGTCGTGATGCTCTATCGTTTCGAAGCTTACGACGATGTCTATCGAGTTATCCTCGATCGGGATCTGTGAGCAAGATCCTTGTAAAAATGTGATGTTTTCGGCATCGTAAGTTTCCGAAGCATGGCTGATTGCCTCGGGGTCGATATCCACGCCGAAGACAAATTCGGCGTTTTTTGACAACAATGAGGATCCGAAGCCTTCGCCACATGCAATATCGAGTACCGTTTTGCCTTTAACGGCGTCGAGACACATGCGGTATCTGTGCTCGTGCTCGAGTGCAATGCTCCCTCCCACGCCGGGAATATACCGCTCGCCTGTGAATTCCATATCCCATCTTTTCCTGAATTCCGGTGTGGCAACGAAAGCCTGATGTGCGCGCCAACGACCCGATTTGTGTCAAAAATAAAACGCGACCTCTAGCTTAACGGCGCATTTTTTGTTTCGGTAGTACTAGATAATTCGCATTGCTTTGCATAGCCTCGGTTCTTGCACGCCCGCTCTGGTTGGCCGGCGATACCTTATTATTTTCACCAAGTCGAGGCAGATTGCGTAGGGGCGCGCCAATTTAGCGTGTTCTCAGGTCTTCGGTTCAAGGGCGAGCATACAAATTGCGTTACGCAGCCACTATTTGGGTTTCCTTCTCCCTCAATCGCTGGGATTAAACACCTCTCACCTTACCAACCCCAATTTTCGAAACGCTGTGACCTGCCACTGAAGTTTCATCCGGCTTTGATTAGAGCCTCGGCGGGGTTGAACCGCCCCAGGTTTCTGGACCAGCGGAGGCTAGAGTTTTCCGGCTTCATTCAGGGAGGCGGGCTGGTTGAGCCTCCTGATTTCATCAGCGAGATCGGCACCTTATTGCCGATCGCACCATGCGGCCGAAACTCATTATAGTCTATACGCCAATCCTCCATCTTTTCGCGGGCATCCGCAAGGGTCAGGAATCAGTGCTGATTCAGACATTCGGCGCGGAAGCGGCCATTGAACGCTTCAATGAACGCATTGTCGGTCGGCTTGCCCGGGCGTGAGAAGTCCAAGGTGACGCCTTTGGCGTAGGCCCAAAGGTCAAGATCGCGAGACACGAACTCAGTCCCCTGATCGACACGGATCGTCTTCGGGTAGCCAACTTTCCGGCATACCCGTTCCAAGGTTTGCACGACATCTTCACCTCGATAGCTGTGACGTGGATCAAGCACCGGCACATAGCGCGAGAAGGTGTCGACTACCGTGAGCACCCGCAGTTTCTTGCCGGTCGCGAGTTGGTCGTGAACGAAGTCCATGGCCCAGACATCGTTCGGTCCAACGGCCATTTGCCGATCTTCCCGCAGCTTGGCTTTGACCCGTCGCTTCGGCGTCTTGTTACGCAGTTGCAGGCCCAAGTCTCTGTAAATGCGATAGGTTCGCTTGATGTTGGTCCCTCAACCCTAGCGCTCCAACAGTACATGCACGCGACGATAGCCGTAGCGAACACGTATCTCGCAGATCTCACGAATCTGACGTTCCAGACCGGCCTGATCGGCACGGCGAGAGGTGTAATGGTAGGTCGACCGATCGAAGTTCAGTGCCCCACAGGCACGCCGGATCGAGATCATCCAATCCCGGCACATGCCTTTCACCATCTCGCGTTTCCGAGCAGGCCTTAGAGCTTTCGCCGAATGACATCCTGCAACATCTCACGGTCCAGCGTCAGGTCCGCGACGATCTTCTTCAACCGCGCATTCTCGTCCTCGAGCTGCTTTAGCTTCTTCATCTCCGGCGGTAACATGCCCGCGTATTTTTTCTTCCAGTTGAAATAGGTCGCCTGGCTGATCCCTGCCTTCCGGCAGATCTCCGCCACCGACACTCCTTCATCACCCTGCTTCAGAATGAACGCCTTCTGTGCGTCCGAAAACTGTGATGCTTTCATCGTCTTCCGTTCCTTTCCCAGCCAGGAAAATGCTCCGGAAAACTCTAACCAAAAACGGTCCAGTTTGAAGGGTTCAGATCAGGTTCAGATCAAGGTTCAGATCAGTTCAGATCAAGTTGGGACAACGCCCGCCGCAGCGGACGTTGATTTAGGGTTCGCAATTCACCGGCCAGTTTAATTTCGGTCAGAGGCAGCGGAGATCGCCTCTATAGCCTTAGGGTTGGAGGCTACCCCTCCGACCTGAAGGTTGATGCTTTTGTCGTATTCGTCATCGAACGTGAAAAACAACATATGGTCTATGCCGGACCCAGGTTCTTTGTAGAGCCTGATCGCTCTTTCTACTTCCTCGACCACCCGGGCTTTCACTAGCAGTTCAGGCTGTTCGGCTTCGGGGCTACCATCGGCGGCGAACTCAAGAAATCCATTCGAGCTGGATTCGGTGATCACCATCGTTTCAAACTTGGAGTAGCCAGAGGCTTTCGCTTCGTCTTGCAAGAGCTTAATCGTCCCCTTCACTCGGCAGTTATAGAAGCGAGTTAGCCTTTCGTTGTCATTGTCCCTCAGATGGTCGCCAGCCGACATGGGACCAGACTGCATGAATGAGAGTGTGGACCTGAATTTGCTCATCTTTACATTGGCAAAGTCCGCGCATTCTGGAATCCCCGACTCCGACGCCAAGACGGACATTGCGTCCTCGTAAGCCCCGTCGAGCAATGCCGTGGATACGTAGAGATCGAACGCCAGAATATCAAAGCCAGCAGGGATGCCGCCACCGTCGTAGATGTTCCCAGCGGTGTCGTAGGTCGTAAGGCGGAAGTTGTTTATGACTTCCTTCCATTTATCGAATTCGGCACGTGCGGTTTTAGCTTCGCTTCTCGGAAGGGTTTCGATGCGAGCTTGTTCAGATTGGGCATAGCTGTCAATAGTATCCACGTACGCAAGCGCGGCTTTCTGTGCCGCGGCGGAGAAGCGTTTGTTGAACATGGCGCCAGCGAAAATTACACCGATTTTGATCTCGGGGTATCCATTTTCGGCGAAGACCGACCTGACAAGGCTTGCGACCCGCTGAAGCTCCGTTTTAGAGACGCCATTAAGATATGGCTCATCTACCAAGAAGACGCTGTAAAGCGCTGATTTGTGGGGCGCAATGGCATCCAGATAAGGTTTCAAGAATTCTCGAATTTGATCGTCTGAAACAAAATCGCGGAGCTTGTTCGTATTCATGCCGGGAAGAGCCTTTTCTTTTCGGCTCCCATCCTGGGCTGCGTATGAAGTAACGAGATTTCCGGCTGGGCGCGGCTTGGAAATTAGGGGGCCAATGTCGAGATTGATCTTTAGCCCAGACTCCGCTGCCACTCGGAAGTTTTCAGCGATGTGTGCTGGCCCGTCGATGGCGTTTATTGTTGCCATATCTACTGTCGCGGCAAATTCCGCGCGCACACCGCTGGGGCTGAAATAACCGACGCCAGCGTTTGACGCTGTTTGCCCGAACAGGCATCCAATAGCTGTCGCAATCCCTAGGACTCGTCTCATGCGATAGCTCCCGTTTTCTTTTTCAGCGTGGTTTTCACAAAGTCCAGGCATGGCTTTTCCACTGCACGCCAAGACGCATATGCTAGCGGCAGGACAATAGCGAAGGTGATCAGTATCAGAACCAACGCAGACTTGATTCCAACATTGAATATGAGAGCCTGCTGCACTGGGAAGGAATACAGGTATATGCCGTAGGAAACATCCCCGATCTTACGGGAAATCGCTTTGCTTGACGTTGAACCTGTGCGGCAAATCGAGATCACTGCGAACGAATATAGCGCGGGTAGGCCGAATTGTTGGAATGTCCCAGAGGAAGACAACATTAGGCATGCAAATAGCAGAAGTGCCGACAGCTCATATTTACGATCAACGGTAGAAGCAGGCATCAGCGCAACGCACATCCCGAACACGAAATAAATGCCGGCCGAGTAAAGCTGATAAAATGATATATTGTAGAAGACAAAGTCTTCCGTTGTTAGCCGAACAATCGTTGCGATGGCAAAAATGGAAACAAGCACTACCACCCGGAACCGCGATGCCAACGCTACAGATAGCGCGACACAATACATCAAAAATTCGGCTGATATGCTCCATAGAGAACCATTAAAAGCGGAGGTCACCTTCGAATCTTCGAATGTGCCGGGCAGGAAAAACTGAATTCGAAGAATAAGATTCTGGAGGTAAGCGATCGTGGATGGGTGATCAAAATACTTCGCCATCGAAAGCCGGGACAGGAAAGCCCCGAATACAATTGAAAGAAAGATGCAGACCCATAACGCTGGCATTATCCTGGCCAAACGGCGAGCGAAAAACCTGACTGGGTTCGAGTCACGCATTGTGCTTTGAGTGATTAGGTAGCCGCTCAACGAGAAGAAGCTGAAGACCCCCATCACGTGCACAGGTATGCCAAACAGTAGCGGCGGCGCTTTACCCAGCAGCACGTATGAGTGGCCAACCACTACCATCGACGCTGCAAGCAGCCGAAACAAGTCAAATGAGTTCGACCGGTGATCACTGACCGGAATTTTTTGTGTCGTGTTCATGCGCCCCTCACGCGAAATACTCCAAAGCCTTAGATAAATCAGCGACGGGTTGCAACGATCGACGAGGTTTTATCTTGCGATTTGGGGTGTGCTTTGCGCCACCCGATCTGAAAGCGGAATATCGCGGCGTCAAATCGAGGGATGCCGGATGTCCGACCGTTTCATCATATTGCCACAACATCACAGCCGAATGGGAAGGCGGTTGGAGCAACCACAAGGCTGATCCCGGCGGCAAGACCATGTACGGCGTCACGGAGGCTGTCTACCATGTGTGGCTTTAAGTACGCGGCCTCCCGATGAAGCCGGTTTGCAACATCTCTCTGTCCGAAGCTCTCATCTATCGTGAGAAATATTGGAATCCCACGGCGGTCAAATTCAACCTATTCCCCGGCGTCGATCTCGCTGTCTATGATGCTTCGGTCCACTCCGGTGTTTCGCGCGGCATTAAATGGCTGAAGTCTGCGACCGGCAGCAATGACCACGCGGGAACAGTGAAACGCATCTGCCGCGCTCGCCTCTCGTTCATGCAGTCTCTTGCGATCTGGAAGCAGTTCGGCAAGGGTTAGGGCCGCCGGGTCGCGGACATCGAAGCCAAGGGTGTTGCAATGGCGCTCGCCGCCATGGGCGTCGCCAAGCATCGCGCTGCGAACGCCCGGGCGGAAGCATATAAAGAGGTGGCCGCATGAGCGCCCTTGCTTCAATCCCGATCGACGCAGCCGTCCGACTCGGTCCATCGACCGTCAAAACGATCCTTGAAAAGCAGGTTGGTGGTGTTGCCGGCGAGATCGGCGGCAGCGTCATCTATGCCATCGCCGGCGCTACCAGACGCGCAGATCGACGCCGCCGTCAGGCATGTTGAGACAATCGCGCCGGAGCTGATCCTCGCCGAAGTCGAACAGCAGAAAGAGGCAAACCGGCCCATGCTGGCCGAGATGAACAAGGACACTTCTTTCGGCTGGCTATGGCGTCCGGCAGGCATGTGGCCGACGCTGGCTTGCATCTCCTGGTATGTCGCCGTCAGGCCGTTGCTGAATGCCGCGCTGTGGTCGTTCGGGACGGCAGTGCAAATCGAAATCGGCCTCAATATGCCGACATTCCTCACAATTTTCATGACCTACGCCGACCTCTACATGGGCGGGAACACGGTCATCTGCGCAGTTAAGAAAGAAGGCTGATGACTGCTCTGAAACAGGTGGAGGGCGCGTGGCGGCGCCTCGGTTCTATGATCAACACCGGCTTGATATTGACAGCAGCACTTGTCGCGATTTGGCAAGGGGGCAGTTATGTTGAGCGCGTGGAGAACGACATCAAGTCGAACTCTGCGGATATCACTCGCGTGGAAAGAGAGCAGTTCAGGAAATGACCGTTCATGAAGACCTGCACAAGAACCGTCTAGCCGAAGTAAAGGCTGTCGAGGTGCGTGCCGATGAGCGGCTGAAAAGCATTGAGACTGATGTTCGCAAGCTCAACGGTATCACCGACAACCTAAACTATCGTCTCACCAGCAACAAGCAAGCGACAAGCGGGATCACAGAGGCGGTGAAGGAAATCCAGAAATCCTTCTCCCTTCAGTCAGGCGATTTGCAGGAGATCAATCTTGGACAGGATAGAGAAGGGGCAGCGCCAGTGATCCGGGCGCGCCAGATCGCAAGGTCCCGTGGTCGAAAATGAAGCCGGCGGGTGCGCGGATCACAAATCATCTCCGCTACGACGGCGGCATTACGATACCAACTATCGCCGCGGGTGCCGAGGGAACGGCAACCATCAGCGTTGCAGGTGCAGCCATCGGCGATCACGTTGTGTTCAACCCGAACGAGTCGCTTGCCAGCAATATTGGCATCATGGCGGTTCGGGTTTCTGCGGCGGATACTGTGTCCGTGCCGTTAGAAACTTTGGCGGCGGCAGCTTTACTTCGGTGCCGATGGCCTGCATTGCGCTGGTCACGCGTTCAGCGTGACGCGTTCCCTTGAAAAACCGGGAACGGGTGGCAATTGAGGAACGCGGCTCAACGATTTCAAAGGGCGACCCAAATTTACCGTGAGGCCCAGATCATGAGCCGTCAGGGTATCGATCTCGACCGATCAACGCTGGGTGACTGGGTCGGCCGAGCATCTTTCGAATTGCGTCCCGTCTTCGATGCGTCGATCGCCAACCTGAAGCGCTCGACCAAGTTGTTCATGGACGAGACCCGTGCTCCGGTTCTCGATCGCGGCTCGCGTAAGACCAAGACCGGATAGTTCTGGGCGCTGGCGCGGGATGATCGTCCATGGGGCGGCGGTGCTCCGTCCGGCCGCCTTGACCTACGCTCCCGGGCGCGGTGGCATTCATGCCGAGCGGATACTGCAGGGCTTCTCAGGCATCCTGCAGGTGGATGGATATGCTGGATACAACAGGCTGATCGCGCCAGACCGCGTCTGTGCGGACACCAGGCTTGCCTATTGTTAGGCCCAGGCCCCTAGCGCAAAGCGAAAAGGACGGATTTTGCGATTGAGAGGAACCATCGAAACTTAATTGTCCTAGCGCCTACTTCAGCTGACACCCCAATATCAAAAATGATCATTCCACCGTTACCGATTTTGCCAGATTGCGCGGCTGGTCGACATCCGACCCCATGAAGACGGCGGTGTGATAGGCGAGCAGCTGGATCGGCAGCGAGAAGACCATCGGCGCTATAAGCCCGTCGACATTGGGCAGCGTGATCGTCGCCATGGTGTCGAGCTTGGAGGCTGCTGCCCCCTTCTCATCGGTGATGAAGATGATGCGGCCGCCGCGCGCTGCGACTTCCTGCATGTTCGATATGGTCTTTTCGAAGAAGCGGTCGTGAGGCGCAATGACGATAACAGGCATGTTCTCGTCGATCAGCGCGATCGGCCCGTGCTTCAGCTCGCCGGCGGCATAACCTTCGGCGTGGATATAGGAAATTTCCTTGAGCTTCAGCGCACCTTCCAGCGCCAGCGGGAAGCTGGTGCCGCGGCCGAGATAAAGCACGTCCTTGAAGCGCGACAGATCGCGCGACAAAGCCTCGATCTGCGGCTGGATGATGTTCAGCACCTTGCTCATGATGCGCGGCATCTCGATCAGATGCTGCACCAGTTGCTTTTCCTCACCCGGTTTCAGCGTGCCGCGCGCCTTGCCCGCGGCAACGGCAAGCGAAGCGAGCACGGCAAGCTGGCAGGTGAAGGCCTTGGTGGAGGCGACCCCGATTTCCGGACCGGCGAGGATCGGAAAGATCGCATCCGATTCACGCGCCATGGTCGATTCGCGGGTATTGACCACCGCGCCGATCTTCAGCCCCTCCTGCTGGCAATAACGCAGGGCCGCCAGCGTATCGGCGGTTTCGCCCGATTGCGAAATGAACAGCGCCGCCTGCGTGGGGACGAGCGGGATCTCGCGGTAACGGAATTCCGAGGCGACATCGATTTCCACTGGCAGGCGGGCATAACGCTCGAACCAGTATTTGCCGATCAGGCCGGAAAGATAGGCCGTACCGCAGGCGGAAATGGCAAGGCCGGAAAGCTTGGCGAAATCGATCGCCTTGTCGGCATCCTTCACGGTCTTGGTGGAGAAATCCACGTAATGGCTGAGCGCATGGGAAATCACTTCCGGCTGCTCGTAGATTTCCTTTTCCATGAAGTGGCGATGATTGCCCTTGTCGACCACAAAGGCCGTCGCCTGCGAGATCTGCCGCTCGCGCTTTACCGGTTTGCCGGAGAAATCGATGATTTCCGCACCTTGCCGGGTGACGATGGCGCAGTCGCCATCCACCAGATAGGTGATCTCATTGGTGAAGGGCGACAGCGCGATGGCATCCGACCCCAGGAACATTTCTCCGCGGCCGTAACCGACGGCAAGCGGCGGGCCGGAACGGGCCGAAAGCAGCGTGTCGGGATCATCCTTAAACATGACGACCAGCGCATAGGCGCCGGTAACGCGGTTCAGCATCTTCAGCATCGCTTCGCGATGGCCAAGCCCTTCGCTGGTATATTTCGCCAGAAGCTGCGCCACCACTTCGGTGTCGGTCTGGGTGGTGAAGGTAGCGCCCTCGGCGGTCAGCTCCTCGCGCAGCTCGGCAAAGTTCTCGATGATGCCGTTGTGAACGACGGCAACGCCCTCAACGAAATGCGGATGGGCATTGGTCTCGTTCGGCACGCCATGCGTCGCCCAGCGTGTATGCGCAATGCCGACGACACCCGGCAGCGGCTTTTCCGAAACCAGCTTTTCCAGATTGAACAGCTTGCCTTCGGCCCGGCGGCGATCCATCGCGCCATTGTCGATGGTGGCGACACCCGCCGAATCGTAACCGCGATATTCGAGACGCTTCAGCGCATCGACAAGCCGTTCAGCAACGGGCTGGGTTCCGACAATTCCGACAATTCCGCACATATATATCTCCAGACGGCGATCTCTTCGCCGAAACTTCCAGAGTATTTCCGCCTTTCCCTGAAATGCGAAAATACTCCCCTTTTTTGTTCTGACGCTTTTCCGGACGTAAAACCGCTGCGCAGTTTTGCTGGAAATGCTTTAACCGTTTCCGTGAAATCGGCAATTATGCCGCCGGTCACTTTCGGTATCGCTCGGTAACGTCCCTCAGGACGATTTTTTCGTGGCTTCCTTAAGCGCTTTCGCCCGCTCGCGCACAATGGTTGCACGGCCCGGCTTGACCTCCTGGCGCGCGCGCCCGAAAGCCAGCGCATCGGCGGGCACATCATCGGTAATGACGCTGCCGGAGGCGATATAGGCCCCCTCACCGATCGTCACCGGCGCAACCAGCGAAGAGTTGGACCCCACGAAGCTGTTCGCACCGATCCGCGTTTCGGCCTTGTTATAACCATCGTAATTGCAGGTAATAGTGCCAGCACCGATATTGCTGCCCGCGCCGATGAAGGCATCACCGATATAGGTCAGATGATTGACCTTGGCGCCTTCGCCGATTTCAGCCTTCTTGACCTCGCAGAAATTGCCGACCTTGGCATTGGCATGCAGGTTCGCACCCGGCCGCAGCCGCGCATAAGGACCAACGGTCGCACCCTTAGCGACGTAAGCGCCTTCGAGATGCGAGAAGGCATGGATCACTGCACCCGGCTCGATTGTCACGCCGGGTCCGAAGACGACATTTGGTTCGATCAGCGCATCCTGCCCGATATTGGTATCGAAGGACAGGAACACGGTCTCAGGCGCGATCATCGATACACCATCCACCATCAATTCATGGCGGCGGCGCTCCTGCCAGAGCTTTTCGATAAAGGCCAGTTCGGCGCGGTTGTTGCAGCCGACCAGTTCATTTTCCGGCGCATCGATGGCAACCGCACGGCGGCCGAGCGAGCGGGCTATCTCGACGATGTCGGTCAGATAATATTCGCCCTTCACATTGCTGTTGCCGATCCGGCCGAGCAGATCGAGCGCATTGCGGCCATTGACCGCCATCAGACCGCTGTTGCACCAGGTCACCTTGCGCTCTTCGTCGGTAGCGTCCTTTTCCTCACGGATCGCTACCAGCTCGCCATTCTCGACCAGAAGCCGGCCATAACCCGTGGGTCGCTCGGTGTGAAAACCGATCACGGCAACGTCGGCACCGGCCGCAATCGCCTCACGCGCCCGGTCGAGCGTTGCGGAAGTGATGAGCGGCACGTCGCCATAAGCGACGATCAGGTCGTCAAAACCACGCTCGATGGCGGCGCGGGCGGCGAGAACCGCGTGACCGGTGCCCTTGCGTTCCGTCTGAAGGAAGGCTTCGACCTCAAGGCCCGGCAGGCTCGCGGCCGCAGCGACATTATCGGCATCGCGCCCGACGACAAGCGCCACCGTGCCGACACCCGATCCAGCCACCGCCTGCACCACATGCGTGATCATCGGACGCCCGGCGACCGGATGCAGCACCTTGGATTTCGACGATTTCATGCGCGTGCTGTCGCCCGCTGCGAGAATAACGGCTAGAGAGCTGCGCTCCATAAGACCTCCAACACCTGCCACCCGCCGCAGGGCGGATGGGACAAGGGCATATGTTTGATCAAGCATTTTCAACGCCAGCGGAAAAGACGGTTGTCCACTGGATTTTTGTCAACATTAAAACCTCCTCATTTCGTAACTATTCTTGACCGCAATCATTATGAGATACCCGCTCAGTCTCTGGAGCAAAACAAGTAACATCGGTCAGACGCGTGGTCCTATGCCGTAGCGCCTTGGGCACGCAGCGTGAACGAGAGGGACCTAATGGAGCCAAGTTGAAATTTCGTCAATTTTCGGGGGAGACGCAGATGCCTTTCATGAAGCAATTTTATCGGCGCGATTGGGGGCAGGAGCAATAGTGCGGCTAATTATAGTTCAGTTACTCGGCACTGGCGAAGCAGATTACGGGTTGCCAGCAGCGCATTTCGGAGCGTTACCTAGTTTTTCAGCAATTCTTGGGCCGCATGCATGCGGCGACCTTGCCGACCAATGGAAAAACCAAGTCCAGAGCCACCTTATTCAGAGGTCATCATGACTTCGGCGCTAAAAGGGGAAGGCGATCGACTGAAGTTTATTTCCACATGGCGCGCATGCGCGCACCCACATCGATCCGAATCTGCTGCGCGCTGCGTTCCGAAGCAGCGGCTGAAACCAACGGCCACGTTGCCGTCTCGAAGAATTGCAGCAATGTCGCCGGTATGAAGCGGGTTCTTGCGGCATAAACATGACGGTCGCCCTGCTGGTTCTGGCCACCGGTGAAGAAGCGTTGCGGGGTGATCAGCGACAGGTTGTCCTTGGCGCGAGTCATGGCGACGTAAAGCAGGCGGCGTTCTTCCTCCAGTTCCTGGCTGGTGCCGACCCCGAGGTCGGAGGGTATGCAGCCATCGACCACGTTCAGGATGAAGACGGACCGCCATTCCTGGCCCTTGGCCGAATGGATGGTCGAGAGGCTGAGATAATCCTCGTCCAGAAGCGGCACGCCGGCCTGGTCGCTGGTGGCGTCGGGCGGGTCAAGTGTCAGCTCGGTCAGAAAACGCTCGCGTGAAGGATAGCCGCCGGCGATTTGCTCGAGTTGCTGCAGATCGGCCTTGCGGGTGTCGGCATCCTCATGGATACGTTCGAGATGGGGCTCGTACCACAGGCGTGCCAGGCCGATTTCGCCTGGCCAGCCGTTTTGGCTCCGCCTCAGGCCCAGCAGCAATTGTGTGAAAGCCGTCCAGTCGTCACCGGTTTTCGGCGGCGGTGGAATTTCGGCAAGGGCAAGCAGCGGCTCCGGGTCCGGGGCGATCGTATCGAGGATATTGCCGGCTTTCTTTGGCCCGATGCCGGGCAGCATCTGTAGCAGCCGGAAACCGGCGACGCGGTCGCGCGGGTTCTGTGCGAAACGCAGCAAGGCCAGCATGTCTTTCACATGGGCACTGTCGAGGAATTTCAGGCCGCCGAATTTGACGAAGGGGATATTGCGGCGGGTGAGCTCGACCTCGAGCGGGCCGCTATGGCTGGAGGTGCGGAACAGCACGGCCTGCTGTTTCAGCGTCGTGCCGGTTTCGCGATTGGCGAGGATCTGGTCGATGATGAAATTCGCCTGTTCGGTTTCATCCTTCACCGTCACGAGCTTAGGTCGCTCGAGAGACTGCCGCTCGGTCCACAGGTTCTTGGTAAAACGTTCCCGCGCCAGATCGATGACGCCATTGGCGGCGGCCAGAATCGGTTGCGTCGAACGATAGTTGCGATCCAGCGTGATGATATCGGCCGCCGGGCTGAAACATGCCGGAAAATCGAGGATGTTGCGCACCGTCGCGGCCCGGAAGGAATAGATCGACTGCGCGTCGTCGCCCACCACGGTCAGGCCGCGGCCACCGGGTTTCATCGCCATCAGCACGGATGCCTGCAGCCGGTTGGTATCCTGATATTCATCCACCATTACATGGTCGAAACGGTTGCCAATATCATCAGCCAGAATGGGATCGCTGACCATCTGCGCCCAGTAGAGCAGGAGATCGTCGTAATCGAGCACGTTCTGGATCTGCTTGGCCTCGACATAGGCTGCAAACAGCTCCCTCAGTTCGCTTTCCCAGTCGGAGACCCATGGATAATGCTGGCGGAGGATGTCTTTTAACGGCGTCTGGGAATTCACGACGCGCGAATAGATCGCAAGGCATGTCCCCTTCGTCGGAAAGCGGCTTTCTGTTTTGGAGAAACCGAGTTCGTGCCGGACAAGGTTCATCAGGTCGGCGCTGTCTTCGCGGTCGTGGATAGTGAAATCGATATTGAGCCCGATCTGCTCGGCGTAGATGCGCAACAGGCGTGCACCAATGCCGTGAAACGTGCCGGACCACGCCAGGGCATCGGTCATGATTGCCGAATTTGCCCCGATAACCTGCTTGCAGATCCGCTCGACACGCCGTGACATTTCGGAGGCAGCCCGTCGCGAAAACGTCATCAGCAGGATGCGGCGGGGATCGGCGCCATTCACGATCAGATGGGCGACGCGGTGGGCGAGCGTGTTGGTCTTACCGGAACCGGCGCCCGCAATTATCAAGAGCGGACCGGCCGTCTCTCCAGCTGCCAGGCCGACGCCGTATTCCACCGCCTTGCGTTGCTGCTCGTTCAACTTGTCCAGATAGGCAATCGCCATCCTCGCATTCCCCAATATTCAGGCATCCATGAGGGTCGCCTCAGAAATTGCCACGGCGGTGTCGGTCCACCGGTCGCATCGTTGTTGCGATGATTAGCAAAGACTCACTTATGAAGCTAGAACAAATGCTGAACGCATGACCTCTGCCGTTTTTGCCCGACTACGACCTGGTATCATGCTCTATGCCGCCTGCGTTTCGGCAGAAATAATGATCGTCGAATCCTTAGGGAGAATGGAGACCAGCCGAACTGATCGGGATGCGTGCGGCCTCCTGAGGCCGCATCGCCTCTGCTGCTTTCACAGGAAGCTGCTCTCGAACAACTCAGCAGAGTAGGGCGCATGGGTCACGCCAGCTTCAAGGTCCGCCTTGGTCAACTCATCGACAAAATTTCCGTTCTGCATCACGAGAACCCGGTCGCACATATGGGCGATGACCGCGAGATCGTGGCTGACGAGAACGAAGGTCAGGTCGCGTTCTTCGCGCTGGTCGGCGAGCAGGTTCAGGACTTCCGCCTGAATGGAGACGTCGAGTGCCGATGTCGGTTCGTCGAGCAGCAGGATCGGCGGCTCAAGGATCAATGCGCGGGCGATTGCCACGCGCTGGCGCTGGCCGCCCGAGAGTTCGTGCGGAAACCGTTCGGCGAAATGTGCGGGCAGGCCGACCTGCTGGAGGGCAGCGGGCACTTTCGACCAGCCGTCGCCGAGACCCATGGCGCGGATCGGCTCGGCCAGCGCCCGGCCGATGCGATGACGCGGATGCAGCGAACCGTAGGGATCCTGGAATACCATTTGCGCCAGTTTCAGCTCGTCGCGGCTGCGCAGCTTGCCGACCGGCTTGCCGTCGAAGCTGATCGATCCGGTCCAGCCGGCTTCCAGCCCCGCCAATGAGCGCAGCAAAGTCGACTTCCCGCAACCGCTTTCGCCGACGATGCCGAGTGTTTCGCCTTTATTGACCTTTAGGCTGACGCCGCGCACGACGTGGTTTTGGTGTTCCTTCGCGCCGTAGACGACATCAAGCTTGTCCACCGTGATCATCGCAGCACCTCCGCGTCGATTGCCTGACGGTCCAGCACCTTGAGGCGCCGGACGGGATTGCGGGGATCGGGCATCGCCGCGATGAGGCCGCGCGTATAGGGATGCTGCGCCTCTTCAAGCTTCGTCAGCGTCTCCACCACGCGCCCGCCATACATGACCAGAACGCGCTCGCAGAAGGCTGCGACCATGCGGATGTCGTGGCTGATGAGGATCAGGCCGGCATCGTTCTCGCGCACCATCTCGTCCAGCAGCAGCAAGACATCCTTGCGCACGCTGACATCGAGAGCCGAGGTCGGCTCGTCGGCGATGACAAGCTTCGGTTTTGCCAGCAGCATCATGGCGATCATGACGCGCTGCCCCATACCGCCCGAAATCTGATGCGGGTAGAGCCCCATCACCCGGTCGGGGTCACTGATGCGGACGCGCAGCAGCATGTTGCGTGCAGCGTCTCTGGCCGCCGCACCTTTAAGCGCCAGATGCAGTTCTGCCGCCTCCGCGACCTGTTTTCCGATCGGCAGCACCGGGTTCAGCGAGTAACGCGGATCCTGCATGATCAGCGCCATCTCACTGCCACGGACAGCGCCCATCTGACGCTCGGATTTTTCGAGTAGTGGTTCAGACAGGAAATCCATGCGCTCGGCAGTCACCGTGGCGCTTTTTGGCAGAAGCCGCATGGCGGCCCGGCCGGTCGTTGATTTGCCTGAGCCGGACTCACCGACGATGCCGACCCTTTCGCGGCCGACGTCGAAACTGACATTGGAGACGGCCGGAATGGCGTTACGGCCGAACCGGACATTGAGGTTGCGGACCGAGAGGATGGGAGAGCTATCAGGAGCGGGCATGGCGCGGATCCAGGAGGTCGCGCAGCGTATCGCCGGCGATGTTGAAGGCAAGGCTCGTCAGCAGGATGGCGATGCCGGGCATGACGGCGACCCACCAGTAGTCGAGCATGAATTTGCGGCCGCTCGAGATCATCGCGCCCCATTCTGGCAGCGGCGGTTGCGCGCCGAGACCGAGGAAGCCGAGCGAAGCGGCGGTCAGGATGATGCCGGCCATGTTCAGCGTCAGTCGCACGATGACGGAGGGAATGCACATGGGTGCAATGTATAAAAACAGGATGCGCAGCGGCGAGGCGCCATAAAGACGGGCGGCGGCGACGTAATCGGTATTGCGAACGACCAGGGCTTCCGCGCGGGCAAGGCGCGCAATCGGCGGCCAGGCCGTCAGCGAGATGGCGATGATCGCGGTTCCGAGACCGGCACCCATGGCGGCCGCAAAGGCAAGGGCCAGAACGAGTGACGGGAAGGACAGCACGATATCGGTGGCACGCATCAGGATCGCATCGGTGCGCCCGCCGAAGAAACCGGCCATGACGCCGATGGCAAGGCCGATCGGACCGACGATGATCGAGACCGACAGCACGGTCTGGATGGTGATGCGGGTGCCATAAACGAGCCGGCTGAAAATATCACGCCCGAATTCGTCGGTGCCGGCCAGATGCGCCCAGCTCGGAGGCTGAAGCGCGTTTTCGAGAACCTGGCTGGCCGGGTCATAGGGGGCGATCAGCGGCGCAAAAATGGCGACCAGAACCAGAATGGCGAGAATCGCGAAGCCGAACATGCCAAGCGGCTCGTCGGCGAGCTTGCGCAGCGTGCGCCCCGTGGTGGTTGACAGGCGGGAGAGGGCGCTGCGGCGAGGAACGGGATTGGTGTGGGTGATGTCGGTCATCGTGCGACCTCCCGTGTCCGCGGATCGAGCGTTGTATAGGCCAGATCGGCAAGGAAATTGAGCAGCATGAAGATGAAGCCGATGACGATTGTGGCCGCAAGGATGGCATTCATGTCACCGATGAGCAGCGCGTTCGTCATATATTGGCCGATACCAGGCCAGGAAAAGACGATCTCGGTGACGACGGCGCCTTCCAGCAGGTTGCCATAGGAGATTGCGAGAACGGTAATCAGCTGCACGGCGATGTTGGGAAGCACATGCCGGGTTATCGTTCGCGCCGGGCTGACGCCCTTGGCCCTTGCCGCGATCACATAGTCCTGGCTGAGCTGTTCAAGCGTGAAAGCGCGGGTCATGCGGGTAATATAGGCCATTGCCATATAGGCCAGAATGATGGCAGGCAGGATGATGTGCGACAGCGCGTTCCAGAAGATTTCCGTCTCGCCCGCAAGCAGGCTGTCGACAAGCATCAGCCCCGTTTTCGGCTCGACGAGACCCTCGTAGAAGACATCGACGCGACCGGGTCCGCCGACGAGATTGAAGTTGGCGTAGAAAATCACCAGGCCGACGATGCCGAACCAGAAGACCGGTATCGAATGTCCGACCAGCGCAAAGACACGCGCGAACTTGTCGATGAACGTATCCCGGAAGAGGGCGGCTGCAAGGCCGAGCGGAACGCCGATGATGGTGGATATGATGATGGCGAGCGTGGCGAGCTCGAAGGTGGCCGGGAAGGCCTGTGCCAGATCGCGGGTCACCGGGTTCCCGGTCAGGATCGCAATGCCGAAATCGCCATGGAGCAGGCCACGCAGATAAATGAAGAACTGCTGGTAGAGCGGCAGATCGAGACCAAGCCGCGTCCTCATGGCCTCATAGGCTTTGGGATCGGCAAGCTCGCCGACGATCGCGCCGACCGGATCGGTCGGCATGACGCGGCCGATGATGAAGGTGATGCAGAGCAGAATGAAGAGGCTGACGAGCAGTTGCAGGAAACGATGCCCGAGCCCACGCAGGGAAATTTCCGTCATTGCTGACCGCACTTTCCTGCAGGAAGACCCTCAGTGACGGAAAACGCAAACGCCGCTCGCCGCAGACGCGCAATTCTCCACTGCAAAAACTCTTGATGGTACTTCATCCCAACTCCTCCCTGAGCTAACATGAAAACATATGACGTGCTGCCATGTCATCATATGAGTAACGAAGGGATTCGTATTCTGCAAGAGGGAAGAGTGGCATGATTGGCGATAAGGCGAGGCCGCGGGAGAGGCGGGCACAACAGATCATCGATAATCTCAGCGCAGAAATTCGCAGTGGAAAACTGAAAAATGGTGACCAGTTGCCCACTGAACCGCAGCTTGAACGGACCTATGGCGTGAGCCGGACGGTGGTTCGAGAGGCGATCGCCGATCTTCGGTCTGCGGGTTATGTCGTTCCCATCCAGGGCAAGGGTGTTTTCGTTAGTAGTGCCAGTGAATGGACCGGTGTGAAGCTAACGCAATCGGAAGTCGGCACGATTGCCGAAACGCTGGAAATGCTGGAATTCCGGCTTGCGACGGAAGGCGAAGCAGCAGCGATCGCCGCTTATCGCCGGACGGCCCAGCAAGAGGCTGCAATCTCTGCGGCGCATAGGAAAATGGCCCGCGCCATCGACGCCTGTGAAACCACTGTCGATGCCGACTACGAGTTCCATTCCGCCATCGCGATTGCCACGAATAACCGCTTTTATCTTGAGGCTCTTCGCCAGTTCGGTTCCCGCTCTATTCCGCGCGGGCAATTTCCGACGCTGCCGGAAACCGGCAATGCGAATTATCTGCGTAAGGTGCAGGCAGAGCATGAAGCTATCCTGCGGGCCATCGTAGAGCAGGACCCCGAGGCGGCACGAAAAGCCATGCGTGAACATATGCTCGCAAGCCAGCGGCGATACAGGTTGCTCTCAGAAGCGCAATAGCATCTCGACACTCATCTTATTTCATGCGATGTCATATGATGACTTGCATGGAGAGAGGAGAGAATCGATGTATGTCGGCACACAGGTTGCTGCGCGCGATGATGAGGATTTCAAGGTTTGGGCGCAGCTTGGCGTCAAAAACATAAGCGCTGACCCGCCCGGAAAACCCGCTAGCTGGGTTCTGGATGACTTCGAGCGTCTGCGCGACAAGGTAGAAAGCTTCGGCCTCGTTCTGGACATGGTGCAATTGCCGCTGCCGTCCCGTCCCATCGAACAGGCATCATATCCGGATATCCTACTGGCGGGGCCGGATCGCGACCGGCAGATTGACGCCGTCTGCACAATGATTGAAAGCATTGCCCGCGCCGGTATCCCTGCGGCGAAATATAACCTCAACCTCATCGGCATTCCCCGCACCGAGATGGAACGCGGACGTGGTGGCTCGCTCAATGAGGCATGGCGCTGGGACAAGGCGGACCACGATGCGGCGCCGGGTCTCGCCGGCATACTGTCCGAAGACGAGAACTGGGAACGGATCGACTATTTCCTGGAGCGCGTCGTGCCGGTTGCCGCAAGCAACAAGGTGCGCCTCGCCTGCCACCCGCATGATCCTTACACGCCGCCGGGCTACAAGGGCGTCACCCGTGTGCTTGGCACCGTCGAGGGGCTGAAGAAGTTCGTGCAGATGCGCGAAAATCCCTATCATGGGCTGAATTTCTGCCAGGGCTCCATCGGCGAGATGCTCGACAATCCACGCGAGGAGATCGATGACATCATCCGCTGGTTCGGCAGCCGCGACAAGATTTTCAACGTCCATTTCCGCAATATCAGCGGCGGTAAGCTGTCCTTCATGGAAACTTTCCCCGATGAAGGCGATATGGATATGGTGCGCTCGCTGAAACTCTATCACGAGCTCGGCTATCGCTACATGATCATGCCCGACCATGTGCCGACGATCGCCGGCCGCGATCCTGTCGGTGTCGCTTTCGGTTTTTGTTACGGCTACATCGCAGCGCTGATCGAAGCGCTTGATAACAAACATCTCTGACTTTTTCGGGCCGGCGGCGCTTTGCAGTGCCGCCGGCCTTTTTCCATCTTGAATGACCGATCTGTAGGAGGAGCAGGTATGAGAAAATCTTTGATCCGTCTCGCATTCACAACGGCTTTGGGCGCGATGCTGATGCAGGCGTCCCCAGTTTTCGCCAAAACACCGAACGACCAGCTCATTGTCGCAACGTCGCTGGCGCAGGTGCTGTCACTCGACCCGCATCAGGCCACCGAAGCAAAAGCCAACGAAATCATGGCCAATCTCTATGACCGGCTGATTTCCGTCGACAGCTCGGGCAAGGTTTCCCCGCAGCTCGCCGAGCGTTGGGAGACGGACGAGAAGGGCATCACCTTCCATCTGCGCGAAGCGAAATTTGCTTCCGGCAACCCGGTGACGTCGGCTGATGTCGTATATTCGTTCAGCCGCCTGTTGAAGATGAACCAGGCGGCTGCCGCGAACCTCAAGCGCGTCGGCTACAACGCCGATAATGTCGACAAGCTGGTAACCGCCCCGGATGAAAAGACGGTACGAATTGGCCTTTCGGGGGAGACGACCTCTGAACTGCTGCTCTATCGCCTCGCCATGGTCATCGCCAGCGTCGTTGATAGCAAGGAGCTCAAGTCGCATGAAGTCGATGGCGATTGGGGCAATGGATGGCTCAGAACCAATTCCGCCGGCTCCGGGCCGTTCACGCTCAATCGCTGGGCGCCGAATGAGATCATCATTCTGGAGGCGAACAAGGATTATGTGGCTGGCAGCCCGAAAATGCGCCGCGTCATCGTGCGGCATGTGCCGGAAAGCCAGGTCGAGCGCCTGATGCTGGACCGTGGTGACATCGACATCGCCAGCGCGCTGACGGCGGCCGATCTCGCCACCTTCAACAATAAGGAAGGCTTTCAGATCCAGCGCGTGCCGACGGGCGGTTTCTACGTCCTGTCCATGAATGCCGGCAAGGAGCCCCTGTCGAATCCGAAGGTTCGTGAAGCGATTGCCTATGGTATCGATTACAAGGGGATGGAGAAAACCATCATGGGTCCTTACGGCCGGGCGCGGACCGTGCCGGTGCCGGAGAACTTTGAATATGCCATCCCGAGCCCGGACTGGAAACTTGATGTTCCCAAGGCAAAGGAGCTCCTCAAGGAGGCCGGTTACGAAAACGGCTTCACGCTCAATCTGAAGACGATTGCGCAGACGCCGCGCATCGACCTTGCCACTGCCATACAGGCCTCGCTCAGTCAGATCGGTATCAAGGTCAATATTCAGCAGGGCAATGGCTCCGATGTGATCGCAGCGCATCGTGCCCGCGATTTCGATCTGCTCATCCCGCAGACCGGCGCTTATATGCCCAATGTGCTCGGATCGATGGAGCAGTTTTCCAGCAACCCCGACAATTCGCTTGCCGCCAACAATGCCGGCAATTTCGTCTGGCGCTCTGCCTGGGACATCCCGGAACTGACGGCGCTCACGGCCAAGGCTTCGCTGGAGCCGGATGCCAAGAAGCGGGGAGAAATCTATACGCAGATGCAGGAAATGTTCGTCGCGCAGAAACCGGCAGTCCTGCCGCTTTTCGAACGATACGAGCCGATCGTGCTGAATGCGCGCGTGAAGAATTATGTCGGGCATCCAAGCCAGACGACCCGCCTGGAAAACGTGACGAAGGAATAATGGGACAGGCAAATGCTTCCCAGAAATAAAAGACGGGCGGTTTTACCGCCCGTTTTTTATTTCAGTTTGTCTGGCAGCTCGGGGGTGACAGCGGCTCTTTGGCTTGGACCTCCAACCACGAGTTCGCGTGTATTTGCCCCAAAAACGCAATTATCGCGATTGTTCCGTGAATTTTTGGGGTTTTCTCCACGCCTCCATCGGACTAGACCCGGCTCTTACCATTCCTTCCACCGGGTGCGAGCTGCAGGCTTCGCCCGCCACTCTCTCGCAGATGCGTTGATGACCATGAACCTTTCCCAGATAAAACTTCCCTCACGCCCGCTCAGCCTCAAGCGCGGCGTCATTTCGGTGCCGGGCGTCTATTATTTTTCCATTCCGGTGCTTGTGGCGATCCTCGCCGTTATGCTTGTCGCCGAAGGGCCGGGCATTTTGCGCGATTATCAGATTAGCAAGGACCCGCTGGAGATCGAAAACGGCGATATCAGCGGCAGCTGCAAGACACGCAAGGCGATCTTCACGACCTGTGAGGCGGATCTCTCCTACGATCATGGCGGCGTCAGCTACAAGAAGGACGTCGAGGTGATGTTCGTCGATTTTCATTCCGGTGACTACGAAACCGGACTGGTCATTTCCGCCAGGAACCCGGAGCTCGCAACCATTTCGCTGGGCCTCGACATGCTCTGGAACCGCATCATCACGCTTGGCGTGTTCGTTGCCCTGCTTGGTTTCGGCAGTCTCGCGATGTTGTTCACGCTTATCCGTGTGCTACGGGTTCGCCTGCAGCTGCGGCATGCAGCACCTTTGACCGTCATCCCGGTTGCACTGACGGCGGTGGCCGAAAAACGCAGCCGTCTTTTTGTCACCTATGCCGATACAGTGAGGGACGACAAGACCAAGCGGCAATCCTTCTCCCATCTGGAGCGGGGGCGCATTCCCGTTGTCGTCGGCCACACCGGCAAACACGATGTGGCGCTGGCGGTCCTGCATGGCAACAGCGCGCTGCCGGTTCTCATCGATGATCAGCTGGAGCGGATCGACCTTACGGACCAGGAGAGGGCGGAGGCTCTCGCTTCGCTTGCCCCGCTGCTTGCCAATGAGACACAGGCGGGGGCCGCGGCCCAGGGCGCGGCGATAAAGAAAGGACCGGGTCTCCTGCGCAGACTGGGAACGTTCATTGCCATCCTGGCCGTCATCATTGTCGCGGTCTTCGGTTACTGGCTGTGGTATGTCACCAGCTCTCCGTCGCAATTCAATTCACCCGGAATGGACATCAACAACATGTTGCCGGCGGCACTCAATGAGTGGGGTTGTGCGCGTCTGCAGGAACGTTTCTCCGACGGCCCGGCGCCTTTCGGATGCACCGCGGCCGATTATCGAAGCTGGAAGTGAAGCCTCGGGCCACCATTTTCTTCGGGCGGGTTTGCCAAAAGTGTTACAGCTTGGCACGCTGGCCCGAACACTTTTTACTGCGCGAAAAAATATTGATACAATTATCAGTAGTTGCATTAGAGATTTATAAATAAAGCACTCCCATAGTGCCACCGTGGGCGGTTCTTCAGAGGCTGGGAGAGTGCATCATGTTCACGGTTTTGGAATGCGTTGCCATACAGCACGACCACGCGGTCGTTCTTCTTGCAGCTGTTATCTGCTTGCTTGGCATGTTTGCTTTTTTTCACCTTCTGTTGCGCGCGGAGGAAAGTCCGGCGGGTCGCAAACCCTATTGGGTGCTGGTTGCGGCCTTTGCTGCGGGACTGAGCGTCTGGGCCACCCATTTCGTTGCCATGCTGGCCTATAAGGGCGCAGTTCCGATTGGTTACGACTTCTTTTTTACGGCTCTTTCGGCCCTTCTGGCCGTTCTCGGTTTCTGGCTGGCGCTCAAGACCCGCTCGCAGGTCATTTACAAGCCGGTCATCGTCGGAACGCTGGTCACCCTGTCGGTTGCCGTCATGCATTTCGTCGGAATGGCGGGCATGGATGTCGCGGCCACGATCAGCTATCGGTGGGGCCCGGTTCTCGGTGGTTTTGCCGTTGCTTGGGTGGCTTTTGTTCTGGCCTTTTTCCTTTTCCATCGTCCAGGCTCATGGAAGCGCATCGCAGCGCCGGCCGGAGCGGCGATCTTCGGCATCTGCGCGCTGCATTTCACCACCATGTCGGCCACGGTACTCACGCCGGATCCATCCGTCTCCGGGCCTGATCCCGACAATGTCGCCAGGCTGATCATGATCTGCGCCATTTCCGGCGTCACCTTCCTGATCCTTTCCTCCACCGCCGTCGCCGCTCTGGTGGATCGATACCTTGTCGATCTCAAGGGGCTGGTGGATGCGACGCTGGACGGCCTTGCCGTCGTCCGTGACGGGCGGATCGTGGAGCTGAACACCCGTTTTGCCGGCCTTCTTGGCCGGGATGAAGCAACGCTTGTCGGACAGAACCCCGATGATCTTTTCAAGGCCATCGATGGTCAGCCCACCTATCTGCCGCGTCCTGCGCCAGTGGAGGCGATCCGCGAGCGGGGCGGGCAGGCGCAGGTCTTCGAACTCGGCGTACGCACGATCGAATATCGCGGCCGCCCCTGCGAGGTGATGGCCATTCGCGACCTGACGGAAAAGCGGGAAGCGCAGCGCGAAATCGAATATCTCGCGCGCCATGATGTCCTGACTGGCCTCTCCAACCGCACCATGTTCCAGACCCGTCTTCACCAGCAGATCGACAATTGCGGTGAAGAGGACGAATTTGCGCTGCTGGCGCTCGATCTCGACCGGTTCAAGGCGGTCAACGACATATTCGGCCACGCCGAAGGCGACCGCGTCTTGAAAAAAGTCGCCGCCATTCTCGATGAATGTGCAAGGGCAGGCGATGTGGTCGCCCGTCTTGGCGGCGATGAATTCGTCATATTGACGACCCGGCATACCAAGGCGGACGAAGCGCGCCTGCTGGCCGAGACGATCCTTGGCATGTTCGGCCTGAAGATGAATGTCGCCAGCGACCCGACCGCCGTCGGCGTCAGCATCGGCATTGCCGTGTTCCCGCGGGACGGGCAGGACCATGAAAGTATCATGCATGCCGCCGATCTTGCGCTTTACCGCGCAAAGATGGGTGGGCGCGGTATCCTTGCCTTCTACGATCCCTTGATGGACCAGGAAGCCCGCGAGCGCCGCCAGCTCGAAACCGATTTGCGGCTTGCCATCAACCGGGACGAGCTGCTGTTGAACTATCAGCCGGTCCTGTCAGTCGAATGCGGTCAGGTCGTCGGTTACGAGGCGCTGGTGCGCTGGCAGCACCCGACAAGGGGCGTGGTCCCGCCGGATGTCTTCATTCCGATTGCGGAAGAGAGCGGGATCATCATCTCGCTCGGCGAATGGGTGCTGCGCGAGGCCTGCCGTCAGGCAAGCACCTGGGCGCCACATCTGAAGATCGCGGTGAATGTCTCGCCCTTGCAGTTTTCGCTGGCCAATCTCGGCCATGTGGTCTGCACCGTCCTGATGCAGACCGGGCTTTCGCCGAACCGGCTGGAGCTGGAGATCACCGAGGCAGCGCTTCTCAAAGACCGCAAGGCGACGTTGGTTATCCTCAACCAGCTGAAGGCGCTCGGCGTTGCCATCGTCATGGATGATTTCGGCACGGGCTATTCTTCACTCAGTAACCTGCAGAGCTTCCCCTTCGACAAGATAAAGATCGACCGCAGCTTCATCGCCGCCATGAGCGAGGATGACAATGCCCGCGCCATCGTGCGCGCGGTGATCGGCCTTGGCCGCAGCCTCGATCTGCCGGTGACGGCGGAAGGGATCGAAACGGACGCTCAATACCGCATGGTCGTCGATGAGGGTTGCGCCCAGGCGCAGGGTTATCTTTTCGGAAAGCCGGATGTGGCCCCGGCTCCTGCCGAAAGCACCGCCAAGCGGAAGAAACACTCCGTGTAGTGAAAGATGCGACGGCGCAGGGTGCCGTCGCCCTTCCTTTCCCATATTCGATGGAACGAGAGCGAAGGCAGATCGTTAGGGTTGCGTGTGGTGCGTCCACGCTGCGGTAGCCTCATGGGCACCGAAGATCAGCCTGACCGGGCGGTATGATGCCCGTGTTATGGACGCGCCACGGATGGACCTCTATCGATGGGAGATATCGTGATGACAGACCGCCTCGAGCCACAGGATCCGCGCAGCCAGTATCCGCGCCCGCCGTTTTCGACCCCCACCCAGGAAATGCCGGGTCTGGTGACGAATATGACGCCTTTCCCTGATCATGGTGAAAAGAGCTACAAGGGCGCTGGCAAGCTTGCCGGGCGGAAAGCGCTGATTACCGGCGGCGATTCCGGCATCGGCCGCGCGGTCGCTATCGCTTTTGCCCGGGAAGGGGCCGATGTCGCGATATCCTATCTGCCGGAAGAAGAATCGGACGCCGAGGAGGTCGTGGCGCTGATCGAGGCGGAAGGCCGCGTGGCGGTGGCACTGCCTGGCGATATTACCCATGAGGCTTGGTGCCGCGAACTGGTCGAGAAAGCCGTCAGCGATCTCAACGGGCTGGATATTCTGGTCGTCAACGCCGCAAGGCAGCAATATCGCGAAGACATCGAAGAACTCTCGACCGATGATTTCGACCGCACCATGAAGACCAATCTTTATGCGTTGCACTGGATTGCGCAGGCGGCTGTTCCCTATCTGAAGCCGGGTTCGTCTGTTATCACCACCGCCTCCATCCAGGCCTATGAACCATCGGCCATCCTTCTCGATTACGCCACGACCAAAGCCGGTATCGTCGCTTATACCAAGGCCCTCGCAAAGCAGCTGATCGAAAAGGGCGTGCGCGCCAATGCGGTGGCGCCCGGTCCGTTCTGGACGGTTCTTCAGCCGAGCGGCGGCCAGCCGGATGAGAAGGTGAAGAATTTCGGCAAGGACAGCGATTTCGGCCGCCCGGGACAGCCGGTGGAACTGGCGCCCGTTTATGTGCTGCTGGCCTCGCAGGACGCAAGCTTCATCAACGGCGAGGTCTATGGCGTGACCGGCGGCAGGGGCATTGCCTGAGGCGGCTTCCGCCATCGCCGGGCGGGCTTTGAGGGTTTCGACATGAAACAACAGTCAGAACGTTCAGACAAAGGCCTGAAAAGCTTCGATGTCCGCGACCGGCTGATATTGGCGCTCTATGCGCAATTGAAAGCGGAACGGCAGACGCGCGAAGCCATGGAATGGGTCATTCGCAATGGCGGGCTGTCGCCGGAAGTGCTGGAGGCCATGGCCTCCGATCCGGTGCCGGTTCTGGCAGAAGAGGATGTACCGGCGATCGAGCGAATTCTCGCCGGTGGCCGGCCCGGTGAAGCCTTATTCCGTCACGGTGGCGAGGGGCGACAATCATGAACCGTCGGGCGAGCTGGAAAGGGCATCTGTCGTTTGCCGATTTCAACTGTGAAATCGGCCTTTATTCCGCGATGACCTCGGCGGAGAAGATTTCGTTCAATATCGTCAACCGCAAGACGGGCCACCGCGTTGAACGGCAATATGTCGATAGCGATACGGGCGAGCCAGTGCTTCGCGACGATCAGGTCAAGGGATATGAACTCGACAATGGCGACCACATCGTCATTGAGGGTGACGAGATCGCAAAGCTGATGCCTGATAGTGACAAGGTCATCCACGTCAAACATTTTCTGCCCTGTGACGAGATCGACAAGCTCTATTTCGACAAGTCCTATTATCTCGCGCCGACCGGGGAGGGTGGCGAAGAGGCGCTGACGCTTCTTGCCAAGGCGATGGACGACGAGAATGTCGTAGCACTCGGCGAAGCCGTGCTTTTCCGCCGCAACCGTATTCTGCTGATCCGACCGAGTGGCAAGGCGCTTGTCGCGACCACACTGAATTTCAGCTACGAGGTTCGCTCGGAGACATCCGTCTTCAAGTCGATCCCCGATATCGAATTCGATGATGAAATGCTGGAACTTGCCGGCCACATCATCGAAAAAAGGGCGGGTACATTCGAACCGGCCGACTATAGCGACCGGTATAATGATGCGCTGGCGGAACTGGTGAAAGCCAAGATCGAAGGCCGGGAAATCGCCAAACCGCCTCAGCGCAAGGAGGACAATATCATCGATCTCAAGGAGGCCCTGCGCCGCAGTGTCGGTGCCGGAGCAGGCAGCGGGAAAAAGGCCACGGCGGCAGGCCGTAAGGCCTCGCGGAAAGCGAGCTGATCCATGGGGTTGCAGACCTATAACGCCAAGCGCAGTTTCGACAAGACGCCGGAGCCCAAGGGTACAAAGGCTGAAAAACCGGGATCGAGCTTCGTGATCCAGAAACACGATGCCCGCCGCCTGCATTATGAT
This sequence comes from Agrobacterium tumefaciens, assembly GCF_005221325.1. Taxonomy (NCBI): domain Bacteria; kingdom Pseudomonadati; phylum Pseudomonadota; class Alphaproteobacteria; order Hyphomicrobiales; family Rhizobiaceae; genus Agrobacterium; species Agrobacterium tumefaciens. The sequence goes on along the minus strand of NZ_CP039889.1, from coordinate 230,769 downwards.
TTTCGCCTGGAAATGGATGGGGTGCTGAAAAGCTGGGCGGTGACGCGCGGCCCGAGCCTCGATCCTGAAGACAAGCGCCTTGCCGTGCATGTGGAAGACCATCCGCTGAGTTATGGCGACTTTGAAGGCGTCATCCCCAAGGGACAATATGGCGGCGGCACCGTGATCGTCTGGGATCGCGGCAGCTGGCAGCCGATTGGTGACGCCAGGAAGGGTTATCGCAAGGGCCATCTGGAATTCGAGCTGGAGGGCGAAAAGCTGAAGGGCCGCTGGCATCTGATCCGCATGCACGGAAAGCCCGGCGAAAGCCGGGAGAACTGGCTGCTGATCAAGGGTGACGATGAGGAGGCAAGGCATAAAGGCGGTGCTGACATTCTCAGGGAAAGGCCGGAATCGGTAAAGACCGGCCGCAGCGTCGAGGAGGTCGCGAAAAACCCGGAGGATACCTGGAATTCCAAGCCGGTCTCAAAAAAGGCCGCCGCATCGACATCCGGCCAGAAACAGGCGCATGCGCTGCCCAAAGGAGCACGCAAACAGGCCTTGCCATCCTTCGTGCCGCCCGCACTCGCCACGCTGAAGCCGAAACCGCCGGAGGGATCACGCTGGCTGCACGAAATCAAATTCGACGGTTACCGGCTGCAGGCGCGTGTCGATCAAGGTAAACTTCAGCTGCTGACCCGTAGCGGGCTGGACTGGGCGGAGAAATTCGGCACCGCTGTGACGGCGGCACTCAAGGCGCTGCCGGCGGAAACCGTTCTGATCGACGGCGAAATCGTTGTCGAACGCGATAGCGGCGCTTCTGACTTCTCCGCCCTGCAGAAAGATCTGAGCGAAGGGCGCGACGACCGTTTTGTCTTTTATGCCTTCGATCTGCTCTATCTTGACGGCAGTGACCTGCGCGGCGCGGCATTGAGCGAACGAAAGGCGTTGCTGGAAAAGCTGTTGCCGGGCGGCGATCCCCATCTCCGCTATAGCCAGCATTTCGAGGAAAGTGGCGCGCTGGTGTTGGACCATGCCTGCCGGCTCAGCCTCGAAGGCGTGATTTCCAAGGTCAAGAGCAGCAAATACGTTTCCGGTCGTAAGGGCGAATGGGTAAAGTCCAAATGTTCAATGCGGCAGGAATTTGTCATTGGCGGTTATACCGTCTCCTCGACCTCGGAACATGCCATCGGTTCGCTGGCACTCGGGGTCTATGAAAAAGGCAAGCTGCGCCATGTCGGCCGTGTCGGCACCGGTTATTCCGGCGAAGTCGCGGAGATGATATTTTCTCGTCTGAAGCCGCTGGAACGCGAGGACAGCCCCTTCCGCGACAAGCTGACAGCGCTTGCCCGCCGCGATCTCCATTTCGTGGAGCCGGAACTGGTGGCGGAAGTGGAGTTTCGCGCATGGTCGGGAGATGGCAATCTGCGTCACGCATCCTTCCGGGGCCTGCGCGAGGACAAGCCGGCAGGCGAGATTGAACGCGAGGAGAAAGCCGTGTCTGATACCAATGCGCCGCAGTCGAAGGTCAAGTTCACCCACCCCGACCGGCTCTATTGGCCGGATGATGGCGTGACCAAGGAGGGGCTTGCGGACTATTATGCGCAGGTCTGGCGGCACATGGCGCCCTTTGTCGTCAATCGGCCGCTTGCGCTGCTGCGTTGCCCGGAGGGCATAGAGGGCCAACGGTTTTTCCAGAAACACGCCTGGCGCGGCATCAACAAGGCAATCGAACAGATCAAGGATCCCAAGGACAAGGGCGGCGAACCGCTGATCCGCATCACCGATTTCGACGGCATGATGGCGCTTGTGCAATCCGCCGCGCTTGAAATCCACCCTTGGGGCGTCACCACCGCCAATTGGGAAAAGCCTGATATGATCACCATGGATATCGACCCCGGCGAGGACGTGGCTTGGGACGCGGTGATCGAGGCGGCGCACGAATTGAAACGGCGCTTTGAAGAGGCCGGACTTGCCGCCTTCGTCAAGACCTCGGGCGGCAAGGGGCTGCATGTGGTCGCACCACTGAAACCACAGGCGGGCTGGGCGCCCGTCAAGGCCTTCGCCAAAGCCATGGCGGCGGATATGTCGAAGGCCGAACCGGAGAAATACCTCTCTGTCGCCACCAAGGCGAAACGTCAGGGCCGCATTTTCATCGATTATCTGCGCAACGGCAGGGGCAATACGGCGGTTGCAGCCTATTCGACGCGCGCCCGACCGGGTGCCGCCATTTCCGCGCCGCTCGAATGGTCGGAACTCACTGCGGATATCGGCCCTATGCACTTTACAGTGAGCAATATCGGCGCGCGCCTTTCCGCGCTTAGGAAGGACCCATGGGACGGCTTTTTCGTCGCTGCGGAGGTTCCGCCAAAGAAGGCGCGGTAAATAAGCTGCCAAGATATGCAGCCTCATTCCACCCTGAATTCGGGGGCTGGGAGTCTGCAGGCCATAAGAGTTGACCAGTAGCTCAGCGCGGCAATACTTCTCAGCCTGCGGCCCGCACCATAGCAGAATGCAGCAGGCCGGACAGCGTCTCCACGACACGTTGCTGCTGCGCCTCGGTTAGGCCGCACCACAGGGGCAGGCGAATCAGCCGTCCATGCAGATGATCCGTAACCGGAAGCGATCCGTCATAACGGCCGAGCCCGGCGGGTGAGGAATGCAGCGGTACATAATGAAATACCGCATTAACGCCAGCGGCGGCGAGTCCTGACAACACCGCGCCGCGATCAATTCCGTCGGCAAGCAGGATGTAGAACATATGTGCGTTATGCGTGCAATGAGGAGGCACAAAGGGGCGGCGTAAAAGTCCCGCCCCCTCAAGCGTCTCTGTCAGAGAAAAGTAGCGGTTCCAGGCGGTGAGTCGGGTAGCAGTGATGCTGTCGGCCTCCTGCAACTGCGCCCACAGGAATGCCGCAATCAACTCTCCGGGCAAAAAGGACGATCCAACACGGCGCCAGGTGTATTTGTCCACCTCGCCGCGCAGGAACCGGCTGCGATCTGTCCCTTTTTCTCGGACAATTTCAGCCTCGAGCACCTTTGCGGGATCGTTCACGATCAACGCTCCACCTTCACCCGAGATGACGTTCTTCGTCTCGTGGAAGCTGAAGGCGCCATAAGTGCCCAGGCTGCCCAGGGGTTGGCCACGGTAGAAGGAGGCGACACCTTGCGCCGCGTCCTCAACCACGGCGAGGCCGTGCTTTGCGGCGATGGCGTTAATCTGGTCCATCTCGGCGCCAATACCCGCATAGTGCACGGGTGCAATGGCACGGGTGCGAGATGTGATCGCTGCCTCAATTTGGGTTTCATCAAGATTAAGTGTGTCCGGCCGGATATCGACAAACACTGGCACTGCCCCGCGCAAGACAAAGGCGTTCGCCGTTGAAACGAACGTGAACGACGGCATGATAACCTCGTCTCCCGGCTGCAGATTCAAAAGGATGGCCGCCATCTCCAAAGCCGCGGTGCACGAATGCGTTAGCAATGCGCCGGGTGCGCCCGTACGCTCGCGCAGCCATTGATGGCAGAGCCGCGTGAACGCCCCATCACCGGCAAAGCGGCCGTTGGCGTGGCATTGAGCGATATAATGCAATTCCCGCCCTGTCATGTAGGGCCAGTTGAACGCGATAATATCACCCTGTTGCTGAACCATTGCCTTCACTTTGCTGCTCTTACGGATTCCACGCTATGGTCAAGGACATACCGTCTCGACGAGGGCTGCTTTGTCCGACGTCGGGACGATATAGACCGCAACCGCGCCGGTCAAGAATGCGGCTTGCGCACCCGCAGCATCCCAGCGCGGTAAACCCGAAAGTGGCAGAAAATATCTGATACCCGCCTCCGACAAGAGTCCGAGTGCTACATCGGCGTTCTTGGCCGCGTCCACACGCTTAAGCAGGCTCAGGCGGTCTGCGACCGCCGCCGCGTGGCAGTTGGAGCGCAAAGCCTTGAGGTCCCCACGCGCGAGATAGGCTTGTACGTCGACAAGGCCCATTAGTTCGCTCAGCGGTCCGATTCGCTCCTGCGAGGTCGCTGCATCCGCCGCCAGGACATCACTCGGCTTGGCCCCTGCGGCCAGGAAGATTGCAGCTTCCGGTATCCCTTTTGTAACCTGCTGGCTGTGGAATGCCCGCGCCCAGGGCATGGCGACGACGTTCGGCGCGTCGATGGGGCGACCTGTCAGCAGACCGCACACCATCCCGGCTGCAATGGCTGATAGTCCAGCTAACGGTCTAACGCTTCTTGGCGGTAGAGCTTTGGTCAGCCAGGCGGCGGTAAACCCGACAAACAACCAATAGAGCTCAACGAAGTGGCGATGCTTATACTCGCTGCTGTCACCGTTGCCTCCGGGGGGAGCGAAAAGGATCAACAGGACATAAATGCTCAAGGTGATCGGGGGCAGCAAATCCATCGGCTCCGCGCCGACCCGGCGCAGCTTCCCGAAAGCCGCCACGGGCGCTGCCAGCAGAAAAACTCCGAGGCTCAGCGCTACAATCAGCACCAGTTGCGCAGCCCGACCAGCAAAATCCGTGCCGATCCATGGCGCGACCCACTGGCCGTAATGCTCCGACCAAGTGACCGCTAGATCCATGTATTCGAGCACCCGCGCCCATGCCAGCCATTCGGCCCGGAGGTCGGGAAGCAGCATTAGGATGGCGGGCAGCGCGAGCGCGATCACCGCGACGGCTAAAGCAATTTGTTGGTGCCTACGCGGCGTAACCGCCCAGAGCCATACCGCGAACAGTGGCGGTGCGAGCAGCATGAACATCTGTACGCGCTCAAGGATGGCAATGAGCGCAAGCCCTGCGCAAAGCAGCAGGATACGGCATCGATGCTCCACTCCGGATAGTGCGGCGGCGAGACAGCTCGCGGCGATGAAACACAGGCCCATTCCGTAGCCAGATCCTGGGGAGCCAAACAGTAGCCATGCCACGTCGAACCAGCCTGAACGCAGCATATAGTCGGCTGGATCCGGCACGACCACAAGAAGCGCGAGCGCGATGATTGCCGCCGAGCGATCCGCCAGCTGCGTAACCAGAGCATAAAGCCCCAAGGCACCGACCAGCAGGCCGAGGGGCAAAAGATTTGCGGTTGCGGCCATCAATCCGGAGATCCGAGTCGCTTCGACGATCGCTGCTGGGGGCAGGAAGGGCGCGTAATGATAAGCAACCAGCGTCGCGCCCACCATTTCGGGATCCGACGGACGATCCTGAAAACTTGCAAAAGCCTGAATGCTGATACCGTGCAGAAAAAAATCATACCAGCTTGTGAGGATTCCGCGGGTTTGGATTGCAATAGGACTGCATATTGCTGACAAGGCGATCGCCCCGATACAGGCCGCGATGACGACTAACCAGCCGAGATCTGTCAAATCCTCTAGGGTGTTTGTTCGAGCGAATAGCACTAGAGCGGGCAGTGCTGGAACAGCTAGAAGGAGGATGCCGGTCAGTGGCGATAGTCCGATGCTTCGCGAAAGCACGAACAGCGTCACGGAAACGATGCCATATCCAATAACGAACGCCGCGGGAAGATGTGCCTTAATCGGCATATCCACCCATCGAAGCACAGCATCGCCGGTTGCCATGACTCCCAGACTGAACGCCATCACGACGCCCGCCAAGGAAAGGGTCACATCCGCACCGCCCAGATACAGCGCCGTAAGCTGGAAAAGCGCGACGGCTACGGAAAAACCCATCGATATGCTCATAGCGGCTTCCGTGCCACAACGAGGCGTGACCCTCCTGCAGGAAACCTGACGCCGAGCCGCATAAGAGCCAGTTCTGCGGTCATCGTCGCGCGCAGGGCAGTGGAAACAAGCGCTGGCATGCGATGCTCGGCCGCCGGGTCCTTTTCAAGCGCGCGGCGGTTTCGCCCGGACCGCCGCACCGCGAACATCATCGGTAGCAAGATCGTCACAAAAGACGACGACATGACTACCATAAACCCTGCGCGACGCAGTTTTTCCTCAAGTTCGCCCCGCCTGTAGCGCCGCTGGTGGCAGGCAATGTCATCGGCAAGGCTCCATAGAGACGGATGCTGTGGAACGGACAGTACGGCATGCCCGCCCGGACGCAAAGCACGGTGGATTTCTGACAGTACCCGCTCGTCCTCAGCTATGTGTTCCAGCACGTCAAACGCGCCGATACCGTTAAACTCGGTGGTGTAGGGCAGCGCGCGGGCGTCAATCTGCAGTAGCTCGACTTCCGGAACACGCCGGCGCGCAAACGTCAGGCCTCGATCAAACAGCTCGCTGCCGGTGAACTGCGTCAATGGAAAATCGTGCTTCAGGCGCGACAGGACAAAGCCGGTGCCGCAGCCGATTTCCAGGAAACGCTCAGGCGAATCTAAAAAACGCTGGATGACCCAAGACAGAATATCATTACGGCCCTGAAACCAGAAGCTCGAAGCCTCGCGAGCAAAAAGATCGTGGAAATGGTCGGCGTTGAACCCCTCCCCGTCGCTCGCCATGGCGGGGGCGAGGATCGGAATACCGTCCCTGCGCAGGACTTGATGACCGCAGACAGGACACAGCGTATCGAAATCGGCGCGCTCTGCAGCGCAGGCAGGGCAAAGCCTCATGAAGACCTCTATTCGCTAGAATGGCGGAAAACAAAGTGACGCTGAAGTACGAAAAGAACCGCGGCGACAATGACGATTGCTATTCCCTGCACAAGCCAGTGAGGATAGCGTAGTTTATCGACGAAGGTCTCCAGAAGGATCAAGTTTAAAACCCATCCCGCCAGATAAATCAGCACGAAGCGCAAGCCAGCCGGGCCCATCCGCCCATGGTCCACGAAGGTGAAGCTGCGGTTTACGAAGAATGCGATGCCGGTTGCGGTCGCGTACAGCGCCGTCATCGTAACCTTCGGCGGCAGACCAAGCGTGGTTAGTCCAAGATAGGCCAGGTAACCCAACCCGTTGGAGGCAATCCCCACGACGCCATAACGCAGAAGAGGCGCCAGTTCTTTCATTCTTCCCACACCGCAAGGCCGAAGCCGCTGCGCCCGAAACCGTTTCCATTGTACAGCATCAGACGTTCACCGCCGTGATCGAAAACGAAAGGGTATTCTACCATTTCGGAGTCCCATCCGTCGTGTGCGACGTCCAGTCCGCCGTCCAAGTGCTGCAGGGTCCATTCCGCTCCGGGGCGGCGAACGGCGTGGCCTATTCGGTAGGTTTTACCCGGAGCGCCGCGGAAAGAATACCACATCTGCAAGACGCCTTGGGCATCCTGGACCACGGTGGGCCTTGAAAACGCTTGCGCAACGCCCAAAAAATATGGAAGGGTCTTGCCGTCGCGTCGCCAATTGATTCCGTCCTCCGACCGCGCTTCCCGCAAAACATGCAACATCTCCCCATTGCCCGCGTCCCACGTAACGGTGGAACCGTACCACATCAGGTAGCCGCCGACGGTGCGATGAACCCACGGGTAGGACAGGCTTATAGGATCGACGGTGTCCGATCCGATGTAAGGGCCTGCCGGATCAGGGGTCAGCGAAAGGTCGTCACCTAAACGCAAACGACCGATATCGCCACGCCAATGGCCGTCATTTGGCGCCTGCCACCCCATGAACAGAACATAGCGAGCGCCCGTCGCGTCTTTATGAAGACAACCTACGCTGATCCCATCGGCATCGAAGCGTCCCTCCGGTCCATGAGCGATCACGGGTTTGGTTATTACCCTTTCCACTGTGCGGCGCACGACGTCGATGTCTACCGCCCCCACCGAGGAGCGGTTTGCCGAGTTCCGTGCGCTGAAAAACACGCGGTAAAGGTCGCCTTCCAAATTTACAGCCAGGGGATTGGCGGCATGGCTACGCAATTGCGGATGATGGGGAAGCATCGTCTCGGCATCAAACAGACGTCCTCGCCTGCGCCACGCCATCAGATTGTCCTAAGTCGGGAAGAGGGCACGCGGGATCGCTCTGTTGCCGTAGGGGAATAGACACCGCCAGCCTCCATATCGGCGAGTACTACCGTTCCCGCACCCAGGACGCACCGCGCACCCACGGTTACGTGGTCGCGCAGAGTGCTGTTAACGCCGATAAAGCAGTTCTCCCCGATCGTCACTCCCCCGGAGACGACCACATGGGACGAAATAAACACGTTATCGCCGATCGTTGAATGATGGCCGATGTGGTTACCGCTCCAAAGAGTAACGTTTCGACCTATCGTGGCGAAGGGCTGTATCGTGTTGTTTTCGAGCACGAAGGCATTCGGCCCGAAATGCCCGTCGTTCAGGACCGTTGCACGGGATGAGACATAGCTGGTAAGCTCGTAGCCTGCCGCCTCTGCCGCCGCCACCTTTTCCGCCCTAAGATCGTTTAGCTTGGCGTAGGCCAGCGCAACAAACATGGCGTGCGTCTCGGGTGCAAAATGCGCGCTCACTTCCTCGAAGGCCAACACGGGCAGACCTTGGAAGTGATCTTCTCGCAGATAAGAACCGTCAACGCAGAAGGCTACAACATGATGGTCGCTGTCTCGCGTAAAGTAAAAGTGCGCCAATTCAGCGATTTCGCCGGTGCCGAACAGAATTAAGGGGCGGGTCAAGTAAGCCTCCTCAGGCCGATTTTCGGACCAGAATGGTGAATTCCCATAAGTCGTAATCATGCAGCAATGCTACATTGCGGGCATAGAAGCGCTTGCAGCGATCAAACATCGCGATGGGATCTGCGTAATGTAAGTCCGTCCGCATCCGCTCGGCATCCGAGTAGCTGGTGAGGCAATTGAAGGCGAAGCCCTTTGTCGAGGCCGCGTCGATCGTATCCAACGTCGCAAGGATATAGTCCTGCCACTCCTGAGGATTACGCTGCATTCGGACATTGAAGATGCCTGAGGCCACCGTGAAGTCTGCCACTTGGGTGGGTTTTGCGGCCTGCAGAATGGTAACCCCTACTTTGGGTAGCACATCGCGGGCGGCTTGCACCATGGCCGCGGAGACATCGTAGCCGATGTACTGGAAATCAGTATGGCTTTCCGACAGGAAGTTATGGAATGCGCCATAGCCGCAACCCAGGTCATTAACCGAAAAGCCGCTGACCGGCAGCAACCTTGCCAACTGGACAAAACGGTTGCGTTGGCCTTCTTCGCCAAACCAGTCTACGCCGCGTGGGGTAGCTCCGTGCTCCTTCAAAGTCCGGGTATAATATGCGGCGACGTCGGCCGTCAGATCATTTTTCGACGCGGCCATACACCCTCCGTACAATGGTGTAAGGACGCCGCTTAGTCTCGGTAAATATCTTCGACAGATAAATGCCGATAACCCCTAGGAACAGGATATTCAACCCGCCGACCAGCCAGATTGACGCGACAACTGATGTCCAGCCCGACTGAGGCATCGAGAGGAAAAGACGGTTGATGACCAGCCACAGGATGTAGGCTAGAGCTAGGAAGGAAATCGTCACCCCGACATGGAAGATGAAGACCAGCGGTGCGTTCGTGAAGGACGTGATTGAATCGACAAAAATTCCCAATTTACGCCGAAACGAATAGCTTGTAGCCGACAGCGACAGTTTTGCCACCTCGACCGGGGTCTGAGTAAAGCCGGTGATCTGCCAGAGACCAGCCAAAAAAATCTCGCGCTCGCGGTGCAGGAGCAGAGCGTCGACATACCGGCGGGTCATCAGCCGCGCTGTGACCAGATTGCGCGGCAGGTCGAGCCCGGTGCTCCAGTTGAACATGCCGTAGAATGCCTCGCCCGACCACTGTTCGAATACGCCGCCCTTGCGGTGAGTCTGTACACCATAGACGACATCCGATTGTGCGCTCTGCATGGTTCGATCAAAGTCCGTCAGCCATGCCGGGTCTTCTTCGAGATCGCTATCGATTAGGAAGATTTTCTCCCCTCGAGCATGATCCAACCCGGTCATCATTGCCTTGTGATGACCAAAATTGCGCGATAGGTCGACCACCACTATGTGCGAATCCGCGTCCGCAGCGGCGAGCGCAAGGTCGAGACTGTCGTCGGGTGAGCCATCGTTGACGAGAACAATCTCGTAGCTGTCACCGGCTAAGGCACGAGCGGCGGCAGTTACTCGATCATGAAATTCGCCCAAACCTGCGGCAGATCGATATAGGGTGGCCACCACGGAGAGCTGAGGTCTGTCGATCATGCGGACCTTCTGGCGCGCAAAATGCGTCCAGCCTCAGGACCGCAGTTGAAGATCAAGTCCAGGACCGAAACGCGATGTTCGAACGCGCCCCATAGCTGCGGATAGTGAGGGTACGTGGAATAGTCGAACCATTCCACCGCGATCCCGCGTTCGGCAAAGGGCGCGTCCTCAAGATAGGACCGCGCAGCCGGCCCGGAAACATAGACATCGGCCTGCGCTTGGATGCAAAGGTCGGCAAGACGGGCTGACCGATCAGGTAATAAATTATAATCTTCACAGCGAAGAATCGGCGTAGTGATATTTAGACGCGCGCAGATTGCGCGCAGGAACCGTTCATTCATTGACGAGAGCATCGCCTCCGGCAGAGCGCTGTAGAGCGGAGCGAGCCATTCCGACTCGGCAGCGAAGTACGGCGCACGACTATAAGCATTTACAATGCTTCGCCAATGGCTTTGCGCCCAGTCTGTCCCGGAGATGTGAGTCTCGTTGATAGACTGATGATAGCGACCCTTGACCTCTACCGGCACGGTGAGCCAAGTCAGGCCTTGCGCAGTTTTGATCTGGTTTCGGTTACGCCAGTCGCGACGGGTGTATTGTACAGAATCGAACAGCATGAAAACATCAACGCTGTCGATAAGGTCAAAATAGCCTTTCCACGGGATATAATTCGATTGTACGATCGCAATTTTACACAAAGAAAGTTATCTCAACCAGCCTAGGCCGCTAGACCTAAAGCAACCCATCAAGGACATTTATTGCGGAACATGTGGGCTGTCAACCAACACGTTGTCTGAACTAATTAGCCAGGCAATGATTATTTGTGTCAGAGATCGTTGGGTGTTGGACGGCTCTAGCTTCCAGTCTGCGCTTGATTGATTATACGGCGCGCGCCGTTCCGCGCTCAAGAAGGACCCATCGGACGACTTTTTCGCCGCTGCGGAGGCTCTGCCAAAGAAGGCGCGGTGAGAACGCCGGGCTTCACCGACTTTTTTCGGCGGCGATACTTTTCTTCAGCGCGTCGATGATGTTGATGACATTGCCACCGGTTTCCGCTTTCGTCCCGGTTTTCTTTTTGGGTGCGGGCATTTCGTCGCCCTTGCTCTTCAATAGCGACTTGATTTTTTTCTGGATCGGATCCTGGACCAATGCAGGCTTCCATTCCGTAATTTGATTGGAAATGCGTTTTTCCATCGCTTGCAGCAAAGGCGTTTCGATTTTCATCTTCGGCTCCAGCGCGTCGATGCTTTCGCGCACTTCCTCGCCGTAATGCAGCGTCCAGAGAACGATGCCCTTGCCGGAAGGTTCGAGCAAAACCGCCCTTTCGCGGCGATAGATCACCAGACGCGCAATGCCGAAAACGTCGTTCGCCTTCATGGCTTCGCGGATGACGCTGAAGGCTTCGGTCCCGATCTTGTCTTCCGGTCGCAGGAAATGCGGGCGATCGTACCAGATCCAGTCGATCGAGCCCTTGGGCACGAAGGTCTTGATATCGATGGTGCGGGTGCTTTCCAGCGCCACGGCATCGATCTCGTCATCCTCCAGCAGAACGTAATCGTCCTCGCCGCGCGGAAAACCCTTCACCTGGTTTTTCGCGCTAACCGGCCTATGGGTGACGCTGTCGACATAACGGCTTTCGACGCGGTTGCCGGTTTTGCGATTGAGGATGTGGAAGGTGTATTTGTTGCCTTCGGTGGTCGCGGGCGTCAGCGAAACGGAGGCCGTCACCAGCGACAGCTTCAGATAACCTTTCCAGAAAACCTGCCGTGCCATTTTTCGCGATCCGCTTCGCCATTGGTCTCCCGGAACAACAGCCGCAGGGCGATTTTTGTTCCGGGAGGATGGCAATCGGCAGCTATCAGCCGAACAGCGACGTCAGCCCATAAACACCGGCGGAGATGAGTGCGGCGGCCGGCATGGTCACGATCCAGGCGATGACGATATTGCCTGCTAGCCCCCAGCGCACCGCCGAGACGCGGCGGGCGGCGCCCACGCCGATGATGGCGCCTGTTATCGTGTGGGTGGTGGAGACCGGAATGCCGAGCCATGTGGCACCAAACAGCGTCAGCGCACCACCGGTTTCGGCGCAGAAACCCTGCATTGGGTTGAGCCGGGTGATCTTGGACCCCATCGTGTGCACGATGCGCCAGCCGCCGAACAGCGTGCCGAGCGCCATGGCCGACTGGCAGGAAATCACCACCCAGAAGGGCACGTAGAAGCTCTGTCCCAGATACCCCTGGCTGAAGAGCAGCACGGCGATGATGCCCATGGTCTTCTGCGCGTCATTGCCGCCGTGGCCGAGCGAATAAAGCGAAGCGGAAATGAACTGCATGACACGGAAGGTGCGATCGACGGCAAAGGGCGTCTGCCGAACAAAAAGCCACGACACGGCAAGAACGAGAAGCAGCGCCAGGAAAAAGCCGATGGCAGGCGACATGAAGATGGCGCCAACGGTCTTCAGCAGGCCCGACCAGACGATGGAATTAAAGCCCACCTTCGCAAAACCCGCACCGACGAGACCGCCGATCAGCGCATGCGACGAACTGGAGGGAATGCCGAAAATCCAGGTGACGATGTTCCAGACGATCGCACCGATCAGTGCCGCGAAGATGACCTGCGGTGAAACGATCGCCGGATCGATGATGCCGGTTCCAAGTGTTTCCGCCACATGCAGGCCGAAGAACAGGAAGGCGATGAAATTGAAGAACGCCGCCCAGGCGACCGCATATTGCGGCCGTAGCACACGGGTGGAGACGATAGTCGCAATGGAATTTGCGGCATCGTGCAGGCCGTTCAGGAAATCGAAGAACAGCGCGATGGCGATGAGGCCGACAAGCAGCGGCAGGGCAAGTGCGACATCCATCAGACGTTCTCGATCACAATGCCGCTGATCTCATTGGCCACATCCTCGAAACGGTCGACGACCTTTTCGAGTTCGCCGTAGATTTCGCTGCCGATCATATAGGCCATGGCATTGCCGCTCGCGCCATGGCGGCGGAAGAGATCCTTCAGACCCTGATCGTGGAGATCATCGGAGCGGCCTTCGACGCGGGTCACCTCTTCGGCGATGGCGGAGAGGCGCTGCGCGTTCGCGCCGACCTTGTTGAGAAGCGGAATGGCTTCCGCGATGAGGCCGGCCGCGCGGACGATCTCGTGACCCATTTCTTTCATCAGCGGGTCGAATTCGCTCTGTTCGAACAGGCGGATGGTCTTGACCGTCTTGTGCATCATGTCGATGGCATCATCCATGGACTGGATGAGGTCCTTGATGTCGCCGCGATCGAAGGGCGTGATGAAGCTGCGCCTGACCGCAAGCAGAACCTCGCGGGTAATATCGTCCGCCTGGTGTTCCAGCGCGACGATGAGGTCACAGTTCTTCTCGACGTCGACGCCGCTCAGGAGTTGATCAAGGGCCTCGGCCGCTTTGATGACGGTTTCGGAATGTTTGCTGAACATGTCGAAGAAACGGTCCTCGCGCGGCATCAGCTTGCGAAAAATACTCATCATGCGAATTGGCCCTCAATGGCGCTTCATTAGTTGTGGGGGGTGATTGTCATAAAACTGTCATAAATGCACGCGGGGCATTGATGCAACCCGGAAAATAGGCACTATCAACGGATATGAAACCCGCCAAGAAACGCCGGAAGACCCGCCCGGCCCGTCCACTGACATTGCTCCAGCAGCTGGCTGCTGTTCCGGAAAAGCTCTTCACCGGCGCGTTCCGGCAGCAATATGCTGCGCTCTGCTTCCGTTATGCCGGCAATGGGGAGGGCATAGAAATCCTGCTTGTGACCTCCCGTACCAGCGGACGCTGGATCATTCCGCGCGGCTGGCCGATGAAACGCAAGAAGCCGCATCAGGCGGCGGCCATCGAGGCATGGGAGGAAGCGGGTGTGCGTGGCCGGGTAAAAAAGGACGCCATCGGCCGCTATACCTATCTCAAGATGCTCGACAATGGCGATGTCGTTCCCTGCATGGTCGATGTATTCCAGATCGAGGTGACGGAGGCTGATGCAAGTTTCAAGGAAAGCGGTGAACGCCTTTCGGAATGGGTGCGCCCCGACGAGGCGGCAAGGCGCGTTCGCGATATCGAGTTGAAATCGCTGCTGGTCGATTTCAAGCCCAAAGGCAAACGGAAGCGTCAAGACAGCGGGAAGCCCTGAGCGCAACGCCGAAGATCGGCTTAGACCGTTGACGCCGTTCCATTTTTTACTCCTGTTTCTGCCACCTCGTCCGGCGCCTTCGGCAGCAGGCGGGCGAAAAGCCGCGTGATGCTGTCGATATAGGACAGGATGGCGGGCACCACGATCAGGGTCAGGAGCGTAGAGCTGATGAGGCCGCCAACCACGGCATGCGCCATGGGTGCGCGCTGGGCGCCGCCCCCGCCGACGGCGAGACCGAGTGGGATCATGCCGAAGATCATCGCCAGCGTCGTCATGATGATCGGTCGGAAGCGGATGACGCCGGCATTTGCCAGCGCCTCATTGAGGGTGAGGCCGCGCCGCCGCTCGCGATTGGCGAAATCCACCAGCAATATGCCGTTTTTGGTCACGAGGCCCATCAGCATGATGAAGCCGATCAGCGAGAACATATTGATGGTGCTGCCGGCCACCATGAGGCCGATGAGGACGCCGACGAGCGACAGCGGCAGCGACACCATGATGGCAAGCGGCTGCAGGAAGCTGCCGAATTGTGAGGCGAGCACGATGTAGATGAAGATGATGGCCATGCTGAGCGCGGTCACCATATGGCCGACGGTCTCCTGCATGGTTTCGGCCTCGCCGCCGAAGCGGATGCGATAACCGGCCGGCAGATCGCGGCCGGCGGTCAGGCCCTGCAAGGTCTCCGTGACATCCCCAAGTGTGCGGCCGGCGATATTGGCCGACACCAGTATTTCGCGGCGATTGTCGATGCGGCGGATTTCCGCCGGTGCCGCCACGATGCCGATATCGGCGACCTGATCGAGTCGTACCATCAGCGGCGCGCCATTTGTTCCCGTGCGGCCGGTCGCGATCATCAACTCCCCGAGACGTGCCGCATCGGAACGGCGTTCGACGGGCAGGCGAATGACGATATCGTAGCTGTTGCCATTCGCATCGGTCCATTTTGAAACATCCTCGCCGCCGATGAGGGGAGACAGGGCGGCAGCGAGATCGGCTCGGGCAATGCCGAGATCGCTTGCCGCCGCGGGCTTCAGGCGGACCGAGAGGATGGAGGTCACGTCCTTGGCGCTGGAGGTCACATCCACCAGGCCCGGAATTTTTTTCATGTCTTCCATCAGGCCAGCGGCGATTTTTTCGAGGACCGCCCGGTCGTCGCCGAGGATGCTGAGCTGCACCGGACTTTCGCCGCCGCCAAGACCATCCTGCAGGATCGTGATCTCGATACCGGGGATGGCCGACAGGCGCTTGCGGACCGGTTCCGCAAGGGAAAGCGGGGTCTGCGTGCGTGCCGAAAGCGGCACCAGCCCCACCAGAATGGTGGCGCGATGTTTGCCGGCCGCACCGCCGGTATTGACGGTGGAATAAAGCATCTCGACTTCAGGAAACTCCCTCAGTGCCTTTTCGACCTGCCTGAGCTTTACCGTCGTATAGTCGAGCGAAGAGCCGACCGGTGCGGTGAGATTGATCTGGAAGCGGCCCTCATCGGCATCGGGCACGAATTCCGTGCCGACCAGCGGCACCATGAACAGGCTGCCGATAAAAATGCCTGCAGTAACAAGCAGGGTGACAAGCCGGTGACGCAACGTCCAGCCGATCGCGCGCCGGTATTGCCCGGCCATCCATTCGAAGGCGTGGTCAAAACGGGCGATCAGGCGGCCAATCGGGCCACGCTTCGCATCGGCCTGCGCATCCGGATCATACCAGATACTTGATAGCATCGGATCGAGCGTGAAGGCGACGAAAAGCGAGATCAGTACGGCGGCGGAAACGGTGACGCCGAACTGGTAGAAAAACCGGCCGACGATACCGTCCATGAAGGCAACCGGCAGGAACACAGCCACAATTGTCGCCGTCGTCGCTATCACCGCAAGCCCGATTTCACTGGTGCCGTCGAGGGCGGCGCGCAGATGGGATTTGCCCATGTGGAGATGGCGGGTGATGTTTTCGCGCACCACGATGGCGTCATCCACCAGAATGCCGATGGACAGTGTCAGCGCCAGCAGGCTGAGCGTATTGAGCGTGAAACCGAGGAAATCGATCACGGTCAGCGTGCCGATGATCGCGATCGGCAGCGTCAGACCGGTGATGACCGTGCTGCGCCAGGAATTGAGAAACAGAAAGACGATGGCGACGGCGAGTGCTGCACCCTCGATCAGCGTGGTCTGCACCTGGGTTACGGATTCCTGGATCGGTATCGATGAATCCGTAACGATGCGCAGCTGTATATTTTGCGGGCCAAGCTCGGCATTGAGCGCATCGAGGCGCTTCCTCACATCGCTCACCACCTGCACCGTATTGGCGTCCTGAACCTTGACGATGTCGATCGCCAGCGCCGTCTGGCCATTATAAATGGCACGGTTTTCGGCATCGGCCGCCCCTTCTGACAGCGTGGCGACGTCGCGCAACGGGATGGCCACGCCGCCACGCGTTGCCACGACCATATCCAGCAAGGCCTGTGGTTCCTCGATGCGGCCTTGCACTTGAATAGTACGTTCGGAGACGGGATCGACGACGCTGCCGGCCGGGCTGTTGCTGTTTCCGGCCCGCAGCGCAGTCACCACCTCGTTGACGCCGATCCCCAGAGCGCGCATCCGCGTCTCATCGATTGTCACATCGATCTGTCGTTTGCGCCCGCCGACCAGCGTTGCCTGCCCGACGCCCGCAACGGCCGTCAATTGCCGCACCACCTTCTGCTCGGCGAGAGTGGTGAGTGCAGGCACATCGAACGCCGTCGAACTGATCGCCAGCGACAGGATCGGCTCGGCGGCGGGATCGAACCTCGATATGACGGGCTTTTTGGTGTCTTCCGGAAAATTCGCCTCGATGGCGGCGATCTTGTCGCGCACCTCCTGCGCGGCGGCGGAACTCTGAACTTCGAGCTTGAACTTCGCAACGACGACGGAGCGCCCCTCATAGGAGGTGGACGTCACCTCATCGAGGCCACCGATGGCGTTCAGCGCATCCTCGACCGGGCGCGTCACCTCCATTTCCACCGTCTCCGGCGTCGCGCCGGGATAGCTGGTGACGACCACCACCACGGGAACGTCGATATTGGGATATTGATCGAGCCCGAGCCGTTGCAGCGAAAAGGCGCCCATGACCAGAAGCGCTACCATCATCATGGTGGCGAAGACGGGATGGTTGACAGATATGCGGGTCAGAAACATCTCAGCCTGCCTTGTCGATGGTGACGGCCATATCGGGGCGCAATTCGGGAAGTGGCGCAGTCAGGATCGTCTCACCATCCGCAAGACCCGCGCCGATCTCGATCAGGCTGCCGCCGTTCCAGCGTGGCCCCACGGCAACCGTCTGGCGGCGCAGATGGCCGTCCTGCACCTTAAGCACATGATAACCCGTCTCATCCTTGCGAAGCGCGATGGCGGGAACGACGAGCGCATCGTTTTTTTCACGCAGCAGAATAGATCCGCCGGCGAACATTCCGCCCCACAACTGCCCATCGCGATTGGCAAGCCTGAGATAGACGGCGACGACGCGTGTGCCGTCCTCGGCCACCGGGCTGATGCGCTCGACCGTGCCTTTGACGATCTGGCCGGCGAGGCCGTCAATCTCCAGTTCCGCCGTCTGGCCGCGGGCGACGCGTGGAATATCGCGGGTGGCGACGAGAACCTTCGCTTCCAGCTCGCTGCTATCGACCAGCGTCAGAAGCTCGCCATCCGCGCCGATACGCGCGCCCGTCTCTGCCACGCGCCGGGTGACGGTGCCGTTAAATGGCGCGCGGATTTCGGCGTTGCGAAGGGCGAGGCGGGCAATATCCACCTGCGAAGACAGGCTCTGCACCCTTGCCGTCTTTACCACGACATCGCTTTTCGCCTTGTCGAGTTGTTCCGTCGAGGCGATGTTCTTCGCAGCCAGCTGCTCGGTTCTTGCCAGGGCCTGCATCGCCAGCATCAGCTCGGCCTCGGCCGCATCCCGGTCGCTTTGCCGCAGAAGCAGTGTTGATTGCAACTCGTCGGTTTCGAAACGCACAAGCATGTCGCCTGCCCGAACCGCCTGTCCCTCCCGGACGTTCATCTCGAGAATTTTTCCGGCCTCGTGGGCGCGCATCACCACGCGGCTGACGGGCTGAAGCTCGCCGCTGATGCTGAGCCGCTCTGCCATCGGGCGCGTGCCGATCGTTGCGATTTCCTGTGCCGCCAGTTCGAAAGGGATGCCGGCCGGGCTCATCGCGGCCGCTGCCACGATACCCTTGACGCGCTCATTCGCATCCACGCTTCCGCGTGCCGGATCGAGAGCGGTGACGACGAGAACACAGCCCGCAAGCGCGGCCCCTGCCTTGATCGTTCTCTTCACCCATTGCAGCGCCATATCGTGATCCTTCCTGTCGCAGGACCGCCGGTTGAGGCGGTCGCATCGCCTGTCTTGCAGGCGGATGACCTCTGGATAGGCAACCACAATTGCAGCAGCATTACCCGGCTGCGGCCTCTTCGCCGCAATACTGCCGCAACCTTTCTGGCAGACAACGGATAGCAAAGGGACGGTGATCCATGAGACTTCTGTTGATCGAAGATGAAAAGGAAATGGCGGATGCGTTGTCGGCGACGCTCGGCAAGCAGGGCATCGTCATCGACCATACGATGCGGCTCGGTGACGCGATGGAGCTGACGCGCCAGCACATTTACGACGCCATTCTGCTCGACCGCCGGCTGCCGGACGGGGAAGGGCTCGCCTTCATCCCGAAACTGCGCCGCGCCGGTGTCGATACACCGATCATCCTGTTGACGGCGATGAACGAACCGGAGGACCGCATCGCAGGGCTGGATGGCGGCGCGGATGACTATCTCGGCAAGCCGTTTCTCGTCGGTGAGCTACTGGCGCGGGTGCGTGCTGTTCTGAGGCGGCCATCAGGTCTCGCACCGGCCGAGATTGCGGCCGGCCGGATCGTGATCGACCCGCTGCATCTCAGCGTCACCATCAATTCGCTTCCCTTCGATCTTCCCAGACGCGAGCTTCTGGTCCTCGTTGCGCTCGCCAAACGCAAGGGCAAGTCGGTACTGCGCTCCACCCTCGAAGCGGCCGTCTACAATTACGAGGAGGAAATCCAGTCCAACGCGCTCGACGCACATATATCGCGGCTGCGCAAACGCCTGCTCGATGCTTCAGCCGGGGTGAGCGTGCACAATATTCGCGGCATCGGTTATCTGCTGAAGGAAGACGCATGAAAGCGCAGGGCAAGTCCAATCCGTCGCTTTGGTGGCAATTGAGCTGGCAGCTCAGCATCGTCGTTTCCGCCATGATCGCTGTCGTTATCGTCGGGCTCTGTGTTTATGGATTGATGATCCTGTCGCCCAATATCGCGCTTTGGGGCGATCTGTCGGACGCACTTGACGAGTCGCTGTCGCTTGATCCGCAAAAGGGACTTGTGGTTGTCGATGGCCCGACGCTGCGGGCCCTGACGGCGGAGAACGGTACGCTCTGGTTCGCGGTTTCTACGCTGGACGGGCGGGTGGCCACCTATGGCGTCGTGCCGACCGCATATGCCGAATTGTCGCGGTATCTCTATCTGTTGACGGATGCCGATATTCGCGGTGGCAAAGGCACCGCCGAGGGTGCCATGGTCGAGAGCCTGGAGACGAGGTGGGGTCCGGTCAGGGTCATGTTCGGCGGAAGCACGCATGTGAGAGCGCAGTTTCTGACGCTTCTTGCCGAGACCTACAAGATTTACGTCCCGTTGCTGGCGGTTATCCTGCCCGCCGTGTTCTTTTCCGTGCCCCGCATCGTGCGTCAGGCACTTGCGGGTCTCAGTTCCGTCGTCAAAAAGGCACCCGAGATCGACCCCCGACGTGGCGGTTCGAAACTTCCCGTCGAGGATGTGCCGCGGGAAGTTGTCCCGCTCATCCTTTCCTTCAACAGTATCCTCGAGCGACTGGAAGAGCAATTCCGGGCGCGCCAGCGGTTCCTCATCGATGCGGCGCATGAGCTCAGAACGCCGATTGCGATCATGCAGACCCGGATCGAGGGTTTGCCCGGGCCGGAGCGACAACGTTTGTTGGCGGATGTGGCGCGCCTCGGTGAGACCGCCGAGCAGCTTCTGGCCTTCGAACGCAATGACCAGGTGAACGATCGGCGCGAGCGGGTGGACCTCGTCGATATAACCCGTACGGTCGTCGCCGATCTCGCACCGCTTGCGCTTTCGGCCGGTTACGACATCGCCTTCGAAACGGCGGTCGTCGCCTATGAGTTACAGGGCAACCCGTTCACCCTGCCGCGTGCCATCAGCAATATCGTGCGCAACGCCATCGATCACGGCGGAAACAAGGGGATGATCCATGTGTCTGTTCTCGCTGACGGTGAGATCGTGATTTCCGATGAGGGGCAGGGGATCGCCGAAGACCAGCAGCAGCGGATTTTCGAGCCCTTTTATCGAATCACGCCGCGTAGCACCGGCGCCGGACTTGGCCTCAGCCTCGTCAAGCAGATCGTCGCCAATCACGGCGGAAGGGTCTTTCTGGAGAGCAGCGCTTTCGGAAGCACCTTCCGGCTGCGTTTCTGAGCCTGGTTTGCGGCTGTCCACGGGTGGCAATTGTAATGCTGCCGCAATTTTGGCTGTCGTACCGTGCGGGGCATAAGATCAACCAAGCAAGCGGAGTACGTGCAGTGCAACAACGGTGGAATCTGTTACCCCGGGCTTTCGGTGAGAGGGGTCGCCGCAGCCGCGGCGCCGCCTTCGCGACCTTGCCCATTGCGATCATCATGTCCGGCTGCAGCTCGGTGCCGCTGAAAGAAGGCGGTACGCTGACGTCCTATGCTCAACTCAGCCCTGCCAAAGGCAAGTTCACCAGATCCCGGACTTTCGTTGACGCCTACGGGCTGGCCGGCATCAAAACCGTCGCCATCGTGCCGACCACCTTCTCCTTTGCCGCTTCGTCGCGGGTCACATCGGAAAAGGATCGTATACTCGTTTCGAATGCGCTGGATCGCGCCATCTGCGTGGCGCTCAGTGACAAATACCGGATCGCCGCCCTCGGTCAGCCGGCGGACATGACGGTGCGCACCGTCGTCACCGATCTGGTGCCGACCAACAAGACCATGGCGGGGGTGTCAACCGCGGTTACGCTCGGCAGCGGTTTTGTCCTGCCCGTCAGCGTGCCGCGTCTGCCTGTCGGGCTCGGCGGACTGGCCGTCGAGGCTGAGGCGGTGGACAGTGCCGGCGTGCAACGCGCGGCAGCCGTCTGGTCCAAGGGCGCAAATTCCATCACCAGCAAACCCCGTGTGTCGGAAATCGGCGATGCCTATGGGCTTGCCGCCGATTTCTCCAATTATTTCGCGCGCATTCTCGTGAAGGGCAAAGTCTCCGAGGGGCTTGACCTCTCCGTGCCTTCCGGCCATCGAATTCGCTCCGCGCTGGGCGGAAAACCGAAATATGTTGAATGTGATGCCTATGGCCGGTCACGCGGCTTGCAGGGCATGGTGGCCGACAAGTTCGGCGCGCCACCCGAATGGACCGACAAACATGCAAGGGCAGGGTCGCGATAGGGCATCCGCCCCTTCTCACATCGCGCGCGTTGCGATGCGCGCGATCATCCGATTAAAGCCATTACGGCGCGAGACCGAGTTTCTGAAGGCCGCATTCGCGGACGATCTCGGAAATATGGGCGAACTGCGCCGAAAGCGGATTGCTCTTGCGCCAGACGATGCCGATGGTGCGGGACGGGCGCGGCTCCGCCAGACGGAACACAGAGACGGTGGATTGCCGCGTTTCCATATCGACCGCCATCTGCGGAATGAGCGTGACGCCGATACCTGCACCAACCATCTGTACCAGCGTCGACAGCGAACTGCCTTCCATCAGCACGCGCGGCGGTGCATTCGTGGTGCTGCAGAAGGAAAGCGCCTGATTGCGGAAACAATGGCCTTCTTCCAGAAGCAGCAGGCGCATTTCACCCAGCTTGTCGGCGCTCGGCACCGGCATGCCGGCATCCTCCATCGGCCGCACCAGAATGAATTCTTCCGAAAATAGCGGCACTTCTTCCAGCGCGGGTTCCGAGACGGGCAGCGCGACGATTGCCATGTCGAGACGGGCTTCGAGAAGGTCTTCGATGAGCTTCTGCGTCACCGCCTCGCGCGGGCGTGCTTCCAGTCCGGGATAGTGCCGCGTTAGTGTCTTGATCACCTGTGGCAGAAGATAGGGCGCGACGGTGGGAATGACGCCGATGCGCAGGCGGCCGCTGAGAGGGCCATGCCCTGCACGCGCCAGATCCTGCAACTCGTCCACCGAACGCAGGATCGAACGGGTACGCTCGGCAAATTCCTCACCAAGCGCCGTCAGCCTGATCTGGCGGCTGCCGCGTTCGACGAGCGGCGCACCGATCAATTCCTCCAGTTCCCGGATCTGCAAAGATAGTGCAGGCTGGGAGATGGAGCAGGCTTCCGCCGCGCGCCCGAAATGGCCGATCTTGGCCAGCGCATCGAAATAACGAAGATGTTTCATGGAAAGGGCAATCATAAGCTCAGCATATCGCAGCCTTTAGAATATACAATTGGAAATTATGGAACCCGGCTGTTAGTCATCGTCATGACAGAAAGAAACTGTAGCTGTGAAAGATCACCGGCGTCGCAGCAGGCTCTTTGATGACCTGCCGCTGCCTCCGGCTCGGATGCTGCATATGTCGAACTGATAATTTGTTTAATTGCTAAACCCATCGGAGGGCGAAATGGACGCAACTTCAAAACCGGCTGGCAAGTGTCCCGTCATGCATGGAGGCAATACGGCCTCTGGCAAATCGGTGACCGAATGGTGGCCGAACGCGCTGAACCTCGACATCCTGCATCAGCACGACACCAAGACCAATCCGCTCGGCACCTCCTTCAACTATCGCGAAGCCCTGAAGACGCTCGATGTCGAAGCCCTCAAGGCCGATCTGCGTGCGCTGATGACCGACAGCCAGGACTGGTGGCCGGCCGACTGGGGCAGCTATGTCGGCATGATGGCCCGTGTGACCTGGCATGCGGCGGGTTCCTATCGTGTCACCGACGGTCGCGGCGGCGCCAACACCGGCAACCAGCGTTTTGCGCCGCTCAACTCCTGGCCGGACAACGTCAACACCGATAAAGGCCGCCGCCTGCTGTGGCCGATCAAGAAGAAATACGGCAACAAGATTTCCTGGGCTGACCTCATCGCGCTCGCCGGCACGATCGCCTATGACGTTGCGGGTCTCAAGACCTTCGGTTTTGCCTTCGGCCGCGAAGACATCTGGGCACCGGAAAAGGACACCTATTGGGGTGATGAAAAGGAATGGCTGGCGCCGAGCGACGGCCGCTACGGCGACGTGACCAAGCCCGAGACGCTGGAAAACCCGCTTGCCGCCGTGCAGATGGGCCTCATCTACGTCAACCCGGAAGGTGTGAACGGCAAGTCCGATCCGCTGGCAACGGCGGCGCAGATGCGCGAAACCTTTGCCCGCATGGGCATGGATGACGAGGAAACCGTTGCCCTGACGGCCGGCGGTCACACCATCGGCAAGTCGCATGGCAATGGCAGCGCCGCCAATCTCAGCCCCGACCCGGAAGCGGCAGGCCCGGAATATCAGGGTCTCGGTTGGATCAACACCAAGGGCCGAGGCATTGGCCGTGACACCGTGGTGTCGGGCATCGAAGGCGCGTGGACGAGTGAACCGACCAAGTGGGACAACGGCTTCTTCGACATGCTGTTCAAGCATGAATGGACTTTGACGCACAGCCCCGCCGGCGCATCGCAATGGGCGCCGATCACCATCGCCGAAGAAGATAAGCCTGTCGATGTCGAGGACGCTTCGATCCGCACCATCCCGATGATGACGGATGCGGACATGGCCCTGAAGGTCGACCCGATCTACCGCGAGATTTCGCTGAAGTTCAAGGACGATCAGGACCATTTCTCCGATGTCTTCGCCCGCGCCTGGTTCAAGCTGACGCATCGCGACATGGGGCCGAAGTCCCGTTATATCGGCCCGGATGTTCCCGCTGAAGACCTGATCTGGCAGGATCCGGTGCCTGAAGGTTCCAAGAGCTACAATGTGGCTGCGGTACAGGCAAAGATCGCCGCTTCTGGACTGCCGATTGCCGATCTGGTTGCAACCGCCTGGGACAGCGCCCGCACCTTCCGTGGTTCGGACAAGCGCGGCGGCGCCAATGGTGCACGCATTCGCCTCGCGCCGCAGAAGGATTGGGAAGGCAACGAGCCCGCCCGTCTTTCCCGTGTGCTCTCGGTTTTGGAGCCGATCGCCCGTGAAACCGGCGCAAGCATCGCCGATGTCATCGTTCTGGCCGGCAATTACGGCGTGGAACAGGCGGCGAAAGCGGCCGGCTTCGATATCGCCGTGCCCTTCGCGGCCGGTCGTGGTGACGCTTCCGCCGAACAGACGGATGCCGACAGCTTCGCTCCGCTTGAACCGCTGGCGGATGGTTTCCGCAACTGGGTCAAGAAGGACTACGTGGTCAGCCCTGAAGAGCTGCTGCTCGATCGCGCGCAGCTTCTCGGCCTCACCGCGCCGGAACTCACCGTCCTCATCGGTGGCCTGCGTGTCATCGGCGCCAATTACGGTGGCGCGGCGCATGGCGTCTTCACCGACAAGCCCGGCGCTCTGACGACGGACTTCTTCACCACGCTGACGGATATGGCCTATTCCTGGGTCCCGACCGGCAACAATCTCTATGAGATTCGTGACCGCAAGACCGGCGCAACCAGATATTTTGCGACCCGCGTCGATCTCGTGATCGGCTCCAACTCCATCCTGCGCGCCTATGCGGAAGTTTATGCGCAGGACGACAATAGGGAAAAATTCGTCCGCGACTTCATTGCCGCCTGGACGAAGGTGATGAACGCCGACCGTTTCGATCTGCTCTGAGCGGAAGGCCGCTTAGCCGAAAAGACAACACCTCCCCGAGCGATCGGGGAGGTGTTTTTATAGCGACTTCCTCTCGATCGAGGAGCGCGAATATTCATCCATTCAACGACGGTCAGACGACGGAACATGCCGCTCGGGTGACGACTTTTCAGTTCGTACCGCAGGCGTCTTGCCACTCTTCTCGTTTTCATGGGCATCCGGGCCGGCGACAATCACGCCACGGCCCTGTTCTTCACGCTTCTTGTCGGCGAAATCGCCCGCTTCTTTTTTTTCGTTCATCACTGTCTCCCTTCGCGTTGTTTCGTCCATCACTCAACGAATGACGGAGAGGTGGGTTCCAGACAGACCATCCTGGAGATGCGGAACGCTGCCGATCCCGTGCCACGCCATTAGTGGAAATTCAGGGCCACGCGGCAAAGGAAGATGGTGAAATATCTTGCGCGCGCATCGCTGCCCTGCGGAATCGGCCGGGAGATTTGCCCTCCTTGCGGGTGAAGAAGCGGTTGAAATAACCCGGATCCTGAAATCCTAAACGAAACGCGATTTCAGCAACTTGCAGGGAAGAGTTCAGAAGAAGCTCGCGCGCTTCCGAGAGCAGTTCACGATGAATGTAAGCCTGCGGCGAAAGGCCAGTCGCGTTTTTGATGATTGAGCCCAGCCGGTCGCGGCTGATGCCGAGGTGGCGGGCATAGTCGTCAACGCTCCAATGCTCGCGTTTGTGTTGCGCGATCAGCAGGACAAAACGCTCCGTCATGCTCGACGGCGCGGAAACCGCGCTGATTTCTGCTGTGGCATGCTGGCATATGCGGATCAGCGTGACGGAAAGAAGGTTGGTGATGATCGTTTCCGTGGCTACCGTAGGCTTGAGGTTTTCAGTGGCGATGGTTTCCAGATAGCCCGCCAGCTCCGCATGATCCTTCTCCGTAAGTGTTTCGGTCAGAACACGTTGCAGGCCTTGGCGAAGGGTGATTGCGCTTGTTCCTGTCGGCATCGCATGCGCAAGGCCGATCTCGGTGGCGGAAAGCAGCGACGCCCGGCTTCCCGCTTCCAATCGCAGACGGCCGGCATGGCCCGCGGGCAACCAGGCCAATCCCTGTGCAGGTAGGACAAGGCTTTCACCGTCGCCAAGGATTTGCGCATGGCCGGTGGCGAGCAGGATGAGATGAGCATTGCCCGGCTTGAGTTTGACCTCGCTCACGCGCAGCGATGAATTCAATATCCGCGCCAGCGTGGCCTGGCCGTTGCCGGCATTGTGATCTTGAAACGCCATTCATCCCTCAAAAGTACAATAACGAACCATATTAGTGCATTTTATCAGGAGCTGTCGTTGCTAAACTTCGGTCATAACGGGCGGAAGACCTTGAGGAGAAGGTTGCTCGACAGGAGGAGACATATGCAGACTGTCAATCTTTTCATCGGCGGCGACCATTGCGCAGCCGCGAACGGCAAGCGCTTTGGACGGAACAACCCGATTACCGGCGATGCCGTGACAAGTGCAGCCGCAGCGGCGGTTGAAGATGCGACGAAAGCGGCCGATGCTGCCGCTGCCGCTTTCCCGAAATGGTCCGCGACCACGCCCGGTGAACGCCGCCGTCATCTGCTTGCGGCCGCCGAGGCGCTGCGCGCCGCAGGCCCGCAGATCATTCAGGCGATGAAGGAGGAGATCGGCGCGACAGAAGCCTGGGCCGGTTTCAACGTCATGCTCGCCAGCGATATGCTGGTGGAGGCGGCCAGCCTTACCACGCAGATCAAGGGAGAAGTGATCCCCTCCAACCGTCCGGGCACCATGGCCATGGCGCTCCGCCAACCCGCCGGCGTCGTGCTGTCGATGGCGCCCTGGAATGCGCCGGTCATTCTCGGCGTGCGCTCCATCGCCACCCCGCTCGCCTGCGGCAACACCGTTGTCATGAAGACTTCGGAACTTTGCCCGCGCACCCACGCGCTGATCATCGAAGCGGTTGCCTCCGCCGGACTGCCGAAAGGCGTGCTGAACGCCATTTCCAACGCGCCGGAAGATGCGGCGAAGATTGTCGAGACGCTGATTGCCCATCCGGCAGTCAGAAGGGTGAACTTCACCGGTTCCACCCGCGTCGGCCGCGTCATCGCGGAAACGGCGGGCCGTTACCTGAAACCGGCCCTGCTGGAGCTTGGCGGCAAGGCGCCCTTCATCGTGCTTGATGATGCCGATATCGACGCGGCGGTCGCTGCCGCTGCCTTTGGCGCCTACATGAACCAGGGCCAGATTTGCATGTCGACCGAGCGTATCATCGTGCTTGACAGCGTGGCCGATACATTCGTCGAAGCTTTCGCGAAAAAGGCCGCCAGCCTGACGGCGGGCGATCCGCGCGAGGGCAAAACGCCGCTCGGCTCACTGGTCAGTGCCGAAGCAGCCTCGCGTATCCGGACGCTGGTGGATGATGCCGTCTCCAAGGGGGCGCGGCGGGTTGCCGGTGGCGGCGGCGATGGCACGATGCTTGATGCGATTGCCGTCGATGGCGTCACCCCGGCCATGCGGCTTTATTCGGAGGAAAGCTTCGGTCCGGTCGTATCCATCATCCGGGCCGGCAGCATCGATGAGGCCGTGAGTATCGCCAACGAAAGCGAATTCGGTCTTTCCGCCGCCGTTTTCGGCAGGGATCAGGCGCGGGCTCTTTCTGTTGCCGCGCGGATTGAAAGCGGCATTTGCCACGTCAACGGTCCGACCGTTCATGATGAGGCGCAGATGCCCTTCGGCGGGGTCAAGGCTTCCGGTTATGGCCGTTTCGGCGGCACGGCGGGTATTGCCGAATTCACTGAGTTGCGCTGGGTCACGTTGCAGGACGGGCCGCTGCATTACCCGATCTGAACTTCCCTGATACCGTGGCGGGCGGCGTCATCGCCGCTCGTCGATCAGCCAGCCGGTGAGTTTTCTCACCGCGTCGTCGTTGCTTTTGGGGCGCATCAGCCAGTAACCGCGGCCCGGAGCATCAAGGCTCGGGCCTGCCGTCACCAGCACGCCGGCCTCAAGCAGGGGATCGACAAGCCCGGCCCAGCCGAGCGCGAAACCCTGTTCGCCGATGGTTGCCTGCACCACCATGGTGTAATTGTTGAAGCTGATATCGCCGCCATCATGCTCGGCACCGCGATGCACGCCGAAATGCTTGAAATAGGCAGCCCAGTCGAACCAGTGCGCTTGCGAGGTGTTTTCGAGGTGGATAAGTTTATGGCGTGAAAAATCAGCGACGCCCGCCGGTGCCGGCGTTTCCGCGAGGAGCGCCGGCGAGCAGACCGGCGTGACCTTCTCCGAAAGCAGCAATACCGCTCCTTCGCCCGCCTCCTGCCGCGTGCCGAAAATCACCATTACGTCGCTGTCGTGTTTGCCCTGGCCGAGCGGATCCTGCGTGGCGACGATCTGGATGTTGATGTCGGGGTTGAGCGCGCGAAAACCATGCATGCGCGGGATGAGCCACAGGGACGAAAAGGCATAGTCTGTGTGCAGACGGATGGTCTGGCGTTCCTCCGTCCGGCGGAGCTGCTGCGCCAGAAGGTCGATGGCATCGACGTTGCGCGAGACGATCTCGAACAGCCTCTGGCCCTCCGTGGTCAGTTCGATACCGCGATGTCTGCGCTGCACGAGCGCCACACCCAGTTCCTCCTCCAGCCGGCGAATCTGATAGCTCACAGCAGGCTGGGTCAGCCGCAGGGATGCCGCCGCCGCCGTCAGGCTGCCGCGGCGGGCGACCTCGGTGAAAATGCGCATCCATCCCAGATCGAGCGGTCGGTCTGACATTAAAATTCCTTATATCAACTATCGAAAAATACCTGCTTCACAGGCAAAAGCAACGTGGTGTTCAATAAACTGGATTGATAAAAGGGGAGCCGCAATGAAAACCATTTCTCATCTGCATCGCATCGCCGCCGGTCTCATTCTGTCCGTGGCGGCCTTCTCCACCCCGCTTCAGGCGGCCGATGACGCGGCCTGCAAGACGATCCGCCTTAGCGATCCCGGCTGGACCGACATCACCGCCACCAACGGCGTTGCTTCCGTCTTGCTGGATGCGCTGGGTTATGAGGCTGACGTCAAGACGCTCTCGGTGCCGATCGGCTATCAGGCGATGAAGAACGGCGAGATCGACGTCTTTCTCGGCAACTGGATGCCGGCCCAGAAATCTTTCGTGGATGACCTGAACGCCGCCAAGGCGGCTGAGGTGCTGACGAAGAACCTCGAAGGCGCCAAGTTCACGCTGGCAGTGCCGGCCTATATGGCGGAAAAGGGCGTCAAGGATTTCGCCGATCTTTCCAAACATGCCGACGAGTTCGAAAGCAAGATTTACGGCATCGAGCCCGGTGCGCCCGCCAACCAGAATATTCAGAAAATCATCGACGCCAATGATTTCGGCCTTAAAGGCTGGCAGCTTGTCGAATCCGGTGAGCAGGCCATGCTGGCGCAGGTGGAACGAGCGGGCAGGGATAAGAAGGCCGTGGTCTTCCTCGCCTGGGCGCCGCATCCGATGAATGAGAAGATCGATATCGCCTATCTCTCCGGCGGCGACGCCTATTTCGGCCCGAATTTCGGCGGCGCGGAAGTCTATACGCTCGCCCGCACCGGCTGGCCGCAGCAATGCCCGAATGCAGCGACGCTCTTCAATAACCTGAAATTCGATATCGGTATGGAAAACAGCCTGATGGGCTCCATTCTCGGTGGTGAGGATTCCAAGGCAGCGGCAGCGGCATGGCTGAAAGCCAACCCGAAAGCGCTGGACGGCTGGCTGCAGGGCGTTACCACGCTGGATGGCAAGCCGGGCGCTGACGCCGTCAAGGGCAAGCTTGGCCTCTAAACCGGAAAGTCGAAATGCCGCGCCCTAATATCCTGATCCTGATGGCCGACCAGTTCAACGGGACGTTTTTTCCCGATGGCCCGGCCGATTTTCTTCACGCGCCACATCTGAAGGCCTTGGCGGAGCGGTCTGTCCGCTTCGCCAATACCTATACGGCAAGCCCGCTCTGCGCACCGGCCCGCGCCTCCTTCATGTCCGGGCAATTGCCGAGCCGCACGCGGGTTTATGACAATGCCGCTGAATTCGCTTCCGATATCCCCACCTATGCCCATCATCTGCGGGCGGCGGGTTATTACACCGGCCTTTCGGGAAAGATGCATTTCGTCGGGCCGGACCAGCTGCACGGTTTTGAGGAACGGCTGACGACGGATATCTATCCGGCCGATTTCGGCTGGACGCCTGACTATACCAAGCCCGGCGAACGGATCGACTGGTGGTATCACAATCTCGGTTCGGTCACCGGTGCCGGTGTCGCCGAGATCACCAACCAGATGGAATATGACGACGAGGTCGCCTATAACGCTACCCGCAAGCTTTACGACCTGTCGCGCCGTCTCGATGACCGGCCGTGGTGCCTGACGGTCAGCTTCACCCATCCGCACGACCCCTATGTGGCGCGGCGGAAATTCTGGGACCTCTATGAGGATTGCCAGGCGCTCGATCCACAGTCGCAGGCGATTGCCTTCGATGAGCAGGACCCGCATTCGAAACGGCTGCTGGAAGCCTGTGATCACGAGGCGTTCGAGATCACAGATGAGCAGATACGCCGGGCCCGGCGCGGGTATTTCGCCAATATCTCCTATATCGACGAGAAGATCGGTGAAATCCTCGATGTCTTGAAGGCGACGCGGATGGAAGAGGACACGATCATCCTCTTCCTGTCCGACCATGGCGATATGCTGGGCGAGCGCGGCCTGTGGTTCAAGATGTGCTTTTTCGAGGGCTCCGCCCGCGTGCCCTTTATGATTGCAGCGCCCGGTTGGCAACCGGCCCTGATCGACGCGCCGGTCTCTACGCTGGATGTCACGCCGACGCTTTGCGGTCTGGCCGGGCTCGATATCATCTCGCTCAAACGCTGGACCGATGGCGAGGATCTCGCAGCGCTTGCCGCGGGAACCGGCGGGCGCGGCCCGGTGCCGATGGAATATGCCGCCGAGGGCTCCATCACCCCGCTCGTCGCCATCAGGGACGGCCGCTACAAGCTGTCGGTCTGCGAGGCTGATCCGCCGCTGCTCTTTGATCTCGAGGCCGATCCGGAAGAGCGCACCAATCTTGCCGGTGATCCAGCATTCAGCTCCGTACTTTCATCGCTTTCCGCGGAAATCGGCCGACGCTGGCAGTTGCCTGTCTTCGATGCCGCCGTGCGGGAAAGCCAGGCGCGACGCTGGGTGGTCTACAAAGCGCTGCGCAACGGCGCCTATTATCCGTGGGATTACCAGCCGCTGCAAAAGGCCTCGGAACGCTATATGCGCAACCACATGGACCTTAACGTGCTTGAGGAAAACCAGCGTTTTCCGCGCGGAGAGTAGCGCGGGCAGGATGCCTCAAGCGGCGGCGATCACTCTGGGTGCGCCGCCCGCCGCCTGCACGGCGAGGCTACCTGCCGCGATGCCGGCTTCAAGGCATTGCTGTTCGTGCTGCGCCTGAAGCCACGCATCAAGAAAACCGGCATTAAAGGCATCACCCGCGCCGGTCGTATCGACCACCGGGACCTTCTGAGCTGCCCTATGGTGAAGCCCGGTGGCAGAAGATACCCATGCACCTTCCGCGCCACCTTTGAGGGCGACGATCGGAAAAGACTCCGCCAATGCCCTGATGGCCGCTTCCGGTTCCGAATGTCCCGTGATCGCTTCGGCCTCTTCAAGATTGGGCAAAAACACGTCGACACCGGCACAGGCGCGGAGCAACCCCTTGTCGTAGATCAGCGAAGCATCCCAGCTTGGATCAAGAGAGACGGACAATCCGCTTGCCTTGGCGCGCGCGATGAGATCGGGGATTTCATGCAGAGTGGCGAATTCTGCGATGTGCAGATGCCGCGCCTTGTCCCACCCAAAAGCGGCATCCAGCGTCGAAGGACGGGCGGCACCGGCGCGGCGCGTTAAAAACGCCCGGTCCTGCCCGACGACCGTTGCCACCGTGACCTGTGGTCCCGCATCCGCCGCATGTTCCAGAAACAGCAGGTCCACGCCACTTTGCGCCATTTTCTCACCGATATCGCGCGAAAACGTGTCGGTGCCGAGCCTTGCCAGCAGCGCAACCGGCCGGCCGATATGGGCGAAATGTGCGGCGGCAATGAAGGCTCCGCCGCCGGCGGCGATTTCCATGTCGCGGGCAAACAATTCTCGACCGAGCACCGGCAATTCATCGAGCCCGGTGAAGATGAGGTCGCAATAGATCCGGCCGATACTGATGACGGCTGCTTTTTCTGTTGTCATCATGCGCGGCCCAGAAGCTTTTCCGTCTTCGCATCGAAAAGATAGAGCGCACCTGTCTCCGCCTGGCATTGCAACCGGCTGCCAACAGCGGGAATGGATTTACCCCTGGCCGTGGCAATTACCGAGGTGGTGTCGGTATCCAGATGAACGAGCGTCTCCGGCCCCAGCGGCTCGACCGCCGTTACCGTTCCCTCAAGTGTAAACGTTCCCTGGGCTGCGCCGTTCTCGCCGACCAGCAGATCATGCGGCCGGACGCCGATCAGAAGCTCACCCGTGGCGGAGGGGGCGACGCTGTTGGTTGTTCTTGAACCCCGCAGCAGATTCATGGAGGGGCTGCCGATGAAGCGGGCGGTGAAGACATCAACAGGCGTTTCGTAAAGCTCCGTCGGCGTACCAACCTGGAGGATATGACCGTCCTTCATCACCACGATCCGGTCCGCCATGGTCATGGCTTCCACCTGATCATGGGTGACGTAGACGGTGGTTGTCTTAAGACGTTGGTGTAAGCGCTTGATTTCAATGCGCATCTGAGCGCGCAACTGGGCATCGAGATTGGACAGCGGCTCATCGAACAGGAAGGCGGCGGGGTCACGCACCATGGCGCGGCCGATGGCGACACGCTGCCGCTGGCCACCCGAGAGGGCCGCAGGACGACGGTCGAGCAGGGCTTCCAGCCCCAGCACCCGGCCGGCCTCTTCGATGCGCCGGTTCTTTTCCGTCTTGTCGAGCTTTGCGGTGTAAAGTCCGAAACCGATGTTCTGCCGAACTGTCATATGCGGATAGATCGCATAGTTCTGGAACACCATGGCGATGTTGCGCTGTTTCGGTTCTTTCTCATTGACGACGTTGCCGGCGATCTTCAGCGTTCCGTCGGAAATCTCCTCCAGCCCAGCGATCATGCGCAGCGTGGTGGATTTTCCGCAGCCGGACGGGCCGACGAATACGACGAATTCGCCGTCTTCAATGGCAAGGTCTATGCCCTTCACCGCCTCGACCTTGCCGTAGCGCTTCACGAGTTGATTGAGTTCGATTGTCGCCATTATCGCGCTCCCGTCAGGGCGGTGAATTTCTCTGCCAGTTCGGCGGCCTTCGCTGCCTCATGATCGGCGAACCGCTGTGCTTCCGCCGCAAAGGCGCCGAGCCTGTCGCGATAGGCCGCTGTCGCCTCCCGCATTGGTTCGGGTGCCGGGCCGCCGAAGCGGCTGCGCACCGCGACGAAGTGTTCCGGCGAGACGATCTGTCTGAACTTTTCCTCATCGATGCCGGTCTCGCGTCCTGTCAGCTCGCTGAAAGCCCTAAGGAACGGCTGGTAACCGTCATTCGGCAGATCGCCCTTCAGCGCAACGACGCTTTTGGCGACGGTCGCGGCAATTTCATGCGCCTGGCGGAACGACAGATCCTCGATGCGGACAAGCGAATCCGCCAGTTCCGTGATGGTGATGCAGGATCGACGAATATTCTGGTCAACCCGTTCAGGGTCGATGCTGATCTGGCCAACGAGGCTGGCGAGAAGATCGAGAACCCGGCCCGCAGAAGCGAAAGCTTCGTAACCCATCTCCTGCGTCTCACCTTCGCTGTCATTCATGTCGGTGAAGGGCGTATTATGCATCACATCCAGCACGGTTCGCGCCCGGCCGAATGTCTGGCTTGCGAGGTGGCGCAGATGTTCGATCGGCACCGGGTTGCGCTTCTGCGGCATGATCGAGGAAATCTGCACCAGCGAATTCGGTACATAGATCTGGCCAACCTCAAAACTCGTCCAGAACTGGAAGTCCTGAATGAGCCGGCCGAGATGCAGGAACATCAGTTCGATCGCGCCATAGGTCGCGGTCGTATAATCCACGGCGGCGATGCAGGAATAGGAATTGCGCAGCGGCGCGGCAAAGCCCAGCAATTCGGCAACGCGTGCCCGATCGATGGGAAAGCCCGAGGTGGTGATGGCGGCAGCGCCCATCGGTGAAAGATCAACGATGCGGCGTGCCTCCGCGAAGCGGTCGATATCCCTGATCAACACTTCGATGGCGGCGGAAAGGTAATGGCCGAAGGTGGTGGGCTGGGCCGGCTGCCCATGCGTATAGGCCACGATCAGCGTGGATTGATTACGCTCGGCGGCATCGATCAGCGCATTCAGCAAAACCCGCGCCTTGGCGGTGAGCGTGTCGATCTTGTCCTTCAGGCCGATCTTGAACAGCGTGTGATCGATATCGTTGCGCGAACGGGCCGTGTGCAGGCGGCCGGCGACATCGACGCCGATGCGGGCTTTCAGTTCCTTCTCGATCAGGAAGAAGAAATCCTCGACTTCGCCGGTATAGACGAGCTCGGAGGGCTCGATGGTCCTGTCGATATCCTCAAGCGCGCCGGCGATCTTCGCTGCGGTTTCGGCATCGAGAATATCGGTTTCTCGCAGCATGACGAGATGAGCGCGGTCTATGCGGCGGAAGCCGTCGACATGGTGGTTCTTGGCGCCGTCAAAAAGCGGGCGCAGCACGGTTTCCTTGTAAACTGGATCGGGGAACTTGCTGGTATCCGACTGGCGCGGGTTGATATC
This sequence comes from Agrobacterium tumefaciens, assembly GCF_005221325.1. Taxonomy (NCBI): domain Bacteria; kingdom Pseudomonadati; phylum Pseudomonadota; class Alphaproteobacteria; order Hyphomicrobiales; family Rhizobiaceae; genus Agrobacterium; species Agrobacterium tumefaciens. The sequence continues at coordinate 195,874 of NZ_CP039889.1, read as the reverse complement.
GGCCATGATATTATCCTTTCAGGCCCGCCAGCATCACACCGCGAACGATGTAGCGTTGCAGGACGATGAAGACGATGAGGGTAGGGATGGTCGCAATGGCTGCGCCCGTCATGATCATTTCCCACTGGATCTGCTGTTCCACAGCAAAGCTCGAAAGCCCGACCGGCAGCGTGTAAAGCTCCTTGCTGGTCGTGACGATCAGCGGCCAGAAGAAGGCCGTCCAGTTGCCGAGGAAGGTGAAGATCGCGAGTGCGGAGAGCGCCGGCGTGACCAGCGGCAGCGCGACTTTCCACCAGATCTGGAACTCGTTCAGCCCATCCACCCGCGCCGCCTCGAGGAAGTCGTTCGGAACCGTCTCGAAGAATTGCTTCATCAGGAAGGTGCCGAAGGCCGTCATCATGCCCGGGAACATGATACCCCAGTAGCTGTCGAGCCAGCCCAGCTGGCTGGACATCAGATACCAGGGAATGACAAGCATTTCCGTCGGTATCATCAGTGTCGACAGGATCGCGAGGAAGATGAAATAACGGCCGCGAAACTCGAATTTCGCCAGCGTATAACCGACCAGACTATCGAAAAAGCAGTTGGACACGGTGACGAGGACTGCAACGAACATCGAGTTAAAGAACCAGCGCAGGAAGCGGCCGTCAGCCATGACGGTGATGTAGTTTGCAAGCGTCGGCGCGGCCGGAATGAGACGTAGATCGTAAACCTGATCCGCCGTCTTGAACGAGGTCGCGAACATGAAGAGCAGCGGCGAAACCATGATCAGGCCGCCGATGAACAGCAGCGTCCAGGTCAGAATGCGGCCGGGGCGGATACGGGCGTGGGAGAGTGGCGACGCTTCGCTCATTTCTTTTCCCTCAGGACCCATAGCTGGATCAGCGATACGACGAGAAGAATGGTGAACAGGACAACCGTCTGCGCAGCGGCATAGCCCATCGCATAGGAGTTGAATGCGGTCTGGTAAATCATCAGCACCAGCGGTTTGGTGGAACCGAGCGGCCCGCCCGGATCATTGGTGGTCATGTTATAGACCTGGTCGAAAATGCGCAGGAAGCCGATCGAGGAAAATACCACGAGGAAAACGGTGGTGGGTTTCAGGAGCGGCAGCGTGATCTTGCGCAGAATTGCCCATTCACCCAAACCGTCGATACGGGCGGCTTCGTAAAATGTCGTCGGGATGGCGCGCAGGCCGGCCATGAAGATGATGATCTGGAAACCGAGGCCCGCCCAGATGGCGGTCACCATGACCGAATAAAGCGCCTGATCGGTGGAGCGGATGAAGGGCTGCTGCGGAATGCCGATGAGGCCGAGCACGTCGTTGATGATGCCGATGGGCGGCGGCTGATAGAACCAGCGCCACACCCAGGCCATGGCAGCGGCCGTGGTCAAGTAGGGCAGGAAATAAAGCGCGCGGATGAAACCGTGCAGAATGCGCACCCGGTCGAGATAAAAGGCGATGATAAAAGCCAGAACGAGGCTGATCGGCGTGCCGACGATGAGATAGGCGAAGGTATTCTTGAACACCTTCCAGAATTGCGGGTCCTTGAACAGCTTGACGTAGTTGGCGATGCCGATGAACTTCGCCGGCCTGAGCAGGTCCCAGTTGGTGAAGGACAGGTAGAAAGCCTGCAGCGTCGGGTAAAACCGGATGACGCTGTAAAACAGGATGGGGATCGCCAGAAAGCTCCAGATCCACAAAAGTCTTTTCGTACGCATGGAAAGACGGTCTCCGAAGGAGCCGCCGGGGCGGCCGGATGCCGCCCCCTGTTGATCTATCGCTGTCATGGTCGGACCTTGATGTTAAGGTTTCGCCGCGTCGATGATTTCCTGCTCGGCTTCGGCTGCCTGCTTGATGGAATCTTCGACCGACTGACCTTCGAGCAGCACCCGGTTTGTCATGTCGATGGCGTTCTGCCGCTGGGCGGCCTCATCCATGAACAGCGTCGTATGGGCATATTCCAGACCCTTCAGGAACGGCGCGTAGACCGGGTCCTTCAGGTTTGCTTCGGTCAGCGCCGCAGAACGCCGTGCCGGCAGCTCGCCCACCGTCTTCAGCCAGATCGCCATGGCTTCCGGCGAGGAGACATAGGCGAGGAACTTCTTCGAAGCCTCAAGCTCTTCACCCGTGGTCTTGGCGCTGATGCCGTTGGCGAAATAGCTCGCATAGTTGGAGCGGATGTTCTTGTCATTGGTGGGAAGCTCGGTCACGCCCCACTCGAAATCCTTGATGGTGCGGAACGAGCCCAGCCGGAAGGTGCCGTCGATGGTCATGCCGGCCTTGCCGGCGCGGAAGGCGGCCTGGCCCTCATCCATGAAACCCACCTGGCCGATCTTCTTCTCAAGCTGCAGGCTGGTATAAAATTTCAGCGCCTGAATGCCCGGCTCGCTATTATAGGTCACTTTCTGGTCGTTGTCGGCATAGGGCTCGCCGCCATATTGGCGAATGAGCACTTCACGCCACCATTGGTGATCCTGGCCGCCCATGTCGAGCGTGGAACCTGCAACCGTCAGGTTTCCGGCGGCATCATGCTTGGCGATTTTTTCCGCGGCAGCGACGAATTCATCGAGCGTCTTCGGCGGATTGGCGGGATCAAGCCCGGCCTCGGTGAAGAGCTTCTTGTTGTAGAAGAGCGCGAGCGAACGAACCGCCGTCGGCAGGCCGTAATAATCGTCGCCGCGCTTCATGGCGCTGACGATCGGGAAGAATTCGCTCTCGATCTTGTCATGCGGGAAGGTATCGGCCGGCAGCGGCTGCAAGATGCCGCCGGCTGCGAATTTGTCCAGCCAGCCATAGAAAAGCTGCATCACGTCAGGGCCCTTGCCGGAAAGATTGGCGGCGATGACGCGCGTCTGGTAGTCGGCGTAAGGAAAGGTCACCTGCTTGACGGTGATATCAGGATTGGCCTTCTGGAATTCCGCGATCAGCTCATCCATGGCCTTCACGCGTGTGTCGAAGACATATTGCCAATATTCGATTTCAACCGCCTGCGCGGCGTTGAATGCAAATGTGCTGAAACCGGCAACCAAGCCGGCGAACAGAGTTGCCCTGCGCATGTAAGCCTCCTTTTCCTCCGTCCGGTCTTCCAGATGCGGAGCGATCGTTCCCTTTATCCGCGCTTTCGCGCGCGCTCATCGATTTGCCGGCAACGGAGTTTCCTCTTCCGCCCCAAACAAGCGTAACCCCCGGGTCGCCCTCTACGGTTCTCTGAAGGCGGGCATTTGTCAATAAGATAATTTACTTGAATTATTATATTGCGCTTATCGTCAATTCGACGCTATGAATTTTCTAAGAGACGGGAAGTTGAAGAGATGACGGTGCACACGGTGGACGCTTATCCCGTAGCAATCGGAAAAAATCCCGAGAGAAGCCGGGAGCACAACAGGCGAGTCGTCCTTGACCTTGTTCGGCGACACGGATCGCTCGGGCGCGCCCAGATTGCCAAGATCACCCATCTTACCCCGCAGGCGGTCGCCAATATCGTCGATGAATTGGTGGGCGAGGAGTTGCTGAAGGAACTCGGTCGCCGCCGCACGGGGCGGGGACAACCGCCGATCCAGTTCGCCGTCAACCCGGACGGCGGGGCGACGATTGGCGTCGAGATCGCCGCAGACCACATGGTCACCGTCGGCCTCGATCTCGCTGGCGTGTTGCGTACGCAACGTGTCACCCCTCTCAAGGATACGACGCCGGAAGCCATCCTCAAAACCTTTGCGGCGGAACATGCCGCGGTTGCAAAGAATGTCGGCTGCCGGCTGCTCGGGACCGGCGTTGTCATGCCCGGCCCGTTCGAGATCGATGGCATGACCTCAGTTGGGCCGACAACACTTTCCGGCTGGGTGGGTATCGATGCCCGGCAGATGCTGAGCGAGGCCTGCGGCCAGCAGGTGGTGGTGGAAAACGATGCGACGGCTGCTGCCGTCGGCGAACGCCTGTTCGGCGCGGGGCTGGCGATCCCGAATTTCTGCATGATCTATTTCGGCGTCGGTATCGGCCTCGGGATCATTCAGGATGGCGCGCCCTATCGCGGCGCATTCGGAAATGCGGGCGAAATCGGCCATGTCACCGTTTCACCAAAGGGAAGGCCTTGTCCTTCCTGCGGGCAGAGAGGATGTCTCGAAGCCTATGCCTCGGCTTACGTCCTGAAGGAAAAACTTGGGCGCGCCGGTGTTGCGGATACGGAGCTTGACGATCTCGAGGCCCTGTTCAAGGCCGGCCATCCGGTGGTGTTGGAGTGGGTCGACGACGCCGCGGCCCATCTGGCGCCCATGGTTGCCATGCTCGAAAATATTCTCGATCCGCAGACGGTCATTCTCGGCGGCGCGCTGCCTGAAGCCATCATCAGCGAGATCATTCAGCGCATGGGACATCTGCCGACCTCGGTCGCAAGCCGCAGGCAGCGGGAACTGCCGCGCGTCATGCACGGCAAATCCGGACAGTTGACGGCAGCACTCGGCGCTGCCGCCCTGCCGCTGTTCGATATCGTCACACCAAAACTCGAGACGTCCTCGGGCGCCGCAACGCAGGTGCCCGGCTGAATATTGGAGGAGACCGCCCATGCTTAACCCCCGGGAGCGCATCGAACGGCAGATGGCCGATCCGTGGCTCGTTCGCCTGCACCGCAAGCTGAGCGCGCTGAAATCCACCGTCACGGTCATGCATACCGGCGCGCATCCCGATGATGAGCAGAACGGTCTGCTCGCCTATTTCCGCATGCAACTCGGCATGCGGATCATCATCGCCTGCTCCACACGCGGCGAGGGCGGTCAGAATGCGCTGGGGCCGGAGCGGCTGGGTGCGCTCGGCGTCATCCGGTCACGGGAGCTGGAGGAGGCCGCGCGTGTCATCGATGCTGACATCAGCTGGCTCGGCCATGGCCCGGCCGACATCATCCACGATTTCGGTTTCTCCAAGGATGGCGACCAGACCTTCGGCCGCTGGGGGCAGCAGCGCATCGTCGAAAGGCTGGTGCGCGCCTATCGCAAGGAGCGGCCTGATATCGTCATTCCGACCTTTCTCGACGTGCCGGGACAGCACGGTCACCACCGCGCCATGACGCGCGCGGCGAAAAGCGCGATCACGCTGGCCGCTGATCCTTCAGCCTATCCGGAGCATTTCGCCGAGGGGCTCAAACCTTGGCAGGTGGCGAAGTTCTACCTTCCGGCATGGTCGGGCGGGGGCGATACCTATGACGATGAAGTACCGCCGCCGGAAACAACGCTGACGGTGAACGCGCCGGGCAAGGAACAGGCAACCGGTGCGCAATATGACCGCATCGGCGAGTGGTCGCGTTATTACCACGCGTCACAGGGAATGGGCCATTGGCCGAAGCAGGCGCAGGAAGTCTGGCCGCTGCATCTCGAACTTGCCAGCGGTGCGGGGGGCGAAGAAAGCTCGATCCTCGACAATCTGCCGTCTTCCCTTGCCGATCTTGCCGCTTTCCCGGGACTGAATGCCGAAGTGGCGAATGCGCTGGTCGCGGCGGAACGGACCATTGCCGAGGCGATCTCGACCTTTCCCGACAGGCAACGGATCACGGCGCAACTCCTGAACGCGGCTGCGCTGTTGCAGACGGTCGATGAGACCGCGAGTGCGGATTTCAAGGCGTTGCACGGGCACAGGATCGCACGCAGACGGGCGCAGGTTGATGCGGCCATTCTGACTGCACTCGATCTTTTCGAGCGGGCCTATGCCGAACCGGCAGAGATCGTTCCGGGGGGAAGCTCGGCTCTTTATGTGGAACTGGCCGATGGGGCGGCTGAATTTGAAGTCGAGGTCGACCCGGTCCTGCCTTCAGGTGTTTCGTCGTCGGTTCAGTCGCGTGGCCAGACACTGGTGTTTTCGCTTGCCGCCGATCAGGATACCCCGGTTTCCGGGCTCTACCAGCCGGACTGGAAAGCAGCGGGTGGTAATGGTCATGCATCTGTGCGCCTGTCCGCAAGGGTTGAAGGACGCGACGTCTCGGCCCTTTACGATCTGGAGGAGCCGTTTTTTGTTACACCCGCGCAGTCGCTGACAATTTCACCCGAGGCGCTTCTGGTTCCGCTTGGGCAGGGGCAGGGCGCACAGGGCTTTGAGGCGCACATCAAGGGTGCTGATGCACCGGTATCCTTTCGCACTGTCGGTGGCTGGAGCGTGCGCAAGAGTGGTAACGACTGGGTGGCCGAACGTACGGGGGAAATGGCGGCCGGCCTTGCTGAGATCGAAGCGAGCGTCGGTTCGCAACCAGCCTTCCAGATTACCCCCATCGCCTATCCCCATATCGGCAGGGCAAGGTTTCTCGCCCCTTCCGCCCTCAAAATCCTCTCGCTGGACCTCAAGCTTCCTGAGGGCGCGCGTGTGGGCTATGTCGGCGGCGGTGCCGACAGGGTGGGCCTCTGGCTTGCGCGAATGGGCCTCGATGTCACCGAACTTGACGCACAGGCGCTCGGCGGTGATCTCTCCACCTTCACTACCATTGTCGTGGGCATATTCGCCTTCGGCATCCGCAGGGATCTCGCCGCGGCAACGGAAAGGCTTCATCGTTTCGTGGAGAGTGGTGGGCATCTGGTCACGCTCTATCATCGTCCGACGGATGGCTGGAACCCGGAGACAACGCCGGTCCGGCGTCTTGAAATCGGCAAGCCGTCACTGCGCTGGCGGGTGACGGACCCAAAAGCGGAGGTGACGGCTCTGCTGCCCGATCATCTGCTGCTGACAGGCCCCAATGTCATCGACGCCGCCGACTGGGCGGGCTGGGACAAGGAGCGCGGGCTCTATTTCGCTTCGCGCTGGGATGATGCCTACGAGCCCCTACTTGCCATGCATGATGTCGATGAACAGCCGCTGAAGGGCGCGCTGGTTTCCGGCGTCATCGGCAAGGGCAGGCACACCCATACCAGCCTCGTGCTGCATCACCAGATGGACAAGCTTGTGCCGGGGGCATTCCGCCTGATGGCCAATCTCGTGCAGCCGGCGTGAATGGCGACGGCCAAAGCGAGAAACAGGAAAACCCGCGCGAAACGGATACGCGCGCGGGTATAGGCTGGCTGTTGCTGGATATGACCCTTGTCTCAGGTGGCATGACCGCGCTCGTCAAGGCGCAGGGTGTCACCTATCCCGCCTTCCAGCTGGTTTTTATAAGGGCGATGATCGGTCTGATCTTCATCCTGCCGCTGATCTGGCGGCACAGGGGAGAGATGGCGCGCGTCAAATATCCCTGGCGTAATCTTTTCCGCATCTGCTGCAATGCCATCGCACTCACCAGCAATTTCATCGCCATCACCCTCTTGCCGCTTGCCACCGTCAATGCCGTCGGTTTTTCCCGGCCATTGGTGACGATGGCAATGGCCGTTGCTTTTCTTGGCGAGACCGTGAGCCGTTTTCGCTGGACGGGAGCCTGTCTTGCATTCCTCGGCGTTCTGGTTGTCATCGGGCCTGATGGCGCGGAGTTTGGCGTGGGCGTGATTGTCGTTCTGGTATCGGTGGTGTTCGGCGCGCTCGCGGTGATCCAGACCCGGGCGCTGCGGCAGGAGAACACCACGGTCATGATGGTGTTTTATACGGTCGGGTTGGCCGTCATCACAGCCATTCCGGCACTCTGGACATGGAAGCCGGTGGCGTCGTTCGATTGGATTCCGTTGCTTGCCATCGGATTGCTGGCGCAGCTGGGGCAATATTGTTTTCTGCGGGCGTATCGTATCGCCGATGCCAGTGTGCTTGCGCCCGTCGGTTATCTGTCGATCCTGTTCGTGACCGCTGTCGGATATTTCCTGTTCGATGAGGTGCCCGAAACCCGCGTCGTGCTCGGCGTCGTCATCATCCTCGTTTCGCTGCAATCGACCGCGCTTGCGGAATACCTTCTACGGCGATTGCGACGCAAACGGTGACTGTTACCGCTGCTGCGCTAGGAGGCGGATCCGGATCCAGCTCAGGGCAGAAGCCTTGGCGCGATCGTAGAAGGCGCGGGCAAAGCGCACATAGCGCATGATCCAGGCGAGCCACCCGTATGTAAGCAGCTTTTCCCGGCCCGCGTGATAGATGCGCTCTACAATCAGGAAGGTCGAGAGATGGGCCAGGATCGCCAGAACCAATCCCGACTTGAAAGCGCCGTGGGCGATGAGGATGAGACCGACGATCTTCATCGGTTCGGCAATCGCAAAAGGAACGGCAAGACAGAGAAGAATGGCAAGGCGCGGCAGCCGCGCGATCCGGTTTTCCAGCCGCTGGATCAATGTCAGGCTTGATATGGCCTGGATGATCGGCCGATAAAGCGGGCGGAAAATGCCGTCGAGAACAAGGGCGAAAACGATGATGGCCCTGATCGGAAAGACGAGGATCGTCCTGATTTTGCTGTTCACCTCGACGTTCTCCAAAAAGGGCGTAACGCCCATCCCTAATCGCCTGAAACATGTCAAAACCAAGTCGCGTTTCCTTCAACTCTGCCGAACGCTCGCATACATGCCGGTGGTGCGGAATTCGCTCGGATTGATGCCGTAGAGCCTGCGAAAGACCTTCGAGAAATAGTTCGGATCCTCGAACCCACACAGCACTGAAACCTCCTTGATAGGAATGTTCGCGGCGGTGGTGAGAAGTTTGGCTGCACGCCGGAGCCGCCGCTGCAAGACGAATTCCGCCGGCGGCAGGCCTTCGCTTGCCGTGAAGATACGGGAAAAATGCGCCCGGCTGAGGCCCGCGACGGCTGCAAGGTCGCTCACCGAAAGCCGCTCGCCGAGATGGCTGTCGATGTAGCTCAGCACCTGCTGCAGGGTACGATATTCACCGCCGAAGGAGGGGTGCGAGCCGAAGACGTCGTCATAAAGCGTCATCGCCGCCTCATAGGCGACGGCGGAAGCGGCCCCCGGCGTTTCCGCGCCGTTCACGAGGCGCGAGCAGCATTCGGCAAGGTGATCGATGGTTTCGGGCTGGAGTTTGAGGATCGGGCCGGTGACGGAAAGAATGTTGCGGTGGATGCGCAGGGCTTCCTCGCCATTCATGGAAATCCAGAAGAATTCCCATTCCTTGCCGTCTTCCAGCCAATAGCGATGATTGTGGGGGATGAGCAGCAGCAGGGTTTCGCCCGGCCTCACCACATAGTGGCGGTTCTCGTAACGCAGGTTGCCCTGTCCGCTGATACAATATTGCAGGACCGTGAAGGGCGTCTGGCCGCGTTTGCGCCCGTCCCAGTCGTAATTGCCGCCTCGGCGAATTTCATAACCGCTGCTGGTCGGCATGGTGTGCAGCGTCTGTCGGCCACGCGGCAGCGAGACGGTGCGCATGCCAGGCCCCTGATCGATCAAATCACGCAGCACAAAATTACCCATGAAAGCATAATCCTTCTCTGGTCCTATCCGTCTTTATACGCATAATCCCGATCCGAGGAGACAGCCAGCGGGATATTGTTGCTGAAAAATTGGGAGGAAGGCCGGTTTTCCGGGATTCTCACGGGTATTTTTCTGCAGCGCCATTTCATGATCCCCAGGCCCGTTTCACCCGTTCGATTTGCAACAGAGGTGGTGTTATGAGTTTCAAAATCGCTATTATTGGCGCAGGCAGCGTCGGTTTCACGAAAAAGCTGTTCACCGATCTCCTGTGCGTGCCGGAATTTCGCGACATCGAAGTCGCGCTGACGGATATCAGCCAGCACAATCTCGATATGATCAGGGCGATCCTTGAAAAGATCGTCGAGGCCAATGGTTTCCCCGTCAAGGTGACGGCCGATACCGATCGCCGCCGGGCGCTGGCGGGCGCGAAATACATCATCAGCTGCGTGCGGGTCGGCGGGCTCGAAGCCTATGCGGACGATATCCGTATTCCGCTAAAATACGGCATCGACCAGTGCGTGGGCGATACGATCTGCGCCGGCGGCATCCTCTATGGCCAGCGCAACATTCCCGTCATTCTGGATTTCTGCAAGGATATCCGCGAAGTTGCCGCACCGGGCGCAAAATTCCTGAACTATGCCAACCCCATGGCCATGAACACCTGGGCGGCCATCGAATATGGCAAGGTGGATACGGTCGGTCTCTGCCATGGCGTTCAGCACGGCGCGGAACAGATCGCTGAAATCCTCGGCGCGAAATCCCTGTCCGAGTTGGATTACATCTGCTCTGGCATCAACCACCAGACATGGTTCATCGACCTCAGGCTCAACGGCCGAAAGATCGGAAAAGACGAGCTGGTTGCCGCCTTCGAAGCGCATCCGGTCTTTTCGCAGCAGGAAAAGCTGCGCATCGATGTGCTGAAGCGCTTCGGTGTCTATTCGACCGAGAGCAACGGCCACCTCTCCGAATATCTGCCGTGGTATCGCAAGCGGCCTGACGAGATCGCCCGCTGGATCGACATGTCCGACTGGATCCACGGCGAAACCGGCGGTTATCTGCGCCACTCCACCGAAACGCGCAACTGGTTCGAAACCGAATTCCCGCAGTTCCTTGCCTCGGCCGCCAAGCCGATCGATCCGGCAAAGCGCTCCAACGAACATGCGAGCCACATTCTGGAAGCACTGGAGACGGGACGTGTCTATCGCGGTCACTTCAACGTCAAGAACAACGGCGTCATCAGCAATCTGCCGGCCGATGCCATCATCGAATCCCCCGGTTTCGTCGACCGTTTCGGCATCAACATGGTCTCCGGCATAACTCTACCGGAAGCCTGCGCGGCAACTTGCATGGCCTCGATCAATGTTCAGCGCATGTCTGTCCATGCGGCGGTGAGCGGCGATATCGATCTCCTGAAGCTCGCCGTGCTGCATGACCCGCTGGTGGGCGCCGTCGCGACCCCGGAGGAGGTTTGGCAGATGGTGGACGAAATGGTCGTCGCGCAGGCACGCTGGCTGCCGCAATACGCCGATGCCGTGCCGGCGGCGAAGGAGCGGCTGGCGAAATCCACCGTAAAGACGCGGGACTGGGCCGGTGCTGCTCGCCGCAATGTGCGCTCCATTGAGGAGTTGAGGGCCGAAAAATCAGCTCTGAAAAAGGCTGTCTGAGGAAAAGCATGGAAACAGGCCGGCGGCGGAAGGGAGTCCGCCGTCCGGTCATAACGATCACAGAGGGTGGGCGGTGGAAGAGCTGCCATTTGGGAGGAATGACGATGTTACTTCAACGCAGGATCCGTATCATCTCGGCACTGGGTCTAGGTGTTTCGATGATCGCACTCAATGCGAATGCCTTCGAGACCAGCACGCCGCCCGAACCGCCGCAATTTCCGGCCGAAGGCAAGATCAATTATGTCGCGCGCGATTCGATCCTCGAATTCAAGGCGCTGCCGAGCTATAGCGAACCCGACTGGATCACCGAAAAATTCGAGAAGGCCGGCAAGCTACCGCCTTTGAAAGAGCGCCTGCCGGAAGAACCGCTGGTCTACAAGACCGGAAATATGCCCGACGGCGTCGGCGTTTATGGTGACACCATGCGCCATGTGGTTGGTGGCCGGCCCGAGGGCTGGAACTACATTGCCGGCCAGAGCCAGGGCTGGGGCGGCATCGATATCGCCCTTTCCGAATGCCTGACGCGCACCGCGCCGCTCTTCCAAGTGGATGCCAAGGACACCGAACCGCTGCCCAATCTGGCGAAAAGCTGGGAATGGTCTGAGGATGGCCACAAGCTGACAATGCATCTCGTCAAGGGCGCGAAGTGGTCGGATGGCGAAGCCTTCAACGCCGATGACGTGATGTTCTATTGGGAAGATGCGGTCGTCGATCCCAATGTCTCCCCGCTCGGCGGCGGTGCATCGCCCGAGGCTTTCGGTGAGGGAACGACGCTCAAAAAGATCGATGACTATACCGTCGAATGGACCTTCAAGGCGGCTTTTCCCAAGCAGTATCTCTACACCATGGCCTATCCGAGCTTCTGCCCCGGGCCGTCGCATATCTTGAAGCCCCAGCATCCGAAATATTCCAAGAACACCTATAATCAGTTCAAGAATGCTTTCCCGCCGGAATATATGAACATGCCGGTCATGGGCGCATGGGTGCCGGTGTCATATCGGCCCGACGATCTCATTGTTTTGCGTCGTAATCCCTATTACTGGAAGGTGGATGAAAAGGGCCAGCAGCTGCCCTACTTGAACGAAGTTCATTACAAGCTTTCCACCTGGGCGGACCGCGATGTGCAGGCCGTGGCGGGATCGGGCGATTTCTCCAATCTCGAACAGCCGGAAAATTTTGTCGCCTCGCTGAAACGCGCCGCCGATCCCAATGCGCCGGCACGCCTTGCCTTCGGGCCGCGCCTCATCGGTTATAATCTGCAGATGAATTTCTCCGCCAATGGCTGGGGCAATCCGGACGAGCGCGGACAGGCGATCCGTGAGTTGAACCGCAACGAGGTGTTCCGTCAGGCCGTCACCTCTGCTCTCGATCGCAAGGCGATCGGTGACTCGCTGGTAAAGGGGCCGTTCACGGCGATCTATCCGGGCGGCATTTCGTCGGGCACCAGCTTTTATGATCGCGCCTCCACGGTCTATTACCCCTTCAACCTCGAGGGTGCCAAGGCGGCACTGGCGTCTATCGGCCTGAAGGACACCGATGGCGATGGTTTCCTGAATTTCCCCAAGGAAACGCTGGGTGGCCGTAATGTCGAGATTACCCTTCTGGTCAATAACGGTTACGCGACGGACAAGAGCCTTGCGGAAGGTCTCGTCGGCCAGATGGCGAAACTCGGCCTGCGCGTCGTCATCAACAGCCTCGATTCCAACCAGCGTGACGCGGCCCATTATGGCGGGCAGTTCGACTGGCTGGTGCGCCGCAACTCCACCGAGCTTTCCTCCGTGGTGCAGAATACCGAGCAGCTTGCCCCTGTCGGCCCGCGCACCAGCTGGAACCACCGCGCACCGGAGGGCAAGGAACTCGACCTGATGCCGTTCGAGAAGGAGATGGCCGACATCGTGCGGAAATTCATCTCCTCGCAGGACAATGCCGAACGGGCGGACCTGATGAAGCAATATCAGAAGGTCTATACGCAGAACCTCTATACGATTGGTCTCACCGAATATCCCGGCGCGCTCATCGTCAACAAACGCTTCTCCAACGTGCCGCAGGGTACACCAATTTTCATGTTCAACTGGGCTGAAGACGCCATCATCCGCGAACGCCTGTGGGTCGCGGCCGATAAGCAGGGCAAGTACGAACTCTTCCCGCAGCAGCTTCCCGGCAAGCCGGGCGAGGGCGGACCGATCAACTAGAACTCCTCCCGGAGAACACCCGGTACCGGTCGCGCGTGAAGCGCGGCCGGAGACACGAAGGCGGTCCTTTATTCATCACGGCCGCCCAAACGGAGGAAAACCCTCGATGCTGAGATTTCTGACGATACGCGTTGCATCCGCCATTCCGGTGCTTTTGATCCTGAGCGTGGTGACTTTCGCCATCATCCAGGCGCCGCCTGGCGACTATGCCGATTACATCCGCTCGCAGCTGATGAACCAGGGCGGGGCGTCCTTCGAACAGGCGGAAGCGCAGGCACAGGCCTATCGTATCGAACACGGTCTCGATAAGCCGCTCGTCATTCAATATTTCAATTGGATCGGCGGCATCGTGACGCGCGGCGATTTCGGTTACAGCTTCTATTACAACAAGCCGGTTGCCGATGTGGTTGGCGAACGTCTGCCGCGCACCATTGCGCTGGCGCTGGTCTGCCACATCTTCGCATCGATCCTCGGCATCGCCTTCGGCATCTGGGCGGCGACACGACAATATTCCTGGGTCGACAATCTGCTCTCCACCATCGCCTTCCTCGGCATGACGATCCCGCGCTTCCTGATGGCGCTGATCCTCGTCTATCTCATGGTGTTTCATTTCGACGTGTCGGAGATCGGCAGCTTCTTCTCGCCGCAATATGGCGGTGCACCGTGGTCCTGGGGCAAATTCGTCGATCTCGTCAGCCATGTCTGGCCGGTGGTCGCCATCGCCGTCTTCGGTGGGCTGGCTTACAATATGCGGGTGATGCGCGGCAATCTGCTCGATACGCTGAACGCGCAATATGTCGAGACGGCACGCGCCAAGGGTCTTTCGGAAGGTGCGGTCATCATGCGCCACGCGGTGCCGAATGCCGTGCACCCGCTGGTCATGTATCAGGGCGTCGTGCTGCCCTACATGTTGAGCGGTGAAATCGAGACGGCCATCATCTTTGCGCTGCCGACCGTCGGTCCGGCCATCGTCGGCTCCATGGCCGTGGGCGACGTCTATGTCACCGCGACCTTCATGATGGTGCTGGCCGCGACGCTGATCGTCGGCAACATCATCGCCGACATGCTGCTTGCCATGCTTGACCCACGCGTTCGCGAATTCGGGAGGGCCTGAGATGATGGCGTTTGACGAAGTGAAAAACGAAACCGCCATCACCCCCAAGCCTGAACGCGGCACGGAGGGTAATGAGTCCTATCCCGCGCTGGTATGGCGGCGTCTCAGGCGCTCATTCACCGGCATGATCGGGCTGGTGCTGGTGGTGCTGCTGATCCTGATTGCGATTTTCGCCGATTTCTTCGCGCCGATGAACCCGCTTGAAACCAATGCCAGCTTCTCGCCGCCGCAGGTGGTGCGGTTTTCGGACAAGGACGGAAAGTTCAGTCCGTTCCCCCGCGTTTACGCGACTGCCGAAACGGAAGAGCTTGATCCGGTCACCTTCCAACCCATCGTCGGTCCGGATTACGACAATCCCGTCTATCTCGGTTTCTTCGTCAAAGGCGCGGAATACAGGCTTTTGGGTCTCATTCCGATGAGCCGCCATTTCTTCGGCTCGACGGACGGCAAGCCGGTGCATCTTCTCGGAACCGATAAATTCGGACGCGACGTGCTGTCGCGCGCCATCTACGGTTCGCGTATCTCGCTTGCCATCGCGCTCAGCGTTGTGGCCATCGTCACCGTCATCGGCACCAGTGTCGGTCTGATATCTGGCTATTTCGGCGGCCCGCTGGATGCCTGGGTGCAGCGTTTCGTGGAAGTGGTGCTCGCTTTCCCGCAATTGCCGCTTTATCTCGCGCTGACCTCGCTTATTCCGGTCACCGCCCCGACAACCGTATTCCTCGTCTTCGTGGTCGGCGTCATGTCGGCGCTCGGCTGGGCGCAGATGTCGCGCGAGGTACGCGGCAAGACGCTGGCGCTCGCGCGTATCGATTATGTGCGCGCCGCCATTGCCGTCGGGGCCACCGACAGGCGCATCATATTCCAGCACATTCTGCCGAATGTGATGAGCCATGTGATCGTTGCCGTCACCCTGCATATTCCAAGTGTCGTGCTCTTGGAATCCTTCCTCGGTTTCCTCGGCTTTGCGGTGAAGCCGCCGCTGATTTCCTGGGGGCTGATGCTGCAGGATACCGCGACCTATTCCGTCATCGGTTCCTATCCATGGATTCTCGCCCCGGTCGGTTTCGTGCTTGTCACAGTCTTCGCCTTCAACGCGCTGGGCGATGGCCTGCGCGATGCCGTCGATCCCTATTGAGAGGAGCGTGTCATGGTTGCTTTGCAGAACAACGCCTACGCCCCGGCCCTTCGTTTCGACGTCGATGACCGCGAGGATGACGCCATCATCGATGCCCGCAACATTGCTGTGTCCTTTAAGGTGGAACACGGGACTGTTGAGGCCGTGAAAGACATTTCCTTCCAGCTTTATCGCGGCGAGACGATCGCCATTGTGGGCGAATCCGGTTCCGGAAAATCGGTGACCGCGCGCACGGTGATGGGTCTTTTGACCAAGCGGGCTTCCGTTTCGAAATCCGCGACCGTGCGGTTTAACGGCGATGACATATTGAAGTTCTCGAGCCGCCAGCGCCGGGCGTTGCGTGGAAACCGCATCTCGATGATCTTTCAGGAACCGATGAGTTCGCTCAACCCGATCTACACGATCGGCAGCCAGATCGTCGAGGCGATCCGCGTTCATTCGAAACTGAGCAGGAAGCAGGCCGAGGCGAGGGCGCTCGATCTCTTGCGGCAGGTGCAAATCCCAGAACCTGAAGCGCGGATGAAACAATATCCGCATCAGCTGTCCGGCGGCCAGCGGCAGCGCGTGATGATCGCCATGGCGCTCTCCAACGATCCGGACGTGCTGATTGCTGATGAGCCCACCACCGCGCTTGACGTGACGGTGCAGGCGCAAATCCTCAACCTTATCCGCGATCTTCAGCAGAAGCGCGGCATGGCGGTGGTGCTCATCACCCATGATCTGACGATCGTGAAGCAGTTTTCCGACTACGTCTACGTCATGCAGCATGGCGAGATGCGCGAGCACAACACCACGGAAAAGCTGTTCGCCGGGCCGCAGCACCCCTACACAAAGAAGCTGCTCGGCTCCGAACCGCATGGCACGGCGAAACCGCTGCCGGAAAATCCCGGCGTGCTGCTGACGGCAAGCGGTGTACGCGTTTCCTTCATGATGCGTTACGGCGGTTTGTTCAAACCGGAACTGAAAGAACTGATCGCCGTCGACAGCCTCGGCCTGACCCTCAGGCGGCACGAGACGCTGGGGCTGGTTGGTGAATCCGGTTCCGGCAAGACCACTTTCGGGCAATCGCTGCTGCGGCTGAACGAGCCGGTGGGCGGCGAGGTGGTCTTTGACGGGCAGAGGGTCGATGGCCGCTCCCGCGCCGAAATGCGGCCTTTGCGTTCGCGTATGCAGATCGTCTTTCAGGACCCTTTCGCCTCGCTCAATCCGCGCATGACCATCGGCCAGATCATCGAGGAAGGTCTTGTCGTCAACGGTCTTGGGCGAACCAAGGCCGAAAGGCTGGAGCGGGTGCGCGACGCGCTTGAGGCGGCCGGCATGCCCGGCAATATCCTCTCGCGTTTCCCGCACGAATTTTCCGGCGGCCAGCGCCAGCGTATCGCTATTGCCCGCGCCGTGGCGCTGGAACCGGAATTCATCCTGCTCGACGAGCCGACCTCGGCGCTCGATCTTTCCGTGCAGGCGCAGATCATCGATCTCCTGCGCAAGCTGCAGGATGAGCGGGGCCTGAGCTACCTGTTCATCTCGCACGACCTGAAGGTGGTGCGCGCACTTTGCCACCGCGTCATCGTCATGCAAGGCGGCAGGATTGTCGAGGAAGGGCCCGTCGAGGACGTTCTTACCCACCCAAAAACCGAATATACTCAGCGGCTTGTAAGGGCCGCCTTCGAAATCGCTTGAATTCCCAATGCCGGAGGTAGACATGGCAAGAAATCCCAGGATCACATTTATCGGCGCAGGTTCCACGGTGTTCATGAAGAACATCATCGGTGACGTGCTGCAGCGTCCGGCCCTGTCCGGCGCCACCATCGCCCTGATGGACATCAATCGCGAAAGGCTGGAAGAAAGCGCCATCGTCGTCAACAAGCTGATTTCGACATTGGGCGCAAAGGCCAAAGCCGAGACCTATACTGACCAGAAAAAGGCGCTTGCCGGTGCCGATTTCGTCGTCGTCGCCTTCCAGATCGGCGGTTACGAGCCGTGCACGGTCACCGATTTCGAGGTGCCGCGCAAATATGGCCTGCGCCAGACCATTGCCGATACGCTCGGCGTCGGCGGCATCATGCGCGGTCTTCGCACCGTACCGCATCTGTGGAAAATCTGCGAAGATATCCTCGCCGTCTGCCCCAACGCCATCATGCTGCAATATGTGAACCCGATGGCAATCAATACCTGGGCGATTGCCGAGAAATACCCGACGATCCGGCAGGTCGGCCTTTGCCATTCCGTGCAGGGCACGGCGATGGAACTCGCCCACGATCTTGATATCCCTTACGAGGAAATCCGCTATCGTTCGGCCGGCATTAACCACATGGCGTTTTTCTTGGAATTCGAACATCGCCAGCCCGACGGCAGCTACAGGAACCTCTATCCCGATCTCGTGCGCGGTTACCGCGAAGGCCGTGCCCCCAAGCCCGGCTGGAACCCGCGCTGCCCCAACAAGGTGCGTTATGAAATGCTGACGCGGCTCGGTTATTTTGTCACCGAAAGCTCGGAGCATTTCGCCGAATATACGCCCTATTTCATAAAGGAAGGCCGCGAGGACCTGATCGAGAAATTCGGCATTCCGCTCGACGAATATCCCAAGCGCTGCATCGAACAGATCGAACGCTGGAAGGGGCAGGCGGCGGCCTATCGTTCGGCCGAGAAGATCGAGGTCAAGCAGTCCAAGGAATATGCCTCCTCCATCATCAATTCGGTCTGGACCGGCGAACCCTCCGTCATCTATGGCAACCAGCGCAACAATGGCTGCATCACCTCGTTGCCATCGGATTGCGCGGCGGAAGTGCCATGCCTCGTCGATCATAACGGCGTGCAACCC
This sequence comes from Agrobacterium tumefaciens, assembly GCF_005221325.1. Taxonomy (NCBI): domain Bacteria; kingdom Pseudomonadati; phylum Pseudomonadota; class Alphaproteobacteria; order Hyphomicrobiales; family Rhizobiaceae; genus Agrobacterium; species Agrobacterium tumefaciens. The sequence continues at coordinate 177,639 of NZ_CP039889.1, read as the reverse complement.
ACCTTCATCGGCGAATTGCCGCCGCAATTGACCGCCCTGATGCGCACCAACATCAATGTGCAGGAACTGACGGTTCGGGCGCTGATGACCGAAAACCGCGAGCACATCTTCCACGCGGCGATGATGGACCCACACACGGCGGCGGAACTGGACCTCGACCAGATATGGTCGCTGGTGGACGACCTTCTGCTCGCCCATCGCGACTGGCTGCCGGAGTGGACGCAAGCGGAGGTGAAGCGGGCGCGGGCGGTGTAAGGCTTGATCGCGGTGGTATAAGCAAGGCCGCAGGTTCACCCTGCGGTCTCAGCGCGATAGCGCAAAGTGCAAGGTCTCTCCTCCGTCATGCCGGACTTGGTCCGGCATCCAGCCACGGCGCGTCTGCGCCGTGAAAAGAGTCTATCGCGATCAATGACTTGATCGCACTAGACCCCGGATCAAGTCGGGGGTGACGAATATCGATTGCGCGGTCTCGTCTGCATCTACGGTTCACTTGACATGTGTCAAAGCCTTGAGGCGCTCCCTCATCTAAAAAAGCCCCAGAGCCGGTCTTTCTCCCTGCAATAGGGGAAATATCAGGTACGAATTATGAACGTAAAGGTGGCTGGCTTCTTCGGTTTCATCGTATTACGGTTGAAACTCTAGGGGTTATGGGGAAGACGGATGTCTAAAAAAGGCTTGCTCATTGGTGTGGCGATTGTGGTTCTTGCCGTTGCTGCCTATTTCGCCTGGTCGAAGCTGACGGCAGAGGGGCTGCCCTCCGGTTTCGTGGCGAGCAACGGCCGGATCGAGGCGGTCGAGATCGATATCTCCACAAAGACCGCCGGCCGCCTTCAGGACATCATGGTGCGCGAAGGCGATTTCGTGAAGGCGGGGCAGGTGCTTGCCCAGATGGATACCGCCCAGCTGGAGGCCAAAAAGCGTCAGGCGGAAGCGCAGCTTCGCCGCGCGAAGATCGCGATCGATACCGCCCACAGCCTCGTTGCCCAGCGGGAGGCGGAAAAGACCTCTGCGCTTGCGGTGGTGGAGCAGCGCAAGGCCCAGCTTGATTCCGCTTCCAAGACCTATGCCCGCTCAAAACAGCTGCTGACCGGCAATGCCGTGTCGCAGCAGATCGTCGATGACAGCGAGGCGGCAGAACAGTCCGCCCGCGCCACGCTTGCCTCGGCGCAGGCCTCGCTTGCGGCTTCGGATGCGGCAATCAACGCCGCCAAGGCGCAGATCGTCGATGCGGAAGCGGCTGTGGATGCCGCGCAGGCCGATATTGAGAGCATCGAGACCGATATAGCCGATGCGACGCTGAAATCGCCCCGCGACGGCCGTGTGCAATATCGCATCGCTCAGCCCGGCGAGGTGCTCTCCGCCGGCGGACGGGTTCTGAACCTCGTTGATCTCGGCGATGTCTATATGACGTTCTTTCTGCCAACGGCCGAGGCCGGCCGCACGTCCATGGGCTCCGATGTCCGTCTGATTCTCGACGCCGCGCCGCAATATACCATTCCCGCCAGGGTTTCTTTCGTCGCCGATGTCGCGCAATTCACGCCAAAGACGGTTGAAACCGAGGAGGAACGCCAGAAGCTCACCTTCCGGGTGCGGGCACAAATCCCGCAGGAATTGTTGCAGAAGTATATTCAGTACGTCAAAACCGGTCTTCCCGGCATGGCCTATGTCCGGCTTGATCCGAAGGCCGCGTGGCCGGAGAACCTCGAACGCAATCTCGTGAAGTGAGGGTGGCCGCGATGGTCACGCCCTCCGCGACGAATACTAAAAACGATCCAGCCGCGCCGGTCGCACGGTTGACGGATGTACGGCTGGCTTTTGGCCGCACGGTTGCGCTTGCCGACATATCGGTTGAAATTCCAGCCGGACGGATGATCGGCCTTATCGGGCCTGACGGTGTCGGTAAATCCAGTCTGCTGTCTCTGGTTTCCGGCGCACGCGCCATACAGAAGGGCAAGGTGGAGGTTCTGGGCGGCGATATGTCTGATCCTCGCCACCGCGAGGATACCTGCCCGCGTATCGCCTATATGCCGCAGGGCCTCGGCAAGAACCTTTATCCAACCCTCTCGGTCTTCGAAAATATCGACTTTTTCGGTAGACTGTTCGGGCAGGATGGCAAGGAGAGGAAGGCACGCATTGCCGAGTTGCTGAAAAGTACCGGCCTTGAACCTTTTGCCGACCGGCCGGCCATGAAGCTTTCCGGCGGCATGAAGCAGAAGCTAGGGCTCTGCTGCGCGCTGATCCACGATCCTGACCTGCTCATTCTCGATGAGCCGACGACGGGCGTCGATCCGCTGTCGCGCCGGCAATTCTGGGAGCTGATCAGCTCCATCCGTGCCGGCCGTCCGGGTATGAGCGTGATTGTCGCGACGGCGTATATGGAAGAGGCCGCCGGTTTCGACTGGCTGGTCGCCATGGATGGCGGCAAGATTCTTGCCACCGGCTCGCCCGCCGAACTGCTGGACCGCACCTCCGCCGCCAATCTCGATGCAGCTTTCATCGCGCTTCTTCCGGAAGAAAAGCGTAAGGGTTATCACGGGGTGCATATCGCGCCGCGCAAGGTGACCGGCGAGGGTGATTATGCCATCGAGGCCTCGCATCTCAGCATGCGCTTCGGTGATTTCACCGCTGTCGACAATGTCAGCTTCAAAATTCCGCGCGGCGAGATTTTCGGCTTTCTCGGCTCGAACGGCTGCGGAAAATCCACCACCATGAAGATGCTGACCGGGCTTCTGGCCGCCAGTGAAGGCGAGGCGAAGCTTTTCGGCCATAAGGTGGATGCCAGCGACATGGCGATCCGTCACCGCGTCGGTTACATGAGCCAGGCATTTTCGCTCTATTCCGAACTCACGGTGCGCCAGAACCTCGATCTTCATACGCGGCTGTTTAAGCTGCCGGAGGAGAAAATCCAGCCGCGTATCGCCGAAATGGTGGAGCGCTTTGATCTCGGCACGGTCATGGAGACGCTGCCGGACGACCTGCCGCTCGGCATCCGGCAAAGGTTGTCACTTGCGGTCGCGATGATCCATTCGCCTGACATTCTCATCCTCGACGAACCGACCTCCGGTGTAGACCCGGTGGCGCGGGACGGCTTCTGGCAGATTCTCGCCGATCTCTCGCGTAACGACAATGTCACCATCTTCATCTCCACCCATTTCATGAATGAGGCGGAGCGCTGCGACCGGATTTCGCTGATGCATGCCGGCAAGGTGTTGATCAGCGATACGCCTGACGCGATCACCAAAAGCCGGAATGCCGCAACGCTGGAAGAGGCTTTCGTCGCCTATCTCGAGGATGCCTCGGGTGTCAAAAAGGCGGAACCGGCAATTGCGCCCGCTTCCGCAGCGGAGGTGGTCCCGACGCTGCATGTTGCACCGGCCCGCAAGCGGTTTTTCGATGTCAGGCGCATGTTCAGCTATACCCGCCGCGAGGCGCTGGAACTGCAGCGCGATCCCATTCGCGGCACGCTGGCGGTGCTCGGCAGCGTCATCCTGATGTTCGTGATCGGATACGGCATCAATCTTGATGTCGAGGACCTGACCTTCGCGGTACTGGACCGCGACGATTCCACCATCAGCCGTGATTATGTGCTCGATATAGCCGGTTCCCGTTATTTCATTGAGAAAGAACCAATCCGCGACTATGCCGATATGGATCGGCGCATGCGTGACGGGGAACTCAGCCTTGCCATCGAAATCCCACCCGGTTTTGGCCGCGATGTCCTGCGCGGCAAGACGGTGGAGGTCGGCGCCTGGATCGATGGCGCCATGCCGCAGCGGGCGGAGACCGTGCGCGGTTACGTGCAGGGCATGCACCAGGCATGGCTGGCGCGCAAGGCGAGCGAAATCTACGGTAGTGCCGCGACGCAAAGCAGCTTCAGAATCGAAACGCGCTATCGTTACAATCCCGATGTCAAAAGCCTCGTCGCCATGGTGCCGGCCGTCATTCCGCTGCTCCTCATGCTCATTCCGGCCATGCTGGCGGCGCTCAGCGTCGTCCGGGAAAAAGAGCTTGGCTCGATCGTCAATCTTTACGTGACGCCGACGACGCGGCTGGAGTTCCTGATCGGCAAGCAGCTTCCTTATGTCGCCCTCGGAATGCTCAATTTTCTGCTGTTGACCGCATTTGCGATTTTTATCTTCCGGCTGCCGTTTACCGGTAGTTATCTCGCTTACGCAACGGGCGCTTTGCTCTTCGTCATCATCGCCACCTCCATCGGTCTCGTCATGTCGTCATTCATGAAGAGCCAGATCGCGGCGATCTTCGGCACGGCCTTGCTGACGCTCATTCCGGCGACGCAATATTCGGGCATGATCGATCCCGTTTCGTCGCTGCAGGGGGCTGGGGCCTTTATCGGCGATATCTATCCCGCCACCTATTTCATGACGATTTCGCGCGGCACCTTCTCCAAAGGGCTGGATTTTGGCGGGCTTTCCGGGTCGTTCCTGCCGCTTCTCATCGCTGTTCCGCTGCTGCTCATCGCCGGTGCCGCTCTTTTGAGGAAACAGGCGTCATGAGGTTGTTTTCGTCCAACATCTTCCAGCTCGGCATCAAGGAACTGCGTGGGCTTGCGCGTGATGGCATGCTGCTGCTGCTGATCATTTACGCCTTCACGCTGCAAATCTACACCGGCTCCAGCGCGTTGCCCGAAACCCTGAACAATGCCGCCATCGCGATCGTGGACGAGGATCAGTCGCCGCTTTCCGGGCGTATCAGCACGGCGTTTTATCCGCCCTATTTCGCGCCGCCGAAGCAGATTTTCATTGCGGAGATGGACAAGCGCATGGATGCGGGGCTCGATACCTTCGCGCTCAATATCCCGCCGGATTTCCAGCGCCGGCTGATGGCTGGCCAACAACCCGCGATCCAGCTCAATATCGACGCCACCCGCATGAGCCAGGCCTTCAGTGGCGGCGGTTATGTGCAAAGCATTGTGACGAGCGAAATTCAGGAATATATGAACCGCTATCGCGGCGCGACTTCGGTGCCGGTGGAGCTGACGCTGCGCTCCCGTTTCAACCCGGAACTGGACAAGTCCTGGTTCGGCTCGATCAACAACATCATCACCGCCATCACCATGCTGTCGATCGTGCTGACGGGGGCGGCGCTCATTCGCGAGCGTGAACATGGCACGGTCGAGCATCTGCTGGTCATGCCGGTCACACCGCTGGAAATCATGCTCAGCAAGGTCTGGTCCATGGGCCTCGTCGTGCTGGTAGCCTCGGCCTTTTCCCTCTTCGTTGTCGTCAGGGGGCTGCTCGCCATCCCCATCGAAGGCTCGTTGCCGCTTTTCCTGCTCGGAACGGCATTGCAGCTCTTTGCCATGACGTCGATGGGGATTTTCCTTGCAACAGTGGCGGGTTCCATGCCGCAATTCGGCATGTTGCTGATCCTGTTTCTGCTGCCGTTGCAGGTGCTGTCCGGCGCCATGACGCCGCGCGAAAGCATGCCTGATATCATCCAGTACATCATGCTGCTGGCACCCAACACCCATTTCGTCATTCTGGCGCAAGCGGTGCTTTTCAGAGGGGCAGGGCTGGATGTGGTCTGGCCGCAATTGCTGGCTCTGCTCGCCATCGGCTCGGCGCTCTTCATTTTTGCGCTTCGCCGCTTCCGGCGGTTCCTGCGCTGAACCGCGAAAAAGCCCGTTTCCCGTCATTTCCGAACGAGTTGAATTAATTGTGTTCGGTAACGGTATGTTCGCCTTGCGGGAATATGCCTATGAGACGGCTGGGTAAAAGAGGGCTTTGTTCAGGAGTAGCACAATGAATATCGCAGCACGTCTGTCGCTGGCGGCCATGATCGCACTGGCCGCGACACCATCTTTGGCATCGGAAGATATGGCTTCGGAGACGAGCGAGGCGATATTCGGTTTCGGTGGTGTGCTGACGAAAGAAGACATGCTGAAAAGCGCTGCCCTTGTTCCCGTGAAATACGAAAAGAATGCCATTCTGGGCGGCGGTTACCAGTTTTATCCCTATAGTCTCGGCAATGTGAAACTGGGTGGCGAAATCGGCATTGCTGCAAGATTCGGTAAAGGCTTCACCGGCGAGGTGTGGACTGGCCCGGTCGCGCGTTACGAGCAGATCAGGCTCGGTGAGCGGCTGTTTATCACGCCGAGCTTTACCGCCGGCCTCAGTCTCGTCACGGACGCACAGCCGGGCCGCGAGCGTGAGCAGGAAATCAAGGATGATGGTAACGCCAACGTCCTGTTTTACCTCGGGCCTGAAATCAACGTCTCCTTCAGCGAGGATTCCTCGACGGAATTCTTCTGGCGCCTTCACCACCGCTCAGGCGGTGGCAAGACATTGGGCAATATGAAGGGTGCGACAAACGCCAACGTCTTCGGCGTGCGCCACAAGTTCTAAGGCGCGGGGCGTGTAGACGTCCCCTCCATGTGGCTGAATTTTCAGCCGCCCTTCATTTTCGGGAAAGAGGTGAACGGGAACCCTTGCACGCAGCGCATGGGTGGATTGCCTTATTCTGCCTGTTAATTCGTTATCGAAAGGCGCATATAGAGGGCATCAAAGGACGCCGGAACGAAAACGTTACTGACGTCACCTAAACCTCAGAAAGGGTCATGTCATGAACGTAGCACGCAGCTTTAATAATTGGCGCAAATATCGTCAGACCATCAACGAACTGGGCCGTATGAGCACCCGTGAACTGCACGATCTCGGTATCGATCGCAGCCAGATCACCAGCGTTGCACGCGCCGCCGTCGGCAAGTAATACAGGCGATATCGTCACTTATGAATGCTTCAACGCCCGCCTCGCGGGCGTTTTTGTTTTTGGACCCTTCGTTGTCTGGTTCTCCAGCTTGGCGATGCCGGTGATTACGCGCGGAGTTTTCTCGTGCTGCAGGCAAATGGCTTTCTACGTTCCGCCGTCAGGATCATGCAGCCTTCTGCGAATATTCGACGGGATTTTCCATCGGAAAAATCGCCATGCGCGGGGCGCATATCTGTGCTGCAACCTTGTGCCTGTGAAACGCGCAGAAAAATGCTATCTTCCAATCATCGAAACGGATGTACCTCCTCCCACATCCTTTCGGTAATGCGGGTGATCCTACTCCTCCTCCCAAAGGATTGCCCCGGGGACAGCGGTTTTCCTCCTCCCATATCGCTGTTCATCTTTTCAGAAAGCCTGCCGCACCTCCTCCCGCGGCAGGCTTTTTTGTTTTCGGGCTTTTCTTTCGTTTTCAGGCAATCTCTCAGTCGAAAGCCATCATGCCGATGGGCGTTACGGCATGGGTGCCAGCGCGTTTGGCAAGCGCGTAGGAGAGGCATTGTTCGACCGCGTCCTGCGGCACGGGCTTGGCGATCACACCGGCGCCAATGCCGAGATTGACGACAACTTCAGGGTTTGCCGTCATGAAGATCACCACGACGCCGTGATCTTCCGAGAGACGCCGCCCGATCTCCGGGCCGGTCTGTCCATCGGCAAGGTTGACGTCGACGAAGGCGATATCGGCACGGCTACCGAGCGCCACGGCTTGATCCAGCCGGTTGGCGATACCGATGACATTGGCCTCTTCTTCCGCCTGCAAAATCGAATCCTCGATATCCATGGCAATGAGAAACTCGTCTTCCACGATCAGCACGCGCGGCTGCTCCGTGCGGAAACCCGGTTCGTTTTGCAAGACGTCTGCCGACATATGCCTGCCTCCATTCCGTGCGCCTCAGCGCGGTCGGCAAGCAAACACTTCTTAGCGCAACTCGTTCCAAAGTGAGATAAACATAGTGAATGGAGTGTAAACGGCGTGCCTTTTCGGCTATCACCACTCTATAGCGAAGCAGTTGATTCGGTTCGGTTTTCATCCGGGTAAGGGGTCGGAGAACCTCACCGTGGAGCATCTTTCGCCCCCTGGAACGCCAGTCTTTCGCCATTCTGGCGCAATAGGCTGGCATGAAAATTCAAAGTGTTACAGCCTTCTTCTCCTGTCGGGGCAGAGGCGCTGGGGCTTTGCCGATCATTCGCGTGCCGCAATCAAAAACGGCGCCGGACCCTATGAGTTTAGAAAGAGAATAAGACGATGACCCAGTCTCCGCGCGCCACGATTGCCCGCAACACGCCCAATATCGCCGTCGTCGGCGTCGGTGGCGGTGGCGGCAATGCGATCAACAACATGATTGCCGAGGGCATTAGCGGTGTGGATTTCATCGCTGCCAACACGGATGCGCAAGCGCTGAAGAAAACCAATGCGCCGCGGCTCGTGCAATTGAGTTCCGAGCTGACGGGCGGTCTGGGCGCAGGCGCCGATCCCGAGGTCGGCCGTCAGGCGGCGATCGATTCCCTCGACGAGATCATGGATCACTTAAGCGGTTACGACATGTGCTTCATCACCGCCGGTATGGGCGGCGGCACCGGCACCGGTGCAGCTCCCGTTATTGCCGAGGCCTGCCGCGCAAAGAACATCCTCACGGTCGGCGTCGTCACGCTTCCCTTCAGCTTCGAGGGCGCACGGCGTATGCGGGCAGCCGAATATGGCTTTGCCAACCTGCTCAACACCGCCGATACCGTCATCGTCATTCCCAACCAGAACCTGCTGCGGATCGCCGATGCCGGCACCACCTTCGAAAATGCGCTGAAGACCGCCGACAAGGTTCTGTCGCTTGGCGTGCGCTGCATCACCGATCTCATACTGCGCGAAGGCCTCGTCAATCTCGATTTTGCCGATGTGCGTTATGTCATGAAGAATGGCGGACGCGCGCTGATGGGCACGGCGCAGGCCAAGGGTCCGAAACGCGCCTCGGAAGCGGCAGCGGCGGCCATCGCCAATCCGCTGCTCGGCGAGCCCTCGCTGAAGGAGGCGCGTGGCGCGCTGGTGGCCATCTCGGGTGGCAATGATCTGACGCTTTATGAAATCGACGAGGCGATGACGCTGGTGCGCGAAGCGGTGAGCGAGGAGACCGACGTGGTGATGGGCGCTTCCTTCGACCCCACGCTTGACGGTGCTTTCAAGATTTCCGTCGTGGCCACCGGCCTGCGTAACTGATGCCGTGTTCCTTCTCGCACCGGGGAAGGCAACAAGGTGCAGGCTCCTAGCGCTCTTATAGGTCGCGCTTCCGCAGCGAATGCCGCATAAGAGGCATCCACGCCACAAACAGAATGATTAAAAGCCGCCGCGGGTAATTTCCGCGACGGCTTTTGGTTGTTTTTGAACAATTATTCCGCCATTCGAGGAGGCAGAGCGACCGCGCGGCGTTGATAACGAAAAAATATAATAGTACTCTTTATGTCGACAAGAGGGATTTGGTGATGACGGATATAATTGCTTCTGCCGAGCGCAAGCGCGGCTCCGGCGTGAAGATGGTCTATGATCTGCTGCGCGACGAGATTCTCGATCTGGTGCTGCCGCCAGGCAGCCCCATCGATGAGGTCCAACTTGCCGAACGATTCAAGATGTCGCGCACGCCGATCCGTGAGGCCCTGGTCAGGCTTTCGGGCGAGGGGCTGATCGATACGCTGCCGAACCGCTCGACCATGGTGTCGAATATCGATTTCCTCAACATGCACACCTATTTCGATGCGCTGGTGCTGATGTACCGGGTCACCACGCAGCTTGCCGCGCAATATCACCGTCCGGAAGATCTGGCCGGCATCCGGGCGCATAATGCGGAATTTGCCGTTGCGGTGGAAGAGCAGAATGCGCTGGCGATGATTTCCACCAACGCCGCCCTTCACCTTGCCATCGCCGAGGCCGGCCGCAACCCCTATTTCACCAGCCTTTTCAAACGCCTGCTGGACGAAGGGCGTCGCATTCTGCGGCTTTATTACCAGTCCTACGAGGATCGTCTGCCTAAACGTTTTGTCGATGACCACGAAGAAATGATTTCGGCCATTGCCGCGCGCGATATCGCTCTTTCCGAAAAACTGGCACGCGAACATGCCGAACAGATCGTGCGTCAGGTGCAGAAACTGCTGGTGCGAAATGAGCGGCTGGAAATAAGTCTGTAGCTTGTCGATTTCTTGTCGACAAATAAAATACAAGATAGTAATGTCCTTGTTGAAAGGGTGGCGCATTGCTGCGTCCATTCCTGAGAACCATGTGCCTTAGGAGCTAATAATGACGGCCAGCATTTTTTCCGGCGTGATCCCCGCCTTGATGACCCCGTGCAGGCAAGACCGCACCCCTGATTTCGATGCACTTGTCCGCAAGGGCAAAGAGCTGATCGCCGATGGCATGTCCGCCGTCGTTTATTGCGGCTCGATGGGCGACTGGCCGCTGCTCACCGACGAGCAGCGCATGGAAGGCGTGGAGCGTCTGGTGAAGGCCGGCATCCCTGTTATCGTCGGCACCGGCGCGGTCAACACGGCATCTGCCGTGGCGCACGCTGCCCATGCCCAGAAGGTTGGCGCCAAGGGCCTGATGGTCATTCCGCGCGTTCTGTCGCGCGGTTCGGTCATCGCCGCCCAGAAGGCCCACTTCAAGGCCATTCTTTCCGCTGCCCCTGAAATTCCGGCCGTCATCTACAACAGCCCCTATTACGGTTTCGCCACCCGCGCCGATCTCTTCTTCGCGCTGCGCGCCGAGCACAAGAATCTCGTCGGCTTCAAGGAATTCGGCGGCCCTGCCGATATGCGTTATGCCGCTGAAAACATCACCAGCCGTGATGACGAAGTGACCCTGATGATCGGTGTCGATACCGCCGTTGTGCACGGATTCGTCAATTGCGGCGCAACTGGCGCCATCACCGGCATCGGCAATGTGCTGCCGAAGGAAGTCATTCATCTCTGCAAGTTGTCGCAGGCCGCCGCCAAGGGTGACGCGGATGCCCGCGCTCGCGCACTGGAGCTGGAGCAGGCGCTCGCCGTGCTCTCCTCCTTCGATGAAGGCCCGGATCTGGTTCTCTATTTCAAGCACATGATGGTGCTGAAGGGCGACAAGGAATACACGCTGCACTTCAACGAAACCGATGCTCTGACGGACAGCCAGCGTGGTTATGTCGAAGCGCAGTTCAAGCTGTTCAACAGCTGGTATGCCGACTGGAGCAAGCTTCCGGGCGCGGTGCAGGCCTGCAAGGCTGCCTGAGGAATCGCTGCTATGCGTTTAGGCCCGCATTTGCGGGCCTAAATGTTGCTGACGCCGCTTTTTTCCGCGAAGTCTTAGCATCCGCACTCCGTCACCCCGGACCTGTTCCGGGGTCAAGCGCGATCAAGTCCTTGATCGCAAGAGAGTCCTTTCACGGCGCAGACGCGCCGTGGCTGGATGTCGGATCTAGTCCGGCACGACGGAGGAGAGGTTTTCCGACGCTGACATTCCTTAAGGCCTTCATCTGCGGGCCTATTTCATTTCCGATCCTCAACGCGGTCAGGAGACCGCATCCAGCCCCTTTTCCAGCAGCCGGTCGAGGCCGGCCATTTCCGCAGCGGAAAGCGTAACGCCTTCGCTCTCGGATTTCGCGCGGGCGGCAAAGCGGCGGCCGGAGGGCAGGCGGGCGCCCTGGCCGATAATGGCGTCGAACAGCATTTCGGCGCGCTGGAAGGGGTCGCCCGGACGCCCCTTGGCGAAGGCTTCCGGGGAGAAGGCAACGATCAATTCGCCATGGAAAGGCGCAAGCGTGGTGGTGCCGAGATAATCGAGCACTTCGGGGCTGGTGAGATCGCCGATCATGATTCCGGCGAGAAGCTCGATCATGGTGCCGATGGCCGAACCCTTATGGCCGCCAAAGGGAAGCATGGCGCCGGCAAGCGCCGCCTCGGGTTCGGTGGTCGGGTTGCCCTCGGCATCCACCGCCCATCCTTCCGGCAAGGGTTTTCCCGCGCGCCGGTGCAGTTCTATCTCGCCACGGGCGGCAACGGATGTCGCGAAATCAAAGACGTAAGGCGACGTGTCCTTGCGCGGCCAGCCGAAGGCAAAGGGGTTGGTGCCGAGCAGCGGCTTGGTTCCACCTGTCGGTGCGACGGTGGAATAGCTCGGGCACATCACAAGCCCTGCCAGTCCGTTCGAGGTCAGTCCCTCGACCTCGGGCCAAAGTGCCGAAAAATGCGTGCAGTCATTGATGACGAGTGCGGCGACGCCCAGGCGTTTCGCGCGCTCCGCCAGAACCGGCAGGCCAAGCTCGAAGGCGGGGTTGGCGAAACCGCCCATGGCATTGACCTTCACAATGGCCGTGCCGTCGTCCTCCGCCACCTCCGGTATCGCATCGGGCTTCACCTTGCCGGCCTTGACCGTGCGAAGCGCGCCTTCGATGCGGTAAATGCCATGCGATTTGCAGGCGTCCCGCTCGCCGGCGGTGATGACGCGTGCCAGCGCTCCCGACTGCACGGCATTCAGTCCAGCCCGGCGGAAAATCGACTCGACCCGCTGGAAAAGCGCCTCAATGGTCAAGGTGGTCGTGTCGTTCATCATAGTCCTCCGATACGGGCTCGCACATTTTGAATACATAAAGTATACAAAGGCGGGAGTAATGCAACGTGTCTTTTGGTAAGCCGCACAAGCAAGTGCAAATCGACGCTCAGCCGGAAAGGGCGAATGCGACATAGCCCGACGTTGTCCCACGCACAGTTTTTCTTCCAGCTCGCTTAACAAACCTCATTCGTTCGCACATGCAAAAAAATTCTTTTTGTATACTCATTGTATTTTTATATTGATTTATCGCTGTCATGGGGAAATAGTGGCCTCGCCTTCAAGGGCAGACCAATTCTGGGAGCAAATAAAGAATGAAAAAATCGGTCATTTTCGCCGGCCTCTTGGCCGCTACTTCCGCTATCACCCCGGCCAAGGCCGACAAGCTTGACGACATTATTTCGTCCGGCACCCTGCGTTGCGCCGTCGTGCTCGACTTCCCGCCGATGGGTGCGCGTGATGACGCGAACAATCCGATCGGATTCGACGTCGATTATTGCAACGACCTCGCCAAGGCGCTGGGCGTCACGGCTGAAATCGTCGAAACGCCGTTCCCGGAGCGTATTCCGGCGCTGATGTCCGGCCGCGTGGATGTCGGTGTTGCCTCGACCTCCGATACGCTGGAGCGCGCCAAGACCGTCGGCATGACCGTGCCTTACTTCGCCTTCGAAATGGCCGTTACCGCCAACGACAAGTCGGGTATCAAGTCCTTTGAGGACATGAAGGGCAAGACGGTTGGCGCAACCGCCGGCACCTTCGAAGCCATAGCGCTTGAAAAGTCGGTCAAGGAATGGGGCGTAGGCGAATTCCGTCCGTACCAGACGCAGGCAGATGTGTTCCTCGCTCTCAGCCAGGGCCAGATCGACGCCACGGTTTCCACCTCGACGGTTGCGCAGTCCAACGTTAAGGGCGGCAAGTTCACCGGCATCTCGGTCGTCGGCAAGGCGCCTTACGACATCGATTATGTCGCGCTCTTCACCAACCGTGACGAATACGGCTTCATCAACTACCTGAACCTCTTCATCAACCAGCAGGTTCGCACCGGCCGTTACGCCGAACTCTACAAGAAATGGGTTGGCGGCGAGGTTCCCTCGCTCACCGTCAACGGCGTTTATCGCTGATCAGGACTTTTCGTAAACGGCGCGGTCAAAATGATCGCGCCGTTGATCGTTTCTGAAAAGGCGGGACGCTTCATGTTCAATTATACATTCCACTGGAATCAGGCGCTGAAGGCTTTGCCGCAGCTTCTGGACGGTGCGGTGGTAACGCTGCAGATCGCCATTCTGTCGATGGTGATCGGCCTGACCTTCGCCATCGTGCTGACGCTGTTCCGGCTCTCCGGCAACCGCATTCTCGGGGCTCTCGCCTCCGTCTGGGTAGAAATCGCCCGCAACACGCCGGCGCTGTTCCAGATTTACATGGCCCATTTCGGGCTCGGCAATTTCGGCATTCACCTCAGCCCCTATACAGCACTTCTGGTCGGCATCGCCTTCAACAATGCCGGTTATCTCGCGGAAAATTTCCGCGGCGCCCTGAAAGCGATACCGGACACGCAGACGCGGTCGGGTCGTTCGCTCGGCATGACCTCGATGCAGACCTTCCGGCTCATCATTCTGCCGCAGATGCTGCGCGTTGCGTTCCTGCCGGCCACCAACCAGATGGTCTGGGCGATCCTGATGACCTCGCTCGGTGTCACGGTTGGCATGAATACGGATCTCGCCGGTGTGACGCAGGCGCTCAATGCGCGCTCGTTCCGCACCTTCGAATTCTTCGCGCTCGCCGCGGTCATCTATTACGTGATCGCCAAGATCGTCACGCTCGCCGCCAGATTGCTGGCCGCGCGTCTGTTCCGTTACTGAGAGAGGTGAGCCATGTTTGAAACCGCTCTCACCTGGAGTGATCTCGCCTTCCTGGCCAAGGGTGCCGGCATGACGCTTGCCGTCACCGCCGTTGCCGTGACGGCAGGCACCATCATGGGGATCATCTTCGGCATCATCCGTTTCCAGTTCGGCCCTTACTGGTCGCTGCCGCTGACCTTCGTTCTGGATATTTTCCGCTCCGTGCCGCTGCTCATCCAGTTGGTGCTCGGCAATGCCTTCCAGTCGATCGCCAAGCTCGGCTGGCCGCCTTTCACCACCTCCTGCGTGGTGCTGTCGCTTTATACGGCGGCCTATTGCACCGAGATCGTGCGCGGCGGCATCGGCGCCGTGCCGTCCAATACGCGCCGCGCCTGCCGGTCGCTCGGCATGACTTGGTCGCAGGACATGCGTTACATCGTGCTGCCGCTCGCCACCCGCGTGTCGCTGCCCTCGTGGATCGGGCTGACGCTCGGTGTCATGAAAGATTCGGCCCTCGTCCTGTGGCTCGGCCTCATCGAGCTTCTGCGCGCCTCGCAGATCCTCGTGACCCGCCTGCAGGAACCGCTGACCATCCTGATGATCTGCGGCGCCATCTATTTCCTTATCAGCTTCCCCATCGCCCGTTTCGGCGGGTATCTCGAAAGACGGTGGTCCCCCAATGATTGAGATCGAAAACGTCCGCAAATCCTTCGGCCCGCTGGAGGTTCTGAAAGGGATCAACCTCACCGTCAACAAGGGCGAGGTCGTCACCATCATCGGCGGTTCCGGCTCCGGCAAATCGACGCTGCTCACCTGCATCAACGGCCTAGAGCCGATCGATAGCGGCAAGATCGTCATCGACGGCACGGAAGTGCATGCCAAGTCGACTGACCTTAACAAGCTGCGCCGCAAGGTCGGCATCGTCTTCCAGCAATGGAACGCCTTTCCGCATCTGACGGTGCTGGAAAACGTCATGCTGGCGCCGCGCAAGGTACTCGGCATCTCCAAGGAGAAAGCTGAGGAGATCGCGGTGAAGCAACTCACCCATGTCGGCCTTGCCGAAAAGCTGAAGGTCTATCCGAACCGCATGTCGGGCGGCCAGCAGCAGCGTATGGCGATTGCCCGCGCACTTGCCATGTCGCCGGAATATATGCTGTTCGACGAAGTGACTTCGGCGCTCGATCCGATGCTGGTTGGCGAAGTGCTCGATACGCTGAAGATGCTGGCGGATGAAGGCATGACGATGATCTGTGTCACCCACGAAATGGCCTTCGCTCGCGATGTCTCGAACCGCGTCGCCTTCTTCCATCAGGGCGTGATGGCGGAAATCGGCACGCCGGACCAGCTGTTCGGCGCGCCGCAGCATCCAGAAACCCAGAAGTTCCTGGCGAGCGTCCGGTAATGCCTGCACATGATGTCATCGTCATAGGGGCCGGCGTCGTCGGCCTCTCGGCAGCGATCGCCGCGCAGGGCCGCGGCCTCTCGGTCACGGTCATCGATCGCGAGGGACCGGCTGCGGGCGCTTCGGCAGGCAATGCCGGCGCTTTCGCCTTCACCGATATCCTGCCGCTCGCTTCGCCGGGCATTCTCTGGAAAGCGCCGAAATGGCTCATCGATCCGCTGGGGCCACTCAGCGTGCCACCGGCCTATGCGCTGAAGATCGCGCCATGGATGTTCCGCTTCTGGCGGGCCTGCGCTGCGTCCAACGTAGAGAATTCCACCGCCGCGCAGACGGCGCTGATGGACCTTTCCAAAGCAGAGCTTGAGCCGTTTCTTAAAAGGACCGACACCATTGCCATGCTTCGCAAAGAGGGCAACCTTCAAGTCTATGAAAGCGAGGCCGAATTCGAGAGCTCGCTTCCCGGCTGGAAGGCGCGCGAACGCCATGGCATCGAGTTCGGGCATCTAAACGCCGAGCAGATGGCCGAGATACAGCCCGGCATTGCTTCGCGTTTCACCTGCGGCACGTTCACGCCCGGCTGGTATTCCATCGCTGATCCCAAGTTCTATACGCAGGCGCTGGCCGACCATTTCCGCACCATTGGCGGCCGTATCGAATGCCTTGATGTCGCTTCTCTCAGACCACGGGAAGATGGCGTCGAGGTGGTGAGCCACGATGGCCGCACCCGCAAGGCTGGCAGGGTAGTGCTGGCGGCCGGTGCGTTCTCGCATCGCATTGCCCGTTCGCTTGGGGAAAAAATTCCGCTGGAAACCGAACGGGGGTATAATACCACCCTGCCTTCAGGCGCTTTCGATCTGCGCACGCAGGTCACCTTCGGTGGCCATGGTTTCGTTGTCACCCGGCTTTCCTCTGGTATCCGCGTCGGTGGCGCGGTGGAATTGGGCGGGCTGGAGCTTCCAGCCAATTTCGCCCGTTCCGAGGCGCTTCTGGCCAAGGCGAAAGCCTTCCTGCCCGGCCTGAAAACCGAGGGCGGCAAGCAGTGGATGGGCTTTCGTCCGTCGCTGCCGGACAGCCTGCCGGCCATCGGGCAAGCGCGGCACACGGCAAGGGTGGTTTATGCTTTCGGCCACGGGCATCTGGGGCTGACGCAATCGGCGGGCACGGCCCGCATCGTTGCCGATCTTCTGACGGGGCAAAAACCCGCCATCGATACAAGGGCATTTTCGCCACAACGTTTCTAGAGAATTTTGGCTTTTCTTCGAAACGCAAAAATTCTCTAGCTTTTTTCACGCATTTTCCGGGCGTAAAACCGCTACGCAGTTTTACTGGAAATGCTTTAGGGAGATTTTCGATGTCTTCTGCCGTTTCGCCAGTCACCGCTCCCGAGGCACGCAGCATTCTGGCCGGTGCCGCCGAAGGCAAGGTCATCGCCACGACTGAGGCGCTGAGCTTCTGGGGCGGGGTCGATCCCGCCACCGGCAAAGTGATCGATGTGCATCACCCGCTGCATGGCGTCTGTCTCACCGGCGGCGTGCTGTTCATGCCGACCAGTCGCGGCTCCTGCACCGGCTCGGGCGTTCTGCTCGATCTCATCCTCACCGGCCGTGCGCCTTCGGCGCTGGTTTTCTGCGAGGCTGAAGATGTTCTGACGCTTGGTGCCCTCGTTGCAGCGGAAATGTTCGACAAGGCTCTGCCGGTCCTCCGCCTCGATGCAGAAACTTTCGCCCGCTTTTCCCAAGCTGCCCATGTTAGCATCGATGCGAATACCATCAAGGCCGACGGTGTTTCACTTGCCATCGCTCCGCCGGCGACGGCGCATCTCGACCTTGAGGACGACGATAGGGCTATGCTTGAAGGGCGTGACGGCATCGCCGTGCGTCAGGCGATGCGCATCATCGTCGCCATGGCGGCCCAGCAGGGCGCGTCGGCGCTTGTCGATGTCACCCAGGGCCATATCGACGGCTGCATCTATGCCAGCCCCGCCAACCTCACCTTCGCGGAAAAAATGGCCGACATGGGCGGCAATGTGCGGGTGCCGACCACCATGAACGCCATCTCGGTGGACAAGGCCAATTGGCGCGCACAGGGCGTGCCGGAGGATTTCGGCGATCCCGCCGCAAGACTGGCCGACGCCTATGTGCGCATGGGCTGTCGTCCCACCTTCACCTGTTCGCCTTACCTGCTCGACAGCGCGCCGAATGCCGGCGAATCGATCGCCTGGGCCGAATCGAATGCGGTGATCTTCGCCAATACGGTGCTCGGCGCCCGCACCGCCAAACATCCTGACTTTCTCGACCTCTGTATTGCGATGACGGGCAGGGCGCCGCTTTCTGGCGTTTATCTGGAAGAAAACCGCCGGCCGCAGCGCATCGTCGATGTGGCTCTGCCAGCCGGCATTGATGACGCCTTCTGGCCGCTCGTCGGTTATCTCGCCGGCAAGGCCGCACCGGATTGTATTCCGCTGCTGCGTGGTCTCGGGGCCGCAAAACCCTCCCGGGATGAACTGAAAGCACTCTGCGCCGCCTTCGGTACCACCTCCGCTTCACCCATGCTGCATATCGAGGGCGTGACGCCGGAAGCGGGACTTGCGCCGCTCGAAACCGCCGGGACCGTGGCCATTTCGCTTGCCGATATGGCCACCGGCTGGTCGCTTCTAAACGAGGGGCCGGAAGAGGTCCAGCTCGTCGCCATCGGCAGTCCGCATGCCTCGCTGGAGGAATGTCGGGCGCTGGCGGCCGTGTTCGCCGGCCGCAAGCGCCATACGGATGTCGCCGTCATCGTCACCGCCGGTCAGCAGGTCATCGACGCGGCCGGCAAGGATGGCACGCTGCAGAGCCTGAAGGACAGCGGCGTGCAGGTGCTGCCGGATCTCTGCTGGTGTTCGATTTCCGAGCCCGTCTTTCCAACGAAGACCCGCGCGCTGATGACCAATTCCGGCAAATACGCCCATTACGGTCCGGGCCTCAGCGGCCGCGCCGTGCGCTTCGGCAGCCTTGCCGATTGCGTCGAAAGCGCGCTGACCGGCCGGGCGAGTTCCCGCCTTCCATCCTGGCTTTCCTGAGGAGTTTCGAATGCGCAGCATAAAGACCGTTCATGTCATTTCCGCCCATGCGGAAGGTGAGGTGGGGGATGTGATCGTCGGTGGCGTCAGGCCGCCGCCGGGTGAAACGATCTGGGAACAGAGCCGTTTCATCGCCCGGGATGAGACCCTGCGCAATTTCGTGCTCAACGAACCGCGCGGCGGCGTGTTCCGCCATGTGAACCTTCTCGTGCCGCCGAAACATCCTGACGCGGATGCCGCCTTCATCATCATGGAGCCGGAAGACACCCCGCCCATGTCCGGCTCGAACTCCATCTGCGTTTCCACGGTACTTCTGGATGGCGGCATCGTGCCGATGCAGGAGCCGGAAACCCATATGCTTTTGGAAGCACCCGGCGGGCTGGTGAAGGTGCGCGCCGAATGCCGCAACGGCAAGGCCGAGCGCATTTTCGTGCAGAACCTGCCGAGCTTTGCCGCGAGGCTCGATGCTGAACTCGAGGTCGAAGGTCTTGGTAAGCTGAAAGTGGACACTGCCTATGGCGGCGATAGCTTCGTCATCGTCGATGCCGAGGCAATGGGTTTCAGCCTGAAGCCGGAAGAGGCGCATGAGATCGCCCGCCTCGGCGTGCGCATCACCAATGCCGCCAACAGGGTTTTGGGTTTCGACCATCCCGAAAACCCCGACTGGAAACATTTTTCCTTCTGCCTCTTCGCCGGCAAGGTGGAGCGCACGGCGGAAGGCCTCAGGGCAGGGGCGGCCGTCGCCATCCAGCCGGGCAAGGTGGATCGCTCGCCGACCGGCACGGCACTTTCAGCCCGCATGGCGGTGCTGCATGCACGCGGCGAGATGAAAGAAGGTGAAACGCTGACGGCGGTATCCCTGATCGGCTCGACCTTCACCGGCCGTATCCTCGGAACCACAACAGTCGGCGAGCGTCCGGCCATCCTGCCGGAAATCTCCGGTCGTGGCTGGATCACGGGTATTCACCAACACATGCTCGATCCGTCCGATCCGTGGCCGGAGGGCTACCGCCTGACGGATACGTGGGGTGCGAGGTAAGGCGATAGGTCACCACTCCTTCATCCCTGTGATAAGCATAGGGATGAATGACGAGAGGGGATCAACCAGCCACTCTCTTCGTCGTCTCGCGTACGATCAGTTCGAACCCGACATCCACCCGCGCGCCTTCCGGCACGACAGCACCCTTCTCCGGCTCCAATATAGAAAGCAGCAATTCGCCCGCCTTGCGGCCGATCATCTGGGCATCGACCCGGATCGTTGAAATCGCCGGGTAACATTGGCGGCTGATATCGAAATCGCCGAATCCGAGGATGGAAATTTGATCGGGCACGGGAATGCCGCGGCGATGACATTCCATCAGCGCGCCGACGGCGGAAATATCGGAGACGGCGAAAATACCCTCGACATCGGGTGCCTTAGCAAGCAGCGAGCCGAGCGTTTTTGCCCCGTGATCGTAGGAGACCGGCGCACTGCCCTCGCGGATGATGAGATCATCGGAAATGCCGGCTTCGCGCAACGCGGCGGCAAACCCGACAAGACGGCTTTCGCCGCGCCAGTCGTTCACAGCGCCATCGGCTCTGGAGCCGAGCGCGCCTATACGCTTTAAGCCAAGTGATATCAGGTATTTGGCGGCGTTTCTTCCTACTTCGTAGTTGGAAAAGCCAACCGCGTGGTCGATCGGGTGTTCCGGAACATCCCAGATTTCCACGATGGGAATACCGGCACGCATCAAAACCTCGCTCGCCATCTTGGTATGCACCGTGCCGGCAACGACAATCGCGTCGGGACGCCGCTCCATCATGGTGCGAATGACGCGCTCTTCTTCCTGAAGATCGTACATCGTGTAGCCGATCAGCAATTGATAATC
Organism: Agrobacterium tumefaciens; assembly: GCF_005221325.1. NCBI lineage: Bacteria > Pseudomonadati > Pseudomonadota > Alphaproteobacteria > Hyphomicrobiales > Rhizobiaceae > Agrobacterium > Agrobacterium tumefaciens. The sequence goes on along the minus strand of NZ_CP039889.1, from coordinate 157,121 downwards.
GGCGGCGCGCAGCGCTTTGGCCAACCCCTGGGCGCTGTCGGCGAAGTTGGAGTTGGTGAGTGTCGGCAGGATGGCGGTGATGAAATTGGTGCGCCGGGAAGACAGCGAACCGGCGATTCGATCAGGCACGTATCCGAGCTTCTCGATGGCCTTCATCACCTTCTGGCGTGTCTCTTCCGACACCAGCGCAGGATCGGCCAGCACCCGCGAGACAGTCATCTTGGAGACGCCCGCGAGTTTCGAGACGTCGCTCATGGTTGCTTTTTTTGACGTGACTAACGCTGCGGCCAAGGGCGTGCGCTCCACCAAAGCATGTCTCCCTAAATTCGAACCGTTTCAGGACAAGACATACACGAAGATATCAGGGGAAAGCACGCCGTATGATTTGAGATCAGTGCGGCGTGCACCGGATTCATGCGACGCGGCTATAGACCAGATGGTAAAAACGTCCGTCGCACATGCTCATCATCTCGTCCGTCAGCACCCGGCCTTCCAGCCGGACTGGCGAGGCCAGTGCTTCCTCCACCGCTTCCATCGAAGGATAGTCGATTTCCTGCACCATGATGATCGAGGCGGCATCCGGGTCGGTGCGCTCGGTTCGCATCACCCGCACGGCCTGCGCATTCGGCATACGTTTCCAGACCGGCAGCAATTTCTCCTCGACGATACGGAAAAACTCCTCCTCCCGGCCGGGGTGTATCCTGCCTTCGAAAATTGCCGAGCGTGTGTACATGGTTTCCTCCCGAATGAATGCCCGATGCAACAGTTCTGTAGATCAGACTTGCAATGATACCGATAACATGCATTATTGATCCTGCCAAGAACGTGAAACGGTGTCGACAAGAGGAAAATCGATAACCAGCCGAAATTGTTGAATTTTAAGGAAAATTCACGTGGTTTTGAGCTTTCGCGGTTTCTTGGGAGGAGTTTTTAGTCAATCGCGGTGAAATGTTATCGAGAACATTTTTCGCTTTGCGCAAGGCCGCTGTTCCGCTTCGGGCAGCCATTATTTGGGTTGGAGGAGAAACCATGAGCATTTCAAGATTTCTGAAAAACATGACCGTTGCCGTCGGTGTTGCCGCAGCTTCGCTTGCCGCGACCACGTCCGCCCATGCCGTGTCGCTCAGCGAGATCACGGCGCGCGGCAAGGTTAAGATCGGTGTTCTGACCGGCGCTCCGCCGATGGGCATGGTGGACGAGAAGGGCAATCCTTCCGGTTATGACGTGGATGTTGCCAACCTCATCGGTTCTTACCTGTCGCTGCCGGTTGAGCTGGTGCCGCTGACGCCGCCTGCGCGCATCCCCGCACTTCAGACAGGCAAGGTCGATTTCCTCGTTGCAACGCTTGCGCCAACCGGCGAGCGCGCCAAGACCGTCATGTTCACGCAGCCTTACAGCGCCTTCAACATGGACATCATCTCCGGCAAGGACCAGAAGTTCGAAAATCTCGACAGCCTCAAGGGCAAGCGCGTTTCGGTCAATCGCGGCTCCTCGCAGGAAACCGCGCTACGCAAGGCCAATGTCGAAGGTCTCGAAATCGTCGTTTACGAAGACGATTCCACCAGCGCCCAGGCATTGCTTGCCGGTCAGGTGGATGCCGTGGCGCTGCCGTCCACGGTTGGCGAAGCGATCATCAAGCAGCGTCCGGAAGCCGGTCTGCAGGTTGGTTTCACTTTCTTCCAGCAGGGCAATTCCATGGCGACGAAGATTGAGGATTTCGAGCTGCGCCAGTGGCTCAACACCTCCATCTACCTCATGAAGATGTCGGGCGATCTTGACCGCATCTCGGTGAAGTGGACCGGTCGTCCGCTGCCGCAATTGCCAAGCTTCTGATTGAGCCTTTCAACGCGCCCGCCGGAGGAAAATTTCCGGCGGGCCGGGAAATGTCAACGGAGTGACGCATGTCCTATACTTTTCAATTCGGCGCGCTCGCCCAATATCAGAATGAAATTCTGAACGGCATATGGCTGACGATCAAGCTGTCGGTCCTCTCCATCGTGCTCGGCTGCGCTTTCGGCATTCTTCTCGCTTCGCTACGCTCCATTAATGGAGGCGTCGTTCGCATCATCGTGGATGCTTATGTCGAAGTGATCCGCAACACGCCGTTTCTGGTGCAGCTTTTCATCGTCTATTTCGGCCTTCCGGGCCTCGGCTTTCGCGTCGGTGCGGATACGGCGGCGCTGATCGGCATGACGATCAACCTTGCCGCCTATTCGACGGAAATCATCCGCGCCGGCATCGAGGCGGTGCACAAGTCGCAGATCGAGGCGGGCGAGGCTCTTGGGTTCACCAGATATCAGATCTATCGCCACGTCATCATCGTGCCTGCCATTGCCAAGGTCTATCCGTCGCTGTGCAGCCAGTTCGTGCTGATGATGCTGGCATCGAGCATATGTTCGGCCATTTCCACCCATGAGCTTGCGGCCGCCGCTGCCTTCGTGGAATCGCAGACCTATCGCTCCTTCGAGGTCTATATCGTCGTCACGCTAATCTATCTTGCACTGGCGCTCAGCCTGCGGCTCATCCTTGCCCTTGTCGGCATGTGGCTGTTTGGCCGCCGTGTGGCCCGCAAGACGATGACCGCTTTGCCGGAGGTGCAGTCATGACCCTTAGAACTTTCGGCTGGAACGAATTCGGCTTCCTGCTCACCGCCCTGCAATGGACCGTGCTTCTGACGATCATTGCGCTTATCGGCGGCGGCATCGTCGGCTTCTTCATCGCGCTGGCCCGCACGTCGGATAGCAAGCTGCTGCGCATTGCCGCCGGTACCTATATCCAGGTGATCCAGGGCATTCCGGTGCTGATGATCCTCTTCCTGTCCTATTACGGCCTCAGCCTTGCCGGACTGGAACTGCCGCCGCTGATCGCCGCCGGCGCGTCAATGACGATCTATACGTCAGGTTATCTCGCCGAAATCTGGCGTGGCTGCATCCAGGCGGTGCCGAAGCAGCAATGGGAAGCGTCGGAATCGCTGGCGCTCACCCGCGCCCAGCAATATCGTTACGTCATCCTGCCGCAGGCGATCCGCATTTCCCTGCCGCCGACCGTCGGTTTTGCCGTTCAGGTCGTCAAGAATACGTCCATCGCATCGATCATCGGTTTCGTCGAACTGGCAAGAGCGGGGCAGCTCATCAACAATGCCACGTTCCAGCCGTTCCGCGTCTTTGTCGCGGTGGCCGTGCTTTATTTCATCGTCTGCTACCCGTTGTCCCAGCTGTCGCGTTGGCTGGAAAGGAGGCTTCATGCCGGAAGTAATCGTTGAAAACGTTCACAAGAGCTTTGGCGCTCTGGAAGTCCTCAAAGGCGTGTCGCTGACGGTCGGTCGCGGTGAAGTCTTTGCCCTCATCGGCCGCTCGGGTTCGGGCAAGAGCACGCTGCTGCGCTGCATGAACGGGTTGGAGAAGATCAATTCGGGCCGCATCGAAATCGCCGGTCATGCGATCGGCGAAGATGCCAAGGCGCTGCGCAAGCTGCGCACCGACGTCGGCATCGTCTTTCAGAGCTACAATCTTTTCCCGCATCTGACGGTCGGTGAGAACATCATGCTCGCGCCGCGCATCGTCAAGGACGTGGCGAAATCGGAAACCAGGGATATCGCCCGCGAGGTTCTGCAACTCGTCGGCCTGTCGGAGAAATTCGATTCCTATCCTGACCAGCTGTCCGGCGGCCAGCAGCAGCGCGTGGCGATTGCCCGCTCGCTCGCCATGCGGCCGAAGGTGATGCTGTTCGACGAGGTGACCTCGGCGCTTGACCCGGAACTGACCGAGGAAGTGTTGACCGTCATGGAAAACCTCGCCAAGGGCGGCATGACCATGATCCTCGTGACCCACGAAATGGCCTTTGCGCGCCGCGTGGCGACCGAAACCATCTTTATGCACAAGGGCAAGATCTGGGAGCAGGGCCGCTCGTCCGAACTCTTCGCCAATCCGCAAACGCCGGAACTCCGGCAATTCGTCAAGGCCGATGTGAAGTAGCTCACCGGCATAAAGGAAGATCCATGACCACTGAAATCGTGCAACTGTGCCCGCTTATCCCGGCGCTGGAAGAAGAACTTGCGCAGCGCTTTACCGTGCATCGCCTGTTCGAGGCCGCAGACAAGGCAGCATTCCTTGCTGAAAAGGGTGCTGCAATCCGCGGCGTCGTCACCGGCGGCCATATCGGTCTGCCGGCGGATGTTGGCGCGGCACTCCCCAATCTTGAAATCGTCGCCATCAACGGCGTCGGTTTCGACAAGGTCGACTTGGCGGAAGCCAAGCGGCGCGGTTTCCGCGTCTCCAATACGCCTGACGTATTGACGGCCGATGTTGCCGATCTCGCGCTTGGTCTGGTTCTGGCGCAGGCGCGCAAGCTGCCGCAGGCGGACCAGCATGTGCGCACCGGGCGATGGCTGAAGGGCGATATGGGGCTTTCAACCCGTGTGGCCGGCCGCCGCTACGGCATTTTCGGCCTTGGCCGCATCGGTCAGGCAATTGCAAAGCGGCTCGAAGGTTTTGACGCGCGCATTTCCTACACCGCCAGAAACCGCCGCGATGTCGCTTATGATTATTATGACAGCATCGAGATGCTGGCCGCCAATTGTGATGTGTTGATCATCGCTGCCGCCGCCACCGCAGAAACGCGCCATATCGTCAATGCGGATGTGCTGAAGGCGCTGGGACCGCAGGGTGTGCTCGTCAACGTGGCGCGCGGTTCACTGGTGGATGAAAAGGCGCTGGTTGAGGCGCTTTCGAAGGGCACGATCGGTGGCGCGGCGCTGGATGTCTTCGAGGACGAGCCTCGAGTGCCGGAAGCGCTATTTGCTTTCGATACCGTCACGCTCGCCCCACACGTCGGCAGCGGCACGCACCAGACGCGGCGCGCTATGGCCGATCTGGTTCTTGCGAATCTCGACGCGCATTTCGCGGGCAAGGAGCTGCCGACCCCGGTGGTGTAAGCCCTCTTTCCCTATCGACCATCAAACGGCGCGGCTTTTGTCGCGCCGTGTCGTTTCATCCTGTCGCTGCTCATCGATGGTAAAAGCAGTATTCCCCGCAATCTCTATTCGCCGTTCATCATTATATAATATGTATAATTCTACTATTCCGCTTCCTTATAAAGTGATGAGGCGGAGAGGTGCGTTCCAAAGGCCCGAAGACACCCGAAGAGAACCGGATGTCGCGAAAAAAGCGCGACATAACGTCATCTGCCTCTCCAGCAATGGGCGAAAATGCCAATCCCTCCGGCCGGCACACGCTTCTGGAAGCGATGATCGACCATGTGCCGGATTTCATCTATGCCAAGGATCTGGAAGGGCGCTTTCTTTTTGCCAACCGCGCCATCGTCACCGAAAACGGCTTTGAAAGCGTCGAGGAGCTGATCGGTCTCACCGATTACGATATTCATGGCGAAGCGGCGCGGCGCGCCGGCATTCCCGATACCGAAGCGCGGGTGATGCGTACCGGTGAACCGGATCTCGGTTACGAGGAACGCGCCATGCGGGGCGATATCGACCGCTGGCTGATGATGTCGCGTGTGCCGTTGAAGGACAAGTCCGGCAAGATCATCGGCGTCGTGGGTGCCTCGCGCGACATCACCCAGAAAAAGGCCTCTGAGCGATTGCTTCAGGCGCAGGCGCATATTTTGGAAATGATTGTGGCGGCGGCTCGTATCGAGGATTTCCTCGAGGAATTCGTCAAGGCGATCGAAAATCTGGCCACCGGCCTTGCCTGCGCCGTGCGGGTGTTCGAGGCGGCGGTGGGGGAGCCATCCGTTTATGTGTCACCCGCCCTTGCGCAGCAGGCAGGGTTGATCGCGCTGATTTCCAATGTCAGCGATCCCGCAAGTCTCGCCCATGCGGCGGAGGATACGGCCTTCAGTTTCGATATTCCCGCCAGTGAGGGCCAGGCGCATGGTTTCGTCTGGTGCAAGCTTGCCGGCCGCAAGCCGGATGAAGCGCTGGTGGAATTTATCGGCGCTGCGGCGCGCATGGCGGGTCTGGCGATAGACCGCAAAAGGGCAGCGGAACACATCGCCTTTCTGGCGGATCATGACATGCTGACCCGGCTGCCCAACCGCCGTTTCCTCGATACCCGGCTGCCGGAGATATTGGCGGCGGCGGTAAAGGTGAACAGAAGGGTCGGTATCGGTTTCCTCGATCTCGACAATTTCAAGCAGATCAACGATACGCTCGGCCACAGCATCGGCGATGCGCTGCTGTCGAAAACCGCCGAGCGCATTGCGGCGAGCCTCAGGCAAAACGATCTTGTTCTGAGGGTCGGTGGCGACGAGTTCGTCATTATTCTCGAAGAGCGCAAGGATGATGTCGAAAACCGTCTGCAGCGCATCCGGGCTGCAGTCTCGCAGCCATTGCGCATCGGCAACTACGATATCAAGGTTACCTGCAGCATCGGCATGGCCTTTTTCCCGGAACACGGGGAAACCACGGCGGAAATCGTCGCGGCGGCCGATCTCGCCATGTATGAGGCCAAGCATAACGGACGCGACAGCATCGCCACCTTCACGCCGAACATGGCGGATGATCTGAGGAAGAAATTCACCCGGATCGAGGAGTTGCGCAAAGCCGTCGAAAGGGACGAATTCGTCCTGCATTTCCAGCCGCAGGTCGATCTTGCAAGCGGCCGGATCAGCGGCGTGGAGGCGCTGGTGCGCTGGCAGCATCCTGCGGAGGGTCTGCTCGGCCCTGCGGAATTCATCGGACTTGCGGAAGAAACCGGCCTGATCGTGGAACTGGGGGCAAACATCCTCAAAAAGGCCTGTCGCCAGGCGCAGGCATGGGTTGCCGCCGGCCTCTCGCCCGTCAAGATGGCGGTCAATATCTCGCCACGCCAGTTTCAGGGCGGGTTGGTGCAGCAGATCAGGTCGGTGCTGAAGGAAACCGGCCTTGCGCCCTCCCTGCTGGAAATCGAGATCACCGAGACGCTGATCATTCAGGATGTCGAGACATCGGTGCGGATCATGCGCGCCATAAAACAGATGGGCGTCAGCCTGGCGCTGGATGATTTCGGAATCGGTTATTCCTGTCTCGGCATGCTCAAGACATTCCCACTGTCCTGCATGAAGATAGACCGGTCGTTCCTGACCCACCTGCCGGAAAAAACCAAGGACAGCGCCATCGTCACGATCATGATCCAGCTTGCCGGATCGCTTGGCATCGATGTCATTGCCGAAGGTGTGGAAACCGCCGAGCAGGCGGCGTTCCTGCGCACGGCCGGCTGTCCTTACGGTCAAGGCTATTATTTCAGCCGTCCTCTTCCTGCGGATGCGATCGAGGCGATGCTGGGGAACACGACGACATTCCCCACCGGCCTCTCCAGCGACGGGCCATAAGCCCCCACCTTTAGCAGACTTGCCGGAGAGGCGGGCATGCCGCCATGTCCGCTGCAACGCGCTGTCTTATTGCCGCGCGCTTTCCTTTCTCGCTCCGGGCTTCGCAACGAAAGTCTTCGCCGCCTCATCTCGCATGTATGTGTATTCTCGGCCCCATTCAGGATTGCGTGAGGCGCGCACCCATGTTTCTTAATGTAATAATATATTCATTTATAAAATTAAACCTTAGTAATAAATAAATTTATTTCGAAATAAAACACAAAATTACTATATTTTAAACTGTGAATTTGTTGTAATTTTACTACTTAATCCGAAAGTGTACTTATATTGTATTTCAATTTGCTCGATTTGAATTGCGACTCCGCAGTGGTTTCTGTCATTTGCTCAATCAGCGCAGGGAAGCGGGCGGCAGGGAAAGACCAGCCCTCAAATTTGCGCATTTGTTGAAAAATTTTTGACTGGAGATTACAAATGAACATCAAGAGCCTTCTGATCGGCTCCGCTGCTGCTCTCGCAGCAGTATCCGGCGCACAGGCCGCTGACGCCATCGTCGCTGCTGAGCCTGAGCCCCTGGAATACGTTCGCGTTTGCGACGCTTTCGGCACCGGCTTCTTCTACATTCCCGGCACCGAAACCTGCCTCAAGTTCGACGGTTACGTCCGTTTCCAGACCGATTTTAGCCGCCGCAAAGCTGGCGACTCCGATTGGGACAGCTTCACGCGCGCCCAGTTCAACATCGACACTCGCACTGACACCGATCTTGGCGCTCTGCGCGGTTACATCGGCTTCCGTGGCGATGCCGACCAGGACAGCAGCCGCGGCGTTGTCGTCGATCAGGCCTTTATCGAACTTAGCGGCCTCAAGGTCGGTTTTTACTACAACTGGTGGGATGATGGTCTCGCTGGCGAGTATGACCAGCTCAGCTCCAACAAGACCCGTCTGAACGCCATCCGTTACACCTACGATGCTGGCTCGTTCTATGTTGGTGTTGCTGTTGAGGAGCTGGAAGGCATTATCGCCGGCAATGACGTCGATGGCACCGGCTACACAGCCACCAACAAGACGAACAACCTCGGTGTAGCCCAGGCAAACTGGACGACTGCAAACGGAAAGATTGCCACGGATAATAACGTCGGCATCAGCGCGATCATTGGCGCTAAGGTCGGTGGCGTTAAGGCAAACATTCTCGGCGGTTACGACACCAACGCCGAGAACGGCGCCATCCGCGCCATCCTGACCGCTGACCTCGGTCCGGGCACGTTCGGTCTCGCCGGCGCATGGGCTTCGGGTGCAAACGCCTACTATGAAGAATCCGAGTGGACGGTTGCCGCGGAATACTCCATCAAGGCAACCGAGAAGCTGACCATCACCCCCGGCTTCCAGTACTTCGGTACGCTGGATATCGGTACGGACGGCAAGTTCACGGGCGACCGTGATGCATGGCGCGCTGGCGTAGCTGCTGGCTACAAGATCACGTCAGGTCTTTCTACCCTCGCATCCGTTTACTATCAGGACGTAGACGGCACGAAGGGTGTTAACGGCGGTGGCGACAGCTGGACCGGTTTCGTTCGTCTGCAGCGTTCGTTCTAATTATCCGCATAAAAAGCATAAACCGGGTTAGACAACTCAGATCCACCCCGTTTTCCAACGGGTGAGTGACTAGCTCCAGTCAAAGTTCCTGACATGATGTCAGGTTTGCTCCCCGGACCACTCCAGGCCGGGGAGTTTTTGTCGTGACAAGAATTTGGGAAGGGGCTCGCCGCCGCCTCTTAATTTAGTGATCTTGACCGGGCTCATGGTCGGTCGTGCGGTAGCTCGCATCCGCCGGGGGACGGGGAAGGTGCACCGGTTCGTCGAATGTGCGCAGCAGGCGGCCCCAGCCGGGATCGTGCATATGTGCTTTCAGGCCGGCCCGTTCGGCCAGCGCCACAGCTTCCTCCTGGCCAAAGGTGATGGCGGCATCAACATCTGATGTCAGCACGCGTCCATTTTCCATCAGCAACTTACCGTCCACAAAGACGGTATCGACATCGCTGCCGAGAACCTGATGCACCAGACGATGCACCGGCATCCACATCGGCATCAGATGTGGCTTGCGCATATCTATGATGACGACGTCAGCCTTCTTGCCGATTTCGAGCGAACCGATCTCGTTTTCCATGCCGATGGCGTAGGCCGCGTCGATCGTAATCATTTCAAATATTTTGCCGGGTGGTAGCAGGTAGCGGTCGTGATTGTGCAGGAGATGCTGCGTGAATTGTGCCAGACGCGCTGTCTGTAGCATGTCAAAATGGCGGCTCGGGGCAGCACCGTCGGTGGTGATGGCGACGCGAATGCCTTTCGACATCATTTCCATGATGGGCGTTGCGCGGCCCGGTGGTGCGTGGGTCACGCGGGTGCCGGTCTCGGCCAGTATGTCGATCTCGTCATGGGAGATGCCCCAGCAATGCTGAAGGTGAATGTCAGGGCCGAGCAGAGCATTTTCCTTGTCCTGAAACGCCATGCGGATCTGTCCGGCAAAGGCGTCGGAATGAAGCCTGACCCCGGTCTTGCGCGCCATCTCGCGTATCCGGCGGGCCTGCATCCTGTCGCCCTTGGTCAGTTTCACCGCCTGATCAGGCGTCGATGCATTGGACGGCTCGACGGACGGTACGATGGTGAAAGGCGTCAGGAAAACGCTGATGCGGCCATCGGCGCTTCCATGCAATGCCTCGATCACCGCTTCACTGCCGTCCATCATCTCGTCGAAGCTCACGTCGCGACGTTCGGGCAGGCCGCTTTCCCATCGCGTGACCGGATGGGGCCAGGGCAGGCCCGACGGTCCGACGCAGATGATTTCGCGCAGCCCGAGTTCATTATAGGCGCGGGCATGATTGATGGCGAAGACGGGATCATCTGCGCGCGGCATTGAGGTGATGATGCTCGCCCCGGTCGTCACCCCGGCGCGCAATCGTTCAATGCCGGAAATCAGTCCGTCGGCATACCAGTAGTCGCGGGTCACGTAGTGATAATAGGTCGGGGTGATGATTTTCATCCACATCGCATTGGTGTCCGCCGCGATGCTGCGAAGAAGCGCGTGGCCTGCGTGGCCATGGGCATCGATCAGGCCGGGGATGATCAGCTTTCCCCTGCAGTCGATGACCTCCTTGTCACGATGGCGGGGTTCCAGTTCATCCACGGTGCCGATGTCGACAATCCTGTCGCCCTTGATAGCCAGTGCGCCGTCTTCAATAATGCGCCGCTCCTTGTCCACGGTGACGATCGTCCCGTGCAGCAGCAGAAAGCCTGTCATATTCCGTCCTCCCTCTTTTGAACTCGTATCCAAAAACTTACAATTTTGAGTACGATAATTGTCAACAATATTATTGACAATAAGCTTGAGCGAAACAATACTCCCTTTGCCCGACCGGACCGCCTGCCGGTCTTCCAACGATTTATAAAAAGGGGGGATCAAATGTCCCGTATCAGAAGTTTTGTCCTGGCGGCCATGGCCGCCGCCGCCATTGCCGTTCCTGCCCATGCGGAGACTCTCCGCTGGGGCGGCCGCGCCGATCTCTATTCGCTGGACCCGTATTCGGTGCCATCCACGTCCAACCTCGCTTTTCTGAACCATATTTACGAGGGCCTCGTTCGCTACGGACCGGACTTCCAGATTGAGCCGGCACTTGCCACCGAGTGGAAACTTATCGACGGAAAAGCGTGGCGCTTCACCCTGCGCAAGGGTGTGAAATTCCATGATGGTTCAGATTTCACCGCCGACGATGTCGTGGCGTCCTTTACACGAGCTTCGGACGCGACATCGCCACTGCGCGGCAATATTCCTGTTTTTGCTGGCGTCAAAAAGGTGGATGATTACACCGTCGATCTGGAGGTCAGTGCTCCGACGTCGCTTTTCCTCAACGACATCACCAACATCTTCATCTTTAATGCCAAGTGGCTGAAAGATAACAACAGCGAGAAGCCTACCGACTTCGCGTCGAAGGTTGATGGCTACACCACCATGCACACCAACGGCACCGGCCCCTTCAAGCTGGAAAGCCGCGTTCCCGACAGCAAGACAGTTCTCGTGGCCAATGAAGGCTGGTGGGACCAGAAAAAACACAATCTCGACCGCATCGAATTCGTGCCGATCGCATCCGCGGCAACACGCGTCGCGGCACTGCTATCAGGTGAAATCGACCTCATCGATTCCGCCCCGATCCAGGATTTGCCGCGCCTTGAATCTTCGCCCAATATCTCGGTCAAGAAGCGCACCGAGCTTCGCACGCTTTTCATCGGCTTCAACCGCCGCGAAAAGCTGGAAGACGGCAAGCCGAACCCCTTCAACGATCTGCGTGTCCGCCAGGCCTTTGAAGCATCCGTGGATCGTGACCTGATCAACAAGAAAGTCATGCGTGGTCTCGCAAGACCGTCTGGCTCGCTGATTGCCCCGGAAATCGCGGGTTATGCCAAGTCGCTCGATACCTTTGAACCCGCCGATCCGGCCAAGGCGCAGAAGCTGCTTGCCGATGCCGGCATGAAGAACCTCGCCTTCACCTATACCTGCATGAATGATGAGAGCGTCAACGAAGAGGATATCTGCTCGGGCGTTGCCAACATGCTGAAGCGCGGCGGTTTCCAGCCGACCATCGACATCGCACCGCGTTCGGTACAGTCTCCCAAGCGCAATGGTGGCAAGGCTGACGTTTTCAACCTTAGCTGGGCGAACGAGCCAACGCTGGACGCTTTCTCGATGCTGTCGCAGATCCTCTCTACCCGCAAGGGTGCGATGGGCGTCTCCAATTATGGCGGCTGGTCCAACCCGGAAATTGACAAGCTTGTCGCGCAGGCAGCGCAGGAGCAGGACAATACGAAGCGTCTGGCGCTTGAAGAAGCCGCGCTGAAGATCGCCAAGGACGAGACCATGCTCGTGCCGTTGCATCAGCAACCCATTGCCTGGGCGATGCTGGCCAAGGTCAAGAGCGTCGACTTCCGTGCCGATAACAAGCCGCGTCATTGGCTGACCCAGCTCGACAAATAAGAAGGATTGCAGGTGAGGCGCCGGTCAACCGACCGAGCGCCTCGGTTGTTTTCAGCAGGCATCCCGTCTGACAGCGCGATGGTCTGCGTCAGAAATTGTCGACAAAGTCGCAATGGTTTCGCGGTTCTTGCATGCCGCTTAACCCATGGCCCGTCTCTGGAAGAGAATGATCGAACCTGAAAGCCTGCATGGCTCAGGCTCGCGTCCGAGAGGTAACAATGCTGGTTTTCATCATCAAGCGTCTGGGAAATGCCGTGCTGGTCATGCTTTCCGTCGCGCTTATCGCCTTTCTCATTTTTCGGCTGGCGGGTGATCCCGTCGAGCTGATGGTCGGCGAACAGACCTCGCAGGAGGACCGCGCTGCACTGCGTGAGCGGCTCGGTCTCAATGACAGCCTGCCGACGCAATATCTGCGATTTGTCAAAGATGCGGCACAGGGCAATTTCGGTGTTTCCTACCGCAATGGCCAGCAGGTGCTGCCGCTGATCGCGGAAAGGTTTCCCGCAACGCTTGAGCTGGTGCTGGTTGCCACTGTCATATCGCTGGTCGTCGGCCTGCCTCTTGGGGTTTTGACGGCGATCCGGCGCGGGAAATGGTATACGGAAGGTCTGCAATTCCTGTCGATCGTCGGCGTTTCCCTGCCAAGCTTCGTTGTCGGCATTCTTCTCATTCTGGTCTTTTCTGTTTCCCTCGGCTGGGCGCCCGCCTTTGGCCGCGGCGATGTCGTCCAGCTCGGCTGGTGGTCGACGGGGCTCTTGACGTCATCCGGACGCGCGGCCCTCATTCTTCCGGCCATTGCTCTTTCGCTGTACCAGATCACGCTGGTCATGCGTCTGGTGCGGGCGGAGATGCTTGAAGTTCTGCGGTCTGATTTCGTGAAATTTGCGCGGGCCCGCGGCATACCGCGCTGGCGGATCTATTTCCGTCATGCGCTGCGCAACTGTCTGATGCCGGTGGTGACCCTGACGACGATGAATGTCGGCTCGCTCATCGCCTTCGCGCTTATCACGGAAACGGTGTTTCAGTGGCCGGGCATGGGCATGCTGTTCATTCAGGCAGTCACCTTCCTCGATATTCCCGTCATGGCGGCCTATCTCTGCATTATCTCGTTCATCTTCGTTGTCCTCAACACGTTCGTCGATATCGCCTATGCGGTGATCGATCCGCGTCTGCGCACCGCGCGCTAACCGAAGGGAGCCGGTTTCATGACAGACCTCTCACAAACGGAAAAACCCGCCCGCCGGTCGCTTTTCAGCCGCATGCGTGACAGCGATCTTTATTGGTCGTTCAGCCGTAGCAAATCGGCCAAGATCAGCGCGCTCGTCCTCGCAATATTGATCCTCGCGGCCATATTCGCGCCTTGGATCGCGCCCCAGAACCCTTATGATGGCGCATCGCTCGACATGTGGAAGGCCGAGCTGCCGCCGATCTGGCAGGAGGGCGGCGAGTGGCCGTTTCTGCTGGGAACGGATACGCAGGGACGCGACATGCTGTCCGCCATTCTCTATGGCACACGTATCTCCATCGTCATCGGTGTCGCCTCCGTGGCGCTCTCGCTGGTCATCGGCATGACGGCAGGTCTGATTGCCGGTTATTTCGGCGGTTTTGCCGATGGCCTGCTGATGCGCATCGGCGATATCACGCTGTCTATTCCGACCATTCTCGTCGCGATCCTCGTTTCCACCGTCGTGCGGCAGATGCTGCCCGACAGCCTGCGGGAGGTGGGGGCATCCGCCGTCCTCATTCTCGCCATCGCGCTTTCCGCCTGGGTGCAATATGCGCGCACGGTGCGCGCCCAGGCGATCGTGGAAACCGGCAAGGACTATGTGCAGGCGGCAAAGCTGATCGGCGTGCCCGCCCGCCGCATCATGGCGGCGCATATCCTGCCCAATACGCTGACGCCGATCATGGTCGCCGCCACACTCAATTTCGGCATGGCGATCCTCACGGAAGCAACTCTGTCCTTCCTCGGCATCGGTATGCCGCCCAGCCAGCCGTCGCTCGGGACATTGATCCGCATCGGCAACCAGTTCCTGTTCTCCGGCTCCTGGTGGATCGTGCTGTTCCCGGTTTTCCAACTCTGCCTGCTCGTCGTCACCGTCAACCTTCTGGGTGACTGGCTGCGCGATGCGCTCAATCCGAAACTGAGGTGAGTTCCATGCACGATCTTCTTCTGCGCAACGTACGGCCCATGGCGGGCGAAGCCTGCGACATCATGATCAGGAACGGCAAGATAACCGGTTTCGGAAAGTTCGACGCCGAACCCGGCCTCCCGGTCGAGGATGGAAAGGGTTCAATCGCCGTTCCCGGTCTCATTGATGCGCACACGCATCTGGACAAGACCACCTGGGGCATGCCCTGGCACGTCAACAACCGTGCCGCCATCCTGCGCGAGCGGATCGATTTCGAGCGGGAAAACCGCGTTCAGATCGGCATCGATCCGCATCGCCAGTCCATGCGCCATGCCATCGGGCTCGCGGCCAATGGCGGCACCCATATTCGCAGCCACGTCGATATCGACCCGACCCACGGGTTGAAACTGGTCGAAGGCATCTGGGAAACACGCGAGAAGCTCAAAGGCATCATCGACATCGAGGTCGTCGCCTTCCCTCAATCCGGCGTCATGGTCATGCCCGGCACGGTGGAACTTCTGGATGAAGCCCTCAAGCAGGGTTGCGAGGTACTTGGCGGCATCGATCCCTGCGGCATCGACCGCGATCCGAAGGGCCAGCTGGACATTCTTTTTCAACTGGCAACTAAACACGGCGTCCCGATCGATATCCATCTGCACGAAGCCGCCGACCTCGGCGCCTTCACCATGGAGCTGATCTTCGAGCGTATTCGGGCAAACGGCATGCAGGGCAATGTCGCCATCAGCCATGCCTTTGCACTCGGCATGAATGACTATCTGCGCGTCGGCAGGCTGATCGACGAGATCGCGCGGCTCGATGTTGCCATCCTGACCACGGGTGCGCCATCGGCAAGCGTGCCGTCGATCATGCGCCTCAAGGAAGCGGGCGTGAGCGTTGGCGGCGGCTGCGATGGTATCCGCGATACATGGGGTCCTTGGGGACAGCCGGACATGCTGGATCGGGCCAAGATCATCGGCATGAAAAACGGCCTGCGCTCGGATGTTGAACTTGCGCATGTGCTGCACGTCGTTTCCAAGGGTGGCGCCGATGTCATGGGCCTCGAAGATTATGGCATGGAGATCGGCTGTGCTGCCGACTTTACCCTGTTGACTGGCGAAACGCTGGCGCATGCCGTTGTCGATATCGCGCCGCGGCCGCTGGTGGTCAAAGGCGGCCGTGTGACCGCCAGAAACGGCAAAGCGATCGTGGAGGCGCCGTGATGAGCGATGTTCTCAACTCCCTGCGACTCGGCGAAATGCCGGAAGGCCGCACCTTGCTGACAGCCAGCTGGGTTGTCGGGCATAAAGACGGATCGCACCGGCTGCTCAAAAACGGTGAGGTTGTCTTCGAGAATGGCGAAATTCTCTTTGTCGGACACGGATTTCCGGGCGAGGTCGCCCGGCGTATCGATTTCGGCAATGCTCTCGTCAGTCCCGGTCTGATCGATCTCGATGCACTCTCCGATCTCGATACGACGATCCTCGGCATCGATCATCATCCGGGCTGGGCCAAGGGCCGTGTCTGGCCGCGCTCCTATGTCGAAGCCGGTCCTTACGAAATGTATTCTCCGGAAGAGCTTGCCTTCCAGAAGCGCTTCGCCTTCGGCCAGTTGCTCCTCAACGGCATCACCACCGCGGCGCCAATCGCATCGCTGTTTTATCGCGCGTGGGGGGAGACCGTGGCGGAATTCGAGGCGGCCGCCGATGCAGCCGGTGAACTTGGCCTTCGTGTTTATCTCAGCCCCGCCTTCCGCTCCGGCGGCATGGTGCTGGAAGAGCCGGGCCGCATGGTGCCGGTCTTTGATGAAGAGCGCGGTTTTCAGGGCCTGAATGATGCGGTCGCCTTCATCGAAAAACAGAGTGGAAGACACGGCGATCTGGTGCGGGGCATGCTTGCACCGGATCGGGTGGAAACCTCTACCCTGGCACTCTTAGAGCGTACCGACGCGGCCGCCCGCGAACTGGGCTGCAAGTTCCGTCTTCATATGGCGCAGGGCGTCATGGAGGTCGATACGGTTCGCAAGCTTCACGGTTCGACCGCGCCGGTCTGGCTCGCCAAAGCCGGGCTCCTCAGCGAAAGGCTGATCGCGCCGCACGCCACCAATGCCACGGAGGAAGATCTGGCGCTTTATGCGGAGAACGGCGTGTCGATCGTCCACTGTCCGCTGGTTTCGAGCCGTGGCGGCAGCACGCTCTCATCCTTCTCCTCCTGCCGCAAACGCGGCATCAACATCGCGATGGGAACGGATACGGCGCCGGCGGACATGTTGATGAACCTGCTCGTCGGTCTGATCACCTGTCGCATCAATGACGGTGCTCCGGACCAGATCCGCTGCGCCGATCTCTTCGATGCGGCGACGCTCGGCGGTGCGCGTGCACTAGGGCGGCCCGATCTCGGTCATCTTTCAAGCGGCGCAAGGGCTGACATCGCTGTCTTCGATCTCGACGATGCCGTCATGGCACCGAGCGTCGATCCGATCACGACGCTTGTGACCGGTGGCTCAGGCAAGGTCACAAGGGCCGTTTTTGTCGATGGCCGTCTTTCCATGCGCGAAAGACAGGTCGCGCATATCGACATGCAGCGTGCCCGTGAACAGGCGCAGGCGCAGTTCGACCGCCTGATTGCCAAATATCCCGAACGGAGCTGGGCCAATCCGCCCGTCTCCGAAATCTTCCCTCCGAGCTATCCGGTGGAGGTCGCCCCACATGGTTGAAATGAACCAATCGGTTATCGATGTCCGCAATCTCAAGGTCGAGTTTCCCGGTCGTCGCGGCACCGTTACTGCGCTGTCCGATATCAGTCTTTCGATCCGGCCCGGTGAAATTCTGGGTGTCGTCGGTGAATCCGGTGCCGGTAAGTCCATGACGGGCCTTGCCATACAGGGCCTGCTCGAAAAGCCCGGCCGCATTGCCGAGGGCGAAATCTGGCTCGGGTCGCGCCGTATCGATCAACTCGATGACCGGGCGATGGAAAGCATTCGCGGTCGTGAGATCGGGGCGATCTTTCAGGACCCGCTGACCTCGCTCAATCCGCTCTTCACGGTCGGTGCCCAGCTTGTCGAGACAATCCGCCAGCACCTGCCGCTGTCGAAGGCGGATGCGCGTGCACGCGCCATTCAGTTGCTTAGGGATGTCGGCATTCCGTCGCCTGCGGATCGTATCGATCATTATCCGCACCAGTTTTCCGGCGGCATGCGCCAGCGTGTCGTGATTGCGCTGGCCCTTTCTGCCTCGCCGAAGCTCATCATCGCCGATGAGCCGACGACCGCACTCGACGTCTCGATACAGGCGCAGATCATTTCCCTGCTGCGGCGGCTGTGCAAGGAAAAGCAGACGGCGGTCATGCTCGTCACCCACGATATGGGTGTCATCGCCGAGGCCGCCGACCGTGTCGCCGTGCTTTATGCCGGCCGGCTGATCGAGGTGGGGCCGGTCGAGCAGGTGCTGCACGAACCGCGCCACCCCTATACGCAGGGCCTGATGGCTTCCATCCCGTCGCTTGGCGCGCGGGTGGAGCGGCTTAACCAGATTGACGGGGCGATGCCGCGTCTCGATGCGATCCCGCCCGGATGCGCGTTTAATCCCCGCTGTGGTTTTGCGGGGCCTCGCTGTCTGCGGGACAGACCTGAACTCGAAACCGTCGGCAACGGCGCCAGTGCATGCTGGCTGAACGCAGGAGGCACAGCATGACACAATCAACATCCCATAAGCCGGCCTTGACGGTGAAAGGCCTGACGAAAACCTTCGACGTTTCGGCCCCGCTGCTCAATCGTATCATCGAGCGCAAACCCCGGCAGTTCGTGCAGGCTGTCAACGATATCGATTTCGCCGTTCCGGCCGGCGGCTGTCTCAGCATCGTCGGTGAAAGCGGCTGCGGCAAATCGACCGTCGCCCGACTCGTGACAGGACTTTTCCGACCAAGCGCCGGCGAGTTTCGTTTCGCGGCAGGTGGCAAGGGCAAACCGCTGTCAGCTCAGATGATCTTTCAGGATCCCTATGCCTCGCTCAATCCGCGCTGGCGGGTGAAGAACATCATCGCCGAACCGATCCGCGAACTGAAGCTGCGCGCGACGAAGGCGGAGACGATGGAGCGCGTGGAGGAGCTTCTCAAGACCGTGGGCCTTTCAGCCTCGGATGGCGAAAAATTTCCGCATGAATTTTCCGGCGGCCAACGCCAGCGCATCTCCATTGCCCGCGCATTGGCGAGCGAGCCGGAATTCCTCGTCTGCGACGAGCCGACATCGGCACTCGATGTGTCGGTGCAGGCGCAGGTGCTGAACTTGATGCGCCGGTTGCAGGACGAGCTCGGCCTTACCTATCTCTTCATCAGCCACGACATGAGTGTTGTCCGCCACATGTCGGACCGCATTGCGGTCATGTATCTCGGGCGGATCGTGGAGGAGGGCGATACCGAAGAGCTTTTCGCCAATCCGCGTCATCCCTATACCCGGCTGCTTCTCCAGACGATCCCCAATATCAAGACGCCGCAGCGGGACCGGGAGATTGTTGCGGGTGAAGTGCCGAGCCCCTTGAAGCCCCCTTCGGGATGCGCGTTTCATCCCCGCTGCCCGCTGGCGACGGCGCAATGTTCGACAGAGGTGCCGAAGGTGAAAAGCCTCGCCAACGGCACGCGTGTCGCCTGTCATCTGGTTGAAGATGATACGCAATGGGCGGGCGAACGACAGCGCGCCTGAGAGGGGGATCAGCCGAGCGCGGCGCGAAGGTCGTGGGAAAGGTCGCGGATTTCGCTGAGATCGAGTTCCGCTTCCACATGCTCGAGGTGGTGGGTCATCAGGTGGATGGCCCGCGACGGATCGTTGTTGGCAATCGCATCGACGATTTCGGCATGTTCGTCCGGGCCGCAATTGAAGCGATCCGTGTTACGGTAAACGGCGGTAATCAGCGACGAGCGGGAAATGAGGTCGCGCATGGTGGTAAAGAGGAAATCAGAACCGAGCGTTTCCGCCAGCAGAAGGTGGAACCCGCCGGAAAGCTTGATGATATCGGTCGTGACGTTCCTGGTATTGGCAACGCGCTCCTTGGCCACATGGTCGCGCAGCTTTTTCAGATCGGTTTTGGTGGCGGACTTGCACAGTCTTTCGACGACGCATTGCTCGACCGTACGACGCACGAAGAAGACATCGCGGGCTTCCTCGACCGAAGGTTTGGAGACGAAAGCGCCGCGATTGGGAACGATGGTGACGAGCCCGTCACGCTCGAGAACGGACAAGGCCTGGCGGATTCGTGCGCGGCTGACGCCAAAAATTGTCGCCAGTTGCTCTTCTTTCAGCTGCACGCCCGGACGCAACCGGCGCTCGGCAATCGAAAGCCATACTTTCTCGACAATCTGCTGCGTGGACGGGCCGGCCTGCTCGCTCATTCGACATACTCCCCAATCGCCTTAGAGAAGCGTGATGTGAATGAAAAAGTCAACCGTATCAACGGGATTTTGGTTGCAACATTGTCAACAATATGAAAGATAATTGTATACTAAATTAGGATGCCGATCATGGAATTCGATTTCAGCGCGCTTGAGCCCCAGAGCCGCTACCGCCTTCTGACGAATTTTATCGGTCCGCGACCGATCGCGCTTGTGACGACCCGTTCGGAAGCGGGCCATAACAATGCAGCACCGATGAGCTTCTTCAACGTCTTTTCGCATGATCCGCCCATCGTCGTTCTCGGCATTCAGCCGAAGCTGAGCGGCGAGGAAAAGGATACGATGGTGAATATCCGACGCACTGGCGAGTTCGTCGTCAATATGGTGGATATGGCGCTGTCGGAGCAGATGCTCATCTGCGGTCTCGGCTTTGACAATGAAGTTGACGAAATGTCGATGGCCAAACTTACGGCCATGCCCTGCAACAAGATCGACGCGAGTTATGCGGCGCAATCACCGTGCGCCTTCGAGTGCCGAGTGGAGCGGCTGATCGATTACCCCCGCCGCACGCTGGTCCTAGGCGAAGTGGTGCATATGCATGTGCACAATGAGTGCCTTGATGAAGAGGGGCGGTATGTCGATGCCGATCGCTACCAGCCGATCGCCCGGCTTCACGCCGACAACTACATCACCTCGGACCGCCAGTTCGTTCTGAAGGCGCCACCAATCACCGATTTCACCGCGCCTGACGGCAAGTGAAGGCTTTTCAGGATGCGTGCGATGCATATTCGTTTGATCAATCCCAATTCCACCGCCTCCATGACCGCGCAGGCCCTCGATAGCGCCTTGCGGGTCAAGCAGAAGGAGACCCACGTCTCTGCGGCAAATCCTGTCGATACCCCCGTCAGCATCGAAGGGCAGGCGGATGAGGCGATGGCCGTTCCCGGGCTTCTGGCGGAAATCCGCAAGGGTGAGGGGCAGGGCGTGGATGCCTATGTGATCGCCTGTTTTGACGATCCGGGACTTCATGCCGCGCGCGAAGTGGCGCAGGGGCCGGTCATCGGCATCTGCCAGGCGGCTGTGCAGGTGGCGATGACGATCAGCCGGCGTTTCTCGATCATCACGACGCTGCCAAGGTCCATACCGATCATCGAAGATCTGGTGGAAGATTATGGCGCCCAGCGCCATTGCAGAAAGGTCCGCGCGATCGACCTGCCGGTTCTCGGGCTTGAAGAGGATCCGGAGGTTGCGGAGGCACTGCTTCGCCGCGAAATCGAGGCCGCCAAGCGTGAGGATGCGGCGGAGGCGATCATTCTAGGCTGCGCCGGCATGTCATCGCTCTGCGACCGCCTGCGGGACGCCACCGGCGTGCCCGTCATCGATGGCGTCACGGCTGCGATCAAGCTTGCCGAAGCTCTTGTTGGTGCCGGTTACAGTACCTCCAAGGTCAATGCTTACGACTATCCACGCGTGAAGGGGCCGGCCCTCGTCGCCTGCGCCTAGCTTGCAGGAAAATGCCGGCAGCCATTTGCGGGCGCTGCCGCCACGTTCTAGTGTTCTCCCGCGCGCACCCGTCAAGTGATCGCGCCGCGGGGGAGAGCGTATGATCGACAAGCTGGAATTTTTCATTGCATTGGCGCGGGCGGAACATTTCGGCCGGGCGGCGGAGGAGTGTGGTGTCTCCCAGCCCAGCCTGTCGGCCGCAATCCGGCAATTGGAAGATCAGCTGGGTGTCGTTCTCGTGGTGCGTGCGGCCCGTTATCAGGGGCTGACACCGGAGGGCCAGCGTGTGCTGGAATGGGCGCGCCGTATCGTTGGCGATACCCGCACCATGCGTGAGGAAATGCGGGCAGCCCGCAAGGGGCTTGCCGGACATATTCGCCTTGCCGTCATTCCGACCGCGCTTGCAATGGTGCCGCGATTGACGGAATCCTTTCAGGCGCGCCATCCCGATGTCACCTTTTCCGTAACCTCACGCACCTCGCTTCAGGTGCTGGGGCAGATCGAAAATCTCGAGATCGACGCGGGAATCAGTTATCTCGACAACGAACCCCTGGGGCGAGTGACCACCGTGCCGCTCTATTCCGAGCGCTATCACCTCATCACGGCAGGTGGAACGCCGCTCGCCGATCAGGAAAGCGTTACCTGGAAGCAGGTTTCGGGTCTTAGGTTATGCCTATTGACGCCGGATATGCAGAACCGCCGCATCATCAATAAACACATGGCAGAGGCGGGTGTGGAGGCAAAGCCGACACTGGAATCCAACTCCATGATCGTGCTCTTTTCCCATATCAGAACCGGACAATGGGCTTCAATAATGCCGCGCAACCTTGCGGAATCATTCGGTTTTCCAAAGCAGATAAAGATAATTCCGATCACCGAGCCGGACGCCGAACATCTGGTGGGCCTGATTGCCACGCACCGGGAACCGCACACGCCGCTCGTCTCGGCGCTGCTTCATGAGGCCCGCCTGCGCGCAGCTGAAAAAGCGTTTGATAGGAATTTCCTATCAAACGACGGAAACTGATTATTGACCTGATCCTGCCGATCTCGCCATTCTTTCAGCCAATGCGGGGCTGCGACGGGATTTCACCATATCCCGCTCGTCATTCCTTGCCCCTGTCGGTTTGGGAGGACTGGCTTATGAATATCAGAGCGGTTGCCGCAGATGAGGCGACCCGTGTTTCCGCTGTCATCGACGATTTTCTCCATCTGGAGGGGCCTTTGCTGCCCATCCTGCACGCCGTGCAGGAAGAATTCGGCTACATCCCGGAAAGCGCCAAGCAGATCATCGCGTCTGCGCTGAACATATCGCGCGCGGAAGTTCATGGCGTTGTCACCTTCTATCCCGATTTTCGCGATCATCCCCACGGCCGACACGTCTTAAAGCTCTGTCGCGCCGAGGCTTGCCAGTCGATGGGTGGCGAGCCTCTTGCGGAAACCATCAAAAGTCGCCTCGGTCTCGATTGGCATGAAACCGCGCCTGACGGTTCCGTCACGCTGGAACCGGTTTTCTGTCTCGGGCTCTGCGCGCAGGCGCCGGCCCTGATGCTTGATGGTGAGGTCCATGCGAGACTGGACGAAGACTGTCTTGGCGACATTCTGACGGAGGCGCGCCGATGAGTGTCACCGTTTTTGTTCCCGGCGATTCCGCCGCACTTGCCGTCGGCGCAGACCGTGTTGCCGAAGCCATTGCCCGAGAGGCGGCAAGCCGCAACCTCGACGTCCATATTGTCCGCAACGGTTCGCGTGGCATGCTCTGGCTCGAAGTGCTGGTGGAAGTGCGCACCGCGCATGGCCGTATTGCCTACGGGCCGGTAAAGGCCGCCGATGTCACGTCGCTATTCGATGCGGATTTTCTTGCCGGTGGTGAACATCGTCTCTGTCTTGGGCCGACGAAGGACATTCCATTCCTGAAGAACCAGACGCGTCTGACCTTCGCCCGGTGCGGCGTGACCGATCCGCTTTCGCTTGAGGATTACCGCGCCTATCAGGGCATGAAGGGCCTCGAGAAAGCGGTCGCCATGGCGCCGCTCTCCATCGTCGCGCAGGTCACCGAAAGCGGCCTGCGTGGACGCGGCGGTGCGGGCTTCCCGACCGGTATCAAATGGAAGACCGTTGCGGATGCGGTGGCAGACCAGAAATATATCGTCTGCAATGCCGATGAGGGCGACAGCGGCACTTTCGCCGACCGCATGATCATGGAAGGCGACCCCTTTGTGCTGATCGAAGGCATGGCGATTGCCGGGCTTGCCGTTGGCGCGACGAAGGGCTTCATCTATACCCGTTCGGAATATCCCTACGCCATCAAGGTCATGGAAAAGGCGATCGAGATCGCAAGGCGTGAGGGCATTCTTGGAACCTCCGTCCTCGGCTCCGGCCGCGCTTTCGACATGGAAGTGCGCATGGGCGCCGGCGCCTATGTCTGCGGCGAGGAGACCTCGCTTCTCAACAGTCTGGAAGGCAAGCGTGGCACGGTGCGCGCCAAACCGCCGCTGCCGGCATTGCAGGGCCTGTTCGGCAAGCCGACCGTCGTCAACAACGTGATTTCGCTGGCTTCCATCCCGGTCATCATGGATCGCGGCGCCGCTTTCTATCGCGATTTCGGTGTCGGCCGTTCGCATGGCACCATCCCCATCCAGCTTGCCGGAAACATCAGATATGGCGGGCTTTACGAGACTGCCTTTGGCTTATCCCTCGGGCAACTGGTGAATGATATCGGTGGCGGCACGATCACCGGCCGCCCGGTCAAGGCGGTGCAGGTGGGCGGTCCGCTCGGCGCTTACTTCCCCGTGTCGCTGTTCGACACGATCTTCGACTACGAGGCTTTTACCGCAGCGGGCGGCCTCATCGGCCATGCCGGTATCGTGGTTTTCGATGACACGGCAGACATGATGCATCAGGCCCGGTTCGCGCTGGAATTCTGCGCCGTCGAAAGTTGCGGCAAATGCACGCCCTGCCGCATCGGCTCGACGCGTGGGGTCGAGACTGTCGACAAGATCGCGCTCGGCATCGAGCGGGAGAAAAACACGGCGCTGCTCGAAGATCTCTGCGACACGATGAAATTTGGCTCGCTCTGCGCGTTGGGCGGTTTCACGCCCTATCCCGTCATGAGCGCGCTCAGACATTTCCCTGATGATTTTGCCCCCATCCAACGTGTTGAAGCGGCGGAGTAAGACCATGGCCCTTGTAACCGAATTCGACTACGGCACCCCGAAATCCAACGCGACGGATATGGTGACGCTCACTATCGATGGTCGGCAGGTGACCGTTGCGGCGGGAACCTCGATCATGCGCGCCTCGCGCGAAGCTGGCATCGATGTGCCGAAACTCTGCGCCACCGACATGGTGGATGCTTTCGGCTCCTGTCGCCTCTGTCTTATCGAGGTGGAGGGCCGCAATGGCACCCCCGCCTCCTGCACTACGCCGGTTGCTGCCGGTCTTGTCGTGCATACACAGACCGAGCGGCTGAAGCAGATCCGCAAGGGCGTGATGGAGCTTTATATCTCCGACCACCCGCTAGACTGTCTGACCTGCGCCGCCAATGGCGATTGCGAATTGCAGGACATGGCGGGCGCGGTCGGCCTTCGCGATGTGCGTTATGGCTATGAGGGCGACAATCACGTCAAGTCCCGCACCGGGGAGGGCGATCTCAATGCCCGCTGGATGCCGAAGGACGAAAGCAATCCGTATTTCACCTATGATCCGTCCAAATGCATCGTCTGTTCCCGCTGCGTCCGCGCCTGCGAGGAAGTGCAGGGCACCTTTGCGCTGACGATCGAAGGCCGTGGTTTCGAGAGCCGCGTGTCGCCCGGCGCGCACGAGGCGTTTCTCGATTCCGACTGCGTTTCCTGCGGCGCCTGCGTGCAGGCCTGTCCGACCGCGACGCTCACCGAAAAATCGGTGATCGAGATCGGCCAGCCGGAACATTCGATGGTGACCACCTGCGCCTATTGCGGCGTCGGTTGCTCCTTCAAGGCGGAAATGCGTGGCGAAGAGCTGGTGCGCATGGTGCCGTGGAAGGACGGGCAGGCGAACCGTGGCCATTCCTGCGTCAAAGGCCGTTTTGCATATGGTTACGCGACCCACAGGGATCGTATTCTCAACCCGATGATCCGCGAGAACATCGGCGATCCTTGGCGGGAAGTGAGCTGGGATGCGGCCTTTGCCTATGTCGCTTCGGAGTTTCGGCGCATTCAGGGCAAGTATGGCCGGGAATCCATCGGTGGCATCACCTCGTCCCGCTGCACGAACGAAGAAACCTTCCTCGTCCAGAAACTCATCCGTGCCGGCTTCGGCAATAACAATGTCGATACCTGCGCCCGTGTTTGCCATTCGCCGACGGGTTATGGACTTGGTCAGGCTTTCGGCACCTCCGCCGGTACGCAGAATTTCGACAGCGTCGAGGAATCCGACGTGGTGCTGGTCATCGGCGCCAATCCGACCGATGGCCATCCGGTGTTCGGCTCGCGGTTGAAGAAGCGGTTGCGCCAGGGTGCTAAACTGATCGTCATCGATCCGCGCCGTATCGATCTCGTGCGCACGCCGCATGTGGAGGCGGCTTTCCACCTGCCGCTGAAGCCCGGAACCAACGTTGCGGTGCTGACGGCGCTGGCGCATGTGATCGTCACCGAAGGGCTGTTCAACGAGGCCTTCATTCGCGAGCGCTGCGACTGGTCGGAATTCGAAGACTGGGCAGCCTTCGTGGCCGAGCCACAGCACAGCCCGGAAGAAACCGAAAGCTACACCGGCGTTCCAGCGGAAGAATTGCGCGGCGCGGCCCGGCTTTATGCCAAGGGTGGCAATGGCGCGATCTATTACGGTCTTGGTGTCACCGAACACAGCCAGGGTTCGACCACGGTCATGGCGATCGCCAATCTCGCCATGGTCACGGGAAACATCGGCCGCCCCGGTGTTGGCGTCAATCCGCTGCGCGGTCAGAACAATGTGCAGGGGTCCTGCGACATGGGGTCTTTCCCGCACGAGCTGCCGGGCTATCGCCATATCTCCGACGATGCGACACGCGATGTGTTCGAGAAACTCTGGGGCGTGAAGCTCAACAACGAACCGGGGTTGCGTATCCCCAACATGCTGGACGCCGCCGTCGATGGCAGCTTCAAGGGCATCTACATTCAGGGCGAGGACATTCTCCAGTCCGATCCGGACACCAAACATGTGTCCGCCGGCCTTGCCGCCATGGAATGTGTTGTGGTGCATGACCTCTTCCTGAACGAGACGGCGAATTATGCGCATGTGTTCCTGCCGGGTTCCACCTTCCTCGAAAAGGATGGCACCTTCACCAATGCTGAGCGCCGCATCAACCGCGTGCGCAAGGTCATGTCGCCGAAGAACGGTTATGCCGACTGGGAAGTGACCCAGAAGCTGGCGCAGGCCATGGGCCTTGCCTGGAACTACACACATCCCTCCGAGATCATGGACGAAATCGCGGCAACGACCCCAAGCTTCGCCAGCGTTTCCTACGCCTATCTGGAAGAGAAGGGTTCGGTGCAGTGGCCCTGCAACGAAAAATTCCCAGAGGGTTCGCCGATCATGCATGTGGATGGTTTCGTGCGTGGCAAGGGCAAGTTCATCCGCACCGAATATGTGGCGACGGATGAACGCACCGGTCCGCGTTTCCCGCTGCTGCTCACCACCGGCCGCATCCTGTCGCAATATAATGTCGGCGCGCAGACACGCCGCACCGAGAACGTGGTCTGGCATGAGGAGGATCGTCTGGAAATCCATCCGCACGATGCCGAACAGCGCGGCGTGAAGGACGGCGACTGGATCAAGCTCGTCAGCCGGTCGGGAGACACGACGCTCCGAGCGCTGATCACCGATCGTGTCGCGCCGGGCGTGGTCTATACCACCTTCCATCATCCCGGCACGCAGGCGAACGTCATCACCACCGACTTCTCCGACTGGGCGACAAACTGCCCGGAATACAAGGTGACGGCGGTTCAGGTCTCGCCCTCCAATGGGCCGACGGAATGGCAGGAAGAATATGATGCGCTCGCGCGTCAGTCCCGCCGGATCGCCGGCAAGCTCGAAGCTGCGGAATAATCGCTGGCCGGGCCTGGTCCCGGCCTTCTCATTCACGGAGGCGTTGGCCGAGGAGCTGGCGCGGGGAGTAGGCCATGTTGCTCAATCACACGGATGAAAAGCTGGTGAGGATGGCGAACCAGATCGCGACGTTTTTCCTGTCGCAGGCGGAAGATATTCGTGTGGACGGCGTTGCCACGCATATCAACAAGTTCTGGGAACCGCGCATGCGTCGCCGCTTCTTCGAGATGGTGGATGCCGGCGCGGGCGATTTCTTGCCGCTCGTGCTTGCGGCGTCCAGAGAGATTAGAAGACCCGATGCGCCGGCAACCGATGCCGTGGGGCTCGGCGACGATGCCAAGGGCGCGCCGGGCGGGAAGGGACCAATTGCGGGCGAATCCCTTTCGGAGCCGAGCGTGCCGGAAACGACGCGCGCGTGATCCGGGCGAAAGCCGATAAAGCTTGTCGCCGCACGGAGGACGTTCGGCGGTATTGATATTCGCCTGGCGGGGCGAATGGAAAATGTCCTGACATCCACGAGGGAGGAAATGTCGATGGCAGTAGCAGACGCAACGGCGGGAGAGGTGGCGCAAGCCGGGTTTCTGGACCGCGAACGAATAATCGCAAGACCGGGTTTCAATCGTTGGCTGGTGCCGCCGGCAGCTCTGGCCATCCATCTATGCATCGGCATGGCCTATGGTTTCAGCGTGTTCTGGCTACCGCTGACGAAAGCACTGCCGGCGACCGATCCGAGCTGCTCCGGCCTGACCCTGATGGGCGCGCTATTCACCACGCAGTGCAACTGGCGCGTGGCTGATCTCGGCTGGATTTATACGCTGTTCTTCGTGCTACTCGGCTGCTCGGCAGCCATCTGGGGCGGCTGGCTGGAACGGGTGGGACCCCGCAAGGCGGGCTTCGTCTCCGCCTGCTGCTGGTGCGGCGGCATTCTGGTGGCCGCAATCGGCGTCGCCACCCATCAGCTCTGGCTGATGTGGCTTGGTGCTGGCGTCATCGGCGGCATCGGCCTCGGCCTCGGTTACATCTCGCCGGTTTCCACCCTGATCAAGTGGTTCCCGGACCGTCGCGGCATGGCGACAGGCATGGCTATCATGGGCTTCGGCGGTGGTGCGATGATCGGTGCGCCCCTCGCCAATTTGCTGATGAATACCTTCAAGACCGAAGCGTCTATTGGTGTCTGGCAGACCTTCGTCGTCATGGCGCTGGTCTATTTCGCCTTCATGATGGCGGGCGCCTTCGGTTACCGTATTCCCCCGGCCGGCTGGCGTCCGGAAGGCTGGACGGCGCCGGCGGCCAAGAGCGCGATGATCACCACCCGTCACGTCCACCTGCGTGATGCGCACAAGACCCCGCAGTTCTGGCTGATCTGGGCGGTTCTCTGCCTCAACGTTTCGGCCGGCATCGGCGTCATCGGAATGGCCTCGCCCATGCTGCAGGAAATCTTCGCCGGTTCGCTGATCGGCCTGCCGGGTGTCGGTTTCGCCGATCTCGATGCGGGACAGAAGGCGCAGATTGCGGCGATCGCGGCAGGTTTCACCGGGCTCCTGTCCCTGTTCAACATCGGCGGCCGTTTCTTCTGGGCGTCGATGTCCGACAAGATTGGTCGTAAGAACACCTATTTCTGCTTCTTCGTTCTCGGCATCATTCTTTATGCGCTGGCACCGACGCTGGCGACGATGGGCAACAAGGCGCTCTTCGTGCTCGCCTTCGGCATCATCCTCTCCATGTATGGCGGTGGTTTCGCGACCATTCCCGCCTATCTCGCCGATATTTTCGGCACGCAGTTCGTGGGGGCAATTCACGGCCGCCTGCTGACGGCATGGGCGACGGCCGGCATCGCCGGACCCGTGGTCGTCAACTATATCCGCGAGGCACAGATCGCGGCGGGCGTTGCTCCGGGGCCTGCGCTCTATACCAGCACGATGTATATTCTGGCGGGCATGCTGGCGATTGGTCTGGTGGCCAATGCGTTTGTGCGGCCGCTATCGGACAAGTGGTTCATGCCGGACGCGGAAGTGGCGGCGCTTCAGGCAAAGACCGCCGCCGCCAATGCCGGCCCCACAGGTTCCTTCGGCATCGGCCGCGGCGGGCTGGATGCCAAGTCGGCTCTTGCCTGGGCTGCCGTTGGCATTCCGCTTCTCTGGGGCGTGTGGGTCACGGTGAAGAGCAGCCTTGCGCTGTTCGGCTGAGCCTCCGTCACGGCTCGTGCAGCATTGATGCGCGATCAGAAAGAATATGCCGGCTGATGGCCGGCATATTACATGACCGGAGCGCAAGACAGGGGCGGTTTGGACCATGTTGCATCGACCGCATTCGCTAACAACTCCGGTCTTGGCGCAGGTTTAAAGCCAATCGCAGAAAGCTTGCCGTTGAGGCTTCCATCAACGCCAGGTGGCAAGCAGCCCTTCAAGTGTCGCGCGATCTTCTTTGTCCAGACGCGCAAGCCCCGGCGCGCGCACCGGGCCAACCTCAAGCCCCAGAATTTCCATGGCTTCCTTCACTACGGTCACATTGGCGCCGTTGCGATATCTGGTCCGCAGCCGTTCGAACAATTCGATCTTTTCAACGATCTTCCGTGCGGCCGGGAAATCGCCTGATGTCAGGGCGTCATGAACCTGCAGGGAAAATTGCGGTGCGACATTGACGAGACCCGAGGTGAAACCGCGTGCGCCGGCGGCGGAAAAGGCCGGCGCCCAGCTTTCCGCCAGGCCGCAGACATAGAGCGCGCCGTTCGGATCGGAGGCGGCTATCGCGCGCGACAGAAGCATGATGTCCGTCGTCGCGAACTTGATGCCCGCAACATTCGGGTGGCTGGACAGCCTCACCATGTCATCGACCGAAAAACCGTCCGCGCGGACATAAGCAACCAGCGGCAATTCGCTGCCCTCCGCCAGACCGATAAAATAGTCGATCTGCGATTGCGGGGCTGCAAAAGGGTCGACCGGCTGATGTGACATGACGGCGGACGCGCCCATCTCTTTCGCCTGGCGGGCCATAGACAGCGCCTCCCGCTGCGAGCGGCCGATTGCCGCCGTGACCGGGGCCTTCCCGTTGACACCTTTTATCGCGGCCTCATAGACCGTCAGAATTTCTGCGGGCGTCAGGGCGTAGAATTCGCCGGTATTGCCCGCCGCGACGATATTGTGGATGCCTGCCTTGGCAACGCGGGCGTAAACCTCGGCGGTGACACCAGCGTCCACTTCGCCGCCTGCATCATAAGCCGTCACGGGAACGCCGGAAATGCCCTGCAGCGCCTGGCGAAAATCGAATGTCGTCATCAATTTGTTCCTCAAGGTAGAAGGGCGTCTCAGATGGAGAATTTGTGAACCGGTGTGCCCGCGACAGGGGCGTCGAATGACACGAGCGTTCCTGCGGTGGTAATTCCGTTCGTTTCCGTCACGAGACTGGTGAGATAGATCGTTTTGAGGTCCGGACCGCCGAAACATGGCATGGTCGGCCCCTTGAACGGCAACCTGTAGACCTCGAACAACTCTCCATCCGGTGAAAAGCGGTTGAGGCGGCCCGCCTGAACGCCGGCGCTCCAGTAACAGCCTTCGTTATCGGTCGCCGCGCCATCCGGCCTGCCTTCGTCGGGGGCAAAATCATGGAGGCGTTCGGCGGGGCCAAGCTTGCCGGTGGCGGCATCGAAATCGAAAGCCTGATACATGAGGCCGCTGCTGTCGGAATGATACATCCGCTTTCCATCCGGGCTCCAGGCAAGGCCGTTGGATGTCAGCATGTCGCCATCGATGATGCGCTCTACCGCCCCGTCAGGAGCAACACGGTAGAGACGCGCATTGCCTGTCGGCACGGCGGCCTCGTCGCGGGTTCCCACCCAGAAATGGCCGTCCGGACCGACCTTGCCGTCATTGAGGCGGCTGTCGGCCCGTCCTTCATCCGGGTCGCACAGAAGTTCGAGCTTACCGGTGGCCGGATCGAGAAGGTGCACGCCGGTTTTGAGGCCAGCCACGATCATGCCGTTGTCGCAAAGCCCGAGACAACCCACCTGCGCGGGCACATCGTATCTGTCCAGCTTTCCACTCTGCGAGAGGCAGAAAATGGCGGGGGCGAGAATATCGACGAACCACAGGTCGCCGGTTCGCTCATCCCAGGCCGGCGATTCGCCGACCTTCAAGGGAATATCGATCAGGGAACGGAGCTTCGGTTCTATTATGCGCGGCTGGCTCACTGGTTCCTCTCCCTCATCGTCCTCTGTAATGCTGTCTTCGAAGTTGCAGGACGCGGCCTAACTGCCGACGCCCTGAAACATGCGGGCGCGGGCCTTTAATATGTGGTCTTTCATTGCGTCATGCGCGGCCTGCTCCTGCCGCGCAAAAATCGCCTCAACGATTGCGGTATGTTCGTTCTGCACCTCGCGCACATGCTGCGGCGTCCGTTTGAGGCTGAGGCTGCGTGTCACCGATTGACCGATGGCGAAATGAGGTTTGAACCAGATCCGCACGGTGATGTGGAACTGGTTATGGCTCGCCTTCGCGATGGCTTCGTGCAGGGCAAAGTCTTCCTCCGCACCGAGTTCGGTGCGCTCCAGACACTGTTCCAGTGCTGTAATCGCCTGCTCGATGCGCAACTTGTCGGCTGGTTGCCAGTTGCGCGCCGCAAGCTCGGCGGCTGCAGATTCGAGGCCGGACCGGAATTCGAAAAACCGCTGTACGTCAGCAAGCGAGCCGACAGGGACCTGCTGCAACACGGACGAATCCGGCTGCTGGCGCACATAGGAGCCCGATCCCTTCTGGGATACGATGAGTCCATCGTTTCGCAGCCGCTCCAGCGCTTCACGCACAACTGGCCGGGATGCGCCGAATAACGACGCCAGATTCTGTTCCGATGGCAACCGCTCGTTTACGGGAAACCGCCCGTCCGAAATCATGCCCACGATCTTTTCGTAGATGATGTCGCTCAGCCGAGTCTCGCCTCGAGCGGCGGCAGATGCGGTTTGATTGTCCATCAGCAGCCCTTTCGTTGCAAATCGCTGAAGTTAATGGATTTTCCTGCATTTCAATCGCAACAGAAATACGGGGGTTTTTGTGAGCGAGAGCACGGTCGTGCCGATTTTTTCTTCAGTCCTGATCCTGAAAACCGGTCTACGAATAAAAAATATGTAAAAATCTGTCAATACTTGTAATCATCTGAAAACGCCCATATGGTCTGCCCCTGCCGATGGAGGATCGGTGCGCTGGCTGGCCGGGAGGGCTGTCGCGGTACAGTGAGAACTGTTTCGCTGCCGGTGATTTTTTGGGAGGATTATCGATGCGCGATGGCGATGCATTTTCACAGGGCGTGACGCGCCGAACCTTCATGGCGGGGCTTGGGGGCGTCGCTGCCCTTTCCGTCATCGGGACCTCGGCCAGGGCTGCCACCGGCAAGGAGGCCCCGGCACTTGAGGCACTGGTAAAGGACGGCAAATTGCCGCCCTTAGCAGAGCGCCTGCCGAAAAATCCGATGGTGGTGACACCGCATGAAAAGATCGGCACCTATGGCGGCACATTGCGTCGCGGTCTGCGCGGCTCGTCGGACCATAACGGCATCCTGCGCATGGTCGGCAATCAGGGGCTGGTGCGCTGGAACATGGACTTCACCGAGGTTCTGCCGAACCTGGCTGAAAAATGGGAAGTCAACGACGACGCCTCGCAGTTCACCTTCCATCTGTTGCAGGGCGCAAAATGGTCTGACGGACATCCCTTCACCGCAGATGACGTTGTGTTCGCCATAGAGGACTGCATCAAGAACAAGGAGCTTTACAGCGCAACCCCGGCGCAGCTTTCCGTGGCCGGCAAGGCCGTCGACGTCGAAAAGGTCGATGATTTCACGGTAAGGTTCAAATTCGCGGCACCGAATGCGCTCTATCTGGAAAACCTCGCCACGCCGCTTGGCCAGCACCCGACGCTGTTTCCCAAGCATTATTGCAGCAAGTTTCTGCCGAAATACAACACGGCGCTCGATGCCGATGTGAAGGCTGCGGGCGTCTCTAGCTGGACGGAACTGTTCCGGGCCAAGTGCGGCGACATCGAAATTCCGTCCCGCTGGTCGAATGTCGACAAGCCGACGCTCGACCCATGGGTGGTGAAGGAACCTTATTCCGGTGGCGCGACCCGAGTGGTCATGACCCGTAACCCTTACTTCTGGCAGGTTGATACCGAAGGCAACCAGCTTCCTTACATCGACGAAGTCAATTTCGGCATCTCGCAGGATGTCGAATCGCTGATGCTGAACGTCATTTCCGGCAAGATCGACATTCAGGAGCGCCATATCAGCGTTCTCGCCAACAAGCCGACGCTCTCGCAAAACATGAAAAAAGGCGATTATCGCCTGCTGACACTGGTGCCGTCTGCCTCGCAGCAGTGCCAGATCTACCTGAATATCACCCATAAAGATCCGGCAATGCGCAAGATGTTCGCCGACAAGTCGTTCCGTCAGGCGCTGTCCGTCGCGCTCAACCGGCAGGAAATCATCGACATCGTCTATTTCGGCCAGAGCGAGGGATATCAGGCCGGGCCGCGCCCGACACACCCCTGGTATAATGAAAAGCTGGCGCGCCAGTTCACCGAATATGATGTCGACAAGGCCAATGATCTTCTCGACAAGGCCGGCTACGACAAGAAGAACGGCAACGGCATCCGGTTGCGGCCTGACGGCCAGCCGATCTTCTTCTCGATCGATGTCATTCCGACGCTCTATCCCGATCTGGTCGATGCGCTGGAACTGGTGAAGGCGCAGTGGGCGCAGATCGGCGTCGATATCAAGGTCAACACCATCGAACGCGCGCTCTATTACACGCGTGGCGATGACAACGCCCATGATGCGGCTGTGTGGCCCGGCCCCGGCGGTCTCGATCCAATGCTCGACCCGCGCGATTTCTTCGCCTTCCATCCGCAGGGTTCGCGTTACGCCATCCCTTGGGCGCTCTGGTACACATCCAACGGCCAGAAGGGCGAAGAGCCGCCGGAAAGCCAGAAGAAACGCTTCAAGCTGTTTGATGAGGCGCGTTCGACGGCCGATCTTGCCAAGCGCGGCGAGAAGATGAAGGAAATCTTCGATATTGCGGCGGAAGAGTTCGAGACAATCGGCCTCTGCCTTGCGGTGGGTGGTTTCGGCATCATCCGCAACAATCTGCGCAATGTGCCGGAAACGGAGCCCGACAGCTGGTCCTGGCCCAATCCCGGCCCGGCGCTGCCGCAACAGTTCACCTTCACAAGCTGACAACGCCATATGGGCGTCGCCGCCTAAAGCGGCGACGCTTCTCAGGTTGTTTCGACCACCCACGACCCGTCTCCTCAAGGGGAGGCGGTGCGTGTTGCACAATGTGATTGCGAGAGCGACATGCTGCTTTTTATCGTAAAACGCCTGCTGTGGATGATACCGTCCCTGTTTGCCGTCAGTTTCCTTGCCTTTGTCCTGATCCAGCTGCCACCCGGCGACTATGTGACGACTTATATCGCCACCTTGGCCGCTTCCAACGAGGTCATCGACCACAATACGGCGGCGCAGCTGCGTGAACGCTTTGGCCTCGATGACCCGATGATCGTGCAATATCTGAAATGGATATGGGGCATCATCAGCCGCGGTGATTTCGGAATCTCCTTCGAGTGGCAGCAGCCGGTTTCCGGCCTCATCTGGGAGCGCATGGCGCTGACGCTGGTTCTGGCCATTGCCAGCCTTCTCGCAACATGGGCCATCGCGCTTCCGATCGGCGTCTTTTCCGCCGTGCGCAAATATTCGATCGGCGATTACCTCTTTACAGCCTTCTCCTTTTTCGGCCTTTCCATACCGTCATTCCTGTTGGCGCTGGTGCTGATGTATGTCGCGGCGGTGGAGTTCGGGGCCGATGTCGGCGGGCTATTCTCCGCGGAATATGAAACTGCGTCCTGGAGCATCGCCAAGATGATGGACCTGATGGCGCATATCTGGCTGCCGGTCGCGATCCTTGCTGTGTCTTCCACGGCCAGCCTCATCCGCGTCATGCGTGCCAATATGCTGGACGAATTGCCCAAGCCCTATGTGACCACAGCGCGTGCGAAGGGACTGTCCGAATTCAAGCTGCTGACGAAATACCCGTTGAGAATTGCGCTCAACCCGTTCATTTCCACCATTGCGTGGCTGTTGCCCAATCTTATTTCGGGCTCCGTGGTTGTCGCCATCGTCCTCAACCTGCCCACGGCCGCGCCGCTGCTTTTGCAGTCCTTGATGGCGCAGGACATGTATCTCGCCGGCGCTTTCGTGCTTCTGAT
This sequence comes from Agrobacterium tumefaciens, assembly GCF_005221325.1. Taxonomy (NCBI): domain Bacteria; kingdom Pseudomonadati; phylum Pseudomonadota; class Alphaproteobacteria; order Hyphomicrobiales; family Rhizobiaceae; genus Agrobacterium; species Agrobacterium tumefaciens. Next base: position 121,458 of record NZ_CP039889.1, on the reverse strand, counting down.
CTGCGCGCTGACGCTGATCGGGTCGCTGATCAGCGACATCCTGCTTGCGCTGGTCGATCCGCGCATCCGTCTCGAATAGGAGGGCGTCATGAGCGATATCGCCGTCACCACCAATACCCGGCCGGACCGCGCCGCCGTCGCCTCGCAGTGGCAGCTCATCTGGTGGGCTTTCAAACGCCACAAGCTGGCCATGGCCGCCCTGTTCGTCACCATCGCCATGTATATCGTGGCGCTCTTGCCCGGTTTCTTCGCCATCAACGATCCGGTGCTGCAGAATGCCCGCGCCACCTTCCATCCGCCGCAGCGCGTGCATTTCATCGATACGACCGACGGTTTCTCGCTCGGACTGCACTATTATCCGCTGAAGCTGACGCGCAACCCCGAAACGCTGGCGGCCGTGTTCGTCGAAGATACGGCCAAGAAAATCCCGGTCCAGCTTTTCGGTCGCGGTTACGAATATTCCGTGTTTGGCCTGTTCACGACGGATATCCATCTGCTGGCCTCCACCGACAAGACGCGGCCGCTCTTTCTCTTCGGCGCGGATCGCCTCGGCCGCGATGTCTTCAGCCGTGTGGTGCAGGGGTCGCAGATTTCCCTTTCCATCGGTCTCGTCGGCGTGTTTTTCTCGCTGCTGCTGGGCGTCGTTCTCGGCGGTATCTCCGGTTATTACGGTGGTCGCATCGATTTCGTCATGCAGCGCGTGATCGACTTCGTCCTGTCGCTGCCCACCATTCCCATCTGGCTGGCGCTGGCCGCCGCCCTGCCGCAGGGCTGGCCGGCAACGCTTCAATACATGATGATCACCATCATCCTCTCCCTGACCGGCTGGGCGCAGCTTGCCCGCGTGGTGCGCGGTCGGTTCCTGTCGCTCAGAACCGAAGAGTTCGTGGCCGCCGCCCGGCTGGATGGCGTGCCGGAAGGACGCATCATCTTCCGCCACATGCTACCCAGTTTTTCGAGCCATATCATCGCCTCGGTCACGCTGGCCGTTCCGGCGATGATCCTTGCGGAAACCTCGCTATCGTTCCTTGGCCTTGGCCTTCAGCCGCCGACGATTTCCTGGGGCGTGCTGCTTCGCGAGGCGCAGAACATCCGCTCGATAGCAACCGCGCCGTGGCTGTTCCTGCCCGGTGTCGCTGTTGTCGTTGCCGTGATGGCGCTCAATCTGCTCGGTGACGGTCTGCGCGACGCAGCCGACCCCTATAACAAGTGAGGCCCCGGATGAGCGATATTCTCTCCATGAAGCCAACCAAGCCACTGCTCGAAGTCCGCAATCTGGTCACCGAGTTTCCGGTCAGAAACGGCATTTTCCGGGCGGTCAACGATCTGTCCTTCTCCATCGATCCCGGCAAGACGCTCTGCGTCGTTGGTGAAAGCGGCTCCGGCAAATCCGTCACCGCCCGCTCGATCCTGCAGATCATCGACAGCCCCGGCCGCATCGCGTCCGGCTCGATCATCCTCAACCGCGCCGATGGCACGTCGCTCGATCTGGCAAAGCTCGATCCGCGCAGCCGGGCCATCCGCTCGGTGCGCGGTGCTGACATCGCGATGATCTTTCAGGAGCCGATGTCGTCGCTTTCACCCGTGCACACTGTTGGAGACCAGATTACCGAGGTTCTGCGTCTGCATCTGAAAATGAGCAAGGCACAGGCGAGGGCCGAAGCAATCGAGCTGTTGCGGCAGGTGGAAATTCCCAATCCTGAAAAGGCGCTGGATCGCTACGCCTTCCAATATTCGGGCGGCATGCGCCAGCGCGCCATGATCGCCATGGCGCTCGCCTGCAAACCGCAGCTTTTGATCGCCGACGAACCGACGACGGCGCTTGATGTGACGACACAGGCCGAAATCCTCGACCTGATATCGAGGCTGCAAAAAGCGCATGGCATGGCGGTGCTGTTCATCACCCACGATATGGGTGTGGTGGCGCAGATTGCCGACGACGTGCTGGTCATGCATCATGGCGTTGCCAAGGAATATGGCACCGTGGATGAGATATTCCACAATCCGCAGGACCCCTATACTCGCATGTTGATCGGCTCGGTGCTGAAATTGGAGCAGAAAGCGGAAATCCGGCTCGCCCGCCCGCCGCTTGATCTTGCCGCAGCACCCATCCTTGAGGTGAATAACCTCTCCATGCATTTCGGTGAGATGAAGGCGCTGGACGGCGTCTCGATCAAATTGCTGCCCGGCGAGACGCTCGGCATCGTCGGCGAAAGCGGTTCCGGCAAGACCACGATGGGCCGCTCGATCATGCGCCTTTACGATCCGACCGGCGGCGAGATGCGCTATCGTCGGGCGGATGGCACGGTGGTCGATCTGGCCAAGATCGAAGGTGCCGAGCTGAAAGCCGCACGGCGTGAGTTGCGCATGGTCTTTCAGGATCCGTTCGGCTCGCTCAATCCGCGCATGACGGTGGCACAGGTGATCGGTGAGCCGTTGCTGGTCAACGGCATTGCCAGGGGCAGGGAACTGGATGAGCGTGTCTGCGCCCTGATGGAGCAGGTGGGGCTGGAGCCGGCCGGGCGTGAACGCTACCCGCACGCCTTTTCCGGCGGCCAGCGCCAACGCATCGGCATCGCCCGCGCCATAACGCTGAAGCCGCGCATCATCGTGGCGGATGAGGCGACCTCGGCGCTTGATGTTTCGGTGCGGTTCCAGGTGCTGGATCTTTTGATGCGCCTGCAGGACGAGCTGGGGCTCGCCTACATCTTCATCAGCCATGACATCGGCGTTATCCGCTACATGTGCGACCGCGTCGGGGTGATGTACCGCGGCAAGCTTGTCGAAGTGGGAGAGGCCGAAAAGGTCTGCAACGCGCCCGACCATCCCTATACGCAGGCGCTTCTTTCCGCCATTCCGCGCCCGGACCCGAGAGACAGGGATCGTACCCGAAGGTTCCGCTACGTCGAACCATCAGAGATCAAGAATGGGGCCGTCGCGCGATGACGCCGCGCCTGTTCGTTCTACTATTCATGAGGAAGACTAAAGCATGAAAATCGATCGCATGCGGGTATTCGTCACCCGCGACAAGGACCGTCCCCGCGTCATCGTCGCTCTCGATACGGATGACGGCCTGACCGGCTGGGGGGAATGTTACAATCACGGCCCCGATCTCGCCTTGCCGCCGGTTCTGGACTACCTCTACGGCTTTCTTGCCGGGCAGGATCCGACGCGGGTCGAATATCTCTACAATCTCCTTCTCCAGCAGAACCGCTTTCCGCCCGGCGCGCTCGGTCTCTCGGCCATCTCGGCGCTCGATCATTGCCTCTGGGACCTTGCCGCCAAGGCAGCGGGCGTGCCGGTTTACAAGCTGCTGGGCGGCGAAGTGCGCGACCGGGTCAAGGTCTATGCCGGTGTCTACACGGCCCCAGACGCACCGGCGGCAAAGGAAGAATTCGACCGTCTGAATGAGGACTGGGGCTTCACAGCCTTCAAGCTCAGCCCGTGGCGCGTCGATATCCACGCCCATCGCTGGGGTGAAGTGGTGCGCAGTTCGGCCGAATATTTCCGCTCGCTGCGCGAGACCGTGCGGCCAGACTACGACATCGCGTTTGATGCCCATGCCAAGATTTTCGAGCCTGCCGCCGCCCGCCAGCTTGGCAACGCGCTTGCCCCTTACGATCCGCTGTTCTTCGAGGAGCCTTTGCGCCCGGAAAACATCGAGATGTGGGGAGACCTGAAACAGGGGCTGAACTGCACGTTGGCAACGGGTGAAAGTCTCTATAATCGCAACGAGTTCCTGCGACTTCTTCAAGTGAAGGGTGCAGATATCATTCAACCCGATATCTGCGTCGTCGGCGGCATTTCGGAGATGCGCCGCATCGCCACGCTTGCGGAAGCCCACTTCGTCAGCATCGCGCCGCATAACCCGATGGGCCCGCTCGCCACCGCCGTCAACGTGCATTTCTCCGCTGCCCAGCAGAATTTCCGTATTCTCGAATACCGGCTACCGAAAGGACAGTGCTACGTTTACGGCGGCACCGATCTTGAAAAACGCGAGGATGAAACCCGCTATGTTGTCGATCCCTATCTGCCGAAGGACGGATATCTGGAACTGAGGCCGGATCGCCCCGGCTGGGGCGTCGAGATGGATGAAAAAGCCATGCAGGAAGATGGCTATATTCATTGGCAGAGACGGGTGCCGAAACGGCCCGACGGCTCCTATGCCTTTGCCTGAAACGGTTGCGATAACCTGCGGGCAGCTTTCTGCCCGCATCTGCCCCGCATGGGGCGGCAGGATGACGCATCTGCGCCACTCGGAATACGGCGATATTCTTGTGCCCACGACCGAGCCGGAATTCGAGCCGTTCAACTGGCCGAGAGCCGGTGCCTATCCGCTGTTTCCCTACCACAACCGGCTCTATGGCGGCTCGTTCGTGCATGCGGGTAGTCGCCATGATCTTCTTCCACATCCAGCCCTAGCGCCCGACGCCATGCATGGGCCGGCGCACCGCCGCCCTTGGGAGGTTTCCGATCTGTCTTCAAATCGGGTCGCGTTGGTCCTCGACTACGAGGCTGACGGGGAATGGCCATTTTCCTTCCGCGCCGAGCAGTCTTTCCTGCTTGAAGACGCTGGCCTCACCGTGGAGCTGTCGATCACCAATCTCGCGGATGTGCCCGCGCCGATGGCGCTGGGCTGGCATCCTTATCTGGCAGCCGGGCTGCGCGGCGATGCGCGGACGGACGCCAGGCTGCAATATCCTCTGGACGCGCAGAACGTGCCTACCGGCCAAGCGGCAATACCTCGCCCACAAGCTGCCATTCCGGCTGCAACGGGATACACATTGCATTTCACCGATTGGTCAAATGCCCATGTCCAATTCGACAGGTTTTCACTGCTGATCGAGGCCGATCCCGTTTTCGGCGATCTCGCCGTGCACCGCATGGATCGCTATCTCTGCCTTGAGCCCGTTTCCATGGCCGCGGGAACACTTGGTTTACCGCAGGCGCAGCGGGAAGGGCTGGGTCTCAGGATAGTAGCGCCCGGCGAGCATCTGTCGGGGCGCATCCAGCTCTCGATCGAGGACGCCGATAACAACTAGGCTCCGCGCCCGCATCGTTCCCATTCAAAAAAACGCGATGTGCCCATATTTTGAGCGCTAATTATTGTCGCTCAAAAATGAGCTTGACCTCCGCAAAAATTTCTCACCAAAATGAACCAATATAAGATTGGTTCGATAAATGGTGCGACGTGACGGTAAACCCTAACGACAACTCCAATTACGCTCTGGCGAAGCTGCGTGAATATATTCAGACGCAGGATCTTACGAAAGACGGCCGCCTGCCCACGGAGCGGGCTTTTGCGGAGACTTTTAATGTCGGTCGCCGTTCGATCCGCCGTGCTCTCGAGGTTCTGGAAGCTGAGGGCCTGATCTGGCGCCGGCAGGGGGCCGGGACCTTTGTGGGTGAAAAACCCGACGATTGGTCCGCTCAAGTCACCGAATTGGTTGCCGGCACCGATTTCATGGAAATCATGGAGGTGCGTCTGCGCATCGAACCGCAGCTGGCGCAGCTTGCGGCCATGCGCGCCAAGCCCGCCGAGGTGGAGCGCATGCGCGCCCTTGTTGAGAAGACCGGGCAGAGCACGGATGCCGATGCCAAGGAATTGTGGGATGGTTCGCTCCACCGCCAGATCGCCCAGAGCGCCGGCAACAAGCTCTTTCTGTCGATCTTCGATGTCGTCAACCGCATCCGCCAGGACGATGCGTGGCAGTCGATCCGCGAGCTCGCCCGGCGCAGCGGCACGAACGGCAGGGCGTCTTTCGAACAGCATATGGCCATTGTCGAAGCTATCGCCGACCGCGATCCGGCGCGCGCCGGTGAAGCCATGCGCCAGCATCTTCTCATGCATCAGGAAAGGCTGATCCGCGCCACCTCGCTCGGCTTTCTGGAGGAGAGCGCCGGGGAGGGCAATGCGGCCGAGGCCGATAATTCGCTGACCGAGGCCTCCTGAGGCCACGGATGAAAACTGTCGTCCCGGAAGGGGCGGCCAATGACAAAAAGTCAAAATAACCAGACCAGAGGAACGAACATGAAGAAAATCCAGACACTCACCGCCGCGCTTTTGGCGAGCGCATTCCTGGCCGCACCGGCGCTATCGTCCGAATTGCGCATCGGCCTTAACGATGACGCCGATGTGCTCGACCCCGCGCAATCGCGCACCTTCGTTGGCCGTATCGTCTACACCGCCATGTGCGACAAGCTCGTGGATATCTCGCAGGACATGAAGATCGTGCCGCAGCTTGCCACCGAATGGGCCTGGTCCGAGGGCGGCAAGGTGCTGACCATGAAAATCCGTGATGGTGTCAAATTCCACGACGGTGAGACGCTGGATGCGGCTGCAGTCGTCGCGACCATCGAGCGCAACATGACGCTGCCGGAATCCCGCCGCAAGAGTGAGCTGTCCTCTGTCGAGAAGATTGAGGCGACGGGACCGCTGGAAGTCAAGTTCACACTGAAGACACCTGACGTTACCCTGCTGGCGCAGCTTTCCGACCGCGCCGGCATGATCGTCGCGCCGAAGGCGGCCAAGGAACTGGGCGCGAATTTCGGCTCCAAGCCGGTCTGCGCCGGGCCTTTCAAATTCGTCGAGCGCATCCAGCAGGACCGTATCGTGCTCGAAAAATTCGCGGACTATTGGGACAAGGACAAAATCCTTGTCGATAAAATCGTCTATCTGCCGATCCCGGATACGACCGTAAAGCTCGCAAACCTTCGTGCCGGTGACCTCGATATCGCCGAGCGCATTTCGGCGTCAGATGCGGAATCCGTCAAGAACGACCCCAAGCTGACCTATGCCGATGTGATCGGGCCGGGTTACATGGCGATGTATGTCAACATCAACAATGGCGCGCGCGCCGACAATCCGCTCGGCAAGGACAAGCGCCTGCGCCAGGCCTTCTCCTACGCGATCGACCGCGAGGCGATTGGCCAGATCGTCTTCGAGGGTACGTCCAAGGCCGGCAATCAGGCTTTCCCGCCGACAAGCCCCTGGTTCAACCAGAACTTGGCCGTGCCGCCGCGCGATATCGACAAGGCCAAGCAGCTGATGAAAGAGGCGGGTTACGAGACGCTCGATGTCGAGCTTCAGCACGCCAATAATACCACGCAGACGCAGATGATGCAGGTCATCCAATCGATGGTGGCGGAAGCCGGTTTCAATGTCACCCTGAAGGCGACGGAATTTGCGACGCTTCTTTCCGAGCAAACCGCCGGCAACTACCAGCTCAGCCGTTCCGACTGGTCGGGGCGTATCGATCCCGACGGCAACCTGCACCAGTTCGTCACCTGCAAGGGCGGCATCAACGATGTGAAATATTGCAACCCTGAAGTCGACAAACTGCTGAACGAGGCGCGCGCCTCTACCGAAGATGCAGTGCGCAAGGAAAAATACGATGCCGCAAGCGTCATCCTCAACGATGACATGCCGATCATCTATCTCGGCCACCAGCCCTATGCCTATGCCATTTCCAACAAGGTCAAGGGATGGGCGCCTTCGCCTGATGGTATGATCCGCCTTCTCGGCGTTTCCAAGGACTGATCGCTTCGAACAGGCCGCACGGCTTGCCGTGCGGCCGCCAAGACCGGACCCAAACGGGGGCAATGCCATGCCTGTTTATATCGGCAAGCGACTTCTAGTCGCGATCCCGACGCTTCTGATCATTTCCATCTTCGTTTTCTCCCTGCAAAAACTTCTTCCCGGCGATCCGGTGCTTGCCATGGCGGGCGAGGAGCGTGATCCCGCGACGATTGAATTCCTGCGCGAGAAATATCGCCTCAACGATCCCGTGCCGCTGCAATATCTCAACTGGCTCGGCGGTGTCGTTACCGGCGATTTCGGCATTTCGCTGCGCACCAACCAGCCGGTGCTGGAACTGATTGGCCAGAAGCTGCCGGTCACCATCCAGCTGGCTGTCATGGCGATGTTCTTCGCCATGGTCATCGGTATTCCGATCGGCATTTTAGCCGCCGTCAAGAAGAATACCTGGATCGACTATACGGCCAATATCGTGGCGTTGTCCGGCCTGTCGATCCCGAATTTCTGGCTCGGTATCATGCTCATCCTCTTGGTGTCGGTGAAACTGGGTTGGCTGCCGGCATCCGGTTATGAATCGATCTTCGTCGATCCTGTCCGTTCCATCGAAACCATGATCATGCCTGCCTTCGTGCTGGGCAATGCGCTTGCGGCAACGCTGATGCGCCATACACGCTCGGCGATGGTGGCGGTTTTGAGTTCCGATTATATCCGCACCGCCCGCGCCAAGGGGCTTTCGCCTCGCGAGATCATCCTGTCGCACAGTTTCCGCAATGCGCTTCTGCCCGTCATCACGCTTTTGGCGCTGCTTTTCGGCGAATTGCTGGCCGGCGCGGTTCTGACGGAGCAGATATTCACCATCCCCGGCTTCGGCAAGATGACGGTCGATGCCGTCTTCACTCGGGATTATGCCGTCGTGCAGGGCATCGTGCTCTGCACCGCAGTTGGTTTCATTCTCATGAACCTTCTGGCCGATATTGCCTATGTCCTGCTCAACCCCCGCCTCAGGGCGACGATCTGAGGCTGAAATCATGACCGTTCTCGATCAAAACCTCTCCGTCCCAGCGACACGGCAGGAAAGCCGCGCCTGGAAGAAAATGAAGCGCAACAAGTCGGCGCTTGTCGGCTTGGTCATCGTGCTGTTTTTCGCCGTGCTTGCCATGGCCGCGCCGATCCTGCCGATTGCCGATCCGGTTGCGACCAGTTGGTCGGCCATCCGCAAGGCGCCGTCGGCGGCCCACTGGCTCGGCACGGATGATCTCGGCCGCGATATTCTCTCGCGCATGATCTATGGCGCGCGCGCCTCGCTGATGGCGGGCGTCGTCTCCGTGATGATCGCGGTGGTCATCGGCGTACCCTTCGGGCTGATTGCCGGTTATTTCGGTGGCTGGGTGGATATGGTCATCTCCCGCATCACCGAAGCGCTGCTCGCCATGCCCTTCCTGATCATGGCAATCGCGCTCGCCGCCTTCCTCGGCCCGAGCCTTACTAATGCCATGATTGCCATCGGCCTTTCCGCCATGCCGATCTTCGTGCGGCTGACGCGCGGGCAGGTGCTGGCCGTTAAGATGGAGGATTATGTCGAAGGCGCAAGGTCCATCGGCCTCAACCACATCGATATCATGACCCGCTACATCCTGCCGAATGTCTTTGCCCCGATCATCGTGCAGGCGACGCTGACGGTGGCGACCGCCATTATCGCAGAGGCGAGCCTTTCCTTCCTCGGTCTTGGCCAGCAAGCGCCGGCGCCCTCATGGGGTTCGATGCTGAACACCGCGAAGAATTTCCTCAGCCAGGCGCCGTGGATGACGATGTGGCCCGGCATCGCCATCTTCCTCGTTGTCATCGGTTTCAATCTTTTGGGCGACGGCCTGCGCGACGCGCTCGATCCGCGCGAAGCATGATCTTTTATAAGGAATATCGGAATGACTGAATTCACCACTCGCCCCGAAATCCTCGGCACCTTTGGCGTCGTCACCTCAACGCACTGGATCGCCTCGGCGGTTGGCATGGCGATCCTCGAAAAGGGCGGCAATGCTTTTGACGCTGCTGTGGCCACCGGTTTCGTTCTGCAGATCGTCGAGCCGCATCTGTGCGGCCCGGGCGGGGATATGCCCGCCGTGTTTTATTCCAAGCAGAAGGACAAGGTCGAAGTAATCTGCGCGCAGGGTCCGGCCCCGAGCGGCGCGACCATCGAGCACTATACGTCGGAAGGGCTGAAACTGATCCCCGGCGACGGGCTGTTGGCAACCGTTATTCCCGGCGCCTTCGATGGCTGGATGCTGATGTTGCGCGACTATGGCACGATGAGCGTGCGCGACGTGCTGGAACCCGCCATCTATTACGCCGAGCATGGGCATCCAACGCTGCCGCGTGTCTCCGCCACCATCAAGGGTCTGGCGGAATTCTTTGAGAAGGAATGGCCGACATCCCATGAGACATGGCTGCCCGGCGGTGCCGCACCTGAGCCCCACGCCAATTTCAGGAACCCGGTTCTCGCTGCGACCTATCAGCGGATCATCACCGAATCCGAAGCGCGCACCGGCCGTGAGTACCAGATCGAGGCGGCCCGCGATGCCTTCTATCGGGGTTTCGTAGCGGAAGCTATCGACAGTTACGTCAAGACGGCGGAAGTGATGGATGCCAGCGGCGCACGGCACAAGGGCGTGCTGACGGCGCAGGATATGGCCGGGTGGAGCGCGACCGTCGAAGCGCCGCAGACGCTCGACTATCACGACTGGACGATTGCCAAGACGCCCGCCTGGGGGCAGGGTCCGGTTCTCCTGCAATCGCTCGCACTTCTGAAGGGCTTCGATATTGCGGCCATGGACCCGTCCGGTCCCGATTTCATCCACACCATCGTTGAAGCCATGAAGCTCGCCTTTGCCGACCGCGAGGTCTACTACGGCGACCCTGAATTTGGCCAGATACCCACTGAATATCTTCTCTCTGAAGGCTATAATGCCGGACGCCGCGCGCTGATCGGCAGCGAGGCCTCGCTGGAGCTGCGGCCCGGCACGGTGCCGGGTTACGAAAAGCAGGTGGACGCCACCATGGCGATGCTGGCCGAGATGAGCGGCAAGGGCACCGTCTATGAGCCAACCATGTCGCATCTGACCGAAAAGCGCGGTGACACCGTGCATATCGATGTCATCGACCGCTGGGGCAACATGGTCTCCACCACGCCTTCGGGCGGCTGGCTGCAATCCTCGCCCATCGTGCCGGGGCTCGGCTTTGCGCTCAATTCCCGCGCCCAGATGTTCTGGTTGAAGGAAGGCCTGCCGACCTCGCTTGCGCCGGGCAAACGCCCGCGCACGACGCTGACGCCATCGCTTGCGCTGCATGAGGGGCGTCCTTCCATGGTGTTCGGCACGCCCGGCGGCGATCAGCAGGATCAGTGGCAGTTGCCCTTCTTCCTGCGTTATGCGCATCACGGCAAGAACCTGCAGGCGGCCATCGACATGCCTTTGTTCCACACCTCGCATTTTCCGGGCTCGTTTTATCCGCGCACCAGTTCGCCGGGCGAAATCATGGTGGAAGGCACGGTTGGTGAAGCGACACTCGAGGCGCTTCGTAGTCGCGGCCACCGGGTCACGGTCGCCGATGCCTGGTCAGTCGGGCGTCTGACGGCGGCGCGGCGGGACGCGGACGGCCTGCTGCGCGCCGCCGCGACCCCGCGGCTGATGCAGGCCTATGCGGTGGGGCGTTGACACCATGGAGATAAAACCCGTCCTTTCCGTCCGTAACCTCACCACGTCCTTTCTCGTTGACGACGAATGGAAGAGCGTCGTGCGCGATGTCTCCTTCGATGTCGCGCCCGGCGAAACCGTCGCGATTGTCGGCGAATCCGGTTCGGGAAAATCCGTGACCTCGCTGTCGCTCATGCGCCTGCTTAGCCCGGCGTCCAGCCGGATCGAAGGGGAAGTGCTGCTGAACGGGCGCAATCTGCTGGCGCTTTCCGAAAGAGAGATGCGCGGGGTGCGCGGCAACGATATATCGATGATCTTTCAGGAGCCGATGACCTCGCTCAATCCGATCTTCACCATCGGCCGCCAGATTTCGGAAGTCCTCATCCGCCACAAGGGGCTTTCAAAGCCGGAGGCGCGGGCGGAGACTGTGCGGCTTCTAGAAAAGGTTCGCATCCCCAACGCGGCCAGTCGTTTTGACGAATATCCGCACCAGTTTTCCGGCGGCATGCGCCAGCGGGTGATGATCGCCATGGCGCTGGCCTCGCGACCGAAGCTGCTCATCGCCGACGAGCCGACGACGGCACTCGACGTCACCATTCAGGGCCAGATCCTCGATCTCATCAAGCTGCTGCAGGAAGAGGAGGGCATGTCGGTTCTCTTCATCACCCACGACATGGGTGTGGTGGCCGAAATCGCCGACCGAACGATCGTGATGTATCGCGGTGACGCGGTCGAGACGGGAGCGACCGAAGACATATTCCGGCGGGGCAAGCATCCCTATACGCGGGCGCTGCTCTCGGCGGTGCCGAGGCTCGGTTCGATGCGCGACCGGCAATGGCCGACACGGTTTCCGGTGTTCGACATGAAAACCGGGCAGTCTACGCAAGCCGAGGAGGTGGCCGAGACGGTCGCAAGCGGGCAGACGCCGGTTTTGTCGGTGAAAAACCTCGTGACGCGTTTTCCCATCCGCTCCGGTCTTTGGGCGCGCCAGACGGGTGCGGTCCATGCCGTCGAAAACGTCTCCTTCGATCTCTTCCAGGGCGAAACGCTGTCGCTGGTGGGCGAATCCGGCTGCGGCAAATCCACAACCGGCCGCTCGATCATGCGGCTCGTTGAGCCGTCGTCCGGTGAGGTGTCGCTCGATGGTTACGATGTCATGCGGCTCGATACGATCGGTCTGCGCACCATGCGCAAATCCGTGCAGATGATCTTTCAGGACCCGTTTTCGTCGCTCAATCCACGCATGACGGTGGGTACGGCAATTTCCGAACCCTTCATCAAGCACAAGCTGGGCAGCAGCAGGCAGGCGAAGGAAAAGACCGCTGATCTCCTGGAAAAGGTTGGTCTGTCGGCCGATATGGCCAGCCGTTACCCGCATGAATTTTCCGGCGGCCAGCGCCAGCGCATCGCCATTGCGCGTGCGCTTGCCCTTGATCCGAAGGTCATCGTTGCCGATGAAAGCGTTTCGGCGCTTGATGTGTCCATCAAGGCGCAGGTCTGCAACCTGCTGCTCGACCTACAGCAAAGCCTCAATCTGGCCTTCCTGTTCATCTCCCATGATATGGCGGTCGTCGAACGCGTCAGCCACCGTGTTGCGGTGATGTATCTCGGCGAGATCGTGGAAATCGGCCCGCGTGCCGCCGTCTTCGACAATCCGCAGCATGCCTATACGAAAAAGCTGATGTCGGCGGTGCCGGATCCGGCAAGGCGTGGGGTGAGACGCGGCATATCCAATGACGAGCTGAAGAGCCCGATACGGGCAATGGGATATGAAACACCGACGCGAAACTACAGGACTGTGTCGCCCGGCCACCTGGTGCAGGTGGCCTGAAACGACTGCTGCAGCCTGGATGTTCTGGAGAAAAAACCTTTATCAGGAGTTCTTCGGCGGAACGCCACGCAGGTGTTCCATGAGATAGGCGTGGGTCGCGGCATTGGCGACGATCAGCGTACCGCTCTTCTCATAGAACTCCGATCCGCGGCCCCACCAGTCGGTCACGATGCCACCCGCCTCCTGAACCAGCAGGATGCCGGCGGCGGTGTCGACAAATCCTGTTTCCTCGTAATAACCCGTGAGCCGCCCGCAGGCGACATAGGCGCAGGAATTGGCGGCGCTGCCGACAACACGGACTGCGCCGATGGGTGCGCGGATGAAGTCGAGGCGCTGATAGGCGCCTGGGTAAAGCTGGAGATTGGGCGTCGGCAGGCCGGTGCCGACACACATCAGGGCGACATCCGTGCTACTGTTGACCCGCAGGCGCTCGCCGTTCAGATAGGCACCGTCTCCCTTGATTGTGGCAAACATCTCGTCGGAGACGGGATTATAGACCAGTCCGCATATGGTCTCATTGCCGCGGCGCAGGGCAATGGTGATGGTGTAATGCTGGCCGAAGAGGAAATTGGTCGTGCCGTCGATCGGGTCCACCAGCCAGCGATGATCCTGATCCGCGCCCTCGACGGGTGCGAATTCCTCGCCGGTCAGCCCCCATGGATATTGGCCGAGCAGGCGCTCGCGGATCAGCGTCTCGGAACCCCTGTCCGCATCGGAAACGAAGTCTCCCGGTCCCTTGACGCCGATCTCGATGTCGCGAAAGCGTTTGAAGTGGTCGAGCGTCAATGCGCCGGCCTCGCGGGCGGTGGCGACCATATGGTCGAGGATTCTGCTGTAATTGACTGTCATCGGCTGAAAACCTCTGCGAGCCCTTCCGGGTCATCGGTGGTGATCTGGTCGACCTTCAGCCTCAGGAGCCGCTCGACCCAATCGGTGGATTGCGGCGTCACCCTGTTGATCGTCCAGGCATCGACGCGGCGGCCTGCAGCATGGATCGGTGCGATGATATCGACACCGGCATCCTCGGCGGCAAGCACGATTTCATAGGCGAGGTAGATCATGCCCGCATCAGGCGCGGTGGCGAGGGCGCTTTCGATGAAATGCAGATAATGTCGGCTCGCCTGTAGTTCGGCAAGTGTGCCGCGATGGCAGGGATCATAGCCGGTGCGCAGGCCGGGTGCTGATCCCGCCAGCTGGGCGATGGCGTCGAAATCACCACCCGAAAGGATCACCGAACCTGAGATCGGCGAAACGCTGACCCCGAAGCCGGTGACGATCTGCGGGGTAAGCGCCTGTCGGTCTTCCTTGAAATCGAGTTGCAGCAAGGCGTCGGGGTGTACGGTTTCGCTGGCGAGAAGAGCGCTGAGGTCTTCAAGCAGCATCACCTTCGCGTCGATCGGCAGGCCTTCATTGTCGCGCAGGTGAAGTTGGCGCAGCGTGGCTGCGGAGGTGTCGCGTACCCTGCCTGTGCCGGTGGTCTCCCGCTCCAGCGTCCGGTCATGCAGCACGGCACAACCATGATCGGCATGAATGACGAGATCGACTTCAATGCTTGCGCCAAGCCGCATCGCCTCGATGATACGTTCCCCGGTGAAAACAGGGTCGGTGGCGCGGCGGCGGGCGCGATGCCATTTGAGCCAGGTCCTGTGGCCATCGCGTTCGATGAAGATCGGCGGGTTCATGTCAGCTCCGGTGGATTGGGCGATTATCGCGATAAAGGGTGACGGCGCGGGGCGTGATCCGCACCCCTTGCCCGGCCCGGAAGAGATCCGGATGAGCGACCATGGATTTGATCCTTGTCCCATCGGCAAGGTCGAGATCGACAAGGCCATGGGTGCCATAATCCGTCACCCGGTGCACATGCGCGTCAGGTGTTTCGGATGTCGCGAGATCGATTGCTTCCGGGCGAATGGCGAGGGTGGCCGGCCCATCGGAAACCGCAAGCGGAAAAGTAAAGCCGGCGCGCATGAAGCTACCGACCGAAACCGCGCCCTCGATCAGGTTCATGGTGCCGATGAAGCCGGCGACGAACGGGGTCTGCGGTTCGCGATAGATGATATTGGGCCGGCCGATCTGTTCGGTCTTGCCGTTCGCCATGACGACGATGCGGTCTGCCATGGAAAGCGCCTCGTCCTGACCGTGGGTGACGAACAGCGTGGTGATGCCGAGACGCTGCTGGATATCCCGAACCTCTTCCCGCAGCCGCTCGCGCAGATGCTGGTCGAGACTGGCGAAGGGTTCGTCGAGCAGGAGGATTTTCGGTTCGAGAACCAGCGAGCGGGCGAGCGCCACGCGCTGCTGCTGGCCGCCCGAAAGCTGGCTGGTGGCGCGCTCGCCATAACCCGAGAGCCCGACGAGTTCGAGCACTGCCTCTACTTTCTCTTTGATCACGGCAGCGGGAATGCGGCGCAACTTCAGGCCGAAAGCGAGGTTCTGGAAAACATTCATGTGGCTCCAGAGCGCGTGGCTCTGGAACACCATACCGGTCGGCCGCCGCTCCGGCGGCAGATGGGTGACGTCTTCGCCGTCGATGGTGATCTGCCCGCCGGTCGGCTGCTCGAACCCGCCAACCATGCGCAGCAGCGTCGATTTGCCCGAACCGGAAGGGCCGAGAAGGCAGACGAGTTCGCCATCGGCGACATCGAGCGAGAAACTGTCGACTGCCTTGGTGCCGCCGGCGAAGGTTTTCGTGACTTGGCGGATGTGAAGTACGGACATGCTGATTTCCTAACCGCCGAAACCGCGGGCGAAGGCACCGCCACCGATGACGCGGCGGGCGAAGATGAGGGCAATGAAGGACGGCACCCAGAGCAGGACGGAGAGGACCGCGCCATACTGGATGACCATCTGGTTGTTGATGTAGCTGATCATCAGCACCGGCATGGTACGGATGCCCGGTGCGCCGATGAGCCATGCGCCTTCGGTCTCGTAAAAAGTGCTGACGAAGCTCAAAAGCACGGCGGCGGCAATGGTTGGTCCCGCCTGCGGCAGGGTCACTGACCAGAAGACCCGGAGCGGGCTGGCGCCGACATCGCGGGCCGCCTCTTCCATGCGCCGGTCGACGGCCTGGAAGGCGGCGACCGGAATCCAGATCATGAACATCAGCGTGCCGACGAGCTGGATCAGGACAACGCCCCAGAAGGTGCCGATGAGGTTAAGCTGCAGGAAAATGGCGGCAATCGCCACCAGCAGTCCGAATTTCGGAAAGGCATGGCCGGCCAGGAAGGAGAAGAACAAGAGATTGCGGCCCGGAAAGCTCATCCGCGCAAAGGCATAGGCGGCGGGAAGGCAGATCACGGCTGAAAGCAGGGTCACCACTGTGGTCAGTTGCAGGCTCAGCATCAGGGCATTCCACACATCGGCGCGCCCCAGTGTCTGGCCCCAGAAACGGAAACCGAATTGTTGCGGGATCACGTTGGGGAAACGCCAGACCTCGGTGAAAGCCCAGGTGCCGACAACGAGCAGAGGCCCGACGATGACGACAGTGAGAAGGGTGGCGAAGATGATGCCGGGCCAGTCCATGCGTTGCCGCGTCCGTGTCAGGGTCGTCATGTCATTTCCCCTGGTTGCGCGCGACGGAGCGCACGTAGAACAGGCCGAACGCGATGCAGAAGCCAAAAGCGATGACGGCCTGGGTCATGGCGCCGACGGGATCCTGCACGTCGCGCAGCGTGCGCTGCATGAAGGGGCCGAGCATTTCGGGAGATGCGGGGCCGAGGAGATAGGGCAGGGTGAAGGAGGAAAAAATGCCGAGCACCGAAAAGGAAAGCGCAACGAGAATGGAGTTGGAAATGCGCGGCAGGATGATATGCCGGAAGACCTGAAGGGCATTGGCTCCCACGTCGCGCGCAGCCTCCACCGACTGGTTGGCGACGCTGCCGAGGCCCGCGAGCAGGATGAGCACGGTCAGCGGAATATTGTCCCAGACAAGACCGATCACCGGTCCCCAAGGCGTGAGATAGGGCGTGCGGATCTTCGGCAGATTGACTGCATTGAGCAATATATCCACCATGCCGTTCGGGCCCAGAACGCGGATGAAGGCGAAGGCGAGGATGATGGAAGGCACGAACATCGGAAAGATGGCCAGCGCCTGCACATAGGCCGGAAGACGGCCCTGCGAAAAGCGAAGATAAAGTGCGATCGGCAGGCAGATCACCAGCAGGAGCGCCGCGCAGACGAGCGTGGTCCAGAGCGTCACGGCAAGATTGTCGAGGCTGTAGCGATCCGAGAAGAAGAAAACATAGCTCGACAGATCGAAGCGTGTTTGACCTTCGGCATCCGTGCGCCAGACGGTGCGGCCGATGGCGTTGATGGCCGGCCAGATCACAAGCCAGATCATCAGGAAAACGGGAATGGCCACGAGCAGGAGGCCCACTGGCCTCCTGCCTGCCGTATTGTCGATGAGCGGGCGAACCGCTCCTTCTGCAACCTCGGTCACGCTTTGCGGTCGACGTTCGGAGCGACGTGACGATACCAGCCATCATTGATGGCGGTTTCCCATTTGCCGCCCGGGAAGGTCGGAATGGTCTGCGGGATGATATCGGCGAAGCGCTTACGCAGGTCAGCCGACACATAGTCCCAGGAAACGCCGGGAAAGCCGCCGAGTTCGGTGAGGATGGCACCCTGAATTTCTTCCGACAGCACGAAGTTCGCGAGCTTGAGGGCGGCGTCGCGATTGGCGCCGTTCGCCAGTACCACGGCGCGCGAGAAATCGCCGCAAAGCGCCAGATCCTGGAGTTGGACGAGGCCGGTTTCCTTCGGCAGAACACCCTGATCGATGGCCTTCAGCACCTGATCGGACCAGACCGGGGTCATGGTGACGACGCCCTGGGAGAGAAGCTGCAGGGATTGAGTATTGCCGGAGGAATAGGCGCCCTTGTCATAAAGCGACGGGGCGATGTCGGTCAGTAGCGCCCATGCCTTGCCCAGAGCCTTGTCGCTGGCTTCCTGGGTGTAGTTGTCGACCGTGAAGGCCTTTGGATCGAGACCGTTGGCCTGATGGATGGCGCGGCGAACGAAGTTACCGCCGGAACCGCCCTTGTCGGGACGGTTATAAACGAACTGGCCTGGATTGGCCTTGATCCAGGTGACGAGTTCATCCCAGGTCTTCGGCGCATCCGCCGGCTTCAGCTTGCTGGTGTCATAGGCAAGCAGAACCTGGCTGCCGCGATAGGGCAGACTGTATTCGCTGCGGATGGCGAGCGGGTTGACGCGCGAATAGTTAGAAAGGCCGGCTTTCGCCATGTTCACATAGATACCGGCGTCGATGGCGCCGGCGGGCAGCAGCGGATCGGCGGTTTCGAAATAATCAGCCTGCGGATCGGTGCCCGTCTGTTTTGCGGCAATGGCGCGCTCACCGATGGCGATGACACCTGCACCGTCGCCGGCATCGACGAGATTGAGCTTCAGGCCGGGATTGGCGGCTTCGAAAGCGGGCTTGATGGTGTTGGACCAGAAGTCGAGGATATTGGTATCCGAACTGGTGTACCAGTCGATCGTGCCCGGAGCGGCAAAGCTCATGCGGGGCGCAAGGGCGAGACCGGCGGCGGCGCCTGCGGCGGACATCATAAAGGTGCGGCGTTTCATCTATGTCTCCGATATTTCGGCGCGAGTGGAACTGCGAAGCGCTGACCCCTCTAACGATGGGAAAGGCGCTGCCCGATCGTTGCAAGTGGTGCATTTTCTGGACGGGCTGGCGGCGGTTCTAATGGCTTTCCTTAACGCTTTCGTGACAGGCGCCGTGGGGCGAGCGCAGCTGCCGGCCTTAACCGCTGCCACGAAAAGATCACGATTCATTCAGCCACAGTTCACCCGGCCGGGCGCTAAATCCCCCCATCCCACAAGGAGGGAGATAAGATGCGCAAGATGATTTTAACTGCCGGATTGATTTTCGGCGCCCTGTTCGGCACCGGCGCGAATGCCATGCCTGTCGGCCAACCGTCCGCTCCTTCGGCATCCCACATTCAGACGGTGGATTATGCCTGCGGACGCGGCTTCCATCTGTCGCCGCGCGGTTATTGCCGCCCGAATGGCCCGCCACGTTATGAGCGCGGCTGGGACAGGCGCGATCGCTGGGAAGGCCGCCGGGAATGGCGCGAACGCCAGGCGAGACGGGAATGGCGTGAATGGCGCGATCGCCGGGACTACCGGGATTATCGCGACCGTCGCGACTATTATCGCTACTGATCGGGCAAGGCCCTCTCCAGCCGGGAGGGCCTTTCTTTTATGCATCGGTCAACTCATCCATCCGTCCCCGGCAGCGCGTCAACACAGCGTCGCACCCGCCGATCATCATGACCCGTGACAGATTTGCATCCGGCGAGGAAACCAGGGCCGTAGTTCGGGGTTAGTCCCATATCACCGTTCATGAGGAGGATATGATGGACATCACCAGACGCACCATTCTCACCGCCGGCGCCGCAATGGCCGCGGTCGCAATCTTTCCCCGCCCGCATGTCGCGCGGGCCGCACTGCCTTTGGCACAGCCGAAGCTTCCCTTCGCCGAGGCCGATCTGGCGCCGGTCATTTCGGCAAGAACGGTCGGCCTGCATTACGGAAAACACCACAAGGCCTATTTCGACAAGCTGAATACGCTTGCGGCCGGAACCCGCTATGCCGACATGGAACTGTCCGAGATCGTCAAGGAGTCGGCCAAATCGAAGGCGGCAGCGGATGTCAAAATCTTCAACAATGCCGCGCAGGCCTGGAACCACGTCGCCTATTGGGATCAATTCGTTCCGGGTGGGCCGAACCGGCCGACAGGCGATCTCGCTGCTTCCCTCAACGAGACCTTCGGAGACTATGACGGCTTCATCAAACGCGCGGTCGATGTGTCCGATACGGTGTTCGGCACCGGCTGGGTGTGGCTGACGCGTGGTGACGACAACAAGCTCGCGATGATCGGATATGAGGACGGCAACAACCCCGTGGCCGTCGGCCGTCCGGCCTATCTCGGCATTGATATCTGGGAACACGCCTATTACCTCGATTATGAAAACCGCAAGCCCGACCATATCCGCGCCGTGCTCGACAAGCTGGTCAACTGGCAGGTCGTCGAAGAGCGGATGAAGGCCTGACGGGTCTTTGCTGCTCAAAACCTGCCGGGATCGCCCGATACCCGGCGGGTTGCCCTGAGGTGCATTTTAGCTACTATGCGCGGATGGCGAGGAGGCCATGTATAAGGAGGGTTCATGATTTACCGGTCTTCAAAACGGCGCACCGTGTTGAAACTTGCCGCAGCAGCGGTGTCTTTCGGCATGATGGGAATGACGGCGAGTGCCGAGGGCTTTCCCGATCGAACGATCACGCTGGTCGTTCCTTTCGCGGCGGGCGGCTCCACCGACGTGGTGGCGCGTGTTATCGCGCAGAAGATGGGTGATGAACTCGGCCAGCAGATCGTGGTTGAAAATGTCGCCGGGGCCGGTGGCAATCTCGGCGCCGACCGGGTGGCCCGCGCCGAGCCTGATGGCTATACGATCCTGATGGGCACCGTTGCTACCCACGCGCTCAACCCGCTCATCCTCAAGACCAAGCCTTACGATCCGCAGAAGGATTTCGCGCCGGTCTCGCTGCTGGTGGTGGTTCCGAACGTGCTGGTGGTCAATCCGAAGCTCAACGTCAACAGCGTCGAGGAGCTGATCGCCCTCCTGAAGGCGGAGCCGGATAAATACGCCTATGCCTCTTCCGGCAATGGTACGCCGCTGCATCTTTCCGGTGAGCTGTTCAAGAGCATGGCGGGTGTCAGCATGCAGCATGTGCCCTACAAGGGGGCAGGCCCGGCGCTCAACGATCTTCTCGGCAACCAGATTTCCATCATGTTCGACAATCTGCCGTCCTCGTCAGGACATATAAAATCCGGCACCTTGCGGGCGCTCGGCGTTACCACCAAGGAGCGGGCTTCGTCCTTCCCGGATCTGCCGACGATTGCCGAAACCGTGCCGGGTTACGAGACCTATACCTGGAACGCACTCTTTGCACCCGCCGGCACGCCGGCCGATGTGGTCGACAAGCTGAACGCCGCCGCCAAGAAGGCGCTTGCCGATGCGGGCGTCGCCGCACGCATGGCGGATTTCAGCGCCAAGATCGTCGCCTCCTCACCGGATGAACTGAAAGACCACGTCGCAGCTGAGATCGCCAAGTGGGAACCGGTGGTCAAGAACGCGAATGTGCAGATGGACTGATAGGGAGCGGTAAATCTCGACTTCCGGCTCACCGCCGCGCATCCTGTCTGGCTGAGCGAAGGATGATGTTCACATCGAAAATCGTGGCCGCGCCCGGAGCGGCCACGATCATGACGACCGGTCGGCTGGTGTGTTATTTTCACATCACTTGCCACAAGGTTGCAAAAACCCGCTTGGCAAGGTCGAGCGGCTCAGCTACAAAATGCTCCACCGCGTCAGATCGAACAAAGGGAGGCGTTGCATGACACCAGCATTCATCAAAACCCTCCCGCAAGGTATGTCCCGACACTAGGTCATATCCATTCGCGGCCCGCCCTATGCGCGCCCGACATGCGGTTTGTTTTCCTTCATAGCCCGATTGATCTGACGGGATCATTTTGTCTCCCGCTTGGGCTGTGCCATCCAACTTCCGTTTTTGAGGACCGGTCGTCCTGTTTGCGGCGCCGGGCTGGTTAAAATGTCAAGCAAGAAGCTCGATTTCCGCGCCGATGCCTATCGCCATGTGCTCGGCTTTGTTTTCAACCATTGGAGCCACCGAAAGGCGCTCGTGGGTTTCATCATCGTGCTGGTGGTGGCCAGCACGCTCGCCGAGGTGATGGTGCCGGTCTTTTCCGGCCGGATCGTTGATGCCATCGCTGGTGACAATGGTGGCGCCAATGCGGCTGATGGCGCGCTGCGCGCCTTCGTCATCGTGGTGGCGCTTGGCTTTACCAGCGTTGTGCTGCGCTGGTTCATCTTCAACGGCATCATCCGGCTGACGCTGAAGACCATGGCGGATGTCACCAATAACGGCTTCCACAAGGTGCAGCGTTTCTCCACCGACTGGCACGCCAACAGCTTTGCCGGCTCGACGGTGCGCAAGATCACGCGCGGCATGTGGGCACTGGATTCGCTCAACGACCTGCTGCTCGTCGCGCTCCTGCCCTCTATCGTCATGCTGGTGGGCGCCACCATCGTGCTCGGCAGTTACTGGCCGGTGATGGGTCTGATCGTCGGCCTCGGCTCGCTGATCTATATCGGCGTCACGGTCGGGCTTTCGATGGGGTATGTGTCGCCGGCGGCACGGCTTGCCAATGCCTGGGACACCCGGCTTGGCGGCGCGCTGGCAGATGCGATCAGCTGCAACGCGGTGGTCAAGGCCTTCGGTGCCGAAACCCGCGAAGAAGAGCGGCTTGGCCATGTGCTGGTGAAATGGGACAACCGGACGCGCAGAACCTGGAAACGCGGTACGCTGAACGGCACGATCCAGAGCTTCATGATGGTTTCGATGCAGGCGGGCATCCTCGGCACCGGCCTCATCATGTGGCAGAAGGGTCTGGCGACCGCCGGCGACATCACCTTCGTGCTGGCCATGTTCTTCGTGCTGCAGGGTTATCTGCGCGATGTGGGCCAGGATATCCGCAACCTCCAACGCGCCGTCAACGACATGGAAGAGCTGGTGCTCCTCGACAAGATGCCGCTGGGTGTCGAAGACAGGCCGGATGCCAAGCGGATCAATATCGGCAAGGGCGAGATCGTCTTCGATCACGTCACCTTCCAGTATGGTGCGCATGCAACCCCGCTTTATGAGGACTTCTCGGTCACCATCAAGCCGGGCGAGCGTGTGGGTCTGGTCGGTCATTCCGGTTCGGGCAAGACGACCTTCGTCAAGCTCATCCAGCGCCTTTACGACATAAAGGCGGGGGCCATCCGCATTGACGGACAGAACATCGCCGATGTCACGCAGGCAAGCCTGCGCGGCCAGATCGCCATCGTGCAGCAGGAACCCATCCTGTTCCACCGCACGCTGGCGGAAAACATCGCCTATGGCCGGCCGGATGCCTCGCGTCGTGAGATCGAGCAGGCGGCGAAACAGGCGAGCGCCCATGATTTCATCATGTCCCTGCCCAAGGGATATGAGACCATGGTGGGCGAACGCGGCGTCAAGCTGTCGGGCGGCGAGCGCCAGCGTGTCGCCATCGCCCGCGCCTTTCTGGCAGATGCGCCGGTGCTGATCCTGGACGAGGCGACATCGAGCCTCGACAGCGAAAGCGAAGTGCAGATCCAGCAGGCGATGGAACGGCTGATGGATGGCCGCACCACGCTCGTCATCGCCCACCGTCTTTCCACGGTCCGGGCGCTCGACCGGCTGCTGGTGTTCGACAAGGGCAGGATTGTCGAAGAGGGTGACCATCAGGCGCTGATCCGGCTCCATGACGGCATCTACCGCCGGCTGTTCGAACGACAGGCGCTGGAACTGACCAAGGGCCTGGTGGCCTGAAAAAAAAGAAACGCCGGGGGCATCCTCCCGGCGTTTCCTCCGGAACACTGAACCTACGTCACGAACGCGCCGCTTTGTTCGCGTAAGGGCGTTTTATCCGCAATACCAACAGGATGGTGCACCATGGATTTCAACCCGATCACAAAGCCGCAACGCCTTGTCATCAGGAGAACCCGTATCCATGCCGCATTCCATCACCCTTTCAGACCTCTCGTGGGCCACACCTGACGGTCATCCGCTTTTTTCCAACATCAATCTTCGCTTCGGCCTTGAACGCGTTGGCCTTGTGGGGCGCAACGGTGTCGGCAAGACGACGCTTCTGAAGCTGATCACCGGTGAGCTGCTGCCATCAACAGGCACGGTCTCCGTTTCCGGCAGGATCAGCGTACTGCGGCAAAGCGTGCAGGTCGGCGACGATGACACCATCGCCGACCTGTTCGAGGCGCGCCATGCGCTGCAGGTGCTTTCGCGCGCACAGGCGGGAATGGCGACGCTCGAGGAACTCGGCGATGTCGACTGGATGCTGGAGGAGACGATTGCCGAGGCGCTGGCCTGGGTCGAGCTCGATGCATCACCCGCCACACCGCTTTCCGCGCTCTCGGGCGGGCAACGCACACGGGCAGCGCTTGCCGCACAGATCCACGCCGCGCCGGATTTCCTGATTCTCGACGAACCGACCAACAATCTCGATCGCGACGGTCGCATCTTCGTCGCCGATTTCCTGGCGGTCTGGCGTGGCGGAGCCATCGTGGTCAGCCATGATCGCGAACTTCTCGAAACGATCGATGCCATCGTCGAGATGACCTCGCTCGGCGCCGCCCGTTATGGCGGAAACTGGAGCCAATACCGCGCGCAAAAGGCGTTGGAACTGGCTGCTGCCGAACAGGACCTTGCCAGCGCTCAAAAACGCCTGTCCGAGGTCAGGAAGAAGTCGCAGGAGACGTTGGAACGCAAGGCGCGCCGCGATGCGAAGGGTGCCGCAAAAGCGGCGAAGGGCGATATGCCGCGCATCGTTACGGGTGGCATGAAAAGGCGCGCTGAAAAGACGAGCGGCGATAATGCCAATCTCGCCAGCCGCCTGAAAGCCGAAGCGACGGATGATTTGCGGATGGCGCGTGAAAGTATTGAAATCATGCAGGAGGTCACCGTCACCCTGCCGCCGAGCGGCTTGCACGCGACGAAAACCGTGCTGAGCCTGCAAAAGCTGGCGGCGGGAAATTCTGCCGACCGTCCCGTGCTTGCCGATCTGTCATTCGAGATCACCGGTCCGCAACGGGTCGCCGTCACCGGTCCGAATGGATCTGGAAAAACGACGTTGCTGTCCGTGATAACAGGGGATTTGCCACCCTTTGCAGGGAGGGTTCATCTCGGTGTCAAAGCGGCGTTTCTCGACCAGCAGGTCAGCCTGCTGGATGCGGGGCTGTCGATCCGCGAGAACTTCCTCAAGCTCAATCCGCAATCGGGGGAAAATGCCTGCCGGGCAGCGCTTGCGCGTTTCATGTTCCGCGCTGACGCCGCCTTGCAGAATGTCGGAACACTGTCGGGCGGTCAGATGCTGCGCGCCGGCCTTGCCTGTGTCCTCGGTGGTCCGCAGCCGCCGCAATTGTTGATCCTTGATGAGCCGACGAACCACCTGGATATCGATTCCATCGCCGCCGTGGAGGCGGGCCTCAGAGCCTATGATGGTGCCTTGCTGGTCGTCAGCCATGATGAGGCGTTTCTCACCGGCCTCGGCATCGACCGACGGATTGAACTTGGGGTGTTATCCCGCGCGCGTCAGTAGTTCACCGTCACGACGACCGTATCGGCGTAATTTCCCGGTGCCGGCGTGTTCTGCACCGGCACGCGCCCATAGACGGTCAAAGTCTGTAGGCTGCCGTTCCCGGTGCCGGTGGCGATTTGCCCGGCAGCGCTTCCCCACACATTGGTGCGGCTTATATCGCGATAGAGACCGTAGATGATCGACGCCGCACCTTGCACCATCTGGCGCGCGGCGGGCGGGCTGTTGCTCAGGCCGCCATTCAGCGCCACACTGTAGTTCAGGCCATTGGTGCAGGTGAGATTGACGGCGCCGTTCGCATCGACCGCCGTGTTGAGCACGCCGTGACTGCCGAAGTTGATGTTCTGAGCCGAGATGATGCAGGTGGGCGCCACGGCGGCCGACACGGTGAATGGCACCTGGGTGGGGTTCTGGGTGATGGAGGAGCAGCTCGGTGGAATGAGGGTATAGCTTGTATAAGTGAAACTGGTCTCTGCTCCGGCAAAGCTGGAGAGATAAAGTCCGCGCGCCGCCGAGGACTGGCTCGCATTGATCCGACCATAGACTGTGCGGCTGGCGGTGTTGATCAGCGGCGACAGCAGCAGATCGATCGGCGGAGGCGATCCGAGTGCTGGCTGCGTGATCGATCCCCAAGAGGTTGTTCGGGCGGAATTCTGATAGAGCTGGTAATTGAGGATGTTGCTGCCCTGAAGCATCCGGCGGATGCCGCCCGACTGTCCGCCGCTGCCGGCATTGATGTTGGGGCAGATGCGAATGGAAAGCGCCAGCGACAATGGGTTGTTGCAGGTTACTGACAATGTCGCCGTGGTGTCCACGGCTGCGCCGCCCGCGAGGTTGACGAAGCCGAAATTCATATCCGACATGCTGAAGGTGCAGCTTTGCGCCAGAACCGGAGAGGCGGCGAAAGAGGCGGCGATGGCAAGCGCAGCGCGGATCGGGACCTTCATTGAACGCTCCTGCATAGGGTTTCGAGAGTTGCGCGTTGAGCGCCTGCGGCGGGAACGGTGATTTCGGCCTCACATTTTCCCCTGGTGGGTTGCGTGATGCTGAGCCGATGGGTTTCGCCGATATTGTCGAGATAGGCCTGCCCGTCATAGCCGACCATGAATTCGCGCTTGCCGTCTATCGTGCCGGTCGATCCGGTTTCTATGAAGTCACCGCTCTCGGTCTTCAGTGTCACCAGCGCCACCTGGCCCTCGGTTTCCACCTTGAAGTTGACAACTGCGCCGGCCCGCTCGGTCGGCCGCACGGTCTGTTTCGTGTGGTCGATGCGGGCATCGACCGGCAGATTGCTGGGGTCGAGCGTGATGTTGTTGATGTCGTAGGAGCGCAAGTTCGGCAGCAATATCTTGCCGCGGCGGTTCGTCTGGCCTATCGGGCGGTTTTCCAGAAGTATATCGACACCGGGCGCGCCCGCATCCACAACGGCGAAGGCGTCATCGATCCGGTTTCCGATAAAGACATCGCCGCCGGCGAGCGCGATCGATCCTTCGATCTGGGCATAGGCCTGTGTCGTGCGGTTGAACTGGTCGATGCCGGCCGAAACGCGTGCGGCACTTCCGCGATAGCTGCCGGATGCGGAGGCCATGTCGTTGCCGCCGAGCGCCCCGCGCAGCCGCCAGCCGTAACTCCCTTCCGCCTGTTCTTCGGATTTCACGACTTCCGCCGTCAGCGAATATCCATCAGCATTGGACGACATGCCGGCGGAGCCCGAGACGCCGCCGCCGAACGACCAGGAGAGGCCGGCAAAAATGCCGTAGGAGTTGCTGTCTTCGAGGTCCTTATAGGCGGTAATGAAGATATTGCCGTTTTCGCCAAAGGGCCGCGTGGCGGAGAGACCGAGAAGGCGGGACCGGCGCTCATCGAAGGTTTCGAGCTGGGTGTAGGAGAAGTTGAGGCTCGTTTCATCGAAACCCAGCTGCGTGGAAACGGAAATCTGGTCGAGGGCGCGGGGCGGTCTCACGCTCAGCAGCCCGGATATTGGCTGGATTTTCGATGTATTGGCGGAAACGGAGGCCATGTCGTTATAGTCGCCGAATGCTCGTTGCGATCGTGCATTAAGTCTCACCCCGAGCAGTTCGGCCTCGACGCTTGCGGAAAGTTGATAGCCGCTTTCGTCGCCGAAACGGCTGGATGCGCCGGAGATTGCCGCCAATCCATGGGCTCCGAGCGTGAAGACACCGCCAAGGCCGATATTGTAGAAATCCTCGCCGCCTTCCGCATGGCCTTCGACCGTGAACCCGTCCGATACGCCGTAACGCACCGTCGCCGATCCGAGCAGCCTGTCGTCGTAATCGAAGGACGAGGTTCCGTAGTCGCGCCGGGCAAAACCGAGTTCGGCCGAGAAATCGACAAGACCCTGCGCCAGCAGGTCAGGCGAGGTATAAAATGGCGTTTCCGACACGATTTCGCGGCCGAGCGCATCCCGCACCACCAGTCTTGCATTGCCCGCGCCGCTGATGACGGGAAGATTGGTGATGGAGAAGGGGCCTTCCGGCACATCCTGCGACAGGCGGCGGATATTGTTGACATAGACATCGACCGTGGAGGGCACGGCGGCGGAACCGGCAAATTCGGGCATGGGCATGGTGATGATATCCGGCCGCAGATCGAAATTTCGGCGGATTTGCAGGCCGCCCAGCCGGGTCGGCCGGGTCCAGCTCAGCCCGCCCGTGATCAGGTCACCGGCGCGATAGGTCGTCAGCGTTTCTTCGTTCGAATAGCTCCAGGTGGTATCGAGGCGCTGCGTATCGAATTCAGACAGGCGCGACGTGCTCAGAACCTGGGACGAGGACAATACGCCGAGCGGGCCGAAAACCCGGCTTTCCAGAAGGGCGGAAACGCCGTTGAAATCGGCGATGTCAGACCATGTGCCACCGCCGGACGAGCCGTAGATCGTGTAATTCACCAGACCTCCAAAGTTGCTCGCGGCCTTTTCCTCGGTCTCTTCGCCTTCTTCGTGCGTGCTTTTGCCTGACGCGTCGATCACCTTGCTCGCCCGTGCCGCCATAGGCAGGGTGAAATGCACGGACTGGGTGCTTTCATCGTAACGCGCCGTCACTCCGGGCAGCCGGGAGACATCGATCCAGCCATCCGCGCCAATTGCGCTCTCGACCGGGGAAATCCCTATATTCTTCAGCTGATCCGGCTCGATGAGAAGCGATCCGGCGTCGTTTTGGCGAAATGTCGCGATCAGGTCTGTCGAAACATCATTGATGTAGACTTCGAGCTGCAATTGTCCCGCTTCTCCTGCGGCAACAGAAGGCGCTGCTGCCGCAGGGGGAATATCCTGCGCCATGGAGAAGCTGCCCGAAAAAAAGACCGTCAAACCGGCAATCGTCAAAACGGCAAGGTCAGCCGCCCGAGACGCGCGCCGTCGCATTGACGGGGCCGCCTTCGCTGTCTGCCGAAATCTTCAACGTGCCGCCAGCCTTGCCGCCCGTTGCAGGAACGAGGAAGGTTGCGGCGGATTTGCCGAGTACATAACCCACCAGCCCCTGCTGGCGGCCAACCGGCTGGCCGTTGCCGCTTGACAGTATCAGGTTGGCGATCCTGATGCGCCTTTCGCCTGCGTTCGACACAGAGACCTTGTAACCCTTGCCCTGCGGCGTCACTTTCCAGACTGGCTCTGCGTCACCGGTGGAAGCGGGCGAGAAGAAGACGGGTATGGAGTGGCGGACCACCAGATTGACGGTGCCGGATTGCGGTTTTCCCGCCGGCGGCAATTCGTCGACGATGATGCGGTAACTTTCCTCCGCCCTGACGGGTGTTTTGGAGAGCCGGACAATGCGGATGAGATTTTCCGCGCCGCCCTTCAGCTGCGTCATCGGCGGGCTGGCGACGACGTCGTTCACCGCCGTGTAGACGTCCTGGCCGTTCTGCTGGGTCCAGCGGAAAATCCGGACCTGCACGTTGATCGGGGTTTTTGCATCGTTCCAGATGCGAAGGCTGGAGGCCGCTGTCGGGGCCTTGAGATCGAGAAGAACGGGGGCGACCCGTAAGGATGCAGCCTGTGAAGGTGAGACACTCAAACCGGCAAAAAACGCAGCCGCTAAGGTAAAAAGACGCATGCGCGATCCTCCCTATGGCGATCAGTAATTGAGCGTGGCCGTCACCGTATCGGTATAGACGCCGACCGCAGGTGTCGTCTGGGCAGGTACGCGCCCAAAGACAGTGAAATTCTGTGGCGCCCCGGTTCCCGTGCCCGTTTGCCGGTCCGTTCCCACGGTATTTCCCCACACCGTGCTATGTGCCGCAGTCGTATAAAGCGAGTAGGAAATGGTCGCACCCGCAGTCGATGTCATCAGCCGGTTGGCAACCGTCGCGCCCGAGCCGGCGCCGGCGCTGAGACCGAGGCTGAACGGCGTGCTAGCAGTGCATTGCACGACGATCTGGCTGGTGGCGTCGATCGGCGCGCCGATCACGCCGTTGGTCCCGAAATCGAGGTTGCCGGCCGAGTTGATCTGGCATGCCGCCTGAATGGTGATCTGAACGTTGAAATTTGTCGAGGCGACCTGCGCAAGGCCTGATGCCGGTGTAAGAACCAGTGCCGCCAGCGATAACAAGTAGCTTGATGTCGAAAACTTCATGCTGCCTCCCAAGCTGTCGCGCTGCCGATTTGTCCGGGGCGCGCCCTCCAATCACGCCAATAACAGGTAATTAGAATGATCTAATATTCGCGCTGATTTGGTTAACAAATCCTTAATGTGAAAGGCCCGAAAAACCACTGGCTGAAACATGCCGGTTGCCACAATCGAAAGTATAGTGCCTGGGCAGATCCGGGGGCTCGGGAGCGATGCTAATCCCGTCTACGGGTTTTTTACTGAAATGCACCATCTTGTCAGCCGGCCCCGGTTGGCGTACTCGAAATTGGTAGAAACCCGGGCCGTTGAGCAATACCGTTGGGTGGCGCTCAGTATCGGCTTAATAGACATCATGACGTTGGGATTGCGATGAACCTTTACCTGGATTACCTGGCTGAAATCAAAAGCAGAGAAACACTGGGTCTCGCGCCCAAACCCATCGATGACGGCGCGCTGACGGCCGAAATCATCGAGCTTATCAAGGATGCCGGCAGCGAACACCGCGCCGATGCGCTGAGGTTCTTCATCTACAACACCCTGCCGGGCACCACGAGTGCTGCCGGCGTCAAGGCTGCCTTCCTGAAGCAGATCATCCTTGGTGAAGTGCTGGTGCCGGAAATCACGCCTTCCTTCGCTCTGGAACTGCTTTCGCACATGAAGGGCGGCCCGTCGATCAAGGTGCTGCTCGATATCGCGCTCGGTAACGATGCCGCGATCGCCGCCAAAGCGGGTGACGTGCTGAAGACCCAGGTCTTCCTTTACGACGCTGACATGTTCCGCCTGCGCGACGCCTACAAGGCAGGCAGCGCCATCGCCAGAGACGTTCTGGAAAGCTACGCCAAGGCCGAATTCTTCACCAAGCTTCCCGATGTCGATGACGAGATCAAGATCGTCACCTTCATCGCCGCCGAAGGCGATATTTCCACCGACCTTCTGTCGCCCGGCAACCAGGCGCATTCGCGCTCCGACCGCCAGCTGCACGGCCAGTGTATGATCTCGCCGGAAGCGCAGGCGGAAATCGTCGCGCTCCAGCAGCAGCACCCCGACAAGCGGGTGATGTTGATCGCCGAAAAGGGCACGATGGGCGTCGGCTCGTCGCGCATGTCAGGCGTCAACAACGTGGCGCTGTGGACCGGCAAGCAGGCCAGCCCCTATGTGCCCTTCGTCAATTACGCGCCGATCGTCGCCGGCACCAACGGTATTTCGCCGATTTTCGCCACCACCGTCGATGTGACGGGTGGTATCGGCATCAACCTGAAGAACTGGGTGAAGAAGCTCGGTGAAGATGGCAAGCCGATCCTCAACAATGACGGCAATCCGATCCTCGAGCAGAAATATTCGGTCGAAACCGGCACCGTTCTCAAAATCGACGCCAAGAACCGCAAGCTGCGGGACGAGAACGGCACCGAACTGGTGGACCTCGCTTCTTCATTCACGCCGCAGAAGATGGAATTCATGAAGGCCGGCAGCTCGTATGCCATCGTCTTCGGCAAGAAGCTCCAGACATTCGCGGCCGAGACGCTCGGCGTCGAGGCGACCCCGGTCTTTGCACCGAACAAGGAAATTTCGATCGAAGGTCAGGGCCTCACCGCCGTCGAGAAGATTTTCAACCGCAATGCCGTCGGCGTCACGCCCGGCAAGGTGCTGCACGCCGGTTCAGACGTGCGCGTCAAGGTCAACATCGTCGGTTCGCAGGATACGACCGGTCTGATGACCGCACAGGAACTGGAAGCGATGGCGGCCACCGTCATTTCGCCGCTGGTCGACGGCGCCTACCAGTCGGGCTGCCACACGGCTTCGGTTTGGGACAAGAAGGCGCAGGCTAACACGCCGAAGCTCATGTCCTTCATGCACAATTTCGGCGTTATCACCGGCCGTGACCCGAAGGGCGTCTATCATTCGATGACGGACGTGATCCACAAGGTGTTGAACGACATCACCGTGGACGATCGTGCGATCATCATCGGCGGCGACAGCCACACCCGTATGTCCAAGGGCGTGGCCTTCGGTGCTGACTCCGGCACCGTCGCGCTGGCGCTGGCAACGGGCGAGGCGACCATGCCGATCCCGCAATCGGTCAAGGTCACCTTCAAGGGCACGATGCAGCCTTACATGGACTTCCGCGACGTGGTGCATGCCACGCAGGCGCAGATGCTTCAGCAGCATGGCGACAACGTCTTCCAGGGCCGCATCATCGAAGTCCACATCGGCACGCTGCTCGCCGATCAGGCCTTCACCTTCACCGACTGGACGGCCGAAATGAAGGCCAAGGCGTCGATCTGCATTTCCGAGGACGAGACGCTGATCGAGTCGCTCGAAATCGCCAAGTCGCGCATTCAGATCATGATCGACAAGGGCATGGATAATGCCGCCCAGACGCTCAAGGGCCTGATTGACAAGGCGGATCAGCGTATTGCCGAAATCCGCTCGGGCGAAAAGCCGGCTCTGAAGCCGGACGCCAACGCGAAATATTTCGCTGAAGTTGTGGTTGATCTCGACGTCATCAATGAGCCGATGATCGCTGACCCTGACGTCAACAACAACGACGTCTCCAGACGCTACACGCACGACACGATCCGCCCTGTTTCCTATTATGGCGCAAACAAGAAGGTCGATCTCGGTTTCGTCGGCTCCTGCATGGTGCATAAGGGCGACGTGAAGATCGTTGCGCAAATGCTGCGCAACATGGAAAAGACCGAAGGCAAGGTCGAGTTCAAAGCGCCACTCGTCGTTGCCGCCCCGACCTACAACATCATCGATGAGTTGAAAGAGGAAGGGGATTGGGAAATCCTGCAGAAATATTCCGGCTTCGAATTCGATGACATCAACCCGAAGACCTCGAACCGTACCGAATATGAAAACATCCTCTATCTGGAGCGTCCCGGCTGCAACCTGTGCATGGGCAACCAGGAGAAGGCTGCGAAGGGCGATACGGTTCTCGCAACCTCGACCCGTCTCTTCCAGGGCCGTGTCGTGGAAGACAGCGCCGACAAGAAGGGTGAATCGCTCCTGGCGTCCACCCCGGTCGTGGTGCTCTCTGCAATTCTTGGCCGCACGCCGAGCATCGAGGAGTATCGCTCTGCCGTCGAAGGGATCGACCTGACGAAGTTCGCTCCGCCCAAGACAACCCCGATCGATTCCCAGTCGGTGCATTACTAAGCATCGGATTTCGCAGGCCTCGGCCTGCGAATGTGGGCCAGCCGACCGGCATCAGATGAATGAACGCAGCGGAAAGCGATTTCCGCTGCGTTTTCATTTGTATGGAGACGATTTTTTATAATTTACTGTAACGGCAGAAAAGCGTTTTTGCGTGCCGAATTGTCAGCACTTGCATGGCTCGGGTAACACTTCATTTAGTGATTTTGTGAAATCTAAAATACGCAGGTTCCAAGGGTTCATCCGGAGCCGGTAGAACAAGCCGTGCTACCTTTGAGCTGCCCCGGCGGCGGTTCAAAACGCATCCGCTTGTCGCCCTATGAGGAGGGGCAACAGCTACCCGCGATGTTTCATCATCTGGTTCCCCGGCCTCTCTTATGTGCGGCTGGCGAGCGCTTGCCTTGAGGCCATTCATGTCTTTCCTGAAGAATACCAAGATAAAAACGAAGGTCGTTTTTGTCATCTCGTTGATGAGCCTGATGTCGCTTTCCGGAATAAGCTACGTCAGCCTGCAATATAAAAGCACCGATGCCGTCTATAGCGATTTCATCGGTCATGAGGCCCTTGCTGCGGTGCTGAATGCCAGAACCAGCGGCAATCTCAATGCGCTCGGCATGCAGATGCTGCGCGCCAGCCTCAATGACCCGGCGAGCAGCGATTTCGAAGCTGCGGTCAAAACCTTCAGGGCGGACCGCAAGCAGCTCGAAGAGCGCCAGAACAAGATCATGGAGCTGGTGCCGGCGCGCACGGATGCCGCCCGCGACATCCTCAAGGGTGTTGTCGAGGTCGAGGAGATCGGCAATCAGGTCATAACCCTCATGCAGGCGGGCAAGCAGGCTGAAGCGCAGCAGATGGCGCTCAACGTACTCAGGAAGATAACCGAGGTCTCGCCGAAGATCAGTGCGGGCAACGAGCAGCTCATCCAGGTCATGAATGATGGCAGGGAGCGTTTGTCTGCCAGCACCAACACGACGATCTGGACGGGTCTCATCACCCTCGCACTGGTGTCTCTCGCCCTGATTGCGCTTGGTCTGCTGGTCTCGTCGCGCGGCATTACCACGCCGATTGCGCGGCTTCGCGCCCGCATGG
Organism: Agrobacterium tumefaciens; assembly: GCF_005221325.1. NCBI lineage: Bacteria > Pseudomonadati > Pseudomonadota > Alphaproteobacteria > Hyphomicrobiales > Rhizobiaceae > Agrobacterium > Agrobacterium tumefaciens. Next base: position 87,356 of record NZ_CP039889.1, on the reverse strand, counting down.
AAGCACTCGCCGCCGGTGATACCGCAAGCGAGATTGACGGCATGGACCGCAGGGATGAAGTCGGCCAGATGGCTGCCACCGTGCAGGCCTTCCGCGAAAACGCCATCGCGCGCGTGCGGCTCGAGAATGAAACCGAAGCCAACCGGTCCATGTCCGAGAAAGATCGGATCGAGCGCGAAAAACAGAAGGCGCAGGAGGCTGCGGACGTTCAGTTCGCCGTCAGCAATCTCGCCACGGCGCTCTCCAGGATCGCTGAAGGTGACGTGACCTACCGCATTGCCCAGCCTTTCGTGCCGAGCCTTGACGGTATTCGCGGTGACTTCAACCGGGCTGCGGAACAGCTGCAATCGACGCTGACACAGGTGGCGCAGAATGCACGCGGCATCGATGCCGGCGCCAATGAGATCAGGTCCGCCGCAGACGATCTGGCCAGACGCACGGAGCAGCAGGCTGCGGCGGTTGAAGAAACGGCAGCGGCTCTGGAAGAAATCACCACGACGGTGAAGGACTCCACCAAGCGGGCCCAGGAAGCTGGCCACCTCGTTGGCCGCGCGAAAATCGGTGCGGAAAAATCCGGAGAAGTGGTTCAGAAGGCCGTCTCAGCGATGGAGCAGATCGCGACCTCCGCTAATGAGATTTCCAACATTATCGGCGTCATTGACGAGATCGCCTTCCAGACCAACCTTCTGGCGCTGAATGCCGGCGTGGAAGCAGCCCGTGCGGGCGATGCGGGCAAGGGCTTTGCCGTCGTCGCGCAGGAGGTTCGCGAACTAGCGCAGCGTTCCGCCAATGCGGCCAAGGAGATCAAGAACCTGATCACGACGTCGAACGGGCAGGTTCAGCAGGGCGTGCAACTGGTTGGTGAAACCGGCAAGGCGCTGGAACTGATCGTGACTGAAGTGCAGGAAATCAACCGGCACGTCGCCGCCATCTCGGAATCGGCACAGGAACAATCCTCCGGCCTGCAGCAGATCAATACGGCTGTGAACCAGATGGATCAGGACACTCAGAAGAACGCCGCCATGGTGGAAGAAAGCACCGCGGCAAGCCATGGCCTCGCCCGCGAGGCATCGTCGCTCAACCGGCTGATTGCGCAGTTCAAGCTCTCTGAAGCCGGTTATGCGGAAACCTCAGCACCCATGCGCACGGCATCGGCGGCCGACAGGCCGGCCGCTTCGCCCGCCCGTGCCCTCGGTGGAAGGATCAGAGCTGCGTTCTCCGGCAATGCCGCGTTGAATACCGCTGCGGACAACTGGGAGGAATTCTGAGCCTCAACCGCTTTCAGCCCTTGCATCCGGCAGGGCGCTGAGGGCATCGTTTCAGACATGGACACCGGGGATCAGGCTCTGATCTCCGGTGTTCTGCTTTTTACCTGCGTCGGCACTGAGCCGCCCCCGTTCTTTGCCTTTTGCGTTCACGCCCGCTAGACTCATCGCGATTGCCTGCAATGCGCCTGAGGGGGAGCCATGATCGCGGCCTATATCGATGAAGTCATCATGTTCTGCGCGGGCCTGTGGATGACGCTGGTGGGGTTCGGTTATCTGGCCCTCTCTAAAAACCCCGCTTACCAGCCGCGCGTGGTGCGTCACTTCAAATGGATGGGGCCGATGTTGATCGTGATCGCAATCATTCTGGCCATAGCATCGTGAGGCCTGATGATCGTTCTGTGCCGGCGCTTGGCCTTCGGCGCATTTTGGGCTAACCATGCTCCATGATTAAAGCCTCGAGTATCACCTGCATCTAGCTCCCGCCTGAGCGCGAGGAGCATCCGGCGCAAAACCGGTCGGTTTTGCGTCTGGCTTATGCTTGCCTGAAGGCAGGCGAATGCGAACAGATGCAGTGGATTATTTCAATGGAAAACTATTTCGAAAGCCCGTTCCGGGGCATTACGCTCGACAAGCAGGTGAAGAGCCCAAACCTCGTGGTCGGAAAATACAGCTATTATTCCGGCTATTACCACGGCCACGGTTTCGAGGATTGCGCCCGGTATCTGCTGCCGGATGAGGGCGCGGACAGGCTGGTGATCGGAAGCTTCTGCTCGATCGGTTCGGGCGCCGCCTTCATCATGGCGGGCAATCAGGGCCATCGCAACGAATGGATCAGCACCTTCCCGTTCTTCTTCATGCCGGAGGTGCCGGAGTTCGAGAATGCCGCCAACGGTTATCTGCCGGCGGGCGACACCGTCATCGGCAACGATGTCTGGATCGGCTCGGAAGCCATCATCATGCCCGGCATCACCGTCGGTGATGGCGCGGTGATCGGAACACGGGCGCTGGTGACGAAGGACGTCGAACCCTACGCCATCGTCGGCGGCAACCCCGCAAAAACGATCCGCAAGCGGTTTGACGACGACAGCATCGCCCTGCTGCTCGAGATGACGTGGTGGGATTGGCCGGCGGAGCGGCTGAAAGCTGCAATGCCGCTGATGACCAGCGGCAACGTCGCTGAGCTTTATCGTTTCTGGCGGTCCGATAGCCTCTAGCGGTAAAAATTGCCGGCCCGTCCGATCAGGGTGGGCCGGCGCTCACCACTCTGTCAGGTCGAGTTTGCCGGCAGGCCGCGGTTTACCGCTGCCGCCCGGATGAAGGGTTGCCGCTCCAGCTCCGACCTCTGTTGCGCCCGGCGCAGATGAAGCAGGTCCTTGCGTGTGACAAGACCGACCAGACTGTTCGAAGACCTGTCGACAATGGCGATCCTGCCGGTATCGGCGCTCAGCATCAGGTCAGCGATCAAACCGACCGGGTCGTCTTCATGCCCCACCGGGGCGTCACGATCAGCCAGCTTGTCGACCAGCGTCTCTTTCTCATTCGGCGGTTCCTGTTGCCACGAGAGGATGTCTCCCCGCGATACAAGCCCCAGCAGCTTTCCGTCAGGCTGCACGACCGGATATGTCCGGTGCGTCTCCTGTGAAGCGGTGAAGAATGAAATCGCCTCCGATACCGTCATGGCGGCAGGCAGCGTATCGACCTTGCGGATCATGATCTCCGACGCCCGGGTCAGTTCGAAGGAATCGATCGCATATTCGCGTGTGATATGCTGGCCGCGCCGGGCGATCTTTTCCGTCAGGATCGAGCGCCGCATGAGGAGGACGGTCACGGAATATGCGGACACGGTGGCTATCATGAGCGGGATCGCGGTGCTGAGATCACCGGTGATTTCGATTGCGAAGAAGATCCCGGTCAGCGGTGCGCGCATGGTTCCACCCATCATGGCCGCCATGCCAAGCAACCCCCAGAGAGCGGGTTCGCCGGGCAGGAACGTTCCGGTCAGATAACCCAATGATCCGCCGAGGATGAGGAGCGGCGCCAGCACGCCGCCGGATGTGCCCGACGACAGGGCGATGAGCCATATTCCGGACTTGACCAGCAGAATGGTGACGACGGCCTGCATGGCGAGATTGTTGTTGAGGAGGTCGGCGATAATGTCGTAGCCGACGCCGAGCGCTCGTGGCTCCATCAGGCCACCGAGGCCGACGGCGAGACCGCCGAGAGCGGGCCACCACATCCAGTGGATCGGAAGCTTTTCGAACAGGTCTTCGATCTTGTAGAGCAATATGGTCATCAGCCCTGACTGCAATCCGGCGAGCACGCCGATCAATATGCAGGGTGCAATTCCCCACCATGGCAGGTCATAACCGAAATTCGTGGGAAACAGGGGGCCTGCGCCGAAGAAGAACGGTCGCCAGCTGATGGCAACTGCTGCGGCGACTGCAACCGGTATGAAGCTTCTAGGCTTCCATTCGAACAGCAGCAGTTCGACGGCCAGCATGACCGCGGCGATCGGTGAACCGAAGATTGCCGTCATGCCGGCGGCTGCCCCGGCAACGAGCAGGGTTTTGCGTTCCGCGCTGCTCATGTGAAAACATTGGGCGAAGAGGGAACCGATCGCGCCACCCGTCATGATGATCGGGCCTTCGGCGCCGAAAGGGCCGCCGCTGCCGATTGAAATGGCCGAGGAAAGCGGCTTCAACAGCGCCACTTTCGGCGACATGCGGCTGCCGCCGATGAGGATGGCCTCGATCGCTTCCGGAATGCCGTGCCCCCGGATTTTTTCGGAACCGAAACGGGCCATCAGGCCGATGACGATCCCGCCGAGAACCGGTGCCGCGACCATCCACAGGGAAGGATGTATCTCCGCGAAACTGACATCCTGCGTGCTGAAGCGGCCAAGCCAGACGATGTTGGTGACAAGCTGGATGAGGCTGACGAGAAACCGGGCGGCAAGGGCGCCTAACGAGCCGACGATGGTCGCCATGACGATCAGCAGCAGCACGCGTTTGTCCGTCGTGAAATCTCCAGCCTGCCGCCGTGGAAAACCGGTGCCGAATTGGCTTGATCTGGAAGACGAGGAGGCTTGGGTCAACGGCTTATCCTTGCGTGCATGAAAACAGTGGCGCGACAGATATATCGTAATACGATATAAATCAACCGGTTTGTGGTCCGTTAAAATGCGATGTTCATTCGCGGACAGCCGGGCTAAAGAACAATGAGAGGTGACCAGCATAAGGGCTTGCGAAATATGACTTTACCCACCCAGTCGGAGTATGAGGCGCTTGCCGTCTTTCGCCACACCCTCAAGAAATTTATGGATTTCAGCACCTCGGCCGCGCAAGCCGCCGGCGTGCCGCCACAGCAGCATCAGGCGCTGCTTGCCATCAAGGGGCTGCCGCTGGGTGAGGTCATGACGGTCGGGCTTCTTGCGGAGCGGTTGCTAATCGCTCCGCATTCCGCAACGGAACTCGCCGGTCGTCTGTTGAGCGGCGGTTTCATTACGCGCGAAGCAGACCCGTCGGATCGGCGCCGCCAGACATTGCAGCTGACGGAAAAGGCCGACCAGGCAATGGCGCATCTGAGCGCCATCCACCTGACCGAAATCCGCGAAATGGCACCGCAACTGATCGCCATATTGAGTGAGCTTGGAAACGTGAAGAAGGCGTAGAGAAAAGACGTATCCGTCACCGAGGCGCCGGTTCGGCCGGCGCCCCGTAGCATGATCAGGACAGATGATGCGGCTTTTGCAGCCCATAGACGGGTGTCTTCAGCCCCGCCTGTCTGGCCTTGAGCTGGAGCGACAGATATTGCGAATAGTGCCGTGACTGATGCAGGTTGCCGCCGTGGAACCACAGGGCGTCCTGCCGGGTCGGCTTCCACATGTTGCGCTGTTCACCTTCCCACGGGCCGGGATCCTTTGTCGTGTCGGAGCCGAGGCCCCAGCATTTGCCGACCTTGTCCGCCACTTCGCGCGAAATGAGATCCGCTGCCCAGCCGTTCATCGAACCATAACCGGTGGCATAGACCACCAGATCGGCAGGCAGTTCCGTGCCGTCTTTCAGCACCACGGCATTTTCGGTGAGATGTGAGACGTCCACGCCGGATTTCAATTTGATCGAGCCGTCGATCACCAGATCGCAGGCCCCGACATCGATGTAATAGCCAGAGCCGCGGCGCAGATATTTCATGAAGAGACCGGACTCGTCATCGCCGAAATCAAGCATGAAGCCGGCTTTCTCCAGCGCCGCGTAAAAATCGGCATCCTGTTCGCGGATCCGGTCGTAAATCGGAACCTGGAATTCATGCATGATCCTGTAGGGCAGGGAGGCGAAGATGAGGTCGGCCTTGCGCGTGGTCATGCCGTTCGCAACCGCGCGCTCGGAGTAGAGATCACCGAGGCCGATCTCCATCAGCGAGTCCGATTTGACGATATGGGTGGAGGAACGCTGCAGCATGGTGACGTCAGCGCCCGCCTCCCAGAGTGCTGCGCAGATATCATGCGCCGAGTTGTTGGAGCCGATCACCACGACCTTTTTGCCGGCATAGGCGTCCGGGCCGGGGTGCTGCGAGGAATGCTGCTGCTCGCCCTTGAAGACGTCCTGACCGGGGAATTTCGGTATATTAGCCTTGCCGGACATGCCGGTCGCTAGCACCAGCTGTTTCGGCCGCAGTACGACTTCCTTTCCGGCGCGATCGACGACCACCGTCCATTCGCCGGTCGCCTCGTCATATTGCGCCGATTTGCAGGTGGTGGAGCCCCAGTAATTCAGCTCCATGACCCGGGTGTACATTTCCAGCCAGTCGCCCACCTTGTCCTTCGGTGTGAAGACCGGCCAGTTTTCCGGGAAGGGAATATAGGGCAGGTGGTCGTACCAGACCGGATCATGCAGGCAGAGCGATTTATAGCGCTTGCGCCAGCTGTCGCCGGGCCGCTCGTTCTTTTCGATGATGATCGTCGGCACGCCGAGCTGGCGGAGGCGCGCGCCAAGCGCAATGCCGCCCTGTCCGCCGCCAATGATGACGACATAGGGCTGCTCCGCATAGCCGAGTTCCGCTGCCTCGGCCTCGCGCTTTTCCTTCCAGGTCCGGCGGCCGCGGTCATGGCCGTGTTCGGCGCCCATGGGCCGGCGAATGCCCTTTGGTTCCTCGTGGCCTTTCAGTTCGCTCATGGTGGTGAGCAAGGTCCAGATCAGCCCGTCCTTCAGGCGGATATGGCCGTAACCGCGGGCGACCCCGGTCTCGAACTCGAACCAGCCTTCGGTGACGCCACCGCCTTCCGAAGCCTGCTCCTTCACATCCTGTACAAAACCGGAAGGTTTTATCGCCGCAAGCTGGCTGGTCAGCATGTCGTGGACCTGTTCGCGGCCCTCCAGCGTCTTCAGGTTCCAGGTAAAGGTCACGAGATCGCGCCAGTAACAATCGGCCTGAAACAGGTTGACGGCGGCGTCTATGTCGCCGGCTTCGAGTGCGTTGCCGAGCTTCGAAAGAACCGTATCGATTTTGGTGGCGGGACTGACATCAAGCATATTCATCTCCTCCATGGTGCTTGGTCTGATGGCGGAGCGGCGGTGTCGCCGCCCCGAAAGCCAATGGCCTGCGCAAACCGGGCTCCTCTTCCCGGCATGCGGATGCGAAAAGCTTATTTCGAAAGATCGATCAGGATTTTCAGATGCGTGCCGGCGGGGTCGAGCAGGGCATCGAACCCCTCGGTAACGGCCGTATCGAGCGTGATGCGTTTGGTGACGATCTTCGTCGCCGGCAGCAGGCCGGAGGCAATGAGCCGGATGACGCGCGGCCAATAGTGTGTCGGATAGGCCCAGGAGCCTTTGATCTCCAGATCACGGAACGTCACCTGGAACCAGTCGATCGGGTTTTCATGCGGGTGCAGCCCGGTTTGCACGACGACGCCCTGCTTGCGCACGGCGTCAACGCAGGCCTTGAGTGCATGTTCATTGCCCACGCATTCAATCGCCACCTCGCAGCCAACCTTGCCTTCGGTTGCCGAGCGGACGACATCACCGACATTGTCGCGCTTCGGGTTGATGGTGATGACATCGGGGATAATACTGCGGGCGAGTTCCAGGCGGGCATCGTTGAGATCGGAGACGAAAAGCTGCGCTGCTCCGGCTGCGCGGGCCGCCAGAAGCGTCAACATCCCGATCGGGCCGGCGCCCGTCACCAGAACGCTGTTACCGGCGGTGACGCCACCACGATCACAGGCATAAACGGCAACGGCCGTCGGCTCCACCAGTGCGGCCTCTTCGTCGGTCATGTCGTCCGGAATTTTCTGGACGTTATAGTCGTTGACCAGTGCTGCTTCCGCCATGCCGCCGCCCTCCCAGCTGAGGCCCACCAGTGCCAGCTGTGTGCTGAGATGGAAAAGGCCGCGATCAGCAAAATAATCGCCGGATCGCGGCATGACGAGCGGCTGGATGGAGACACGGTCACCGACGCTGACGGAGGTTACGCCTTCGCCGATTGCCTCAACCACGCCACCGAATTCATGGCCCAGAATTTGAGGGCCATGGGCACCGGTGAAGGGATGCGGTTCGGTGGGAATGAAGATCGGGCCGTAGCTGTATTCATGCAGATCGGTGCCGCAGATGCCGACGAAACGGTTGCGGACGAGGACCTGTCCCGGACCGGGCCGTTTCGGTTCGGCAATGTCTTCGATCCGCAAATCCTTGGCTGCATGAAATCTGAGCGCGCGCATATTTTCTCCTCGATGGCACTTGATGCCAGAGAAGGTGCAATGCCCATGCCAGCAGGGTTTTCTCCACCGGAGGCCTGAAATTGCTGGGTTTTACGGAAAGGCCCGTTTTCCATCCCGCCACAGCTGTGGCGCTACAGCTGTGGCATATGCCTCACCTTCAGTGCGGTTTTCCAATGCCGAGGCGCCGCATGCGGCGATGGAGGGTCGTGCGGTCGACGCCGAGCCGGCGTGCCGCCTCTGAAATGTTGCCGTTGCAGGCTACAAGAAGTGCGCGAAGATCGGTGCCGCGGCTGTCGATCATGGGCGTGGTGGATGCGGACATGAGCTGATCCGGGAGGTCCTCCACCGTAATCAGCCCGTCGTCGCAAAGGGCTGCCGCAAAGGCAATCGCATTGTCCAGTTCACGGATATTGCCCGGCCAGCGGTGGTGCAGGAGCGTCAGGTGGGCAGCGTTGGAGAGCGTCAGCGGCCGGCCGGGCAGGCCGTGTTTTTCGAGTATCCTGTCGAGAAGCCACGGAAAATCGTCGCGTTCGCTGAGTGCCGGCAGCGTCAGGACCGCCGCGTTCAGCCGGTAATAGAGATCTTCGCGGAATGCACCTGTTCGCACCATGTCACTCAGGGGACGGTGAGATGCGGAAATCACTCTGAAAACCACTTTCTGCGGGGTGGAGCCACCAACAGGCAGAACCTCGCCTTCCGCCAGAACGCGCAAAAGCCGGCTCTGCGCCGCAAACGGCATGTCGCCGATCTCGTCGAGGAAAAGCGTTCCGCCCTGCGCCTCTTCCACCAGCCCCTTGCGCCCTTTCGCCAGAGCGCCGGTGAAAGCTCCCGGCATATAACCGAACAGTTCGCTTTCGATCAGCTGTTCGGGAATGGCGGCGCAATTGACGGCGACAAAGCGGCCTGAAACGCCGCTGGCATCGTGAATGATGCGTGCGAGATGTTCCTTGCCGGTGCCGGTCTGGCCCTGCAAAAGGATCGGCAGTCTTGCGGGCGCGAGTTTCTCCACCTTCCGCCTCAGATTTCGAACCACCGGGCCGTCACCGCCGATCCTCTCCGTCATCGGCTGCGGTTTCATGCGCGCAAGCGGAACGGTCGACCTGCGCTGTTGTGGCTCGATGGCGTGTGCATAAAGCACGGTGCCGTCTCTGACGACGATGCGCCTGTCCTGCGGCAGGCTGGAGCGGGTCAGCGACGCAAGCTCATCGAAATCGGCTTCGAAAAACTCCTCCACCCGCTGTCCGAGAAGACGTTCAGGCCTGCGCCAGTCGAGGCCGCGGGAGGCGGCGAGGAGACGGGCTGCGGCGTGTGTCATGCCCGTGATCCGGCCGGAACCGTCGACCGACAGGGCCGCTTCCGGGTCGACATCCAGAAATTCCGGCGCACCCGCAAAGCGCAGAACGAGATCATGGCGGCTGCTGGCCATCAGATTGGCAAGCTCGATCCTCCGCACGGTGGAAGAGACCAAATGGCGGGCCATGTTCTGGCTCGTTTTCAGGATCGGTGAGCTGAGCAGTGAAATATCGAGCACAGCCGTCAGCGCGCCCTGCGTATCGTAGATCGGCGCTGCGGTGCAGGAGAGCGGCGTGTGCGTCACATCAAAATGATCGGTCTGGTGGATGGTGAGCGGCTCGCCGGTTGCGATGCAGGCACCGACGGCACAGGTGCCGGCGCGCGGTTCCGACCATTCCGAGCCAAGATAGAGCCCGGCCTTGCGCAGATTGTTGTTGAAGCAGGGATCGCCCAGGAACTCGACCGTCACGCCCTGCCGGTCGGAAAGGAGGAGGACGTAATTCTGCTCGGCCACCTGTCGGTAAAGCCGTTCCAGGCCGGAGCGGGCGATGTGCACGAGGTCTTCCGCCTGCTGGCGATGCTCCCGAAGACGTGTCTCGGAGACGATGACCGCTTCACGCGCCTTGGTCGGATCAAGCTGATAGGTGTCGAGGCAACGCCGCCAGGATTCCAGCACCACCGCATCCCGGCCGGTATTCCTGCCCTGACCGACGGTCTCGATTTCCTTGATATGATCCGAAAAACCCATAAACCACCGGCTCTGGACAGCCGCCTCCCGTGATTTTTCCGGCGATCATAACCAGTTTTATGAAGCCTGGCTAATCTTCCGGCGATTTTTTGGCATATGGAATCGAATGAACTTGCGCTGCCATCAACTGGCACTCCGGCTGCGCGTCTGCAGCCGCCGCAACCGGACCTCCATCTGCTTTTTCGCCTGTATGTCACCCCGTCTGATGGCCACTGCCACGCCTTCCACCCAGGCCGCGGCGGCACCGTCATGATCTCCCAGCCGCGCTCGGCATTCACCGAGTGCCGCCCAGACTGCCGAATAGTCGGGATTCTGCCGGATGGCCTCCAGCAGATGGTGCGCGGCGTCTTCGAATTGCCGCGCGTTCATCAGGGCCTTCGCGAGGGAAAAGCGCAGGACTGCGCTATCCCTTCCACTTTCCAAGACCTTCATGAGCTTTTCAATCATCGTTATTCCGTTGCAATGGTGGTGCCTGTTGCAAATCGGTACGACGTCAAGCGCGGTTGAGGTCAAGCGGAGATTTCGGCACTTTCGTGCATGCGTTTCACTTTGCCATACGGCGCAACGCAACCGGGTCCCATATGTCGTCCAGCGGTCCCTTAAGGGCGGTTCGTGGTGGGATGAGTTGCGGTTCGATGATGGTGACGTCGGGCTCCGTCCGGTTTTCTTCCAAGAGATCGAAGCCTTTTTCGAGCATCTGCGCGATATCTGGTTTGATCATGTAAACAGGGAAGGGAAGAAAAGACGCGAAAGGGTCATAGTCGAAGCAGCCGACGACGATGTCGCCGAATGCCTCGCCGTCATGGCGCCCCATGAAACGAAGCAGTCCCTCGAAATTGATCGATGAATTGACGAAGAAACAGCGGGGAAGGCGGCCCCTGCGGGCGAAGAAACGTTCGAAAGCCAGTTCCGTCATATGCGGCGAATAGCCTGTGATTTCGATATCGTCACCGCCCTCAACGCCGAAATAATCGGCTTTCGCGGCATGGAAGCCGTCTATGCGCTCGCGGCTGGCGTGGTCGTCATGGCCGCCGAACAGGATGACATCGTCGGGGCCAAGAGGACCTCCTTTTGCCGCATGGGCTAGGATCGCCGCTGTCAGCATTTCCGCGCCGTGCCGGTTATTGGAGATGACGGAGGACGCAAATTTGCCCGGTAGGTCGATGTTCACATGCGGAAGGGCCGCGCGCGCGCAGACCTGGTGAACGCCGTCGGGATCGGTCACGCCGGCAATGAAGAGGGCATCGATCGAATAGGCGATCAGGGTCTCGACGGTGCGTCGTTCTTCCTCGGGGTCGCGCCGGCCGGAAACCACCATGGGCGACAGGCCACGTTTGCGGGCCTGCCCCTCGAAGGTCTGCGCCATCGATGAAAAGAACCGGTTGTCATAAACCGGCACCAGAAGCCCGACGAGGCCGGATTTCGAACTTCTGAGGCCGCGCGCCTGCAGGTTGGTGGTGTAGCGCTGGGCCTTGGCGAGCGAGAGAATCTTGTCTGCGGTTTCTTCCGAAATCCGCCGCTTGCGCCATGATCCGTTCAACACCGCACTGACCGTCGAGGCGGAAGCGCCTGATAATATCGACAAGTCATAAATGGTGGCTTTCTTTGAACTTATGCCCGTCACTGTGATCTCCCCAACTGATTCCGATTATTAGAGCACGCATCCCCTTGACGGAAGGGCGCTTCATGTTATGGTTATTGCACCATCGATTGTGCAATTTGGCAATATCGATTGTGCATGATGGTTGCTGTGGGAGTGGCAAGGGAGAGTCTCGAATAAGCGAGATGAGGGATTTTTGAACGCGTCCGGGAAAAACGGGCTGCGGGCGGATTTCGTTTGCCGAATTTTTGAGGAGGAACATCAATGAAGAAAATTATTGCTGCGGCGGTTGGTCTGTCGCTTGCGTTGCTCTCATCCGCAGCTTTCGCCGAAGGGCCGAAGGTTGGCGTCGTTGTCAAGATCGGCGGCATTCCGTGGTTCAATGCCATGGAAGCCGGTATCAAGGAGCAGAGCAAGAAGCTCGGCGTTGACGGTTTCATGGTCGGCCCGACCAGCGCCGACCCGGCGCTGCAGGTGCGCGCCATCGAAGACCTGATCGCCCAGAAAGTCGATTTCATCGGTGTCGTGCCGAACGACGCCAAGGTGCTGGAACCGGTGCTGAAAAAAGCGCAGGCCGCCGGCATCAAGGTCATCACCCATGAATCCCCGGAACAGCTCGGCGCCGACTGGGATTTCGAGCTCGCCTCCGCCAAGGGTTTCGGTGAAGCGCATGGCAAGCTGCTGGCGGAAAAGATGGGCGGCAAAGGCTCCTATGCCGTCTTCGTCGGTTCGCTCACCGTTCCGCTTCACAATGCCTGGGCCGATGCCGCCATCGCCTATATCAAGGCCAATTATCCTGACATGAAGCTCGTTGGCGACCGTTACGGTGTGGCGGAAGACCTCGACAAGAGCCGTTCGACCGCGCTTGACCTGATGTCTGCCAATGCCGACCTCAAGGGCTTCCTCGCCTTCGGTTCGCAGGGGCCGATCGGTGCGGGACGTGCGGTTGAAGAGCGCCGGAAGGATGGCAAGGTCTTCGTCATCGGCCCGTTTTCGCCGGGGCAGGGCGCCAAGCTGATCAAATCGGGCGCCCTGACGGGCGGCTTCATGTGGAACCCGAAACAGGCCGGTGAGGTCTTCATCACGCTCGCCGACCGTATCGCCAAGGGTCAAGCACCCAAGTCCGGCGACAATATCGAAGGTCTCGGCACCATCAATCCCGAGGGTAACACCATCGTCGTCGATCAGCTTTTGAAGATCGACAAGGAAAGCATCGACAAGCTCGTTTCCATGGGCCTCTGATCCTCCCCAAGGCCGAAGGCGTCGCGCGGGAGAAAATGCCCGCGCGACGCCCATCCGAAATTTATGCCGAGCGCCACGTCTGCGATGCTTTCGCGGCGAAAGGAGAGATACGCTATCATGAGCGCAGAACCGCTCCTGTCCCTCAAAAATGTCAAGGTCACCTTTGGTGGCGTGCGCGCCCTGAAGGGTGTTTCCTTCGAGGTCAATCCGGGTGAAGTGCATTGCCTAGCCGGCGAAAACGGCTGTGGCAAAAGCACGCTGATCAAGGTCATTACCGGTGTCTACACGCCGCAAAGCGATGCCGAGCTTTATTTCGATGGCAAACCCATCGCTGCTATGACCCCGACACTTGCGCAATCGCTGGGCATCCAGGTGATCTGGCAGGATCTGGCGCTGTTTGATGAAATGACTGTGGCCGAAAATATCGGTTTCCAATATGCGGTGAACGGCAAATTCGGGCTGGTCGACAAGCGCGCAATCGAGAAAGCTGCCGAAAAGGCGCTGGCGCGTCTTGGCGTCTCGTTCGATCTCGACAGGCCGCTCAAGGAGTTGCCGATTGCCCAACGCCAGATCGTCGCGATTGCCCGCGCGCTGGTCGGCGAAGCCCGTCTCGTTTTCATGGATGAACCCACCGCATCGCTGACGCAGTCGGAGACGGATTATCTGATCGACATCGTCCGCAACCTCTCGGCGTCCGGCGTCGCGGTCGTGTTCGTCTCGCACCGGCTGGCGGAAGTGCTCGAGATATCGGATCGCATCACAGTTTTGCGGGATGGATCGCTCGTTGGCGTTTTCCCGGTTGAAGGCATGACCCAGTCGCGCGTGACCGAACTGATGACCGGCCGTAACTTCGACAGTGCCGTCATTGCCGCCGATCACGATGACAAGCCCGTCGTTCTTTCCGTGCGCGGGTTGGCCCGCGCCGGCGAGTTCGAGGATATTTCGTTCGATCTGCGGCGCGGAGAAACGCTTGGTATCACCGGCCTGCTCGGGGCCGGGCGCACGGAACTGGCCTTGACGCTGTTCGGCATGCACCGACAGCAGTCGGGTGAAATCCTGATCGATGGAAAGAAGATGGATTTCCATTCCAACCGAGATGCGATCCGGGCAGGCGTCGCCTATCTTTCCGAAGACCGGTTGTCGCTTGGCCTGAACCAGCCCCAGTCGATTGCCGACAATCTCGTCATGGCCTCGCTCGATAAGCTGTTGAGCGGCGGCCTTATCTCCACGTCGAAAAAGGCGGATGTCGTTTCCCGCTGGATTTCAGCGCTCGGCGTCAAGATCGGCCTGCCGGAAGATCCGATCCGCACGCTCTCCGGCGGCAACCAGCAGCGTGTGGCCATTGCCAAATGGCTGGCGATCGGACCGAAAATTCTTATCCTCGATGCGCCGACCGTGGGTGTCGATGTCGGTGCCCGCGCCGGCATCTTCGAAATCGTCCGCAAGCTCGCCGCAGAAGGCCTGTCGATCATCGTCATTTCCGACGAAGCGCCGGAAGTCTATTTCAATACAGACAGGGTCATCCACATGGTCGAAGGCCGGTTCCACGCCACCTATGATCCGCGACGTCTGTCGCTGACCGAACTGGAGGCCGCCATCTATGCGTAGGCTCATCCTCGGACATACGACCGAATTCACCCTGCTTGTGGTCATGGTCCTGCTCTGCACGGGGCTGTCCTTCGCCACCGACCGGTTCCTCACCATTTCGAACGCCTTCGATGTGCTGAATGTCTCGGCGGTCAACATCATCTTCGCGGTCGGCCTGCTCGTCGTGCTGATTTCAGGCGGCATCGACATCTCCTTCGCCGTTGCCGCCTCCGTCGTTCAATATGTCACGGTGCTGGCGCTCAATGCGCTCGGCGGCGGCAATTGGGCGGAAGGTTTCATCATCGCCGGTGCCGTCGGCCTCGGCCTCGGTTTCGTCAACGCCTTTCTGGTCTGGCGGCTCAACATCATCTCCATCGTCGCGACCATCTCCACCTTCAACATCTTCTTCGGCCTGTTGATGTTCTTCACCAAGGGCGTGTCGATCTATGACCTGCCGGAATGGCTTTCGACGCGCGTGGTGTTTTACGAGCGCGAGATGCCCGATGGTTCCTGGGTCGAATTGACGCTGCCCGTCGTGGTCATGATCCTCTGCTGCGTTGCCACCTGGTTCATGATTTCCCGTACCACTGTTGGACGCAAGCTTTATGCTTTCGGTGACAATCCGGAAGGCGCGCGCCGCTTTGGCATCAATATCGGCGCCATGCATTACATTTCCTTCGGCTGGCTCGGCCTGATGGCGGGTATTGCCGGGCTCATGCAGGCGCATTACGCGCAGGAGGTCGTGCCCAACGCGCTTTATGGTCGCGAACTGGATGTGCTTGCTGCCACCGTGCTTGGCGGCGCGCGGCTTGGCGGTGGCAAGGGTTCGGTGATCGGCTGCGTGCTCGGGGTCTTGATGGTGTCGATAACCCAGAACGGCCTCAACCTGATGGGCGTATCGCCCTTTGCCTTCAAGATGATCGTCGGTGCCATCATTCTCGCCGCAATCACGCTGTCCTCCACCCGCTTCGACAAGCTTCTGCCGAGTGCGCTCCGCACGTCCACGAAAAAGGGGAGCGCCCAGCGGTGAACCACCTCATCCGGAAATTCAACGCGATCTTCGGGGCCGACATGGCAGGCCCGGTGATTGCCCTCATCGCCGTCATGCTCATCTTCGGAACCTTTGCGGACAACTTCCTGTCACCAGCAACATTCGGTTCGGTCGCCTTCCAGCTGCCTGAGCTTGGTCTCTTGACACTGGCGATGCTGCTGCCGCTGCTGACGGGCGGGATCAATCTGTCCGTCACCTTTGCGGCCAATCTGTCCGGGCTTGCCGCAGCCTGGGTGCTACAGGCCCATGGCGGGGTGGATGCGCCACCGAGCGCCTTCCTGTTTGCCTGCCTTGCCGCACTTGTCACCGGCGGAGCCGCCGGAGCGATGACGGGAGCGGCGATCGCCTACACCCGCGCGCACCCCATTCTGGTGACGCTGTCGATGATGATCTTCCTGCGCGGACTGGGCGAGTTTCTGACGCGCGGCGGCGATGTCTCCGGTTTTCCAGCCTATATGGCGCCGCTCGGTCACGGCACGCTTCTCGGCCTGCCGATCCCGCTTCTGATTTTCATCGTCTGCGTCGGCCTCTGGCATGTGCTGTTGACGCGCACCAAGCTCGGCTTCGGCCTGTTGATGATAGGCTCGAACATCGAGGCCGCGCGTTATTCCGGCCTCAACACCCGCAAGATTCAGGTGCTCGTTTATACGCTTTCGGGTCTGATGTGTGCGGTTGCCGGCATCATCATGCTTGCCCGTTTCAACTCCGTGCGTGTCGGCCATGGGGAATCCTATCTGCTGATCACGGTGCTGGCGGCCTTTCTCGGCGGCATCAATCCGTTCGGTGGTGTCGGCCGGGTGCTACCCGTCTTCGTCGCGCTCATCGTCCTTCAGCTCCTGTCGTCGGGCCTCAATCTTCTCGGCGCCAACCAGCATCTGGCCACCGCGCTGTGGGGCGTGCTGATGATCGTCGTCATGGCGGCACGCGGCCTGTTTTCCAGTTACTTCGCATCTCTCAGAAAGAAGGTATGACGTGAAAGGCCTCGGTGTTCACGCAATGATGTGGTCTCTGAAATGGGACCATGAAAATGCTGCCCGCGCCATTGCCGGTGCAGCGAGCTATGGTCAGGATTTCATCGAAATCCCGCTTGTCGATATCCCTTCCGTCGATGCGGAACACACGCGCAATCTGCTGGAGCAATATGATCTCAGCGCTGTCTGTTCGCTCGTGCTGCCGGAGCCGGCCTGGGCTTCGGTCCGTCCCGAGGCAGCTGTCGAGCATCTCAAGGCCGCCCTCGACAAGGCTGCCGCCATGGGGGCGAAAGGGCTGACCGGTGTCACTTATGGCGGTACAAATGAGCGCACCGGTTTTCCGCCGACGCAGGGTGAATATGACAATCTGACAAGGGCACTCTCCGAAGCTGCCGGCCACGCAAAAACACTCGGCCTGCAATTCGGCATCGAGACCGTCAACCGTTACGAAAACCATCTGCTCAACTCCGCCGAACAGGCAGTGGCGCTGGTGGAGCGCATCGGCGCCGACAATATCTTTATCCATCTCGATACCTTCCATATGAACATGGAAGAAAAGGGCATCGCCAATGGCATCATCGCTGCCCGCAACCATCTGAAATATATGCATATGTCGGAAAGCGACCGCGGCACGCCGGGTTTCGGCAACGTCGCGTGGGACGAGGTGTTTTCGGCGCTCGCAGCCATAAGGTTCAACGGCGTCCTTGCCCTCGAGGGCTTTGCCGCGATGCCGGAAGAGATGGCGGGCGAGATTTCGACGTGGCGGCCCGTCGCTGCCAGCACTGAGGAGTCCCTGGATAAGGGGCTGGCCTTTCTACGTGACAAGGCAAACCAGTACCGGATTTTCGCGTAGCCGGTAGCGATAACCACTTTTCGAGGCGAGGGGCACCTTGAGTAAAATTGACGATAATGCCGGTGAAATCGCAGGCCTCGCGCTGAAACGTTTCGCCAGCTCGAATGGCCGGCGCGTGATGATTGCGATTGCCGGCGCTCCCGGGTCGGGAAAATCAACCATCGCCGAACGCGTGGTCGATGCACTGAACGCCGGCGAAGGCGCATCCGCTGCGCTGTTTCCGATGGATGGCTTTCATTATGACGATGCCGTCCTTGAGCAAATGAACCGCCGTGCCTTCAAGGGCGCCATCGATACCTTTGACGCCCACGGGCTGCGCCATATGCTGGAGCGTCTGAAAGCCAATGAGGACGATGTCGTTGCCGTGCCGGTCTTCGATCGCGCGATCGAGATTGCCCGCGCCGGCGGGCGGTTGATCCCGCAATCCGTCGAGATCATCGTCTGTGAGGGCAATTATCTCCTCGCCAGCCAGTCGCCATGGGATCGTCTCAAACCGATCTTCGATCTCACTGTCTTCGTCGATGTCGATGAGGACGATCTGCGTGCGCGGCTGCGGGGCCGCTGGCTGAGCTTCGGTCTCGGCGAGGAGGAGATCAACCGCAAGGTGGAGGAGAACGATCTTCCCAATGGCCGCTTCATCACATCCACAAGCGCGGAGCCGGATATTCGCATCAGAAATCCGGGAAAAGGCGCCGCGTCCTGAGCCTGCCTGGACGACTGCGACTCCCTATTCAAAGCCAAGCGAAACAGAAAAGCGAAAGAGACACCAATGAAACACGGCATCTATTATTCTTACTGGGAACATGAGTGGAGCGCCAAGTTCGGCCCTTACATCGAAAAGGTCGCCAAGCTTGGTTTCGATATCATCGAAGTCGCCGCCCACCACATCAACGACTATAGCGACGCCGAACTCGCGACCATCAGGCAGAGCGCGAAGAATAATGGCATCATTCTCACCGCCGGCATCGGTCCATCGAAAACCAAGAACCTGTCGTCGGAAGATGCTTCGGTGCGTGCGGCCGGCAAGGCGTTCTTCGAACGGACCCTTTCCAATGTCGCCAAGCTCGATATCCACACCATCGGCGGTGCATTGCACTCCTATTGGCCAATTGATTATTCGCAGCCGGTCGACAAGGCAGGCGATTATGCGCGCGGCGTCGAAGGCATCAACGGCATTGCCGATTTCGCCAATGATCTCGGCATCAACCTATGCATCGAAGTCCTCAACCGCTTTGAAAACCACGTCCTCAACACGGCGGCCGAAGGCGTCGCTTTCGTGAAGGATGTCGGCAAGAACAATGTGAAGGTCATGCTGGATACCTTCCACATGAACATTGAGGAAGACAGTTTTGGCGAGGCCATCCGCACGGCCGGCCCGCTTCTGGGGCACTTCCATACGGGTGAAAGCAATCGCCGCGTCCCCGGCAAGGGCAGAATGCCCTGGCACGAAATCGGCCTTGCGCTGCGTGATATCAATTACACCGGTGCGGTCGTCATGGAACCCTTCGTCAAGACCGGCGGCACCATCGGCTCGGACATCAAGGTCTGGCGTGACCTTAGCAATGGCGCCGACGTTGCGAAAATGGACGAGGATGCCCGCAATTCATTGGCATTCTCCCGCTTCGTCATTGGTGGCTGATTTGCGATAATATCCTGACCGGGCGGCCGCCATCTGCCGTCGCCCGGTTCGGAGCTGCCACCATCCGCGAGTTGAACTGGCCATCGCTTGCGGCTAAAGCTCCAGTGTCTCTTCCGGATCAAGACGATCCGCCCAAGGCCGCTGGTTTTCATGATCCCTGTCGCACTGCCATCCGTCGAAGCGCTGCTTTTCCTCGCCTTCCTTCTCGCCACGACCGTCGTCTGGGTCTTCTGGACATTGGGGCTTCTCATTCAATATGCCCGCGGACGTTGGAAGCGCCCGATGCTGCTGCCCTATGGGCTGGTAACCGCTGTCGCACTCTTCACCCTGTGGCAGATCGGCGATTTTTATCTCCAGATGCATGGCTATGAAAAAGAGAGGACGGCAAGCTATCGCCCGGAACTCTCGGAACCGACGCGCCTTGGCCAGATCGATATGCCCAAAGGCACGAAACTCGAACTGTCGGTCGCCGATATACCGGGGTCTTTCAATCGTGCCCTGTTTCCGCATCCCGTGTCCGTCGCGGATATCGATGCCGTGGAGATCGCCCGTCATATCTCGATCAAAACCAACGAGAATTACGAGACGATAGGCTTTATGCCTGATAATATGCGGATAACCGGCAAGGGCGTGACCACCCAGAGCGGCTGGCGCTGTGACGCGACACAGCCTGTGCAATTCGACCTGAAGCCCGATGGCGGCATATCCGCCTTCTACACATGCATTCTCGCCGACGGCAATGTCGTTGATGGCATCACCTTGCCGAAAGGCACGTCCCTGCGTTCCTCCACCGGCAATGTCTATACCGATGGTTTCGTGGATTCCGATAGATGGGTTCTCGATACGCCGGAAGGTCAGATCGTCCGGATCGACAATTTCGATCTTTCGGAAGCAACGCTTGCTCTTGATGGCGAGCGAAAGCTCTATGAAGTCAGGAGTGCGGTCTTGTCCAAAGACAAAACGGCCGGGACTAGTCCTTATGCGCCCGGCGCCGAAATCCGCCTGAATTCCCGGCATTTGCGTGAAGAGTATTCCGGCGCGTGGCTGATAAAGCCGCCTGCCAATGCCAACCAGTCAGCGCCGGAACCGCCACAATCGATCGTGCTGAGCCGGGATGGAAAGGTTCTGGCCACCCTTGCCGATTAAGCGCAAGGACTAAACGGCAGGTGGACGTTCACCGTAAAACAGACGACAGAAACTCGCGTGTCCGTTCTTCCTTTGGCTGGCCGAAAATCTCGTCCGGCTTCCCCTGTTCGCAGATGCGTCCCTTGTCAAAGAAGCAGACTCGATCTGAAACCTCCCGGGCAAATCGCATCTCATGGGTCACGAGGAGCATTGTCAGATCGTGCTCATGGGCAAGATCGCGGATGACGGAAAGAACCTCGCCCACCAGCTGCGGGTCGAGTGCTGAGGTCGGCTCATCAAAAAGCAGGACACGCGGACGCATGGCAAGTGAGCGGGCAATGGCGACGCGCTGCTGCTGCCCGCCGGAAAGCTGCACTGGATAGTGATCCTTTTTTTCGGCCAGCCCGACCATCTTCAGTAGCTCGATTGCCCGCGCTTCCGCTTCCGCGCGGGCGATGCCCAGCACCCGCACAGGCGCT
The DNA here is from genome assembly GCF_005221325.1 of Agrobacterium tumefaciens. NCBI lineage: Bacteria > Pseudomonadati > Pseudomonadota > Alphaproteobacteria > Hyphomicrobiales > Rhizobiaceae > Agrobacterium > Agrobacterium tumefaciens. The sequence goes on along the minus strand of NZ_CP039889.1, from coordinate 66,785 downwards.
TCCACGATGTTGCGTAGCACCGTCATATGCGGGAAGAGGTTGAAGCTCTGGAAAACCATGCCGACGTGGTTGCGGATCTGGCGCAGGTGTTTTTCCGAGGCCTTGAAGGGGCCTTTGCCTCCCTGCTCGTGATAGGAGATGTCCGCCAGCGTCAGCTTTCCCTCCTGGAACGGTTCCAGCGTCATGAGAATGCGCAGAACCGTCGATTTGCCGGAGCCGGAAGGGCCGATGAGGGTGACTTTTTCGCCTTTTGCCACGCTGAAATTGAACTGATCGAGAACCGTCAGAATACCGAAGCGCTTCGTGACATCGGAAAATTCGATCAGCGGCTGATTGGTGTTGTTTGTCATCGCAAGGGTATTCCTGCTTTTGGAAGCGCCCTTTGCAGGCGGCTGAGGCCTGCCGAGCAGATTATGGTCAGGAGGAGGAAGATCAGGCCGACAAGCGTCAATGGCACCAGATACTCGAAGGTGCGCTCGCCGATCATGTTGGCAAGGCCCATCATTTCGAGAACCGTGACGACGGAAAGGACCGGCGTTTCCTTGATCATGGCGACAAGATAGTTGCCCATGGCCGGGACGATGCGGGGGATGGCCTGCGGGATGATTATATCCCGATAGGTCTGCATGGCTGTGAGATTAAGCGCCGTCGCGGCTTCCCACTGGCCGTGATGTACCGCCTCGATGCCGCCGCGATAGACCTCCGAGGTATAGGCTGCATATTGCAGGCCGAGTGCCAGTGCGCCGGTGAGAAACGCCGGCAGCACGATGCCGAAATCCGGAAGCACGTAGTAGAGAAAGAACAGCTGCACCAGAAGCGGTGTATCGCGAAGAAATTCGACCACCAGCGCGGTCGGCCAGGAAACCATCTTCACCCGGCTGCGGCGCAGCAGCGCAAAGATGAGCCCGAGAACCAGCGCGATCGCAAAACCGGCGGCTGCGGCCTTCAGCGTTACCGTCAGGCCGATCAGGATGATGGGCAGGATGGAGGTTGTGTAGGTGAGCCAGGTGGTCGTGTCCCATTCGTAACCATACATCATGACGGAATATCCTTACGAATGGCGGGTGCGCGGAAAGACGTTGCCGCGCCGCACGAAATGTTCGATCACCCGGATGACGACCATCAGGATCAGGGACATCGCGAAATAGCAAAGCAGCGTGATCGAATAGATGCTGGTGCTGTCGAGGGTCAGGTTGCGGATCGACTGCGCCGCGAATGTCAGGTCGGCAATCGAGATCAGCGACACGAGCGAGGATAGTTTCAGCGTTTCTATGGCCAGATTGCCGAAGGCCGGCATCATCTCAACGACGGCCTGCGGCAGTGAAATGCGAAACAGCGTCTGCATCCGTGTGAAGTTCAGCGCTCGTGCGGCTTCCATCTGCTGCACTGAGACGGAAGACAACGCGCCGCGTACGATCTCGGCACCGTAACCGCCTGCGTGGGCGGCAAGCACCAACACGCCGGTGGTGACCGGATCGAAACTCAGACCGACCAGCGGCAGGGCATAATAGAACCAGAAAAGCTGAACCAGCAGTGAGGTGCCGCGAAACACTTCCGTGTAACAGAGCGCAACGGTCGAAAGGATTGGTCCCCCCTCGACGCGCAGAATGCCGAAGAAGAAGGCGAGCATTGTCCCGACAACGAGCGCTGCCAGTGTGATCGTCATGGTGACGACGGCGCCTTGCCATAGCATCGGCAGATAGGCGGTCATGTCCATTTGGCGTTTTCCCAAGTTCCAGTGGAACGGCGCCCGGCCAGGGCCGAGCGCCTACTGCGGTTACTTGCCGGCGCAGAGATCGGCGACCTTCTTTTCGGCCGCTGCCGCAATACTCTGTTCGGATAGGCCGTATTTTGCGAGGATCTTCTTGTAATCGTCGGTCTTGCGGAATTCGACCAGCGCGACATTAAACGCGTCGCGCAGCTCCTTGTCTTCCGGCCGGAAGGCAAAGCCACCGTAGTTGCGTACCGGCGCATCCTTCACGACAGGATCAACGAAGGGTTTGACCTGCTCGACATTGGCCTGGCCCTTGGCGAGCTCCGAGACCGTCAGCTCTGTTGCGGCGTAGGCGTCGGCACGGCTCTGAACAGTGGGGATGGCATCGGCATTGGCGGGAATGAAGACAATCTGCTCTTCCTTGACGCCGACGGCCCGCAGGAAATCGACATTGTTGGCGCCGGACACCACGGCCACTTTCAACGCTGGATCCTTGGCGATATCGGCATAGGTGGTCAGCTTTTTCGGGTTGCCCTTCTTCACCAGCAGGCCTTCGCCATAGGAGGAATTCGGTTCCGTGAAGGCAACCTGCTTGCAGCGCTCGGGCGAGATGTTCTGTTCGGCGGCCGCGAAATCGAAGCGGCGCGCCTTGAGACCCGGAATGAGCGTGCCAAACGGCGTCACCGTCCAGTTCACCTCCTCTATGCCCATCGATTTCAGAACCGCATTCGCCACGTCAGGGCCGATGCCGGCGGAGGTGCCGTCGGGCTGCATGTAGGAATAGGGCACTTCATTGGCCGTGGCGGCGCGGATATAGCCTTGGCTCTTGACCTCCTCAACGGTCAAGGCGCTGGCTGAGGTTACACCGATGGTAAGGGCGAGGGCGGAAAGCCCGGCAAGTCTGATCATGTTCATGTTCTTACTCCTCTGGTTGGGTTGCGTGGTCCGTTTTCGGATCTCACGGGATTTTTTGACTAGATGTTCTCCGTGACCGTGGCGATGACGGAAAGGCAGTCGCCGGCCTTGATGAGGCCGGGAACGTGGCGCGCTGCGAGCACGCCGCTGATGGACGCGCGGTAATCGACCGGCGTGAGGCCGGTTTTCCCAACAGGGTAGACCCTGGCGATGATCTCACCCGCCGTGACCGCATCTCCCAGATCGCGGACGAAGGCGACGAGCCCGTCATCTTCGGCAAAGGTGAAGCAATCGCTGGAGGGCATATCCAGCCAGCGGCTCGGCGCCGGCGCCGGTGCGCCGGTCAGGATGCCGGCGTGACGCAGCAGGTTGATGGTGCCTTTGCGGGCGATGTCGATCGATTTCGCGCTCGCCGTGCCTGCGCCGCCAAGCTCGGTGGTGACGAAGACCTTGCCCAACTCCTCGACTGTCGTGTCCAGCATGCCGACGGCGTCAATCTCCAGCATCTTCATCGAATAGGGTGCAGCAAAAGCCGCCACCGCCTCGAAACACCGGGCTTCCTGCGTCTTGTCGGGTAATTCGTGAGCTGCGGCATAGGGCAGGAAATCAAGCGTTCTGCCTCCTGAATGGAAGTCGAGCACGATATCCGCGAGCGGTATCAAATGACGGGTCACGTAGTCGGCGATCTTCTCCGTCACGGAACCATCGGCCCGGCCGGGAAAGCTGCGGTTCAGGTTGCCGCGATCGATCGGCGAAGTGCGTGTTCCCGCGCGAAAGGCCGGATAGTTGAGTGCCGGCACGATGATGATGCGCCCGCTCACTTTGGCCGGATCCAGCGTATGAGCGAGCTCGAAAAGTGCCGCCGGTCCCTCATATTCGTCGCCGTGATTGGCGCCTGTCAAAAGTGCTGTCTGTCCCTCGCCATTGGCGATGACGCAGATCGGGATCATCACCGAACCCCAGGCACTGTCATCGCGGCTGTATGGCAGCCGCAGGTGACCGTGCTGTATGCCTTTCTTGTCGAAATCGACCGACGGCGTGATCGGTGAGGGGCGTAGCGCGGTACTCAACATCGTCTCAGCCTTTCACGAAGAGTTGCCGCGGCACATTAGACAGGCATTCGACACCGGTTTCGGTGATTGCGATGCTCTCGGTGATTTCGAGCCCCATGTCTTCCAGCCACAGACCGGTCATGAAATGGAACGTCATGCCGGGTTTCAGCTCCGTGCGGTCACCGGGCCGCAGGCTCATGGTGCGCTCGCCCCAGTCCGGTGGATAGGAAAGGCCGATCGGATAGCCGGTGCGGTTATCCTTGATGATCCCGTATTTTTTCAGCACCGCGAAAAACCCATTGGCGATGTCTTCGCAGGTATTGCCGGGTCTGGCCGCCGCAAGACCGGCCTCCATGCCTTCGAGCGTCGCCTTCTCCGCGTCGAGAAACGCCTGCGTCGGCTTGCCGAGAAAGACCGTGCGCGACAGAGGGCAATGATAACGCCGGTAAGCGCCGGCTATTTCGAAGAAGGTGCCTTCGCCCAAGCGCATCGGCTTGTCGTCCCATGTCAGATGCGGCGCGGACGCGTCGGCGCCAGATGGAAGGAGCGGAACGATGGCGGGATAGTCGCCGCCGAAATCGGCGGTTCCACGAATGCCGGCATCGTATATTTCGGCCACGAGATCGCATTTGCGCATGCCGGGCTCAACGACATCGACAATGCGCTTGTGCATCAGCTCGACGATCTTGCCGGCCTTGCGCATATAGTCGAGTTCAGTCGGGCTTTTCACCGCGCGCTGCCAGTTCACGAGACCGGCTGCATCCTTGAAACGGGCGTTCGGCAGATGTTTCTGCAACGATGCGAAGGCGGCGGCCGAGAAATAATAATTGTCCATCTCGACGCCGACCGTCACGCCTGCCCAGCCCCGGTCTTCAATGATTTGCGACAACAGATCCATCGGGTGCCGTTCGGTCGACTGAACGTAGTGGTCCGGATAACCGATGATGTTGTCATGGGCGAGGTAGGCCGTGCGCTTGGCGCCGTTGGCATCCTGCTTGCGGCCATACCAGATCGGATCGCCATCCGGCGGCACCAGCACGCATTGGTGGACATAGAAGGACCAGCCGTCATAACCGGTCAGCCAATGCATGTTGGAGGGGTCGGTGACAACAAGAAGATCGATGCCGGCCTTTTCCATGGCATTGCGGGTTTTGGACAGGCGCGCGGCATATTCCTCGCGCGTGAAATTCAGCGATACGCTCACGCTGCGTCTCCCATTTTCACACTGTTTTCGATGATTTGTCCGCTATTCGCGTCTTTTGCGCGGGTAAAGGCGAGATTGGCGATGGCGGTATCCTGCACGCCCGTGCCCGTCAGATCGGCGAAGGTGATGTCTTCCCTCGACACTCGGCCCCGTGCCTTGCCGGCAATGATGGCACCGAGTTCGGCAAAGTGTTGATCCGGCTCTGCACGCCCCGCCTCGATGGCGTGGTGCAATTCGCCGAGTATGCGGGTCTGCGAAAGCCGGTCTGCAATATAGCGCGCCCTTGCAAATACCGCCGGATCGATTTCGTTCTTGTGTTCGGCATCCGATCCCATGGCGGTCAGATGCTGGCCTTCTTCCAGCCAGTCGGCAAACAGGATAGGCCTTTCGGCAGGCGTCGTGGTCACGATGAGATCGGCGCCCCGCATTGCAGCCTGTGGATCAGCCACGGCGGTCACCTCGATACCGTGTTCGCGGGCTAGATCGCCTGCAAGCCTCTCAGCCTTTTGATGGTCCCGCGCCCAGAGGCGTGCGGATTGGATCGGGCGTACCAGTTTCAGCGCGTCGAACTGCAGACGGGCCTGCATGCCGGCTCCAAAGATTGCGGCAATGGAAGCATCCTCGCGGGAGAGATGACGTGCCGCGACTGCGCCGGCTGCGGCGGTGCGTACATCCGTGAGATAGCCGTTATCGAGAAGAAGGGCCTCCACAAGTCCGGTTCTTGCACTGAAAAGGATCATCAGACCGTTGAGGCTTGGCAGACCGAGCTTGGGATTGTCGAAGAAGCCGGGGCTGACCTTGATGGCGAAACCGTCGAAACCCGGCACATAGGCCGTCTTCACGTCCACCTCGCCACGAAACTCAGGGATATCGAGCCGCAGGATCGGCGGCATGGCGACCGCTTCGGTTGCGAGCGCTGCAAAGGCCCGCTCCACGCAGTCGATAGCGGAGAGGTCAAGCTTCACGACAGCGCGCAGATCTTTTTCGGTCAGGATGGTGATGCGGCTCATGCGGCTGACCCTTCGATGATCGTCTTATGGACGGCCGGATCGATATTTCCACCCGACACGATGATGGCGGTCGGGCCGGTGATGTCGATCTTGCCGGAGAGGACCGCCGCGAAACCAACGGCGCCGGCGCCCTCGACCGTCAGACCTTCTTCGTGCATCGCGTGGCGGATGCCGGCCGCGATCTCATCCTCGGAAACCAGCACGATCTCATCGAGAAGGGCCTGGCAGAGCGTGAAGGTCACACGGTTGTTCAATCCAATCCCGCCCCCCAGTGAATCCGCCAGCGTTTCTTCTTCCTGAACGGTGACGGGCCGGCCGGCAATGACTGACGCATGCATGGCCGCGCCCCGCTGCATGGAAATGCCGATGACCCGTGCCTGTGGCTTCAGCGCTTTCACAGCAACGGCGATGCCGCCCGCAAGGCCGCCGCCGGAGAGAGGAACAAGCACTGTCGCGAGCTCAGGCATCTCCTCGACAATCTCGATGCCGATCGTCCCCTGGCCCGCCACGACGTCAGGATCATCAAAGGGTGGGATCGCGGTCAGGCCAAGGCTTGCGGTCAGGCGCTCCACCTCTCCCTGTGCGTCATCCTGCGACCTGCCAACAATCCGGATATCTGCGCCAAGCGCACGGATCGCTTCGACCTTGTTCGCCGGTACAAGTGCCGACATGCAGATCGTGGCGGGAATGCCGAGTTTGGCGGCCGCATAGGCCACGGCCCGGCCATGATTGCCAGTGGAGGCCGTGACGAGGCCGCGCCTGCGCGCCTCGTCTTCAAGCGAAAGGATGGCGTTCATCGCACCGCGCAGCTTGAAGGCGCCGATGGGCTGGAGTGTCTCGAGCTTCAGGTGAATGGGGGTGCCGTAGCGTTCGGACAGACTGTCCGAGCGCACGAGCGGGGTGCGTTCCACCTGACCGGCAATCCGCGCTGCCGCCTGCTTGATCGCGGCCAGTGAGACCGGAAGCGGATTTTTGTCAGGGGATATGGACAGGTTTTCGCTCTTCATGATTGTCATGTTGAGAGCGAAGTAAAATCATGTCAATTATTATATTGTAATGATTCAATGATTTTCCGGCTGTCACCTCAACCAATCGAACCTATATCGTAAACCGGCGGCAATTGTTCGAATGCCTGGCGGACGGTGGTCAAAGCCTTGGCTAGGCTCTGCTGGTTGAGGCGGCCGCCAAGACAGATGCGGATGCCGCCGCCATGGCCGGGACCGGCGACAAAGGGTTCCGATGACGTGACCGCGACATTCTGGTTTGTCAGCGCGCGCACCAGCCCATCCTCGGTCCAGTGCGGCGGAACCTTGAGCCACGCACAGAAGGAGAGGGGATGGGTCGAGGCGATGTGCTCGCCGAGAATGTCGCCCGCAATCGTCTGCCGCGCGAGGACTTCAGTGCGTTGGACCTGCAGCAACCGGCGTGCCGTGCCGTTTTCGACCCAGCGTGTGGCGATTTCGGCGGTCAGATAGGTTCCGCTCCAGCTTGACACACGCAGGATCGAGGCGGCACGGATGGAGTAGGCCGGCGGCACGACGAGATAACCGACCCGCAGCCCGGTCAGCACCGTTTTGGTGAAGCTGGTGACGAAGAAGCCCAGATCCGGCAGCATCTCGGAAATAGAGGGCAGGTCATCCTCGATGATCGGGCGATAGACTTCATCCTCGATGACAAAAACACCGTGCCGCTCTGCAATGGCGGCAATCGCACGTCTTCGCTCGGCGCCTGCAATGTGCCCGGTTGGGTTGTTGAGGGTCGGGATGAGCACGAGCGCGCGCACGCCGCCTGCTGTGCATGCCGCCTCCAGTGTATCCGGCAGGATGCCTTCTTCGTCGGTGGGCAGGCCCTTGAGGCTGAAACCCAGGATGTTCGATAGGCCAATAATGCCGTGATCGGTCAGGTTTTCACAGAGAACAACGTCGTTAGAGCGGACGATGCAACTGAGGGCGAGAAAAATACCGTGCGCTGCGCCATTGGTCACGAGAATACGTTCCGCCCCGGCGGTGACGCCCATCATGCCGAGCCAGCTCCGGGCGGTCTCGCGATGGCTGTCCAGACCGGCCACGGGTCGGCACGGACGCATGAAGCCGGAATTGTCGCCCTCCGCCAGTTCCCGAAGGATCGCGCGCGAGGCGGTTTCGTGCTCCTCGAGATAGACCCCCCGGATGATGGAAAGATCAAGCACTTCCGTCGGGCTGTGATCCAGCATCATCCTGCCGGCCCGATCGGTCACCCGCGTCTTGACGAAGGTCCCGCGCCCTATCTCGCCGCTCAGATAACCGAGCCGCTCAGCCTCCTTGTAGGAAAGGCTGACGGTCTGCACCGAAAGGCCAAGCTCGCGCGCGAGATCCCGGTGTGTCGGCATACGATCCATCGGCTTCAGGACGCCGGCGTTGATATCAGCGATGATGCGCTCCGTTAGCGCGGAATGTTTTGTTTCACCCTTCTGTTTGGCCAGGGTCGGTCGCCATACGACCGGTTTGGTTGCGGAAACCGGATCAAGGTTAAGCGGATTGGCTTGACGACGCATGAAATTGTCTCGTTTTTACGAAGCTCATTTCATGACATTATGCATGGTTCCGAAAAAAGATGAAGCCTTAAGCGTTACGCATGACGACTGCACGGCAAATAGGCGCAGTCGTCATGTCATTGCTTTTCGGATAGGCAATACCAGCCGCCGAGTTCAGAGGTGTCAGATCAGATTTTTTCACCCGCCTGAACGAGGTCGTCCATGACGCTTCGGACAGCGGCTTCGGCAATGGCGATGATCTCGTCCACCTCCTCCCGGGTCGTAACAAGCGGCGGCGCAAAGCCGAGAATATCGCCATGCGGCATGGCGCGTGCAATGAGACCGCCGTTGCGCGCCGCTTTGGAAACGCGAGCGCCTACCGTGAGATGAGGGGCAAAGCGGGTCTTCTTTTCCCGATCAGCGACGAATTCGATTGCACCCATCAGGCCGACGCCACGCACCTCTCCCACGATCGGAAGCTGCGCGAACTTCGCCTTCAGCTGCTCCTGGAAATAGCTGCCGACGGATCGAGCATTGCCCGGCAGGTCCTCCTTTTCCACGATGTCGAGCACGGCGTTTGCGGCCGCCGCTCCGATCGGGTGGCCGGAATAGGTGTAGCCGTGCGAGAATGCGCCGACACGATCCGCCCCGTCCTCCATCACCTTGTACACCTTCTCTCCGACGATTGCGCCGGAAAGCGGGAAATAGGCCGAGGTCAGCCCCTTCGCAACGGTGATCAGATCAGGCTCCATTCCATAGTGTTGCGAGCCGAACATGGAGCCGGTGCGGCCGAAGCCGGTGATCACTTCATCGGCGATCAGCAGGACGTCGTATTTTTTGAGAACATCCTGGATAGCCGGCCAATAACCTTCCGGCGGCGGTGTGATGCCGCCCGTTCCTAGCACCGGTTCGGCAATGAAGGCGCCGATCGTGTCCGGTCCTTCACGTAGAATGAGTGCTTCCAGCTCTTTGGCGCGCCGCTTTGAAAATTCGAGTTCCGTTTCGCCGGCTTCCGCACCCCAATAGTGATGCGGAACGCCAGCATGGAGGATGCCCGCGCGCGGCAGGTCCATATGATCGTGATAAAAACTCATGCCGGTCATGGAGCCGGAAACCACGCTGCAGCCGTGATATCCCCGTTCGCGGGAGATGATTTTCTTCTTCTGCGGCTTGCCGCGCAGGTTGTTGTAGTACCAGACCAGCTTGGCCTGGGTCTCGTTGGCGTCGGACCCCGACATGCCGTAAAAGACCTTGCTCATCTTGCCGGGCGCCATCTTCACCAGGCGATCGGAAAGGATGGCCAGTTCGTCCGTCGTGTGGGCGGCGTAGGAATGGTAATAAGCAAGCCGGTAGGCCTGACGCGAAATCGCCTCCGCCACCTCAGTGCGGCCATAACCGACATTGACGCAATAAAGACCGGCAAAACCATCGATCAACTGCTTGCCGTGGGCGTCCTGAATGCGGATGCCCTTGCCGGTTTCAACGATGGTGGGTTCACCGAGTTTGCCGCTGGCGAAATCCTTGAGCTGCGTGAAGGGATGCAGAACGGCGTTTCGATCCATTTCCGCGATTTTCTTGATGTCGATAGTCATACGCAGGTTCCTTTCAGGCAGCCAGATTGCCGAAGCAGACATATTTGGGTTCGAGATATTCCATGAGACCGTGACGCGAGCCTTCGCGGCCAAGGCCCGATTGTTTCCAGCCCCCGAATGGAATAGGCGCGCCGGTGAATTTGGGCGTGTTGACGGCCACCATGCCGTATTCGAGCTGGTCGGTCAGGCGCATCGCCCGGCCGAGATCATTGGTGTAGACATAGGCCGCCAGTCCCATCTCCGTTGCATTGGCGCGGCGGATCACCTCCACCTCGTCATCGAAGGGCAAGATGGCGGCCACCGGGCCGAAGGTTTCCTCGCGGGCGATCAGCATGTCGTCGTTCACATCGGCGAGTACGGTCGGTGTGACGAAGTTGCCGCCGAGCGGACTGTCCTGTCCGCCGAAGACGAGCCGCGCACCGGCCGACAGCGCCTGGGCAATCTGCTGGCGGCACTTTTCGGCGACGGATGGCCGCGTCATGGGGCCGATATCGATACCCGACTGAAGGCCGTGACCGACTGTCAGCCGAGAGGTCGCATCGGCAAATCGCTCAATGAAGCGATCATAAAGCGCTCGTTGAACATAGATGCGGTTTGCCGCAAGGCAGTCCTGCCCCGATGTGGCGAATTTGGCGGCGAGGCAGCCCTTCACGGTCTGGGACAGGTCCGCATCCGCGAAGACGATGAAGGGCGCGTGGCCGCCAAGTTCCAGCGAGGCTTTTTTGATGGTCGCCGCCGATTGCGTGAGGAGTAGCCGTCCCACTTCCGTCGAACCGGTGAAGGAAAATGCCCGCACCTGCGTGTGCTCCAGCAGGCGGCGCGCAAGAGGCGCGGCTTCACCCGGCAGAACCTGTAACACGCCGGCGGGCATGCCTGCCTCCTGCGCCAGTTTTGCCAGGGCCAGTGCTGAAAGCGGTGTTTCCGGTGCTGGTTTGACGATCATCGTGCAACCGGCAGCAAGGGCCGCGCCGGCCTTGCGGGCGATCATGGCGGAGGGGAAATTCCAGGGTGTGATGGCTGCCGTGACGCCGATCGGCTGCATCCGCACGGAAAGATTTCCGCCTTTAAGATGGCTTGGAATTGTTTCGCCGTAGGATCTCTCGCCTTCACCTGCAAACCAGTCGAGAAAGGCGGCAGCGTAAGAAATTTCGCCGAGCGATTCCGCCAGCGGTTTGCCCTGTTCCGCGCTGATGATGGTGGCGAGGTCGCGGGCATTGTCACGCATCAGCCGGCCCCATGCCCGCAGGATATCGCCGCGTTCGGCGGGCAGCATGTCCCGCCATGTCATAAACGCCCCGCCAGCCGCTTCCACTGCCGTGTCAATGTCATCGACGCTGCAGGCAGAAACATCCTGCAGAGGCTCGCCATTTGCTGGATCGATAACGCTCAGCGTTTCCGGGCGCTCTATCCAAAGCCCATCCAGAAACGCGCGATGCTCAAGCAGGTCTGGTCGATTCAGGCTTTTAAGCGCAACGCTGGCGATAGCTTTCATGAGAAGCTCCTTTTCAATTGCGGGAAGCTTACCGGCACAGCATAATTGAACGGCGGCGTTTCTTCGTGCTCACATGCAGAAATAATGCTTATTTAGCTACAATTGCGCAGGAATTATGCATGAGCGAGATAGATAGAGCCGACAGGGCGTTGCTTGAAGCCGTCCAGAAAAACAATCGCCTGACCTCGGAAGAGCTGGCGCAGATCGTTAATTTGTCGCCGACCGCCTGTCAGCGGCGTTTGAAGCGTCTGCGCGAGGAAGGCGTTATCGAGGCGGATGTCGCCATCGTCTCGCCGAAGGCCGTGGGACGGGGCATCACCATGATCGTGCTCGTCTCGCTTGAGCGGGAGCGGGCCGACATCGTCGACCGCTTCAAGGCGGCGATCCGGACGACGCGCGAGGTCATGATCGGATATTATGTCACTGGAGACGCCGATTTCATTCTGGTGATCACAGCCAAGGACATGGAAGACTACGAGGCCTTCACCCGCCGGTTCTTCTACGAAAACCACGATATCAAGGGGTTCAAGACCATGGTTGTCATGGACCGCGTAAAGGCCGGTTTTTCTTTTCCAATCGAGGTGTGATGACGTCTACCGTTTTCTGTCTTCGCCGCCGTCCTGATCCTGGGGCGATCAATTGTCTCTCTTCCGGACCTTAGGGCAGCGGCCCCAGCAGCCGCGTTCCTTACCAGCCATAACTGAAGGTCAGCCCGCTGCCATTGTCGCCATCCTGCACCACATTGGTGTCGGTGTTGCGCCCATATTGGAAAATGCCATAGGCGTTGTTGTTGCCGTTCTGCTGCAGCGTCGCGGAATGGCCATTGCCGCGTTGCCGGATGAAACCAAGGTTGCCACCGCCATTTTGGGCGATGCCCGCTGCATTGCCGCGGCCGAGCTGCTTTATGTCGGCATCCTTGAAGTTGCGGTAAAGCGAATAGGCGCGCAGCCCGGTGGAAAGCAGATCGCCATCGGCGCTGTTGCCGGGTGCGAGGTCGAAGGAGATGCGGCCGCCGGCATGGGCGGGTGCTGCAAATCCGAGCGGTGAGAGGCCACCGACAAGCAGGGTGATGGTCAGAAGTTTCAATATGTTGCGGGCCATTCTTATCTCCATCTGTCAGCACCTTGCCGATGATTCATAATCGCACTCCGCAACTGAACCCGACCGGAATTGCCCATTCACATGTCGTTCAGCGGTTCGGCGCGATCAAAAGAAAAAGGGCGCCTGAACCGGCGCCCTACCAGGTGAAATTTACAGCGTGCGGCGACTTAATCGCCGCCGATCTGCTTCGTGCAACTGAAGCTTTTCCCGTCGATCACGAGATCGAGCACCGCCTTGTAGCGGGCTCCCTTCGAATCGAGCGTCACCGAGCTCAGCAGCTGCGACTGTCCGGCAGCGGCGTTGAAGTCGCCTCCCTGGCTGATGGCGGAACTGCCGCTGCCGCCTGATTTTTCGACGTGAAAGGCGTAAGTCCCACCGGCACCGGTATCGCCCTTGGCGACGGCCTCCAGCCTCACCATGCCCGCCTGCGATGTTGCCTTGATCTCGCAGAGTTTCCCATCGGCCGGTTCCTTGGCTGTCGATATGGCCGCAACGGCGCCTACAGGGAGAAGAGCCAATGCAAGGATTGCCGCCAGGCGGCGCGGGTGTCTGACATTCTGGGGCATGGCACGTCTCCCTGATGATCTGGTGTTCGATATCGATCGTTCACGTCATTGCAATGTCGTTACGGGCAGGCCTGCACGAAGGCCGCGACATTGTCGTTGCCGCCCTGGCTCACATTGGCGCTGCAGCCACGGCCGACCTGAACGCCGGCGGCGATGTTACCATTACCGTCCTGGGTCAGGATGGTGGTGTGGTTGGAGCCGAACTGGCCGATGCCGGCCACGTTGCGGTTGCCGTTCTGAGCGGTGGAACCATAGTTGTCATGTCCTTCCTGACCGACGGCCGAAAGGTTGTGACGACCATACTGGTGGCCGACGATCCGGTTGTAACCGCCATTCTGGTAGGTGCGGATCCGGTTGCCATAACCTTCCTGCGCGCCGCCGGCAGAGTTGGACCAGCCATATTGTTCGATGCGCACATCATTGGCCATGGCGGGCGCCGCAGCAGAGAGGCCAACGAGAGCAACGAGTGCACTTGCAATAAAAGACTTCCGGATCATGACTGTCTCCTCAGGCGGATGGGACCGCGGTTGAACGTCTTTGTTCTAGACGATCCCATCGGAACGGAAGCTGAAGAGACTATTCAGTCGGAGTTCATGCGCCGGCAGCCGCAGGTTTCTCGTGCAAGGTGCGCCGGTATCAGACCAGAGCCAGAATACGCGCCGGCCCACCCGTTCCGCCGCGATGTTTGGGTGCGCCGACGATTATGGTCGCGCCCTTGACCGGCAGAGCCTCGAGGTTGTTCAGGCCTTCGATCCCGTAGCGCCCCGCCGGAAGCCAGGAATTGTGGACGGCGAAATCCGCCGAATTGCCCGGGTCCAGCGACAGCGTATCGACGCCGATGGCGACCGTGTCGCGCTCGAGCAGAAGGTCGGTCGCCGACTTGCTGAAACCAGGGAAGGCAAACTTTCCGGCTTCGTCGTTGCGGAATGACGGACTTTTCACTTTCGTCGCCCAGCCGGAGCGCAAAGCCACGAGCGCACCCGCCGGGATGTCGCCATTTGCAGAGATCCAGCGCTCGATGTCTTCGGCTTCAACAGTGGAATTGGCATCCTCTTTCGCGCGGTCGGTGATGTCGATGATGACCAGCGGCGCGACGAGTTTCTGCGGTTCCAGCTGATCGACGCTCGCGCCATTGGCACTGAAGTGAAACGGTGCATCGATATGCGTGCCGGTATGTTCATAGATCGTCAGCTTGTGAAGCTGATAGCCGTCTTTGGCAATCTCGGCTGCCCACTCGAATTCTATGCCCGGTTTGCCATCGAATGTGGGAAATGTGGAATCATAGCTATGGGTGAGATCGATGACCTGCCGGGGTGATTGCGCCAGCACCGGGGCCGCCAGGCTGCCCGCCGCCATTGCCGTCGCTCCCGCCACGGCGCCCTTGAACAGCAGGCGTCGCGACAGCATGTTTCGTTTCACGTTCTCGATCACGCAGGTATTGCACATGCCTCAGTCCCTCCATTGAGAATTCCCTGCGCAAGCGTAGCGCAAAGGTGGAGTGACGCAAGGCGGCAGCGTTGCCGATTTTTGACCCGTGTTTACATCGCGGTTTCGGCAAGGCGCCGTCCATAGGCGGCAATTGATTTGCCCACCGGCAGGCGGGTTCTCTGATATCGCGAAAGGGCGCTGGGCAGATCCTCCGTTTGCCGCAGGGCATCGCGCAGCGCCATCGCGTCGCCCGCGGCCTTGGAAACGCCCATTGCGGTGTGAGGACGAACAACAAAGGCGGCATCTCCGACCAGCGCGATACGCCGCGACACCATCTGTTCCGCCTCATAGTCGAATATCCCCTGGATGGATGGGGTTTCCTCCGCTTCCACCGCGAGCGCCAATTGCGGCGGTAGAAACGAAAAGGCGTCTTCGCGCAATTGCGCGCGGCGGCTCTCGGAGAGTTCGCCGCGGGGCAAGGAATGTTCGAAATGCCTGCCGTCGCGGCCGGTAAAGGTTCGGTCAAGCTCTTCCGCCGTTGTCGGACGATACCAGACCCAGTTGTAACGGCGCTGTCCCGGCTGGGTCTCGCCGCGTGGCCCGGGCACCAGATAACCCAGAACGTGAATTCCCGGCGCGATGTAGAAAGCGAAGCGGTCCAGCAGCAGGGCCGCATCGGCAGGCAGGTTTGTTTCAGGGACCAGCCCGCGCCAGGCGACATAACCCGCATAGGTGTTTTCCGAGCGGCGGTTGACGGCGCTGCGGATTGCCGAACCCAGACCATCCGCGCCGATCACCAGATCGGCGCGCTCCTCCGTGCCATCGGCAAAGGACAACGAAACTCCCTCCGGTTCTTCGCGAACCGCTTCGACATGGTGTCCGAGACGATAGGTGTCCGCCAGGAGACGGGAGGATACGCGCTCAAAGAGGTAGTCCCAGGAAACCTGCATCTGCGGCGTGTTTTGGCGCTGGGCGACGCGGCCACCGGCATCGAGGTAGATGCGCTCCCTGGCGACCACACCGACATGGGCGACGTCTTCGCAGCCGATCTGTCCGAGAACCTCGAACAGGTCCTGCTGCGGCACCAGTCCCGCGCCGCGTCCGGCGAGGCCGGACGATGAGCGTTCGTACACTCTCACATCGTGCCCATCCTCCTGAAGCAATATCGCCGTGAAGAGACCGGCAAGCGAGCCGCCGGCGATGCGGATTGTCAATGGTTTCATGGCCCGTTCCTGTCTTCCGATATGGATATTGCCGCGTGGAGCCTTGCTCCGATGAGGAACGACCGGCGGATTGGACGTGCCGAAACGCCGGTCAATAGAGGAACAAAATGTTCAGCCCGGCATGATCGCCGGCTGGTTGGCGGGAAATTTCGCCACATCCTCGATGCTGACATTTAGGTGCTGGGCGACCAGCGCCGGCGGGGTGTGCGTCAGCCAGGATGACAGGCTGACCTCCTGGTATTCGGCAGCCTTGAAGACCGCGACGAATTGCAGATCGGTCTTTCCGGTATTTTCGATGATGTGGCCCTGGCTCCTTTTCACGTAACCAATATCGCCGGCGCGGAAATCGGCGGTCTGGCTGCGTGGGCCCGCGTCGAACACGGTCATCCGGCCTTCACCCTTAATCCAGTATTGCCATTCGTCCGCATTGGGATGCCAGTGCATTTCGCGCACGCCGCCTGGCTTGATCGTTTCAATGGCGGCGGCAATGGTTTTGGACACGGTAAACGCGCTGCTGTCCGCAAGGCGAATAACGCCGGCGGCATTTTCCTTCAGCGGTTTTGATGCCGCAAGTTTATAGGTGAAGGGAAAAGGCGGAAGACCCGCGCCGGCAACGGCTTCTTGATCCTTAGAGAGTGGACCCGGCTCCTTGCCCTGGAATATCCAGAGGTTCTGCAACGGAATGTTGCGGAACACATCCTGTGCGACGCCAAAATTCTTGGCCAGCAGTTCGGGGGAGGTATGCGCCAGCCAGTCGGTCAACAGCAGGGTGCCGTATTCGGATTGGTCGCCTTCGTCGAACACGATGACGAATTCGCACCCATCGGGACCAAGTCCCTGCAGCGAATGGGGATAACCGGCAGGAAAATACCAGAGATCACCGGCCTCCACATCCTGCACATAGGCGCGACCCTGCGGATCAAGCACGGTGATGCGGCAGTGGCCATTGGTCATGATCGCCCATTCGGCGGCCCGGTGCCAGTGCATCTCACGAATGCCGCCCGGTCCCAGCCGCATGTTGACGCCGGAGACGGCATCCGAAATCGCGAAGTCCGACTTGGTGACCTGACGGGCCCAGCCGCCGTTCTGGATACGTTTGGCGGCATTGTTGAACGACGCCCAGAAAAGCTGCATGTCGCCGACATCGGTCGCCGGCGGGCTCTGGAAGGATGGAAACTGGTCGTTGATCGCGGGGTTTTTCGGGCCGGGGTCGCTGAGCCCTGCGGCATTGGCATTGATTGCTCCTTCGGCTGGCTGATCGGGATTGCCGAAAGATGCTGCTCCGGCCGTACTGGCGGCAAGGGCAGTGCCGCCGACGGCGCCGATTGCGAGGACTGCGCGTCTGGTCAACGTTTCCATTTCAGAACTCCTTGTTCATGGCGAGTTGGGACGAGGTGTCGATAAAGCGGTGTTGTGATGCGAGCTGGAGCACGGCGATGCGGTCGATCAGCTCGGCATTAAAGAGGCGGTGCTGCAGCTGGCAAAAGGCTTTGGGATCGAGCGTGTCATGCCGGTCCGGCACGGGTGGCGACGCAGGACGTCTTGTCCACGGCCGGAACAGCCACGCCTTCTATTGCATCGCCACCGGTCGCCGCAGGGGCGGAAAGTCCGGCCAGCCTGTCGATCGTCTGCGGCGTGAGGATGCGAAAGGCGCTGGCCGATGCGACGTCCTCGGAGGCCGCAAGCGCCGGTTCGGTATTCCTGATCAGGAGAGCATTGCCACCGAGCACTGCAATCGCACCCAATGCGAACACCGTTGCGACTTTGAGATGACGAGGTTGGCGCTCGTCTGCATTCTGACTGATGGAGGTCATGCCCTGCTCCACAAAAAGGGTGATGGTGCTGCAAGGACCGTCCGGAACGGAGGCGCTTGACTGGAACAAAGGCTACGGCGAGGTGGACGCGTCGGCATCTATACAGAGGTCTAGTTCGTATAGCGGAAGGTGTTGGCGGGAGACATGCGCGCCGGAAGTGATGCGCTCAACGGCAATGCGTGCCCGGACGGCAAGGCGTCGGGGCATACATAGTGACGGATATTCATGGGGATAGGGGGCGGTCAGCGCGATGGAGGGCTGTCTGCGCAGTCTATGAAAGGCGGCGACTGCTCGATTGCCAGGTGGCCGAGCGTCACGCTGCGGTCAGGGCCGCTGGCCGAGAACGGATTCCAGGCATCCGATCAGATTGCCGATATTGACCGGCTTGCGAAGAAAGGCCAAAGCGCCGCCGCTCAGGGCCGCATTCCGGGTGCGTTCATCCTCGTAGGAGGTTACGAATATCATCGGCGGATGGTTACCGCGCCGGTTCAGCTCGCTCTGCAACTCGATGCCGGACAGACCGGGCATTTTCACATCCACGACGATGCAGTCGATGCCCGCCTGCTGCGACTCCAGAAAATGCTCGGCAGATGCGAACAGGCGGCATTCGTAACCGAAGGACATGATGAGATCATCCATGGCTTCGCGAATGGCGGGATCGTCGTCGACGACGGCAATGACGGGAACGGGGGGCAATGAGAGCGACCTTTTCTGTTTCTTTCGTCCTCTATGCGCTCAGGCCCGTTTGAAAGATACCATACTAAGATACAGGTGGTCGGAGCTTCTCGCCGATCAGTTCCGCTTTCCGAACGAGGTCGGCCACCGATCTTGCCTCCATTTTCCGCATGACATTGCCCCGGTGCAGCTTCACGGTGACTTCGCTGATACCGAGCTCGTAGGCGATCTGTTTGTTCATAAGGCCGCGGACAACGGCGCCCATGACTTCACGCTCCCTTGGCGTTAGTTGCTCGGCAAGGGAGGTGACGGCCTCGTTCTGGGCACTTTCGCGGCGGCGTGACGCATCCCGTTCCATCGCAGCCGCGACGGCGTCCAGAATGTCCTGTTCCTTGAAGGGCTTGGTCAGAAAATCCACGGCACCTGCTTTCATCGCCCGCACGCTCATCGGAATATCGCCGAAGCCGGTCATGAAAATGATCGGCATCCTGTTGCCGACACGTTCCAGCTGCACCTGGAAATCAAGGCCGCTTATGCCCGGAAGCCGCACGTCCAGCAGCAGGCAGCCGTGCCGGTTCAGATTGGCTTTTTCGAGGAAAGCGGCGGCGCTGTCGAAAGCTTCGGCGTCAAATTTCATGGAGCGGAAAAGATCGGTAAGCGCCTCCCGCATCGATAGATCGTCATCGACGATGAAGACGATGGGTGAGGGCCGCTCATTCATTGTCTTGCGTGGCTCAGGCATGTTCCATCTCCTGGCTGATCGGCATGGAAATGGTAAAGACCGCCCCGCCGAGAGGATGATTGTCACCGGTAAGCCTGCCGCCGCGTGCTTCCAATGTCGTGCGGCAGATGGAAAGCCCCATGCCCATTCCCGTCTCCTTCGTCGTGAAAAACGGCGAAAACAGCTTGTCTTTCATCTGCACGGGGAAACCGGGGCCACTGTCCTGAACCGCGATCTGAATATTGTCCGTGTCTTCGCGCGCTTTCCGCACCGTGATGGTGCGGTTGCCGATACCCGCCTCGTCCATGGCTTGGATGGCATTGGTGAGGAGATTGATGAGAACCTGCTGCAATTCGATCCTGACGGCCGTTATCGGCGGCGTGGCATGGTTTTCCACATGGACCGTGGCGCCGCTGCGTTCCAGCTCATGTTCGAGCAGGCTAAGCGTTTCATCGATGAACTCATCGAGGTCGAAGGTTTCCACCTTGCCGCTCGTATGGGCGAGCAGGCTGCGTGTGTTCTGGATGATGTCACTGGCGCGCTCGCCATCGCGGATCATGCGTTCCGCCGAGCGGCGGGCGGCCGCGAGATCCGGCGGATCGCGATCCAGCCACCGCAGCAATGTCTGCGCATTGACGATGATGGCACCAAGCGGCTGGTTCAATTCGTGTGAAAGCGATGCGGACATGGCGCCGACGGCAGCCGCCTTGGAGGCCTTAGTCAGTTCCGCCTGTGCTTCCGCCAGCGCCTTCAGCTCCATTTCCCGTTGGGTGATATCCACCATGCTGACCACCACACGGTTGAAGGAGGCCGCTTCGGCGGGGAAACTGATGGACAGCAGCACAAGCTTGTCTTCGCCGCTGTCCGTGCGCACGACCACTTTGTCTTCAAAGACACGCCGGTTGTCGATGATCGCCTGCAACACATCGACGAACTTGCCGGAGGATGAGACGACCGATTGTTGAAGGGTGCCGCGGAGCGAGGAGTCGTAGCCGAGCATTTCCTTGCCGGCTTCGTTCGAAGCAACGACCGTGATGAGATCGATGCATTGTTGCGTGAAACCCGGATTGGCGCGGGCATGGGCGCGCATGTCGGTGATGCCCTGCTGCCTGAGGCCCATCAGCAGAGCGTGAAGCTTCGAATAATCGCGCTCCCAGAGTGCGACGCGCGTTCGGTCGAAAATGGAGCGATAGCGCTCTTCGCTTTCCTTCAGCGCCGCGTTGATGGACAACATCGCCAGCCGGGCGGTTTCCGTTTTCAGAAGCAGCATGGTCGTGACGGCAAGTGCTGCAAGGGCGACGACCAGTCGAAGGGCTGACTGGAAATCCGCGTCCTCTGCATGCGTCGCCGCGTAGGACAACAGGGAAAGAATGGCACAGATACAGGATATCGCGATCAGTCCGGACCGGGTTATCGCCTGTGCGGCCAAAAGGATCGTAATCACATAGAGAACCGCAATCGCGCCTTCTATGTCGGTATATGTATCGACATAAAATACCGCGGCCGCCAGCGCCAACGCCCCAAGGCCAAAGGCCAGATGGTGCGTTCCGCCTTCCGCCTCGCGAGCGCGAAACATCATTGACGCAATCAACATTGTTCCCCCGATGCGATTTTTGAAGACAATACGGGTTTTTCAGCGCAACCAGACCTATACATAGGTGTTGGTTGCCCCCGTCGTCGAAACATCAGGATAGCGGGAAAACAGCGCGGCGATATATCGAAAAATCCGCATATACGGCTGCTCATCCACAGGCCATGCAAGATGGCCGATGGTGAGCTGTCCGTGAATTTGACACGGGGCAGCGGAAAGAAAAGCGCGCAACGACCGCTGGCTTGCGCACCTGTCGTGCGCTCGTCAGGTCGCCGCCGGGCTTATGGTGATCGGAACACCCTTGTAGGAGGGCGTTCCGGACAGGCGATCATAATGGCCAAGCGCAACCAGCGCATTCATCTCCGGATAATAACCGGCCGCCGAACCTTTCGGGATATTGTATTCGACGGCTGTAAAACCCTGCACGAGGTGTCTGTCCGCGTTTTCGGCGCCGATGCCGTGAATGTCGATGCGATCGCCATCCTTCAGGCCACGCTCGGCAAGGTCGCGCCGGTTCATGAAGATAATGTCCCTGCGCCCGAAGACGCCGCGATAACGGTCATCCATGCCATAGATCGTCGTATTGTATTGATCGTGGCTGCGGATGGTCGTCAGGACGAGCGCGTCCGGATTGGAGATGAGCGGATCTTCCTCAAGCCCGGTGGCGATGAGGAAATTGGCCTTGCCGCTCTGCGTATTCCAGCGACGGAAGGAGGCCGCGACGTCAAGGCGGAAACCGCCCTTCACCCGCACCCGGCTGTTGAAATCCCTGAAATCGGGAAAGACCTCTTCGATCTTGTCACGGACGCGGTCGTAATCGGCAATCAGCCAGTCCCAGTCAATTCCGTAACGGTTGCCGATAGTCGCTTTGGCAATGCCGGCGATGATGGCTGGCTCCGATCTTACAAGCTCTCCCGGCGGGTTGAGGAAACCGCGCGAGGCATGCACCATCGACATCGAATCTTCGACGGTCACGGCCTGAGGGCCTGAGGCCTGCGTATCGAGATCAGTGCGTCCGAAGCAGGGCAGGATTAGCGATGTTTTAGCCGTCAGAAGATGCGAGCGGTTGAGCTTTGTCGCAATGTGAACGACGAGATCGAGTTTGCGCATGCCCTCGAAGGTCGCTGCCGTATCCGACATGGCGACGGCGAGGTTTCCGCCAAGGCAGATAAGCACCCGGGATTTTCCAGCAATGATCGCCTCGATGGCTTCGATGGCGTTATGCCCCTTTTCGGCAGGGGGCCGAAAACCGAAAGCCCGTTCCATGCCATCCAGCAGCGCCTTGTTCGGGATTTCGGTAATGCCGACCGTGCGATCTCCCTGCACGTTGGAATGGCCGCGAATGGGCGCAATGCCAGCACCGGGGCGGCCCATATTGCCGCGCAGCAGCAGCAGGTTTGCGATCTGCTGCACATTGCCGGTGCCCTTGGCGTGCTGCGTGATGCCCATGCCATAACAGATGATGACGTTCGAGGCCTCCACGTAAATCCGGGCGACGCTTTCAAGCGCCTCTTTCGTCAGTCCGCTGACAGATGAGATGATGTCCCAGGAGGTCGCGTCGATGTCGGCGCGCAGCGCATCGAGGCCGGCTGTGTGCTCCCCGATGAAGGCTCGGTCGAGCACGCCGGCGCCGCCCGCGTCAAGGCTTTCGGCATCCAGTTCGAACACTGCCTTCATGATGCCCTTGAGGGCGGCGAGATCACCGCCGGTGCGGAGCTGATGATAGGCGGAGGCGATAGGTGTCGAGGACAGCGTCGCCATTTCGATCGGGTCCTGTGGTGCGGCGAAGCGTTCCAGCGCCCGTTCCTTCAGCGGATTGAAGACGATGATAGGGACGCCGCGCTTGGCGGCATTGTGCAGCGTCGTCATCATCCGGGGATGGTTGGTGCCGGGATTGTGGCCGAAGCTGAAGATCGCATCGGCATGATCGAAATCCTCCAGCGTCACGGTGCCTTTGCCGACGCCAATGGATTTCGGAAGCCCGACGCTGGTGGCCTCGTGGCACATGTTGGAACAATCAGGGAAATTGTTCGTCCCATAGGCGCGCACGAAAAGCTGATAGAGAAACGCAGCCTCGTTGGAGGCCCGGCCGGAGGTGTAGAATTCCGCCTTGTCGGGATCATCGAGCTTGTTCAGTTCCTGTGCGATCAGATGGAAGGCATCGTCCCAGGCGATTGGCTCGTAGTGATCGCTGTCGGCATTGTAATGCAGGGGAAGGGTCAGTCGACCGGCATCCTCAAGCTTGTGATCGGTCCACTGCCACAGTTCGGAAACCGTATGCTGCGCGAAAAACTCCGGTCCGGATCGTTTCGCGGTCGATTCCCAGGTGATGGCCTTGGCGCCGTTTTCGCAGAACTCGAAGGATGAGGTGTGTTTGGGATCGGGCCAGGCGCAGCCGGGACAGTCGAAACCCTCAGGCTGATTGGCCTTGAGAAGCGTCATGGCGCCCTGCGCGATGATCTGCTGATGCGCGAGCGTCTTCGCGACGGCCTTCAATGCATCCCAGCCCCCGGCTGGGTGATTGTATTTTTCAATACCGTCCGGCCGTTCTTCTGCCATGTCAGAGGTTCCTTCGATTGTGCGGATTGACGATAGTCATGACGCTAACGCAACTGCGAAAGCGTAAACATAATACTCAGGCATAGGTTGCCTGCGTTCCCGCGGCCTAAATGAAAAAAGGCCGCCTCCTGCGGCGGGGGCGGCCTTGGCGGATCGTGAGGATGATCCGCGGCTCCGGGGAGGGGAAGCCGGAGTTTCTGGCTCCTGCGAGCCAACCGCCCTCGGGCGGGGCGACAGGCAGAAACTATCGGAGGTGCGACTTTGCCGAAACTACACTTAGGTATCGGTTGGACTGTACGAGCAGCCGATTTCTCCCGAGCCATCCTTCTCCCTATTCTCGGTGCCGATCAGACAGCCGCAACAGGGGCGCTCAACAACGAGCGGTCGATTGCCAAAGGAGAACGATCATGGACACGACCACAGCTGCCAAGAACCGCAAGCTTCCACTCGCAACGCCGACCGATCTCGGCACTGAAGCGAGCCGCGAAATCTCCGCTGCGCTGACCGCGCTGCTGGCGGACGTCTTCACGCTCTACATCAAGACCAAGAACTTCCACTGGCATGTTTCCGGCCCGCATTTTCGCGATTACCACACGTTGCTGGACGAACAGGGCGCCCAGATCTTTGCGATGACCGACGACATTGCCGAAAGGGCGCGCAAGATCGGCGGCACGACCATCCGTTCCATCGGTCATATCGCCCGCGTCAAGCGTCTCCTCGACAACGATGCCGACTTCGTTAAGCCGGAGGATATGCTGGCCGAGTTGCGCGAGGACAACAAGCAACTGACCGCCATCCTTCGGCAGACGCACAACCTCACCTCCGACCTCAATGACCACGCCACCACCAGCCTGATTGAAAACTGGATCGACGAGACCGAGCGCCGCACCTGGTTCCTGTTCGAAACCACCCGCCGCGAGCGTTGAAGCCAGGCAGGAAACAAAATGACCGACAATCCAATCGAGCTGGCAATTTCCAGGCGGCATGTCCTGCTGGCCGGTGCCGCGCTTTCCACTGCGATGGCCATGCCATCAACAGCATTTTCAAAAACTATCCCATCCCGCAACGAAGGAACATTTCCAATGACCGAATCATTCGTAAAGACCAAGGAGGGCGTCGAAATCTATTTCAAGGACTGGGGTCCGAAGGATGCTCAGCCTATCGTGTTCCATCACGGCTGGCCTTTGTCCTCCGACGACTGGGACGCGCAGATGCTGTTCTTCGTTCAGAACGGTTACCGCGTGGTGGCGCATGACCGCCGCGGCCACGGCCGTTCGCAGCAGGTGAGCGACGGCCACGACATGGATCATTATGCCGCCGACGCGTCCGCCGTTGCCGAACATCTCGATCTCAGGAATGCGGTTCATATCGGCCACTCGACCGGCGGCGGTGAAGTCGCACGCTATGTCGCCAAATTCGGCGAGCCGCAGGGCCGCGTCGCCAAGGCCGTGCTCGTCTCCGCCGTTCCGCCGCTGATGCTGAAGACGCCCTCCAATCCCGGCGGCCTGCCGATCGAAGTCTTCGACAGCTTCCGCAAGGGCGTGGCCGAGAACCGCGCGCAGTTCTTCTTGGACGTGCCGACCGGCCCGTTCTACGGTTTCAACCGGCCGGATGCCAAGATCTATCCCGGTGTCATCCAGAACTGGTGGCGTCAGGGCATGATGGGCAGCGCCAAGGCTCATTATGACGGTGTCAAAGCCTTCTCGGAAACCGACCAGACGGAAGACCTGAAGGCGATCACGGTGCCGACGCTCGTTCTCCACGGTGATGACGACCAGGTCGTGCCGATAGCGGCTTCCGCCGAATTGTCGGTCAAGCTTCTGAAAAACGGCACGCTGAAGGTTTACAAGGGTTATCCTCATGGCATGCTGACAACCCATGCGGACGTCATCAACCCCGATCTGCTGGCCTTCGTGAAGGGCTGATCGTGTAAACCGGCCGCTATCTGTAAAAGCGGGTAGCGGCCAATTTATTGTAAGTAGGAGATTTCGATGCCGTTCAAGCCATCTTATGAAGACCTTGCCCTTCGTGACGGCATCGCAAGCCTGCCCGAGATGGAGAATATCAAGCTTGAGCTTCCTTTGCCCCGCCAGGTCGATGCGGAAAATCGGATCGGTGCCGTGTTGGAGCCGGACCCGTCAAATTCCGGAACAGGATCGCTGACTGGACCGTTCGATCGCCATCGCCGACAGTAGCTTATTGCATCGGAAACCGATCAAGCTACATCCCGGTACCATTTCCAGCTTTCGTCGGAAAACTCCAGACACAACACGTCTCCATCTATTGGCGCAACGTCGCTAGTCAAGGTGGAGACCAGATATGACCAACGAAGCAATATCGCTTCTGTCGATCCGCAAGGTTTTGAACGAGTTTTGCGAAGACAATCGCCTGCCGATCGGGTCTGCGCTGGCCATCGACGCCGCAAAACACCTGATCAGGATTGCCTCAACTGACGCTGTGACCGGATCAATGCTGCGATCGTCGCTCGATCTGTGGATGGCGGGACGGATCGCCGTTGCGGCCTGAAATGTCTCAGCCTCATATATAGAAAGCCGTTCCTCGACCTGGGTCGAGGGGGCCGCCTTTTTACTGCGGAAGTGCCCCGGGGCTAAACCGGGCATCTTTGTGATGAAGCGCGGCTTGGGGCCGCACTTCCAACTTAACGGCCTCTCAGCGCAGCTTCCTGAAAGCCTCCCGAATCTCGCGGGAAAAAATATCGGGCTGCTCCCATGCGGCGAAATGTCCACCGTGCTCCACCTGATGATAATAGGTGAGTGACGGATAGGCCTGCCTGCTCCAGCTCTCGGGTGCCTGATAGATTTCTTTCGGGAATACCGTAATGCCGACGGGGATTTTGATGTCCCGGGTCTTCTGGGCGTCCGCGCTGAAGTTGTTATTGTTGTTTTCCCAGTAGAAGCGCGCGCCGGACGCGCCGCTGTTGGTCAACCAGTAGAGCGTGATGTCATTGAGCATTTCGTCTCTGGAAAGCACGTTTTCGGGCTCGCCATTACTGTCGCTCCACTGCACGAACTTCTCATAGATGAACGATGCAAGGCCGCTGGGGGAATCGGAGAGCGAATATCCGATCGTCTGAGGTCGTGTCACCATCATCGCGCCATAGGCCGCGTTCCGGCCGAAAAATTCCTGCAGCGCATTATAGGCATTTCGTTCGGGCGTCGACAGATCCGCCGGTGCCGGATCACCGCTGTTGATACCCTTCATCAGCGCTCCGGGAACGGTGGCCGGCATATTGAGGTGAATGCCAAGCAGACCCTTTGGAGCCTGGCGTGCGAGCGCATCGGAAATGACAGAGCCATGGTCGCCGCCCTGAGAGACATAACGTGTGTAGCCCAGTCGCTTCACAAGGGTGTCCCAGGCGCGCGCGACGCGGTCCGGTCCCCAGCCGAGATCGGCCGGATGGCCCGAAAAACCGTAGCCGGGAATGGAGGGAATGATTACATCGAACGCGTCCTCGGCCTTGCCGCCGTAAGCGGTCGGATCCGTCAGTGGGCCGATAACCTTCGTGAATTCGAAGATGGAACCTGGCCAGCCATGGGTGAGGATGACAGGCAGGGCGTTGGGATGGCGCGAGCGGACGTGAATGAAGTGAATGTCGACGCCATCGATTCTGGTGATGAACTGCGGCAACGCGTTCAGTTCTTTCTCGGCTTTCCGCCAGTCGTAATCGCTGCCCCAATATTGAACGAGGTCCTGAACCCGCGCCAGCTGAATGCCCTGGGAGATATCGCCCACGGTTTCCTTGTCAGGCCAGCGTGAATTCCTGATCCTGGCTTTCAGGTCGTCAATCTGTGACTGATCAACATGGATCTGGAAAGGCCGGATGCCGTCATCGCCGGGTGCGGTGTCGGATTGGGGTGGCTTGCCGCTCTCGACAGCAAGAGCGGGCGTGAAGGCGATGAGGACAGCCATTGCAGACCCAAGGGCGATGGCGGTTGCCGCGCCTCTTTTTGCAGGGGTGAAGATGTCGGTCATATTTATCTCCATTTGATGGGTTTCGCGACCATTTCGCGCCGGAAACTGGTATGTGTTGATCGTATCCCGGCTGTTTCCCTTGACCCGCTTTTGCGTCACCCAACGTTGCATTTCGTCCGGCTGACACTTGCGGATACAAAGCCCTTCGGAAGTTGGCGACGCGCTGGACCTTTTGGGGTTATGGCGTCAGAACGGCGCGCGGTTCGAGCATGCCGTCGAGGCCGAAGGCGCCGATTTCCCTGCCGATACCGGATTGTTTGAAGCCTCCGAAGGGCGCGCGGGGATCATGGGGAGCGCCGTTGATCACGACACGACCAGCCAACAGCCTTGCCGCTATTCGCTCGGCATGCCGGAGGTCGGATCCCAGCACATAGGCCTGCAGTCCATAATCGCTGTCATTGGCGATCGCGACGGCCTCATCTTCATCGTCATAGGCGAGAAGGCATAGGACAGGACCGAAGATTTCTTCACGCGCGATGCGCATGTCATTCCTGACATCGGCAAAGATTGTCGGGCGGGCGAACCATCCTTTTTCAAATCCAGCCGGTCGCCCCGCTCCGCCCGTCAGGAGCGTGGCGCCTTCTTCGACACCGAGCCGGATATAGGCCTGAATCCTCTCCCACTGGGCAAGGCTGGCGAGCGGCCCGATCTGAACCTCCGGATCACGGCCGTCCCCGACCTTGAATTTTTCAGTCTGCGTCCTCAGTCGCTCGGAAATCTCGCCGAGTCTGGAGCGTGGGGCGATGATGCGGGTGCCCGCGACGCAGGCCTGGCCGCTATTTGCAAAGCCTGACATCAGGGCGACAGGGATTGCCTTGTCGAGATCGGCATCCGGCAGGATGATGGTGGGCGCTTTGCCTCCCAGTTCCAATATCACTCTCTTCATGCCGTCGATTGCAGCACGTTGAATGATCTTCGCTGCCTGCGTCGAACCCGTAAAGCTGATGGTTGCCACGTCGGGATGTTGCGTCAGTGCCGCGCCAACCACCGGACCCGTGCCGTTGACGACGTTGAGGACACCTGCCGGCAAGCCGGCCTCATGCAGCCTTCTGACGAGGACATCGGTCTGGAATGCGCTCTGCTCGGCCGGCTTGATGACAAGAGTCGAACCGGAGCCGATTGCATGCGCAAGTTTGGTGGCGATGAATCCGAAATTGCTGTTCCAGGGGGTTGTCGCTGCCATAACGCCGCGCGGCAGCATGTTGACCGTGCTTTTGCCTGCAACCCGGTCGAAGTCGTACTTTGCAACGGTTTCAGCCATCACATCGAAAATCGACGCAGCGTTTTGAACCGAGAAGGCCGTAAAATAGGCCGGTGCTCCATATTCCTCGGTCATGGCTTGTGCGAGCGCGTCGGGTTGAGCTGAAATCGCGTCGCGCAAGTTCCGCAGCATGTCGATGCGCTGCGCCTTGCTGGATGCCGCCATTGCGGGAAACGCCCGTTTTGCGACGGCCACTGCAGCATCGACGTCATTAGCGTTGCCAAGCCGTACATCGCCGATTTTCTCTTCCGTTGCCGGGTTAAAAAGGTCCAGACGTTCTTTGCCATCAGGCACTACAAATTTATCGTCGACATAGATGTGTTCAATCGATCGCATGGATCTGACCTCGTTCAAGATTGGATGGTAAGTTTGGCGGCGCTGTTCACCGCAGGGACGCATCTGATGTACGCCGCGTGTAGGGCGGGAACGCATCGCCGTTTTCGTCAAAGGCAGGACGACAGGCAAAAGCGGAAACGGCTGCTGCGGGCGCCGAGCCGTTTCCTTGCGCTTTATATCGATGTAACGACGCCCAGAAACCCTGCAAGCGGCGAGGCTTCATTCGATGTTGCGTCATAGATGCACGGTGCCGCAAATATCGCCGCAAACACTATGGCGATGACGAACGTACGGGTGGAAATAATCGGCTTAAGCGAGCTTGAGCGCAACATCGATATTCCCCCTGGTTGCCTTCGAATAGGGGCAGATCTGGTGAGCATCCTCGATGATCGCCTGCGCGGCGGCGCGGTCGATACCGGGCAGGCTGACTAGAAGGCGAGCCTGCAGGAAGAACTCACCGCCCGTCGTGCCGAGATCGACTTCCGCGTCGACGGCGGTATCGGCCGGAAGCCGGAGCTGGCGTTTCGCCGCCGCCTTTGTCATGGCGCCAATAAAACAAGCCGACCATCCGGCAGCAAAAAGCTGCTCGGGATTCGTGCCCAGCTTGCCGCTACCCGGAGGCGAGAGCTTGATACCGAGCGCGCCGTCGTCGCTTTGCGCTGATCCGTCACGGCCGCCTGTCGTGTGGGTCTTGCCGGTATAAAGAACAGTCTCGATCTTGGTCATGGGAGGCTCCTTTCATTGCCGCTGCTGCGGCGTTTTCTGATAGGAGCTTTTGTGACGGAGCAGCGTATCCGGCATGTTTCTGGAAATTGCGAAACTGTATCGAAACGTAGCGGCCGACAGTATCATCGGCCGCCTTCCTTCAGGGAAAAGCCACTTCCGCCGCAAGGCCGCCGCCCTGCCTGTTATAGAGGCGGACCGAGCCTCCGATCGTTCCGGCCAGTTGCTGCGCGATCGCAAGCCCGAGACCTGTTCCGCCCGTGTCGCGGTTCCTCGATGTTTCAATCCGGAAGAAGGGCTGCATTGCATTTTGCAGCATCTGGTCAGGTATACCCGGTCCACGATCCAGCACCGTTATGACGATGGTGCCTTCGGCGCGCCGGTCTACGGCAATTTCGGCACTACCGGCGAATTTAAGGGCATTATCTATGAAGTTCGTCAATATTCTGCGCAATGCATAGGGTTTTGTCGACGCCGTGCCGCGGACCATGCCGGAGACCGTGACAGCCTTTCCGGTGTCCTGATAGTCATATGCGATGCTGTCGATGAAGGAGGCCAGATCGATACGTGATGCTTTCTCGCCATTGCCGTGAGCGCTGCGTGCATAAGCGATCCCGTCCTGCACCAGGCGTTCGATTTCACGCAGGTCGCTGACCAGTTTTTCCTTTTCCGGCGTATCGTCGGCCATATCGGCCCGCAATCGCATGCGGGTGATGGGCGTCTGCAGGTCGTGCGAGATCGCCGCGAGTATCTGGACCCGCTCTTCGAGATATTGCGCGACGCGATCGCGCATGGCGTTGAAGGCTCGGGCGGCATGGGCAACTTCGCTTGGGCCATTCTCGCTCATCGGCAAACCCTTCTCTCCCGGATCGAGCGCTTCCGCTGCCGCAGCAAGCGCGCTGAGGGGATGGGTCGTCTGCCGCACCGCAAGCCAGGTCAACAGGAGGAGAACCGCCATTTGCGCGGCGAAGACATAAGGCAGCCATTCCGCCAAAGGCATCACGCCGCGTGGGGTGACATCGATTGTTAACGGCGAACCGTCCGACAGCGTCAGATGCGCCTGAAGCCTTTTGCCGTCGCCGGGAATGGACTCGACCCTGACGGGAAACCTGTGTCCCACGGCTTCCTCGATCCTCTGCGCGATTTCCGCGCCGCGTCCGGACATGTCGGAAACGCCGGGAAGGCCGGGGCCGAGGACGAGTTGATAGTTGCTGCGGCTGAGACGATTGACCCAGTCAGCACGCTCCCCAGCAGGCAGGCGGTCGACGATGGCGATCGAAACCGCAAGGTCCTGTTCCAGGGTGCCAAGCATGACTGCCTTGGCCGACATGTATCGTTCGGCAAAAAGGATGCTGAACGACAGGCCATAGGCAATGGCAAGGCCGGCGAACAGGATGAGAAAGAGCCTGGACCGCAACGAGCGTGGCCACCAGCCGGCAAGCAGGTGCCGGCGGTTCATGTCCTTGGCTCCGAAATCTCCACCGGTACCGAAAAGACATAACCTTCCGCCCGCACCGTCTTGATGTAGGTGGGTTCCCGCGCATCATCCCCCAGCCGCTGGCGCACCCGGCTCACGAGAAGATCGATCGACCGGTCGAAGATCTCGGCATCGCGCCCCTGGGTGAGGTTCAAGAGCTGGTCCCGGTTGAGGACGCGCTGGGGATGATCGATGAAGACCCTGAGAAGCCGGTATTCAGCGCCGCTCAGGGCTACCGTCGTGCCCTCCCTGTCGAGCAGGTGGCGGCCCACCGTGTCGAGACGCCACTCACCAAAGATCAGGAGCTGCCCCGCCTCGCTGATCTGGAGGTTAGGGGGCAGCATTCGGGTGCGGCGCAGAATGGCCTTGATCCGTGCGAGAAGCTCCCGGGCTGCGAAGGGTTTCGAAAGATAGTCGTCGGCGCCCATTTCGAGCCCGATAATCCGATCCATCTCGTCGTCGCGGGCGGTCAGCATCAGCACCGGCGTGGCCTTATGCTTGCCGGCCCGCAACTCACGGCAGAGAACCAGCCCGTCATCCCCGGGCATCATCACGTCGAGGACGATCAGATCGACGGCGTTGCCTTCGAGAAAACTTCTCATCTGTCGTCCGTCGGCCGCAACGGTCGTGCGCAAACCGTTCTTCTTCAGGTAGCTGGAGACCAGTTCCCGGATTTCCCTGTCGTCGTCAACGATAAGAATGTGATCGATGTGTTCCATTGGGTGCCTTCGTCATCCGGACGGTTCGAGTGGCCCGCTACCGCGTCATCCGCTGTCACGGGCAGTAAGACAACGGTTCGCGGGCTTCGGCAAGCCTAAAGCGTTGCGACGTCGAGAACGGCCTTGGCAAATGCCTCGGGCGCTTCCTGGGGAAGGTTATGGCCGATCCCGCCGCTGATATTGCGGTGCTGGTACTTGCCGGAAAACTTCGATGCATAGGCGGAGGGGTCCGGATGCGGCGCGCCATTGGCGTCACCTTCCAGCGTTATCGTCGGAACTGTAATGACGGGAAGTTTTGCAAGCTGGCGCTCGTAATCATCATATTTGGCTTCACCTTCGGCAAGTGCCAGCCGCCAGCGGTAATTATGGATGGTGATCGCCACATGGTCGGGGTTTTCGAATGCGGGAACGGAACGATCAAAGGTCTCGTCGCTGAAATTCCAGGTCGGAGATGCGGTCTGCCAGATCAGACGCACGAAGTCGCGGGTGTTTGCGGCATAACCCGCACGGCCACGCTCTGTCGCGAAATAGAACTGATACCACCAGGAGAGTTCCGCCTTGGGCGGAAGCGGCTTCCTGTTGATTTCCTGACTGCCGATGAGGTAACCGCTCACCGACACCAGGCCCTTGCAGCGCTCGGGCCAGAGTGCCGCCATGATATCGGCAGTGCGTGCGCCCCAGTCATATCCGGCTACGATGGCGTGTTTGATGCCGAGCGCGTCGAGGAAGGCGATCATGTCGACCGCAAGTGCTGCCTGCTGCCCGTTGCGTGCAGTTTCGTCCGAGAGAAAACGGGTCGTGCCATATCCGCGAAGGTAGGGGATAAGCACCCGATATCCAGCCGAAGCAAGGATGGGCGCGACATCGACATAGCTGTAGATATCATAGGGCCAGCCGTGCAGCAGCAGCGCGACCGGGCCATCTGCGGGGCCAGCTTCGGCATAACCGACATTGAGGACGCCCGCCTTGACCTGCTTCAGGGGGCCAAAGGAGGTGGCTCCACCGCTTGGCGCTGAGGGTTGAGTCGAAGCGGGTTCGCCTTTGGCGTGCGCCAGGCCTGCCGCACCGAATTCGACCGCGGCAACCGTCATTGCGGCAATGCCGAAGAAGCGGCGGCGCTGGAAATTGATCTCGGAATTCATTGCTGTGTCTCCTGTCCATGTTGGATGATGGGCAGGTAACGCCGTGCGTGTATCCCCGATGTGTCCCAAGGGCACGAATGTGAATGGTTTTGTAGCAGCGACGGCTCTGGATACAGACTGATACATTCGGTCTGCCCTATGAACGCAAATCAGCCGCCCCCGGTGTCGGGAGCGGCTGTATCAGCACCTTAAAAGCGGCGTTGTTTATTTCGCGGATTGCCGCGCGGCCTGATCGATGACATCCGCGACCTTTTCGGGCTGGGAAGCGAAGACCGCATGGCTTGCCGCAATCTCGGTCACCGCACTGCCGGCGCGCTTTGCCATGTCCCGTTCGAGATCGGCGTTGATCGACCGGTCCTGCGTCGCCACAATCGACCAGCTTTTCTTTGTTTTCCAGGCGGGTTCGCCAGCTTTGGCAGCAAAGGCAGCCTTGGCGGCGTAGACTTGGCTTTTTGCCATGAAAGCCGCTTCCTCACGGGGCAGGTCGGCGGCGAAATCCTGCGCAAAGACAGCCGGATCGAGATAGAGGAATGCGCCATCCTTCGTCTGCTTGATACCGTTGCCAGCCGGTGGTTTCGATCCGGCGAGGTCGAGAAGGCTCTCTCCCTTCTCCGGCTGGAAGGCGGCGACATAAACGAGACCTGCCACATCCGGTCGGTTACCGGCTTCCGAAATCACCATTCCGCTGTAGCTGTGTCCGACCAGCAGGCTTGGGCCTTGCTGAAGATCAAGGACGCGGTTTGTTGCCGCCACGTCATCGGCAAGGGAGGTGATGGGCTCCTGCACGATCGTGACGTTGAAACCACGGCTTTCGAGGATGTCCGTCGCCTTGTGCCAGGCCGAGCCATCGGCGAGCGCGCCATGGACTATGACGATATTCTTCACCTCTGCTGCCTGTGCGGCAAAAGCGATCAGGGCAGTTGCGACGGCGAGGGCGAATTTTGGCATGAGACGATGGTGCATCATTTTTCTCCTTTGGTGTTCCTGTGGGTGGGTGGGATGAAAATCGGGTTCAGCCGAAGGTGAAGGCATAGGCCTGCACGCCGGGATCGAGAAAACGAATGGCGAAGGTTCTGGCTTCCACGGTGCCGGACTGGCGGACGAGCTGGTAAAGGCGGGTTGATGTGACGACGCCATTGCCTTCGGCATCCGTATCGGCGCCGTGATCAGGACCCGGCGGGTGACTGTCGATGCTCACCTGGAAACGGACCTGTTTTCCAGCGTCAGCAGGCCCAAGCACCAGATGCAGATCACGGGCGCTGAAGCGGTAGGTGATGCCGCCATCGGCCGCATCAAGGGTCGCCGCTTCCGCGCCAACGGTCCATTTTCCGGAAAGTCCCCATTCATTCAGGGCCGGTGTCTTGACGGAGTAATCGCGGGGCGTGTCTGCGCGCATCGCCTCGTTTGATGCAAAGCTCTGCGCCTGCCGGTAGCCTATATAGGTTTCACCGGAGAGCATGTGGCTGATATCCGCGCCGGCTTCGGCACCATTGGCCTTGGGGGTCACGGTGTCACTGGCGGAAGCGCTGCTGCCGGCCTCGCGCAGCAAATCCTGGATCGCTTCTTCGGTCTCCCGGTAGTTGCCCTCGCCGAAATGATGGTAGCGGATCTGACCCCTGGCATCGATCAGGTAATGCGCCGGCCAGTAGCTGTTATCAAAGGCGCGCCAGATTTTGTAATCATTGTCGATTGCCACCGGATAGTCGATCTTGAAGCCGGCGACGGCCTGCCTGACATTGTCGATCTTCTTTTCGAAGGCGAATTCGGGCGCGTGGACGCCGATGACGACAAGGCCCTGATCCCTGTATTTCTCCGCCCAGGCACGCACATAAGGAATGGTGCGGATGCAATTGATGCAGGAATAGGTCCAGAAGTCGATGAGCACGACCTTGCCACGCAATTCTTCTCGCGCGAGCGGCGGCGAGTTCAGCCATTCGACGGCACCATCAAGAGATGGGGCCCGGCCTTCAACCGGCAGTTCCGACCTGAACGGCTCAGCGCTGACGCGTGTGGTAAGGGCGTCGGCTTTGCCTGCCGTCGCGATCTTCTGCTCAGGGCTCTTGGTTGTGTGCAGCCGATCGAGGACCTGCTGTTCGAAGGACGCCGTGCTGGCATAGGAAAGCTGTGACAGGAAGCCCGTATCGAGCCCGAGCGCGATGACGGCGACCCCGGCAAGAACCGCTGCGCCAAGCCCCTGCCGGATACGCTCGCTGAAACCGAGGGACCGCTTCATGGCCGAAAATACCCTGCCGCCGATGAGAATGGCGACGGCAAGCGAGGTCGCGGCACCAGTGGCATAGGCGGCAAGCAGCAGGCTGGTCCCCAGATTGACGCCCTTCAGGGCTGCACCCGTCAGCACCAGCCCGAGGATCGGTCCGGCGCAGGGCGCCCACAATAGGCCGGTGGCGATGCCGAGCATCAGGGAGCCAACGACTGTCGGTACTGTCCCCGGCTTTCCGGCGGCGTTGGCAAGACGGTTGCCGAGTTCGACGACCGGGCGGCTGATGGTACTGGCTGCACGCGCCGAAATCAGGCCCACGCCGAAGACGGCGAGCAGCGCGAGAGCGGCAAACCGGCCATATTCATTGGCGTTGATGGCCCAGCTGCCGCCCACTGCGGCGAGCGTCGCGACGGCGGAAAAGGTTGCCGCCATGCCGACGAGCAGGGGCAACGTGCTGCGCAGGAACGGTTGCCCGGCCCGCGCAAAAACGAAGGGGAGGATGGGCAGGATACAGGGGCTGAGAATTGTCAGCGCCCCTCCGAGATAGGCAATGACCAGGAGCGTCATCATCTTTTCCTTTCGGGCGGGAGTTCGGGATCCGGGCGGTAAGGCGGCCCGGCAATGGCATCACTCTCCCGGCCTCGCGTATCCCTGATATGTCGGGATTTCCGTGGATTTGTATTCGAGTGTAAAAGCTGGCCGCAGGGCCTTCTCATTCGTCAGGGCGCATAACGCGTGAACACAAAATCGTGGTCCTTAACGTTGCCCACATGGCAGGAGAGGCAGGTCTCATGCTGCGCGACATCGACCGGTTTGCCGTTGACGAACCGTCCGAAACCCCAGCCATGGCTGTCGGGATATTTTTTGGAGTCCTTGACCATCACCTGCACGGTGGTCGCCGCGCCCGGCACCGTGGCCGGGGGAAATTCCGTCGATTGCTGCCGCTTGTAAGCAAGCTTCACCAATATCGAGCCGTCGGGAAAGGGCAGGGTCCCGCTCTTATAGGCATCGACGGCTATATCGTTTGCGAGAACCGCTCGAAGCTCGTCGAGCGGAGGCGCTTCCTGGGCGGGCGCGATGAATCGCCAGTCGCGATATCCTTCAGGAAGCGTAACGCCATAGATGGGAGAGGCGTTTTCCGGCGGCGTGTCCGCAAGGCTCGAATAAACGGCCCCGAAACCTGCTCCCGCAACCGAGAGAGCGACGGCGAAAAAAAACTGGCTCTTCATGACAAACCCTGCCTGATCCGAAAACGATCAGGTATTGATCTGCGCCGCAGGTATCCGGCATGTGTCGTGAAACCCGCATTTATGTATCAGATCGTAGCAGGGTACGAGGCGGATCCGGACATGGCCGAACCTCGCTGTAGAGGCCATTCAATCCGTCGATATTGACTGGCGCGCCTCTCTTGCTATCCAGTCCCTACAGGCTTTTACCTTCGGATGATCCTGCGTGCCGCTTCTGTAAACGAAGTCATAGCCCAGCTCCACGTCCATTTTCGCGTCCGGAAATGGCGCCACGAGACGGCCCTGGGCGAGGTCTTGGGTGACCAGAACGCTTCGCCCGAGCGCCACGCCTTCCCCTCGGATCGCTGCTTCGATCGACATACTGCCGTGACTGAAGCCGAGACCACGCATCCGGGGATAAGACAGCTTCATCATTGCGAACCACCGCTCCCAGGTCGCCGTCATGCCGATCTCGTGGATCAGCTGACATTTCTCCATATCCGAAGGATCGGAAAGTCCGCCCAGTTTTTCAGGATAATCAGGGGCGCAGACGGGTGAGACGGTCTCGTTCATGATCCGCTCAGCCGTGGCACCCGGATATTCACCCGCGCCATAACGGAGAGCGATATCGACCTGTCCCTTGGTGAAGTCCACCCAGGTATCCGTCACTTCAAGATGCACGTCGAATTCGGGATGCAGCGCCATCAGCCTGTGAAGGCGCGGTGTCAGCCATTTGCTGGCGAAGGAAACGCCGCAACTGATGATGAGACGCTGCGTGTCGCTTCGGCTCCTGATCGCCTCAGCTTCCCGTGACAACTCCGACAGGAGCCGCGTCACCACGCCGAAAAACGAAACACCTGCCTCGGTCAACTCTATCTTGCGGGTCAGGCGCCGAAAGAGCGGCGCGCCTAGATGTTCCTCCAGCAGCTTGATCTGCCGGCTGACGGCTCCATGCGTGAGATATAGCTCTTCGGCTGCCAGCGTCATGCTAAGGCGCCTCGCCGTCGCCTCGAAGGCGCGGAGGGTTTGCAAAGGAGGTAAAAAATCAGCCATGGCAAAATGCGTGAGGTACGCTCACGCGTCCTGTGAGAAGTTATCGTTTGTCGGCAGGGCATTGTCGGATCATATGAATGACATGAGTACACACTCATGCCAACGGGTGAAACTGATTATGCCCACTGATACGGCCTTTACACCCAGCGCCAGCGCCTTCAAAACAGCTCCCTCTGCGCGGAACATT
Organism: Agrobacterium tumefaciens; assembly: GCF_005221325.1. Taxonomy (NCBI): domain Bacteria; kingdom Pseudomonadati; phylum Pseudomonadota; class Alphaproteobacteria; order Hyphomicrobiales; family Rhizobiaceae; genus Agrobacterium; species Agrobacterium tumefaciens. Next base: position 29,278 of record NZ_CP039889.1, on the reverse strand, counting down.
CTGGCAATGCTTGTTCTTGCCGTGATGTGGGGCCTGTCGATCCCGATCACGAAGCTGGGGCTCGAAACGATGCCGCCGCTGATGTTCACGGCGCTGCGCTTCATGATCGCCGTACCGCTATTGTTGGTCATGGCCGCGGGGAGGTTGAAGGTGCCTTTGCGCGCGATCCCGAGCATCATCGCGCTGGGGGTCATGGGCATAACGCTTGGCAATGTGGCCCAATCCTTCGGCGTGCAGGGAACCTCGGCCTCTGTCGGCACGATTGTTTCTGCGACGATCCCGATCTTCGTGGTCTTCTTCGCGGCCCTGCGCCTTCGACAGCCGGTTGCGGGCCGGCACTGGAGCGGCCTTCTTGCGGCATTCTGCGGGATAGGACTTGTTGCAATAGGAAGCGGATCCGGAGTTGACGATCTGTCAAAGACGACAGCCTCGGGTGTTGCCTGGATGCTGGTTTCAGCCGTCTCCATAGCGTTCTATTACATCTGGAGCGCCGAACTGGCCGAACGATATGGAACATTGCCCGTCGCGACATGGAATGCCGTAGCTGGACTTCTCGCCATTCTTCCGCTTGCCGTTTCGGAAATGTCGGCCACGCCGTACCAGATCAGCATGCAAGCAATCTGGGCTGCGATTTATCTCGGGGTCATGGTGACGGTGGCAGGGCTGTTGGTCTGGCTGTACATTCTGCGGGCTGTCCCCGCCCGGGTCGCGGCAAGCGTGCAATATCTTCAACCGGTGTTCGGGATTGCTGCCGCCTCATTCATGTTCGGAGACAAGCTCGGCCTGTTGTTCGCCGCTGGCGTCGGCGTCATACTCATCGGCCTCGCGCTGGCCGTCTCCAGCAAGCGGCCGACGCCCGCTAACTGATCATAGACAAATAAACCAGGTCCGGAGGCTGCCGGAACGCGGCCTACACTGCGGAGTGGATACGGCTGCGAGCCTGCGGGGCGGCATTCCTCCATAGTCATCCAGCTTGCCAAGATTTTTTCAGTATCTTTCTGCTGCAATGACCAATCGTGAAACTTTTTCGAGCGCGACGAGTTTGGTGAGAGAGCAATCAGCTCGCATTTCTCGCTGCATATATCACCCGCTACGCGGAGGATTGATCGTCCTTTCGAAGGAGATACCGCATGAATTCCATTATTTATCTAGTCGGTCTAGTCGTCGTCGTCCTGTTCATTCTTTCATTGCTGGGGCTACGCTGATGGTTGATCCAACGGGTATCGAAACAAATCCAAACCGCAGCTATGTCGATTGGCCTGCCATTTTCGCCGGTGCTGTCATTTCCTCTGGCGCGATGGCCATCCTCACCGCTTTTGCGGGTGGTCTCGGGCTGAGCTCCATTTCAGCCGATAATGGTGGCGAGATCAGCACGGTGTGGCTGATCCTCACCGCGCTGTTTGTCATCCTTTCGATGGTGGGCTCCTACATGCTTGGCGGTTATATTTCCGGCCGCATGCGCCGCCCCGCCGGCGCGGCCGACAAGAACGAATTGACCGTTCGTGACGGCGTCAATGGTTTGGTTGTCTGGGGTCTTGGAACGGTTGTTTCCGCGTTTCTGGCTCTCGGCGTCTTGTCCGGCGGCGCGAAGGCGGTCGGAAGCGTGGCGCAGACCGCTGTCGAAGCAACCGGTTCCGCGGTTGGCGGAGCGGTTCAGGGTGCCGGTCAATTGGCCGGCGGCGTCATCTCGGGAGCTGGCAATGCGGCTGGCGGTCTCGCGCAAGGTGCTGGCCAGGCCGCAGCTCCCAGCATCGAGCAGATGCTTCCGCAGGGCTTGAAGACCAATCCGGTTGATTATTTCACCGATACGCTCCTGAGAACCGACACTCCGGCCACGGCCGTACCGGGTGATCAAAATGCGGGCGACTATCAGAGGCAGATCAGCGGTATTCTCGGTAATCTGCTTGCAACCGGCCAGATTTCCGATGCCGATAAAACCTGGCTCACCAATCAGATCGCTGCCCGTACAAATATCAGCCCGACCGATGCCCAGGCACGAGTCAACGAAACGGTTGAACGCGTACAGGCTGTCAGGGCGGAAGCACAGAAGAAGGTGGATGAAGCGCAAAAGCAGGTTGAGGCTGTGAAGGCGGAAGCGCAGAAGGCGCTGGAAGACGCCAAGAACAAGGCTGCCGATGCCGCTGAAAAAGCTCGTATCGCTGGCATTCTGACCGCGTTCCTGCTGGCTGCCTCCGCACTCGTCTCAGCGGCCGCTGCCTATATCGGCGCAGTGCATGGCGGACGCCACAGAGATGAAGGCCGCATCTGGGGTGGGCTTGCCTACCGCAAGTAACCAGTACGCATGATAAGCGCGAGCCCCTGCAACATAAGGGGCTCGCTCAACCACACAATTCCATTGCCATGATTGCCAGACGCCGCTCTCACCCCGATGCGGCTTTTTTGTTGGCGTATTTGTGTCGAAAATAACGGCGTGCGCGAACGAACGATTCATGTCGCTCTATCTCGCTTCATCAGGCACATCGTGCTGCCCGCCGAAAATAGGGAACGTCAGGGATACGCGCGTGCCACATCCGGGCTGCGACGTGATTTTGGCATCGCCGCCGCTCTGGCGCATAAAACCGTAGACCATGGCGAGGCCAAGACCCGTGCCGCCCTGTTGGGCGCGCGTGGTGAAATAGGGTTCGAAAGCTCGGTCCACCGCATCCTGATCCATGCCGTGCCCGTTGTCCTCGACCGAAATTTCGACTGAATTCTCCGATGTCTGCGCCGCGATGATGATGACGCCACCGCCCGGCATGGCTGCGGCTGAATTGAGGCAAAGGTTGAGAATCGATTGCTCGAACAAGGCGGCGTCCAGTGCGAGCCTGGGAAGATCATCCTGAAGACGAAGGTTGATCTGGTTACGTGTACCGACTGCAATCTCGAGAACATCAACCATCCCCTTCAGGAGCGAGGCGACATCCACATAGACTGGGTGGATCGGCTGCTGACTGCCGATGGAGAGCATGCTGCTGGCAAGCTGGCGGCCACGATCGGCGGCTTTGCGGATGCGATTGATGTTGCGCTGCTGGCGCTCGCTGAAGCCGGTTTCGCGCTCCAGAAGCCCGAGGCTTCCGGTAATGATACCGATCATGTTGCCGACTTCGTGGCTGAGCTGATGGGTCATGCGCATGATGCCGTCAAGCCGCTGGGCCTTTGCAGCTTCTGCCTCCTGGCGGTCGAGCGCCGTCACGTCGCGGGCCAGAAGCACGATGCCGCCATCCGGTTGCCGGGAGACGGCAATCTCCGTGACCTGCTGGTCCTGCGTGCGATGGCGCACGGTGATCCGGCTGGCGAGCCCGCCGTGATCGTCGGATGAGGGCAAGAGAGCCGGATCGATCTCCGGTATCGTTTCGACGAAGGAGCGCAACGGCAGCTTCCTGGAATAACCGCCGCGCTTTCCGACAAGCTCGATGATGCGCCTGTTCATGGTGATGGGTTCGCCGGTGGCGTCAAACAGCGCGATGCCCTCGTTCATCGTCCGGAAAGTGGAGCGGATTGTCCGGGCCGCGGCTTCGGCCGTGCGGCGAAGACGGGACACGCGGTCGACGCTGTCCTTAAAGGCATGAAATGCGTCCGACAGGCGGATGAGTTCGGTTTCCGAGCCCCGATAGGTGGGCAGGCTGACATTCTGCTCGCCATTGGCGAGGGAATTCATGCCGCCAGAAAGTGCCGTTATGCCGTGTGAGACCCGCATGACAGAGCGGATGGAGAGGGTCGAGAGAATGATGACGACCACAAAAGCGATCGCGACCATCACGATCAACCGGGTGAGCGCCGCGGAAGCCGAGGCGAGGCCTTGCGTCAATCTGTGCGCGACGGCTTCGCTTTGCGTTTCGGTTGCGTGGGAAAGGTTACGGGAGACGACGTGGAGTTTCGACACGGAGGACTGGATCGCAAACATTTCAAGAAGATATTGCGTCTGGGCGTCGAACACGCGTTTGTAAGGTATAAGACCTTCGGCTCCAGCGTCATCCATCGCAGCCGGTTCATTCATGAAATAGCCGGTTTCCGACGTGAAGCGGCGCTGCAATTCACCCAGCTGGAACAGGCTAGCGGAATTGGCCGCAGCCTGCACGATGGCGTTCAGGCGCTGGCGAAGGGCTCCTTCGGTAACGGCCTGACCCGTTGCTATTTCACCGAGTGCCGCTGCTGCGTCTGCCTTGTGCTGCTGGGCGGCATCCGCATCCGCCGCAAGCGACAGGGTCTGTTGGCGAATGGCCTGGAGCAGCTCGACGATATCGTCGTTTGGAATGGCGTTCTGCGTTTCTGCTTTCTTGTATTGGGCGATGGTCTCGAGAAGGCTGTCCACCTGCGAAACGACCGCGCGACTTTCGCTCGACACGCGGTAAGGCGATGTCGCGTTCATCAGCAGCGGCGCGCTGGAAACGAGGTCGGCCACCTGCCGCGACACGAGCGAGGCACGCGCAAGGCTGGAGAAGGCCTGTAGGCTGTAGGTCGCCATTTCGGTTTTTGCCTTTTGCAAGCCGTAGATTGCGACAGCTGACAGAATGAAGACCGATGAGCAGATGAAGACGATGGCAAAGGGCAGACGAAACGCGATTGACTGGAGGAAGAGCCTGTTGATCACAATTGCGGCTCGGCGGTGTCTGTATGCAGGACGTAGCCCTTGCCTCTGCGTGTCTGGATATGTTGCGGCAGATCCGGGTTGCGCTCGATCTTCCGGCGCAGGCGAAGCACCAGAACATCGACGTTGCGGTCGATGAAGCGGTCACTTTCCGCGCCGAGGCGATCGAGAATATGAGATCGGCTGACCGGCCTGTTCGGTGTTTCCGCGAGAATCTCCAGAAGGGCGAATTCGGCGGTCGTCAGCGTCCTGCTGCGGTCTGCAAGGCAGACGGCGCGCCGCCCAGAAAGATCAACCGCCCAGTCTCCAAGTCTCAGCGAATTCGTCTCGGTTTCGCGCTCCGGCTCCTTCTCGACCTTGAGAGACGGAGCGATGCGCCGCAGAACGGCCTTGATCCGTGCTGTCAGTTCAATCGGCTCGAAAGGTTTGACGACATAGTCATCGGCGGCGGTTTCCAGACCCAGCACGCGCTCGGTTGCGCTGCCGGCCGCGGTTACCATGACGATGCCGACATTCAGCCCCAACTCGGTGCGGATGCGCTGGGCGAAGGTTCTGCCGGAGATTCCGGGCAGATTGTGATCCAGCAGCACGAGATGGATTTGCTCGTGTCCCAGTGTCGCCGCGGCATCTTCTGCCGAGTGCACCACAAGCGGAGACCAGCCTTCGGCCTCCACAAGATCGGCAATCAGTTCCGCCATATCAGGATCGTCTTCGACGATCAGTATCCCGATCCTCTGTTTCTGCACGATGAAGTCCTCCCATCACCGATCATATGCAAGAGTACTCGAATATTCAAAAGCTCGATGATGACGGGTTCTGATACATTTGTAATATTCGTAACCAATTCCGCCCCGAAGGCATCCTTTGTTGAAAAATAGGTAACCATTCAATGGATTGCTGAAATTCACGGTTCTGGCATGCTTGTCCTCAAGAATGGAACGGGGAGGTTCCAGAGGAGGACAAGGTGAAAGCATCGCTTGCGGCATTCAGCGCCGGTTTAGCCCTGTGGGCCCTCGGGACCGCCGGGGCGCAGGCCGATGGAAAGCTGAACATCCTTTGCGCGGCGGATGATGCCTGGTGCGCAACGATGCAGCGGGCTTACGAGACGAAAACCGGCGTGCAGACCATCATGGTCCGCAAGAGCACCGGCGAAATTCTCGAACAGGTCAGAAAAGAAAAGGACGCCCCCACGGTCGACGTCTGGTGGGCCGGCACGGGCGACACTCATTTGCAGGCCGCATCCGAAGGGCTGCTGGAAGCCTATGCCTCGAAAAATGAGACCGAGGTTCTTCCCTGGGCGCAGAATTTCTACACCATGTCCGGCGGGCAATCTGCCGGCATTTATGCGGGTGCGCTCGGTTTTGCCTATAATAGCGATCTCTTGCAGCGGCAGGGTCTCCCGGTTCCAAGTTGCTGGAAAGACCTGATCAGCGAGACTTATCGCGGTAAGATTCTGGCTGGTAATCCGAACTCGTCGGGCACCGCCTTCACCATGCTCGCGACCCTCGTCCAGCTTTTCGGCGAGGAAGAGGCGTTCAGCTACATGAAGGCGCTCGATCAGAACGTGGCCGAATATACCAAGGCAGGCTCCGCGCCGGTCAAGGCGGCGGCGCGCGGCGAAGCAGTGATCGGCATATCCTTCATGCATGACGCCGTCACCCAGAAGGAGGCGGGTGCGCCCCTCGTCATCGTCGCTCCCTGTGAGGGAACCGGTTATGAGATCGGTGCGGTCAGCATCGTCAGGGGCACGAAAAACCGGGAGGAGGCCCGCAGGTTCGTGGACTTTGCGCTGAACCCGGAAGGGCAGGCAACGGGGGCTGCCGCGGGACAGAACCAGGTGCCGTCAAATGCAAAGGCAGCATTGCCGGCAGGCGCGCCGGACCTCTCGCTGATCAAGATGGTCGATTATGACTTTGCGACCTTCGGCACACCGGAAGAACGGGGGAGGCTGTTGCGGCGGTTTGATACGGAAGTACATCCCCCCAGCCAATAACCAGACGACTTGAAGCGGACCAGAACGACAGCCACCGGCATGTCGAACGGCGAAGCCATGTCCGCAGACCTTATTCAGACGCAAACAATGGAGGAAATCATGCGACTGACGATCATATCCAGCCTGCTTCTGGCCGGCACAACGCTCTTGAGCGTTCCGGCCCATGCTGCCGGCGACCTCAATCTCATCTGCGCGGCTGACGTGGTGATCTGCGAGCAGATGAAGGGTGACTTCGAAAAGAGCCATGACATCAAGGTCAATATGGTGCGCATGTCCTCTGGCGAGGCTTATGCCAAGATCCGCGCGGAGGCGCGCAACCCAAAGACCGATCTGTGGTGGGCCGGCACCGGCGATCCGCATCTTCAGGCGGCGTCTGAAAACCTGACGCTGGAATATAAATCGAAGATGCTCGACCAGTTGCAGGACTGGGCGAAGAACCAGGCCGAAAGTGCGGGTTACAAGACGGTCGGCGTTTATGCCGGTGCGCTCGGCTGGGGATACAATACGGATATCTTCAAGAAGAAGGGCTACAAGGAACCGAAGTGCTGGGCGGACCTTCTCGCACCCGAACTGAAGGGCGAAATCCAGATCGCCAACCCGAATTCCTCTGGCACGGCCTATACGGCACTCGCCTCGCTGGTGCAGATCATGGGCGAAGATCAGGCATTCGATTACCTGAAGAAGCTCAACGGCAATATTTCGCAATATACCAAGTCGGGCTCGGCACCGGTCAAGGCGGCGGCTCGCGGCGAAACGGCTGTCGGCATCGTCTTCATGCACGATGCCGTGGCTCAGACGGCGGAAGGCTTTCCGGTGAAGTCGATCGCGCCGTGTGAGGGCACCGGCTACGAAATCGGTTCCATGTCGATCGTCAAGGGCGCGCGCAATCTCGAAAACGCCAAGACCTGGTACGACTGGGCGCTTCAGCCCGACGTTCAATCGCGCATGAAGGATGCGAAGTCGTTCCAGCTTCCGTCGAACAAGACGGCCGAGATCCCCAAGGAAGCGCCGCGCTTCGAGGATATCAAGCTGATCAATTACGACTTCAAGACCTATGGCGATCCTGAAAAGCGCAAGGCCCTGCTGGAGCGCTGGGATAAGGACGTCGGCGCCGCCGCCAACTGATATTCCATGCCGGCTGCCTTCGTTTCAGAATGACGAAGGCAGCCCCTTTCCGACACACTCAATTTTGTGAGGTTGACCATGACCCATGGCAATCGCAGGCTGGATATTGTTCTGGCCTTGGGCCTTGCTGCCCTGGTGCTGGTGCCCTGGTACCGCATCGAAAGCGGATTTTTCGGCCTCGGCTGGCTGTCGGATTTTCCGACATCGTCGCAGGTCGCGCCCGGCATTCTCCAGATGATGACCGAAGGCCGAACCTGGCTGTTCGGCGTCCTGATCTTCTTTCTGTTGGGAGCCGTTGCGCGGACGCTGTCCGATCCTCTCCTGCGCGGTAGGCTTCTCGCCGCCGCCGGTGCTCTCGGGCTCGCCTTCCTCGTGCTTCAGGGGTTGGCGATCGGCTTTACCGGGTGGACCTGGCAGGCCAGTGAAAGCCTCTTCGGCGCCATGGCCGACGGGCAGCCCTCCATGGGCGCGGGTGCGGTTACGATGGCTTTCGTCTTCGTGCTCTTCATTTCCTTTGGTCTCGCCGAACGGGGCTTCATGAAGGGCGACGTCTTTGTCGTCTCCTCTATTTCGCTTCTCGTCTTCCTGGTCTGCGTTTTCGTCTTTTATCCCATCGGCAGCATGATGGTCGGGGCGGTGCAGGACTTTGACGGCTCGTTCAATCCCGATGGATTTATCCGCAACATGCGTGATCCCGGCATCTGGAGCCTTGATTGTGTCGTCAGTGCCGGCCGCTGCGGTGTCGCATGGCGCACACTTTTCCTCGCCATCATGACGGCGGCGGGATCGACCATCCTCGGACTGGCCTTCGCGCTGGTCGCCACCCGCACGCGTTTTCCGTTCAAGAAAGGCCTGCGGCTGCTGACGATCCTACCGATCATCACGCCGCCTTTCGTCATCGGCCTTGCCCTGACGCTGCTTTTCGGCCGTGCAGGCGTCGTCACCGAATTCATGTCGAGTGTCTTCGGCATCGAGCCGGGCCGCTGGCTCTATGGCCTGACGGGCATATGGATCGCGCAGGTCCTGTCCTTTACGCCGATTTCATTCCTCGTCCTGATCGGTGTCGTCGAAGGCGTCAGCCCGTCGATGGAGGAGGCATCGCAGACGCTGCGTGCAGACCGCTGGCGCACCTTCTGGCGCGTGTCGCTTCCGCTGATGAAGCCGGGCCTCGCCAATGCGTTTCTGATCGGCTTCATCGAAAGCATGGCGGATTTCGGCAATCCCCTGGTGCTGGGCGGCAGCCACGGCGTTCTGTCGACGGAAATCTTCTTCGCCGTCGTCGGCTCGCAGAATGACCCATCCCGCGCGGCAGTCCTCGCCATCGTGCTGCTCTGCTTTACGCTGTCAGCCTTCATTGCCCAACGCTTCTGGCTGGCCGGCAAGAATTTCGCCACCGTCACCGGCAAGGGCGACAGCGGCGCGCATATCGCCCTTCCGAAATCCATGTCGATTGCGGTACACGCGCTCGTCATTCCATGGATGCTCTTCACCATCGTCGTTTATGGCATGATCCTCGTCGGCGGTTTCGTGAAGACCTGGGGCCTTGATAACACGCTGACGATCGAACATTACGTCCGCGCCTTCTCCGTCAGCCTCAGCAATGGTTCGATCGCCTGGACGGGCGTCGCCTGGAATTCCTTCTGGACGACGATGGAGATCGCCCTGATTTCCGCCCCGCTCACCGCAGCTGTCGGGCTGCTGACGGCTTATATCATCGTCCGGCAGAAATTTGCCGGCCGGAACCTGTTCGAATTCGCCCTGATGATGAGCTTTGCCATTCCCGGCACGGTCATCGGCGTCAGCTACATCATGGCCTTCAACCTGCCGCCGCTCGAAATGACGGGATCGGCACTGATCCTCATTGCCTGCTTCGTGTTCCGCAACATGCCGGTCGGCGTGCGCGGCGGCATCGCGGCCATGAGCCAACTGGACAAGAGCCTCGACGAAGCCTCGCTCACGCTTAGGGCAAACAGCTTCCGCACCATTCGCCTGGTGGTGCTGCCGCTGTTGCGCCCGGCCATCAGGGCGGCGCTGGTCTATTCCTTCGTCAGGGCCATCACGTCGATCAGCGCGGTCATCTTCCTCGTCAGCGCCCAATACAATATGGCGACGTCCTATATCGTCGGCCTGGTGGAAAACGGCGAATACGGTGTCGCAATCGCATATTCCTCGATGCTGATCGTCGTCATGATCACCATCATCGCAGGCTTCCAGCTCATCGTCGGCGAAAGACGTCTGCGGCGCGAAAACCGCGTCGCGGGCCTCGATGAACCCAAATCCGTTTCTCATCCTCAGGAGAAAGTCGCATGATTACCGTCAAACCGGGCTCCGTCGTCTTCGAAAATGTCCGCAAGACCTTCGGCGCATTCACCGCCATTCCAGACCTTTCATTGACCATCGAGCCCGGCACGCTCGTCACGCTTCTCGGCCCCTCCGGCTGCGGCAAGACGACGACGCTTCGCATGCTCGCCGGCCTTGAACATCCCAATTCCGGCCGCATTCTCATCGGCGACAAGGATGTCACCATGCTTCCCGCCAATGAGCGGGATGTCTCGATGGTTTTCCAGTCCTACGCTCTGTTTCCGCATATGAGCGCGCTGGATAACGTCGCCTACGGCCTCCAGTCCTCGGGCCTGAAAAAGGCCGAGGCGCGGGAAAAGGCCGAAGAGGGTCTCAAGCTCGTCGGCCTCGCGGGCATGGGCCACCGCCTGCCGGCGGAACTCTCCGGCGGCCAGCAGCAGCGCGTCGCGGTCGCCCGCGCCCTCGTGTTGGAGCCGCAGGTGCTGCTCCTTGATGAACCCTTGTCGAACCTCGATGCGCGCCTGCGCCGGCGCGTGCGCACCGATATCCGCGAGCTTCAGCAAAGGATCGGCTTCACCGCCGTTTATGTCACGCATGACCAGGATGAGGCGCTCGCGGTATCGGATCGCATCATCGTCATGAAGGAAGGAGAAATCGCCCAGTCTGGCGCGCCCCGCGAGCTTTACGAGGCGCCCGCCTCCTCCTTCATTGCGGATTTCATGGGAGAGGCCAACGTGGTGCCCTGCGAAGTTGTGTCCCAGACGGGTGAAGAATCCCTCGTGCGGGTTGGCAACATGGAACATCGGGTCCGAAGCCGCGGCCCGCGCTCCGGTACCGCCAAGCTTGCCGTGCGTCCCGGCGCCATCATCATCGGTGCGGCGGGCGGCAGCGGCATGCCCGGCCGCGTGCTGCACACGGCTTATCTCGGCGGTCACATCGAATATGAAGTCGAGACCGAAGTCGGCACGCTCTTCATCGTCGATCATGAAATGAACCACACGCAACGCGAAACGAGCGATGTCACACTCAATTTCAAAAACCGTGGCATAGCCCTCATCGACGCTTGAAGACTCATAGACTCAAGGAAAATGGAAATGACAGGACAGAATGACGGCCTCGATCAACGCTTCGCGCTGGCAAAAACGCTGGCGGAAGAGGCCGGTTTAATGGCGCTCGACTATTTCAACAAGCGGGACAGCCTCGTCATCGAGACAAAGCGCGATCTACAAGACGTGGTGTCCGTCGCAGACCGTAACGTCGAGACCATGCTACGCGAGCGCGTCGCCGCAGCCTTCGCGGATGATGGTTTCCTCGGTGAGGAGCACGGTTATCAAGACGGCACCTCCGGCTATACCTGGGTTGTCGATCCAATCGACGGCACCGCCCCCTTCGTCAATGGCATGCCAAGCTGGTGCGTTTCCGTTGCCGTCATCCGCGATGGCGTCCCGGTCGTCGGCGTCATCAAGGTCCCGTGTGCGCAGGAAATCTACGCTGCCGCACAGGGCCATGGCGCGACCCTGAATGGCGCGCGCCTGCAACTCGATCCATCAAGGAACCTGCAGAACGCGCTGACGGGCATAGGCAGCAACAACTATGTCACGCCGCAGCGCGTTGGTCACATCATCAGCGATGTGCTGGCCCGCGGCGGAAACTTCATCCGCAACGGCTCGGGAGCCTTGATGCTGGCCTATGTCGCGGCAGGACGCCTTGTCGGATATTACGAGCCCCATATGCGTGCCTGGGATTGCATGGCCGGCTTCTGCCTCGTCAACGAGGCCGGCGGCCGTTCCCTGCCGTTCTCGCTGGAACGTAAAAAGCTGCTCGATGGACAACCAGTCCTGGCCAGCAATATCTCCTGTTACGAAGAGCTCGTAGAAATCCATCAGGCTGCTCTGGCCATGTGAAGCAAGGCGGTTCGACCCATGCCACCACCAACGAACATCAGCGGTCACCGATTGGCCGCTGATCGCTCGCTTCACCGCGCGCCGGAAGCGGCTCGCGCTGCCGACGAAAATCTCCGGCCTGAGCCGCACGCGAGATCGTGGTGGCGATGATGGCGAAACTGCGGTTGCAATGCTCTGATGTCGGGTGTTATTCGCTCACTTCCGCCCTCGGATCGCCGCCGTCTGACGGAACTGACGGAAACGAATTCCCTAATGCTAAATTTGTGGACAGTTCCCGTCGGGCGAGGAGCCCTCAGCCGCAGGTTCAAATCCGGCCCCCGCAACCAGTCCCGAATGGCATTCATTTGTGATTTTTAAGGCAATCCAATCAGGAATTTAGCTGGTCTAATTGGCCCGTCGCTGGTTCAGATCCCTTATGTGGACGGCCCCCGACCCGCAAGATATTTCGAGATAATTTGATCTGATCGCTTGCGTCCATATGTCCGGCCTGTTGTTGCGTTCGCACATGAACGCTGGCCAAGATGGTTTCCGCGACACAGGTCCCAAACATCAAGGCGGCCTTGACGGGCTGAAGGGATCACCGGGGTATCCTGTGTCTCGGATCGATCGATCACACCATCCGCTATTATCTTGCAAGTTGTAGTATTGCCAACACGTGATGAAGATCAGGGTATACGTGGTTTTTGCTTCCCGGTCTTCATGTGGCGCAGGCTCAAAGCACACAGTCGTCGCAAAAGGTGCATAGCACGTGGTGATGGTCTCGAAGCCAGAGGTGGTCGCAGCCCTCATTGAAGAAGCGGTGAACAAAGCTCGTTCCCTCGCAGAAGACCGGCGCCAGCAACCGGTCTTCTGCGCAACGGCGGGATCACTCGTTCGAATCGCTTCAGGGCGAAGACGCCGAAACGGCATTTTCTTGAGCGTATGCCAATCGCCCATTACGACCGTTTTGCGCCTTCATGTCGGACACAGAGACCAGCTTGGCCGCTGACCGAAAGCAGACATCAACAGCGATGGCGCGCCTTGGTATCTGGCAACCTTCGGAACCCGGCGCCTACTGTCGCCGGATCCCGGTGGTTGGGGAGTGTCACAATGTGCCCATGCCACCGTCGATCATGATCTCGCTTCCGACCGTATAGGCCGCTTCGTCCGATGCCAGGAACACTACTGCCTTTGCAATTTCGGACGGTTCGCCAAAGCGGCCGGCCGGGACCAGATTTTGAATGCTTTCAGCGACATTCTTCAGGTCAGTCTCAGTGAAACCAAGCTTGCCATAGAGCGGTGTAGAAATGGGACCTGGGCTCACCGCATTCAGCCGGATGCCGCGCGCGATCAGTTCGCCGGACAACGTGCGGATGAATGACTGCAGCGCCGCTTTCGAGGCGGCGTAGACACTCGAGTTAGGCATGCCGATATGGGCATTTACCGAGGTGTTCAGCACGATCGAAGCCGGATTGGCCAGTATCGGCAGCAGTGCCTGCAGCAAAAAATACGGGCCTTTCACATTGATGTTGAAAACCCTATCAAAGCCTTCTTCGTCCCATGCTTCCAGAGGCTTGAGAAGGGCGACGCCTGCGTTGACGAAGACGATGTCAATGCCCCCGAATGCCTCCCTGATCGTTTCAGCGACGACCTTCTGGCCATCCACGTCGGCAGCATCTGCCTTGATGACCAATACACTCGGGCCAAGCTCCCGCCGTGCAGCATCCAGCGTCGCGGGGTTGGTTCCCGTGACTGCTACCCGTGCACCCTCTTTGATAAATTGACGTGCTGTCTCAAGTCCGATGCCGCTGGTGCCACCGGTGATGAGCGCCCGCTTGCTTTTGAGCCTATCCATGATCCGAATTCCTTCTCATTGTGTGAGTTTTCGTAAGTGCGAATGTGGCGCAAGCTTGCTGTTCGTACTACTGTATCAATGGCGGACGTACTTTTCGGAAAGGCCGAACAATGAAACTGGATGGCATTGCGAGTTTCGTGGCTGTCGCCGAAGAGGGCTCGATCAGCGGGGCGGCACGCACGCTCAGACTGTCAAAATCGGTCGTGAGTGAACGACTGGCGGAATTGGAGCGCAGCCTCGGCGCTACTCTCCTCCACCGCACGACACGTCGCGTTTCGGTGACGGAGGATGGCGCTGCCTTTCTCGAACGCGCCAAGCGAATCCTGCGAGAGGTCTCTGAGGCAGCGGCGGACTTGTCCGAGCGGCGTGGAACGCTGGGCGGTCCAATCCGCATCGCTGCGCCTGTCACCTTCGGCCGGATGCACTTGGGACCGGCTTTGTATCCGTTCCTGGCTGCCAATCCCGATATCGAGATGTCGCTCGAACTCGACGATCGGCGCGTCGATATTGCATCAGACGTTTACGATGGTGTCGTGCGCCATGGGGCGATTGACGATTCGAGACTGATGGTCTGGCGTCTGGCGCCAAGCCGCCGTGTCTTGGTGGCCTCCGAAGCCTATCTGGCGGTCAACGGGACGCCTGCAACAACTACGGAACTCGCCGCCCATAGGGGTTTGTTCTACACGAACCGAGGTGTTGCGGATTGGCGTTTCCTTACGCCTGGAGGCATTGAAATCGTTCGTGCACGCATTGGATTCAGAGTGAACAACGGTGACATGCTGCGAGATGCGGCAATCGCCGGTCTTGGTATTGCACTCCTTCCGCTTTTCATCGCAGGACCGGATATTCGCGATGGGAAGCTCAGCATCGTCGATGTCGGCGTTCGGCCGGACGCGGAATTCGTCTTTCTTGCGCACCCCGAGGGCCGCCGCCCTTCGGCAAAATTGCGCGCACTTGCGGCTCACTTGAAAGCGTCGTTCGGCGACCCGCCTTATTGGGAGGATGGCGTGGGGTGAGGGGCCGCATCATGATGGCTCCGTGCGTCTCAGGGGAATTTGTTCAAGAGCAGTAAACTTCCAGCCGGTTCAGATCGCGGTTTGCCGGAGGGGATTGATGATTTCGACTCCGTGAAAATCTCGCTCATTGTCGGTCACAACAATACAACCGTTGGACTGGGCAATGGCCGCGACAATCGTGTCCAGTGCACTTCTTGGACGGCCCGACGCCTTTCCTTGTGCCATCAACTCGCCCCAGATGAGCGCTGCCTTCTCGTCGAACGACAGGATGCGGCCCGGTTTTATATTCCGCAGACCGATCACGAACGACGATGCCATAGGTGGCGGCCTCCATTCCAGATCGTTCAGACATGCCGATGCGGGCCGGGAGATTTGGCGCTTTGCCATCAATGCCAGCGCGAGCGCCATCGTGCATGCTCGAAAAGAAGGGTTGATCCTTGTGGCGTTTCTGGACGGTACACTCTCCACGCTGAACGCAGCGGATGGGGCGGTGGTGACTACCGGGCAGGTGACGATCGAAGGTCTTCCAACGGTTATTTACTGCATGGATGCGGCTGACGATTCTTTGGCCGTTGGCACTTTCGACGGTCGTATCGCCGTTATTCCGTTTAACCAGCTTCGCAATCGTGGGAATACAGGGCGTATAGAATTGGCATAGCCGATGCGGATCCCGAGATGGATGCCGCCATACTAACCGGTCAGGGGGCAATCGCACGATTGTAACTACACTCGCGGAACAGTTTTCGCCGGGCGGACAACATTTCAAGCGCAACCCTCGCCGAGCCTGAATAACGATCCTCTGGCTGCAAAAACACATCCGGTAATTGAGATTGGACGCCATGCATGGTTCCATGCCGGGCGCGTAGCTGATTCCTCCCCATCGATGCCAAACTGCGATCCGAGAGGCCCATGTCGATTTCAGATACGATCTTTCGCCCTTTCGAGAGGCTGATACAGCCGCTTGATATTCCCTTCCGGCCGCTGCCGTCGAAAGGACCCGTGGCTGTGCTTTTGCATTTCATCGGGATGTTTCGCGGCGTCCTCATTGCACTCGCCTTGTCATCCATGGCGGTGGAAGCCATCAACCTGTCTATCATCTGGGGATTGTCTGTTATCGTCGATGGTGTGACGGCGCAGGGGGCGCAGTCTTTCCTGCGCAGTGAATGGCCGCTGCTGACCGTGCTTGGGCTGTTGATTTTCCCCGCGATGCCGGTGGCGTCGTTTCTTCTCAATACGCTCAATTCGCACACGCTCGGCATCGCCATGCCGGCGGCCATCCAGTGGCAGGGCCACAAGGCCGTGGAGCGGCAAGATCTGGCATTTTTCCATGAGCTTTATGCAGGGCAGGTGGCCTCACGCCTTTCGCAGGTCTCGTCAGCCGTTCAGCAGCAGATCATCAACGCGTTTCAGATAGGACCGCGTTTCCTTCTGCAAATGATCGGCTCTCTTGCGCTCCTTGCCGCCTTGTCCTGGCAGCTGGCGCTGCCGGTGCTCGTCTGGATCGTGCTGAATGTGGTTCTCGCCGTCAAACTGGCTCCCGTCTTCACGGAGCGGTCACGGCGCTCGGCGAAACAAAAGAGCCTTGTCTCGGGGGCGATAACCGATCTCTACAGCAACATGCAGATGATCAAGCAATTCGCCGCCGAAGACAGCGAGGCAGGCGCAATCCGCCGCATCCTGATGAAAGCCGTGCAGACGCAGCATCGGGAACAGCGTGTCTATCGCGCGTCCGAACTGGTCGTCGTGGCGCTCAACATGGCGCTGTGGCTGGCAATTCTAACGGTGGGGTTTTCCGGCCTGGTAAAGGGGTTCATCACGGTCGGCGAATTTGTCGGTGCCGTCTATATCCTGCAACGCTTGTCGGGGCACACGTTCACCTTCCTGCAGATGGGCCAGCAGATATTTCAGGCGATTGGCACGATCAAGGACGCCATGCCTGTCATGACGACGCCGCCGACGATCACCGACAGTGCCGGTGCCGCCGAACTCCGCGTTCCGCATGGGAACATCGATTTCGACCATATCCGCTTTGCCTACAAGTCAGGCAGGCCAGTAATCGATAATCTGTCGTTGACCGTGCGCGCCGGGGAGAAAGTCGGCCTTGTGGGTCTGTCGGGTGCTGGAAAAACGACCTTGGTCAATCTGCTTCTGCGCTTCTACGACATTCAGAGCGGAGTCATCCGCATCGACGGTCAGGATATTCGCGAGGTCACACAGATGAGCCTGCGCCGCAATATCGGGGTGATTGCCCAGGATGTGGCGTTGCTGCACCGGTCGGTTGGCGACAATATCCGCTACGGGCGACCAGAGGCAACGCAGGAGGAGGTAGAGCAGGTAGCGAAAGTGGCGAAGGCCGATGCCTTCATTGCCGATCTTGCCGACAGTGAAGGGCGAAAAGGATATCAGGCTTTTGTCGGAGACCGCGGCATCAAGCTTTCTGGCGGGCAGCGTCAGCGGGTTGCCATTGCCCGGGTACTCCTGAAAGACGCGCCCATCCTGATCCTCGACGAGGCGACGTCGGCACTCGACAGCGAGTCCGAATCCGCCATTCAGGAGAAGCTCAATCTTGTGATGGAGGGCAAGACGGTGATCGCCATTGCCCACCGTTTGTCCACCATCGCCAGCATGGATCGTATTATCGTCCTTGACCACGGGAGGATTGTCGAAGAGGGGCGACCGGACGAACTGGTTGAGCGGGACGGCCTGTTTGCACGGCTCTGGAAACGCCAGATTGGTGGGTTCATTGCCGAAGGTGAGTGGGTGACGTCGTAACCCGCAGTCGACCATCCCGCGGAAACCTGTACTGCGTCGCTGCTACGAGATGGCGACGATCGAATAGTCCGGCGTGCCTTGCCAGCTCAGATCCCAGGACGCGCCGGGCCGGACGTTCTGGACAGCCCCCGGATCGAAACAAACCAGGCAGTTTCCGACGGGCGCACGGACGGAGGGATAGATGAGGCCGCGGCTTCCATCTCTTCGCAACCGGGCGGCCAGTTCCTGTCCCTCGAGATAGCCAACCTCCGGGTCCGGGTTGAGCGCGGCGTGTTCGGGTTCATCGGTCAGGTCGTCGAATTCTCCGATGAAGTCGGAGATCAGTTCGACATAACGGGCGCTGTCATGGAACGATCCGGTGAAACGGAGTTCGCGGGTCCTGTGCCACGCGACCTCCGCAACCGATACCATCACGTCCCAGGCGCAGTACCAGGCACCGCGATCTTCGGAGTTGAAGCGGTTGCCACCTGTCCGCGTATAGGTGAAGGCGGCATTGACGTGCGTGTCGCCGTAGATCCTGAGATCACGGTTGCGCCGCCGCCAGGCGAGCTCTCGCGGATCGAGATGCGGATTGCGGCCGCGCTCGGCGAGCAACCGGGCGCTGGTCAACCCCTCGATCTCGGCAAGAACCTCCAGTTCCTCGTCGCTGTCGACCAGACCGCGAAGCGCCGGCGGCTTGTGGTAGGTCGCGGGCAGCAGGCGGACCAGTCCCCGAACCGACAGTTCGGTTTTCCTCATGCGCCGCCCCGCAGAGCATCGAGATAGGTTCGGATCGCCAGAATTTGCGGGAGACCGCCATCGATGGCGGTGTCGACCGGCCGCGCGCCGCTGAAGAGCGGGCCCGTGTTCGGGCGGGTGAACCAGCTTCTGGAGAGTTGCTCAGAGAAGTAGAGTTCGAGCGACTTGTAGATCCCGATCACGGCACTGAGGCGCAGCAACTGGTCTTTCGTCAATTCGCCGGTAAACCCCGGTTTGCGCGCACGCTTCCATGTGCTCTCCGACATGTCGGCGAGGCCCGCTGCTTCCCTTAGGCTCAGCGACCATGCATCGGCGACTTTGGCATAAGCCTTGAGTGCAACGGCATTGAGTTCCGCGGGTTTGTGGGGCTTGACGGCGATTTGCATAGTGGCCTCCTGATATTCGTAATATAGTCCATATGATCTTAAAGTAAAGATCATATGGCCTGATATTCGATCGGGAAGTGGCTCCCGTTGCAAGAGCCCTGGCTGTCACCTTTTGAGCGAGGAAGTTTCGACCCACGCGTTGAACGGTTTCTGCGGCCCCATGGTGGTAGCGAGGATCACCGTCATCCAGGTATTATTCGGCCGTTCTACAAAGAAGGTAGTTCCGCTGGTCCTGATTTCTTTTGTAACTGTATTTTCGGAGTCTCGAGATACTGCTTTCCGTTACATAACTAGCGGAACATTTTGACACTTAGTCACCATAGCCACTCCATCAAAAAAGAAACCCTCCGGCGGGGGAGGGTTCGAGTCGTGCCACCTTACAGGGCTGCAAGGAGGGGACAGGCGGAGGGGGAAAGGTCCACCTGATTTATGAATGCGGGAAAGGACGAACGGTTCCGTCGCTCGCGAAATATTGGCAATGGCCTGCGTTGCCACGATGTTTGTGGTCCCCTGTTGGCAGACGGCGAGGGCAGGGTGTGCCCTCTCTGGTGGGCCCCTGCTTTTACGCGCGCGGGCGCGACGGTTCTCACATTCGCATCCCGAGCCGCTGCGTCAAACCGAGGGTGAGCTTTTGCTTCTGGACGAGCTCGGCGTGGTGTACCCGCTCGACCAGTCCGGCCACCTGCCTGATGCGTTCGACAGAAACATGTGCGTCTGCCGTGATCCGGAGCTTGTCCAGATCCCTGTTGCGCAGGTTTGTCGTACCGAACCGCTTCGTCAGGGCTTGCGTTATTGTTGTGACCTCCTGCAATGCCTGGAGGCCGTCGCTTGTGTTCATCATCTGGCGGATAAACTCTGGCCTCTGCTCATAGGAAAGGGCATCGAAGCGCGTGAGGATTTCCTCGCTACGCTTTGTGAGAGCGGGAACCTCGACGATATCCCGTTTCTCACGCTGCCATGTTTCCGAGCGGTGTTCGCTTTCCAGATGCCGTTTCCAGCTTGTGGCGGTATTCTCGACAAGCGATGCGACTGAGCGGGCGTAGTGCAGGGCCTCTTTTCTGTCCCTGTTGTCACCGAGGATGCTATCGGCCAAGCTGGCGCTCGATTGCGGCCTTGTCGACGATCGACCAGACCTTGCGGATTTTTGTGTGCTCGAATTCGTAGAAGACATGTTCGCTGAATTGTATCCGGCATCATGGCAAGGCCTGAAGTGATTGCTTCCTGCCATGCGGGACCACGCTCCCACGCCTCGTTCCAGACGTCGGCCAGCAAATATCCTTGCCGTGTTTCCACCAGGGCCTCTGACAGCAGCGATGCCTGTTGAATATCCTTGTCACGCTTTGCCCTGCCCAGGGCATCGTTGCGCCTCCGGGACGCAACAATCAACTTGTGAATGGCGTAGCGCTCGGGAGCGGGGATATTGACGCTCACGCCTTCTCTGTACAGCAGCACTGTTCTCACGGGTTCGTAGATCAGGTAGTCCAGGAAGCGAAGGTTTTCTGCCGACGCGCCGCCGAGAGCAGGCATGGGTGACGGCTTGCCCGTATGGTCGTCCGACCCGCGGTTCCCCGTCAGGAACTCTACGCGATAGTTGCCCGAGTTCACGAAGGCGGCCACACGCACCTTGTCCGCCTGATGCGGCACTGCCCTGAAGGACGGATCGACGGTATGCAGGACGTCCAGGATCGGTGGCAGGGTGATGTCCCCGACTTCCGCGCTGATTGCGAAATCCTGGGCGTAGTCGGCGTCGCCCGTCTGGAGCGAGGCGTTTGGAAGACGAACCCCTAGCAGCCCCGAATAGCAGCTGAACGCAACCGAGCCTATGATGAGGGCTCGAAGGCGAAACAATCCGGCGTCAGCGAGAGCTTTGGTTACTTCGCCCGCAAAACGTTCAGGCGACGCCATGCCGCCCGTTCGTGTCAGTGCGTTGACGAGCCGACGCCGCTCCCTGAGGTCGTCTTTGACTTCCCTGTGGGCGTGTACTCTCGCGGTTATTTCCTCATCTGCTTCCGGCCCTACATAGCGCCGCTTGTCGCCATCAGGCGTCGGATACTCGAAGTACCAGTATCCCTTGCCTTTCACGGGGACGTTCACGAACCGTCCATTATGAGGGAAGTCGGTGGAGAACTGTGCGTCGAACGATCGCTGCGCCAATTCCGCGAACATTGTCCGGTATGCGAGGTCAATTTGTGTCATGGCAAGCGATCCTGGCGGCGGACTTATGTTGTTATAAGGTTCCAATCTTTCCCTTATAACCGGGATCGCGACAGCTGGCGCAGTAGTTATAAGGAAACATCAAATTCCTTAAACTGTTTCTGTTTGGCATGGCAACCGGCCGCTGGGACGCTTCCCCCGTTGCCGCTGAAACCGCCAAGGCAGTTCCAGGCCGTTTCGCCGTGACGGAAGAGATTAACGGTCGGTACAGACACGCGTGCTTCACCTGGGTGTTTGTTATCGATTGCCATCGCTCGTGGCATCAATACGGAAACGTGCCGATTGCAGCGCATTGATGACCGATTGCAGAGCTGCCTGTTCGTCCTTGCCTGACACAGAGAGGGCGTGGTGCTCATAGGCGCCGAGATCGGCAAACTGGGAGTGAAGATCGGCCACGACAAGCGGGTCGCTGAGGCTGTCGCCGCCGCGCGCCTGACAGCGTTCGATCGCCTCCATCACTGTCGTTCGCAGTACGATGTAATGCAGCGTGCGAGCAAGCGCCGTGAAGGCCGGCAGCCAGTCCGGTCGCACGACGCCATCGAGGATGACGAAATAACCTGCCTCGGCGTAGCGCCCTGCAACGTCGGCGGCGATCTGCATGATCATGCGGTTCTGCTGATGGGATTGCGGGAGCCAGGGATCGATACGGCCGTGCTTGATGTAACCCCGCAGATCGTCGCTGTGGAAATGAACTTTTGGCACGCCCGGCAAGTGGGCCTCCTTCGAGGAAATCAGGGAACTGGCGCCGCGGATTGGCGCTGAAGCGGCAGAGAGCGCGCGTCTGGAATTGCTGAGACTGAGGCGGGTATGGAATGCGGCCGACCGTCGCATCGGCTACAGCACAAGCCTTGCCAAGACGCAGGACCTTGCCCGGTTCGAGGGCATTGCCGGGCGTGTGCTGATTTCGCTGCAGCCCTATTACATCCACGACATTGCCGCCAAGCTGCATTGCATGCTGGTGATGTACGATCCGGAGCTTCGCAACGAGGAGACCCCTTGGCCGGAACTGCGCCGGATGCTGCGTGAACTGATACAGCCCTACTGGTCTGTGATTGAGCCGCAGTCGCGTATCCGCCTGCTGAGGCCAAAGACGCGCGAGAGGCGGCCGCAGGTGGAAACGGTCCGGATTGCCGTGTGAGCGACGCTGGAGCTGGCTCAGAGGCTCGGCAGCGGTCCTTGGTGGAAAGCGCCGTTGCCCTGCCTCTGGAACGCTGCGAGGCCCGTTATCGAGACACAACCTGCCTATCCGGCAAAGCTCGTCACAAGATAGGCGGACGCCAGAAGCAGGCTGACGACGGTGAAGAATATGAGAGCTGCCGCCAGTTCATCAAATCTGCTGTCGCGTTCATTGCGGTTCCAGTCGTAAGCCATAGCCAACCTCCATCGTTGCTGTAAGGAGGGTGGCTCCGTATGGTTAATGAAACCCTAATCTTTGCGGGCTGAATATAGCCAGTGTGATTTGGCGCGTTGCCCGACACACCGGTTTCGTGGCGCTGGCAAGTTGAAGCCAGGGAAAGGCCGGAGGATCCGCTGTGCCTGGGTTGGAGGTCTATAGAATGACAATGACGGTTGCCGCAAACGTTCAGGCGACCGTTCCGGCAGCCGTACGAGAGCTTTGCAGGATTGTGTCAGGACGGTTGGCCGGTTTTGTCCCCGGACCGGACGGGCGGTTCATGCTGGTCAGAGCTGACAACAAACAACCACCAACACGTTTTGGCAGACTGCGCGGCCATGCTGGTGAAGGCCTTGATACCGATACTGTCATGGTGATGAGCCGCGGCGAAAACGAACAATAGTCGATACGCAGGTCTTGTATGATCTGGCGACGGTTTCGGCATGGACATCGCCGGGTCAATTAACAGCCAGTTCCGGGTGTTCCAGGGTTCAGGCGCAACCGTCTGGCGTGACGAGGCAGAAGGGCACCTGGCGGCCGTGGCGAGACAGTCCGGAGATGAGGTCTCCGCTGCCCGCGATTTCGGGATGGTTGCCAGTGCTGTCTGGCAGCCATCCCTTTGTTCTTCTCCCCGTCCGGGTTGTTGAGCGATACGCCCTTGCGGAAAGAGGATCGGATCAAGCGATCATTCCGGTATGAGTCCATTGGCGCGGAACCACGCCACCTCGTCGCGCAGGGTTTCTGCGACCGGCCGGAAAAGCAGACCGAGTTCGCGTTCGCTCTTGGCCGGGTCGTAGCGCGACCGCTCGTTTTCGTCGGCAACAGTGCGCACCATGGCCCAGCTCAACAGCACCGGGCGTCGCGTTAGTCGGGCGTAGACCTCGTAACCGGCGGCGAGCAGGTGCATCGCCCAAAGCGGGATGCGGCGACCTGGTGCCGGTACACCGGCCAGCTGCGCGATCTGGGGCAGGAGACTGGCCATCGTCATGTGACGTCCGGCCGCGAGATAGCGTTCGCCGCGCCGCCCCCGGTCGCTGGCAAGGATCATCGCCTGCGCAACATCGCGGGCATCGACGACCGAGAATGAGCCGGGCGGTATTCCGGGCAGCCGCTGCAGCGCGACATCGATGACGGTCTGTCCCGCCGAGGTTGGTCCGATGTCGCCCGGCCCATGCATCCAGCCGGGCAGCACCATCGCCGCCCAAAAGTCCGGATGGGCATTGAGAAAACCGAGTACGACGCGCTCGGACAGGATCTTGCTGCGATAATAATCGTCGGCGTCGCGTGGGTCACGCAGCATGGTTTCATCGATTATTTCGCCTCTCGCGCCGTGCAGTACGGCAATCGAGCTGGTGTGGACGAAACGCCGCACGCCCATTTGATAAGCCTGCTCAAGCAAATGGCGCGTACCTTCGACATTGGCCGCGTAGAGTGCGTCCCAGTGTCGACCGCCCTTGTAGGAATCGCGGAAATAAGCGGCTGTATGGTAGATGGTATCGACACCCGCGAGCGCCGGCGCGTAACCCGGCGCGTCGAGTATGTCGCCAGACACGATCTCCACGTCGAGGCCGGCGAATTGCTGACGTGCCTTGTCCGGGGACCGCACCAGTGCGCGTACGCGCCAGCCCGCAGCGATGAGTGCTCGCACCAGATTGTTGCCGAGAAGTCCCGTCGCCCCTGTCACAAAAGCGAGGGGTGCGCCTTTCGGCGTGGTTTGATCGTCTGTCATCATTTAACTCCACAATTGAGGGAGTCTGCTCTATAAGATTGGACCATGGTCCATGGTCAAGTGGTGTCAACAATGTTGATTGGAGAATTTGCTGCCCGGGCCGGTCTCAGCCAGGACACTGTGCGCTTTTATGTCCGCAAGGGCCTGTTGGCGCCAAAATCAGGCGCAAAGGGTGGTCGCAACCCCTACCAGATTTTCAGCGAGCGGGATGTCTCCACTGCGCTGATGATCCGCTTTGCACAGTCACTGGGCATGCCGCTCAAGGAGATCGCCGCGATCGCCAGCGAACTTCTCAGCGACGGCCTGTCCGCTGAGCGGGAGATCGCGATCATCGATACGCAGGTCGCAAGACTGGAACAGAAGGCCGCAGAGCTTGCGAGGCTGCTTGATTATCTGCACGCCAAGCGCAACTGGATGGCGCGCGGCAAGCCCGGCGACGAACCCCGGTTCTCCGGAGAAGACCTTTGCCTGACGGAGATCGCGACGCCAGCGGTCAGCCGTGCGACCGTTGCAGCGACCGAGGAGATCAAGCTGCCTGAGGCATTTCGCAGCTGGTGATCATCCTTCCGGATATTGTTTCATTCCCGGTGACGTTTTCCGTATATTTGGCGAGACGAGGGCGCTATCAACCGGTGGGTTTGGCGAAGTTGATTTCGGTTCTGCTGTCGAGCACTATATGCAAATCCCGGATCATGGCTGCTGCCTGCAGCAGAGCGCTTCGCACCTCTTCATCGCTGCGCCATCCCCGTTCGATTGACAGGGCAACGGTTTGGATGTCGATGAGACTGTCGCGGCCGGGACCGGAGGGAATACCGATTGTTTCGCGCATGTCGCGGATTGTGGTAACAGCTCGTTCGAGCATGCGGCGTTTCTGATAGCCATCAAGGTGATCGAGCCTGTTGGCGTCACGGACAAGTTCGGCAATGAAGCTGTTCGTCAGGGTCATGCCGGGAGGTTGCCGGGTTGGCTGGCTGGCGTCAACGGAAGACCTTCGAAGTGAGCTTCAGGCCCCGAAGTCGACGCCAGGCTGTGACGCCGATGCATCACGGTGTGTTGGAGACTGGGGCGAGCTGTTTCACAGAGTATCATCTTCATTATTCGTATTTTTATCATGCTATTGGAAAAAGTTTTGAGAGTAAAACATGAGGCACGCATCTTACTCAATTGAGTTGAGTCTTCTGATTGGAATCCAGTCCGGTATACGAGTCACCGGGCCATACACGATACCGGATTTCAAAGGATGCTTCCTCGGACGCGAGATTTCCCGATCAGGATGATTTAATACGATAAAACGATAATCTTACCGATCGGGAAGCATTGTATTGATCTCTCCACAATCTTCCTGTACGGTAAGTAATCCGATGGAGGTAAACGATGTTCCGGTCAGCGCGCGATTTCGGCACTGCTATCAGGGAAAGACGCAAAGCTCTGGGCTGGACGCAAACCCAGCTTGCTGCCCGTTCTGGAACGGGTGAACGCTTCATCGTCGAGCTTGAGGCTGGCAAGCCGAGCTGTCAGCTCGAAAAGACGTTGATCGTCGCGCGTACGGTCGGAATGGAGATTGGCGATCTCAAGAGGGTTCAGACTGTGTCCTCTACACCGGACGATGACCTCAACTTCCTGCCGACGTTCGGTGCTGATCGATGACAACCGTCTTCTACGAGACTTTGCCTGTCGCCCGTCTGACTTTTGAAGGCGAATGGAGACTGGACTACGATGCGGGCTGGGAAGCACGCCGCTCTGCCTTTCCTGTGTCGCTCACCATGCCGCTGCGTTCCGGCCCCGTGGGTGCTGCGAAGCTGCTGCCCTGGCTTGCCAATCTGCTTCCCGAAACACATCTTGCCGAGATCGGCCAGCGGCTCAAGGTTTCTCCGCAAGACATAGTCGGTCTGCTTGGTCATATCGGACGTGACACGGCGGGGGCACTGTCGATCGGGGCGCCGCGCAAAGCGGGCATCAACCTGGAGCCGGTTCCGGATGAGCAGACGCTGGAGCGTATTCTCAATGAACTTCCCGCCAAACCCTTTCTGGTCGGGGAACGCGGCGTTTCCATGTCGCTTGCGGGCGTCCAGGAGAAACTGCCGGTTTTTGTAGACGGGGATGGCCGTATTTCAGTTCCGCTCGACGGGACGCCATCCACGCATATCCTGAAGCCGGATACAAAACGGCTTGCGGGGAGCGTGGAGAACGAGGCGTTTTGCCTGTCGCTTGCGCGTGCCTGCGGGCTGGAGTCCGCCGAGGCGACGATCGGAGTGGCTGGCAGGCGACGTTATCTTCTTGTGAAACGCTATGATCGCTTCACCGATCCGCAAGGGGAGATCCGCAGGCTGCATCAGGAAGATCTTTGCCAGTTAACAGGTCATTTCCCGTCGCAGAAATACGAGCGATCCTCGACCGGCCGAGGCGTGACCATGAAGATGATGTTCGACGCTGTCAGCGATCTTGTTTCTCCTGGCGAACGGCTGAAACTTCTTGATGCCGTGATCTTCAATGTCCTGATCTGCAATTCGGACTCGCATGCGAAAAATTACTCGATCCTGATCGGTGCCGGTGGGTCCGCGAAGATGGCTCCACTCTATGACCTGATGTGCGCTGCCGTTTATAGCCAGGTCGATCAGAGCCTGCCGCAGGGGATTTCTGACCGGTTCCATGCGCCTGACCTGCGACGTGCCGATTGGCAGGCATTGGCTGATGACGTTGGACTGAGCGGTGCATCAACGCTGAAACGGGTGGAGGAACTCGCACAACTGGTCAGCGTCGGATGCGATGCGGTGGCACAGGAGATTGCTGGTTTGGCCGGCGATCCGACGAGGGTGTTCGAGCGACTTACGCACAGCGTTCGGAAACGGTGTCGAAGAATTCAGGATCGATTAGGTGGTCGATGAGCCGGAGCCCGGCCAGAGTCCATTCGGTGGTTTCCCGAGTGCATAGCTGGCGATATCGTCCGGTCTACCGAAAGGTTCCTTTCTGGTCATACATGAAAACGTCCTGATGTGTTTAACGTCTGACCGTTGGATTCCCTAAGATTGCAGCAATCCCGTTGTCGGTGGCATTAACTCGCGGATGCTATCCTGTGCATAAGGAGCACGGGGTTTAATGGGCAAAGTTGTGCATTTCAGGTCGCGGCAGACATCACTGTCGAGCAGCTCATTTATAATGCTTGTTGCGTTTGGGATGCTGGCGAGTTTCCTCGTAGGCGCTGGAATATCCTACGTGATCAAGGATGGACTGTCTTTTCAGCCGGATATGGAAGCAAAAGAGCGCGATATAATACAGCGTCCGCGAGGCCGGCAAAACGCGGGCCAAGGTGTCCTTTCGACGGCATCTCCGGCCGTCTCTTACAAGCGATGCAGTGGGGGCGCCCGCGTCAATTGCATTGTCGACGGAGATACCCCGTGGATCGGTGGGGTCAAGGTTCGTATTGCCGATATCGATGCGCCGGAAATTGGCAGACCACACTGCGCCTCTGAAAAAGCGCTTGGGGAGCGTGCGACTGTACGGCTGTTGGAACTGGTTAACTCCCGTGCTTTTACCATGCAGTCCTGGCCCGGTCGCGACGAGGACAGGTACGGGCGAAAGTTGAGGGTACTTTTGAAAGACGGCCGTTCGATCGGCGATATCCTTGTATCAGAGGGGCTTGCCCGGACATGGACGGGCAAAAGGCAGCCATGGTGCTGAGATTGTCTTGAGGTTCGATCGACGTGTTCTGCGACGCCGAAACCGTCTCCGGGGGGAACGGACGGTCAAGCGAAATGCGTGTTGCTGCCGGAGATGAGCAGCATGGCCTGACGAAGGTTGCGCGTAGCCACCGATTTCCGGGGTCGGCTTCCGTGTGCGGATGCCAAGGGCTCTATGCGGATCTCTGGTACTCTGAGGCTGATTTTGGTCATCAAGGGAGAGGTCAAGGGGGACTGTAACGGATACCAACGCCCCGAATTTATTAGGCGCGCAATTAATGCAGCATTTACAGGATTGCTGTATTTCATGGATTTTCTTTTGAGGCTGTGCTATCGTCGCGATGCAAGACGGGAGTGCGTTTGATGGCAGGTTCAGGTAATTCCTACACCACGAGTGATCTTTCCAGGAAGTCCGGCGATATTATCGCTGAGGCGCTTCGTCATCCGGTGACGATCACGCAGCGCAACAAGCCTCGTCTGGTCCTTCTTAACATTGAGGATTATCAACGTTTGATGCGGCAGTCTGATCTGCGTGCGGTTGGCACCATTGAAAATATGCCTGACGCTTTGCTGGACGAATTTGAGGCAGCAGTCGACGCTTATGCGGAAACTGAAGAGATGGTTCGGTGAGCGGTTTCGATGAGATCGGGACTGCAGTCGTAATCCGTTACCCTTATCTGTGGAGCCGGGAGGCTTCCCGCGGTGAAACCGAAGGTCGGAAGGGGCGACCTGTTGTTGTTGGCGTGAGGCTCGCCCGTGCGGACGGCGACATGGTTCTTTTCTTTCCTATCACGACGAAGCATCCGGAAGCTGATCGTTTTGCTATTGAGATCCCGGCGATTGAAAAGCGCCGGGCCGGTCTTGATGCAGATATGCGGCTTTGGATCATTCTGGATGAGTATAACAGCGACATTATCGGACATTCTTTCTACCTGGAGCCGGAGCCACCCGTGGGACGGTTCAGTAAAGCTTTTTTTCTCCCCGTCCTTCGGGAGTTTATTGCACGTCGTCGGTCGTCCAGCGAGGTTTACCGCGCCCGATAAAGAACCGTGTGATGTTCGGTAACTCAGTCCGACAGAGCGGACAGATCCTTAATATACACGCTTGACGTGTCGCGTTCGGCGGATATGGCAAGTCCGCGTATGCTGGATGGGCCGAAGTCGCGCCGATATGCGCTATTGAAATATTTTACCTATCTGAATGACATTAATACATATATTTCTATATTTATACTTATCGGACGGAATAGAATACCTGTTCGATGATTGGGTGATTGTAACTGAATCAGGAGAGAGTGAGAGCCGACAAAACATATAATTTATGCGAGAGTAAGCATGAAAAAATATAAATAATTAAAGCGCACCATTATTGTGGGAGAGATGAGAGATTTTTTGGAGGAGTCCGCCTGTTTGTGCGCAGCCAATTTGGCACTGTTATAAACAGGTGATTTATATATGTTTTTATAGTTTAATGGATTTATTTATAGGTGGAACCAGAGGGAATCTGATTGGGAAGTGAATTGAAAAGGTGGCGAAAATTGATGGCGATCAATCGTA
Source organism: Agrobacterium tumefaciens (assembly GCF_005221325.1). Taxonomy (NCBI): domain Bacteria; kingdom Pseudomonadati; phylum Pseudomonadota; class Alphaproteobacteria; order Hyphomicrobiales; family Rhizobiaceae; genus Agrobacterium; species Agrobacterium tumefaciens. Next base: position 52 of record NZ_CP039889.1, on the reverse strand, counting down.
ATAACAATATCATGATATTGTTATTACGATTGATCGCCATCAATTTTCGCCA